>NZ_BNEA01000015.1:2925000-4387500 GCF_016860525.1 Streptomyces rubradiris
GGACGCGAAGGCGGTCGCGGAGATCGGCACCGGCTGCGGGGTGTCCGGCATTCATCTGCTGCACGGGATGCGGCCGGACGGGGTGCTGACGACGGTGGACCCGGAGCCGGACCACCAGCAGTTCGCCCGGCAGGCGTTCCGCGGCTGCGGCTTCGCCAGCAACCGGGCCCGGTTCATCCCCGGCCGTGCCCTGGAGGTCCTGCCGCGCCTCGCCGACGCGGGCTATGACCTGGTGTTCTGCGACGGGGACCGGCTGGAGTACCCGGACTACCTCGCCGAATCGTTGCGCCTGCTGCGGCCGGGCGGCCTGGTGGTCTTCGAGGGCGTCTTCGCTGACGGCCGTACGGTCGACTCGGGGCCCCAGCCCACCGAGGTGCTGCGGCTGCGGGAGCTGCTGCGCACCGTGCGGGAGAGCCAGGAACTGGTGTCGTCGCTGCT
The DNA here is from genome assembly GCF_016860525.1 of Streptomyces rubradiris. Taxonomy (NCBI): domain Bacteria; kingdom Bacillati; phylum Actinomycetota; class Actinomycetes; order Kitasatosporales; family Streptomycetaceae; genus Streptomyces; species Streptomyces rubradiris. The sequence goes on from NZ_BNEA01000015.1 coordinate 2,925,439, forward strand.
GCCGGTGGGCGACGGGCTGCTGTGCGCCGTCAAGCGTTGACGGCGGCGCGGGCCGGGCGGACGGTGCCGGTGACGTGTGCGGCACGGGCCGGGCGGACGGTGCCGGCGGTGCATGTGGTGCGGGCCGCGCCGACCGTGCCGGCCGCCCCCGAAGACGCGCTTGCCCCAGCACCGCGTACGATGCCGGGGCAGGCGCGAGGACAGAATCGGAACGTCAGACGACGACGTTCTTGAGGGCGTCGGCAAGCGCCGCCGCCTCGTCAGGGGTCAGCTCGACGACGAGTCGACCGCCGCCTTCGAGCGGAACGCGCATGACGATGCCCCGCCCCTCCTTGGTCACCTCGAGCGGGCCATCACCCGTCCGCGGCTTCATGGCCGCCATGCTCGTTCCCCTTCCTGAAACCAGCTCATCGTCTCTGCCGGTACCCCCGGGCAGGGGGCACCCGCCGTCCGGAACGGACACGCGACACCGGCATCGAACACATTGCTTCCTGGCCATTATCCCGCATGGCAGGACCCGATGACCAACATCGGTCCGCATCGCTTGGGCAACGCGCGCGAGCAAAACCACCCAATTCGGCGATGTGCCTGCGATACTGCGCCACCCCGCGAGGCTCCTCCGGCCGGCTCCGTCCCGGATTTCTTTGACGCAGGTCACACGTCCGCTCCGGCCGCCGGACCGTGATCTCCGCCATGCTGTCCTCAGACATGGACGTACTGAGCGGTACGTCACCAGCGGCTACTCCGGAGGGGACACGCCATGGCCGACACCGTGCTCTACGAGGTGAGCGACGGACTCGCGACGATCACGCTGAACCGCCCCGAGGCGATGAACGCGCTGAACATCGCGACGAAGACGGCCCTGCGGGAGGCGGCGGAATCGGCGGCCGGGGACACGGCCGTCCGGGCGATCCTGCTGACCGCCGCCGGGGACCGGGCCTTCTGCGTGGGCCAGGACCTCAAGGAGCACATCGGGCTGCTGGCCGGCGACCGGGAGACCGGCGCGGGACGGACGATGAGCACGGTCAAGGAGCACTACAACCCGATCGTGCGGGCCCTGGCCGGGGCGCCGAAGCCGGTGGTCGCGGCGGTGAACGGCGTCGCGGCCGGCGCCGGGTTCGGCTTCGCGCTCGCCGCGGACTACCGGCTGGTGGCCGACACCGCCAAGTTCAACACCTCCTTCGCGGGCGTCGCCCTGACCGCCGACTCCGGCATCTCCTGGACGCTGCCCCGGGTGATCGGCCCGGGCCGCGCCGCCGACCTGCTGCTCTTCCCGCGCAGCATCAGCGCCCAGGACGCCCTGGAGCTGGGCATCGCCAACCGGGTCGTCCCGGCGGGCGAGCTGCGCGCCGAGGCCGCGAAGGTGGCGCGGACGCTGGCCGAGGGGCCGACGGTGGCGTACGCGGCGATCAAGGAGGCGGTGGCCTACGGGCTGACGCACTCCCTGGAGGAGACGCTGGAGAAGGAGGACGAGCTGCAGACCCGGGCCGGGCGGTCCGAGGACCACCACATCGCCGTCCAGGCGTTCGTCGACAAGGAGAAGCCGAAGTACCTGGGGCGGTAGCGCGCAGCGGGGCCGGCGGGTCCGTCCGCTACCGGGTGCCGCGGGCCACGCAGTCCGCCAGGTGGTCGTCGACCAGGCCGCACGCCTGCATCAGGGCGTACGCAGTCGTCGGGCCGACGAAGCGCAGGCCCCGCTTCTTCAGGGCCTTGGACAGGGCCGTGGACTCGGGGGTCACCGCCGGGACGTCGTCCAGGGTCCTCGGGGCCGGGCGGGCCGCCGGGTCCGGGGCGTGGGACCAGATCAGCTCGTCCAGCTCGCCCTCGGCCCAGTCGGCGAGCAGGCGCGCGTTGGCGAGCGTGGCGTCGATCTTGGCGCGGTTGCGGATGATGCCCGGGTCGGCCAGCAGGCGCTCGCGGTCGGTGTCGGTGAACGCGGCGACCTTCTCGATGCGGAAGCCGGCGAAGGCGGCGCGGAAGCCGGGGCGGCGGCGCAGGATCGTGATCCAGGACAGGCCCGACTGGAAGGCCTCCAGGCTGAGCCGTTCGAAGAGGGCGTCGTCGCCGTGGACCGGGCGGCCCCACTCCTCGTCGTGGTACGCCACGTAGTCGTCGGTGGACAGGGCCCAGGGGCAGCGCGGGGCGCCGTCCGGCCCGGCGACGGCGGCTCGGCTGGTCATCGCTGCTCCTCCCGGCCCTGGTCCGGGCCCGTCCGCGGGTGCTCGGCCCGCTGTTCCCGCGCGGCGGCCCGGGCGCCGGCCAGCGCGGTCTCCAGGTCGGCGATGCGGGCGTCCCGCTCGGCCAGTTCGGCGGCGAGCCGGCCGAGCGCGTCGTCCACGTCGGCCATGCGGTAGCCGCGCGGCGCGACCGGGAAGCGCAGGCTCTCCACGTCCGCGCGGTCCACCGGGCGGTCCGGGGGCAACGGGTCCTGGAGCCGCTCCGGCGCCGCCTCCGGCAGCGGGGCGCTCTCCCCGCCGCCGACCACGGCCAGGGTCACCGCGGCGACCACGACGGCCAGCGCGACGACCAGGAACAAGAACATCACCATCGCCTCAGGGTCCCCACGCTCGTACCGGACGCTGTGCCGGCAGCGGTATCTGTCAGGCTCCGATCGTGCCATGCGCGTCTGACAGTTAGGGTCACAGGCGGCCGTACAGCGGGACGTACTAGGAGAGGGCAGGGCGGATGCTCAGGCTGGGCAAGCGGGAATTCGGGCCGCACGAGCCGGTGATCATGGCGATCGTGAACCGGACGCCGGATTCCTTCTACGACCAAGGGGCCACGTTCCGCGACGAGCCGGCCCTCGCGCGGGTGGAACGGGCGGTGGCCGAGGGCGCCGCGATCGTGGACATCGGCGGGGTCAAGGCGGGGCCCGGCGAGGAGGTCTCGGCCGAGGAGGAGGCGCGCCGGACGGTGGGCTTCGTCGCGGAGGTACGGCGCCGGTTCCCCGATGTGATCATCAGCGTGGACACCTGGCGGGCAGAGGTCGGCGAGGCCGTGTGCGAGGCGGGCGCGGATCTGCTGAACGACGCGTGGGGCGGCGTCGACCCCGGGCTCGCCCAGGTCGCGGCGCGGTACGGGGTGGGACTGGTGTGCACGCACGCGGGCGGGGCCCAGCCGCGGACCCGGCCGCACCGGGTGACGTACGACGACGTCATGGCCGACATCCTGAACGTGACCCTCGGGCTGGCCGAGCGGGCGGTCTCGCTGGGGGTGCCGCGGGAGTCGGTGCTGATCGACCCCGGGCACGACTTCGGTAAGAACACCCGGCACAGCCTGGAGGCGACGCGGCGGCTGGACGAGATGGTGGCCACGGGCTGGCCGGTGCTGGTGTCGCTGTCCAACAAGGACTTCGTGGGCGAGAGCCTGGACCGGCCGGTGAAGGAGCGGCTGATCGGCACGCTGGCCACGACGGCCGTCTCCGCGTGGCTCGGGGCGCAGGTGTACCGGGTGCACGAGGTCGCCGAGACCCGGCAGGTGCTCGACATGGTGACCGCCATCGCCGGCCACCGGCCACCCACGGTGGCCCGGCGGGGCCTGGCGTAGCCGCCGGTCACTCGCGGGTGCGCCCGGTGGGTTCGGGCCGGCCCCTACCGTCCCGCCTCCTTCGACACCAGGGCCACCGCCTCCTCCACCTCGTCCGTGACGTGGAACAGGAGGAGGTCCTTCTCGGCGGCCTTGCCCTGGGCGACAAGGGTGTTCCTCAGCCAGGACACCAGGCCGCCCCAGTACTCGCTGCCGAAGAGGACGATGGGGAAGCGGGTCACCTTCTGGGTCTGGACGAGGGTGAGGGCCTCGAAGAGTTCGTCCAGGGTGCCGAGGCCGCCGGGGAGGACCACGAACCCCTGCGCGTACTTCACGAACATCATCTTGCGGACGAAGAAGTAGCGGAAGTTCAGGCCGATGTCGACGTAGGGATTGAGGCCCTGCTCGAAGGGCAGCTCGATGCCGAGGCCCACCGAGATGCCGCCCGCCTCGCACGCCCCCTTGTTGGCCGCCTCCATCGCGCCCGGGCCGCCGCCGGTGATGACCGCGAAGCCGGCCTCCACCAGCCCCCGGCCGAGCCGCACCCCCGCGTCGTACTCGGGTGAGTCCACCGGTGTCCGCGCTGAGCCGAAGACACTGATGGCGGGCGGGAGTTCGGCCAGCGTGCCGAAGCCCTCGATGAACTCCGACTGGATGCGCAGCACCCGCCAGGGGTCGGTGTGGACCCAGTCGGTGGGAGCGCGCTCGTCCAGCAGCCGCTGGTCGGTCGTGCTGGCGGTGACCTGGCCCCGCCGCCGGAGGACCGGGCCGAGCCGCTGCTCGTCCGGCGGCTGCTTCTTCCCCTCGGGGTTTCCGGTCGCCATGTGCGCTCCCTCCGCTTGCCGGTAGTTCCTTCTCAGCCTAGATCCATCCGGGTTACGGAAGGGGGACCCCGGCGTGTCCGGCAGACACCGGCACCCCGCCCGCCCTTACGCCGTGAGCCAGTTCCGCAGCCGCTCCTCGCCCGCGAGGATCTTCGCGGTCTCCACCCGCTCGTCCCGCTTGTGCGCCAAGTGCGGGTTGCCGGGGCCGTAGTTGACCGCGGGGATGCCGAGCGCGGAGAACCGGGACACGTCCGTCCAGCCGTACTTGGGCCGCGGGGTGCCGCCCACCGCCTCGATGAAGGCCGCGGCGGCCGGGTGGGACAGCCCCGGCAGCGCGCCCCCGCTGTGGTCGTCGACGACGAACTCCGTCACGCCGCAGTCCGCGAACACCTCGTGGACGTGCGCGATCGCCTCCTCCTCGGTGCGGTCGGGGGCGTAGCGGAAGTTGACCGTCACCACGCACTCGTCGGGGATGACGTTGCCCGCCACTCCCCCGCCGATGCGCACCGCGTTCAGGCCCTCGCGGTACTCCAGCCCGTCGATGACCGGCCGGCGCGGCTCGTAGGACGCCAGGCGGGCCAGGATGGGCGCCGCCGCGTGGATGGCGTTGGAGCCCATCCAGCCGCGCGCCGAGTGCGCCCGCTCGCCCGTGGTCTTCAGCAGCACCCGCAGCGTGCCCTGGCAGCCGCCCTCCACCTCGCCGTCGGACGGCTCCAGCAGCACCGCGAAGTCGCCCCGGAGCCACTCCGGACGGGCCTCGGCGACGTGCCTCAGACCGTTGCGTTCGGCCTCGACCTCCTCGTTGTCGTAGAACACGAAGGTCAGGTCGCGGTTGGGGGCCGGGACCGTGGCCGCGATGCGCAACTGCACCGCCACGCCCGACTTCATGTCGCAGGTGCCGCAGCCCCACAGCACGCCGTCGTCGTCGAGCCGCGAGGGCACGTTGTCCGCGATCGGGACGGTGTCGATGTGGCCGGCCAGGATGACGCGCTCGGCCCGGCCCAGGTCCGTCCGGGCGATCACGTTGTTGCCGTACCGGTCCACGGTCAGGTGCGGCAGGGCGCGCAGGGCGGTCTCGATCGCGTCCGCGAGCGGCTTCTCGGTGCCGCTGACCGACGGGAAGTCCACGAGCCGCGCGGTGAGCGTGGCGGCGTCCAGCGTGAGGTCAAGGGAGGTGTCGGGCATGACCTCGACCCTAGCGCGCCACCTGCCGGAACACCGCCGGGCCGACGGCGCGGTCCCCGCGCGGGGCACCGGCCCGGCTCCAGTACCTTGTACGCGTGCCAGAGCCGTCCCCCACCTCTCCCGAGCGCCGTGGCCGCCGTTTCCGTTTCACGGCGGCCCTGTTGGTCCTGTGCGGTGTCGCCGCGTACCTCGTGGTGCAGTACGTCACCGGAGGCGGCGGAGCGCGCGGCTGCGAAGTGGTCTCGGCCTCCGGCGACGGGGCCGCCTACGAGTTCACGCCCGAACAGGCGGAGAACGCGGCCACGATCGCGGCCGTGGGCACCGGGCGCGGGATGCCGGAGCGGGCCGTGACGATCGCGCTGGCCACCGCCATCCAGGAGTCGGGGCTGCGCAACATCCGGCACGGCGACCGGGATTCGCTGGGCCTGTTCCAGCAGCGCCCCTCGCAGGGCTGGGGCAGCGAGCGGCAGATCATGGACCCGACGTACGCGGCGGGCATCTTCTACGCGCACCTGGCCAAGGTGCCGCACTACACGGAACTGCCGCTGACGGTGGCCGCGCAGCGGGTGCAGCGCAGCGGCTACCCGGAGGCGTACGCCAAGCACGAGTTGGACGCCACGCTGCTGGCGGCGGCCCTGACCGGGCGCGCGGCGGCCACGCTGACCTGTGACGGGCGCCCGCAGCACACGGCGCCCGAGACCGGCCCGGACGCGGTACGGGCCGCGCTGGTACGGGACTTCGGGCGGGACGCGCTCCAGGAGACCGGCGCGGTGGTGGGCGGGACGCCCGTGCCGTCGCCGACCCCGTCGCCGAGCGTGACCGCGACCGCGCGCGGGCGGACGGTGACGGTTCCGGTGCCCGAGGGCACGAAGAAGGACGCCACCGGGCGCGACGAGCTCGAGCGGGGCTGGCAGCTGGCGCACTGGGCGGTCGCCAACTCCTCGGCGCTGCGCATCGAGCGGGTGACGTACGCGGGGCGGGAGTGGACCGTGGGGAGCGACTCCGACGAGTGGCGCCCCGTCGCCTCCGAGGGGGCCGCCGGGGCGGAGCGGTCCGCCGGGGCCGTCCGGATCGTCGCCGCGCAGTAGGCCGCTGCGGCGGGCCGCGTAGCGGGCCGCGCGGCAGGGCGCACAGCCGTACGGCCGGTCACTCCCGCGGGTTGTGCTCCACCGGAGTGACGGGACGGCCGGCGCGGGTGGTCCTCCGAGCGCGGAAACCCTTGGGAAATCAGGGGCCGGAAGGTTTCCGCGCGGCGCACGCCGGACGCTCTTTGCCCGTTTTTATCCACACCCGATAATGCGATGCGTTATCCATTCTTTACCCGGGGCGTCCGCAACCTTCGCGGGCTTCGAGCGGTAGTCACGGCGTCCGAGCCGGAGACGGGCTCGGACGCAGACACCGTTCTCTCCCGTCGAATGGAGCATCATGTCCCTCCCTCTGACCCGCCGGATCGCCCGTGCCGCGCTGCTCGTCGCAGCGGGAGCGGCCGCCGGGGTCGGTGCGGCCGGCTCCGCCGGTGCGGCCACGAACCTGCCCGACGTCGGCCCCAACCTGAGCGGGCTGACCGCGCTGGACGGGGCGCACGCCGGTGACGCCGTCGACAGTGCCGCGCAGCAGGTGACCTCGGTCGCGGGCCACGCGGGTGGCAAGGCGGTCGGGCAGGCGGTGCCGGCCGCGGGCAAGACCGGCGGCAGCGCCGTGAAGCGGACGACTCCGGTGGCGCAGAAGGCCGTGGGCGACGCGGCCGGGGCCGCGGGGGGTGTCCTCGGGGACGCCGCGGTCGGCGCGACGAAGGGGGGCCTGCCGACGGACACGCTCACCAAGGGCGGGCTGCCGACGGACTCCCTGCCGACGAAGGGCCTGCCGCTCGGCTGAGGCCGCCGGTGCCGGTGGACGGGGTCCAGGGAGTTCCCTGGACCCCGTCCGTCGTTGTGCCCGCGGCCCGCGACGCCGGTCAGCGGGTCAGGCGGGAGACGGCGGCCTGGACACGTTCGTCCGTCGCCGTGAAGGCCACCCGTACGTGGCGTGCGCCCGCCTCGCCGTAGAAGTCGCCCGGGGCCACCAGGACGCCCAGGTCGGCCAGGTGCGCGACCGTGGTCCAGCAGGACTCGTCGCGGGTGGCCCACAGGTAGAGGCTCGCCTCGCTGTGCTCGATGCGGAAGCCGTGGGCGAGCAGGGCCGAGCGCAGCGCCTCGCGGCGGGCCGCGTACCGCTCGCGCTGTTCCCGCACGTGGTCGTCGTCGCCGAGCGCGGCCACGACCGCCGCCTGCGTCGGCGCGGAGGTCATCATGCCGCCGTGCTTGCGGATCTGCAGCAGCGGGCCGAGGACCTCCGGGTCACCGGCGACGAAGGCCGCGCGGTAGCCCGCCAGGTTGGACCGCTTGGACAGGGAGTGCACGGCGACGATGCCGTCGTAGGAACCGCCGTTGACGTCCGGGTGCAGGACCGAGACCGGGTCGGCCTCCCAGCCCAGCTCCAGGTAGCACTCGTCGGAGAAGAGCAGGACGTCGTGGGCGCGGGCCCAGGCGACGATGTCCGTCAGCTCCCGCTTGGTCAGGACCCGGCCCGTCGGGTTGGACGGGGAGTTCAGCCAGAGCAGCCGCAGGTTCGCCGGGTCCAGCTCGCGCGGGTCGTCGTAGACCTCGTACTCGGCGCGGGCGAGGCGGGCGCCGACCTCGTAGGTGGGGTAGGCCAGGCGCGGGTAGGCGACCTTGTCGCCGGGGCCGAGGCCGAGCTGGGTGGGCAGCCAGGCCACCAGTTCCTTGGAGCCGACGACCGGCAGGACGTGCCGGTGGGTGATCCCGCGGGCGCCCAGCCGGCGCTCCAGCCAGCCCGTGATCGCGTCGCGCAGGGCAGGGGTGCCCCAGACGGTCGGGTAGCCCGGCGAGTCGGCCGCGTCGACCAGGGCCTTTCGGATCAGCTCGGGCACCGGGTCGACCGGGGTGCCCACCGAGAGGTCGACGATGCCGTCCGGGTGGGCGGCGGCCGTCTTCTTGTACGGCTCCAGCTTGTCCCACGGGAAGACCGGGAGCCGGTCGGAGACTGCGGACACGATCAGTGGCTCACTTTCGTACGGTGCGGCAAACGCCTCGGTCCCGTGCGGCGCTGATCGGGAGGATCGGGCCGTACGGGACCGAGGCGGCGCGGCTGCGGCCGCTTGGCGCTCAGGCGGGCGGTCAGCTCTGCTTCGGCAGCCCGGCGACGAAGGGGTGGTCGCGCTCGATCAGCCCCAGCTTGCTGGCTCCGCCGGGCGAGCCCAGCTCGTCGAAGAACTCGACGTTCGCCTTGTAGTAGTCCTTCCACTCCTCCGGGACGTCGTCCTCGTAGAAGATCGCCTCGACCGGGCAGACCGGCTCACAGGCACCACAGTCGACGCATTCGTCCGGGTGGATGTACAAGGACCGCTGGCCCTCGTAGATGCAGTCGACCGGGCACTCCTCGATGCACGCCTTGTCCTTGACGTCGACACAAGGCTGCGCGATGACGTAGGTCACGCTGTCGTTCCTCCTCGATAGGGCGCTGGCGAGCCTCCTCAGGCCCGCCGCCTGGCGCGCGGGAGCGCGGCGTCGTCGATGCCCGCCCCTAGTATCTCCGTTCCGGAGCATGATCCGAACAGGAGGGGTGAACTGACCAGTGGAAATCTCGGCGACAGGACGCCTGGAGGTCCGAATCACCCCTGCTGACGTGGGGAAACGGGTCTCTGTACGGCGGTTGGGCGAACCCGGTGCCGGACCGGAGAAGTTCACTGACACGGTGGGTGTTCTCACATCCTGGGACGGTGGCGTGCTCATGATCACACGCCGGGACGGCGAACGTGTCCGGATTCCCGAAACCGCGCTGGTCGCGGGCAAAGTGATTCCCGCCGCACCGGCGCGCCGCCGGGGTCCCGCCGCCTCCTACCCGGAACTCGCGCGCGTCACCGCGCGCGCCTGGCCGCCGGTGGAGAGCGAGCCGCTGGGCGACTGGGAGCTGCGGGCCGCCGCCGGGTTCACCCGGCGCGCCAACAGTGTGCTGCCGCTGGGCCACCCCGGGCTCGGGCTCGACGCGGCCCTGGACGCCGTACGAGGCTGGTACGGCGAGCGTGGCCTGCCGGCGCGGGTGCAGACCGCGACCGGCGCCGAGGGCACGCAGGAGCTGCTGTGCGCGGAGCTGGAGCGGCGCGGCTGGGTGCGGGAGGTGACCGCGGAACTGTGGACCGGGGCGCTGGCGCCGGTCGCGGACCGGGCCGGCGGCACGGGTGTGGTGCTGTCCCGGACGGCGGACGAGGCGTGGCTCGCCCGGTACCGGCGCAAGGGGATGAGCGAGGCGGCCCTGCGGGTGCTGCACGGCGGACCGTCGGTGTGGTTCGCGGCCGTGCCCGGTGCCGGGGCCGGCGAGCCGCCGACGGCGATCGGACGGTGTGTCGTGGACGGCCGCTGGGCCGGGTTCGCCGCCGTCGAGGTGGACCCCTCCCGGCGCCGGGAGGGGCTGGCCACCGAGGTGATGGCCGCGCTGGCCCGGCGTGCCCTGGACGAGGGCGCCTCGGCGGCGTGGCTCCAGGTGGAGACGGACAACGAGGGCGCCCGGTCCCTGTACCGCACCCTCGGCTTCCTGCCGCACCACACCTACCACCACTACCGCGCCCCGGAACTACCGGCCACGCCCGACGTCACACCGGACGTACCGGCCGCACCCGCCGCCCCGGACCGCACGCCGGAAGAACCCGCCGCTTCCGGCCAGGTACCGGAAGCACCGGCCGCACCTGCCGCATCCGGCAACGCACCGCACGCCCCGGCCACGCCCGCCACCCCGGACCACACGCCGCGAGACCCCGCCACGTCCGCCGTCGGCCGCCGGCCGGAGGGCCAAGCCGCGCCCGCCACCGCCGGCCGCACACCACACGCCCCGGCCACGCCCGCCACCCCGGACCGCACGCCGCAAGACCCCGCCACGCCCGCCACCCCGGACCGCACGCCGCAAGACCCCGCCACGCCCGCCGTCGGCCGCCGGCCGGAGGGCCAAGCCGCGTCCGCCACCGCCGGCCGCACACTGGAAGAACCGGCCGGGGGCCACGCGTCGAACGACCCGGCCGCGCCCCCCGGCCGTCGTGGAAGGGGCTGAGGCTGTCATGCGTCAGCCGTATCTGCCGCCGCCGTACCCGCCCCCGCCGGAACGCTCCGCCGAGGTCCGGCGGCGGTTCGCCGAGGAGGTCCGGGCCGAACGGCCGGATCTGTCGGCGCTGTGCCTGCTGATCGGTGCCGAGACGGACGGCTCGCTGGACGACGCCGACATCGACGCCGCGCAGGCGGAGCTGGACCGGCTGGCGGGCGAGCTGCCGTACCGGCCGGGCGGGCCGCGCGCGTGGGCGGAGGCGGCGCGCCGGCTGCTCGGCGACCGCCACGGCTTCCACGGCACGCCCGGCGACTACCAGCGGCTGGAGTCCTCCCTGCTGCACGAGGTGCTGCGGCGGCGGCGCGGGCTGCCCATCCTGCTGTCGGTGGTGTGGCTGGAGGTCGCGCGCCGGGCCGGGGCGCCGGTGTACGGGGTCGCGTTGCCGGGGCACTTCGTGGTCGGGTTCGGAGCGGCGGAGGAGAGGGTGCTGGCCGATCCGTTCGAGGGCGGGCGGGTGCTGACCGGAACGGACGCCGAGCTGCTGGTCGTGGGCGCCACGGGCGCGCCGCCGGACCCCTCGATGCTGGAGCCGGCGCCGCCGCTGGAGGTCGTGCAGCGGGTGCTGAACAACATGCGGGCGTGGGCGGCGGCGCGGCCGGAGCGGTCGGACGTGGGACTGCGGGCCGTGGAGCTGGCGCTGCTCATCCCCGCGCATCCGGCGCGGCTGCGCTACGAGCGCGGGCAACTGCTGGTGCGGAGCGGGCGGTTCACGGCGGGCGCCGAGGAGCTGGAGCACTACGCCGACCTGATCGAGGTGGTGGACGAGGCGGCGGCGCGCAGGATCCGGCAGGAGGCGGGCACCGCTCGCGCCCGGCTCAACTGACCGAGCGTCCCTACAGCCACCCCTTCTCGCGGGCGATCAGCACCGCCTCCGCCCGGTTGCGGGCCGCCAGTTTCTGGATGGCCGTGGACAGGTAGTTGCGGACCGTGCCCGGGGACAGGTGCAGGGCGCGGGCCAGTTCGGCGTTGGTGGAGCCGTCGGCCGCCGCGCGGAGCACCTCGCGTTCGCGCTCGGTGAGCGGATTGGCGCCCTCGGCGAGCGCGGCGGCGGCCAGCGTGGGGTCGATGACCCGCTCGCCGGCCAGCACCTTGCGGATCGCCTCGGCGAGCTGGGCGGCGGGGGCGTCCTTGACGAGGAAGGCGTCGGCCCCGGCCTCCATGGCGCTGCGCAGATAGCCGGGCCGGCCGAAGGTGGTGAGCACGACCAGCTTCACGTCCGGGTACGCGCGGCGCACCCGGGCCGCGGCCTCGATGCCGGTGCAGCCGGGCATCTCGATGTCGAGCAGCGCCACGTCCACGCCGTGCGCGCCGACGGCGTCGACCACCTCGTCACCGCGCGCGGCCTGGGCGACGACCTCGATGTCGTCCTCCAGGCCGAGCAGCGCGGCCAGCGCCTCGCGGACCATCGACTGGTCCTCGGCCAGCAGGACCTTGATCGTGCTCGTCATGCCCCGGATCCTATGTCGGCCGAGGAGGCCGCCGGGACGCGGGCGACCAGTTGGAATCCGCGCTTGATCCGGCTCGCGCGCAGGGTGCCGCCGGCCTTCTGGAGCCGCTCGGTCAGGCCGGTCAGACCGTTGCCGGGACCCTTGCCGGAGCCGCCGGAGCCGTTGTCCTCGACGGTGAGTTCGAGCACCGGGCCGTCCAGGGTCTCGTGGCGCAGCAGGCGTACCGCGCAGCGGCTGGCACCGCTGTGCCGGACCACGTTGGTGACGGCCTCGCGCAGCGCCCAGGCGAGGGCGGACTCGGCCTCCTCCGGCACGCCGGTGAGGTCGGGGGCGGCGGGCACCTCGGCGACGACCTCGGCGGCGGCCAGGGCGACCTGGGCGCCCGCGAGTTCGCCGGCCAGCCGGGGCCGCCGGTAGCCGGTGACGGCCTCACGGACGTCGACCATGGCCTGCCGGCTGACCTGTTCGATGTCGGCGACCTGCCGGGCCGCCTGCTCCGGGTGATCGGGCAGCATCCGGCCGGCCAGCTCGCTCTTCAGCGTGATCAGGGAGAGCGAGTGGCCGAGCAGGTCGTGCAGGTCGCGGGCGAGGCGCAGGCGCTCCTCGTTGGCGGCGAGCTGGGCGACGGTGGCCCGGGCCTTGCGCAGCTCGATGGTGGTGCGCACGAGCTGGCCGACGCCGGTCATCGCGAACCCGATGAGCACGACGAGGACGACCAGGCCGCGCGCCTCCTTCTCGGCGGAGCGCATGCCGATGAGGTACATCACCAGGGCGGAGGCCGGGATGGCCCAGTAGGCGGCGCGCAGCGGCAGGGTGGCGCCGAAGGCGACCGCCAGATAGACGAACAGGCCCAGCCAGGCGCTGCCGAGGGTGTAGGCCAGGACGGGGGCGAGGATGCCGAGGATCCCGCCGAGGACGAGCACGACGCCCCGGGAGAAGGGGCGGCCGATGTTGCGGAAGACCATCGTCAGGTAGACCCCGACGAAGACGGCGAGGCCGCAGGAGCCCGCCACGGTGGCGGCGGTGGAGTGGTGGCCGCCGGCCAGGTCCTCGACGGGTGAGCTGAGGAAGACCAGCCAGACCAGGATCCACACCGATTTGACCATCAGGTCGCGCCGGCTGGTGGGCGGCCAGCCCACGGGGGTGTGCCGCGGCATCGCGATGTGCCGGTCTTCCGTCGTCGTACTGCTCACGCCTTCAGCGTGTCCTTCCGGTACAGCCAGGCCGCGCCGCCCGCGAACAGGACGAAGGAGGCGACGAGCACGGCGATGTCCTGGGCGTGCGGGGCCTGGCTCTGTTCGATGGCCCGTCCCAGGGCAGCGTACGCGTGGGTGGGCAGCCACCGGGCGATGTCCTGGAGCCACTGCGGGAAGGTGGTGGTGGGCATCCACAGGCCGCCCAGCATGGACATCCCGAAGTAGATGATCATGGTGATGGGGCGGACCGCGTCGCCGGTGGCCAGGTAGCCGAGGGCGACGCCAAGCGCGGCGAAGACCAGGCTGCCGGCCCAGACGGCGCCGCTCAGCGCGAGCCACTGCCAGGCGTCCAGGCGTACGTCCTTCACCACGGCGGCGACCGCGAACACGATGACGATGGACGGCAGGCTGACCACGGCCGCGCCCGCGGTCTTGGCGAGGACGTAGCCGCGCCCGGGCAGCGGGGTCAGCCGAAGCTGCCGTACCCATCCGCTCTCGCGCTCCTTGGCGATGCGCTCGCTGTTGCCCATGAGCGTGGCGGTCAGGACGCCGAAGGAGGCCATGGAGACCATCATGTACGTCGGCAGGGTCAGCCCCGTGCCGTCGACCTCGGTGTGGCTGTCGGCGTTGCCCGCGATCAGCAGGAACAGGGCCGAGGGGTAGATCACGGTGAAGAACAGGAACTTGCGGTTGCGCAGGGCCCGGACGACTTCCAGCTTGATCAGGCTGTTCACTGCTGCTTCGCCTCCTCGGCGGCGGTGATGGCGACGAAGGCCTGCTCCAGGCCGAGGCCGGTGACTTCGAGGTTGCGGGGGTAGAGGCCGAGGCCGTACAGGGCGTGGACGGTGGCGTCGGCGTCGGCGGACTGGATGCGGACGGTCCGGCCCGAGACGTCGATCCGGGTGACGGACGGCAGGGCGCCGAGGGCGCTTTCGTCGATGTCGCCGGCCAGGTCGAAGGAGATGCGGCGGACACCGGCCCTGGCCTTGATCTCGGCGGCGGTGCCGTCGGCGAGGAGGCGGCCCCGGTGCAGCACCAGGACCCGGTCGGCGATGGCGTCGGCCTCTTCGAGGTAGTGGGTGGCGAACAGCACCGTACGGCCCTGGTCGGCCTGCTCGCGCATGGTGGCCCAGAAGGCCTGGCGGGCGGAGACGTCCATGCCGGTGGTCGGCTCGTCCAGGACGATCAGGTCGCTGTCGCCGGCGGTGGCGAGGGCGAACCGGACCCGCTGGGTCTGCCCGCCGGACAGCTTGCCGGCCTTGCGGTCGGCGATCTTGGTGAGGCCCGCGCGCGCCAGCACGTCGGCGACCGGGTACGGCCGCGGGTGCAGCGAGCAGGCCAGCTTCACCAGTTCGGCGACGGTGACCCCGTCCGTCAGCCCGCCGCTCTGCAGCATGGCGCCGACCCGGCCGGCCACGATGGCCTCGCGCGGGCTGGTGCCGAACAGGGCGACCGAGCCGCTGTCGGGCTGCTTCAGCCCGAGGAGCAGGTCCAGGGTGGTGGACTTGCCGGCCCCGTTCGGGCCGAGGAGGGCCACGGTCTCCCCCGGGTACAGCCGCAGCGAGAGGCCGTCCACGGCCCGCACGCTCCCGTACGTCTTGGTCACCTGGTCGAACCCGACCACCGGGGTGGTGGTGGCCGGTACCGCTGTCGTCGTCATGGCGTCCATGCTGGCCGCGGGGGGTGGCGGTCCGGCAGTGCCGTGGGTCCTGAGCGCCGGGTGACAGATGTCATGCCCGGCGGGTGACCGTGCCCCGAAGGGGCGCGGGGAACCGCGCGACCGGCCACGACGGGCCCGCGGCCGGCCACGGGCCCGTCATGACGCTGTCGGCGGCGTGCCTAGCTCGGGTTCGTCTCGATGATCCCGACCCGGTTGGTCCTGCTCATCAGCGCCGGACGCAGCGCGGCGTAGACGTCCTCGGGGGTGACGGCCGTCTTCTTGCCGTTGCCCCGGGTGATGAGCACCCCGTCGAAGGCCTGGCCGTACAGCTCCTTGAGGGCGGCCAGGTCGGGCTTGTCGACCAGCTTGCCGTCCACGGCCGTGACCCGGAGGAACTTCCACAGCGAGTTCTGCGGGCTGAACGGCACCGAGTGGGCCGGGTCCACCTGGACCGTCACCCGGCCCGACATCGCGGGCTCGGCGAACTCCTTCATCATCCGGTCGACCTCGGCGTCGGAGACCGTCGGCTGCCGGGTGGTGGTCGGCACGGCGACCGGGGTGGCGCTGCCCGTCTCCACCAGCGCCCGGTAGGCCTGTTCGACCGCCTGGGCGGAGTGTTCGGCGTCGACGGCCTTGCCCGCCTTGCCGTAGACCGGCACGGCCTTGCCGGACTTGAACTCGATGGTGCCGTCGGTGGCCACGCCCGCGCCCGCCTCCGAGCCGCCGCCGGCCTGCTGGAGCGCGGCGTGCAGCTTCTCCTCGTCCACCGGCATGACCGGGGCGACCACGCGCTTCTGCCCGAACAGGGAGCCGACGACGTGGACCGGGTTGTAGTCGCTGTGCGCGGCCTCGCTGACGGTGGCCTGGTAGTCGAACTGGAGGCCCGCGTTCTCCGGGGTGAGGGTGACGGTCTTGCCCCCGACGGACAGCTTCAGCGGCTTGTCGACCCGCTTGCCGAAGGCGTCGTCCAGCTTCTTGACCGCGTCGTCGCGGGTGCCGCCGCCGATGTCGACGCCGAGCACGGTGGTGCCCTTGGGCACGTCGGTGTGGTTCATCAGCAGTCCGGCGCCGTAGGCACCGCCCGCGACGACGACCACGGCGACGCCGAGCAGCATCAGCTTGCTGCGGCCCTTCTTCTTCGGCTTGGCCGCCTTGGGGGCGGGGACCGGCTCGGGCTTGGGCGCGGGTGCCGCCGGGCCGCCGCCGGGGGTGCCGAACGGGGCGCCGCCGCCCGCGCCGGGGACGACCGGCATGCCGCTGGTGACGGTCTGCCCGGAGACGTTGCCGGCGGCCGGCGAGCGGTAGCCGGGCGTGCCCGGTTCGGGGGCCGGCTTCTGCGGGGTGAGGATCGCGGTGTCGTCGCTGAGCCCGCCGCCGGGACCGCGGCCGGCCGGTCGGGGGCCCGCACCGGCGGGGCCGTTACCGGGGCCGTCGAGGTCCGCGAGGTCGGTCAGGGCGCTGCGCGGGGCGCCCTGACCGGGGTGGCCGGCGCCCGCGCCCGAGGGGCCGTCGAAGGGGCCGCCCGCGCCGGGGCCGGGCGGCAGGAGGGTGCCGTCGCCGGTGACCGGGCCGCTGGTGGGGCCGGCCGGGCCCTGCGGCCCGCCGGGGCCGCCGGCTCCGCCGGGCCCGTTGAAGCCGCTGGCGCCACCGTGCCCGTTCGGGCCGCCGTGTCCGCCGCGCCCGGTGAAGTCGCCGGCGCCGCCCTGCCCGGGGACACCGGCCGCGCCGCCGCCGTAGCCGTCGGTTCCGCCGGCACCGGTGCCGTACCCGTCGGGTGCGCTCGCAGCGGCGCCGTAGCCGTCCTGGCCGCCGTGGGCCGGGCGGTCCCCCGAGAAGTACGGCAGGTCGTCGCGGCGGTGTTCATCGGAGCCGGGCGCACCGGACTCGGGGGCGTTGGGCCGGGAGCCGCCGCCCAGCGGGCCCGCGGTCAGCGCCTCGGTCACGTCGAAGGAGCCGGTGCCGCCGCCGTGGCCCGGGGCGACCGGGCCGCCGGTGGCGCCGGGCAGGTTCTTGCCGTTCGCGGCGCCGCCCTTGCGGCCGCCGGAGCGGGAGCCGCCCGGCGCGGTCATGGCGCCGACCACCCCGCCGGGACGTCCGCCGGAGCGCGCGCCGGTGGCACCGGCCGAACCGGACGCGCCCGGACCACCCTTACGGGGGTTCGCCGCGCCGGGGGCGGAAGCCGGGGCGGCGGAACCGCCCTGGATCCCGGCGCCGTTGGTGCCACCGCCGCCCGGACCGCCCTTCGGGGCACCGGACTTGCGGGGCGCGAACCAGTCGCTGGCCTTCTCCTCCGCCTGGCCGGCGGGCCCGGCCGGGACCCCGGCGGCGCCGTCGGCGGCGGACGCGCGGTCCGCCGCGGGCCGCTCCTCGGCGGCGGGCGTCTCGTCCCCGCCGCCCTCGCCGTCCGCGACGGGCTTGCGCACGACGACCGGCGGGATGGGCCGGGATCCGGGGATGTTGATCCGGATCCGGGTCGTCAGCGTGGTCTCGGTCTTCTTCTCGTCCGGCCGCGTGCCCGAACGGCCCGCGCCCGTACCGTCGTCGGAAGCCAGGGGGGTCCCGTACGGCGGGGTGCCGGAGGGGTATGCGGCTCCGCCGCGCCCGTTGGGCCCGGAGGACGGAGTGTCAGTTTCACGACTCAAGGCAGGTTCTCCCGGTTGGCTCCGCCGCCCTTACGACCTGACTGCTCGGGCGGCTCGGCGGCGCGCACCACCATACTGGCCACTACTGACGCGCATCCCATGACCGCTGGGGAAACCCACACGGGACTCGCACGTGCGCCGCACGGCGAAGTGGTACGTCACTTGCCAAGTCGGGCGGAGCCGCCGCCGGGTTGCCGTCCGGCGCCAACGGTGGCGCAGATCACAGCCAGCACCATGCCGCCGAGCAGGAAGAGGTAGGAGCCGACGCCCGCGCCGAACAGGAAGTCGCCTTCCGCGCGGGTGGTGGTGAGCAGGACGACGGCGACGAGCCAGCCCACGGCCGGTGCGACCGCCCCGCCACGGCTCCGGGTGGCGTAGGAGCCGCCGAGGAAGGCCCCCGCGGCGCCGGCGAGGGCGAGCAGCAGCCCGCCGGGGAACCAGGCGGCCTGCACCAGGGCGCCTGCCACGCCCACGAGCGCGCCGAGCACGAACAGGCCGACGAGGGCGGCGGCCCGGCCGGGAGAGGGCGGGCGCAGCGGCTGGGCGAGCAGCGGGCCCGGTCCGCCGTCGCTCATGACGCCTCCTCGACACCCGCGAAGAGGTCGGTCTCCCCGGGCTCGGCCGTGCCGCGCACCAGTTCGTAGTACTCGGTGGTGAACAGCGGCTGGGCGAGGGCGTTGGAGAGCGCGAAGTACGGCCCGGCCACCTCGATCTGGGTGGCGTGGGCGCGCATCGCGGCGGCCTTGGCGGCGGCGTGCGCGGTGCCGTCGACCGCGGTGGTGACGCGCTCGTCGTCGACCACGCCCGGTACGTCGTCCACGGCGGCGCTCTTGTCGAACGGCAGGGTGTCCAGCTCGTCCCCGAGGCGGGCGAAGGCGGCCTCGGCGACGGAGCGCGGGACGCGGTTCCAGTACACCTTGGCGATGCTGTGGCCGCGTTCGGCGGCGAGGTCGACGGCACGCATGGCGACGCGGTGGGCCTGGACGTGGTCCGGGTGGCCGTAGCCGCCGTTGTCGTCGTAGGTGACGAGGACCTGCGGGCGGACCTCGAGGATCACCTCGGCGAGGTGGCCGGCGGCCTCGTCCACGTCGGCCTGCCAGAAGCAGCCGGGGTCGTCGTTGTCGGCGGTGCCGGTCATCCCGGAGTCGCCGTAGCGCCCGGCGCCGCCGAGCAGCCGGCCGTCGGTGACGCCGAGCGCGGCGAGGGCCGCGCCCAGCTCACCGCGCCGGTGTGTGCCCAGCGCGGGACCCGTCAGGTGCCGCAGCTCCGGCGGGATGACCTCGCCACGCTCGCCCAGGGTGCAGGTGACCAGGGTCACATGGGCACCCTCGGCCGCGTACCTGGCCATGGTCGCGCCGTTGTTGATCGACTCGTCGTCCGGGTGCGCGTGCACCAGCAGCAGACGCCGCGCGGGCAGTTCCGTCATGGCACCACCCTACGAGGTCCCGCGCACCGCCCCCGGCGACACCGGCCCTCAGAACTTGATGCTGCCGATCATGCCGGCGACGTTGGTCGTCAGCTCTCTGATCGTGGGCGCGATGGTCGAGGAGGCGAGATAGAAGCCGAGCAGGATGCAGATGACCGCGTGGCCGCCTTTCAGTCCTGACTTCTTGATCAACAGGAAGACGATGATCGCCAGCAGCACCACCGCCGAAATCGAGAGTGCCACGGCGGCTCACCTCCAAAGATCCCAGGGACGCGGGTTCTAGATCAGTTGAGCAAATCCATGCAGACGCCAGCAGGTTCATACCCACACAGCGGTAGTGATCATAACTATCCGTGTGCGCGCATCGCTCGGCGCACAGCCGCACAAGGGGGCGCATGGCCAATATGGTCGGGGTATGACGACCGAGGCTGACTCCTTCCCCCGCCGGCACGCCCGGACCCAGCGGTTCACGCTCGGCGCGCCGCGTTCGTTCACCGTGGCGCCCGACGGCGCGCGCGTCGCGTTCCTGCGCTCCGGCTCGGGCATCGACCGGGTCAACTCCCTGTGGGTACTGGATCTTCCGGACGGTACCGAGCGCCTGGCGGCCGATCCCGGGGTGCTGCTGCGGGGCTCCCCGGAAGAGCTGCCGCCCGAGGAGCGGGCCCGCCGCGAGCGCAGCCGTGAGGGGGGCGGCGGCATCGTCGGTTATGCCACCGACAATTCCGTGGAGTTGGCGTCCTTCGCCTTGTCAGGGCGGCTTTTCACGGCGGAGCTGCGGGCCGGGACGGCACGTGAACTCCCCGTCCCGGGGCCGGTGATCGACCCCCGTCCGGCCCCCGACGGGCGGCACGTCGCCTACGTCGCGCGGGGCGCGCTGCGGGTGGTGGGCGCCGAGGGGGACGGCGACCGGGCGCTGGCCGAGCCGGAGTCGGCGGGCGTCTCCTACGGGCTCGCGGAGTTCGTCGCGGCCGAGGAGATGGGGCGTTCGCGGGGCTTCTGGTGGGCTCCCTCCTCGGACCGGCTGCTCGTGGCGCGCGTGGACGACACGCCGGTGCGGCGGTGGTGGATCGCGGATCCGGCCCGTCCGGAACGTGAGCCACTCAACATCCGGTACCCGGCGGCGGGCACCCCCAACGCGGACGTACACCTGTTCGTCCTCGGGCTCGACGGCAGTCGCACGGAGGTGGTCTGGGACCGGGCCCGCTACCCCTATCTGGCACGTGTGCACTGGTCAGAGGCGGGTGCGCCGCTGCTGCTCGTGCAGGCGCGGGACCAGCGCAGTCAGCTGTTCCTGGCCGTGGACCCCGATTCCGGGGCCACCCGGATGGTGCACGCCGATGAAGATCCAGATTGGCTGGAACTTTTCGCTGGTGTGCCCTGCTGGAGCCCCTCGGGGCGGCTTGTCCGCATCGCGGACGAGGGCGGCGCCCGGGTGCTCACGGTCGGAGAACGCCCGCTGACCAGCGCGCAGTTGCACATTCGTGCGGTTCTGGACGTCGGTTCGCGGGACGTACTGGTTTCCGCCTCTTCCGGTCCGGAGGCCCCCGCGCCGGAAATTGGCGAAGTTCATGTGTACAGGGTGAACGAGTTGGGTGTGGAACGCGTGTCGGAGGAGCCCGGTGTGCACTCCGCGGTGCGCGCCGGGGGTGTGACCGTCCTGGTGTCCGCCGCCCTGGACCGGCCGGGCACCCGGGCCCGGGTGCTGTGCGACGGGAAGCCGGCGGCCACCATCCGGTCGTACGCCGAGGATCCGGGGCTGCGTCCGCGGGTCACGCTCACCGAGGGGGGCGCACGCCGAATTCCATGCGCCGTGCTTATGCCACGGGACTACCCCGGCGACACTCCTCTGCCGGTCCTGCTGGACCCCTACGGCGGCCCGCACGGCCAGCGGGTGGTGGCCGCGCACAACGCCCACCTCACCTCCCAGTGGTTCGCCGACCAGGGTTTCGCCGTGCTCGTCGCCGACGGCCGGGGCACCCCGGGCCGCTCCCCCGCCTGGGAGAAGGCGATCCGGGACGACGTGGCGGCCGTGGTGCTCCAGGACCAGGTGGACGCGCTGCACGCGCTCGCCGAGCGGTACCCGCTGGACCTGGACCGGGTGGCGATCCGGGGCTGGTCCTTCGGCGGCTATCTGGCGGCGCTGGCGGTGCTGCGCCGCCCGGACGTCTTCCACGCGGCGGTGGTCGGCGCGCCCGTCACCGACCTCAGGCTCTACGACACCCACTACCAGGAGCGCTACCTCGGCGACCCGGGCGAACAGCCCGAGGTCTACCGCCGCAACTCGCTGATCGACGACGCGGGGCTGGTCGACCCGGCCGCACCGCACCGCCCGATGATGGTGATCCACGGGCTCGCGGACGACAACGTGGTGGTCGCCCACTCGCTGCGGCTGTCCTCCGCCCTGCTGGCCGCCGGCCGCCCGCACGAGGTGCTGCCGCTGTCCGGGGTCACCCACATGACTCCGCAGGAGACGGTCGCGGAGAACCTGCTCCGCCTCCAGCTGGACTTCCTGCGGCGCTCCCTGCCCCCGGTGGAACGCCCGTGAACTCCGTTAACACACAGGCAACTTCGCGGAAGCGGTACCGATATACGGACAAGGCAGCCTGAATCGCGTACGGCCGTGCGGGTGCCGTAAACGGGCCGGGGTGCGCCATGTCACCCCGGCCCGTTCCCGTCGCCCCCGGAGTCCCCGGAGTCCCCGGAGTCCCCGGAGTTCTCCGAGGGGACGGGTCGCCTCTCCTCGGCGAAGTGACAGGCCGACGGGTGGGCCGCGGGGCCGGCGGCGTCCCGGAAGACGGCAGGCACCGCCAGCGCCGGGACCTCCCGCGCGCACCGCTCGCGCGCCTTCCAGCAGCGGGTGCGGAAGCGGCACCCGGACGGGACGGCCGCCGGCGAGGGCACGTCCCCGGTGAGGATGATCCGCTCGCGCCGGTCGCGGGCCGCCGGGTCGGGCACCGGCACCGCGGAGAGCAGGGCCTGGGTATAGGGGTGCGTCGGGTGGTCGTAGATCGCGCCGGCCGGGCCGCTCTCCACGATCCGGCCCAGGTACATCACCCCGACCCGGTCCGAGATGTGCCGCACCACCGACAGGTCGTGCGCGATGAAGACGTACGACAGGCCGAACTCCGCCTGGAGCCGGACCAGCAGGTTGACCACCTGGGCCTGCACCGAGACGTCCAGGGCGGACACCGGTTCGTCGGCGACCACGACCTCGGGGCGCAGCGCCAGTGCCCGGGCGATGCCGATGCGCTGGCGCTGCCCGCCGGAGAACTGGTGGGGGTAGCGGCCCGCGTACTCCGGGTCCAGGCCGACCACGTCCAGCAGCTCCCGCACCCTGCGGCGCCGGTCGCCCCTGGGGGCCGCCTCGGGGTGGATCTCGTACGGCTCCCCGACGATGTCCCCGACCGTCATCCGGGGGTTGAGCGAGGTGTAGGGGTCCTGGAAGACCATCTGGACGGCGCGGCGCACGGCCTTCAGCGCCCGGCCGGACAGCCCGGTGACGTCCTCGCCCCTGAACCGGATGGTGCCGGCGGTCGGACGCTCCAGATGGCACAGCAGCCGGGCCACCGTCGACTTGCCGCAGCCCGACTCGCCGACCAGACCGAGGGTCTCGCCGCGGCCGAGCGTGAAGTCGACGCCGTCGACCGCCTTCACCGCGCCGACCTGCCTGCGCAGCAGCACGCCCCGGGTCAGGGGGTAGTGCTTGACCAGCCCGGTCACCTCCAGGATCGGCTCAGCCACGCAGGCACTCCCTCCAGAAGTGGCAGGCGCTGCCCCGGCCGCCGGGCACCTCGTACAGCGGGGGCTCGTCGGTGCGGCACACGTCCTGGGCCATCGGGCAGCGCGGGTGGAAGGAGCAGCCGGGCGGGACGCGCGTCAGGTTCGGCGGCAGGCCCTTGATGGCGTACAGCTCCCGGCCCTTTCGGTCCAGGCGGGGCACCGAGTCCAGCAGCCCCCGGGTGTAGGGGTGGGCCGGGGCCCGGTAGAGGTCGCGCACGGGCGCGGACTCGACGATCCGCCCGGCGTACATCACCGCGATCCGGTCGGCGACGTCCGCGACCACGCCCAGGTCGTGGGTGATCAGGATCAGCCCCATGCGGTACTCGCGCCGCAGCTCCGCCAGCAGGTCCATGACCTGGGCCTGGACCGTGACGTCCAGGGCGGTGGTGGGCTCGTCGGCGATGACGAGGGCCGGCCGCAGGGCCAGCGCCATCGCAATCATGATGCGCTGGCGCATGCCGCCGGAGAACTGGTGGGGGTAGTCCCGCACCCGCTGGGCCGCCGCCGGGATGCGCACCCGCTCCATCAGTTCCACCGCCCGGGCCCGGGCGTCCTTGCGGGACAGCCCCCGGTGCACGACGAACATCTCCCCGAGCTGGTCCCCCACGGTGAGCACCGGGTTCAGGGCCGACAGCGCGTCCTGGAAGATCATCGCCATCCCCGCGCCCCGGATCCGGCGCCGCTCCCTCTCCTTGAGGGTGAGCAGGTCCCGGCCCCGGAACAGGACGCGCCCGCCGGTGATCCGGCCGGGCGGGGTGTCCAGGATGCCCATCACGGCCTGCGCGGTGACGGACTTGCCGGAGCCGGACTCGCCGAGCACGGCCAGGGTCTCACCCTCGTCCACCGCGTACCCGACGCCGTTGACGGCCCGGGCGACGCCGTCCCGGGTCCGGAACTCCACGTGCAGGTCCCGCACTTCGAGCAGCACGGCGCCGTCACCTCAGCTTCGGGTCGAGGGCGTCGCGGACCGCGTCGCCGAGCATGATGAAGGCCAGCACCGTCACGGCCAGCGCGCCCGAGGGCCACAGCAGGGCGTGCGGGGCGTTGCGGATGAAGGGGGAGGCGGCGGAGATGTCGATGCCCCAGGAGACGCTGGGCGGCCTGAGGCCGACGCCGAGGTAGGACAGGGTCGCCTCCAGGGCGATGTAGGTGCCGAGCGCGATGGTGGCGACGACGATGACGGGCGCCACCGCGTTGGGGGCGATGTGCCTCAGCAGGATGCGGGTGTCGGAGGCGCCGAGGGCGCGGGCGGCCTGGACGTAGTCGTTCTGCTTGACGGTGATGACCGAGCCGCGCGCGATCCGGGAGATCTGCGGCCACCCCAGCAGCACCATGAAGCCGACGACCGGCCAGACCGTGGTGGAGGTGACCATCGACAGGAGGACCAGGCCGCCGAGGACGACCGGGATGGCGAAGAAGATGTCGGTGAGCCGGGACAGCA
This sequence comes from Streptomyces rubradiris, assembly GCF_016860525.1. Taxonomy (NCBI): domain Bacteria; kingdom Bacillati; phylum Actinomycetota; class Actinomycetes; order Kitasatosporales; family Streptomycetaceae; genus Streptomyces; species Streptomyces rubradiris. The sequence goes on from NZ_BNEA01000015.1 coordinate 2,949,717, forward strand.
GCGCGTCCCAGATCCCGCCGAAGTAGCCCGCGAGTCCGCCGAGCACCGAGCCGAGCAGCGCCACCCCGAGCGTGGCGCACAGACCGACCGTGACCGACGTACGCGCGCCGTGGACGGTGCGGGTGTAGACGTTGCAGCCCTGGCCGTCGTAGCCGAAGGGGGCGCCCGGGGCCGGGCCGTCCTGGGATCTGGCCAGGTCGCAGCTCAGCGGGGAGCCGGGGGCGATCAGCGAGGGCCACAGGGAGATCAGCACCAGGAAGCAGATGACCAGGGCCGACAGCAGGAAGACGGGGTTGCGGCGCAGGTCGTGCCAGGCGTCGGACCACAGTGAGCGGGGCCGGCCGGCCGGTCCGGGCGCCGGTGGTCCGCCCGGTGTCCCCTCCAGCGTGACGGCCTCGCTCGCGCCGAGGTCCATCGCGCCGCCCATGCCGGTGCCGGCGATCGCGCCTTCGGGCTCGTAGGGCTGTTCAGGCATGGCGGATCCTCGGATCGAGTACGGCGTACAGCAGGTCGACGAGCAGGTTGGCCACCAGGAAGACGAGGACCAGCACGGTCACGAAGCCGACGACGGTCTGGCTGTTCTGGCGCAGGATGCCCTGGTAGAGCTGGTAGCCGACGCCGTGGATGTTGAAGATCCGCTCGGTGACGATGGCGCCGCCCATCAGCGCGCCGATGTCGGTGCCGATGAAGGTGACCACGGGGATGAGCGAGTTGCGCAGCAGGTGCCGGGTGACGACCCGGCGGCGGGGCAGACCCTTGGCGACGGCGGTGCGGACGTAGTCGGAGCGCCGGTTCTCGGCGAGTGAGGTGCGGGTCAGCCGGGTGACGTAGGCGAGCGAGACGGAGGCGAGGACCAGCCCGGGCACGATCAGCTCGTCGAAGCCGCCGGCGCGCACCGAGGGCCTGATCCACTGCCACTTGATGCCGAGCAGCAGTTGCAGCAGCAGACCGGTGACGAAGGTCGGCACGGAGATGACCACCAGGGTGGCCAGCAGCACCGCGGTGTCCACGGGCCGGCCGCGCCTGAGCCCGGTCACCACGCCCAGGGTGACGCCGACGACGACCTCGAAGAGGACGGCCACGACGGTGAGCCGGACGGTGACCGGGAACGCCGTCGCCATCAGCTCGGTGACCGGCTGTCCGTTGAACGCCGTGCCGAAGTCGCCGGTGAAGACCTTGCCCATGTAGGTGAGGTACTGCCGCCACACCGGCTGGTCGAGACCGAACTCCCGTCTGAGCTGGGCGGCGGTCGCCGGGTCGCAGGCCCGTTCCCCGCACAGGCCGGCGACGGGATCGCCCATCACGTTGACCATCAGGAAGATCAGCAGCGTGGCCCCGACGAACACCGGGATCATCTGGAGCAGCCGGCGCAGGACATGGCGTCCCATGGCTCAGCCGACCCTGATCTCGTTGTAGACGGGCACGCTGAAGGGGTTGAGCGCCACGTGGGACAGCCGCTCGGAGTAGCCGGCGTTGCCGTTCTGGTACCACAGCGGGATCGCGGCCATGTGGTCCCGGACGACCTCCTCGGCCCGCTGGAAGAGGGCGACGGACCTGGCGGGGTCGGTCTCGGCGTTGGCCCGGTCCACCAGCCGGTCGAACTCCTCGTTGGACCAGGCGCCGTCGTTGGAGGAGGCGCCGGTGTAGTAGAGGGGCTGGAGGAAGTTCTGGATGAGCGGGTAGTCCATCTGCCAGCCCGCCCGGAACGGGCCGGTCATCCGGTGCCCGCCGAGCTGGTTGCGGAAGTCGGCGAAGGTGCCGACCGGGTTGCCGACGCAGGCCCGGTCGTCGCCGAGCGCGTTGTTGATGGAGTTGCACACCGCGTCGACCCACTGCCGGTGCGAGCCGGAGTCCGCGTTGTAGGTGACGGTGAGCCGGCCGCCGGGGATGCCGCCGCCCTCCTCGATCAGCTCGCGCGCCCGGCCGGGGTCGTACGCGCACGCCCGGCCGCACAGGCCCTTCTTGTACCCGCCGGCCGCGCCGAGCACCGGGGAGGTCCAGTCGGTGGCCGGGGTGCGGGTGCCGCGGAAGATCGTGTCGGTGATCTGCCGCCGGTTGATCGCCATGGACAGCCCGGTGCGGACCTTCTCCGCGCCGGGTCTGCTCCAGGCCTCGTCGTAGTAGGGGAAGGCGAGGGTCTGGATGATGCCGGCGGGGGTGTTGAGGTAGCGCTCGCCCAGGTCGCTCTTCACGTTCTTCAGCTGGGCGGCGGGGATGTCGTCGGCGAGGTCGAGGTTGCCGGCCAGGAGGTCGGTGTAGGCGGTGTTGCTGTCGGTGTAGACGAGCAGGGTGACGCCGTCGTTGCGGGCCTTGTCCGGGCCGGGGTAGCCGTCCCACTTCTTCAGGTACATCTGCGCGCCCTTTGTATAGGACTCGATGGTGTACGGGCCGTTGCCGACCGGCTTGCGCACCCAGGCCGCGTGGTCGGTGAAGAAGGCGCGGGGCAGCGGGGCGAAGGCGGCGTAGCCGAGGGTGTCGGGGAAGCCGGAGAACTTCTGGTTGAGCCGGACGGTGAAGGTGTGGTCGTCCACCACCTTCAGTCCGCTCAGGGTGTCGGCGCGCTGCCGGCCGCTTTGGGGGTGGACCTCGTCGTAGCCGTCGATGTAGCCGAAGAAGTAGGCGTTCTTCTGGTTGTTGCGCAGGCTCGCCCCGTAGTTCCAGGCGTCCACGAAGGAGCGGGCGGTCACCTTCTCGCCGTTGGAGAAGATCCAGCCGTTTTTCAGGCGGACGGTGAAGGTGCGCGAGTCCCGGGTCTCGATGGACCGGGCCAGCCAGTCGCGGGCCTTGCCCGTTTTCGGGTCATATCGCTTCAGACCCCGGAAGATCATGTCGAGGACCTTGCCGCCCTGTACCTCGTTGGTGTTGGCCGGCTCCAGCGGGTTCTGCGGGTCGGCCCAGGAGGAGCTGAGCACCGCGCCGCCGTTGCCGCCGGCGCCCGCGCCCGCGCAGCCCGTGGCGGCGAGCACCAGGGCCGCCACCACGCAGGCGACCCGTCGGGCGTGCGTGCTGCGCCGCATGGCGTGCCTCCTCGTGAGCCGGAAATCGAGTACGGGTCGAGGGGACACATACCGCGCGCGGCTCCCGGGTACCGCCCGAAAAGACGGCCTTTAGGGGGACGCGTCATCCGATTGCAGGCACCCGGCACCCGACGACTGATGATCTTGACCATCCAGCGCAATAGATCTTCGCGTAACGATGCCGAAACGTTGGATTGGGACGGGGTGATGTACGCATGTCGACACTCCACCGTCCGCATATCGAACTTCTTGCCCGTTTAGCGTAGTTGGTCCGATGTGAAGCACGGATTGGTTACGGCGCGCTACCCGCGTAGCTACGGAATGGTCAAGTAAACGTAAAGAAGGTAAAGAGAAAACCAAGGCGTCCGAGAATTTATTGACCTTGAATGAATTGCGTTGAAAAAGTCCGGCGTAGCCCGTAGGGGAGCGCCCTGCGGAGTCATCAGACCCTCCCTTGGGCCAGGAGCACCATGACCCCTCCAACTCCATCCGCGGCTGCCCCGCTTGAGGTGACCGACGAGTCCGTGGTGAAGCCGAGCGCCGCCGACGGCTCGAAGGGCAGCGAAGGCCGTTCCCCGGGCCGGCTCGCCTGGAAGCGCTTCAAGCGCGACAAGACGGGCGTCATCTCGGCCTACATCGTGATCCTGTTCTTCGTGATCGCGATCGCCGCGCCGCTGATATCGAAGCTGTACGGCAAGGACCCGTACACCACTTACGCGAGCGAGAACCCGAGCCTGCTCAACGCCTTCTCGTACCCCGCGGGTCCCAACGGCGGCATGAGCTCGGAGTTCTGGTTCGGCGTCGAGCCGCAGCTCGGCCGCGACGTCTTCACCTTCCTGCTCTACGCGATCCGCACCTCCCTGGGCATCGCGGTCGCCGCCACCCTCCTGACCGTGTTCCTCGGCGTGGTCATCGGCGTCACCGCCGGCTACCTCGGCGGCAAGACGGACTACTTCGTGGGTCGGATCATCGACATCCTCCTGTCGTTCCCGTCCACCCTCTTCTTCATCGCGTTCATGCCGGTCGTGTACGGGCTCTTCATCGCCCCCGACGAGGACATCCCGACCTGGCTGCGGGCCACCGGTCTGATCATCGTCCTCGCGGCCTTCGGCTGGGCCTCCATCGCCCGGCTGCTGCGCGGCCAGGTACTCGGCCTGCGCGAACGGGAGTTCGTCGAGGCCGCCAAGGTCACGGGTGCTTCACCGAGGCGTATCGTCTTCAAGGAGCTGCTGCCGAACCTGTGGACGCCGATCATCATCCAGGGCACGCTGATGCTCCCGGCGTTCGTCACCGCTGAGGCGGGTCTCGCCTTCCTCGGTGTCGGCATGATCGACCCGACCCCGGACTGGGGCGTCATGATCCAGCGCGGTGCCATGTTCTACACCGAGGACATCACCTTCATGCTCTTCCCGGGCCTGTCCATGGTGATCTTCGTGCTCGCGTTCAACCTGCTCGGTGACTCGGTGCGTGACGCTCTCGACCCCAAGTCCAAGCGCTGACTCCGGTAGTCCAGAAGCACGGCAACGGCGCCAGGGTGCCGGTATCCCTCTCATCTCTCCCACTTTCCAAGGCAGGAAGTCATGTCCTTCTCCCGTAGAAACTTCCTCATCGCCACCGGCGTCGCCGCGGCGACGACCTCGGTGCTGAGCGCCTGCAGCAGCGGCAACGAGGGCGGCTCCGGGCAGAACGACGCCCCGAAGGTCAGCGGCTCGAAGACGACGTCCATCCCGGTCGGCTCCAAGGCCGACTCGACCGGTCCGGCGCCCGAGGTCAAGGGCGCGGTCAAGGGCGGAACGATCTACTCGCTCCAGCAGTTCGACATGGACCACATGGACCCCGCTCAGATCTACAACTCGACCGAGGCCGCCATCACCGTGCCGATCATGCGCGCGCTGACCGGCTACAAGCTGGACGACAAGGGCGGCGCCGTCCTGGTCGGCGACGCCGCGACCGACGCCGGCACCATGAAGGACGGCGGCAAGACCTGGTCCTTCACCCTCAAGGACGGCCTGAAGTGGGAGGACGGCTCCGACGTCACCATGGAGGACGTCCGCCACACCTTCGAGCGCCTCTTCGCCCCGTTCATCACCGAGGGCCCCCGCTACGTGCAGACGTGGCTTGAGGGCGGCGACAAGTACAAGGGCCCGTACGAGGGCAAGAGCCTCTCCTCCATCGAGGTCGACGGCAAGACCATCACCTTCCGCCTGTCCGAGGCCCGCGCCGACTTCAACTACACGCTCGCGATGCGTGGTTACTCCCTGGTGCCGAAGAAGCACGACACCAAGGAGAAGTACGACAAGCATCCGTTCTCCTGCGGCCCGTACAAGATCGGCGACCGCAAGATCGGCAAGTCGATCACCTATGTGCGCAACGAGCACTGGGACCCGAAGACCGACTCGATCCGCAACGCCTACCCGGACCAGTACATCTTCCAGATGGGCTACGAGCTGGTGGCGTCGACCGACCGCTGGATCGCGGACCAGGGCAACGACCAGTACGCGGTGCCGATCTTCAACGAGATCGCCCCCGAGCGCATCGCCCAGGTTCTCACCAAGCCGGAGCTGAAGCAGCGCGTCCTCACCGCGGTCGATACGGTCACCTACTACTGGCCGATCAACACCACCCGCATCAAGGACGTCAAGGTCCGTCAGGCCATCAACTGGGCCTGGCCGCACCAGCAGATCCAGACCATCAACGGCGGCAAGGCGACCACCGAAGTCGCCAGCACCATCCTCGCCCCGGTGACCCCCGGCTACAACAAGTTCGACCTGTACGACGCGCAGAAGACGCCGGGCGGCAACCCCGAGAAGGCCAAGGCCCTGCTGAAGGAGGCCGGCAAGCTCGGCCAGAAGCTGGTCATCGCCTACCAGCAGTCCGACACCCAGGTGAAGGTCGCCGTCGCCGTCAAGAACGCCCTGGAGGCGGCCGGCTTCAAGGTCGTCAACAAGCAGGTCGACAAGTCGACCTTCTACACCCAGATCGGCAAGATCGACAACGACTTCGACCTGTTCGGCGCCGGCTGGAGCCCCGACTGGCCGAACGGCTACTCGGTCTTCTACCCGTGCTGGAGCGGCAAGAACATCGGCGACGGCCGCAACAACTACGCGCAGCTGAACGACCCGACCGTCAACAAGGCGATCGAGGCGGCTTCCAAGATCCCGGATGTCGAAGAGGCCAACAAGGCCTGGGGCAACATCGACAAGATGATCATGGAGCTCGCCGCGGCCGTCCCGGACTACCACAAGATCCGCAACTACCTGTACGGCTCGAAGGTCGGCAACGTCATCTGGGACGGCGCCAACACCTGCGTCGCGCTCTGCAAGCTCTACGCCAAGAAGTAAGCAAAGCACGACCTGTCGGGGCGGCCATCCCGCATGGCCGCCCCTGCGGCCCACCCCTGTCTACTCCCCCGGCGACGGCGCCCCGTCCGGAAAGTCACGCCTCATGCTCCGCTTCCTTGTCCGCCGAGTCATCGGCGCGCTGGTCATCTTGCTGATCATCAGCGCCATCACCTTCTGGCTCTTCTACGCCGTGCCGCGTGACCCCGCCATGATGTCCTGCGGCAAGAACTGCACGCCTGAGAACCTTGAGCAGATCAGGAAGAACCTGGGCATCGACAAGCCGATCCCGGTGCAGTACTGGCACTGGCTCGTGGGCATCTTCGCCGGCCGCGACTACCCCGGCTTCGACTACTGCGACGCCCCCTGCCTCGGGTACTCCTTCGCCAACCGTGAGCCCGTCTTCGACACGATCATGGACCGGCTGCCCACCACCCTCTCGCTCGCCTTCGGCGCGGCCGTCGTCTTCCTGATCCTCGGTATCGGCGCGGGCATGCTCGCGGCCCTGAAGCAGGGCAAGTTCCTGGACAAGTTCGCCAGCTCCGCCTCGCTGCTCGGCTCCTCCCTCCAGGTCTACTTCGTCGGTTACATCGCGATGTTCTTCTTCGTCGCGCAGCTCGGATGGCTCGACCAGCCGCAGTACACCCCGCTGACCGAGAACCCGGCCGCCTGGTTCTCCGGGCTCCTGCTGCCCTGGCTGGTGCTCGCGATCATCTTCACCGCCAACTACACCCGCATGACCCGCTCCCAGCTGGTCGAGCAACTGAGCGAGGACTACGTCCGCACGGCACGGGCCAAGGGCCTGTCCCGGGCGAACGTGTTCTTCCGGTTCGCCTGGCGCGGTGCGATGGGCCCGATCGTCACGGTGTTCGGCATCGACCTGGGGACGCTGATCGGCGGCGCCATCATCACCGAGTCGACCTTCAGCCTCCAGGGCATCGGCCGGCTCGCGGTGAAGTCCGTGGACCAGAGCGACCTGCCGATGCTGCTCGGTGTGACGCTGCTGGCGGCCGGCGCGATCGTGTTCTTCAACATCATCGTGGATGCCGTCTACGCCTTGATCGACCCGCGGATCCGGCTCGCCTGACCCGCCCCGCCCCGTTCCGACCCCGCCCCACCCGGCGATCTTCCTCGCATCACCCCTCAGGAGCGTCCCCGTGACGAGCACCGATCAGCAGCCGTTCCTCTCCGTCAAGGACCTCCAGGTCCACTTCTCCACCGAGGACGGCATCGTCAAGGCCGTCGACGGGCTCAGCTTCGACATCGCCAAGGGGCAGACGCTCGGCATCGTGGGTGAGTCGGGCTCCGGCAAGTCCGTCACCAACCTGACGATCCTGGGCCTCCACGACCGCCACCGCACCGCGATCGACGGTCAGATCCTGCTGGACGGCAAGGAGCTGCTCACCGCCTCCGAGAAGGAGCTGGAGCGGCTGCGCGGCAACAAGATGGCCATGATCTTCCAGGACGCGCTGGCCTCGCTGTCGCCGTACCACACGATCGGCACGCAGATCGGTGAGACGTACCGCAAGCACACCGGCGCCTCCAAGAAGGAGGCCCGGGCGCGGGCGATCGAGATGCTGAAGCGGGTCGGGATTCCCCAGCCGGACGTGCGGGTGGACGACTACCCGCACCAGTTCTCCGGCGGTATGCGCCAGCGCGCGATGATCGCCATGGCGCTGGTCTGCGACCCCGAGCTGCTGATCGCCGACGAGCCGACCACCGCCCTGGACGTGACGGTCCAGGCCCAGATCCTGGACCTGCTCAAGGAACTCCAGCAGGAGTTCGGCACGGCGATCATCTTCATCACCCACGACCTCGGGGTCATCGCCGACATCGCGGACGACGTCCTGGTGATGTACGGCGGCCGGTGCGTGGAACGGGGCACCAAGAAGGAGGTGCTGAGCAGCCCTCAGCACCCCTACACCCTCGGCCTGCTCGGCTCCATGCCGAGCCTGGACGGCCCGGTCGACGTGCCGCTCTCGCCGATCCCCGGTTCGCCGCCGTCGCTGCTCAACCCGCCCTCCGGCTGCCGCTTCCACCCGCGCTGTACCTTCACCGACAAGGTCACGGGCGGACTGTGCTCCACCGAGCGACCGCTCCTGGAGGTGGTGGACGGCAGGGGATCGGCCTGCCACCTCCCCGCCGAGCAGCGGGCGGACCTCTTCGCCGACTACACCGCCTCCCGGCACTGACGTACACGAGACGGGATTCACCATCATGAGCAACGCGCAACCGCTCCTGGACGTCAGCGGTCTGACCAAGCACTTCCCGATCAAGGGCGGCTTCCCCATCAAGCGGACCGTCGGCGCCGTCCAGGCCGTCGACGGGCTGGACTTCCAGGTCGCCGAGGGCGAGAGCCTGGGCCTGGTCGGCGAGTCCGGCTGCGGCAAGTCGACCACCGGCCGGCTGATCACCCGCCTGCTGGAACCGACCGGCGGCAAGATCACCTACCGGGGCCAGGACATCACGCACGCCGGCCGCAAGGAGCTGGCGCCGATCCGCTCCGAGATCCAGATGATCTTCCAGGACCCGTACGCCTCGCTGAACCCGCGGCAGACGGTCGGCAAGATCATCTCCGGGCCGATGGAGATCAACAACATCAACCCGGAAGGCGGCCGGGAGAAGCGGGTCCGCGAACTGCTGGAGATCGTCGGCCTGAACCCCGAGCACTACAACCGGTTCCCGCACGAGTTCTCCGGCGGCCAGCGGCAACGCATCGGTGTGGCACGGGCGTTGGCCCTGGAACCGAAGCTGATCGTCGCCGACGAACCGGTCTCCGCCCTGGACGTCTCCATCCAGGCCCAGGTCGTCAACCTGCTCCAGAAGGTGCAGAACGAACTCGGCATCGCGTTCGTGTTCATCGCCCACGACCTCGCCATCGTCCGGCACTTCTCCCAGCGCGTCGCCGTGATGTACCTCGGCAAGATCGTGGAGATCGCCGACCGCGAGGACCTGTACGGCAACCCGCGCCACCCCTACACGCGGGCCCTGCTGTCCGCCGTGCCCGAGGCGACGGTGGAGGAGGAGCCGCGCGAGCGCATCCGACTGGCCGGTGACGTACCGTCGCCGATCAACCCGCCCTCCGGCTGCCGGTTCCGCACCCGCTGCTGGAAGGCGACCGAGAAGTGCGCGTCGGAGGCGCCGCCGCTGGTGCAGGTGGAGGGCAACAAGCCGGGCCACCTGACGGCCTGCCACTACCCGGAGACGTCGGACACCGTGCCCGCCCCGCGCCTCGCCAAGGACCCCGAGGCGGCGGCCTGACACACCCCTTTCCGTCAGCCGCCCCTCGCGGAACGGACTTTCACCGGCCCATTGACCCGAGCCCATGAACGTCCGCTCCAGGGAAAGAGGGCCCGTGCCGTCCCAAGGCACGGGCCCTCTTCCCTCTTTCCTCTTCCCTCTTTCCTCTTCCCTCTTTCCTCTTTCTGCATCCCATTTCCCCCACGCGCCGTTCCCCACCGTGTGTCAGAATGCCGCGGTGGTGGACAACGCCTTCGACGATCTCTCACTCGCCGCGCTCTACGACCGCCTCAACCCCTGGGGACCGGGGGACGAGTTCTACCTCGGTCTGCTGCGGGAGGCCGGCTCCGTGCTGGACATCGGGTGCGGCACCGGGCAGTTGCTGCGGCGGGCCCGTGCCGAAGGGCACCGGGGGCGGCTGATGGGGCTCGACCCGGCCGCCGCGATGCTCACCCAGGCGCGACAGGCCCGGCCCGACGTCGAATGGGTGCTCGGCGACATGCGGGTGCGGCGCTGGCAGGAGGAGTTCGACCTCGCCGTCATGACCGGGCACGCCTTCCAGGAACTGGTGACGGACGAGGAGATCCGGGCCTGTCTGCACGCCGTCCGCGCGGCCCTGAGGGACGGCGGGCGGTTCGTGTTCGAGACCCGCAATCCGGGCGCCCGGCCCTGGGAGCGGTGGACCCCGGACCGGGTGCACGAGGTCACCGCCGCCGATGGCACCGCGGTACGGGTGTGGCACGAGGTGCGGGGCGAGAGCCTGGACCGGGGCCTGGTGCGGTACACGGAGACCTACGACGGCGACGGCTGGCCCGCGCCCAGGACCGCCCACAACGTACTGCGCTTCCTCGACGCCGGGTCACTGGAGTACTTCCTCACCGAGGCCGGTCTGCGGGTCGTCGAGCAGTACGGGGACTGGGAGCGGGGGCCGCTCACCCCCGGCTCCCCCGAGATAGTCACCGTGGCGCGAAAGGCATAGCCGGATCAGGGGTCCCACCCGCCGGGCGTGATGGTGATCAGGCAGCTCAAGCTTTCCTCAACATTCTTGCCGGTCGACCACGGAGAGCAATAAGTTGATCACGCTCCAACACACGGGGATTCCCGCCGACAGAACGGTTGACCATCGTGCAAATCTTCGGCAAGTCTGCGGTCATGGGCGGCGCTGTACTCGCTCTCGCGTTCACGGCGCTCGGACCTGCGTCATCGGCGAATGCCGGCGCCTCCACTTTTCATCTCAAGAGCGCGGTGACGGGCAAGTGCCTCCAGTGGAACGGCCCTAACAAGAACGTCACCCTGGAAACGTGCCAGAAGAAAAAGTCGCAGTACTGGGGGCAGGTCGCCTCTCAAATCGCGTCTTATGCCGACCCCTACGGCAATTTCTGCCTCGGAATCTACAAGACGCTGGAGAAGCCTCCGGTGGGCCGCTACTGCTACGAAGCTCCCGGCACCAGGGGCAACGACTTCCGCTACAACCACACGACCTACCTGGCCGCGGCAGGGCCCGGGTACAAGCCGTGCAACTTCAAGACCGTCAACAAGAAGGTGCTGTGCGGCAAGAGGACCAGCACCCTGAAGGCGATGCAGTGGGTCGTCACGCCGTGAACCCCTGAAACGGAAAGGAGATCCGCGCTCGCCCCGCCCGGATCTCCTTTCCCGATACGTGAATCGGCTCCGCGTCCGCACGTACTGGGAGCAGATTGCGCTAACCCGCTTGGTCCTCCTCCAGCGCCGTCAGTGCCGGGTCCAGCACGATGTCCTCGGCCCGGGCCCCGGTGGTCGGCTCCTCCGGGAAGTGGCAGGCCGTGAGGTGGCCGTCCCGGTTGCCGGAGAGACGGACCAACGGGGGCTCCTCGGCGGCGCACTTGTCCTGGGCCTTCCAGCAGCGGGTGCGGAAGCGGCAGCCGGAGGGCGGGGAGATGGGGGACGGCACGTCACCGGCCAGCCGGATCCGCTCGCGCCGGGGCGCCTCGTCCTCCGTCAGGGTCACCTCGGGGACGGCGGAGAGCAGGGCGTGGGTGTAGGGGTGGCGCGGGCGGGTGTAGATGGAGTCGCGGTCCCCCATCTCGATGATCTTGCCGAGGTACATCACGGCGACGCGCTGGGAGAAGTGCCGGACGACGGCGAGGTCGTGGGCGATGAACACGAACGCGATGCCGAGTTCGTTCTGCACCTTCTGGAGCAGGTTGACGACCTGGGCCTGGATGGAGACGTCCAGGGCGGAGACCGGTTCGTCGGCGACGATCAGCTTCGGCTCCAGGGCCAACGCCCGTGCCACACCGATGCGTTGCCGCTGGCCGCCGGAGAACTCGTGCGGGAACCGGTTGTAGTGCTCGGGGTTCAGGCCGACGATCTCCAGCAGTTCGCGGACCCGCTTCTCCCGGCCGCCTTCCGGGTTGATGTTGTTGATCTCCATCGGCCCGGAGATGATCTTGCCGACCGTCTGCCGCGGGTTCAGTGACGAGTACGGGTCCTGGAAGATCATCTGGATCTCGGAGCGGACGGGGGCGAGCTGCCTGCGCGTGGCGTGGCTGATGTCCCGGCCGCGATAGGTGATCGTCCCGCCGGTCGGTTCCAGCAGGCGGGTGATCAGCCGGCCGGTGGTCGACTTGCCGCAGCCGGACTCGCCGACCAGGCCGAAGCTCTCGCCCGCGGCCACCCGGAAGTCCAGCCCGTCCACGGCCTGGACGGCGCCGACGGTCCGCTTGATGGGGAAGCCGCCCTTGACGGGGAAATGCTTGACCAGCCCCGAGACCTCCAGCAGGGGTTCCGGCGGCGCGTCCGCGGCGGCCTCGCGGGCGGTGGGGAGGACCAGGTCCTCTTTCATGGCTTTTGTCCTCCTAGCCCAGTCGGGGCCTGATCTCTTCGGTGAAGATGGTGCGTTGCTGTTCGGCGCCGAGGTGGCACGCCGAGGAGCGGCCCGGCGCCAGCGCGGGGCTCTCGGTGACGCAGCGGTCGCCGCCGACCCGGTCCCGGAAGGCGCACCGGGGGTGGAAGCGGCAGCCGGGCGGCGGGGTGAGCAGGCTCGGCGGTGTCCCGGGGATGGGTGCCAGCGGGGCGGCGAGGTCGGAGTCCAGCCGGGGCATGGAGTTCAGCAGGCCCCAGGTGTACGGGTGCCGCGGCGCGCGGAGCACCTCGTCGACCGTGCCGCGCTCCACCGCCCGCCCGGCGTACATGACCATGATGTCGTCGGCCATGTCGGCGATGACCCCGAGGTCGTGGGTGATGAAGACGATCGCGGTGCCGAACTCCCGCTGGAGGTCCTTCAGCAGATCCAGGATCTGGGCCTGCACGGTCACGTCCAGCGCGGTGGTCGGCTCGTCGGCGATCAGCAGGTCCGGGTCGCACACCAGCGCCATGGCGATCATCGCGCGCTGGCGCATACCGCCGGAGAACTGGTGCGGATAGTCCCGGGCGCGCTCCGCGGGGTGCGGGATGCCGACCTTGCCGAGCATCTCCACGGCACGTGCCCAGGCGGCCTTCTTCGAGGCGCCGGTGTGCTTCATGTAGGGCTCGGCGATCTGCCGGCCGATGGTGTAGAAGGGCGACAGCGCGGTGAGCGGGTCCTGGAAGATCATCGCCACCCGGTTGCCGCGGAGCCGCTCCAGCTCCTTCTCGGTGGCGGTGAGCAGTTCCTTGCCGTCCAGGACGATCTCCCCGTCGATGGTCGTGAACAGCGGGTCGTGCAGCCCGAGGACGGTCAGATTGGTGACCGACTTGCCCGAGCCCGACTCGCCCACGATGCCGAGGGTCCGGCCGCGGTCGACGTCGAAGGAGAGCCCGTCGACGGCCCTGACCGGGCCGTCCTCGGTGGAGAACGTCACCCGGAGATCGCGCACCGAGAGGAATCCGCCCGGCCCGGCCGGGCCCGGCGCGCCCTCGGCCTTGGTCACTGTGGTCACGATGGCTGGTCTTCCTAGGAGAGCCGGATGCGGGGGTCGATCCACGCGTAGGTGATGTCGGTGAGGATGTTGATGAGCAGGATGAAGAAGGCGCCGAACAGCATCACTCCCATGGTCAGCGGCAGGTCCTTGTTGACCGCGCCGTCCACGGCGAGCCGGCCGATGCCCTGGAGGGAGAAGGTCAGTTCGGTGACGACGGCGCCGCCCAGCATGGAGCTGACGTCGATGCCGAGGATGGTGACGATGGGGATGAGCGAGCCGCGCCAGGCGTAGCGCAGGAAGACGTATCTGCGGGACATGCCCTTGGCGCGGGCGGTGCGCACGTGGTCCTCGGCGAGCTGCTCGATCATGGACGAGCGGGTCATACGGGTGTACTGCGCGGTGAAGATCGTGGCCAGCACGCAGACCGGGATCGCCATCCCGACGAACCAGCCGACCGGGTCCCGGGTGAGGGGCACGTACTTCGGGTCCTCCATCCAGCCGGTGCTGTAGACGAGGATCGTCAGCACGACCGGGCCGAGGAAGTAGATCTGGAAGGAGCTGAGCACCATGGAGGCGCCGGTGGCGACCTTGTCCACCAGGGTGCCGCGCCGGTAGGCGGCGATCATGCCCGCGCCGATCCCGACGAGGAGGAAGACGACGGCGCCGCCGGCGGTCAGGGTGAGGGTGAGCGGGAACCGGTCCATGATGGTGCTCCAGACCATGTCCCCGGAGTAGAACGACACGCCCAGGCAAGGCGCCGGGCAGTGGCCGGCCGGGAAGTCCCGGCCCGTCACGATGCCGGACATGAAGTCCCAGAACTGCCGGGCCAGGGGCAGGTCGAGCCCCAGCGCCTCCCTGATGTCCGCCAGCCGCTGGGGCGAGCAGTCCTTGCCGCAGGCCAGGGAGGCGTAGTCGGAGGGTGCGGCCACGAAGAGGAAGAACGTCGCCGCCCCGATGAGGAACAGCGTGACGAAGGCGCCGACCGTGCGCCGGATGATGAACTGGACCATGGCGGGCTGGCTGCTCTCTGCGGAGTCAGTGGGAGACGGTGGGCGGGCCGGTGCGGCCGGGGAGGCGTGGCGCTCGCCGAGCGACGCGCTCCGCCTCCCCGGCCGGGCGTCACGACTTCAGGTACAGCCGGTTGATGTCGATGAGGCTGGACACCGTGCCGTAGCGGGCGCCGCCCACGTTCGAGCCGGAGAGCTGGAACTGCTTCGCGTACCACAGCGGGGCCGCCGGGAGGACGTTCTCCAGCAGGTAGTGGTGGGCTTCCTTCCAGGTCTTGGCGGCCTCGGCCGGCTGCTGGGTCAGCGCCTTCTTGATGAGGGCGTCGACCTTCGGGTCCTTCACGTGCGAGTAGTTGGAGGAGCCGTCGAAGACCTGCGAGCCGTCGTAGATCGGGGTGACGACCGTGCCCGGGGACGGCCAGTCCTGGCCCCAGCCGGTGATGTACATGTCGTAGGGGTTGTCGAGCTTGCCGAGCTGCTCGTAGTAGCTGGCCGCGTCGATCTCCTTGGCCACGACGTCGAAGCCGGCCTTGGTCAGCGCGTCCTCGAGGGCGACCTTGCGCCGCTGGCCCTGCTCGCTGTTGGCGTAGGCGAGGACGAGCTTCTTCTCGGCGGCCGGAACGTCCTGGAGGAGTTCCTTGGCCTTGGCGGCGTTGCCCTGCGGGGTCTTCAGCCGGCCGTAGGGGTCGTAGGAGGGCTCGTAGCCGGGCAGCGTCGGCGCGAAGAGGTTCGGTGCGACCTCACCGCCGTAGGCGCCGCCCTCGCCGGCGATGAGGGACTTGGAGTTGACCGCGTAGGCGGCGGCCTCGCGGACCTTCTTGTTCTTGACCCGGTCGAGGTTGAAGGTCAGCGCCATGACGTAGGGCTGGTAGCCCCTGACGGTGCGCTTGTTGGCTTCCGGGTTCCTGATGACGTCCTGGATCTGGGTGGCGTCGATGCCGCCGGTGAGCTGGATGGCGTTCTTGTTGTCGCCCTCGTCGGCGAGCAGCCGCTTGGTCTGCGTGGACTCGGTGACGCCGAACTGGATGGTGAAGCCGTCCACGTACTGGTGGCGCACGGAGTCGGTCTTCGGGTCCCAGTTGGTGTTGCGCACCAGCTTCAGGGTCTTGCCGGCCTTGTTCTCCGCGACCTTGTACGGTCCGGTGGCGACCGGCTTCTTCTCGTACCGCTCCTTGGTGTCTCCCTTCGCGGGGACGACGGCGTAGCCGTGCATGGCGAGCGTCTGTGGCAGGTCCGGGCGCGGCTGGTCGAAGTGGAAGACCACCGTCTTGTCGTCGGGGGTGTCCAGCACCGAGGCCGGCAGGTGCTTGCCGTCGAAGCCGCCGCCGGGCAGGGCCTTGCGGTAGTCGGTGCCGCTCAGCCAGGTCTGCAGATAGGTGGGGCCGTCGAAGATGAACTTCGCGTACTGGCGCTCGACGGTGTGCCGGACGTCGGCGGAGGTGAGGGCGTTGCCGTTCTCGTCCTTGATGCCGTCCTTCAGCGTGTACGTCCAGGTCCTGCCGCCGTCGGAGGACTTGCCGGAGTCGGTGGCGAGGTCGCCGACGACCGAGACGTTGCCCTTGTCGTCCTCCTGGAACTGGGTCAGGCGGCGGAAGAGCAGGTTGGCCACCTGGCCGGAGTCGTTGACGTAGATCTGGGCGGGGTCCAGATGGGACAGGCCCGCTTCCTGGTAGACGGTGATCGTGCCGCCGGACCTGGCGCCGGGCACGTCCTTCGCGGGTCCGGTCGATCCCTCGGCGTCGGCGTAGACGACCGGTTCGGACTGGACCGCCGCCTCCTTCTGGTCCTCCTTGGTGTCCTTCCCGGACTTGCCGCCCTCGTTCTTCGAGCAGGCCGTGAGGGCGAGGGAGCCGGCCGCGAGGGCGATCACGACGGCACGCGCTGCGCGGGCACGCTGAGACATCATGTGGGCTGTCCACCTACCTGTCGGGTCTGTTATCCGTGAGATCTGCCGGGCGCCGGCCGGGCGGGCCGGCGGGGGCGGCAGCCACCCCCACCCAACGGACGTACTAGCGCCCGGACTTGGGGTCGAACGCGTCCCGTACGGAGTCACCGAGGAGGTTGAAGCACAGGACGAAGATCACCAGCGCCATCCCGGGGAAGAACATGAAGGCCGGGTCCTGTTCGGCGTACCGGGCGCCGGCGGCGAAGAGGCGTCCCCAGTCGGGCGTCGGCTCGACGAAGCCGACCCCGGCGAAGGACAGGAAGGCGATGCTGAGGATGGTGCTGGGCAGCTGGTACGTGAACTGCACCAGGATCGGGGTGACGACGTTGGGCAGGATCTCCTTGCGGACGATCCGCCACGGCGAGGCGCCCGAGACCCGGGCGGCGTCCACGAACTCCCGTTCGCGCAGGGAGAGTACGGTGGAGCGGACCAGCCGGGCCATGCCCATCCAGCCCAGCAGCCACAGCACGATCAGCATCGCCATGGCGCGGAAGTAGGTCGGCGTCTCCTCGCGCGGGTCCACGAAGAACGACGTCACGACGGGCATGAACGCGATGAAGAACAGCTGCTGCGGAAAGGAGAGGAAGAAGTCGGTGCCGCGGCCGATCCAGTAGTCCGTGCGGCCGCCGAAGTACCCGCCGACCAGGCCGATGACGACCCCGGTGAGCATGATGAGGACGGTGATGCCGAGCGCCATGTACAGGGAGGTGCGCATGCCGTACAGCAGCATGGCGAAGAGATCACGGCCGTACTGCGGCTCGACGCCGAACCAGTGCTCGCCCGAGACGCCCCCCAAGTAGCCGAGCGGAAGCCCGAATTCGTCGAGCACGGGACGGTCCGCGTAGGCGGGATCCTGGCCGTAGAGGGTGTACGGATCGGTGCCGGGCAGCTTCACCAGCAGCGGCGCGAGCAGCGCGACGACGAAGTAGCCGATCACCACGGCGGCGCAGATCACGCCCGTGCGGTCGCGCCGGAAGCGCAGCCACATCAGCCGGCCGGGCGACCGGCCCGTGAGTTCGGCGGCCCGGGTCCCCGGCTCCGGCCGTAACGCGCCGGAGACGACGGCCGGCGCCCCGCCGCCCTCTGTATCGATAGGACTTGTCACGGTTCGTCCGTTTCGCAGGTATAAGTGTGAGAGATACCCGGGTACTCCGAGGACGCGCGTGACCGCGGCCGGACGCGCGTGACGACTGGGGTTCCCTCCTCATGACTTCACGTGTTCACCGACAGGAGGGGGTTTCCGCCTCCCCTCCGACACCCCTGACGGAGGGCCGGACACCCCCTGGTGCTCGTGAGTCGGGCACTGTCCCCACAGCGCGAGACCCATTGACCCGAGCGCTACGCCGCTAACTATCTGCCATGGGCCGACTACCGACCACCGCTCGCAGATCTCAATTCAGTCACAGCTCGCGCGTAGACCTTCCAAAATCTGGACAAAGTGTTCGCCAGAAGAAGGCGCGAAACGGACTTGTTACATGGCTATCGGGCACCGATCACCGCATGTCGGACATCGGGCCCCGGAAAAAGGGTTGCGAAAAGCCCGGGTGCCCCCCATGGCGGGGGCACCCGGGCTCGGTACCCGGGAGATCAGCCGTGCTTGGCGCGGCTCGCGGCGCGGGCGCGGTCGCGCTGGTCGAGCACGACCTTGCGGATGCGAACGGCCTCCGGGGTCACCTCGACGCACTCGTCGTCGCGGCAGAACTCCAGCGACTGCTCCAGCGACAGCTTGCGCGGCGGCACGATCGACTCGGTCACATCGGCCGTCGAGGACCGCATGTTGGTGAGCTTCTTCTCCTTGGTGATGTTGACGTCCATGTCGTCGGAGCGAGAGTTCTCGCCGACGATCATGCCCTCGTACACCTCGGTGCCCGGCTCCACGAAGAGCACGCCGCGCTCCTGGAGGTTCGTCATCGCGAACGCGGTGACGGCACCGGAGCGGTCGGCGACCAGGGAGCCGTTGTTCCGGGTCTGCAGGGTGCCGAACCAGGGCTCGTGGCCCTCGTGGATGGAGTGGGCGATGCCGGTACCGCGGGTCTGGGTCAGGAACTCGGTGCGGAAGCCGATCAGACCGCGGGACGGCACGACGAACTCCATACGGACCCAGCCGGAGCCGTGGTTGGACATGTTGTCCATGCGGCCCTTGCGGACGCCCATGAGCTGCGTGACCGCGCCCATGTGCTCCTCGGGCACGTCGATCGTCATGCGCTCGACCGGCTCGTAGACCTTGCCGTCGACCTCCTTGGTGACGACCTGCGGCTTGCCGACGGTCAGCTCGTAACCCTCCCGGCGCATGGTCTCGACCAGGATGGCGAGCGCCAGCTCACCACGGCCCTGCACCTCCCAGGCGTCCGGGCGCTCGGTGTCGAGCACCCGGAGGCTGACGTTACCGATCAGCTCGCGGTCCAGGCGGTCCTTGACCTGGCGGGCGGTGACCTTGCGGTCCTTGACGGCCGCCTTGTTGTCGGCGCCCTTGCCGGTCGCGCCCCGGCCGACCAGCGGCGAGGTGTTGGTGCCGATCACCATGGAGATGGCCGGCTCGTCCACCGTGATCAGCGGCAGCGGAACCGGGTTCTCCGGGTCGGCCAGGGTCTCGCCGATCATGATGTCCGGGATGCCGGCGACCGCGCAGATGTCACCCGGGCCGGCCTTCTCGGCGGGCTTGCGGGTGAGCGCCTCGGTCATCATCAGCTCGGAGATCCGCACGTTCTGCACGGAGCCGTCGCGCTTGATCCAGGCCACGGTCTGGCCCTTGCGCAGCTCGCCCTGCTCGACCCGGAGCAGCGCGATGCGGCCGAGGAAGTTGTCGGCGTCCAGGTTGGTGACGTGCGCCTGGAGCGGAGCGTCCTCGTCGTAGGTGGGGGCCGGGATGTGCTCCAGGATCGTGGAGAAGAACGGCTCCAGGCTGGTGGAGTCGGCCGGGACCGTGCCGTTGTCCGGCTTGGTCAGCGAGGCGATGCCGTCACGGCCGCAGGCGTAGACGATCGGGAACTCGATCTGCTCCTCGTCCGCGTCCAGGTCGAGGAAGAGGTCGTAGGTCTCGTTGACGACCTCGTCGATCCGGGCGTCCGGGCGGTCCGTCTTGTTGATGCACAGGATGACGGGCAGCCGGGCCTGGAGCGCCTTGCGCAGCACGAAGCGGGTCTGCGGCAGCGGGCCCTCGGAGGCGTCGACGAGCAGGACGACACCGTCGACCATCGACAGACCGCGCTCGACCTCGCCGCCGAAGTCGGCGTGGCCGGGGGTGTCGATGATGTTGATGGTGATCGGGTCCCCGCCGTCCTTCGGGTGGTACTTGACCGCCGTGTTCTTGGCGAGGATCGTGATGCCCTTCTCACGCTCCAGGTCGTTCGAGTCCATCACCCGGTCGTCGACCTGGTCGAGCTGGTGGGCGGCGAAGGCACCGGCCTGCTTCAGCATGCCGTCGACGATGGTGGTCTTGCCGTGGTCGACGTGGGCGACGATGGCGACGTTGCGGATGTCGTGGCGCGTGGCCATATTGTGGCGTACTCCCGGAGTGTGCGGTCTGCCCTGCGCGTACGTCCGTGTCGCGCGGGCCCTGCCGGGCTGGACACGCCACGGCCTCACCCCATGGTACGTGGCCCCCGCCGAAGGGGCTCGCCCGGCCCGTCCTACCCCTTCTCCGGAGCGGGCGAGACCTTCGCCCCCTTCTTCAGGAAGCCCATGTCCTCGTAGACCGGAGTCTGGAACCCGAAGGCCCCCGCGTTCACGACGTTCCCGCGCACCCCCACCAGCTGCGGGCGCTGGTAGAGCGGGATGGAGCCGGCCGCCGCCCAGATCCGGGAGTCGGCCTTCTTGATCAGGTCCCGCGCCTCGTCCTCGTCCAGGGTGGTCGCGGCCTGCTCGAAGAGCTGATCCACCTGGTCGGTGCCGACCCGGGTGTAGTTCTGCTCGACGTTCACCGAGCCGTCCGCCGCGGGCAGCGGCTTGGCGTAGACGGGCCGGGCGTCGGTCGCCGGGAAGGCGGTGGCGGGCCAGGAGTACAGGGCGAGGTCGTAGTCCCCGGCGGCGATGTGGTCCTTGAAGTAGCTCTCGTCCGAGACCTTGGTGATCGTCGCGCGGATGCCGGCCTGCTCCAGCATCGCGCAGATCCGCTCGGCGACCGAGTTCAGGGTGTCCGAGCCGGGGCCGGAGGGCAGCACGAAGCGCAGCGCGAGCGGCTTGCCGTCCTTGGCGAGCGGTCCGGCCGGCGCGGCGGCCGGGGCGGCCGTGCCCTTGGGGGCGTAGGCGCCGGGGGCGCCGCCGGCCCGGCCCTCCCGGGCGAGGTGCGGGTCGGTGTGCTCGCGCTGGTCGCCCGCGGTCTTGTGGCGGTTGCCCTTGTCGTCCTCGCCGACGATGTACGCGCCGTCCTCGCCGCCCTCGGAGACGTCCTCGCCGTGCCGCTCGGAACCCGCCGCCTTCTCGGTCTTGTGCTGCTCCTTCAGCGGGCCGCCGCGCACCCAGCCGGCGTCGGCGAGCAGCGCCTGGACCTCCTTGGCGTCCGGGGCGCCGAGCGCGCCGCTGTTGTCGGCGTAGGCGGCCTGCCCGGACAGGGCCAGGTGGCTGCCGACGGGCACGGCGGGCAGCCCCAGCGGGGTGAGCACCAGCCGGGCCAGCTCCCCGCGGTCCAGGGCGCGGGCGACGGCCCGGCGCACCCGTTCGTCGGCCAGGGGACCGCCGGCGCCGTTGAGGGCGAGCTGGGTGTAGGCGGGCTCCAGCGACTTGCGGACCTCCACGTCCCGCAGCGCCTGCTGCTGCTCCAGGTAGCGGCCGATGGTCCGGCCGAGCCGGCCCCGGCCGGCGTCCTCCCCGGCGTCCAGGCCGTGGGCGAGCGCCCAGTCGCGCAGTTTCTTCACCGAGGTGCGGCCGCCGCCCTGGAGCGGGGTGCCGGTGCCCCCCGCGCGGTGCGCGAGCCCGATCCGCCGGGCGTCGGCGGGGTCGACCTCGGCCAGGTCCACGCTGCCGTCGGCGAGCGCGGCGGCCCGCTGGTCGCGGGGCACGGCGTGCAGCACGATCCGGTCCAGCTTGGCCGGCCTGCCCCACCAGCGGGGGTTGCGGGTGAGCACCACGTCCTTGTTCGCGGTGTCGACCTTCTCCACCCGGAACGGGCCGGCGGTGACCTTCAGCTTGCGGCGGGCGCCGTCGTTGAAGGCGTCCGGGGTGCCCATGACGTCCTTCGGGTACAGCGGGGAGAACAGCGACTTCCAGTCGGCGTAGGGGCGGGAGAAGGTGACCCGGACCTGGAGGTCGCTGTCGCCGCGCTCGATCTTGGCGATGCGCTCGTAGCCGGCGTTGCGGGCGGTCCAGTAGGCGCTGTTCCGGCCGGACAGGGCGCGCCACTGGGCGACGAAGTCGGCGGCGCCGATCTCCCGGCCGTCGCTCCACACGGCCTGCTGGTTCAGCTTGTACAGCACCACCTGGCGCGGCTCTGTCTCGATGACCTCGGCCGATTCCAGGTAGGCCGGGTTGGCCACCGGGCGGCCGTTCGCGTCGAGCCGGAACATCGAGGGCAGCACGGCCTGCGCGACCCGGCCGGTGCCGGCGTCGGCGTCGGCCTGGAAGGTGTTGAGCGTCTCCGGCAGGGCGTCCACGGCCCACTTCAGGGTGGAGCCCTCGGCGACCAGGCCCCGGGCGACCGGGGCGATGTCCTGCCCGGCGAGGGGGGCGGGGGGCTTCTCGTCCTCACCGCAGCCGGCGAGCAGCGGCACGGCGAGGGCGCCGGCGGTGAGGAAGGCGGCCGAGCGCAGGGCGCCGCGCCGAAGGGGCCGGGACGTGGTGCGGTGCGGCCGCGGGCGGATCGTGGCCGGCCGCGCGCCGGTGGGGCGCTGCCCCGCCGCGACCGCGTGGGGGGCGTCGCCGTCGTGGGACATTTCTGCTACCTCCGGGGAGCCACGGGCCTTATGCTCGCATTTGGCGGTATATGGAGCTGATCAGATCTATGCCGCCACTGAAGAGGAAAGGATCCGGCAACGGCGGGCGACACGGCGGCGACGGCCGGTAAGCCCACCCATGCGGCGCATACCGCCCGGGCGATGCACCCGTACGCCCCGGCCAATCGCCGCACATCCCTTCACAGCGGCAGGCCGAGGCGCAACACTCCAAGGCGCATGAACGTTGCCGCCCATGGCCCGCCGGTCCCCGTGGAAGCGAGGGCAAGTCATGTCCGTGCACGACGACATCACCGCCGTCCAGCGCTGTCTGGACGACCTCGACCGGTCGCTGAGCCGCCTGGAGCACCAGCTGGGCCGCGGCGGCCTGGAGATACGGCGGGTCCGGCTGGACGCCGCCCACCTGCGCGAGAGCGTGGCCCTGCTGCGGGAGACCGCCACCGCCCCGGCCGCGCCCCACCGGCCCGACCTCGTCACCATCTCCGACGCGCCCTACGACATCAGCCTGTGGACGGACTCGGACGACGAGGGCCTGGGCGCCCGCGACCGCCGCGCCCCCTGAACCCGCTACCGACCGGAGTCCCGACTTGGCCACTGGTACGGAATCCCCCCAGCAGCGCGGCGGCGTACGCACCGGTACACGCGCCGCGATCACCGTCCCGCACCTGCGGACCGACCGCTGGTGGCTGGCCCCCGCCTGCACCGCGGCCGGTCTGCTCGCCTTCGTCGTCTACTCGACCTGGCGGGCCTTCGCCGACGCGCACTACTACGCGGCGCCGTACGTCTCGCCGTTCTACTCGCCGTGCCTGGCGGAGAACTGCCGGGCCATGCGCGCCGGCCCCAACGCCGACCTGTTCGGCGCCTGGTGGGGCATCTCACCCGCGATCATCATCCTGATCTTCCCGCTCGGCTTCCGCCTGACCTGCTACTACTACCGCAAGGCGTACTACCGCGCCTTCTGGGCGTCCCCGCCCGCCTGCGCGGTGGCCGAGCCGCACCGGTCGTACACCGGCGAGACCCGCTTCCCGCTGATCCTGCAGAACGTCCACCGGTACTTCTTCTACGCCGCCCTGCTGGTGGCCGGGGTGCTCACCTACGACACCGTGCTGGCCTTCCGGGACGAGCACTACCGGTGGGGGCACATGGGCCTGGGCACCCTGGTGTTCCTGGCCAACATCGTGCTGATCTGGGCGTACACCCTCTCCTGCCACTCCTGCCGGCACATCGTCGGCGGCAAGCTCAAGCACTTCTCCAAGCACCCGGCGCGCTACCGGGCCTGGCAGTTCGTCGGGCGGCTCAACGCCCGCCACATGCAGCTGGCCTGGGCCTCGCTGCTGAGCGTGGCGCTCGCCGACTTCTACGTGTACCTGGTCGCGTCCGGTGTCTTCGACGATCCGAGGTTCTTCTGATGGCAGCGGTGGAACGGCAGCAGTGGGACGTCGTGGTCGTCGGTGCCGGCGGCGCCGGGCTGCGGGCCGCGATCGAGGCCCGCGAGCGGGGCGCCCGTACGGCCGTGATCTGCAAGTCGCTGTTCGGCAAGGCGCACACGGTGATGGCCGAGGGCGGCATCGCGGCGGCGATGGCCAACGCCAACGAGAACGACAGCTGGCAGGTCCACTTCCGCGACACCATGCGCGGCGGCAAGTTCCTGAACCAGTGGCGGATGGCCGAGCTGCACGCCCGGGAGGCCCCGGAGCGGGTGTGGGAGCTGGAGACCTGGGGGGCGCTGTTCGACCGGACCCGGGACGGGCGGATCTCCCAGCGCAACTTCGGCGGCCACGAGTACCCGCGGCTGGCGCACGTCGGTGACCGCACCGGGCTGGAGCTGATCCGCACCCTCCAGCAGAAGGTCGTCGCGCTCCAGCAGGAGGACCACCGGGAGACCGGCGACTACGAGTCCCGGCTGAAGGTCTTCCAGGAGTGCACGGTCACCCGCGTGCTCAAGGACGGCGAGCGCGTCTCGGGGGTCTTCGGCTACGAGCGCGAGACCGGCCGCTTCCTGGTGCTTCAGGCGCCGGCCGTGGTGCTGGCGACCGGCGGCATCGGCAAGTCCTTCAAGGTCACCTCCAACTCCTGGGAGTACACCGGGGACGGCCACGCGCTGGCGCTGCTGGCGGGCGCTCCCCTGGTGAACATGGAGTTCGTGCAGTTCCACCCGACCGGCATGGTCTGGCCGCCGTCGGTGAAGGGCATCCTGGTCACCGAGTCGGTGCGCGGGGACGGCGGGGTGCTCAGGAACTCCGAGGGCAAGCGGTTCATGTTCGACTACGTCCCGGACGTCTTCAAGGACAAGTACGCCGAGTCGGAGGAGGAGGCCGACCGGTGGTACGAGGACCCGGACCACAACCGCCGCCCGCCGGAACTGCTCCCCCGCGACGAGGTGGCCCGCGCGATCAACGCCGAGGTGAAGGCGGGCCGGGGCTCCCCGCACGGCGGGGTGTTCCTCGACGTCTCCACCCGGATGCCCGCCGAGGTGGTCCGGCGCCGGCTGCCGTCGATGTACCACCAGTTCAAGGAGCTGGCGGACGTCGACATCACGGCGGAGCCGATGGAGGTCGGGCCGACCTGCCACTACGTGATGGGCGGGGTCGCGGTCGACTCCGACACGGCGGCGGCGCGCGGGGTGCCGGGGCTGTACGCGGCCGGCGAGGTGGCGGGCGGCATGCACGGCTCCAACCGGCTGGGCGGCAACTCGCTGTCCGACCTGCTGGTGTTCGGCCGCCGCGCGGGCCGGCACGCGGCCGAGTACGCGCAGGGGCTCGCGGACCGGCGCCCGCCGGTGGACGAGGCCCAGGTGGACACGGCAGCGGCGGAGGCGCTGCGCCCGTTCGCCGCCGGGGCCGGCGGCTCCGCCGTGGAAGCCGGGGGTTCCGCCGGGGCCGACGGCTTTGCCGGGACCGGGGGTTCCGCCGGGGCCGGGGGCGAGGCGGGGGCGCCGGAGAACCCGTACACCCTGCACCAGGAACTCCAGCAGACCATGAACGACCTCGTCGGCATCATCCGCCGGGAGGACGAGATGGAGCAGGCCCTGCGCAGACTGGCCGAGCTGCGGGTACGGGCCCGCCGGGCCGGGGTGGAGGGCCACCGCCAGTTCAACCCCGGCTGGCACCTCGCCCTGGACCTCAGGAACATGCTGCTGGTCAGCGAGTGCGTGGCCCGGGCCGCGCTGGAGCGCACCGAGTCGCGCGGCGGGCACACCCGCGAGGACCACCCGGGGATGGACCGCTCCTGGCGCAACGTGAACCTGCTGTGCTCCCTTGCCGACCCCGCCGGCACCCTCGCGGCGGCCGACCCCGCGCGGGCGCAGATCCGGCTCGCCCGCGAGCGAACCGAACCCATCCGCCCGGACCTGCTCGCCCTCTTCGAGAAGGAGGAGCTGGTCAAGTACCTCGCCGAAGAGGAGCTGTACGAGTGAGCGGCTACGAGGCCCGTTTCAAGGTGTGGCGGGGCGACGCCGAGGGCGGCGGCCTGGAGGACTTCACCGTCGAGGTCAACGACGGCGAGGTGGTGCTGGACATCGTCCACCGGCTCCAGGCCACCCAGGCACCCGACCTGGCCGTGCGCTGGAACTGCAAGGCGGGCAAGTGCGGTTCCTGCTCGGCGGAGATCAACGGCCGCCCGCGGCTGATGTGCATGACCCGGATGTCGGTCTTCGACCGCGCCGAGACGATCACGATCACCCCGCTGCGCGCCTTCCCGGTGATCCGCGATCTGGTGACGGACGTCGGCTTCAACTACGAGAAGGCGCGGGAGGTCCCGGCCTTCGTGCCGCCGGCCGGGCTGGGGCCGGGCGAGTACCGCATGTTCCAGGAGGACGTGGACCGCTCGCAGGAGTTCCGCAAGTGCATCGAGTGCTTCCTGTGCCAGGACACCTGCCATGTGGTGCGCGACCACGAGGAGAACAAGCGCGCGTTCGCCGGCCCGCGCTTCCTGATGCGCGTCGCCGAGCTCGACATGCACCCGCTGGACGCGGCGGCCGGGGCCGGCCTGGACCGCGGGCGCGCCGCGCAGGACGAACACGGCCTGGGCTACTGCAACATCACCAAGTGCTGCACGGAGGTGTGCCCCGAGGGCATCAAGATCACCGACAACGCCCTGATCCCGCTGAAGGAGCGGGCCGTGGACCGCAAGTACGACCCGCTGGTGTGGCTGGGTTCGAAGATCAGGAGGCGGTCGGGGGCGTAGCCGCCCAGCCGTCCCGGTACGCCCGCCAGTCCGCCTCGGTGGCCGCGAAGTCGACGTAGAGGGCGACGCCGAAGCGGGCACGGTCGGCGTCGGTACGGCTCAGGCCGAGCCGGACCCCGCGCACGGCGGCCGGGACCGTCTCGGCGTGCGCCCAGTGGCCGAACCGGTTCTCGTGGTAGAAGGGCAGGCCCATCAGCAGGTCGGTGCCGTCCGGGGTGACTTCCAGGGCCAGGCTGGTCTGCTGGGCCACATAGCCGCCGTACAGGCTCTGCGACGGCTGCATGGTGTCGTACGACATGACGGCGATCTGGTCCACCCGGCGGGCCACCTGCCCGAAGTACGCCTGCGACCACCACTTGGGGTGGCCGGTGGTCGTGCCCCAGAAGGAGTGGAAGGCGGGCAGCGGGTCGATCTGGTGGGCGGCGACGGACAGCACCGCGCCCCGGGCGTGGGTGAGGTCGCGCAGGTCGTCGAGGAGGGCGAGGTAGTTCCGGTCGCCGGAGTGCAGGGGTTCCAGGTCGAAGTGCGCGCCCTGGAACCCGGCGTCGAGGACGGCCCGGGTGGAGGCGAGGATCGCGGTCCGGGTGGCCGCGCGTTCCAGGCGCAGTCCGTCGGGGGTCTCGGTGGCCAGCACGTCGCCGAGCCATGCCTGCACCCGGACGCCGGGGATTTCCCGGTGCACGGCCGCGGTGAACCAGCGGGCCTTCCGGTACGCCGACGCGGGCAGGGTGCCGTCGTGCTCCAGAGGG
This sequence comes from Streptomyces rubradiris, assembly GCF_016860525.1. NCBI lineage: Bacteria > Bacillati > Actinomycetota > Actinomycetes > Kitasatosporales > Streptomycetaceae > Streptomyces > Streptomyces rubradiris. The sequence continues at coordinate 2,976,964 of NZ_BNEA01000015.1, forward strand.
CCGGAGTGGACGTAAAGGTCCCGGATACCGGTGTCGCGCAGCCGCCGCGCGAGGTCCCGCACGTCCCGCTCGGTCTTCCGCCCGTCCACCCAGGCATGCCCCAGCCAGAGGGCGTCCCGGCCCCGGGTACGGGTGCCGGGCGCCGGATCACCGGTGTAGTTGACCCACAGCGCGCTCTCGGCGGTGAGCAACGGCACCAGGAGGAGGGCGAGCAGGGCCCCCAGGAGACGACGAAGGATGCGGCGCTTGCGGGGGCGGGAGGGGGAGGCGGGTGGGGTGTCTTGGGCCGGTGGGGTCGGGGGGATGGCGGCCGGGTCGGAGGCGGGGTCGGGGTCGGGGTCCGAAGCGGTGTCCGGGGTGGGCTTGGGGGCCCGGGCGGGGTCGGAGGGCGGGCCGGAGGCCGAGGCGGGCTCGGGCTGGGAGTCCGGGTCAGGGCCGGACCCAGGCGCCTGGGCACGCTTCAGGTCCGAGTCGGGGCCGGAGGCCGAGGCGGGGACCGCGTCCGGGGTGGGCTTCGGCTGTGGGGGCGGGGGCGGGGTGGTCGTGCCGGTGTGGTCCGTGTTCGGGCCGGGCGGTCGGCTTTCGGGGGCTTGCGCGGCGGGCGCGGGTTTCTGCCCGGCCGGGTTCTCGTCCGCGTGGCCGTCGTCGCCCCGGGCCTCGTTCATTCGTCTCTCGCCCATTCCGCCCCCTCGTGTGGCCGGTCCCCCGCCCGTATCCGCCCCGCTCGCCGGGCCCCCGAGCCGCCCATACGCTCCGAAAGGTGACGTCCTTCCTGATCCGGGGCCGGCCCCGGCGTGCCACGGCGCACATACGGGTACGGGTGGCGCATGCCCTGCTGGGCTTCCTGACGGGGACCGTATGGCTGGTGTTGCCGCTGATGACGGTCCAGGCCCCCGGTCCGGTTCCCGCGGCTCACGCCCGCACTACGGCGCGCTCCGCCCCGTCGCGGCCGGAGGAGACGCCGACCGCCGACCTCGTACTGCCGCTCGTCGCCGGGGTCGCGGCCGTGGCCCTCGCCGGGTACGGCCGGCTGCGGCGCGCCCGGCGGGCCCGCACCCGGACGACTCCGGGGACCGCGCGCCCGTCCGCGCCCGCCCCGCGGAACACCTGACGGCAGGACCGGGCGGCGCCGCGCGGAAGCCGGCCGAGCCGGTCGTCCGGGCCCACGGCACGCCGTACGCCGACGCGGTCGCGGGCCCCGGTGTCCTACGGCGGCCCGCGCGTGACCGCCCGGCACCGGACGCCAGGGGGGTGGCGCCCCGGCCGCCCGCGGGCGGCCGGGGCGCAGGCGGTGTCAGAACAGGCTCAGCAGGGCCTCCGCCGGGTCGGTGAGGCCGCCCTCTCCGCCGGGCAACGGCAGCTCGAACCACACCGTCTTGCCGCGCGGCGTCCGCCGTGAGCCCCACGCCGCGCTGAGCAGCCCGACCAGTTGCAGGCCCCGTCCCCCCTCGTCGGTGTCCCGGGCGCGTCTCCGGCGCGGCTGGACCAGGCCGGAGTCCCAGACCTCGCACACCAGCGTGCGGTCCAGCAGCAGCCGTAGCCGTATCTCCCCCTCGCCGTACCGCAGGGCGTTCGTCACCAGCTCGCTGACCAGCAGCTCGGTCGTGTCGATCAGCGGCTCCAGGTCCCAGGACTGCAGCCGGTTCCGGGCGTACTCGCGGGCCCGGCCCACGCTGCGCGGCTCGCGGGGCAGCGTCCAGTCCCCGACGGAGTCCGCGGGCAGCCCCTGCACCCGGGCCATCAGCAGGGCGATGTCGTCCTCGCCGTGGTGGGTGTCCAGGGTGCTGAGGACGTGGTCGCAGACGTCCTCCAGCGGTCGGCAGGGATCGGTGAGCGCTCCGATGAACGCCTGGAGGCCCTCGTCCAGCGGATGGTCCCGGGACTCGACCAGGCCGTCCGTGTACAGGGCGAGCAGCGCGCCCTCCGGCAGTTCGACCTCGACCTCCTCGAACGGCTCGCCGCCCACGCCGAGCGGCATGCCCGGCGGCACGTCGAGCATCAGCGCCGGCTCGCCGGGCTCGACCAGCACCGGCGGCAGATGGCCCGCGTTGGCGAACGTACATCGTCTGGTGACGGAGTCGTAGACGGCGTAGACGCAGGTCGCGAGGTACACCTCGGACAGGTCGGCGTCCCGGGGCTGCCGGGCCGTGCGGGTGGCCTGCTGGACCCCGCCCGGCGTGCCGAGGCCGCGGGCGATCTCGTCCAGCGCGGAGAGCACTTCCGCCGGTTCCAGGTCCAGCAGCGCCAGGGTGCGTACGGCGGTGCGCAGTTCGCCCATCGCGACGGCCGCCCGCAGGCCCCGGCCCATCACGTCGCCGACGACCAGCGCCGTGCGGTGGCCGGGCAGTTCGATGACGTCGAACCAGTCGCCGCCCACCTCGGTGGCCGCGTTGCCGGGCAGGTAGCGGCAGGCGATGTCCAGGCCGGACGCCTCGGGGTCGCCGGGCGGGAGCAGGGACCGTTGCAGTATCAGCGCCCGTTCGTGTTCCCGGCGGTACAGGCGCGCGTTGTCGATGCAGACGGCGGCGCGCGCGGCCAGTTCGACGGCGAGGTCCCGGTCCCGGTCGCCGAACGGCTCGCTGCCCTTGGTGCGGGCGAACTGGGCGAGTCCGACGACCGTGTCGTGGGCGACCATCGGCACGGCCAGCGTGGACTGCACCAGGCCCCCCTCCTCGGCGGGCACCCGCTGCGGGCGGGCGGTGCGCAGGGCCTCGGCGCAGGGCGAGTGGAACGGGAAGTGGTGGACCGCGCCGACGTCGACGGGCTTCCCCGCGCTGCTGAAGGGGGCGCCGGAGACGGCGCTGGCGAAGGCGACGCGGCGCAGTTCCGCGCTGCCGTCGGCGTGGCCGGGCGGGGTCTCGTCGCCGGCCAGCAGGCCCTGGTAGAGGTCGACGGTGGCCAGGTCGCAGAAGCCGGGGACGACCACGTCGAGGAGTTCCCGGGCGGTGGTCTCCAGGTCCAGGGAGTTGCCGATGCGGGCGCCGGCCTCGTTGAGCAGCGCGAGGTTGCGGCGGGCGGCGGCGGCCTCGCGGGCGGCGGCCCGGCGGGCGGTGATGTCCGTGCCGAGCCAGGCGACGCCGATGGGCCGGCCGCTGCCGCTGTGCACGCGGTAGAGGTTGATGGACCAGTGCCGGCGTTCCTCGGAGCCGGGCACGTACCCGGTGACGTGCATGTCGGTGATCGACTCGCCGGTCTCCAGCACCCGCCGCAGGGTGGCCGAGACCCGCTCGGCCTCGGGGCGCGGCAGATAGTCGTGCACGCCCTTGCCGCGGTGGTCGTCGGGGGTGCCGCCGAAGATGGAGGCGAAGCGCTCGTTGGCGCGGCGGACCCGCAGGTCGGTGTCGATCAGCAGGAAACCGAAGGGCGACTGGCCGAATATCGCCTGCGAGGCGGCGAGGTCGGTCTCGATGCTGCGCAGGGTGCGCACGTCCACGACGATGCAGACGGCGGCCTTCTCGCCCTCGGCGGTGCGCGTCGGCATGACGTATACCTCGGCCAGGCCCTCCTCGCCGCGGGTGCCGTCCGGCCGGTCCGGCATCCGGAACGGCACCACTCCGGTCCACTCGCGCCCGTCGAGGATTTCGGCCATCTTCCGCTGGCCGCGCTCGCGCAGGTCGGGATCGACGAATGCCTCTATGGGGTCCATGCCGACGGCGCGGTCGGCGGGGATGCCGAACAGCTGCTCGGCGCGCAGGCTCCACTGGTCGACGAGGCCGCCGGGGCTGATGGAGAAGGACGCCACCCGGATGTAGTCGTAGATGGAACCGGGCGGACTGCTCTGCCACATGGCGTCGCCGGCCGCCGCCTCTGCCTGTGCGGCCTGACTCCTCGCGCCGTCCGACGGGTCCTCGGACTCCGTGGCCTTCGCTGGTATCTCGCTCACGCGAACCGTCCCCTCCAGCTCACCGCGTCCGGCACCGGTCACCGGGGGCGGCTGCCCGCAGTATCCAGCACTACGGCGCCTCAGGACACGGTGTTCACGATCACAGGTCGGTCCAGATGTTTTTCGGACCGGTCCGTGACAACACTTCCACTCTTCTAACCAGGGAACACACCGCCGAACCACAGGCCGCCGAACCACGTGCGCCCCCGGCGCGCGCGTCGTACGGCACGTCGACGGCCGTACACCCCCGTGCCCCGTGGGTGCCCCGGCTACCCGGGTACCGCCAGCTCGAACCAGACCGTCTTTCCCTTCGCCCCGGGCCGGGTGCCCCAGCGGCGGGAGGAGCCGGCGACCAGCTGGAGGCCGCGTCCGCTCTCGTCCTCGGGCTGGGCGGCGCGTTCCCGCGGCGGGTCGGGGAGCGGGTCGGAGACCTCCACCCGCAGGGCGTCGCCGAGTGCGGCGGGGCGCAGCAGCCGTACGCCGATGGGGCCGGTGGCGTGCCGCAGCGAGTTGGTGACCAGCTCGCTGACGAGCAGCGCCGCGAGGTCGGCGACGGAGTCCAGGTCCCAGCCGTGCAACTGGCCCCGGACCACCGCGCGGGCGGAGCGCACGGCGCCCGGCTCCGCGGGAAAGGTCCACTCGGCGCAGCCGCCATCGGTGTCGATCACGCCGATCACTTCCCAGGCCAGCGGAGCCCACCATGTCCGGTTTCGTGGGGTTAATGGGGACATACCCGATATCCAGCGGGCGGTACCGCAAGGGACGGCGCACTGTGGCACGAACGGCGTACGGGGTGCTCCATGGGGCGCGGAGGTCTGGGGGTGGGTGGGCACAGGGGTCACAGAAATCCCGAAAGCCGGGCGGGCCCGGAGGTCACGGGGCCCCACGGACCCGCCCGGACGGAAAGACCGCGGGAAACCAGGGGCCGGCTCGGACGCGGAGCCCGCGGATACCCCGAAAGCCAGGTGGGTCCGCGAGCCCCGGGAGCCCGGAGGCCGGGGCGGGGCGCGGTCGTCCGCTTCGTCAGGAAGGGGCGTGACTCTCGTTCGTCAGGAGCCGGCGTGGCTCTCGCTCCAGCGGGCGGCGACCTCGCGTACCGCCGGGACGTCCTGGTCCAGCCAGTCGACCTCCCAGAGCCGGTCCGGGGTGAGCCAGCGCAGCTCGTCGTGGTCCTGGAGGGGCCGAGGCGCGGGCGAGCCGGGACGCAGGCGGACGGTCCACACCTTCAGGACGTACGGCGTGCGCAGCGGCCACTGCCCCGGCACCCGTTCGACCGGCTCGGCGTCGACGCCCAGCTCCTCGCGCAGCTCGCGCACCAAGGCGTCCTCGGGCCGCTCACCGGGCTCGACCTTGCCGCCGGGCAGCTCCCAGCGCCCGGCCAGGTCGGCGGGCGCACTGCGGCGCGCGGCGAGCAGCCGGCCGCCGTCGAACAGGGCGGCTCCCACCACCACGATCGGTTCCACCTGGGCAGTCGTGCGCGTCATGGAGGGGAGCCTACGGGAGCGCGCGCCCGGTCAGTTCTGCGCGCCGTCCCCGTTCTGGCCGATGCGCTCCACCCAGTACAGCTGTTCCCGGCCCTGGCCGCCGAGGCTGTCGGCGGTCTTCTGCGCCTCCGCGCGCGTCGCGTACCGGCCGACCCGGTAGCGATTGCCGTTGTCGTCCTGCCGTATCACGATCCAGGGCAGGGAAACCGCCCCCTCACTCATCGCCCCCACCGCCCGTGCCCCTTCCCGCACCGTTCCACCCGCCTTCCGCGGACAAGGAAACCGCACTCCGCATATGCCCGAGCGTACGCCCTACCTTTACGCTGCGCATACGGCTTTTCACAAAGAGGTACGCAACCAGCCAGAACGTCAGGGGGCGCGTACGACCGAACGCGCCGCCGGAGATGCCACCGCCCCGGCTCGCGGCTCCGCCGGGCCCACCGGGCGCCCACCTGGGCGGACGGCCGGATCACCGGACCCCGGGCGAGGGCGGCGACGACCGGCGGGCGCCGTCGGGCCGGGGCGGCGGCGCGCGGGGGTGTGCGCTAGCTCACTCCGAGCGGAACACGGGGTTCCGCTCGGACCGCCCTACGAGGTCGGTTCCTCGGCGAGGCCGGGGCGGGCCCGGACCGGGCGAGGCAGCCGGACGGCCCGGCCCGGACCGGGCCATGTCAGGGGTACAGCCGGCAAAGACCAGGTCACTTCACCGGCAGGTGGTACGCGACCCGGTAGCGGTCCGCCGGGATGACCACGTCGGCGGTCTCGACCGGGCGGCCGGAGGCGAAGTAGGTGCGCTGGACGACCAGCACCACGTGGCCGGGGACCCCGCCGAGCAGGTGCAGTTCCTCGGCGAGGCCGGGGCGGGCGCCGACCTCCTCGGTGACGTTGTCCACGATGACATCGATGGCCCGCATCCGCTCGACCACGCCCATCCCGCCGAGCGGGCCCTCCTCGGGCAGCATCACGGGCGTGCGGCCGGTGACCGCGAGGGGCTCCCAGGAGGTGGAGAGCATCATCGGCTCGCCGGCCTCCCGGAAGACGTACCGGGTGCACATGACCCGGTCGCCGACCTGGATGGCGAGCCGCTCGGCGACGGCAGCGCCGGCCTCGGTCCGCTCGCTGCTGGACTCCCAGGTGCCGCGCACCGAGGTGTCGGCCTGCTCCTGCCGGAAGGGGGTGGCGCCGCCGGCCGGGCGGTATCCGGAGCGGGCCACCCGCCGGGGCACGGGCCGCTCGCGCACGTAGGTGCCCGAGCCGGAGCGGCCCTCGACCAGCCCCTCGGCCATCAGCACCTTGCGGGCCTCCAGCGCGACCGTGTCCGAGACGCCGTACTCCTCGCGGATGCGGGCCTGCGAGGGCAGCCGGGTGTGGGGCGGCAGCAAGCCGTCGACGATCTTCTTGCGGAGATCACCCGCGACACGCAGATACGCCGGCTGCTCACCGAAAGCCACTGGCCACTCCCCTCAGGTTGTACAGACAGCAACAGCCTGGCAACCGTGGGTTCAGCGGTGCAAGCAGAGGCCAGAGAATCACTCGATGTGATGACGTAGCGGCGGGCAGCCCTTTACGCAGGCACTTTTCCTCCCGTATAGGTGCCCTCGGTCCGCACCGGCTCACACCTGCATGCGGGTGCCGCTTCCCCCGTCGTCCCCCGCCGTGGGCGGGGTGGTGGACAACCCCAGGACCGACCGGACGATGACCGCGCGGACCGGATCGATCAGGTCCAGGCCGTTCTCGTAGTGCGCGGAGAAGGTGTCCGCGTCCCCGGCCCCGGCCGCCTTCGTCCATTCCGCGCGCGCCTTGTCCAGGCCGGCGGCGAGCGCCTCCACCGGCCCGGCGGCGTCGGCCGGCCAGGAGTGCGCGCGCAGCATCCGGGCCTGCTCGCCGAGCGCGGCCGCCACCCGGCCGGCCCACGCCTTGTGGCCCGGCAGGTCGTCCTCCACGTACTCCTCGCCGGGGGCGGTCTCCAGCGCCGCGTTGAGCACGTGCGCGGCCTTCAGGTAGGCGACCTGGTCGGCGTCCAGGTCGGTCTCGTCGTTGCGCAGCGAACCGGTGAGGTCGCCGCCCTCGTCGGTGTGGCCGAACACGCAGGTGACCTCGCGGTCCCCGGCGGCCCAGCTGTCCTCGGTCGGTGTCAGGAAGTACACCTCGACGTACGCCGGCACGGCCCAGCCGTCCATCGCGTAACCGTCCCGCAGGGCCTGGCAGCGCTCGTCGGCGGTGTCGGCGACCACGTCGTCCCCCGGGTACGGGCCGCCGCCCGGCAGCCGGAACGACGCGAAGGCCTCACCGTCGTGCGCGCCGGTGCACGGCACCGTGTCCACGTCGTAGGTCACACCGGTCAGCGCACCGCCCGGCGCGTTGAAGCACTGGCCTTCCGTCAGCGAGACGGTGGCGCCGTCGCGTGCGCCCTCTCTGATTCCGTGCCACAGGGCCGAGGCACCGCCCGTGGCGAACAGCAGCGCCCAGAGCAGCAGTCCCACCCCGGACAGCACCGCGCCGCCCACGGCCAGCCCGGTGCCGCGCTCGCCGCGCCGGCGGATCTGCCGCAGCCCGGTCAGTCCGAGCACCAGCCCCGCGCCGGGCAGGAAGCACAGCACCCCGAGCACCAGGGAGGCGATGGCGAGACCGTTGACCGGCGCCGGGGCGTTGTACGGGCGGTAGCCCTGGGTCCACGGCTGATACGCGGGCACCCCCGGGGGAACGCCCGGAGACCGGGGACGATCCGGCGGGCCGTACGGCCCCTGGGGCGGCGGAACGGACCCTTCTGGCTGGTGGGGGCCGGAAGGCGGGGGTATGGACACCGGTACCGTGCTCCTGGGTCGGGCGGCGGCAGCACAGGACCGGCGGCCGGCCGGCGGCTGGACTGACGTACGACTGGCCGCATGGTAAGCGGGGCCCGTACGGGGGCGGAACACGGCCCCGGACGGGCACGGGACGAGGGGGCCGGGTGGGAATGAGCAGGGCGGGCCGGGAGGGACACGAGTGAGCGGGGTGGCCGAGGAGACGGTCCGGCGGGTCAACGGACTGACGACCCGCTGGGCGCAGGCCCTGTCCGGGGGGACGGTGTTCTCGGCGCCGGGCGTGTGGCCCCTGCTGGCCTTCCTGGCCGACGGCGCCGCGGGCCCGGCGCGCGCGGAGCTGGCCGGCGCCCTGGGGGTACCGGCCGATCGGGCGGCCGGGGCCGCGCGGGAGTTGCTGGCGGGGCTCGCGTCGGTGTCCGGGCTGGACGCGGCGCTCGGCCTGTGGACGCACCACGGGCTGGCGCTGCGCGAGGAGTGGCGGGCCGGGCTGCCCGCCGGCGCCCACGGCCGGTTCGGGGACGACCTGGTCACCGCGCAGGAGCGGCTGGACGCGTGGGCGGCCGAGCGGACCGGCGGACTGGTCGAGCGGATGCCGGTGACACTGACCCGCGACTCCCGGATGGTGCTGGCGAGCGCGCTGGCGCTGCACACCCGGTGGCGCCAGCCGTTCACGGAAACGCCGTTCATGCCGGATGCCGGGCCCTGGCAGGGCCGTACCCTGCGCGGACTGCACCGGCGCAGCGTGCGACCGGACCGGGTGGGGGTCACGGGCACCCCGGACGGTTTCGTCACCGCGCTGACGGTGCCCGGGGACAACGGCGTCGACGTCCATCTCGTCCTCGGCGAGGAGCGGATGACACCGGGCCAGGTGCTGGCGGCCGGGGTCGGCATCGTGGAGCGGAGCCTGCCGCTGACCGCGGGCGGCGCCCTGCCGCACGGGCATGTCGGCCCCGGCCTGCATGTGGAGCAGGAGCCGGCCGTCACACCGGAGCCGAGGACGCTGGACGTGCGGACGGTGGCGTACGAGGTCCGCGCCGACCACGATCTGCTCGCCCTGTCCAACCTGTTCGGGCTCACCACGGCGCTGGACGCCAGGACCGGGCACTTCCCGGGGGTGAGCGACCGACCGCTGGCCGTCGGCGAGGCCCGGCAGTCGGCGGTGGCCCAGTTCGGCGCGCTGGGCTTCCGGGCGGCGGCGGTGACGGCGGTGACGATGACGCCGGGCGGCCTTCCGGAGTTCCGCTACGAGACCACGGTCGTCCGGGTCGCCTTCGACCGCCCGTTCGGCTTCCTCGCCGCCGACCGCGACTCCCGCCTGGTGCTGGCGGCGGGCTGGGTCACGGACCCGGCCCCGTACCCGGCGACGGGCCTGGGCCTGGACCTGGACCTGAGTCCGGGCCTGGATCCGGACCTGGACCTGGACCCGGATTCGGGCATTCCGCCGACTCTCTGAGTGCTACCGGAGGGCCGGTGCGCCGGGGCCCGGCGGGCGGGCCGGTACGCCGGAGAGCCCTGCGCGTGGGCCGGTACGCCGGAGCCCTGCGCGTGGGCCAGTACGCCGAAGCGCCCTGCGCGTGGGCCGGTAGGCCGGAGGACCGGAGGACCGGCTCGGACCACCGAGGAGCACACCCGCCGGAGGGGGACCGCCCCCGCCACCCCGAGAAGGCCACCCACGGAAGAGGGCACCCATCGGCCCCGCGCCCGCGCACCCCCGAGCATCCCGGCGCCCCACCCGCTCAACCCCTAAGGGACCTGCCAGGGACCGCTGGGGGACGGTCCGGATACCCGTACGCGCCCCGGACCGGGACCGTGGACACATGACCTCGGCACCCACCGCGTCCCGGCTGTCCCGACTGTGCTGCACCCTCGTCCCCCTCCTCCTGCTGTCGTACGGCGTGCTGCGCCTGATCGACGGCATGGACGGCCACCACGGCCCAGGACCGGCCTGGAACGCCGGCCACTTATGCTTCCTGGCCGCGTTCCTCCTGCTAGGTGCCTTGGTGTGGGAACTACGCGCCTTGGTCCCCGCCTCCACGGCCCGGAGGAGAACGGCAGCCGGCGCCGCGACGGCGGCGGGCTTGTTCGGCGCGGCCTGCTTCGTGTGGGTGATCCTGGGCGACCTGTTCCCCACCCTCTCCGACACGGCCCCACTCCCCGCCCCACTGGAGCTGGCAGGCCCCCTGGCCTTCGAAGGGGGCCTGCTCACCCTCATGATCTTGCTGGTGACCACCCGCCCCAGACGGCTCCCGGTCTGGAGCCCGGCGCTGGCGTTCATGTTCTTCCTCCTGATCACCATCAACCTCGACCTGCTCCCCCTGGCAGCCCTCGTCCTCATGACCGCCCTCACCCCACTGACCCGCCCCCACACCCTCCGACCGGCCCGGTGACCCCACCACAAGGGGGCCTGGACTTCCAAGGGCGGTTGAGCCCCTGATCGAGCAACTTCATGGCCGAATGGCACGGCAGTACGCGGCAAGAGCCCTGGACACGCGCGGCGCCCGGGCTCAGGCGATAGCCCGATGGGGACCCGCTGAGGTTCGAGCTCCGGCGCCGCGCCGAAGAATCGTCGGCCTCCGCCGTTCGCGGCGCCACAGGACCACCACTTGCATTACCCCGCGCATGCAATTATCGTCGTTGACAACAAAGCGCGTCTGCAATTACCTGGGGCGTGCGTCCGGCTCAGCGGAGCGCGGCAGTGCACCGAGTGCCCGCGGCCCCCTCGGCAGAGCCGGCAGCTCGCGAGGCGCCTGTCCACAGACGACACCTCACCCGGCCCGTGCCAGGGAAACCCCCGGCGCGGAGACACTGATCGAAAACTGATCGAAAAGGCACCACCATGTCGCTGAAGAACCTCCTCCCCGGCCGCCTCGGCTTCGGCACCGCCCCGCTGGGCAACATGTTCCGCGCGATCCCCGACGACGAGGCCCGCGCCACCGTCGAGGCCGCCTGGGACCAGGGCATCCGCTACTACGACACCGCCCCCTTCTACGGCGCCGGCCTCGCCGAGGAACGCCTGGGCCAGGTCCTGTCGACCAAGCCCCGCGACTCCTACGTGCTGTCCACCAAGGTCGGCCGCGTCATCCTCGACGAGATCGAGACCGACGTCCCCGACTTCGGCGAGAAGGGCGGCCTCTTCGAGCACGGCAACCCCAACAAGATCCTCCACGAGTGGACCGCCGAGGCCACCGAGCGCTCCATCGAGGGCAGCCTCAAGCGCCTGGGCATCGACCGGCTCGACATCGTCTGGGTGCACGACATCGCCCAGGACTTCCACGGCGACGCCTGGATCCAGAAGTTCGAGGAGGCTCGCACCGGAGCCTTCCGCGTCCTGTCCCGCCTGCGCGACGAGGGCGTCATCAAGGCGTGGGGCCTGGGCGTCAACAAGACCGAGCCCATCGAGCTGACCCTCGCCCTGGACGAGCCACGGCCCGACGGCTTCCTCCTCGCCGGCCGCTACACCCTCCTCGACCACGAGCACGCACTCCAGCGCCTGCTGCCCATGGCCCGGGAGCAGGGCGTCGAGATGGTCGTCGGCGGCCCCTACAGCTCCGGCATCCTCGCCGGCGGCAGCCACTTCGAGTACCAGCAGGCCCCGCCGGAGATCATCGAGAAGGTCTCCCGTCTGAAGGCCCTCGCCGAGAAGCACGGCATCAGCATCAAGGCCGCCGCCCTGCAGTTCTCCCTCGCCCACCCGGTGACCGCCGCGGTCATCCCGGGCGCCACCCGCCCGAGCCGGATCGCCGAGGACCTCTCCGCCCTGAACGAGAACATCCCGGCCGCCTTCTGGCACGACCTGCGCGCAGCCGGCCTGGTCAGCCCCGCCGCCCCGCTGCCCGACGCCGCCTGACCACGCACCCACCCCCCCCCCACGGCAAGACCCAGGAGCAAGACCATGGCTTCGACGTCCGTCAGCCGCACAGTCCCCGCCTCGCCCGAAAAGGTCTGGAGCCTCATAGGCGGCTTCGACGCACTGCCCGACTGGCTTCCCTACATCCCCGAGAGCACCGCGCTCGAAGGCGGCCGGGTACGCCGGCTGACGAACCCCGAGGGCGAGGTCATCATCGAGCGCCTCATGGCCTTCAACGAGGCCGAGCGCCACTACAGCTACGCCATCCTCCAGGCCCCGTTCCCCGTCAACGGCTACGTCTCCACCATCCGCGTCCACGCGGTCCCCGGCCGGGAGGACATCGCCGAGGTCCAGTGGTCCGGCCGCTTCAACCCGGACGGCGCCACCGAGGACGAGGTCGTCGACCTGTTCACCGGTATCTATCGCGACGGCCTCGACGCCCTCCACAAGGCCCTCGCCGCCTGACACCGGGGCCGCCACGGAGCCCAGCCACGCAGCCCGGCCACGCCCCACGCGTGCCCGGGCTGCGGCCCGTAGCCACACCGCAGCGAGCAGACGGAACGCGCTCCCACGAGCGCGCGCCAGGACGGACCCTCGGACCGCGTGCTCGCGCGGACAGCGCACCGCAGGCGACGCCTCGGCGCGGCATCGGTCCGCCGGGGCCGTCCTTCGCTCCGGTCCGCCCGCCCCCGTGCGGCCCCCGGAGAAGTCCCGGGCGGCCGGCGGCGCCGGCCGGAACCGGCTCCGGGCGTACCTCCACAGCCGGTCGGCGGGTACACGGCCGAGCGCGTACCGGCGCTGCGCCGCCCGTGCCCACCGGACCGTCTGATGGAGTCACGGCAGAAGGCCGTAAGGGTTATCGGGTGCGGAAGCGGCGGTAGAGGTTCCGGGCCACGTAGACCCCCGGACCGCCGAAGCCGACGATGTCGACACGTCCGTCACCGGTGATGTCGGCGAGGAACCGGGGGTGGCGGTCGACTCGCCAGGCGCCGGCGTCGTCGTTGTACCCGAACCCTCGGCACACCAGCTGGGCGTGCTCGAACCGGCCGTCGCCGCGGTTGTGCGACACCCAGACTCCCTCGTCACCGAAGCCGACGATGTCCGGGGTGCCGTCGCCGGTGACGTCGGCGAGGAAGCGGAGGTGCTTCTCGCTCGTCCATCCCTGGACGTGCCCGAAGTCGTTCAGGACGAGGCGGGCGGGCTCGAACGTGCCGTCACCGCGCCCGCGTGCGACGACGACGCCCTGCGGGCCGAAGCCGACGATGTCCGCCGCCCCGCCATCGGTGGTCGCGAGCAGGAAGCGGGGGTGCTCCTCGGCCGAGACCCATCCTTGGTCGACGCCGAAGTCGTCGAGGATGTACAAGGGCTCGGCGAACGTGCCGTCCTCGTCCTGGAGCGAGATCCACACACCGTCATCGTGACAGCCGACGATGTCGACACGTCCGTCACCGGTGGTGTCCACGAGGAAACGGGGATGCTTGTCGGCCAGCCAGCCACCCGCCTTCTCGCCGTGCCCGAACGCCCTGAGCACCGGTTGGCCGGCGAGCGGTGCGAACGTGCCGTCCTCGTCCTGGAGCGAGATCCACACACCGTCATCGTGACAGCCGACGATGTCGACACGTCCGTCACCGGTGGTGTCCACGAGGAAACGGGGATGCTTGTCGGCCAGCCAGCCGCCGGCCTGCTGGCCGTGCCCGAACGCCTTGAGCACCTGCTTGCCGCCGGCCGGCGCGAACGCTCCCGTCTGGTCCCGGGCGGACACCCGGACGCCATCGGAGGCGAGCACGACGACATCGGGCCTGCCGTCTCCCGTCATGTCCACGAGGGTCCACAAGTCCGCCGGGTTCGAGGAGGGCGCGGAGGGGTGCAGAACGCGCTCTTCGTCGTCGAAGGTACCGTCGCCCCTGCCGGACGAGGTCACAGCCCCCTTCCCGGGTTTGAGCCCGACGATGTCCGCCCGTCCTGTTCCGGAGGTGTCGGCGAGAAACCGCGCACCGAGCCCGGCCCACCAGCCCGTTCGCCCACCGGGCGAGGGACTGGGCCCGTCGCTGTTCCACCCGCCGGCGCCCTGGTCGCTCCCGAACCGTTCGAGGACCAGCAGCATGTCGCTGAAGGACGGCGTCGCGTCGGGTGCCGGCCGCAGCGCGGCCGAGCGGGCCAGCCGCCAGGACCGGCGGCCGTTCCAGTGGCTCAGGGGCGCCCAGCGCAGCACGGGATCGCTGGTCCGCTCGGGAGCGGACGTGACGAACCGCCACCGCTGGCTTTCCGAGTTGTCGTCGTACTCGCGCAGGACGACACGGGCTTCCTCCGCGCCGGGGTCGGCGAGGTCGAGAACGGTCCCGCCGGTGGCGGCCTCGATGAAGAACAGGCCCGCTTCGCCCACGACGGGGACGACGTGCCACTGCTGGCCCTTCCGTCCGGCGGTGGCGTCCCACTGGCGGACGCCGTGGTCCGCGGCGGCGGGGTTGTCGAAGACCTTGCCGTTGGCCGCGTTGCGGATCACGTAGGTCTGGTCCGCTTCTGCTTGCCCGCCCTGCACGGGCGTGAGCTGCCACTGTTCCGGGCGCGGGCCCTCGTCGGGGAAGTCGCGGACGACGAGCGCCCCGTCCGTGCTCGGCGCGGCCCTGGCACCGAGGGTTTTACCGGTGGCGGCGTTGACGATGTGAAGTTTCAGTTCTTCCGTGGGCACGGGCATCGTGATGCCTCTTCCAGGCGGTGGGGGCGTTGGCTCGGGACGGGTGCGGCGGGCTGGTGGCCGCGGATCACGTGAAGACGTGGTGGTACGGGACGTCCCACTCGTTGGGCAGCCGCGGGTAGAAGGTGTTGATCACCGTGCCGGTGAAGTCCCCGCCCCAGTTGTAGGTGACCCGTACCTCGCCGTTGGCCGTCACCGCGTGGTCCTTGAATCCGAGGATGGCGTCGGGGTGGGTGATCGGCACGAAGGTGATGCCGCCCCATGGCGTCACCGTGACGACCCAGAGCTGGGTGTCCTCGGGCGCGCCGTTCTTCCCGCGCCAGTTGTCCCCGACCTTGTCCGGCAGACCCACCTGAACGGTGTCGCACGTGCTCTTGGGCGCGTCCCGGTGGACGGTGATGCGCCTGCGCCGCGGCTTGGGCGTGCCGTCGTCGCCGCGCCCGGCGTCGGCCTGCCCCGCGGCAGGCGGCTTGGGCGTCACCTGACCCGCGGCGCTCTCGATGAAGTACAGCGGTCGCTGCCCGAAGAAGCCGGCGGGGGTGATGTGCCAGAGGTGGCCCTTCGCCTCCTTGGTGGCCGAATCGAGTGCGGTCGCCAACTGGACCCCCTTGTCGTGACTCTCCTCCTTCAGTTCGACGGGCCGCAGGTAGCCGCCGTTGAAGGCGTGGACCAGCATGACCGGCCGGTTCTCGACCAACGCCGCCACGATCGCGTTGTCATAACTGTTCACCGCGACCGGACCGCCGACCACCAGGTTCGTCATCGCCGTGCGTTCTTGGGTGTACATCGCGGAAACCTCACCTGTTCTGGAAGTGGAGAAAAAACGCGTCGGACACTCAGCGCCATGGCCTGCCACATGGAATTCCCGCCGGGCTTGGCAGCCTTCACCGGAAACGTGAAGGCTAAAATGAGTCAGGTCTCATCTACGGCAGACATCCGAGGTCGCGAGATTCCCGGACAGGGCGTCCGGATGCCGCCGACCGAGTGGCCGACCGAATCTCAAGTTACCGTATCGAGCGACGAGTTGAGTATCGCAATGGAACACTCATCACCCGATTGAGCGGGATAAGGGAAGACGCCGTACCGGTGAATCGAGCCCGTGCTAGCTTCGATTGTCAGACCGCGCGCAGATACCTGCTTCCATTTCACCCGGCATGGTTCGGCCGGAATCAGTCGAGGACGGGGAATGCCTTCCACCGCGTACATCCTGGAACGCGCCAAGCGCCAGCCGCTGACGAAGAAG
This sequence comes from Streptomyces rubradiris, assembly GCF_016860525.1. Taxonomy (NCBI): domain Bacteria; kingdom Bacillati; phylum Actinomycetota; class Actinomycetes; order Kitasatosporales; family Streptomycetaceae; genus Streptomyces; species Streptomyces rubradiris. Next base: position 2,992,920 of record NZ_BNEA01000015.1, read on the forward strand.
AACCTGCGGGAACTCGATATCGAGCAGACCTGGCAGGTTGTCCTGAACCACCCCAATCTGGTCTATGTCGACAACAACGGCGTAAAACACAAACCCGTCGGGTTCTCGGTGAACAAGTCGAGCTTCGGCACATTCTCCGGGACCGCGTTCGAGCGGGGCTGGCTCGCCTACATGACTCTCGGGGAGCCGCTGATCGAGGAGCGGGGCGACATCGGCCAGCCCCCGCCCGACACGTTCTCCTCGCGTTCCTACGTCAACCGCAGCCAGTCCGACATGACCTTCACCGATTCGGTCGATTTCACCGTTTCGAACGGGGTCACGTGGTCGCTCCACGGGGACGCCAAGCTCACCTTCGGCGGCAGCATCGGTGCCTCGCTCCAGCTGCAGTTGCAGAACCAACTCCGGCTGGACCTCCAGTCCCAGCTCCAGGCGTCGTGCCAGAACGGGACGGCGAACAAGAACGCGAACACGGTGACCAACAAAAACAGCAAGGACAACATCGGGGTCGACAACGCCAACACCAGCGAGACGTCCGCGAGCAGCTCGGCGACGAACTCCTCGACGAACGGAATGACCAACTCGGTGGGGTTCACGACGTCGGGCAGCGCCACCGGCAACGCGTCGCTCAACGCATCGCTGGCTCTGGGCATCGCGGCCACCGTCGGGGGTTCCCTGACCACCAGCTGGGCCTCGAAGTCGCAGATCTCGGGCACGGTGCCGGCGAACTCCCGCGTGCAGACCCTCGTCACGCAGCGGCGCACCCGCAAGCAGTACACCTACGAGATCCCCGTGACCTTCTCCGGCCTGATCGCGGTGCAGTACGCCGTGCCGGTGGCGGTCCTGTCCCCTCCACAGCCCGGGAACTACCCCGGTCTCGACCAGGTGGTCGCCCGTGACATCGGCGACATCGATCTGGCACCCGGCGGCTTCCGCATGAAGGGACTGGCCGAGGTCGTCTCCGCTCTGGAGGTCGACCACACCATGCTCGACGTCGAAAGCCTGACCCTCAGGCAGCAGACGCCCTACAAGCAGCCCTGACCGCGAGGCACCACCGCCACGACGACGACCAGAGGTGACGACCATGGTGTTCGACAACATCTTCAACTCCGCGGGCAAGAGCGCCGGGCTCTTCTCCGTGACCACCGACAGCTCCAAACCACAGCCCGGTGCGGACATCGACTTCGAGGACGCCGACGACGGTACGTACGACGACACGAGCAGCAGCCTGTTCAACAACGCGATCCACGGGGCCTCCTCCCGTGCGAAGGTCGTACAGGAGACGTCGCCCGAAGCACGGGCCGTCCTGGGCTTCCTCGGCTCCTTCGTCCAGACCACCCAGGCGTCAGCCGACGCACAGGCCCGGTACAACCAGGATCCCGGCTCGGTCACCAAGGCAGCGTCCGCCGGAATGCAGGAAGCGAGCACGACGGTGAAGGAGCACGGCGACCTCCAGAAGGACGAGGACCTGGAGAGCAAGCCGAAGAAGAGCGACTACGCGAAGGCCCCCAAGACTCCCGAGACGCCCAAGGCCCCGGAAGCGCCCAAGGCGCCCAAGGCGGCTGCGGAGAAGCCGTCCCGGTCCGAGTAGAGACGGGCTTGTGAGAGGGGGGAGGAGGAAGCGGATCGCTCCTCCTCCCCCCTCTCGCGCGTCATACGGGAAGCAACTGCCACTGCCGGCCCCGGTGGTCACCCTCCGACCCGTGCTGCTTGACCGGTGTGCGGGCGTTGGTGTCGACCCTCAGCAGCAGACCGCTGTTGTGGTTGGCGATCTCGAACACCCGAGGTGTGTCGGTCGCGGAGCCGACCGGGATCAGCCGCCAGTGCTGGTGGTGTGCGTCGACGCCTTCATAGGCCCGTTGCGCGACCACCGCACCCGCCCTCTCCTGTGCGCCGGCGACCTCCAGGACCTTGCCGCTGCGCACGTTCTCGATCCGGTACAGCACCGCACCGTCGTGCTGGCCCGTCGGGATCAGCCGCCACCGCTGGTGATCCCTCGGGACGGCCAGGACCTGGTGGACCTCGGCCCCGTCCTTGGTCGACTCCTGGTGGACCCCCATCCGCAGCCTGCTGCGGACATTGGCCCAGGAGACGACCGTGCCCGCATCCGGCAGCCCGGCCAACTTCACCGACGCGACCTTCCGGACCCGGTGATTGTTGTAGTCGGCGATGTAGAGCGCGTCGACGCAGTCCACCGCCACACCCAGAGGGTTGTTCAACTGGGCCGAAGCGGCCGGGCCGCCGTCACCACCGAACCCCGCGGTACCAGTGCCCGCGACCGTACTGATCGTGCCGTCGAGCGCGACCTTCCGGACCCGGTGATTGCCGTACTCGGCGATATAGAGGGCGCCGGCACTGTCCACCGCCACACCCAGAGGGTTGTTCAACTGGGCCGAAGCGGCCGGGCCGCCGTCACCACCGAACCCCGCGGTACCAGTGCCCGCGACCGTACTGATCGTGCCGTCGGCCGCGACCTTCCGGACCCGGTGATTGCCGTACTCGGCGATATAGAGCTCGCCCTCGCCGCCCACCACCACTCCGTACGGAAGGTTCAGCCGGGCGGCGGTCGCGGGACCGCCGTCGCCGCCGAACCCCGCGGTTCCGTTCCCCGCGACCGTACTGATCTTCCCATCGGGCGTGACCTTCCGGACCCGATGGTTGTGGTACTCGGTGATGTAGAGGACTCCGGCGCTGTCCACCGCTACGGCCAGGGGGAGGTTCAGCCGGGCGGCGGTCGCGGGACCGCCGTCGCCGCCGAACCCCGCGGTTCCGTTCCCCGCGACCGTACTGATCTTCCCATCGGGCGTGACCTTCCGGACCCGATGGTTGGTGCCGTCGGCGATGTAGAGGGTGCCCGTGCTGTCCACGGCCACCCCGCGCGGGCAGTTCAGCTGGGCGGCGGTCGCGGGGCCGCCGTCGCCGCTGAAACCCGCGGTTCCGTTCCCCGCGACCGTGCCGATCTTCCCGTCGGTGGTGATCTTCCGGATCCGGTGGTTGTTGTAATCGGAGAAGTACAAGGTTCCCGTACCGTCCACCGCGACCCCGTACGGGCGGTGCAACTGAGCGGAAACGGCGGCCTCGCCGTCTCCCTTGAACCCCGCGACTCCGGTCCCCGCGACCGTACTGATCGGCGGCACGGAATTCTCGTCGTTCGTGGCTGCGGGGGCAGTGCTCATCGTTCATCCCTTCACCGACCGCCCACTACAGGCGGCTCTCAATTGGGTCCGAACCTCACATAAGTGCTGGGCCGCAAGATGGTGTGAAGCACGTGGACAAGGCACCACAGCCAACTGTGGCTCCTTGAGCAGGCCGCCCCCCTTGCCGCACTACAGGGCATTCAAGAGAGCAGGGCGGCAATGGCCACGGTCGGTCGGCCGGGGCGTGAAGCGGCCGGGAGACCGTCAGGACCGATCACCGGGCACAGTGCCGCGTCGCGGCACCCGGTGACCGAATAAACGCACCACACCTGACGAATCAATGCGGCCTCTAGTACAGGCACAGCGCGTCGAGCCACCAGGTTCGCTGCCGCCCGCGGACGCGGAGGCGATCTGTTGCACCCCGATGGGCAGGACCGTCATAAGCTTCCCCGTTCTCGGAGTCCCGTGCGGGTGACGAAAACCTGGCAGCGGCGAGTCCACCAACCGTGAGGTGGTCCCGGACTGCCCTGAGAGCTTCCGTCACCCGTTCGTGTCACTCACACCACCCTTCAGGGTGATTTCCGCACTCGGCCCCGAGTGCCGCGCCTCAGTACCTGGCCAGTGCGGCGAGAATGGCCGGTTCTCTTCGAAAACCGCCCCCGTCAGCCAGGTCGGCTCGGGAGCGCCTTCGGCACCGGCCCGGTCGATCCCCGCGGAGGTGAGCTGGTAGCCGAGCGTGTGGCGGGCGGTGATCGGCCCCCCTCTCTGTGGCCAGGAAGTGCTCTGGAGGAGTCGAGGATCAGCCGCACGATCTCGGCGGGCTTGCCCGTCTTGGCGGACAGAGCCAGGGCCTCGGGGCCGGGGTGACGTCGGCAGGTCGACGTACCGCTTCTCCGCGACGAAAACGGCCTTGCCGGCGACGACGATGTCACCATCACGCAGTTCGGTGCCGGTGCGACGCCCCGCCGTGCGCTCTCCGGCAGGGCCACGGCGGTACCGCGGTCCAGGTGTCCAGACAGACACAGGCACTGCGCACAGTGAAGACGTCGACGAGGCCGGGCAGCAGCCGCCCCTCTCGGTGCGCCGTCCGCTGATTGGGGGAGGAACCGCGCGCCTCCGTGCCGGTTGCGCCGCGGACAGTGATCTTGGGTCGAGGTCGCTCGCTTTTGGTGGCTGCACCGGCGGCGCGGCAGTGCCCTGACACCCCGCCGTCGCCCGTCCTCGATACGCGTCCGCACCGGCGGGCCGCGGTGCCCCGACCACGATGCTGAAGGAGCTGTGATGCCCGGCACCACCGACCGACGCGCCACCGTTGTGGTGGCAGGCGCAGACCGCTGGTCGGCGCAGGACCTGGCCGAACGGATCGAGCGATATTTCGCCGATGCCTACGAGGTGCTGAGCGCGGCTACACGTGGTGAGGCCGAGCAGGTACTGGAGGGCGCTGCGTCGGCCGGACGGCGTGTCGCGGCCGTGGTGGCGGCGGAGGACCTGTCCGACGGATCGGGCTCGGACCTGCTGCAGGAGACCGGCGCTGTGCCGCCGGCCGGACGCCTGCTGCTGTCCGACAGCGGTGCCCGGGCCGGCGGTGAGGGCCTGGACGGCATCCAGGTGCTGCCTGCCCGTCCGGACGAGGACGAGCTGTGGCCGCGGCTGGAACGGATGCTCTACGACACGACCCCTGAAGGGGAGCGAAGGGTCGTGGTCCAGGGGGACCGCAGGGCCGCCGCTGTGTACCGGGTGGTGCGCTTCCTGCTGCTCAACCACGTCACGTTCACGGTGGAGGGCACGCCGACGGCGGAGGTGGAGGTCGCCGTGGAGATCGACGGCCAGTGGCTGCTGAATCCGCATCTGATCACACTGGCCAAGGCGCTGGACCTGACGCGGTACAGCGGAGGAAGTGACTTCGACGTGGTCGTGGTCGGCGGCGGGCCCGCGGGACTGACTGCGGCGATCAATCACGCCGGCCTGTTCGGCCACAAGGTCCTCATCATCGAGAACGAGGCACCGGGGGGTGCGGCCGGCACCGCGGTCAACGTCATCGACAACCACTTCGGTTTCCCCCGCGGCATCGTGGCAGGTGAGCTGGCCCAGCGAGGGTTGCAGCAGGCCCTGCTCAAGAAGGTGCAGTGGTTGCCCGCGGCCCGGGCGCAGGAACTGTCGACGCTGGAGGAGCGCGCCGCGGGTGACGGACAGCCGCCGCTGAGGCGACTGCAGCTGACGGCGCGCACTGATGACGGTCAGAAGGTCGAGGTGAACGCTGCTGCCGTGGTGGTGGCCTGCGGAGCGGCCGCCCGCCGTCAGGGCGGCAAGCACGAGACCGACTACGAGAACCAGGGCGTGTACTACATGGCCCTGCCGGCAGACGCCGAGCAGGTCTCCGAAGGCGACCAGATCGTTGTCGTCGGCGCCGGTGACACCGCGGGCCGTGCCGCGCTGATGTTCGCGGCGAAGGCCGCCAAGGTCACCTTGCTCGTCCGCAGGACCCTGGAGGACTCCACGATGCTGCCCAGTCTGGTCAGGGCCATCAAGGAGTCGGCCATCCGCGTGCGCTCGAACACCGAGATCACCGAGTACCTGGGGACCGAGGGGCGCCTCACCGCGGTGCGGGTGAAAACGGGGAAGGGCACGGACACGCTGCCGGTGAACGCCGTCTACGTGCTGATCGGCGCCGACCCGGACACCTCATGGCTCGAGGGCGTCGGAGTGGAGCTGAAGAAGAGGTACGTGGTCACGGGCACCGATGTCTCCGGCACGGTCAGGCCCGCGTACGCCACCAGCGTGCCGGGGGTCTTCGCCGCTGGAGACGTGCGGTACCGCGGCGTGCGCCGTATCGCGATGGCCGCGGGTGAAGGAGCGGCGGCCGCGCTCGCCGTCCACAACTACTTCACCGGCCGCCCGGAAGTGCTACGGGCCGACGGCGGCACCGCCAACGCGGCGCTGGGCGCCTACTACGCCTGACGCTGAAAAGGCGCGCTGATCACGCCCGAACGGTGGATTCACCGACAAGGTCCCCGCTGCCGTAGAGCGGAATGACAGCGTCTATGCAAGCCTCGTACCGAGGCCCTTCTCCGATCCCCAGTGGGTCGGCGGGCGGCATCGGATGTGGTCAATCGCAAAGCGGAGGGTGATCCTCGTATGCGACGTGCTCGGACGATCCGACAACGCGGGGGGTGGCCGCAGTCGGCGGCGAGACGCGCTGGGATTACGGGAAGCCCTCAGTGGTTCATCGGTGGGCGCCGCGATGCTTGCTTGCCCTAGTTATCCAGCTTGAACTCGGATTCCGAGCTGATTCTCTTTGCTAGTGGCAGGGGCGGCCTTCGACAGCCATTCAATCACCATCCGTTCTGACGGCTGGCCGGATCTGCCATCGGGCTGTTCTGCCCATAACCGGGGTGAGGTCACCCCCAGACGCGACAAGGGGCATCAATGGTGTCTTACGACGGTACGGACCCGGTGATCTTTCCAGCCGGTGCCGCGACGCAGACCAGCGCCGCAGAGGCTGCGCAAGGCGAGTGGGATGCCGTTGTCGTCGGTGGCGGCATGGCAGGTTCCATCGTCGCCGAGCAGTTGGGCCAGGCGGGCTACAAGGTGGTGATTCTCGAAGCCGGCCCCGGCAAGGATTTGGACCTCGCCGAGTACGAGTCGTACCTGTCGCGGTTCTACGGCGCGGTCGTCAAGGACAACCAGTCTCCGTACCCGTTCAATCCGAATGCCCGGATGCCCAGGAGCACCGACACGATGCCGGTGCGTCCGGAAACACCCCGGGACGACTTCTACCTCGTGCAAGAGGACAAGTACTGCACGGACACCACCTTCACCCGGGTCCTCGGCGGCACCTCCATGCATTGGGAGGGCAAAGCGCTGCGCATGCTTCCCGAGGACTTCGACCTGCGGACCAAGTACGGCCAGGGCCTGAACTGGCCGCTCAGCTACGACGACCTGGAACCCTACTACCGCAAGGCCGAGGCCGAACTGGGCGTAGCCGCCGAAGTCGAGGACCAGACGTACCTGGGAATGCATTTCCCGAAGGGATACGTGTTCCCGATGCACCGCATGCCGCCGTCCTATCTCGACCAGGTGGTCGCCCGGGGGGTGGACGGCATGCGGGTCACCCTGGCGGACGACGATTACACGCTCCAGGTGCGGAGCTTTCCGCAGGCCCGTAACGGCGTGCCGAACGCCGCGTACGACGGCGGCAAGGGCTTCGTGCCGGTCGGCGCGGTGAGCACGAGCCAGGTGGAAGAGGGCGAGCGCTGTCAGGGCAACACCAACTGCGTCCCGATCTGCCCGGTGCAGGCCAAATATCACTCGGGAAAGACGCTGGCCAAGGCGCTCAGCAAGGGCAACGTCAAGATCGTGACGCAAGCCGTCGCGTCCAAGGTCGAGATCAGCGAGCATGACCGACGGGTGACCGGGATCACCGTCAAGAAATACGAGTCGCTCAACTCCGAGAAGTACGAGGAGTACACGGTGAAGGGCACCGTCTACATCCTCTGCGCGCACGCCATCGAGAACGCCCGGCTCATGCTGGCCTCCGACATGCAGCGTATGAGCCGAAGCAAGCTGATCGGCTGCAACCTGATGGACCACGCGTACCTGCTGACCTGGGGCCTGCTGCCCGAGCCGGCCGGCACGATGCGAGGCACAACCTGCACGGGCGGGATCACCGACCTGCGCGGCGGGCGATTCCGCGCGACCCAGGCCGGATTCGGCGTGGACATCCACAACGACGGCTGGGGGTGGGCGACCGGCTCGCCCTACACGGACCTGGTCGAACTCGTGGACAAGCGGGGCCTGCGCGGGCGGGAGTTGCGCAGGACGCTCGGGAACCGGATCTCCCGGCAGCTTCTGCTGGCCTTCATGATCGACCTGCTGCCCGACAGGAGCAACACGGTCACCGTGGACGAGCGATACAAGGATGCCCTCGGCAACTTGAAGCCGGTCGTGTCGTTCAAGATCCCGCCCTACACCATGCGGGGCGCCGCGTTCGCCCGCAAGCTCGCGACCGACATCTTCGAGAAGCTCGGCGCCGAGGACAGGACCACGTACGACAAGAACAGCTACAGCGCCGTCGAGCACGACGGCCAGTGGTACAACATCGTGGGCGGCAACCACCTGGCGGGCACGCACATCATGGGGACCGACCCGGCGAACTCCGTGGTCGACCACACCCAGCACTCGTGGGACCACGAGAACCTCTACCTTGTCGGGCCCGGCAGCATGCCCTCGATCGGGACGTCCAACATCAGCCTGACCATGGCGGCGCTCGCCTTCCGCAGTGCGGCCCACATCGTCAAGCACCTGCGTGCCGCGAAAGCGCCGGTCGCCGTCCGCGGCTAGACAGCTCGCAGATCGGCGGGTTGAACGCGACACCGCCCACCCTCCACCGCCCACGATTGGGGGACCATGTCCGTTTCAGAATCAGAGCCCGCTCCGGACCCCAAGATCAAGACCATCGAGGAGCTGTACGACTACCTCTACAAAGGGCTCCAGTTGGAGCATGCGACGCTCCCGCCCTACCTGACCGCGCTCTACTCGCTGCGTCCGGAGACAAACTCGGATGCCCGGCATGTCATCAGGGTCGTGGCCGTCGAGGAGATGCTGCACCTCACCCTGGTCGCGAACGTCCTGAACGCAGTGGGCGGGAAACCGGACCTCACCAAGCCGGGATTCGTGCCGAATTACCCGACGCGCCTGCCATGTGGTCCCGATTACTTCGATGTCCATCTCCGGCCGTTCTCGCGCGAGGCTCTCGACACGTTCCTGAAGATCGAGAAGCCCCCGGAGGCGGCTACCGAGGAAGACAGGTTCGTACCGATGGACTGGGCGGCCCTTGGACTGTCGTCCAACGGCGCGCCGCCGCCACCGGAGAAACTAGCGGAACTCGAGGAGTCCGGGACAATCTTCGGCCTCGTCCCCGGAGAACCCACCAAGCGTTTCTCGAGCATCGGTGAGTTCTACGAGGAGATCATCCGGGGCATCAACCACCTGGAGGACCAGGCCCGCCAGGCAGGGACGACGATTTTCACCGGCGATCCCGCTCGCCAGGTGACTCCCGAGTACTTCTATTCCGGTGGCGGCGATGTGATCGAGGTGACCGGCCGCGACACCGCGGTCGCGGCGCTGACCCTCGTCGCGGAGCAGGGCGAAGGGCTGCACGGCGGCATCTACGACAGCCAGGACGAACTCGCCCACTACTACCGGTTCCAGCAACTGGAAAAGGGGAGGTACTACCAGAAGGGCGACAAGCCGGGCGAGCCTTCCGGCCCGGTTCTGCACGTCGACTGGGGTGCCGTCTATCCGGTGAAGCCGGACATCAAGCTGGCGGACCTCGCGAGAGATCCGGAAATCCTGGCGGCGGCCAAGGAATTCAACCAGTTCTACGCCACCTTCCTGACCAACGTCAATCTGGCCTACAACGGTCAGCCCGACCTTCTGCTCAAGGCGGTCTGGGAGATGTTCCGCGTGCGCGACAGCATGAACCGACTCATCCGCAACCCGCTCACAGGGCATCCGGGGGCGAACGCCGGCCCGACATTCGAGCTCTAAGACCGTCGAAGGAGGCGGGGTCATGACGCAAAGCACGGCCGCAGAAGACAAGTTGCGCGATTTCGTGAAGTTCTCTGCCGCGGTGACCGGGTTCAGCGAGTTCGATCTATGGGGAACTGGTCAGGCGGAGGCGTACTACAAGACGGTGGTGAATCAAGTAGGGCCGGATGCGATCGAGAAGGCCATGGCTTCCGGTCCCTCTGTTGTCCCCGCCGATCCAGTGGTGGGAAGCATCATCAAGCTCTGGTATGTCGGTGTCTGGTACGGCCCGGAACTGGCGGGACGCATGGACGTGGCGGCCTGGACTGCGCCCGGGAAAAGCGGATCGAAGCCCGCCGTCCCGGATGACAGCCGGCCCGAGGGCGGCAGGGCCTGGCAGGCCATGTCCGGACAACACCAGGCCGGCGAAGATCGCGCACACGGCGCAGACGAACGCAAACCCCTGTTCGTCGTCTCCCCCGACGCCTACACAGAGGGGCTGTTGTGGCGGGCCATCGGCGCCCACCCGTCCGGCGCGAAGGCGCCGGGCTACGGATCGTGGGTCAACCCGCCCGTATTCGAGGACTGACAAGAGGAGGGAGTGTCATGACCAGCATTGTCCCCGACCTGAGTCCCGACAAGGTGTCACTCGGCGTAACGCCGACCCTGTGGTGGAACGACGACTTTCCGCTGATCGACATCGGCATCCCGTTCGAGCAATGCGTGAGCGAGATGGCGCTCGCGGGGTTCCAGGGCTGTAGCATCGGTCACAAGTACCCGGCCGACCCCGCCGTACTGAAGAAGGCACTCGACCTGCGCGGCCTGAAGGTGTCCGAGCCCTGGGTGAGCACCTACTTCACCATCGGCGAAAAGGGTCGGACCGTCGAAAACTTCAAGAGGCAGCTGGAGTTCCTCGAAAAAGTGGGCGGCAAGGACATCGTGGTCGCGGAATTCGGGCGGTCGTCGCACCTGCAGCCCATCCCGGTTTTCAAGCACCGCCCCGAGTTCACCGACGAAGAATGGGGTCTCCTCACCGCCGGGCTCAACGAAATCGGTAAGCTGGCCGCAGACAAGGGGATGCGGCTCTGTTACCACCATCACATGGGCACTGGCGTGCAGACGGCCGAGCACGTCGACAGGTTGATGGCGGGCACCAACCCGGACCACGTGCATCTGCTGCTCGACACCGGGCATCTCCGGTTCGCGGGCGACGACCCGCTCACGACCGCGAAAAAACACAAGCAGCGGATCAAGCACGTTCATCTCAAGAACGTCCGCCAGCCCATGGTCGACAAGGTGAAGAGCGACCACCTGTCCTTCCAGGAGGGAATCCTGGAAGGCGTCTTCACCGTGCCCGGAGATCCAGAAGGTGCGATCGACTTCAAGCCCATCCTCTCGACGCTGGGGGAAGCCGGCTACGAGGGATGGCTGGTCGTCGAGGCCGAACAGAATCCGGCGACGGCACACCCGCTGACGTACGCCAAGATGGCCCGCGGTCACCTCACCGAAGTCCTGGGATGGTGACGATGAAGGCACGCGACATCTACCTCAGCTTCTTCATGTTCACCGTCAACCTGCACCCGGATGACCCCCGGTACACCGAGGTCATCGTCAGGCACATGAGGAAACTGCGGGACATCGGATACACGGGCTTCGACATGCCCGTTTTCCCGAACGGGACGGGCGACCCCCAAGCAGACGTGCCCCGCTACGAACGGCTCAGGAAGGCTCTCGACGCAGCCGGCTTGGAGGACGTGGGCCTGACCACCAACGTGGCCACGACGCCGGCCTACAACCCCACATCGCTGAACGCCGGGGAACGCGAGGCAGCCCTGGCCTACCTCAAGTCCAGGGTGGACATCACAGCGGCCCTGCGCGGCACCATCATGGCGGGCCCCGTCCTCTTCCCCTACAACGTGTTTCCCACCCTCAACGGCGAACCGCTGTGGAGTGACGCCCTGCAGGACTGGCTGCAGCCCCGGTACCGCATCGCGCAGCCGCTCTTCGAGCAGCTCGGCGAGTACGCGGCGGAGAAGGGCGTCCAGGTCGCCATCGAACCCGTCGACCACTGGGAGACACCGGCCCCGAACATGGTGCGCGACGTGCTCGACTTCCTCGCCGACGCGCGCAGTCCGCACATCGGCGTGTGCGTGGACAGCTCCCACGTCGTCCTCGGCAGCAGCGGTCCGGAGGCGTACCGCCGCGACATCCGGGATGCCGCCGACCAGCGGCGCCTGCACTACGTACAGGTGTCCCCGCCGGACCGCGGCGAGGTCGCGGACAGTTGGATCCCCTGGCGCACGTTCCTCGATCCCATCCTGCCCGTGTACGACGGACCGCTGCTCATCGAAGTCTTCAACGCCATCCCGGCGTTCCTCAATTCCTTGCGGCTGACAAGGCGGAAGTTCTGGATCCCCATGGAGGACGATCCGGTTCCGGACGTACCGAGCGCCTACGAGGTCGCCGAGGCGGGGATCAAGAAACTGCGTTCGGAGCTGGCCACCCTGCACGCGTGATAATCCGGACTGCTCATCGGCCAAGGCGCCATGAACAGCAGTCGCCTGCGCGGCGTCGCTTCTGAGCACCATCCCAGCACCATGCAGCTCAGGCGTCCTCGCTTCTGTGCACATGACGAGCGGAGGGCTGGTGTACGGCCGCGCTGGCCGAGGATGATGCCGGCTGCCGCGGCGATGAGGTCGGTGAAGGTCTCCTCCTGCCGTTTGCCGCCGTGCTCCGTCACCCGGAGGGGTGCCACGCCTGCCGCGCCGATGGAGACGACGGTGGCGCCGCGGCGGTCAGCCCGGCCGTCGGAGTCGGCGATGACCACAGCGACCGTGGGACCGGAGTAGGTATTCAGGGCGTCGCGCAGGGAGCGGGCGGAAGCGTCGGGGTCTGCGGGCAGCAGCCAGGCGCCTTCGGTGCCGGCCCGGTCGATCCCGGCGGAGGTGAGCTGGTAACCGAGCGTGTGGCGGGCGATGATCGGCTGCCTGTCATGACAAGGGACGCCCTCGCCGACGGAGCCGGGCCAGCAGCCCTTCCTTGACCGAGGGCTTTGCCACCGCGTGATCGCCCGCAGTGCTTCAGACGCCCCGAAGACCCATCGTCCATGCACTGACGCTCCACCAGGACATTGTTGTTGGGATACTACAGTTTCTCGCTTTTACATCAGTCGACTCCCGCTCCGATTTTGCAATGGATAGCTGCCATGATCACCATGAGGACACGTCAGACACTATGTGGCATCTCCACAATCCAAGGAGGCTCATGTGACCCGTAGCGGTCGTGTGCTGGTGACGGGTGTCGGCGCGATGACGCCGCTGGGAGCCGATGCGCCGTCGTCGTGGTCGGGGCTGCTGGACGGCAAGTCGGGAGTGCGTTTCCTGGAGGAGGACTGGGCCGCGGACCTGCCCGTGCACGTCGCGGCCGGGCTCACGGTGGACCCGGCCTCCCTGCTTCCGAGGACCGAGGCCAGGAAGCTGGACCGCGGAGAGCAGGTCGCCGTCCTCACTGCGCGCGAAGCCTGGAAGGACGCCGGTGCCCCGGGGGTCGAGCCGGAACGGTTCGCCGTCGTCATCGGTACGGGGACCGGTGGTGTGCTCACCACACTGGGGCAGGACGACGTCTTCGAACACGCCGGGGCTCGCCGGCTGTCACCGTTCGCGGTCCCCATGCTGATGCCCAACGGGCCGGCCGCCTGGGTGAGCATGGACCTGGGCGCGAAGGGAGGCGCCAGGACTCCGGTCAGTGCCTGTGCGTCCGGAGCCGAGGCCCTCTCCCTGGGGCAGGACCTGATCCGCAGCGGGCGGGCGGACGTGGTCGTCGCCGGTGGGGTGGAGGCATGCCTGCACCCCTTCACCCTCGCGGCGTTCGCCCAGATGAAGGCCCTGTCCACACAGTCCACCGACCCGGAGACCGTGTCCCGCCCGTTCGACGTCGGGCGGTCCGGGTTCGTCATGGGCGAGGGCGCGGGGATGATGGTGCTCGAACGCGCCGAGTTCGCCCGGGCCCGTGGCGCGCGTGCCTACGGCACGCTGGCCGGCAGCGCCGTGAGTTCGAGCGCGCACCACATCACGGCCTCCGACGCGGAGGGCCAGGCCTTCGCCATGGAACTGGCGCTGCGCGACGCCGGCCTGGCCCCGGCGGACATCGGAGTCGTACACGCCCACGCCACCTCGACGGAGTCCGGTGACCTGGCGGAGGCCGAGGCGATCGGCCGCGTGATCGGCAGCCACGCCGCGGTGACAGCGACGAAGTCGATGACCGGCCACATGATGGGCGCGTCCGGAGCGGTGGGCGCCATGGCCGCTCTGTTCGCGCTCCGAGACGGCACGGTGCCGGCCACGCGTAACCTGGACGCGCTCGACCCGCGCGTGGACCTCGATGTGGTGCGCGGTGAGCGGCGCACCGGCCGGTGGTCCGCCGCCCTGGCCAACTCGTTCGGGTTCGGCGGACACAACGTCAGTCTCGTCTTCACGACGTGACGACGTGACACCGACCGCAGACCGGCCTGGTCGTCAGGCCGGTCACGGCATCACGCGTTCTGTCTCAGCGGTTCTCCTGGACATCGCTCAGGGCCTTGGCCACGGCGTCGACGTTCGGCTTCTGCACGATCGTGTAGTGGTCACCGGCCACCGTCACCTGCCGGAAGCGGCCCTGGCACAGCTGCCGCCAGCCCTCGACCACCTCAGGGGCCGCTCCGGACTCCGCTCGCACGAAGAGGACCGGGCCGTCGAACCCGGTCGGCCGGTAGCGGTACAGGGCCTGGGCGTTGCGCGCGAAGCGGCGGTACACCTTCTGGAACTCGGGCCGGCCCAGGTCCGCGGAGAGCACTCCGGCCGCACCCAGCGCGCCGTACAGCTCGTCGGGTGTGGTGACCGGAGCCGACGGCCGCCAAGGCACGCCGGCCGTTCCCGCGAGGTCCTTGCCCAGCCACAGCAGCAGTTCGCCGTCGGTCGACGGGGCCCGCCGCAGCTCCTCCGGGCCCTCCAGGACGTCGATGGCGGCCACGGAGTCGACGGCGTACCCGAGCCCGCGAAGCTCCCTGGCCGTCTCCAGAGCGAGCAGGCCGCCCATCGACCAGCCGCCGAGCCGGAACCGTTCCCCCGGCACGGTCCGCGTGATGGCCTTCGCATACGCGGCGGCGAGCCCGGTCAGCGTGGCGTCCTCGGTTCCGGAGTCATCCGACTGCACGGCGTAGAACGGCTGGTCCTCCCCCAGGCTGCGCGCCAGGTCCGAATAGCACAGGACGCCACCTCCCACCGGGTGGAGGAACACCAGGGGGACCGCGCTTCCCGTGGTGCGCAGCGGGATCACCAGCGGTTCGGACAGGTCACCGTCGGACCGGGACTCCCGGACGCGGAGCGCCAGCGCGCGTACGGTCGGGGCGGAGAAGAGCGTCGACACGGGCAGCGTGACGCCTGCCTCCCGCCTCAGGACAGACATCATCCGCACCGCTTGCAGCGAGTCGCCGCCGAGTTCGAAGAAGTTGTCCAGGACGGACAGGGCGGGCGCTTCGAAGAAGCTCCGCCAGACGGACAGGAGGAGGTGTTCTTCCGCGGTGGCGGGGAGAGCGTCCTCCTCGGCCACGGCGGCCTCCCCGGGCAGCTGGGCGAGCGCCGCCCGGTCCACCTTTCCGTTCCTGGTCAGCGGCAGCTCGTCCCGCACCACGAGGTGGGCCGGAACCATGTACGGGGGGAGGAACTCGCCGACGGCCCGCCTGATGTCCCCACCGGTCAGCTCGGAGCCGGCGTCCAGGACGACGTGCGCGACCAGCTTCACCCTGCCCCGGTCACCCGGCGCGGTCACGACCGCCGCCGCGACACCGTCGCAGCGCATCAGCGCGGCTTCCACATCGCCCAGCTCGATGCGGTAGCCACCCACCTTCACCTGCATGTCCTCGCGGCCGAGGAACTCGACTTCACCGCTGGGCAGCAGCCGTCCCCAGTCGCCCGTGCGGTAGATCCGCTCGCCGGTCACCGGTGAGGTGACGAAGCTCCGGTCGGTGCGCTCCTCGTCCCCGAGGTAGCCCCGGGCGAGACCGGCGCCGGCGATGCAGATCTCGCCGGACACCCACGGTGGACGCGGCCGCAGGAGCCGGTCCGCGACGAAGACACGTTGGTTCCGCATGGACGTGCCGTAGGGGATGGACGGCAGGGAGGCGTCGGCCGGGGTGATGCGGTGCCAGATCGACCAGATCGACGCCTCCGTCGCGCCCCCGAGGCTCCACAGCTCGGCCTGCGGGAAGAAGCGCCATATCTCCGTCGGCAACGTGACCGGTATCCAGTCGCCGCTCATGAGGACGGTCCGCAGCGGCGGCAGGCCGTCGCGGGCCGGGGACGCGAGGTCCGTGGCCGAGGTCAGGTACTCGCACAGCATGGCCATCAGCGCGGGCACGCTGTTCCAGACCGTGACGCCCGACTCGTTCATCAGCTCCAGCCAGCGGGCCGGTTCGCGGGAGTCCTCCGGTGCGGGGAGCACGACGGCGCCACCGACGGAGAGCGGGCCGAAGATGTCGTACACCGACAGGTCGAAGGTGAGCGCCGACAGGCCCAGGACCCGGTCGTCGGCCGTCAGCGACATCTGCTCGTTGACGTCCCTGACCGTGTTGACGGCCGCACCGTGCTCGATCACCACGCCCTTGGGCACACCGGTGGAACCGGACGTGTAGATCACGTACGCGACGTCGCCGGGTTTCACCGCGACGTCCGGCGCCGCGGCCGGGGCTGTGCCGGAGTCCGGCACCGTGATGTCCAGCACCTCGACTCCGTCGGGCCAGTCCACGGCGTCCCGCACGGACGGCTGGGTGAGCACGGTGCTGATGCCGGCCGCCGCCAGGACGTCACGCAGACGCCGGGCCGGCCAGTGCGGGTCGAGGGGCACGTACGCGGCACCGGCCCGCACCACACCCAGGCACCCGACGACCTGCTCCCATCCCTTCTCCATCACGACACCGACGAGGTCCCCCGGGCCGTTGCCGCCCTGCGCCAGCCGATGGGCGACACCTGCCGACTCCCGAGCGGCCTCGGCGTAGCTGAGCCGACGGTCGGGGGTGATGACGGCCACCGCGTCGGGGGTGCGAGCCGCCTGGGCGACGAACCGGTCGTGGAGCAGCGCGTCCGCGCCGGGCTCGGTGGGCCGGTCCGCGTCCCCCGGCCACGCGCCGGGGCCCAGGACGGGGTCGCGGGCCCAGACGGGTTCCAGCCAGGCGGTGTCAGCGAGCGAGTTCACGAATCAGCCTTTCGTACGCGGAGAACATCGAATCGACGACTCCCTCGGGGAACACGTCCTCCAGCACGTCCCAGTTGAGGATCAGGCCACCGTTCTCCTCGAACGCCGTGTGGTCCAGGATCACCTGGGGGGTGCGGACGCCGCTCCACACCGGCACGCCGGTCTCGCCCATGCGGCACAGCGAACCCACCGGGCCGGTCGTCGTACCGTCCGCCGCGCTGACCCCGAGGGCACTGTTGAAAACCACCGGCATGCGGGCCCGGCCGGCACCCGCGTCCCGCCGGCCCAGGTCCCGCAGGACGTCGAGGCCGGTGTACGCGGTGTGCTCCATGTCGAGCAGCAGCTGCCGTTGGATCTGCCGCGCGGAGTCCCGGAACGGGGATGCCGGGTCGACGTGGACTTCGAGCAGGCTGGTGGCGGAGAAGTTGCCCACCACCCCGGTGGTGTCCAGCCCGGGCACCGAACCGCGGTGGGATACCAGGCAGTTGACGGTGAAGTCGGGCGTCTTCGACCAAGCTGCCAGCACGTGGCAGTAGGCCGCGAGCACCGCGCAGGACGGGGTGAGGCCCGCGGCGGCGGCGTTGCGCTTGAACTGCTCCCACTCCGGTGCGTCGACGCGGAGGAACCGGTTGCTGAAGACCGGCACCGGCACGTCGGAGAGCCGGCACGCGAGCGGCAGTTCCGGTGCCGCCGGCAGGGTGGCGAGGCGCTCACGCCAGTACGACCTGCTCGGCTCGGCATCCGGGGACGCGGCGTGGGCACGCATCGTCCGGACGTACTCCTCGTACCGGGCAGCGGGCTCGGCCGGCTCAGTGTCCGGGTCGCGGTAGAGCTCGGCCCACTCCTTGAAGAGCAGGGCGGTGCTGCCGCCGTCGGATATGAGGACGTCGAGTCCGAAGTGCAGACGGGTCACGGCCTCGGTCACACGCGTCGCCCGGACCAGGAACAGGGGCCAGCTGGTGACATCGAAGTCGTGGGCCCTCAGCTCGTCGTGGATCTCGGTGAGCCGCTGCCCGCGTTCCTCATCGGTCAGCCGGGTGAGGTCCTCGACGGGGATCGACACCCTGGGGACGGTTCCGAGGACCCGCTGGGTGCCCGCTTCGGGGTCGAAGACGGCCCGCAGCATTGGATGCCGTCGCACGAGCCTGTCGAGGGCTTGCTCGGCAGCCGTGACGTCGAAGCCGGTCAGGTCGACCTCCACGTACAGGTAGGTGGAGACGTTGCCGAGTTCGAAGTCACCCGCGCGTCCCGCCAGGTACGCCTCCTGCAACTGGGTCAGTGGGAAGGGCTCCGAGTCCGGCAGAGCGGGCCGGGAGTCTTCTCGCGTGGGGCGCCTGCGTTCCGCCGTGGCGCGCGGACGGGGGGCGGCGAAGGTCTGCGGCGGTGCTTCCGCCGCGGCCGGTGCGTCCGGTGCGTCCGGTGCGTCCGGTGCGCTGGCTCCCCCGGTGGCCTCGTCCTCCTCGAACAGGTCCAGGATGTGGGAGACAAGGGCATCCGGCGTCGGGTGGTCGAAGACGACGGTGGCACCCAGCCGCGTGCCGAGCTTCCGGCCGAGACGGACCCGCAGCTCCATCGACGTGAGGGAGTCGAAGCCCATCTCGTAGAAGGATTTCTGGGCGTCCACCCGCCGTGCCTCGGTACCGAGCAACTCGGCCACGCCCTCCTTGACGAGGGAGAGCAGCCCGGCGGCACGCTGGTCGTGCGAGGCATCGGGCGACCTCAGCAGGTCCACCACCGAGGCGGTTTCCGGCGCTGCCGCGTCCTGCCCGGCCTCCGCGCCCGGCTGCGGCCGCGGCGCCGTGCCGGGCAGGGGCGGACGCACTTCCGGAGCGCTGGGCGCGCCGGCCACCGGGGTCCCGGCGACGGCTCCGCTCGTCTCCCCCACCAGGCGGGAAAACAGGAACGGTCCGGCGGTACGGCCGTGTTCGGTCGCGTCGCTCACGGCCAGGCGCGCCGCGACCACGGCGGGCGCGTCACCGGCCAGCGCCGCGTCGAACAGGGCGAGTCCCTCGTCCACCTCGAACGGGGCCACGCCGTTACGCCGCAGGCGCAGCAGGTCGCCCTCGTCCAGGTGCCCCGTCATGCCGGTCGCCTCGGCCCAGAGCCCCCAGGCGACCGAGTTGGCCGGCCGGCCCTGGGCCCGTCGCCACTGGGCGAACTGGTCCAGGAAGGCGTTCGCACCGGCGTAGTTGGCCTGTCCAGGGCCGCCCAGGACGCCGTAGAGGGAGGAGAAGACCGTGAAGAAGCGCAGCTGGTCCTCGCGCGTCGCCTCGTCGACGTTCAGTGCCGAGTCCACCTTGCTCGCCAGGACAGTGTGCAGCTGGTCCGGCGTCATGTTGGTGACGATCGCGTCGTCGAGCAGGCCGGCCGCGTGGACGACGCCCACCAGGGGCCGTTCGGCGCGCAGCCGGGCGAGTGCCCCGCGCACGCTGTCCGCCTGGGCCACATCGACGCCGAGGACGGCGACGGACGCTCCGAGGCCGTGCAGCTCGGCGGTGAACTCGGCGATTCCGGGGGACTGCTGTCCGCTGCGGCTGAGCAGCGCCAGGGAGCGCACTCCCCACCGTGTCACCAGGTGGCGGGCCAGCGCACGACCGATCGTGCCGGTGCCGCCCGTGATCACGACGGTGCCGTCGCCGAGGTCCGGGGTCCGGCCCGCGGAGGCGGCAAGCGGCCACAGGTACGGCAGCAGCACGCGGTCCGCGCGGACGGCCAGCTGCGCCTCGGACCGCGTCAGTGCCCGCAGCAGGGTCTGGGGCGTGTCGGCGGCCGACGCGTCGACGTCGATGACGCGGACGCGGCCGGGGTTCTCGGTCTGCGCGGACCGCACCATTCCCCACAGCGCGCCCTGACCGAGGTCGTGGACGGTGTCGCCGGTGACGGCTATGGCGTTCTGCGTGACGAGGGTGAGCTGGGCCCGGCCGTCCAGGTCCTCGGCGCGCAGCCACTGTTGGATCGTCTCCAGCGCCCAGGCCGCGGAGTCGTGGGCCTGCTCGGCGACGCTCCGTCCGGGGGCGCCCTGCGGAGCGGGAAGGGCGAGCTGCCACGTTCCGGGCAGTCCCTTGACGACGAGCATGGCCTCGTCCAGGGTCGCCACCGCGATGCCGGAGCGCGCCGCATCCCTCAGGGCCGAGGCCAGTGGTCCGTCCGCGCCCACCACGCACAGCCGCTGGTCGGCGGGCGCCTCGCCGTCCAGCTGCGCCCACTCGGTCGTGTAGAGGGCGGCCTCCTCGCCGCCCGCCGGCCGGGCGGGCAGGGCGAGTCCCCGCACCACGATGCGATCGATGTGCAGGAGGGTGCGCCCCGCGTCGTCCACCAGGGTGAGCGCGATGGTCTCGGGTGCCACCTGACGGGCCAGCGCCCAGCACTCGTCCGTGTCGCTGTCCTCCCCCGTCCGTACGCCGCTGAAGACGAAGGGGACGGCGACATCCCCGGGCCGCGGCGCGCCGAACAGTCCGCAGCCCACCGCGGCGTGCAGAGCGGCGTCCACCAGGGCGGGATGCACGGCGAAGCCACCGTGGTTGACGCGGGCGCTTTGGGGCAGGACGACCCGAGACCTGACCCGGTTTCCGTCCTGTTCCCCGCTCTGTACTCCCTGGAAGGCGTCGCCGTAGCCGTAGCCCATGCTCCGCAGCCGGGCGTACAGATCGGCGGGGTCGATCCGGGTGGCGTGCGCGGGTGCCGTGAGATCGCAGGCGGCGCGGGCCACGGTGTGCGGCCGGGACAGCACCGCGTCCACGTGGTGCACCCAGGTGCCGTCGCCCGCCGGGCGGGAGAAGACCGCTGCCGCCCGCGCGCCCTGTGCGTCCGCGGGTTTCACGGTGAGCTGGAGGTCGATGAGGCCGCCGTCGACCGGCACCGGCAGCGGGTCGCGCAGCACCAGCTCGTCCAGGCTCTCGCAGCCGAGCTCCCGGCCCGCCGAGACGAGCAGCTCCACGAAGGCCGTACCGGGCAGCAGCGGTGTCTGCCGGACCCGGTGGTCCATCAGCCAGGGGTGACTGCGCAGGGAGAACCGGCCGCTCATCACCACCGTGCCGTCGACGGTCTCGACCACGGACGTAAGGAACGGGTGGGCGCCCTCGGCGATGCGGGCGTGTTCCCGGCGCGGCGCGGTGCCGGGGACCGTCGTCGCCGCCCGGTCCATCTGCGCCGGGAGCCAGAACCGGCGGCCCTCGAAGGGATAGGTGGGCAGCTCCGCCTGAGCGGGCCGGTCGGGCCACGCACCGGTGTGGGCGGCCGTCCAGTCGACGGTGTGCCCCTGGACATGGGCTTCGCCGGCCGCGGTGAGGAAGCGCTGGTAGGAGCCCTGGTCCCGGCGCAGTGTCGCGCAGACCGGGGCCTCGCTGCCGGCCTGTGCCAGCACCTGCTGCAGCGACGAGAGCAGGACGGGATGCGGGCTGATCTCGACGAAGGCGTCGTAGCCGTGCGTCAGCATGACCTCGACGGTCTCGGCGAACCGGACCTGCTCGCGCACGTTGCGGTACCAGTACGCGGCGGTCAGCTCCGTGCCCTCCAGACGACGGCCTTCGACCGTGGAGAAGAAGGCCACCTCTCCCACGGCCGGCTGCAGCCCATCGAGCCCCTCGGTGATCGGGTGTTCGAGCTCGGCCATCACCGGGGAGTGCGAGGCGCACTTCGCCGGGACGCGGCGGGCGTACACGCCGCGGTCCTCGCACAGGTCGAGCAGCCGGCGGATGCCGGGCTCGTCGTCGCCGGACACGATCGTGAACGCCGGGCCGTTGGACGCTGCGACGACCAGATCGGCGCCCGCCTCCTCGGTGAGCGCGAGTGCCTCCTCGCGGCCGAGGGCCACCGCCGCCATGCCGCCGCGGCCCCGCTCCTCCAGGACGCGGCTGCGGCAGGCCACCACGCGGGCCGCGTCGTCCAGGCTGAGCACACCGGCGAGGCAGGCGGCGGCGACCTCGCCCTGGGAGTGTCCGACCACCGCGGCGGGCTCGACGCCGACGGATCGCCACAGCGCGGCGAGGCCGAGCATCATGGTGAAGATGAGCGGCTGCACGACGTCGGTGCGGTCGCGATCCGTCTCGCGGTCGTCGCCGGACAGGACGGCCATCAGGTCGTAGTCGAGGTACGGCTTGAAGGCGCCGGCGCATTCCTCGACCCGCAGGCGGAAGACGTCGGACTCCGCCAGGAGTCGTACCGCCATCTCGTCCCACTGGGATCCCTGGCCGGGGAAGACGAAGACGGGACGGCGGATGCGCCGGGCTTCGCCCTGGACTACCGACGGTGCCTCGTCTCCCGCAGCGAAGGCCCGGAGCGCGTCGAGGAGTTCCCCGCGTCCCGTCCCGACCGCCACCGCGCGGTGGTCGTAGTGCTCGCGCTGCGTCGCCAGTGCCTGGGCGGTCACCGCCAGCGGTGCGGTGCTCGCGGCGAGGTGGTCGGCGACGGCCGCGGCGTAGGAGCGCAGGGCGGTCGCCGTCTTGGCGGAGAGCGTGAGGGTGTGGGCTCGGCCGGCACCCTCGGGACCGGGGTCGGGGAGGGCTTGTGGCTCTTCCCAACTCTCCAGGACGACATGGGAGTTGGTGCCACTGACGCCGAAGGAGGAGACGGCACAGCGGCGTACGCCATCCGGCGTGGTCTCCCACGGCCTGCTGTCCCGCAGGACGTCCACGGAGGAGGACCAGTCCACGTGGGAGTTGAGCTCCTCCACGTGCAGGGTCCTGGGCATCGTGCCGGCGCGCATGGCCATCAGGCACTTGATGACTCCGCCGACGCCGGCCGCGGCCATGGAGTGGCCGATGTTCGACTTGAAGGACCCGATCCAGACGGGTTCGGCAGCCCGGTCCTGCCCGTAGGTGGCCTGGATGGCGTTGGCCTCGATGGGGTCACCGAGCTTGGTGGCGGTGCCGTGTGCCTCCACGAGCTGGATCTGCCCGGGCGTGAGCCGGGCGTCGGCCAGCGCCTGCTTGATGACCTTGACCTGGGCCTTGCCGCTCGGCGCGGTCAGGCCGTTGCTCGCTCCGTCCTGGTTGACGGCGGTGCCCTTGATGACGCCGTAGATGCGGCGTCCCTTGCGCCTCGCCTCGGAGAGACGCTCGAGTACGAGGACACCCGCACCTTCGGCCCACACCGTGCCGTTGGCGGTGTCGGAGAACGTACGGCAGCGCCCGTCGGGGGAGAGCGCGCCCTTCTTGGCGTAGTCGACGAACATGCCCGGGCCCGCCAGGACGGTACAGCCGCCGGCGAGTGCCAGGTCCGTCTCGCCGCTGCGCAGGGAGCGTACGGCGGTGTGGATCGCGACACCCGACGACGAGCAGGCCGTGTCGATGGTCAGCGCCGGCCCCTCCAGGCCGAGGAGGTAGGCGATGCGGCCGGAGGCCACGCTCGGCGAGGTGCCGGTGCCCATGAACCCGGCCGTCTCGTCCTGCCACTTCCACAGTGGCATGCCGTACTCGTTCGCCATGAGCCCGACGAACACGCCCGTCTGGGAGCCCTTCAGGCTCGACGGGACGATGCCGGAGCGCTCGATCGCCTCCCAGGTGACCTGGAGCAGCACCCGCTGCTGGGGGTCCATGGAGACGGCCTCGGCGGCCCTGATGTTGAAGAACTCGGCGTCGAAGAGGTCGGCGTCGTGGAGGAACCCACCCTGGCGCACGAACGTCGGGTCGTAGAGGTCCTCGGTATGCCACTCCCGGTTCGCGGGGAAGTCGCTGATCGCGTCGCGTCCCTCGTTGACGAGCTCCCACAGACGTTCCGGGGTGTCCACGCCGCCCGGGTAGCGACAGGCCATGCCGATGACGGCGATGTCCTCCGGCTCCGTTGTGTGCTCAGCCACGGATGGCCTCCATCTCGGTGTTCACATGCGCCGCCAGTTCGTTGATGGTCGGGTGGTCGAAAAGCGCCGACTCCGGGATCGCGAGCGACGTCGCGGAGACGATGCGCTCCTGGAACTCGAGGAGGGACATGGAGTCGATGCCGAGGTCGTTGAAGGTGTGGTCGGGGTCGATGCGCAGGGGTGAGCTCCCCGCTTCGCCCAACACCGTGAGCAGCTCTCGCTCCAGGAACGAGCGGATGAGCCACAGCCGGTCCGGGGTGCTCGCCCGGGTCCACTCATCGAGCAGGGACCCGGTGGCGTCCTGTCCGTCGGGCACCGGCGCCGGCTGCGTGGCCGGGGCCGTCGTCGCGGTCGTGCGGACGGGCCGGGGAAGCGCGAACGTGTCCCGCTCGAAGGGGTAGGTGGGCAGGCCGGGAACCTTGCGCAGCCCTGGGCCGAGATGCCGTGTCACGTCGGCGATGCCACCGGTGCACACGTAGGAGCTGGCGGCCCCGACCGCGGCGATACGGCCCGGGTCCGCGCCCTGCGTCCAGCCGGCCGGCATGGCCAGGTCGTGACCGGCGACGACCTTGTGCAGCCCTTCGCGGATCTCCTCCCAGTCACCGCCGACGACGGCCGCCCGGTGCTCCCACTGGGCCCGCTGCACCAGTGTCCACGCGACGTCGGCCACGGAAGGGCTCCGCGCGGGGAGAGGGTGGTCCAGCAGGGCGCGGGCCAGTGCGCGCACCGCTTCCCGGGAGCGGCCGGAGAGGCACAGCACGGCGTCGGGGCGCTCGACGGGGTCGCGGCCGTGGGCCGGCCCGGGTGCGGGGGGCGGCCCGAGGACCACGTGGACGTTGGTGCCGCCCATACCGAACGAGCTGACTCCGACGACGTCGTCGGCGCCGAACGTGTACTCCTCGGGCCGCACGATCACGCGGAGGTTGAGGTCGCCCAGCGGCAGGTCCGCGGGGCTGCGGTGGTGGTGGAGGGTGGGAGGCAGCTGACCGTGGTGCACGGCCAGACAGGCCTTGATGAACCCGGCGATCCCCGCGGCGGACTCCAGGTGCCCGATGTTCGTCTTCACCGAGCCGACCCGCAGCGGATCGGCCTGCGGGCGCTGCCGCCCGATGACGGCGGCCACGGCCCGGGCCTCCACCGGGTCCCCCACGGGCGTACCGGTTCCGTGCAGCTCCAGATAGGCGACCTGGTCGGCCGTCACACCGGCCGTGCGGTGCGCCGCCCGGATGACCTCGCACTGGGCGTCGTGGCTGGGCACACCGAGCCCGCACCGGCCGCCGTCGTTGTTGGTGGCACTGCCCCGGACGACGGCGTAGACGTGGTCGCCGTCGCGGAGGGCGGTGTCCAGCGGCTTGAGGACGACGCAGCCGCCGCCCTCCGCCCGTACGTAACCGTCGGCGCGCTCGTCCAGGGTGCGGCAGCGGCCGTCCGCGGACAGCCCGCCCCACAGCCGGACCTGTTCGGTGACCTCGGGCAGGAGATTGAGGTTGACCCCGGCGACGAGCGCTCCCTCGCACTCGCCGAGCCGCAGGCTCACGACCGCCCGGTGCAGGGCGCACAGCGACGACGACTGGCCCGTGTCGATCACCTCACTGGGCCCGTGCAGACCGAAGTGGTGCGAGAGACGGCCGGCGAGCAGGGACCGGCTCGTGCCCATGTGCCCGAACCTGTCCAGTCGGCCCGCGGCGAGGTACTGGGTCCGGAAGTCGTCGGCGCACGCCCCGACATACACCCCCCAGGGAGCGCCGTGCACGGTCGAGGGGGAGACGGCGGCGTCCTCCAGGGCCTGCCAGGCGAGTTCCAGCAGCAGCCGCTGCTGCGGATCCATGTGCTCGGCCTCACGGCGCGCGACGCCGAAGAACCCGGCGTCGAACGTGTCCGGTCCGTCGATGAAGCCGCCCTGCGTGACGGGTGTGCCCGGTACGGCGGGTCCGTCCCCGAGCCACTGCTCCCAGCGGCCCTGCGGGGCCGTTCCCACGCTGTCCGTGCCGGACATGAGGTTGTTCCAGAAACCCACCGGGTGGGTGGCGCCCGGGAAGCGGCAGGACATGCCCACCACGGCGATGGGCGCCGTGGGGTCGATCCCATGCGTCGTCATGGTCACGAGGCGGCCCTCTTCCCGGGGGCGCAGGACCGGGCGGGCAAGGGCCCCGGTCCGACGGTCAGGTTCCGCAGGCCCCGGAAGGTCGGGCTCGCCTTCCATTCCATCCGTTCCCTCGGCATGACGACACGAAGGTCCGGACAGCGCTCGATCAGGGCGTGGAAGGCGACCTCCGTCTCCAGCCGGGCCAGATGCTTGCCGATGCAGTTGTGGAGGCCGCCGCCGAACGCCAGGTGTTCGCGGCGCGGCTGGCCGAAGTCGAAGGTGTCGGCATCCGTGAACCGCTCGGGGTCCCGGTTTGCCGCGGCGAAGGCAAGGAAGACGACAGAACCGGCCGGGATCGTCACGCCGCCCACCTCGGCGGACTCGGTGGTGTACCGGTACAGCGACAGGTTGAACGGAGACTGGTGGCGCAGCATCTCCTCGACCGCCGTCGGCACGAGTGAACGGTCGCGCCACAGCCGGGCCTTTTGCTCCGGGGTGGACTCCAGGGTGAGAAAACCCGTGACGATCAGGTTCGCCGTCGTCTCGTAACCCGCGGCGAGCAGCGCATATGCCTGCGCCACGGCCTGGGGCTCGTCCAACGACACGGCGAGTTGCGTCAGGATGTCATCGGCGTCGCCCTCGCGCTTGTGACGAATCAGTTTGCTGAGGTAACCGACCATCTGCTCGGTGGCACGAGCCAATGCCGTGGCGGCGGCGTCCCCGGTGATCGTCTGCACCCACGCGTGGAAAGTGCCGCGGTCCTCGCGCGGAACCCCGAGCATGCCGCATATCACGGATATCGAGTAGGGAAAAGCGAAGTCCTGGACAAGGTCGAACGTCTCCCGCCCGGCCACGGCGTCCAGCACCGAATCGGCCAGCTCCTCCATGGCCTCGCGCTTGGTCGCCACGGCGCGCGCGGTGAAGGCGCTGTTGAGCGGCTTGCGGAGGGCGGTGTGAGCCGGAGGGTCGTTGTTGGCCATGTTGTCGTACAGCAGCGAGCTGCGTTCCCGCGCCTGCTCGCCGTCGGGACTGTTCGCCCGGAACAACGCCATGGCCTCATCGATGCTCTTGCAGAACCGCGGATCTCGCAGAACGAATTCGATGTCCTCGTACGAGGTCACGACCCAGGCGTGCAGGTTCGGCGGGAGGTAGGCCATTCCCGTCTCCAACACGACTTTCGTCGGCCTGTTTCCGTTCTCCTTGATGACTCGGTAGACCGAGTGTGGATCCTCGAAGAAGTCACGGCCGAGTGAGAGGGGACATTCACCCTCGCTTTTATGGGCTGTCATGTCATTCTTTCGCTGTGATATCAGACGGTCGTGAACGGGGCGGGGGCAAGCTGGTGACGAGGTGCGGAAATCGGTCAGACGCGGCCGAAGACCAGGGAGACGTTGTGTCCGCCGAAACCGAAGGAATTGGCGAGCGCGGTTTCCAGCCGGCCGCTGCGCGGTGCATCCCTGACGACGTCGAGTTCCACCTCGGGATCCACCTCGTCCAGATTGCGGATGGCCGGCACCGTGCCGTCGCGCAGCGCCAGGATCGCGGCGGCCGCGCCCATCGCCCCGGACGCGCCCAGCATGTGCCCGGTCATGGATTTCGTCGCCGTCACCACCGGATGCGTTCCGATGGCCTGAGCGATCGCCCTGGCCTCTGCCAGATCACCCTGGGGTGTGGAGGTGGCATGGGCGTGCACATGGTTCACGTCACCGGGTCCGACGCCGGCATCGCGCAGGGACGCGGTCATGGCCCGGACCTGCCCGGGCACGTCGGACGCCGTGATGTGGGCGGCGCTCGAGCTGACACCCGCCCCGAGCACCGCGGCATGCGCGCGCGCCCCGCGAGCACGGGCGTGCTCCGCCCGTTCCAGCACGACGATCGTTCCGCCCTCGGCGAGGACGAACCCGTGGCGCCGGGCGTCGAAGGGGCGGCTGGCGTGGGCCGGATCGTCGTTCGCGGTCGACAGGGCCATCATCTGCGCGAAGCCGGTCAGCGGCAGCGGCAGGACGCTGGCCTCCACGCCACCCGCCACCACCACGTCGGCGCGGCCCGCGCGGATCAGGTCCAGCCCGAGCGCGATCGCCTCCGCGCCGGACGCGCAGGCACTGACCGGGGCGTGGGCGCCGGCCTGCGCGCCCAGGTCCATGCTGATCCAGGCCGCGGGCCCGTTCGCCATCAGCATGGGCACGGTGTGCGGGGAGACCCGGCGCGGACCCTTGGCGGCCAGCAGGTCGTTCTGGGCGAGGAGCGAGGTGACACCCCCGATGCCCGTGCCCACGGCCACCGCGAGGCGCTCCGGGTCGACGTCGGGTGAGCCGGCGTCGCGCCAGGCCTCCCGCGCGGCGACCAGCCCCGTCTGTTCGGCCCGGTCCAGGCGGCGGGCCTCGGTGCGGTCAAGGGAGTCAGCGGGGTCCGCCGTGAGGCGCGCGGCGATACGCACGGGGAGCCCTTCGGCCCATTTCTCGTCGATGTACGCGACCCCGTTGGCACCGGCCTGCATCGCGGCCCAGGTGCTCGCCATGCCAGCGCCGATCGGCGTCAGGGCGCCCAGGCCCGTTACCCATACGTCCACCGTCTTTACTTCCTCATCGCTTTCGTTTTGTTGCGTGGACCGGGTTGCCCGGCGTAAGCGAGACGCATTTCTCGGCGGCTCGTCCGACAGGAGGGAAGTGCGGCCGGAAGGGGCTGCGCGCGGGTGAGTGGCCGATCCATGTTTGCCGGGTGAAGGCGCCCCGCATGGCCCGCACGCTAACCAACCGTTGATCCGCATCGCAACCTTCCTACTTTTGCGGCCTGTTGGCGCATAGGGGGGTGCCTTACCCCCCTATTTGCCGGGTGGTTGGCCATGGTTCCGCATAAGGGTGCGCAGTCCGGCCATGCGGCGGGCGCGGTCACCTCGTTCCGGTCCGTGGTCCCAAGTCGCTCTGCCGAGGCGGAAGGCGGCCACGGCGGCCGGAAGCGGGAGAGAGCGCAGCATGATTTGATCTATCCGCGCACGACGTGTGGATGGCCGAAAACCCGGCCGTCCAGGAGGGAGCTGAGGTCCGCCGTGGAGACGGCAGAGCGGTGCAGGGCACAACGCCTTCTTGACGGCCTGTGGCAACAGGCGAGTGCGGGTAGGGGGCAGGCTGCACTCGTCCTCGGTCCCCCTGGGGCGGGCAAGAGCTCACTCGCCTCGCACGTCCGGGCGCGTGCGGAGAGATCGGGCGCGGTCGTCGTGAGCGCCGTGGCCTCCGCGACGGAGCGTTCGTTCGCCTTCGGGCTCGTCAGCCAGCTCCTTGCCGGCCTGGGCCGTTCCCCGGCCGCGCTCGCGGCGCTCCCCGAGGCGCCGAGCACGGCCGCCGGCGCCGTGTACGACACCGTGTCCGCGGCGGCCAAGCAGGCCCCCCTGATCGTGATCGTCGACGATGCCCACCACATCGACGGCGAGAGCCTGCGGTGCCTGCTCCACGTCATCCAGCGGGTGGAGTCCCTGCGGGTCCTGCTCCTGCTCACCGCCCGCTCCGACCTGCCCGAGGACAACCTCGCGCTGACCGCCGAGTACGTACGCAATCCCCGGTGTTCCCTGATCACCCTGGCAGCCCTGTGCACGGCGTGCACCGAGGAGATGATCGCCGAACGTCTGGGCCGGGGCCCGGCTCACCGTGCGGCACCTGTCTGGCAGCAGGCCGCCGGCGGCAGTCCGCTGCTGCTCCAGGCGCTCGCCGCGGACTGGTCCACCCGTGAGGTGGCCGCCAGGCCGGCAGCCCCGGCGGCCGGCGCGCCGACCGTGCCGCCGGAGGACGGGGATCCGGCCGAGCCGCCGGAGGACGGAAGGGCCGTACGGTTCGCCGTCCAGTACATTCACGACCTGCT
The DNA here is from genome assembly GCF_016860525.1 of Streptomyces rubradiris. Lineage (NCBI taxonomy): Bacteria > Bacillati > Actinomycetota > Actinomycetes > Kitasatosporales > Streptomycetaceae > Streptomyces > Streptomyces rubradiris. The sequence goes on from NZ_BNEA01000015.1 coordinate 3,022,543, forward strand.
GACCGAGGACGTCCTGCGCACCGCGCGGGCTCTCGCCGTCCTGGGCGACGCGGCGACCACGGAACGGGTGGAGCGGCTGCTCCACATGCTCGGCATGTCCGCCAGCGAGGCCGTGCGCGCCCGCGGTGTCCTGGAGGCCGCGGGTCTGACCGACGGGACCCACTACCGCCTGGCGGCCTCTCGCCTGGTGGTCCTGGACAGCACACCGGCCGAGGAGCGGGAACTGCTGCACCGCACCGCCGCCCAGGTGCTGCGGGAGAGCAAGGCGGATCTGACCGAGGTGGCCGGTCACCTGGTACAGACGCGCCCCCTGCACGAGGACTGGGCGGTCATCGCGCTGCGGGAAGCCGGCGCTCAGGCCCTGCACGACCAGGACGCCGAGCGGGCCATCACGTTCCTCCGGGCCGCCTACGCGGCGTGTGCCGACGGTCCGCTGCGTGCGACGGTCATGGCCGAACTGGCGCAGGCGGAATGGGAGGTGGACCCGGGCGCGGTGCGCTGGTACCTGACCGATCTGCTGGACGATCACCGCGCCGGGCGCCTGAGCCGGAAGCACAGTGTTCTGCTCGTCGTGTATCTGCTGTGGTCGGGACGGCCCCAGGAGGCGGACGAGATCCTCGCCGACCTCGATGCCGCGCCAGGTGAGTGCACCGACGAGTTGCAGGCCCGCCTGCACGCACTGCACGTGTGGTTCGCGTACTTCTACCCGACCTTCGGCACCCGGTACCACCACGGCCCCCCGGTGTCCGGGCCCGACCCCGGCCAGAGCGTCGTGTCCGTCGACCCGCACCGCGACGGAGCCCTCATCCTCACCTCGCTGCTCACCAACGGCCCGACCGAGGAGGCACGTGACGCGGCCGAGCGGCTTCTGCAGGCCCTGATACCGCACAACCCGCCGGTGGCTCCGGCGATGGCCGCGCTGATCGCCCTCATCCGTGCGGCACGTTTGGAGCGGGCTGCCGAGTGGTGCGAGGCACTCGTGGCGGATCACACGCGGCGCACCCCCACCGCGCAGGCGCTTCTGCTGGCCTCCAGCGCGATCCTGGAGAGCTGGCTGGGCAACTTCACGACGGCGCGGGAGCGTGCGGAACAGGCGCTCGGCCTGCTCCCCGCGGCCGCGTGGGGCGTCGCCATCGGTCTGCCCCTGTCCGCGAAGGTGCTGGCGTGTACCGCCCTCGGGGACGCCGAGGCGTCGGCCGCGTGTTTCCGGATCCCGGTCCCTCATCTGATGTTCCAGACGCTGCCCGGTCTGCACTACCTCCAGGCCCGCGGCCGGCACCATCTGTCCGAGGGCCGCTACCGGGCGGCGCTCGGTGACTTCTATGCCTGCAGGGACCTGATGGTGGCCTGGAAGCTCAACGTCTCCGTGTTCACGGCCTGGCGCGTGTACGCGGCGGAGGCGCAGATCGCCCTGGGAGACCTGGCGGAAGCGGACCGGCTGCTGAACGAGGAACTGGGTCAGCCGGACGCCGGGAGCCCGTGGCTGCGCGAGCAGGCACGTCTCCTGCACGAGCGGCTCCGCAGCGCGCGGGCACGGGCCGTGTCGGGCGGGGCGGCACCCGACGCCGACGTGCCGGTGAGGCTGAGCAAGGCGGAGCACCGGGTCGCCCGGCTGGTCTGCGAGGGGCTGACCAACCGGGAGATCGCCGCCCGGCTGTGTGTCACGCCCAGCACAGTCGAGCAGCATCTCACCCGGGTCTACCGGAAGCTGGGGGTCCGGGGCAGAGCCGCCGTGCCGGTGGCGCTCAGCCGTTTCGAGTCGCGCCGGAGCTGACCCGTTCCCGGGGCCCGCGTATCCCCCGTCCCGACTTGTGTCCCAGGAAGCCCTGCTCGACCAACTCCTCTACGAGTACGGGGGGTTCGTACCCGGATTTCGGGAACTCCGTGTCCAGGCAGCGCAGGATGGCGAGGGAGACGTCCAACCCGATGCTGTCGAGCAACGTGAAGGGGCCCATGGGGTAACCGAAGCCGCGTTCCATCGCTCCGTCGACGTCCGCGGCGTCCACCGCGTGCTCGTCCAGCAGCCGCACCGCGTCGGCGAGGTACGGGAAGAGCAGGTGGTTGACGATGAACCCGGCCCGGTCGGGGCATGCCACGGCGACCTTGCCGAGCGTGCCGCAGAACGCGTGCGCGACATCGACGGCACGCTCTCCCGTGGCCGGGGTGCGGACCAGTTCCACCAGCTTCATCACCGGCGCGGGATTGAAGAAGTGCAGGCCGAGCGTGTCCTCCGGCCGTCCCGCCGGTTCCGTGCAGGCGGCGACCGGCAGGCTGGACGTCGTCGTGGCGAGCAGCGCGCCGGGCCGGCACACCCTGCCCAGCCGGGCGAAGAGGCTGCGCTTCAGCAGGAGGTCCTCCGCGACGGCCTCTATCACCAGGTCACAGTCGGCGAGAGCGACCATGTCGTCGGCGGTCGTCAGGCAGGCGCGGGCCTGTGCCTCGCCCGCCGGCGTGACCTTGCCCCGCCGTACCGCCTTGGCCAGTGACTTCTCGATGAAGGCCAGGGACGCGCTGGCCTTTTGCGGGCTGCGGGCGACCAGCGTGGTCCGGAACCCCGCCACCGCGCAGGCCTCCGCGATGCCCCGCGCCATCGTGCCGGAGCCGAGCACCCCCACGTGCTCGAGAGGCGCTGCCGGTGAACCGCCGTGGACGCGAGGGGCGTCCGCTGCGGCGATCCGGCGACCGGTGTCGTCGTAGCGGTAGAAACCCTGGCCGCTCTTCCGGCCGAGCGTGCCGCGGTCGAGCATCGAGCTGAGCAGCGGGGCCGGCCGGTACCGGGCGTCACCGGTGCGCTCGCACAGCGCGGTGAGGCCGGCGTGCACCTCGTCCACGCCCAGTTCGTCGATGAGCTGCAGGGGGCCGGACGGCAGTCCGCAGCCGAGCCGCATGGCGGTGTCGATGTCCTGGGCGGCGGCGAAGCCCTGCGCGACCATCACGGCGGCACGGTTGACGAAAGCGTGGACGAGTCCGGTGGCGAGCCCGCCTGCCTGGACCTCGACGGCGGCGGGTTCGAGGCCGAGAGCCGCCGTGAGTTCCCTCGCCGCGCTGATCGCGTCATCTGAGGTCAGCGAGGTGGGCACCACGTCCGCACGGCCCCCCGCCGCAGGCGGCCTGAGCAGGCGCAGACCGACGGTTCGCTCCGGCCGCCGGGACGCGGTGGCGAGGCGGAACAGCGGCAGCGAGGCGGTCGTCGTGAGGAACACGGTGGTGCCGGCGCAGACCCCGTGCAGCCGGTGCAGCAGAGTGCTCTTGACCGCCAGGTCCTCGTCCACGGCCTCGATCACGAGGTCGGCCTCGGCCAGGGAGCCGATGTCGGCCGTCAGGGTCGGCGGCGGCCGGTCGAAGGCGCCGCCTTCCCCGCGCGCCTTGACGCGCCGCTCGACCCTGGCCAGTACGTCGAGGTCGCGGTCCACGCCGACGACCCGACAGCCCGCCTCGCTCAGCAGGCCCAGCAGGGCCTCTCCGACGGTCCCGAGTCCCACGACTCCGACGACCGTTTCTTCCACCGTCTTGCGGTGCACGCTCTTCTTACCTCTCGTGCTGCCGTGTACCAGGTCAGACCCGGAACCGGTTGATGGCGTCGATGTGCCGCGCGCGCATCTCGTGGTCGCGCACGCCCAGGCCCTCCTCGGGGGCGAGGCACAGGACGCCGACCTTGCCCTGGTGCAGGTTGCGGTGGACGTCGTAGGCCGCCTGGCCGGTGTCCTCAAGGGAGTACGTCTTCGACAGGGTCGGGTGGATCTTGCCCTTGGCGATCAGGCGGTTGGCCTCGTACGCCTCGCGGTAGTTGGCGAAGTGCGAGCCGATGATCCGCTTCAGGGACATCCACAGGTAGCGGTTGTCGTACTCGTGCATGTAGCCCGAGGTGGAGGCGCAGGTGGTGATGGTGCCGCCCTTGCGGGTGACGTAGACGGAGGCGCCGAAGGTCTCGCGGCCGGGGTGCTCGAAGACGATGTCGATGTCCTCGCCGCCGGTGAGTTCGCGGATGCGCTTGCCGAACCGCTTCCACTCCTTGGGGTCCTGGGTGTGCTCGTCCTTCCAGAACCTGTAGCCCTCGGCGTTGCGGTCTATGATCAGCTCGGCGCCCATCGAGCGGCAGATCTCCGCCTTCTCCGGGGAGGAGACGACACAGATCGGGTTGGCGCCGCCGGCCAGCGCGAACTGGGTCGCGTACGAGCCGAGTCCGCCGCTCGCGCCCCAGATCAGGACGTTGTCGCCCTGCTTCATGGCCGCGCCGTTGCGGGACACCAGCTGCCGGTACGCGGTGGAGTTCACCAGGCCCGGGGCCGCCGCCTCCTCCCAGGTCAGGTGCTTGGGCTTGGGCATCAGCTGGTTGGTCTTCACCAGCGCTATCTCGGCGAGGCCGCCGAAGTTGGTCTCGAAGCCCCAGATGCGCTGCTCGGGGTCGAGCATCGTGTCGTCGTGGCCGTCGGGCGACTCCAGCTCGACGCTCAGGCAGTGCGCGACGACCTCGTCGCCGGGCTTCCAGGCGTTGACGCCCGGGCCGGTGCGCAGGACGACGCCGGCCAGGTCGGAGCCGATGACGTGGTACGGCAGGTCGTGCCGCGCGGTCAGCGGCGAGAGCTTGCCGTAACGCTCCAGGAAGGCGAACGTCGGCACCGGCTCGAAGATCGAGGTCCACACGGAGTTGTAGTTCACCGAGGAGGCCATGACGGCCACCAGGGCCTCGCCCGGGCCCAGCTCCGGCACCGGGACGTCCATGACGTGAAGGGATTTCCGTGGATCCTTCACCCGCGAGTCCACGCCGTCGAACATTCCGACGTCCTCGCGACGGATGACCACGCCCCGATAGCTGTCCGGAAGGGGCAGTGCCGCGTAGTCGCCGGGCGTTGCCGTACCGGAGAGGACGGCATCGACTATTTCCTTCACGTGGGTTTCCTCCCGAGGCTGGCACGACGGTGGATATTGCACCCGTATATGACCGGGTCGACCCTAGAGAAAGCCCGGCTCCCGGGGCAACCCCCTAAAAAGGCGGCCAGGGTCTTTGAGGGGGCCCTACGCGCCTGGTCAAAAGGGGGTAGGGGATTGTTGGCCCCTCACTCGCTCATGCATCATGGGGGACGCAGGCCGCCGCCCGATCCCGGCCGAATGCTTGCCCGACACAGTTCTTCTTGGAGAGGGAAAGAGTGGTTGACAGCCCCGTCGGCGCCGCCTCCTGGGTACGCCGGTTCCACCCTTCGTCCGAAGCAGAATTCCAGCTTCTCTGTTTCCCGCACTCGGGCGGATCCGCCAGCTTCTTCTTTCCCTTCTCCCGGGACCTGTCGCCGGCCATGGACGTCTGGGCCGTGCAGTACCCAGGCCGGCAGGACCGTCGCGCGGAGCCGAACATCCCGCACATACACGAGCTCGCCGATCACATCGCCGAGAGCGTCGGCCCGCAACTCGACCGGCCATACGCGCTGTTCGGGCACAGCATGGGCGCCACCCTCGCCTACGAAGTCGCCCTGCGACTGCAGGAGGCGGGCCAGGAGCCCGAGACGCTCTTCGTATCCGGGCGTCCGGCCCCGCACCGTAACGTCGACACGGGACTGCACCGGCTCTCGGACAGCGAGATCGTCGATGACATACGCGCCCTGGACGGCACAGGTTCAGAAGTGTTCGGCGACGAGGAAGTACTCCGGATCATTCTTCCGGCGATACGCAGCGACTATCACGCCGCGGAGACCTATCAGTATGTCGCCGGCCCCGTCCTGAACTGCCCACTCCGCGCCTTCACCGGCCTGTCCGATCCCCGGGTGGAGGTGAGCGAACTCCATCACTGGAGCCGTCACACCACCCAGTCGTTCCGGCTCGACGTGTTCTCCGGTGGCCATTTCTACCTCCTGGAAAACCACGACGCGATCGTAAAGGAAATCCAGGGCGCCCTGCTCCCCGTATCACCCTGAAGGACTGGACGTAGTGCCCGCTTATTCATCCGGACCGCTGCGCACGGGAGTATGGGGTACCGGTTCTTATCTGCCCGATCACGTGGTCCGCAATCAGGACATCGCCGCGTCGACGGGGGTGAGCCCCGAATGGATCGAGCGCAAGACCGGGATTATCGAACGGCGTTACGCGGCCGCCCACCAAGCGACGTCCGACCTCGCCGCGGAGGCGGGCCGACGGGCACTGGAGGACGCCGGGCTCACGGCGGAGGAGCTGGGCTGGGTCATCGTCGCCACCACCACTCCCGACCAGCCCCAGCCACCCACCGCCGCCATCGTCCAGCAGCGTCTGGGCGCGGGCCGTGCCGCGAGCTTCGACGTCAACGCCGTCTGCGCGGGTTTCGTCGTGGCGTTGGACGTCGCGGCGCGCATGCTCGCCGGTGACGGGGCGAGCCGCGGACCCGCCCTGGTGATCGGCAGCGAGGTGTACTCACGCGTCATCGACCCCACCGACCGGCGTACCGCGCCGCTGTTCGGGGACGGAGCGGGGGCCGTGGTCCTCGGCCCGGTCCCCGCGCAGCGGGGCGTCCTGGGCAGTCACTCCGCCACGGACAGCCGCTTGCTCGACCTCATCGGCATCTCCGCCGGCGGCAGCCGGACTCCGCCGTCCGCCGAGACCCTCGCCAGGGGTGAGCACTTCTTCCGCATGCGCGGGCGTGAAGTGCGTGCGTACGTGATGCGCGAGCTGCCCCGCGCGGTCCAGGCCCTGCTGCGAGATCTCTCGGTCCCACCCGACCTGGTGCGGCACTTCATCCCCCACCAGGCCAACGGCGCGATGCTCGGGGAGGTCCTGGAGAACCTGGGCCTGCCCCGTGCGCGGGCTCACCTGCCCGTGGCCCGCCACGGGAACACGGGCGCCGCTTCCGTCCCGCTCGCACTCGACCACGCGCACCGCTCCGGAGAGCTGTCCGACGGAGACCTGGTCCTGCTGGCCGGGTTCGGAGGCGGCATGACAACGAGTGCCGCTCTGCTCGCCTGGGGCCTCTGACGGATCCCACCCATGTCGCGGACGTCCCACCCATGTCGCGGACGGCTGACCGTCCGCGAGCCGAATTCCAGGAGTAACGTGATGTTGTCCAAGCCCGTCTCTCCGCTGCCCGCCGAACCCCCGCGCGGCTGCCCGTTCTCTCCTCCTCCGCAGTACGCGGTGCTCCGCGTCGAGGAACCGGTCAGCCGTGTCTCACTCCCGGACGGAAGCTGGGCCTGGCTGATCACCCGGTACGAGGACGTCCGGGCCGTCCTCTCCGACCCGCGGTTCAGTTCGGACTCGGCCGCCCCGGGTTTTCCGCGCAGCGGCATGGTCACCGCCGGGGAAGCGGGCAGCCTGATCCGGACCGATCCTCCTGAGCACACCCGCCGCCGGCGGATGCTCACGCCCCATGTCACGGTCAAGAGCGTGTCGGCCCTGCGCCCCCGCATCCAGGAGATCACCGACGAACTGTGCGATGCGATGGAGGCCGAGCGGGAGGCAGCGGGCTCCCCCGGGTACGTGGACCTCGTCAGGTCACTGGCCCTGCCGCTTCCGTCGTCGGTCATCAGTCTGCTGCTCGGGGTACCGGACGAGGACCACGACGTCTTCCAGAGCATCACCGCCACCGTGATGTCTCGGGTGAACGCCGAGGAAGAGCGCACCGCCGCCCGGGCGCGACTGCTCACCTACCTCCGCGAGCTGGTCGCCGGCAAGGAACGGAACCCGGGCGACGACATCCTGAGCGGACTGATCCACGACAGGATGGGAGCGGGCGAACTCACCCACGACGAGGTGGTGGGTACCGCCGCTCTCCTGCTGGTGGCCGGACACGAGACCACCGCCAACATGATCGGCCTCGGCGCGCTGACCCTGCTGCGGTACCCGCACGCGGCCGAGGAGCTGCGCAAGGACCCGTCGCTCATGCCTGGAGCCGTCGAGGAGCTACTCCGTTTCCACAGCGTCACCCGGAGCGGGCCCCGTCGGGCGGCGACCGCCGACGTCGAGGTGGGCGGTCAGGTCATCAAGGCGGGAGAGGGCATCATCTGCGCGCTCGCCTCGGCGAACCGTGACCCCGAGGTGTTCCCGGATCCCGACGGGTTCGATCCGCGGCGCGCCAACTCCCAGCGTCACGTCGCCTTCGGCTACGGCGTCCACCAGTGCCTCGGCCAGGCGTTGGCACGAGCCGAACTCCAGATCTCTTTGAACACCCTCCTGCGCCGCTTCCCGGAGCTGCGCCTCGCTGTGGAGTTCGAAGACGTTCCGTTCCGCAGCGACATGCTGGTCTACGGCTGCCACGCATTGCCCGTGACGTGGTAGCGACGCCCCATTCCCGCTGTCTGATCAGGAGAAACACGCGTGAAGATCACTTTTGACGAGGAGAAGTGCTGTGGCGCCGGGCAGTGTGTGCTCGTTGCCCCCGAGGTGTTCGACCAGGACGACGACGGGATCGTCGTTCTCCTGAACCCGTCACCCTCCGACGACCTGCGCGAAGCGGTCGAGGAGGCCGCGGCCGTCTGCCCGGCGAATGTCATCCACGTGGAGTGATTCCACGGCCGGATCAGCGGATGTGATGCAACCAACGTCGAGAAAAGGGTTTGATCGCCATGTGCGGTATTGCCGGCTGGGTTTCGTACCGTCGGGATCTGACGCAGCAGTCGCAGATCCTCGACGCGATGACCGAGACCATGGCCTGCCGCGGTCCCGACGCACGAGACACGTGGGCGGACCGGCACGCCGCCCTTGGCCACCGGCGGCTCGCCGTCATCGACCTGCCCGGCGGCGCGCAGCCGATGCGGGTGGAGACCGGGGACGGCGACGTGGTGATGGTGTATTCGGGAGAGACCTACAACTACCCCGAACTGCGCGCCGAACTCCGCCGCCGCGGGCACCGTTTCACCACCGACTCGGACACCGAGGTGGTGCTCCGCGGGTACCTGGAGTGGGGTGAGGCGATCGGTGAGCACCTGAACGGCATGTTCGCATTCGCCATCTGGGACGCGCGCACCGAGAAGCTCGTCATGGTCCGGGACAGGCTGGGTGTCAAGCCCTTCTACTACTACGAGACCGAGGACGGCGCCCTCTTCGGCTCCGAGCCCAAGGCGATCCTGGCGAACCCGCTCTGCTCCGCCATCGTCGGCCTGGACGGGCTGCGGGAGATGTTCTCCTTCGCCAAGACCCCGGGGCACGCGATCTGGGAGGGCATGCGCGAGCTGCGCCCCGGTCACGTCGCCGTGACCGACGTCAACGGGCTGCGGGAGTACGCCTACTGGCGCCTCGAAGCCGACGAGCACACGGACGACCAGCAGGCCACCGTCGCGCACGTCAGGGAGCTGCTGGAGGACATCATCTCCCGGCAGCTCGTCGCGGACGTCCCCCGGTGCACGCTGCTCTCCGGCGGTCTCGACTCCTCCGTCATCACCGCCCTCGCGGCCCGGCAGCTCAGGAAGCACGGGGAGACGGTCCGCACCTTCGCCGTGGACTTCCCGGACCAGGAGAAGAACTTCAAGGCGATTGACCTCGCCCCCACCCGGGACACCCCGTACGCGCACGCGGTGGCCGAGCACGTGGGGAGCGACCACCGGGACATCATGCTCCACGGCAGCGCGCTTGCCGACCCGGAGGTACGGCGGGCGGCCGTCGGCGCACGGGACTTCCCGAACGGGATCGGCGACCGGGACAACTCGCTCCACCTCCTCTTCAAGGCCGTCCGCGAACACTCGACGGTGGCGCTCTCTGGGGAGTCGGCGGACGAGTTGTTCGGCGGCTACCCATGGTTCCACGAGGACAGGTTCCGCTACGCGGACACCTTCCCCTGGCTCGCGGGCAAGGGCTCCCTCTTCGAAGCGGGCGGCCTGCTGGACGACGACCTGGCACGCCGGCTCGACCTGGGAACCTACGTCCGCGACCACTACCTCAGCGCCCTGAAAGAGGTCCCGCTCAAGGAAGGCGAGACCGGCCTGGAGAAGCGGATGCGTCAGGTCTGCTATCTGAACGTGACGCGGAAGATGCAGCCCCTGCTCGACCGCAAGGACCGGATGAGCATGGCGGCCGGGCTCGAGGTGCGTGTCCCGTTCTGCGACCACCGGCTCGTGCAGTACGTGTTCAACACCCCGTGGTCGCTGAAGGCGTTCGACGGCAGGGAGAAGAGCCTGCTGCGCGCCGCGGCGCGCGACCTGCTGCCACCGTCCGTGGCCGACCGTAAGAAGAGCGGCTACCCCAGCAGCTTCGACCCGCAGTACCTCAAGGCGGTCCAGTCCCAGGTCGCCGACCTCCTCCACCGCGACCACCCGGCACTGGCACTGTGCAGCCGGGACCGCCTGAGCGAGGCGATGAGGGCGGACCAGGACACCATCAGCCTCCAGCAGCGGACGGTACTGGAACGCTCGCTCGACCTGGCGACGTGGCTCGACCTACGGAACCCGACGCTGAAACTCGGCTGACCTGGCCACCGCGGGCTGGGCTCGCTCCCCTAGCGGGGTCGAGCCCAGCCCGCGGTGTGCTTTACGCGCACCCTCGTGGCGCCCACGCGGCCCGCAGGTATCCAGCACGGTACGGATATGGAGGGTGATGACAGATGACGAGAGGTCAGAGAATCCAGCACCTATCCAGCACGGTAAAGATATGGGGCTGACCCGAGAGAGTCAGCCCCCATTTGCCTGCACGTTTGCCAGATCAGCGATGCAGCGGTAAGTCACCCGCTACACATTGAACCGGAACTCCACCACATCCCCGTCCTGCATCACGTAGTCCTTGCCCTCCATGCGGGCCTTGCCCTTGGCTCGGGCCTCGGTGACGGAGCCGGTTTCCACCAGGTCGTCGAAGGAGATGACCTCGGCCTTGATGAAGCCCTTCTGGAAGTCGGTGTGGATGACACCGGCCGCCTCGGGGGCCGTGGCGCCCTTCTTGATCGTCCAGGCGCGGGACTCCTTGGGGCCGGCCGTCAGGTACGTCTGCAGGCCGAGGGTGTCGAAGCCCACGCGGGCCAGGGTCGCGAGGCCCGGCTCGTCCTGGCCGACGGACTGGAGGAGTTCCAGGGCCTCCTCCTCGTCCAGCTCGGCGAGGTCCGCCTCCAGCTTGGCGTTGAGGAAGATCGCTTCGGCGGGAGCGACCAGGGCGCGCTGCTCGTTCTTGAAGTCCTCGTCCACCAGCTCGTCCTCGTCGACGTTGAAGACGTAGAGGAAGGGCTTCGTCGTCAGCAGGTGCAGGTCGTGGAGAAGCTCCGCGCGCTCGCTGCCCTGGACGATGCCGTGGGCGAAGAGCGTCTCGCCCTTCTCCAGGATCTCCTTGGCCTCCTCGACGGCCTTGACCTTGGGCGCGATGTCCTTCTTGATCCGCGACTCCTTCTGGAGGCGGGGCAGGACCTTCTCGATGGTCTGGAGGTCGGCGAGGATCAGCTCGGTGTTGATCGTCTCGATGTCGTCCTTCGGCGAGACCTTGCCGTCGACGTGGACGACGTTCTCGTCCTTGAAGGCGCGGATGACCTGGCAGATCGCGTCGGACTCGCGGATGTTGGCCAGGAACTTGTTGCCCAGGCCCTCGCCCTCGGAGGCACCGCGCACGATGCCGGCGATGTCGACGAAGTCCACCGTGGCCGGGAGGATGCGTTCCGACTTGAAGATCGAGGCCAGCTTGGCGAGGCGGGCGTCGGGCACGCCGACCACGCCCACGTTCGGCTCGATCGTGGCGAACGGGTAGTTGGCCGCCAGCACGTCGTTCTTGGTCAGGGCGTTGAACAGGGTCGACTTGCCGACGTTGGGCAGGCCGACGATTCCGATCGTGAGCGACACGTTGCGACTTCCCGTAGTTGAGTGGGCCAGGGGCTGCCAGGGGCCAGAGACCGACACTGGCCGATCCACCAGTTTACGGCGTCCCGCGCGTCCGCCTCACGAGAGCGTCGGGCACCCGGCCAAGCTCCCCCGCCCGGCGTGTCTGGGGGCTGATTCAGCACATAAACAGACCTAGGTTGGTCCCTGTGGAGCAACACAGGCAGCGACCCCCGAACGACGGACCGCGACGCGGCATGCCGCCCCAGCGCCCCAGAGGCCTGCGGCAGCCCCCGCCGTCGCCGGCCCCCGGGTCGTCGCCGGGTCCCAGGGCCTCGGGGACTCCTGTCTCTCCTACGGCTCCGATGGGTCCTTCCTCTCCGATGCCCTCCCAGGGCCGACGGCGGCCGGGGGGCGCCCGTGCGAGCAGCGGCGGCAGCGGGGGTGGTGCGGGGGCCGGTCGGTCCGGGCGGCGGCCCCGGGGGGCGTCCGCGACCGTGTCCCCAGGGCCCCGGTTGCCCAATCCCCGGCTGACCGGGCTCGGCAGCGGTCTGTTCTGCACCGTGGCCATGTTTCTGCTCGGCTGCCTGGACCAGCTGCTGTTCGGTGCCTCCCCCGCGGTCTACGGCGTGCTGTTCCTGCCGGTGTGCGTGCTGACGGCGCTGTGGGTGCGCGGCGGGGACGTGCTGAGCGCGCCCGTGGTCCTGCCGATCGCGTTCGCGGTGGGGCTGCTGCCGGTCGCGGAGGGCGGCGGGGGGCTGCTCGGCCGGCTGATGGGGCTGGTCACCGGGCTCGCCACTCAGGCCGGGTGGCTGTACGGGGGGACGCTGCTGGCCGCGGCGATCGTGCTCGTCCGCCGGGTGCGGTGGGTGCGGGGACGACAGCGGCGCGGCTGACGCCGCTGGGGCCCGGGTTCCCGGTCGGCCGGGCGAGCCACTCCCCACCGGAGCCCGGGGCCCGGAGGGGCTCGGAGGCCGGCCGGGCCTGTAGTCGGCAGGCGCCGTCAACCGTGGCCCGGCAGGCGGCGAGCTTCCCGCAGGCACCGCGAGCTACCGACCGCTCCGCCCCCTCAGGCCGACCGCTCCGCCCCCTCAGGCCAACCGTTCCCCCCGTCTCACGCCGACTGCGCCGCTCTCATCGCCGCTCCCACGATTCCCGCGTTGTTCTGGAGTCGCGCCGGGACGATCTCGGCCTTGACGTCCTCGATGAGGTGCAGGAACTTGTCGGCCTTGCGGCTGACCCCGCCGCCGATGATGAACAGCTCCGGCGAGAACAGCATCTCCACGTGCCGGAGATACCGCTGGACGCGGCGCGCCCACCGCTCCCAGTTGAGGTCTTGGTCCTCCTTGGCCTTGCTGGAGGCGCGCTTCTCGGCCTCGTGGCCGTTGAGCTCCAGGTGGCCCAGTTCCGTGTTGGGGAGCAGGGCGCCGTCCACGAAGACGGCGCTGCCGATGCCGGTGCCGAAGGTGAGCAGGATGACCGTGCCCCGGCGGCCCCGGCCGGCGCCGAACTCCATCTCGGCGACGCCCGCCGCGTCCGCGTCGTTCACCACGGTCACCGGCAGGCCGCCGAGCCGGTCGGCGAACAACGCGCGCGCGTCCGTGTCGATCCAGCTCGGGTCCACGTTCGCGGCCGTACGGACCGTGGCGCCGCCGGTGACCACTCCGGGGAAGGTCAGGCCGACCGGCCCGGTCCACCCGAAGTGGTCCACCACCTGCTTGACCCCGTCGGCGACGGCGCCGGGCGTCGCCGGGTGCGGGGTGAGCACCTTGTGGCGCTCCTGGGCCAGGTCGCCCCGGTCAAGATCCACGGGAGCGCCCTTGATCCCTGATCCGCCGATGTCCACGCCGAAGATCTGCATGGCTCCACGTTACGACGGACCACTGACAGTCACGCCGCGGGCGTACCGCTCCCGCCGCGCTCGGCCACCAGCGCCGCCGCCTCCTCGCGCAGGTCGCGGCGCAGTTCCTTGGGCAGCGAGAAGGTGATGGTCTCCTCGGCCGCCCTGACCAGTTCCACGTCGCCGTAGCCGCGCTCGGCGAGCCACTCCAGGACCTCCTCGACCAGCACCTCGGGCACGGAGGCGCCGGAGGTGACGCCGACGGTCGTCACGCCGTCCAGCCAGGACTCGTCGATCTCGCTGGCGAAGTCCACCAGGTGGGCGTCGCGGGCGCCGGCCAGCTTGGCGACCTCGACCAGCCGCTTGGAGTTGGAGGAGTTGCGCGAGCCGACGACGATGACCAGCTCGGCCTCGGCGCCCATCTGCTTCACCGCGAGCTGGCGGTTCTGGGTGGCGTAGCAGATGTCGTCGCTGGGCGGGGAGACGAGCCCCGGGAACTTGGTCTTCAGGGCGTCGACCGTCTCCATGGTCTCGTCGACGGAGAGGGTGGTCTGGGAGAGCCAGACGACCTTGGACGGGTCGCGGACCTCGACCTTGGCGACGTCCTCGGGGCCGTCGACCAGCTGGATGTGGTCGGGGGCCTCGCCGGAGGTGCCGATGACCTCCTCGTGGCCCTCGTGCCCGATCAGGAGGATGTCGTAGTCCTCCGCGGCGTACCGGACGGCCTCCTTGTGGACCTTGGTGACAAGGGGGCAGGTGGCGTCGATCGTGGCGAGCCGGCCCTGGCGGGCCTCCTCGTGCACCACGGGCGCGACGCCGTGCGCCGAGAACATGACGATGTTGCCGGGCGGCACTTCCTCCGTGCGCTCTACGAAGATGGCGCCCTTCTTCTCCAGGGTCTGCACCACGTACTTGTTGTGGACGATCTCGTGCCGGACGTAGATCGGGGCCCCGTACTGTTCCAGGGCTTTCTCGACGGCGATCACGGCGCGGTCCACGCCGGCGCAGTAGCCCCGGGGGGCGGCGAGCAGGACACGGCGGCCAGACGAAGCGGTCATGCGTCCCATCGTAAGGCCGCGTTCACAAGCGCAGAGATCGCTTCCCCACACCGCGCGGGGAAGACTTGTGTGTATGTCCAACACCGGAACGACAACCTCCGCCGCCGACGCGGGCCATCGCCTCCGGCGCAGCCTGGGCCTGCGGGACCTCGTGGTCTACGGGCTGCTGTTCATCGCCCCCATGGCGCCGGTCGGGGTGTTCGGGGCGCTGGACGCCAGATCGCACGGCGCGGTGGCGCTGGTGTACGCGGTGGCGACGGTCGCCATGGGGTTCACGGCGTTCAGCTACGCGCAGATGGTGCGGGTCGTACCTCAGGCGGGGTCGGTGTACGCCTACGCGCGCGTGGGGCTCGGCAAGGGCGCCGGGTTCGTCGCCGGCTGGATGGCGATGCTGGACTACGTGCTCATCCCCGCGGTGGCCTACCTCTTCTCCGGGATCGCGATGAACGCGCTGGTCCCGGAGGTGTCCCGGTGGGTGTGGACGGCGCTGGCCGTGGTGCTCACGACCCTGCTGAACCTGTGGGGCGTACGGGTCGCCGCGCGCGTGGGCTTCGCCGTGCTGGCCCTGGAGATCGCGGTCCTGCTGGTGTTCGTGGTCTCGGCCGTCGTGGTGCTGGCCCGGGACGGGGCGGAGCGGGGGCCGCTGTCGCCGCTGACGGGGGACGGTACGCAAGGTGGTTTCGCGGCGGCCGCGGTGCTCGGCGCGGTGTCCGTGGCGGTCCTGTCCTACCTGGGTTTCGACGCCATCGCGACGTTCGCCGAGGAGGTCACCGGGGGCTCGGCGCGGGTGGCGCGGGCGCTGCTGTTCTGTCTGGCGCTGGCGGGGGTGCTGTTCGTTGCGCAGACGTATCTGGTGGCGCTGCTGGAGCCGGTGTCCTCCGCGGAGCTCGCGCGCGATCCGGGGCGGCAGGGGTCGGCCTTCTACGACGCGGTGGACTCCTCGGTCGGCACGTGGCTGCACGATCTGGTGGCCGCGAGCAAGGCGCTCGGAGCGGCGTTCGCGGCGCTGGCGGGGCAGGCGGCGGCCGGACGGCTGCTGTTCGCGATGGGCCGCGACCGGCGGCTGCCGCGCGGGCTGTCCCGGACGGACGGGGGCGTACCGCGGGTCGCGCTGCTGTGCGCGGCGGTGGTCACGCTGGTCGCGGCGGGGTGGGCGGCCCGGCGGGACGACGGGCTGGACAAGCTGGTCTCGGTGGTCGACATCGGCGCGCTGACGGCGTTCACGCTGCTGCACGCGAGCGTGGTGGGGTATTTCGTACGGCGCCGGGGGGAGGTCAGCTGGTGGCGGCACGTGCTGGTGCCGGTGGCCGGGGCCGGCATCACGGTGGCCGTCATCGTGGCGGCGTCCGGGGTGGCCCAGGTGGTGGGGGCGGTGTGGCTGGTGATCGGGCTGGGGGTGCTGGCGGGGCAGCGGGGACGGATTCCCGGATAGCCGGCCGGTGCGTCCCGGAGGACGCGGGCAGCCGGGCCTGCGGGCTCCGAAGGGGCGCGGGAAGCGCGCGAGCGACCCCGGCGCACCCGCACCCGCAAGCGGCGAGCACCCTCACCCCCACCAGCGCACGCCCCCGGCCCCCGCCACACACAACCGCACGGCCACCCCGCTGTCAGTACCGGCCGTTACTCTCGACCGCATGGCTGTGAACACGTCCCCGGAGTCCCCCCTGCCCGTAGGCGAGGTGTCGCGGCTGATCGGGGGATGGATCGACCGGCTCGGCGCGGTGTGGGTCGAAGGGCAGATCACGCAGTTGTCGCGCCGCCCCGGCGCCGGTGTCGTGTTCCTCACGCTGCGCGACCCGTCGCACGACATCTCCGTCAGCGTGACCTGCTACCGCCAGGTCTTCGACGCGGTCGCGGACGTCGTCGGCGAGGGCGCCCGTGTCGTCGTACTGGCGAAGCCGGAGTGGTACGCGCCCCGCGGCCAGCTGTCCCTGCGCGCCGCCGAGATAAGGCCCGTCGGCGTCGGTGAGCTGCTGGCCCGGCTGGAGCAGCTGAAGAAGTCCCTGGCCGCGGAGGGGCTCTTCGCGCCGGAGCGGAAGACGGCGCTGCCGTTCCTGCCGCAGCTGATCGGGCTGGTGTGCGGGCGGGCCTCCGCCGCGGAGCGGGACGTGCTGGAGAACGCCCGGTACCGCTGGCCCGCCGTCCGCTTCGAGGTGCGCAACGTCCCCGTGCAGGGCGTGCACGCCGTCCCGCAGGTCGTGCAGGCGGTCAAGGAGCTCGACGCGATGGACGAGGTGGACGTGATCATCGTCGCGCGCGGCGGCGGCAGCGTGGAGGATCTGCTGCCGTTCTCCGACGAGCAGCTGGTGCGGGCGGTGGCCGGCTGCCGTACGCCCGTGGTGTCGGCGATCGGGCACGAGCCGGACACCCCGCTGCTGGACTACGTCGCCGATCTGCGCGCTTCCACGCCGACGGACGCGGCCAAGAAAGTCGTGCCCGACGTGGGCGAGGAGCTGGAGCGGGTGCGGATGCTGCGCGACCGGGCCCGGCGGTGCGCCGCCGCGTTCGTGGAGCGGGAGGAGCGCGGGCTGGCGCACGCCCTGGCCCGGCCGGCGATACAGGACCCGCACCGGATGCTCGACGAGCGCGCCGACCACGTGCTGTCCCTGCTGGAGCGCGGCCGGCGGACGCTGGGACATCTGCTGGACCGCGCGGACTCGGAGCTGACGCACACGCACGCGCGCGTGGTGGCCCTCTCCCCCGCGGCGACGCTGCGGCGCGGCTACGCGGTGCTGCAACGGGCGGACGGGCACGTGGTGCGCGATCCGGCCGAGGTGACGGCGGGCGAGGCGCTGCGGGCCCGCGTCGCCGACGGTGAACTGACTGTGAAGGTGGACGGATGACGAGCAAGGTGGACGAGGCGCTCTCCTACGAGCAGGCCCGGGACGAGCTGATCGAGGTCGTACGGCGGCTGGAGGCGGGCGGTACGACGCTGGAGGAGTCCCTGGCGCTGTGGGAGCGCGGCGAGGAGCTGGCCAAGGTGTGCCGGCGCTGGCTGGAGGGGGCCCGGGCCCGGCTGGACGCGGCGCTGGCCGAGGAAGAGGAGGGCTCCGAGGGCTCGGACGAGTAGGCGGCACGGGGCACACGGGCCGCCGGTCAAACGGTCAGCCGGTGCGAACCGTCCGGGCTGTCGGCCGCCCGGCTGTGAGGCGGCTCACCACACCCCCCTCTTAGTTGAACGTTAAACCTCGCTGGCGTAGGGTCGACCGCGTCAGCCGGTCCGGCCTCCCGTCGGACCGGACGCGCACCCCAGGAAGTACACGCATGTCTCTCGTTCTTGACCCCGCCGCCCAGGACCTGCTGTTCCGCGAGGCCCGTACCGCCAACACCTTCACCGACGAGCCGGTGACCGAGGAGCAGGTACAGGCGATCTACGACCTGGTCAAGTACGGCCCCACCGCCTTCAACCAGAGCCCGCTGCGCATCACCCTGGTCCGCTCCCCCGAGGCCCGCGAGCGCCTGGTCGCGCTCATGGCCGAGGGCAACCAGCCCAAGACCGCCGCCGCCCCGCTGGTCGCGATCCTGTCCGCGGACAACGAGTTCCACGAGGAGCTGCCGGCCCTCTTCCCGCACTTCCCGCAGGCCAAGGACGCCTTCTTCAGCGAGCGTGCGGTCCGGGAGAGCGCCGCCGCGATGAACGCCACCCTCCAGGCCGCGTACTTCATCATCGGCGTCCGCGCCGCGGGCCTGGCCGCCGGCCCGATGACCGGCCTCGACTTCGAGGGCGTCCGCAAGGAGTTCCTGGACGACGACCACACCCCGCTGATGGTCGTCAACATCGGCAAGCCGGGCCCGGACGCCTGGTTCCCGCGCTCCCCGCGCCTGTCCTACGAGGACGTCGTCACCACCGTCTGACGCTCCCGTACGCATGAGCCGGCCCCGGCGCTGAAGCGCCACCGTCGGCGAAATCCGGGGCGAGCGTGACGCCGGCCTTCATGACCCGCTGGGGTCGTGGAGGCCGGCGTCGTGTTCGAGGGGTGCCGGTGTCGCCGCACGCGAGTGCCTGCCGGGACCGGAACTCGCCGATGCCGGCTCCGCCCCCTTCAGGAGGCCGGGAGGGGCCGGGAGGCGGTCGACACCGCCACGTAGGCCAGTCCGTCGTACTCCTCGGCCGGGGAGACGGGGCTCAGGTGGAAGCGATACGTCCAGCGCGGTACCACGGCGCCGAAGCTCCGCGTGTGATGCCGGCCTCCGAGCCATTCCCGTACCGCCGTCGGCGCGGTGGCCGCGCCGCGCAGGTCCACGACGTGGTCGCCCGGGTTGGCCGTGGCGAGCCGGGCTTCCACGGTGCCCGGGTGGGCGGGGCCGATCCGGTGGGTGCCGAGGGCGCCGGCTCCGGGACGGGACCAAGGGCCGGGCCACATCCGGCGGACGCGGAAGGAGCCGCTGCCGAACAGCAGGCCGAGTGCGTAGTAGGCGTCGCCGAACCGTGCGTGCAGGTGCTGCCCCATCGCCGGTACCGCGCCACCGTAACGGCCTTTGGTGATGTGCCCGTTGTGAGCCCAGAGGGCGATCTTGGTGGATGGGTCGGTGAGGAGTTCCCCGACGGCCTCGGCCATGTACCGGTCGCGCGCGGCGAACACGGTCCGCTCGGGGTTCGTGTGCTGCCTGGTCCCCGTCACCAGGTCGGCGGCCCGCACCAGAATGCGGGCGTGTCGGAGCGCGTCGGCCGCGTCGGGGCCGTGTCCGCGGAGGAACCCCAGCAGTTCTTCCGCGTCGCGCACCAGGCGCCGCCGAGGATCGGGGTGCGCTCCCGGATGCGCCTCGGCGAGCACGCGGAGCGGGGCGAGAAGACCTGCCTCGCGATCCGGTGCCACCTGGCGCAGGAAGGAGCCGAGTACGGCCAGGGATCCGCCGCACTTTTGCGGGTCGACGCCTACGAAACGCACTTTCTGGTCTTCCAGGCGCCCCCGGTTGTACGCGCGCATCCACTCGATCATCCCGAGTACCTCACGGGTCCGCCAGGTCCAGAACCCCAGTCCGGCGAGCACTCCCGCGGCGTCACCGACGCCTTGGCGGACGTAGGCGTCCACGGCCGGGCCGGCCGATGCGCTGGCCTCCATGGCCAGGACCGAGAACCCCATCTCTTCGACGAGGAAACGCGTCACCTCGTCGGACATGGCCTTCCCCCTCCGTCGCCGCGCCCGACGACACTACCGCCGGCGTCGAGGTTCGCGGCGATGCCACCGAAGCGCGCGTGCGGTCACTCCGCCTTCAGGGCCGCCGCCAGGGTCGTCAGGTCCTTGAAGGAGGCGGTGCCGGCCACCACCGTGGTGGAGCCGGGGGTGTCCTCCAGGACCAGGGCGTCGTACCGGCCGCCGGTGTAGCGGGTCCAGGTGCGGCCGTCGATCCGCTCGGTCCGCTCGGTGGCCGAGCTGCCCTGGGTTGCGGTGGCGATGAAGTCGGTGCGCTTGCGCGTGGACTGCTCGACCTGCGCGTACTGGCCGTCCGGGGTCCGGAAGCCGAGGTGCCAGCGGTTGACGTCCTTGCCCTCGGAGCGTACGGAGGTCGGCTTCCAGGTACTCGGCAGGCCCTCGGGCGCGGCCACCGGGTAGCTCGCCGCGCGGCGGGCCGTGAGCAGTTCGACCCGGTAGTCGACCCGCTGGATCTCGGGAGCGTGATCGTCGTGCGGGATGGTGAAGAAGTACACGACCAGCGACGCGATGACGATCAGGGCCAGGGAGAGCACCATGTCCCGGGCCGTCTTCTGCTTGCGGTTCGAACCTGCCACGCCCCCTATCGTCGCAGGTGCCCCAAGCGCTCATCCGTGGGGTCCCCTGCTCATTTTGTATGCCTAACGATAGAGTCGAGGCCAAGACCCTCATCCGGCCGTCGTCGTATCAGAAAGGTGCGCTCCGATGACCGAACACCATCACCTGCCGTCCGAGCTCGATGTTCCCTCGGAGGCTCCCGACCGCAACCTCGCCCTGGAGCTGGTCCGGGTGACCGAGGCCGCCGCCATGGCCGCGGGCCGTTGGGTGGGGCGCGGCGACAAGAACGGCGCCGACGGTGCCGCGGTGCGCGCCATGCGGACCCTCGTCTCCACCGTGTCGATGAACGGCGTGGTCGTCATCGGCGAGGGCGAGAAGGACGAGGCCCCGATGCTCTTCAACGGGGAGCACGTGGGCGACGGCACCGGCCCCGAGGTGGACATCGCCGTCGACCCGATCGACGGCACCACGCTCACCGCGAAGGGCATGCCGAACGCGATCGCCGTCCTCGCCGCCGCCGAGCGCGGCGCGATGTTCGACCCGTCCGCCGTGTTCTACATGGACAAGCTGGTCACCGGCCCGGAGGCGGCCGACTTCGTCGACATCAACGCGCCCGTCGAGGTGAACATCCGCCGGATCGCCAAGGCCAAGCGGTCCGCGCCGGAGGATGTCACCGTCGTCATCCTCGACCGGCCCCGGCACGAGGGTCTGATCCGGGAGGTCCGGGAGGCCGGCGCGCGCATCAAGCTGATCTCCGACGGCGATGTGGCCGGTTCGGTGTACGCGCTGCGCGAGGGCACCGGCGTCGACCTGCTGCTCGGCATCGGCGGCACCCCCGAGGGCATCATCTCGGCCTGTGCCGTGAAGTGCCTGGGCGGGACCATCCAGGGCAAGCTGTGGCCGAAGGACGACGAGGAGCGGCAGCGGGCGATCGACGCCGGGCACGATCTGGACCGGGTGCTCACCACGGACGACCTGGTCGCCGGGGAGAACGTCTTCTTCGTCGCGACCGGCATCACCGACGGGGAGCTGCTGCGCGGGGTCCGGTACCGCTCGGAGACGGCGCTGACCGAGTCCATCGTCATGCGGTCGAAGTCGGGGACGGTCCGCCGGATCGACTCCGAGCACCGGCTGAGGAAGCTGCGGGCCTACAGCGCGATCGACTTCGACCGGGCCAAGTAGGGAACGCCGAACCCGGCAGAAGGGGCACCCCGCCACGCGGAGGGTGCCCCTTCTTCTGACGTCTCAGCCCGCCATGCGGTTCGCCGCCGCCCGCGCCGCCTTCTTCAGCTCCACCTCGCGGCGGCGCCGGCGCGCCAGGACCACCCGGCGCTCGGCCGCCGTCAGGCCGCCCCAGACGCCGTAGGGCTCGGGCTGGAGCAGGGCGTGCTCGCGGCACTCGACCATGACCGGACAGCGGGCGCAGACCCGCTTGGCCGCCTCCTCGCGGGACAGCCGGGCGGCGGTCGGCTCCTTCGACGGGGCGAAGAACAGCCCGGCCTCGTCGCGCCGGCACACCGCCTCGGTGTGCCAGGGTGCGTCTTGGTCCCTGTCTCGCGCCGGCACCCGCTGGACCGGAACGCCAGCTACCTGCAGGGACGAATGCGGCGGTTGCAGCACGGTCTACTCCTGACGACGGCTTCGCGAGCGAGAGACGATGCAGCAAGGCCTACCCGCTGTGCGTGCGCCTATGCACAGCGTTGGCACCGGCGAGCCCACGGCGGCTCGTTCCCGCCCCTCGTCCTCGGCGTCGCCGACGGACCGGGACGTTCCGGTCACCGGCGGATTCGCGACCGTCAGCGGCCCAGGTACTTGCTCAGCTTCCGGTCGACCTTGGCCTGGACGCGCTCCAGGATGTCCGAGACGGTCCGGCCGCGCCGGGGCCACGCCTCCACGGCACCGAGCACCGCCCAGCCGTCGACGTAGACGACCGGCGCCGCGGGGTCGGCGGAGTCCAGCGTGCTCACCTCGAACTTGCCGAGCACCCCGCCCCCGGTGCCGCGCAGCGAGACGTTCTCCGGGACCCTGATCCGGACCTCGCCGAAGACGGAGACGGCCTTGACGACCACGTGCTGGTACTCGAAGAGCGCCTCGCTGAGGTCGATCTCCACGCTGCCGAACACCGCGTACGCGTGCAGCCTGCGCCCGGCGCGCCAGCGGCCCCGGCGCACGGCGCTGCTGAACACCGCCACCACGTTGGCGTCGGCCGCCGCCGGTATCGCGCCCGGCTCCGGGCGCGGCGGGACGGGGGCGGCGGGGGGCCGGTAGGCGGCGGGCAGGTCCCGGATGAAGCCCTCCAGCTCGCCCACCGTCTTGGCGTGCAGCACACCGTCCACGCGCTCGGCGTGCTCGTCGGCGGTCAGCCGGCCCTCGGCCAGGGCCTCGCGGAGTATGTCGGCGACCCGGTCGCGGTCGGCGTCCGAGGCGCGCAGCTCGGTCGCGGGTGTGGGTGCGGTCTGCTTGTGAAGGTCCACGACGGCAGCGTACCCAAACACGATAGATCGCGACACCCCTGACTGAGCGCCACCTCACAGGTTCACGGCCGGCGGCAGGTTCTACGCTGGGGAGGCTCGCCAGCGTCGGCGGGCCGCCGTCCGTCAGAGTGAGGAATGGGCTGAGATGCCGCGTACTTCCCCCCCCGCCCGCCCAGCGTTCGCGTACACCGAACTGCTTCCCCAGGGAGAAGACACCACCCCGTACCGGCTGGTCACGTCGGAGGGCGTCTCCACCGTGGAGGGCCCGGACGGCCGGACGTTCCTCAAGGTGGAGCCGGAGGCGCTGCGCAAGCTGGCCGAGGAGGCCATCCACGACATCCAGCACTACCTGCGCCCGGCCCACCTGGCGCAGCTGCGCCGGATCATCGACGACCCCGAGGCGTCGGCGAACGACAAGTTCGTGGCGCTGGACCTGCTGAAGAACGCGAACATCGCGGCGGCCGGCGTGCTGCCCATGTGCCAGGACACCGGCACCGCGATCGTCATGGGCAAGCGCGGCCAGAACGTGCTGACGGCCGGCGAGGACGAGAAGCACCTCTCGCACGGCATCTTCGACGCCTACACCAAGCTCAACCTGCGCTACTCGCAGATGGCTCCGCTCACCATGTGGGAGGAGAAGAACACCGGCTCCAACCTGCCGGCCCAGATCGAGCTGTACGCGACCGACGGCGGCGCCTACAAGTTCCTGTTCATGGCCAAGGGCGGCGGCTCGGCCAACAAGTCCTTCCTGTACCAGGAGACCAAGGCCGTCCTGAACGAGTCCTCCATGATGAAGTTCCTGGAGGAGAAGATCCGTTCGCTCGGTACGGCCGCCTGCCCGCCGTACCACCTGGCGATCGTCGTCGGCGGCACCAGCGCGGAGTTCGCGCTGAAGACCGCGAAGTACGCCTCCGCGCACTACCTGGACAACATGCCGGCCGAGGGCTCGCCGCTCGGCCACGGCTTCCGGGACAAGGAGCTGGAGGAGAAGGTCTTCGAGCTGACGCAGAAGATCGGCATCGGCGCGCAGTTCGGCGGCAAGTACTTCTGCCACGACGTCCGCGTGGTCCGGCTGCCCCGGCACGGCGCGTCCTGCCCGGTCGCCATCGCCGTGTCCTGCTCCGCCGACCGCCAGGCGCTGGCGAAGATCACGCCCGAGGGCGTCTTCCTGGAGCAGCTGGAGACCGACCCGGCGCGCTTCCTGCCGGACACCACGGACGAGCACCTGGACGAGTCGTCCGACGTGGTGAAGATCGACCTGAACCAGCCGATGGACACGATCCTCGCCGAGCTGACCAAGTACCCGGTCAAGACCCGGCTGTCGCTGACCGGCCCGCTGGTCGTGGCCCGTGACATCGCGCACGCCAAGATCAAGGAGCGGCTGGACGCGGGCGAGGAGATGCCGCAGTACCTGAAGGACCACCCGGTGTACTACGCCGGCCCGGCCAAGACCCCCGAGGGCTACGCCTCCGGTTCCTTCGGCCCGACCACGGCCGGCCGCATGGACTCCTACGTGGAGCAGTTCCAGGCGGCGGGCGGCTCGAAGGTGATGCTCGCCAAGGGCAACCGCAGCAAGCAGGTCACCGACGCGTGCGCGGCGCACGGCGGCTTCTACCTCGGCTCCATCGGCGGCCCGGCCGCCCGCCTGGCCCAGGACTGCATCAAGAAGGTGGAGGTTTTGGAGTACGAGGAGCTGGGCATGGAGGCCGTCTGGAAGATCGAGGTCGAGGACTTCCCGGCGTTCATCGTGGTGGACGACAAGGGCAACGACTTCTTCCAGGACCCGGCCCCCCAGCCGACGTTCACCTCCATTCCGGTACGGGGTCCCGGGCTGGCCTAGTACGCGGGTTCCGGGGCGGGCGCCGGACGCGGGGTGCCCGCCCCGGGCCGGCGGTCAGCTGAAGCGCTGGGCCGCCGAGCCGTCGCAGGTCTGGAGCCTGACCCGCTCCTTCGCCGCCGTCAGGGTCAGGCACAGGCCCGGTGCCGCCGCCGGGCGCAGGGTGCCCGACTGGCGGACGAACCGCTGGTTGGCGCCGCCGTGGCAGTTCCACAGGACCAGGCCCGTGCCGGCGGTGTAGGAGCCGTCCGGCACGTCC
Organism: Streptomyces rubradiris; assembly: GCF_016860525.1. NCBI lineage: Bacteria > Bacillati > Actinomycetota > Actinomycetes > Kitasatosporales > Streptomycetaceae > Streptomyces > Streptomyces rubradiris. Next base: position 3,047,397 of record NZ_BNEA01000015.1, read on the forward strand.
AGGCAGCGGTCGTGGGTCAGCTCCAGGTGCAGCGCGCCCCGCCCGGTGTCGTACCACCAGCCCTGGTTGCGGCCCCCGTGGCAGTCCCAGCCGAGGATTTCGGTGCCGTTGGCGCTGGCTCCGCCCGAGGCGTCGAGGCAGGCGCCGGTGGCCTGGCCGGTCAGCGGGCGGAACGCGTCGTCCCAGGCGCCCGGGTACAGCTCGGGGGTGCCGGTGCTCGCCGGGTCGGCACAGCCCGCCTCGCGCAGCCCGGAGCCGTAGAACCGGGTCAGGCACGCGGCGAAGGCGGCGTGGCCGCGGGCGTTGGGGTGGAAGGACTGCCGGACCGAGTTGGCGTCCGCCGGGAAGGGGTTGGCCAGGTCGACGTACAGGCCCCGCGCCCAGGTGTCCTCCATGCAGACCTCGTGGCCGTGGAAGAGCCGGGAGTTGTCCAGGTAGGAGGCGCCGCTGCGCCGGGCCGCCTCGCGCATGCCGCGTTCGAAGAGCGGGACGGCGCTGTCGCGGCCCCAGGCGCTGTCGGAGTCGTAGCCGGTGCAGCCGCCCGGGAGCTTGCCCGGGAAGTCGGGGTTGTCGTGGATGTCGGGGCCGATGGGGCTGGGGTAGCCCATGAGGACCAGCTTGTAGTCGCCGTCGGCGTAGCCCGCGTCCCGCATCACCGTCCTCAGGTCGGCGACGGTGGCCTCCACCTTGGGCACGAGGGCGTCCACCCGGGCCTGCCAGCCGGGCGCGTACTTCGGCTCGCAGGTCCCCTGGAGGGTGAGGTAGCGGGTGACGCAGTCGGTCATCACGGGCCCGAACTGCAGGTCGTCGTTGGCGCCGGCGACGAGGACGATCATCTTGATCCGGGTGGTGCGGGCCTTGACCGCGAGGCTGTCGCTCTGGACCAGCTCGTCGGCGTACTGCCTGGCGCCGCCGATGCGGATGTTGCCGGTGTAGGCGCCCGAGCAGGCGACGTTGTAGGTGACGTCGGCCGGGATGCCGGTGCGGTGGATGGCGGCCTGGGGCGAGCGGTGGCACCAGTTGTCCGGGCCGTTGGTGCCCGGCTCGTACGTGCCGACGCCCTCGCCGGATATCTCGCTGTCACCCAGGGAGATGAGCGAGGTCTTGCGGTCGGCGAGGGGCCGCTGGGCCGGGTCGCCGTAGAGGGCGGTGGCCTCGGCGGCCCGGACGCGTTCCAGGTCGGGCGGGAGGGGGGTGGCCGCCGCGGCGGCGGGGGCCGCGTGGGCGGTGGGGGCCGCGAGGCCCGCGAACACGGTGGCGGCCGTCGCGACAGCGGCGGCCGTACCTCTGATCCTGGACCCGATGGATCCGACGCGTTTCATGACGCCTCCCCGAAGCAGGTGTTACCCACGGTTTTTACTGGCGGGTAGTCAGATAGGGAATACGCGTGACGCGACACGTGCTCATGTTTTCGGAGGTACGACGATGACGACCGAAGAGCCGCAGTACCGGATCGAGCACGACTCGATGGGCGAGGTCCGGGTCCCGGCCCACGCCAAGTGGCGCGCGCAGACCCAGCGTGCCGTCGAGAACTTCCCCGTCTCCGGACAGCGCCTCGAACGGGCCCACATCGAGGCCCTGGCCCGCGTCAAGGCGGCGGCGGCCAAGGTCAACGCCGAGCTCGGAGTGCTGGACGAGGACATCGCGCGGGCGATCCAGGAGGCCGCCGAGGAGGTCGCCGCCGGCCGCTGGGACGAGCACTTCCCGGTGGACGTCTTCCAGACCGGCTCCGGCACCTCGTCCAACATGAACACCAACGAGGTCATCGCGACGCTGGCCACCGAGCGGCTCGGCCGTGCCGTGCACCCCAACGACCACGTCAACGCCTCGCAGTCGTCCAACGACGTCTTCCCGTCCTCGATCCACATCGCGGCCACCGCGGCCGTCACCCACGATCTGATCCCGGCCCTGGAGCACCTGGCCGCGGCCCTGGAGCGCAAGTCCGCCGAGTTCGCGGACGTGGTCAAGTCCGGGCGGACCCACCTGATGGACGCCACGCCGGTGACCCTCGGCCAGGAGTTCGGCGGGTACGCGGCGCAGGTCCGCCACGGCGTCGAGCGCCTGCACGCCTCCCTGCCCCGCCTTGCCGAGCTGCCGCTGGGCGGCACCGCGGTGGGCACCGGCATCAACACCCCGCCCGGCTTCTCCGCCGCCGTCATCGAGGAGGTCGCCCGGGTCACCGGGCTGCCGCTCACCGAGGCCCGCGACCATTTCGAGGCCCAGGGCGCCCGCGACGGCATCGTGGAGACCAGCGGGCAGCTGCGGACCATCGCGGTCGGCCTGACGAAGATCGCCAACGACCTGCGCTGGATGTCCTCCGGCCCGCGCACCGGGCTGGCCGAGATCCGGCTGCCCGACCTCCAGCCCGGCTCCTCGATCATGCCGGGCAAGGTCAACCCGGTCGTCCCCGAGGCCGTGCTGATGGTCGCCGCGCAGGTCATCGGCAACGACGCCACCATCACCACCGCCGGAGCCGCCGGCAACTTCGAGCTGAACGTGATGCTCCCGGTCCTCGCCAAGAACGTCCTGGAGTCCATCAGGCTGCTCGCCAACGTCTCCCGGCTGCTGGCCGACCGGACCGTCGACGGCATCACCGCCGACCGCGAACGCGCCCGCGAGTACGCCGAGTCGTCCCCGTCCGTCGTCACCCCGCTGAACAAGTACATCGGTTACGAGGAGGCCGCGAAGGTCGCCAAGAAGTCCCTCGCCGAGCGCAGGACGATCCGCGAAGTCGTCCTGGAGAGCGGGTACGTGGAGCGGGGCGACCTGACGCTGGAGCAGCTCGACGAGGCGCTGGACGTCCTGCGGATGACGCGCCCCTGACCGCGGCGGACGTTTCCGGCCACCCGGGGCGGCCGTGACGCGCGCCGCAGCGACGCATGCCGACGGCACCTAAAATCTGTCCATGACGGACGACGGAGCGATGGCACGAGTGACGGCGGGAGCGGCGGCGCACTGGACCCCGGGGACGCACATCCTGTGGCGCTACCGGGAGAACGGGGGCGAGCAGTTCCACATCGCCCGGCCCGTCACCGTCGTACGTGACGACGCCGACCTGCTGGCCGTGTGGCTGGCCCCAGGCACCGAGTGCGTGAGACCGGTCCTGGCCGACGGCACGCCCGTGCACCTGGAGCCGCTGGAGTCCCGCTACACCAAGCCGCGCGCGGTGCAGCGGGACCGCTGGTTCGGCACCGGCGTGCTGAAGCTGGCCCAGCCCGGCCGGCCCTGGTCGGTGTGGCTGTTCTGGGAGCCCGGCTGGCGGTTCAAGAACTGGTACGTCAACCTGGAGCAGCCGCTTGCGCGTTGGGCGGGCGGGGTGGACTCCGAGGACCACTTCCTGGACATCACCGTAGGCCCGGACCGCAGTTGGCGCTGGCGGGACGAGGACGAGTTCGCGCAGGCCCAGCGGGACGGGCTGATGGACCCGGCGACCGCCGAACGGGTGCGGGCGGCGGGCCGGGAGGCGGTCGACGTGATCCGAGCGTGGGGGCCGCCGTTCCCTGACGGCTGGCAGAACTGGCGCCCGGATCCCTCCTGGGGAGTACCTTCTCTACCCGAGGACTGGGACCGCACGCCCGCGCATGTGTCCTCATGAGACCCTTGATGCGCCCCCGGGCGAGAAACGTAGGATCGTCCTCCGCAAGGGCGCGTGAACGCAACTACCGGAGCATGCGCCGGGGCTGACCGATCGTCACCGAGGGACGGCAGGACGTGAGCGAGGGGTACCAGGGCACCACCACGAAAGCCGGCCCCGCGGGAATCCCGTTCCCTGGGCACGTATTGCGGGTATCGGGACTTCGGCGGGACCAACTGCGCGCCCGGCGCATCCGGCGCGCAGCCCCGGACGGACGGATGCGACACGCGTGACGGAGCAGCCCACCTCCATCGAGCGCCCCCAGCCGGGCGCCGACCCCGCGGAGGCCCGCGGGGCGTTCCTGTGTGCCCCGGAGCAGTCCGCGCGGCAACCCGTCGAGCCGGCCTTACCGGCACAGGCCCGTGCCGACACCACGCCCGCCGGCCCGGGCACGGCCACGCCCCGTGGCGAGGGAGAGGACGGCATGGGGAAGGAGCACCCGGTGGGCGGCCCCGAACACTCCCAGCCCGCCATCACCGAACCCGGCGCGCTGCGCCCGCGGCCCGCGCCGGACGGCATCCCGGCCCAGCCCGGCGCCGACCCGGAGCGCGCGCCGGGCGGCCCGGAGCGCCGTACCGGACGGGCGGCGCCGTCGGGGCGGCCGATGCCCATGCGGCGGGACGGCGACCGGCTCAGGTTCGTGGGCGCGGCCACCCGGCGCATCGCCCGCGGGCTCGACCTGGACGAGATCGTGATGGGCCTGTGCCGGGCCACCGTGCCGACGTTCTCCGACGCGATCCTGGTCTACCTGCGCGATCCGCTGCCGGTCGGCGACGAGCGGCCCACCGGCCCGGTGGTGCTGCGGCTGCGCCGCACCGACCGGATACCGGACGAGCGGGACACCGATGGGGTGCTGCTGCCGGCGGCGTTCGAGCCGGAGCCGGAGCCGTCGGTGCTGGCGGACCTGTCGGCGCTGACCACCGAGCTGTGCGAGGTACGGCCGGGCGGCGCGCTGAACGAGGTGCTGCGCGGGGTGCGCCCGGTGTTCGCCGACGCACCCGCCGCCCGGGCCGCGCTGCCCGAACTGCTCGGCGAGCGCGGGGAAGGCGTCGTACCGGGCGGGCAGCACGCGATCCTCGCGCCGCTGCGCGGCCGGCGCCGGGTGATCGGCGCGGCGCTGTTCCTGCGCCGCCCGGACCAGCCGGCGTTCGAGGCGGACGACCTGCTGGTGGCCGCGCAACTGGCCACGCACAGCGCGCTGGGCATCGACAAGGCGGTGCTGTACGGCCGGGAGGCGTACATCGCCGACGAGTTGCAGCGCACCATGCTGCCCGAGACCCTGCCCCGGCCCACCGGTGTCCGGCTGGCCTCGCGGTATCTTCCGGCGGCGGAGACCGCGCGGGTCGGCGGCGACTGGTACGACGCGATCCCGCTGCCGGGCAGCCGGGTCGCCCTGGTCGTCGGCGATGTGATGGGCCACTCGATGACCTCGGCGGCGATCATGGGCCAGCTGCGCACCACCGCGCAGACGCTGGCCGGGCTCGACCTGCCGCCGCAGGAGGTGCTGCACCACCTGGACGAGCAGGCGCAGCGCCTGGGCACCGACCGCATGGCGACCTGCCTGTACGCGGTCTACGACCCGGTGACGCACCGCATCACGATCGCCAACGCCGGCCATCCGCCGCCCGTGCTGCTGCACCTGGGCGGCCGGGCGGAGGTGCTGCGGGTGCCGCCGGGCGCGCCGATCGGGGTCGGCGGGGTGGACTTCGAGGCGGTGGAGCTGGACGCGCCCGCCGGGGCGACCCTGCTGCTGTACACCGACGGGCTGGTGGAGTCCCGGCTGCGGGACGTGTGGACCGGCATAGAGCAGCTGCGGGAGCGGCTGGCCGCGACGGCCCGGCTGACCGGGCCGGACCATCCGCCGCCGCTGGAAGCGCTGTGCGACGAGGTGCTGGACATGCTCGGTCCGGGCGACCGGGACGACGACATCGCGCTGCTGGCGGCCCGGTTCGACGGGATCGCGCCGAGCGATGTCGCGTACTGGACGCTGGAGCCGGAGCGCACCGCTCCCGGCCAGGCCCGCCGGCTGGCCCGCCGGGCGCTCGCCCGGTGGGACCTGGAGGACCTGTCGGACTCGGTGGAGCTGCTGGTCAGCGAGGTGGTGACGAACGCGGTGCGGTACGCGTCGCGGCCGGTGACGCTGCGACTGCTGCGCACGGACGTGCTGCGCTGCGAGGTCGGCGACGACGTGCCGCAGCTCCCGCGCCTGCGGCAGGCCCGGGCCACCGACGAGGGCGGGCGCGGGCTGTACCTGGTCAACAAGCTGGCCCGGCGCTGGGGCGCGACCCGGCTGAGCACCGGCAAGGTGGTCTGGTTCGAGCTGAACCGCTGAGCCGTCGGCCGCTACGACGCGAAGGGGCGCCCGGAGTCTCCTCCGGGCGTCCCTTCGCGTGTGCGGGCCCTACTGGCCGAAGTGGAAGCCGTCGTCGTCATCGTCCGGGTCGGGCGGGCCCTCGGTGGTGGGCTGCGTCGGCAGTCCGGTGCTGGGCGACTGGGAGGGCGTCTGCGACGGCGTGCGGGACGGCGACTGGCTCGGCGTCCCGGACGGCGTCTGCGACGGCGTGCGGGACGGCGTCTCGCTCGGCGTCTCGGACGGCGTCTGCGACGGCGTCGTGGACGGGGTCGGCGGCGCGCTGCTGGTCGGCGGCGGGGGCGGCGCGACGGCCGCGCCCTGGGTGGTGTCCAGGTCGAACGCGGACCGGTCGGTGACGCCGAAGGTGTAGGCGGCCCAGATCTCCGCCGGGTAGCCGCCGCCGTTGATCCGGCCGCGCCCCGGGATCAGTCCGGTCGCGCCCTCCATGGACACGTGGCCGTGGGTCTTCGGGTCCTCGCCGAACAGGCCGACGGAGGTGACCAGGTCGGGGGTGTAGCCGGTGAACCAGGCGGACTTGTTCTCGTCGGAGGTGCCGGTCTTGCCGGCCACCTGCTGGCCGTCGCGCAGCGGGTTGTCGGCCACGGACGTCTTGGCCGTGCCGTCGTCCACCACGCCGGTGAGCACCGAGGTGACCGTGTCGGCGGCCGTGCGGCTGAGCACCGTGCCGCCGACGGGGTCCGGCATGTCCACCGAGCGGCCCTGGCTCTCCGCCGACTTGATGATGGTCGGGGTCACCTTGTGGCCGTGGTTGGCGAAGGTGGCGTAGATGCCGGCCATCTCCAGGGGGCTCGCGCCCATCGAGCCGAGCGTCTGGGCGGGCACCGCGGGCATGCCCTTGGTGTCCATGCCGAGGCTGCTCGCGGTGCTCATGACGTTGTCCATGCCGACGTCCACGCCCATCTGCGCGAAGACGGAGTTGACGGACTTGTTCATCGCCTCCTGGACGGTGATCTTGTCGTAGTCGGCCTCGTCCTCGTTGGGCGGGGCGAAGCCGACCGGGCGGCCGTGGTCCACCACCGGGCGCCGGTTGCCGCCGTCGTAGAGGGTGTTGGCGGTGATGGGCTTGCCGTCCTGCGTGGTGGCCTCGCGCTCCAGGGCGGCGGCGAGGATGACCGGCTTGAAGGTGGAGGCCGGCTGGTAGTCCCTGCGGGTGGCGTTGCTGTAGTAGTGCTCGTAGTAGTTCTGGCCACCGTAGAGCGCGACGATCTTGCCGGTCTTGGGGTCCACGGAGACGGCACCGGGCTGGATGTCGCCGTCGACCTTGCGCTTGGTCTTGTCGAGCTTGCTGGTCAGCTCGCTGCGGACGGCCCGTTCCAGCGCGGCCTGCTTCTTGCGGTCGATGTTGAGGGTGATGGTCCAGCCCTTCCCCACGACCGCGTTCTCCGCCTGCGACTGGGTCAGGCCCTCCTGCGCCATGAGCTGCTGTTCGAGCTGCTGGTTGGCCAGGTCGACCAGATAGCCCTTCTGCCCGTCGAGGCCGGGGGCGCCCTTGGGCTCCTTGATCTTGGGGAAGCGCATGGCCGCGCGCCGGTCCTTGGTGAGCCAGCCCTCCTCGACCATGTTGTTCAGTACGTAGTTCCAGCGCTCGGTGACCAGCCGCTTGCCGGTGTCGGTCGCCACCGCCCAGTCGTACTGGCTCGGCGCCTGGAGCACCGCGGCGAGGTAGGCGCCCTGCTCGACCGTCAGGTCCTCGGCGTCGACGCCGAAGTAGGCCTGGGCGGCGGCCTGGATGCCGTAGGCGTTGCGGCCGTAGTAGCTGGTGTTGATGTAGCCGGCGAGGATGTCGTCCTTCGACTTCTCGCGGTCCACCTTCAACGAGATGACCATCTCCTTCAGCTTGCGCGTGACGGTCTGGTCCTGGTTGAGGTAGTAGTTCTTGACGTACTGCTGGGTGATCGTGGAGCCGCCCTGCTTGCCCCGGCCGCGCAGGGTGTTGAGCAGGCCGCGCGCGGTGCCCTTGAAGTCGACGCCGGAGTCGCTGTAGAAGCTCTTGTTCTCGGCGGCGACGAAGGTCAGCTGGACCTTGCGGGGCACCTTGGACAGGTCGACGATCTCGCGGTTGACCTTGCCGCTGCGGGCCAGCAGCGTTCCGTCGCTGAACTTGTAGACGTTGCTCTGCTGCCGGGCGGCGGCGTTGCCCTCGGGGATGTCGACGTACATGTACAGGCCGACGAAGCCCAGGATGGCGAGCAGGCACACTCCGAAGACGGTGCCGAGGATCTTCTTCCAGGTGAACATCCGGCGCAGGAGGCTCTTGGGTTTGCCGGCCGCCGCGGGTTCGGAGCGGCGGCGCTTGGGCGCCGCGCGGTGACCGCCGCGCTGTCGCGCTCGTCTCTCTTCCGCTCGTCCCATGGGTCCCTACGCTCGCTTCCGTCTCGGGGTCAGCTCCGAAAGCTAACACCCGTCTATATGACAAAGGGCGACCGATCCGGTCTTTTACGGACGTGACAATCAGCACCCATCCCTAAGGAACCGACGTTCGAGGGCAGTTCAAGGTTGCCCGCATCCGAAAAAGTGATATCACTTAGCTAGACCAACGCTAGACGCTCCAACGAACGGGGAACACCCATGTCCGACATACCCGAGATGCCCACCCCGCGTGTGCGCGAGTTCCCGGCCCGCAGCATGGGCGGCGGGATCGCGCTGCTGTGCGGCCTGGCCGGAGTCGTCGTCGCGGCCCTGCTGTTCGCGGCCACCGGGGCCACCTCCTCGGCGGGCGCCCGGGGCGGGCTCATCGCCGCCGGCGCCGTCGTGCTGCTGGCGGCCCTCATCGGACTGTGCGGTCTGAACACGGTCGCGCCGGGCGACGCGCGGGTGGTCCAGCTCTTCGGCCGCTACCGGGGCACGATCCGGCAGGACGGCCTGCGCTGGGTGAACCCCTTCACCTCCCGCACCCGGATCTCCACCCGGGTGCGCAACCACGAGACCGCCGTACTGAAGGTCAACGACGCCTACGGCAACCCGATCGAGCTGGCCGCGGTCGTGGTGTGGAAGGTGCGCGACACCGCCCAGGCCACCTTCGAGGTGGACGACTTCGCCGAGTTCGTCGCCACCCAGACCGAGACGGCCGTGCGGCACATCGCCATCGAGTACCCCTACGACTCGCACGACGAGGACGGCCTCTCGCTGCGCGGCAACGCCGAGGAGATCACCGAGAAGCTGGCCCGCGAGCTCCAGGCGCGGGTGGAGACCGCCGGAGTGGAGATCGTCGAGTCGCGGTTCACGCACCTCGCGTACGCTCCCGAGATCGCCTCGGCGATGCTCCAGCGGCAGCAGGCGGGCGCGGTCGTCGCGGCCCGGCGGCAGATCGTCGACGGCGCCGTGGGCATGGTGGAGGCGGCGCTGGCCCGGATTTCGGAGGCGGACATCGTGGACCTGGACGAGGAGCGGAAGGCGGCGATGGTGTCGAACCTGATGGTGGTGCTGTGCGGTGACCGGGCCCCGCAGCCGGTACTGAACACCGGAACCCTCTACCAGTGACCGACCCGGAACGGACCCCCGGGAACCGGCCGCGGCAGCGCAAGCAGGTGCTGCTGCGGCTGGACCCGGCGGTGTACGAGGCGCTGGCCCGGTGGGCCGGGGACGAGCTGCGGTCGGCGAACGCGCAGATCGAGTTCCTGCTGCGGCGCGCCCTCGCGGAGGCGGGACGGCTGCCGGGTGACGCGGGCCCGCTGCCCCGCCGGGGCCGGCCGCCCGGCGACTCCGGTCCCGGCACCCCGCCGGCCTGAGCCGGGCCCTCGTCCAGGGGCCCGGCCGTCGTCGCGTCAGGGGCCCGGCCGTCGTCGTACCGGCGGGTCGGCCGTTGCTCGCGGCCGTGACGGCGTATCAGGCGTCCGTGGCTGTTACGAAACCCTGACAATGACCCCTCACCTGCACCGACGCGCTCTTGAGGGCTCACTCTGCACCGGGTGTATACATGGTGGGTATACACGCTGTGTAGAGTGCCGCCATGTCCATCGGTCACACCCTCCTCGGACTCCTGGAGTCCGGCCCGCGCCACGGCTACGACCTCAAGCGCGCCTTCGACGAGAAGTTCGGCCACGACCGGCCGCTGCACTACGGCCAGGTCTACTCCACGATGTCCCGGCTGCTGAAGAACGGTCTCGTGGAAGTCGACGGCATCGAGGCCGGCGGCGGCCCCGAGCGCAAGCGGTACGCCATCACCGACGCCGGCATCACCGACGTCGAACGCTGGCTCGCCACCCCGGAGAAGCCGGAGGAGTACCTCCAGTCGACCCTCTACACCAAGGTCGTCCTCGCCCTCCTCACCCACCGCGACGCCGCCGACATCCTCGACACGCAGCGGTCCGAGCACCTGCGCAGCATGCGCATCCTCACCGACCGCAAGCGCAAGGGCGACCTCGCCGACCAGCTGATCTGCGACCACGCCCTGTTCCACCTGGAGGCCGACCTGCGCTGGCTGGAACTCACCGCCGCGCGCCTCGACAAGCTCCGTGCGGCGGTGACCCGATGACCCCTCCCCCCGGCTCCCTGCTCGTCGCCGAGGACCTGCGCAAGAGCTTCGGCCCCACGGTCGCCCTCGACGGCGCCGGCTTCTCCATCCACCCCGGCGAGGTCGTCGCCGTGATGGGCCCCTCCGGCTCCGGCAAGTCGACGCTGCTGCACTGCCTGGCCGGCATCGTGCCGCCCGACTCCGGCTCCATCACCTACGACGGCCGCGAACTCTCCGGCCTGAGCGACACCGAGCGCAGCGCGCTGCGCCGCAGCGACTTCGGGTTCGTGTTCCAGTTCGGCCAGCTGGTCCCGGAGCTGACCTGTGTGGAGAACGTGGCCCTGCCGCTCCGGCTGAACGGCAGCTCCCGCAAGGAGGCGGAGCGGGCCGCGCTCACCTGGATGGAGCGCCTGGAGGTGGACGACCTCAAGGGCAAGCGGCCCGGCGAGGTCTCCGGCGGCCAGGGCCAGCGGGTCGCCGTGGCGCGGGCGCTGGTCACCGGCCCCCGGGTGGTGTTCGCCGACGAGCCGACCGGCGCGCTCGACTCCCTCAACGGCGAACGGGTGATGGAGCTGCTGACCGACGCGGCCCGCTCCACCAACGCGGCCGTCGTGCTGGTCACCCACGAGGCCCGGGTGGCCGCCTACTCCGACCGGGAGATCGTCGTACGCGACGGCAGGTCCCGGGACATGGAGCGCGCCATATGAACCTCCGGCAGTGGTCCAGGGACCTGGGCATGGGCGTCCGGTTCGCCGTCACCGGCGGGCGCGAAGGCTGGGTGCGGATGGTGCTGACGGCGGTCGGCGTCGGCCTGGGCGTGACGCTGCTGCTGCTGACGACCGCGCTGCCGAACGTGCTGACGGCACGGCACCAGCGCGAGGAGGCCCGGACGGACCTCACCTACAGCGAGAAGGTGCCGCCGAAGGGCGAGAACACCGTGCTGGTCGGCCTGGGTGACACCAAGTGGCACGACAAGGAGGTCCGGGGACGCTTCCTGAAGCCCGAGGGCCCGCGGGCGCCGCTGCCGCCGGGCGTGGACCGCTTCCCCGCGCCGGGCGAGATGGTGGTCTCCCCCGCGCTGAAGAAACTGCTCACCTCCGACGAGGGCCGGCTGCTGCGGGAGCGGCTAACGGAGCGGATCACCGGCACGATCGGCGAGCCCGGGCTGATCGGCTCGCACGAGCTGGCCTTCTACGCGGGCGCCGACCACCTGGAGGCAAAGCCCGGCAGCGCCCGCGTGGTGCGGCTGACCGCCTTCGGGGACCGGCGCCCGACCCCCGAACGGGCCGACCCGGTGCTCATCATGATGACGCTGGTGGTGTTCGTCGCCCTGCTCACGCCGGTCGCCGTGTTCATCGCCGCGGCCGTGCGGTTCGGCGGCGAGCGGCGCGACCGCCGGCTGGCCGCGCTGCGGCTGGTCGGCTCCGACCGCCGGATGACCCGCCGGATCGCGGCGGGCGAGGCACTGGCCGGAGCCGTGCTCGGCCTGGCCGTCGGTACGGTGTTCTTCCTCATCGGACGGCAGGCGGTGGGCTCGGTGGAAGTGCTCGGCGTGAGCATCTTCCCGAGCTATCTCGACCCCTCCCTCGCGCTGGTCGTCCTGGTCGCGGTGGCGGTCCCGGCCGCCGCGGTGGCGGTGACACTGTTCGCGATGCGCGGGGTGGCCGTCGAACCGCTCGGCGTGGTGCGCACGGCCAAGCAGGCCCGGCGGCGCCTGTGGTGGCGGCTGCTGCTGCCCCTGGTGGGCCTCGCGCTGCTGTACCCGATGATCGGCAAGGGCCGGTCCCACGGCGACTTCAACAAGTACCTGGTCGTCGGTGGCGTGCTGCTGCTCCTGGTCGGCGTCACCGCACTGCTGCCCTGGCTGGTGGAGGCGGTCGTGGCCCGGCTCGGCTCGGGTCCGCTCTCCTGGCAACTGGCCGTGCGCAGACTTCAGCTGAGCAGCGGTACGGCCGCCCGCATGGTCAACGGCATCGCCGTGGCGGTGGCCGGGGCGATCGCGTTGCAGATGCTCTTCACGGGCGTGCAGGACCAGTACACCAAGGACACCGGCCAGGACCCCGAACGGGCCTCGGTGCAGGTCGACCTCTCGGACGGGTCCGTGCTGCCGGCGGCCGCCCGCGAGTTCCCGCGCACCAAGGGCGTACGGGCGGCGGTGGCGATCTCCTCCGGATCGATGGGCGACCGGCGCTACGACCCCGGCACCACGGTGGGCATCACCGTCGGCGACTGCGCCGCGCTGCGCGAACTGGCCCGGCTGCCGTCCTGCCGGGACGGTGACGTGTTCGCCGTCCCGGGCCCGTACGAGTCCGCCGACGAGCTGGCCCTGATGCGGCCGGGACGGCACGGCTTCTTCGACGCCACCTACTCGGAGGGCGTGCGCGGGCGCGAGATCCCCTGGACGGTACCGGCCGGAACGCGCCGGGTGACCGTTCGCGAGGACGCGCTCCAGTCGAACGTCAACGGCCTGCTGGTTACTCCCTCCGCGCTGCCGTCCGGGGCCGCGTCGACGCTGTACCACCAGGTCTACATCCGCCTCGACATGTCGGTGCCGGAAGCGGACCAGTACGTGCGCAACACGGCGGCACGAGTGGACCGGCTGGCGTCCGTCTGGCACTGGGCGGCGACCACCGAGTCCCGGAAGTACACCTCCCTGCGCACCGGCCTGTTCGTCGGCGCGGTCTGCGTGCTGGTGCTGATCGGGGCGAGCCTGCTGGTCTCCCAGCTGGAGCAGTTGCGCGAGCGGCGCAAGCTGCTGTCGTCGCTGGTCGCCTTCGGCACCCGGCGCCGCACGCTGGGGCTGTCGGTGCTGTGGCAGACGGCGGTACCTGTCTCGCTCGGGCTGCTGCTGGCCTCGTCGGTGGGCCTGGCCCTCGGCTCGGTGCTGCTGAAGATGACGGACACCGCGGTGTCCGTGGACTGGGCGAGCGTCCTGTCGATGGCCGGCGCGGGCGCGGGAGTGGTCCTGGTGGTCACCTTGCTGAGCCTGCCGCCGCTGCTGCGCATGATGCGGCCTGAGGGCTTGCGTACGGAGTGAATCCGCCGTCGGTCGGGTGCGGCTCCGTGGTGGCCGGTCGCGCCCGCGCGGCGGAGCCGCATGCCGATGCGGACCCGCGCCCGAAGGGGCGCGGGGAACCGCGCGACCAGCCCCCACCGGCCCGCGGCCGCGCGCACCGCACGACCGCCCTCCCCGGAGCGCTAGTCGGCGCCGTCCAGCACCCGTACCGGCAAAGCCCGCAGCGCGGCTCGCAGCGCCGCCGCCAGTTCCTCGTACTCGGCGGCGCGGGCCGCGCCCGCGCGCATGGCGAAGGCGACCCGGCGGCTCGGGGCGGGGTCGGCGAAGTACCCGGTGAGCAGCTGGCTGCTGCGGGAGGTCTCCAGCTTCAGCGCGGTGCGCGGCAGCAGCGTGCAGCCGAGGCCGCCCGCCACCAGCTGCACCAGCGTGGACAGCCCGGCGGCCGTGGTGGTGACCGGCGCGTCCTCGCGGCCCGCCTCCCGGCAGATGTCGAGGGCTTGGTCGCGCAGGCAGTGGCCCTCGTCCAGGAGCAGCAGATGCAGCTCCTTCAGGGCCTCGCGGGGTATGCCCTCCCGGCCGCCGAGCCAGTGGTCGAGCGGGGTGACAAGCACGAAGTCCTCGTCGAACAGCGGGAGTTCGACCACGCCGGGGACACCGAGCGGCACCGCGAGCAGCAGCAGGTCGAGCCGGCCGGAGAGCAGGCCGTCGAGCAGGCTGGCGGTCTGCTCCTCGTGCACCTGGAGGTCGAGCTGCGGGTAGCGCTCGTGCACCAGCCGGAGCACGGCCGGCAGCAGATACGGCGCGACGGTCGGGATCACCCCGAGGCGCAAGGCACCGGTGAACGGCGCCCGGACCGCCTCGGCCTCCTCCAGCAGCGCGCCGACCTCGTCCAGCACCGCCTTGGCCCGCACGGCCAGCCGCTCCCCCGCGGGCGAGAGCAGTACTTTGCGCGTCGTACGCTCAAGGAGGGTCACCCCGAGGGTCTCCTCCAGCGCGGAGACGGCGCCGGACAGGGCGGGCTGGCTCATCCCGATGGCCGCCGCCGCGTCCCGGAAGTGCAGATGCTCGGCGACGGCGACGAACGCCCGCAGCTGCGACAGGGTCGGCTGCCGTCGCTTTCCGTTGCCCATCGTCACTGATAAGCACCTCCAATCAACACGACCGAGTGTAGCTATTTCCCTAATCAATGCACCCTGTGCCACCATCGGCAGAGTCCAACCCCCATGGGAAACGCCCCAAAAGGGAAGTTTCTTCGCTGCAAGGAGAGCCTGTGCTCACTGTCGGTGACAAGTTCCCCGAGTTCGATCTGACCGCCTGCGTCTCGCTCGAGAAGGGCAAGGAGTTCGAGCAGATCAACCACAAGTCCTACGAGGGCAAGTGGCTCGTGGTCTTCGCCTGGCCCAAGGACTTCACGTTCGTGTGCCCGACCGAGATCGCCGCGTTCGGGAAGCTGAACGACGAGTTCGCCGACCGCGACGCCCAGATCCTCGGCTTCTCCGGTGACTCCGAGTTCGTCCACCACGCCTGGCGCAAGGACCACCCGGACCTGACCGACCTGCCGTTCCCGATGATGGCGGACCCCAAGCACGAGCTGATGCGCGACCTCGGCATCGAGGGTGAGGACGGCTACGCCCAGCGCGCCGTCTTCGTCGTCGACCCGAACCGCGAGATCCAGTTCACGATGGTCACCGCCGGCTCCGTGGGCCGTAACCCCAAGGAGGTCCTGCGGGTGCTGGACGCCCTGCAGACCGACGAGCTGTGCCCGTGCAACTGGTCCAAGGGCGACGAGACCCTGGACCCGGTCGCGCTGCTGGCTGGTGAGTGACCCGTGTCGATCGACTCCCTGAAGTCCCGTATCCCGGACTACGCCAAGGACCTGAAGCTCAACCTGGGCTCGGTCATCGGCAACTCGGAGCTGCCGGCGCAGCAGCTGTGGGGCACGGTGCTGGCGACCGCGATCGCCTCCCGCTCCCCGATCGTGCTGCGTGAGCTGGAGCCGGAGGCGAAGGCGAACCTGTCGCCGGAGGCGTACCAGGCCGCCAAGGCGGCCGCCGCCATCATGGCGATGAACAACGTCTTCTACCGCACCCGGCACCTGCTGTCCGACCACGAGTACGGCACCCTGCGCGCGGGCCTGCGGATGAACGTCATCGGCAACCCGGGCGTGGAGAAGGTCGACTTCGAGCTGTGGTCGTTCGCGGTCTCCGCGATCAACGGCTGTGGCATGTGCCTGGACTCGCACGAGCAGGTGCTGCGCAAGGCCGGCGTCGAGCGCGAGACCGTCCAGGAGGCGTTCAAGATCGCCTCCGTGGTGCAGGCGATCGCCGTCACCGTGGACACCGAGGCCGTCCTGGCCGAGTAGGACCCCTGTCGAAGACCCCGCTCACTCCTTGTGGGCGGGGTCTTCGTCGTCCCCGGCGCCCTTGCCCTCGGCGCTCTCGGTGCCCTTGCGCTGGGCGTCACCGGTGTCCTCGGCATCCTCGGCGTCCTTGCCGACGGACTTCCCGGGGCCCTCGCCAGGGGCCGGAGCACCCTCTTCCTCCCCCGCGGCCACGTCCTCCACGGCCGCGCCGGACTGCTGCTGCGCGTACGTCCGCAGATACCCCACCACCGTGTTCGTCACCGCGACCAGCGGTACGGCCACCACGGCGCCGCCGATGCCGGCCACCATGCCGCCGGCGGCCACGGTCAGGACCACGGCCAGCGGATGCACCCGGACCGCGCGGCCGAGGATGAACGGCTGCAGCACATGGCCCTCGATCTGCTGCACCGCGAGCACCACCACCAGCGTCATCAGGGCCGTGAACACGCCCTGGGTGACCAGTGCGACGATCACCGCGAGCGCGCCGGAGGCCACCGCGCCGACCAGCGGGATGAACGAGAACAGGAAGATGAACACGGCCAGCGGGACGGCCATCGGCACGTCCAGGAAGTAGATGCCGATGCCGATGAAGATCGCGTCGATGAGGGCGACCAGCACCGTGCCGCGCACATAGGCCGTCAGCGTGCTCCACGCCCGCGGGCCGGCGCCGGCCACGCCCGGGCGGGCGGCGGCGGGCACCAGCTTCAGGAACCACTCCCAGATGCGCTTGCCGTCGTAGAGCAGGAAGAGCGTCGAGAAGAACACCAGCAGTATGCCGGTGAGGGCCTCCACGATGACCTGGACGCCCTCCAGGCCCGCGGACGTTATCTGGTCGGCGTTGGCGCCGATCGCCTCGCGGAGGTTCTTGGCGATCTGGTTGATCTGCTTGTCGGTGACGTGGAAGGGGCTCTTCAGCAGCCAGTTGCGCAGGTCGTCGATGCCGGACTGGATCTGGTTGGAGAGCGTGTCGATGTTCTCCATGACCTGCCAGGTCACGAACCAGCCCATGAGGCCGATGACGACGAAGCCGCTGATGGCGGTGAGCGCGGTGGCCGGGCCGCGCGGCACCCCGCGCCGGGTGAGCCGGGCGACCGTCGGCTGGAGCAGGGCGGTGACCAGCAGGGCGATGACGAAGGCGAACACCACCAGCTGGACCGCGCTGATGACCCGCATCAGCACCCACAGGGTGCCGGCCAGCACCAGCAGTCGCCAGCCCGCCTCGGCGGCCACCCGGACACCCCAGGGCACGGCCTCGGCGGGATCCGGCCGGCGGCCTGGCACGCTCCGGCGGACGGGCGGCGCGGTCCGGCGGGCGGGCGGGTCCGCCGGCTCGGCGGCGGGTACCCCGGCCGCCGGCCCGGGGCCGGGCTCGTCCCGCTCCTTCTCCGCCTCCGCGCGCCGCTCGTCCAGCCGCTCGCTCATCTCGGCCAGACCACGTCCGATCCGGCCCAGCCATCGTGGCACTCGCGCCATGCTCCGTCCTCTTCCCCCGCGTCCCCGCGTACTCGCCACCACTCCCCCGTGGAGTCGTCCGCGTAAGACCGTACAGGGCGAAAGCCCCTCCCCTGAGGACGGGGAAGGGCTGCGCGAGGCCGAGCCGGGGCCGGGCGGGCCGGCGAGTGGCCTAGTACCAGTGGTTGGCCTGCCAGAACGACCAGGCCTGGCAGGGGCTGCCGTACCGCTCGTTCATGTAGTTGATGCCCCACTTGATCTGGGTCGCCGGGTTGGTCCGCCAGTCGGCGCCGGCCGAGGCGTACTTGCCGGCGGGCAGGGCCTGGAAGAGACCGTAGGCACCGGAGGAGGCGTTGACCGCCTGGTAGTTCCAGCTGGACTCGTGGTCCACGATGTTGCTGAAGCACTGGAACTGGCCGCCGGCCACCATCTGGCGCGCCATCGCCTGGATCTGCGCCACGCTGTAGCTGCCCTGGACCGGGAAGCTGGAGGAGTCGCGGACGTCGGTCCCGCCACGGCTGGCCGCGGCCTTGGCCTCAAGACGCTCCTTGGCCTCCTTGGCGGCCTTGGCCTCCTCGGCCGCCTTCTCCTCAGCGGCCTTCTTCTTCGCGATCGCGGTCTCGGCGGCTGCCTTGCGGGCCGCCTCCTCGGCGTCCTTCTTGGCACTCGTGTCCGCGGCGATGGCCTGTGCGTCGGCCTGCTGCGTGAGGGACGCGGTCTGCACCTGCGCCTGCTGACCCGCGGGTATATCCGCGAGGAGCGTGGTGTCGGCTGCCGTCGCCTCGGCGGCGTCGTTGGTCTGCGCGGTGCTGCCCGAGGCAACGCCGACGACGCTTCCGACAGCGGTGACCGCGGTGGCCGAGGCCACTGCGAATCCCCGGACCGAAATCCGGCTCACACGGTTTTCCTTCCAGCATCGCCCGCTTCGGTGACCCTGGCGGACGCGATCGTGCCCCTGACACAGGCCTCCCAACTGCGGGGTCACGGGAGGCACGGGCCCGGTGGGCAACTCCCCTGCGGGGAGCGCCGCGTGGTGCGCGGGCGGCATACGACGACTCTATGGAGTTGGTGGGGCCTGCGGGGCGCCGTGCCGCTGGGGGCACGACTGTGTCGTATGCGGGGCCTGACAGGAACGAGACTTTGCCGTAACCGGACGCCGCGTGGCAATTCTGTGTTGCGTGTGAAAGCTCACATCCCGTTTGGCCCTGGGTATTTCAGGAAAGTCCCACGCACGACGGCGCCGCCCGGCTAGGCTCTTGAGCCTTTGCCGGACGGCGCCAACTGGCGGCGGGGCCGGATCAGATGTGGCCGTCCTCCAGCATCTCGGTCACGAGTGCGGCGATCTGGGACCTCTCGGACCGGGTCAGCGTGACGTGGGCGAAGAGCGGGTGCCCCTTCAGCTTCTCCACCACGGCGACCACTCCGTCGTAGCGGCCCACGCGCAGGTTGTCCCGCTGGGCCACGTCATGGGTGAGGACCACCCGGGAGCCCGCGCCGATCCGGGACAGCACGGTCAGCAGGACGTTCTTCTCCAGCGACTGCGCCTCGTCCACGATCACGAACGCGTCGTGCAGCGAGCGGCCGCGGATGTGGGTCAGCGGGAGCACCTCCAGCATCCCGCGCGCGGTGACCTCCTCGATGACCTCGCGGCTGGTGACCGCGGAGAGGGTGTCGAAGACGGCCTGCGCCCACGGGCTCATCTTCTCCGCCTCGGTGCCCGGCAGATAGCCCAGGTCCTGCCCGCCGACGGCGTACAGCGGCCGGAAGACCATCACCTTCTGGTGCTGACGGCGCTCCAGCACCGCCTCCAGGCCCGCGCACAGCGCCAGCGCCGACTTGCCGGTGCCGGCCCGGCCGCCCATCGAGACGATCCCGACGTCCGGGTCCAGCAGCAGGTCGAGCGCGATGCGCTGCTCGGCGCTGCGGCCCTTGATGCCGAACGCCTCCCGATCGCCGCGCACCAGGCGGACGTTGCCCTCGGCGGTGACCCGGCCGAGCGCCTTGCCGCGCTCGGACTGGATGGTCAGGCCGGTGTGCACGGGCAGCCCGGCCGCCTGAGGGACGTACACGTGTCCTTCCTCGAAGAGGATGTCCACCTGTTCGCCGGGCAGGGTGAGCTCCGACATCCCCGTCCAGCCGGAGTTCTCCGTGATGGCGAGTTCGGCCCGGTACTCCTCGGCGAGGAGCCCGACGGAGGACGCCTTGATCCGCAGCGGCAGGTCCTTCGACACGACGGTGACGTCGTACCCCTCGGCCTGGAGGTTGCGGGCCACCGCGAGGATGCGGGAGTCGTTGTCGCCCAGTCGGTAGCCCGTGGGCAGCACGCTGGGGTCCGAGTGGTTGAGTTCGACCCGGAGCGTTCCGCCGAGGTCCCCGGTCGGGATCGGCGCGTCGAGGCGGCCGTGCCGGACCCGGTAGTCGTCCAGCAGGCGCAGGGCCTGCCGGGCGAAGTAACCGAGCTCGGGGTGGTGCCGCTTGGCCTCCAACTCCGTGACCACCACGACGGGGAGCACGACCTCGTGTTCCTCGAAGCGGGTCAGGGCGTTCGGGTCGGCCAGCAGGACGCTGGTGTCGAGAACATAGGTGCGCCGGTCGGGCTTGTGGCGCTTTGTGCTGGTCACCACGGAAGGACGTACCCCCTCGGATGTGGTCGGGGAGCGACGAGGAGTTGCTGGACCGGTGTCTGGCCCCCGCGCACGGCGGGCCGTGAACCGGCCCTCCGCGGCTGATTCCGTGCCGTGACCGCACGGTCGGGCTGGTGCAAAGGGCCTCCCGGGCGGACGGCCCCGAGCCGCCCGCTGAGAACCGACGCCCGTGGTTCGGGTGTCGACCTGTTGGGTTTATGCCCTCGGACGCGCGCCGCCATGCAAATGCGGCCACCGGCGGCCCGGTGAACTCCTTGTTACGTCCGTGCCAATCGGGAGACACGACGACGCCCCGTCACCGGGCGGCGACGGGGCGGTGCGAGGACGGTCAGCCGCCGTAACGGCGGTGACGTGCGGCGTAGTCGCGCAGGGCGCGCAGGAAGTCGACCTTCCGGAAGGCCGGCCAGAAGACCTCGCAGAAGTAGTACTCGGAGTGAGCGGTCTGCCAGAGCATGAATCCGGACAACCGCTGTTCGCCGCTGGTGCGGATGACGAGGTCCGGATCGGGCTGGTCGCCGGTGTAGAGGTGACGGCCGATCATGTCGATGTCGACGGACTCGGCGAGGTCCTCCATCGACACGCCCCGGTCCCGCGCCTCGTGCAGCATGGAGCGCACGGCGTCGGCGATCTCCTGCCGGCCGCCGTAGCCGATGGCCACGTTGACGAGTATGCCGTCGTGGTGGGCGGTGGCCTCCTCGGCCTCCTTCAGCGTGCGCTGCATGCCGGCGGGCAGCAGGTCCATCGCGCCGACGTGGTGCACCCGCCAGCGGCCGTCGGCGGCGAGGGTGCGCACGACGTCCTCGATGATGCCGAGCAGGGGGACCAGTTCCGCCTGCGGCCGTTCGAAGTTGTCGGTGGACAGCAGCCACAGCGTGACCACCTCGACGTCGGTCTCGGAGCACCAGCCGAGGAACTCCGTGATCTTGTCGGCGCCGGCCCGGTGCCCGTGCTCGGTACTGGAGCCGGACGCCTTCGCCCAGCGGCGGTTGCCGTCCACGATGACGCCGATGTGCTTGGGCACCTGGCTGTGATCCAGGTGACCTTCCACCCGGCGTGCGTAGAGCCTGACGAGCAGACCGCGCAGCTTGTCGCGCAGGTTCACGTGACCCTCCGGGGGTTGGGCGCGGGGTAGGGGGTGCCGGAGCCGTAGGGGGAGCCGGAGTCGTTGAGCCTACCGCTGCCGGAGGCCCGGTCCGGTCCGGGGTTTGGCCGCGCGGCGGTGTCGTACGCCGCCGGGGGACGCACCCCTTCGGGGGGACGCCGGGACGGGTCCGGGCGGTTCCGGAACCCGGCCGTGCCGGCGCCATGAAAAAACGGGCCGGTCCGTGGGGGGGAGACGGACCGGCCCGAGGGGGGGTTTCCACCATAACCCTTCGTAAGGGCTGATGGGTGCATCGGCGCCCAACAACTACTCTCCGGAATCGCATGACGACACCGAGGCGGTCATGGAATGCGGGTTTCAGCGGCGTTCCCGGGGCGGTTCACAGTGGATTCCCAGGAAAATCCAGCCGGATGCAAATGGATTCGCAGGGGTTAGGCCGTCCTGGGGGAATCAGCGGGATGTCATCCCGGGTCCCCCCGACGGGCGACCCCTCCGTCGTGGGGCGGACTTGACCGTTCCGCTACGGCGCCAGGCCGGGCGCCGGTGCCCGGCGGCGGCCCGAGGCGGCTTCACGGCACCGCGCGGCCCCCTCCACCGCGCGGTGCCGACCGCGCGGCTTTGCCGACGCGAATTACCTTGGTCTGAACTTACGTGACCAGTGGGGCGCCTGTGAACCCCGGGGGATAACAATGTGGAAACCCGGTTCCCTCAGCATTACGGTTTGCGTACGTCGAAGAGGTGCCGGGTGCTGTGCGCGACGAACGGGCCCTCGTTCCGGATCCGCTCGTGCAGTGCCCTCAGCCGTGGCTCATGGGCCTCGACCGTGAAGCCCGGGACCATCCAGACGACCTTGCGCAGGAAGTGGACGACGGCGGCGATGTCGTGGAACTCCATCCGCAGCCGCTCCGCCCGCAGACCGGCCACCTCCAGCCCCGCCGCCTCGGCGTCGGCCCGCTCCCGCTCGGGGTCACGGGCGCGGCGCACCTCCTCCGGCTGGGGCCCGAGGAAGTACTCGACCAGCTCGAAGACGCTGGCGGGCCCCACGTGCTGGGCGAAGTACGTCCCGCCGGGCCGCAGCACCCGGGCGATCTCGGTCCAGTGCGGCCGCACCGGGTGCCGGCTGAGCACCAGGTCGAACGCCTCGTCGGCGAAGGGCAGCGGCGCGTCCTCCGGGGCCGCCACCACGACGACGCCGCGGGGCCGCAGCAGGGCGGTGGCCCTGGCCACGTTCGGCGGCCAGCCCTCCGTCGCCGCCACCAGCGCCGGCCGGGCCGGCTCCGCCCGCCCCAGCGCGAAGTCCAGCACCTCCCCGCCGCCGGTCTGGATGTCCAGCGCGGCCTCGGCCGTCGCCAGCCGCTCCCCCGCCGACCGGGCGTACCCCCACGACGGCCGGGCCTCGCTGGCCCGGCCCTCGAACCACGAGAAGTCCCACCCCTCGGTGGGCACGGCGACACCCTCGGCCACGAGGTCCTCGAAGGAACGTTCGGTACTCATACGGTCATGATCCCAGGCAAGCGGCGCGGGCGCCTGCGGGTTTTCCGTGCCGGACGACCTCCGCGGCCCGGACGGGGCGGCGGCCCGTGCCCGGACAGCGGCCCGTCGGGGTGACCCGGGTAGCGACGGCCGGCCGGGGGGCGCCGCGGGGGCGCGACCACGGACCCGGTGCCCTCGCTCGGCCCGTCGGTCATGCGGGGCACTGTGACACGCGCCACTGGCCACCGGCCCCGGCCTGCGGCGACGGCTCCGGCCGGGACAGTGGGTCAGTGGATCAGTGGATCAGTGGTGCGACCTGCTCCGCCGCGAAGCGTACGAAGCCCTCCGGGTCGGGTTCGTCGGCCGTCGGCTGGAGCACGACGGTGTCCGCGCCGGCCTCGGCCAGGCGCCGTACCGCGTCGGCCACCGCTTCCGCGTCCCCGGCGACACCCAGGTCCGGCACCGACGCCAGGCCCTCGGCGGTGAGCTCGGCGCGCAGCCGGGACTCGGCGCCGGCGCCCGTGGCGGTCAGGAGGTAGACGACGATCCGGTGCGCGCCGGTGCGGCCGGCCGACCGGCGCCCCTCCTCGATCAGTTCCCGGGCCCGCCGTACGCCGTCCGGCGGCGTGGCGGAGGTGAGGAGGGTGCCGTCGGCCTTCTCGCCGGAGAGCCGGAGCGTACGGGGTCCGGTGGCGCCCGCGAGGACGTCGACCGGGCGCGGCGGCGGCCAGTCGAGGGCGACGTCGTCCAACTGGACGTACCGCCCGCGCACGCTGAGCCGCTCCCCGCGCAGCAGGGCGCGCAGGGCGTCGAGGTGTTCGCCGAGGAGGCCGAGCGGCGAGGCGGCGCGGGCGCCGACCTGCCCCATCCAGTCCTGCACGCCGTGTCCCACGGTCAGGACGGCCCGCCCGGGGAACATGCGCTCCAGCGAGGCCGCCTCCATCGCGGTGACGGCCACGTTCCGCAGCGGCACGGGCAGCAGCCCGATGCCGACCCGCACCCGTTCGGTCCAGGCGAGCGCGGCGGCGGCCGTGGACACGCCGCCCTCCAGGAAGCAGTCCTCCCACAGCCACAGTTCGTCGAGCCCCGTCTCGTCCGCGACGCGGGCGACGGCCCGGAGTCGCTCGGGAGGAAGCTGGGGGCGGAATACGGCACCGAGTCCTGTCATAACGCCCTTCCTAGTGGGGAGGACGGGAAAGGACAACGCAATTACGCGCGTGGGAAGTTGGCGGTCACGGAAAGCGGAGGGCGGGTATGGGGCGCTGGCGGGACGGGCGGGGGCTGCTGACCGTGCGGACGGACACCGGGGAGGTGCCGGCCGCCTCCGTCCCCCTGGAGATCTCGGCCTCCTACCGGGCCCGTACCAGGGGCCTGTTGGGCCGGGACGCGGTGGAGGGGGCGATGCTGCTGTCACCGGCGAGCGGGGTGCACACGTTCGGGATGCGGATCCCGATCGACGTGGCGTACCTGGACCGCCGCCTCACCGTCATCGCCGTGCGCACGATGCCCCCGGGCCGCCTGGGCCTGCCGCGCCCGCGCGCCCGGCACGTGCTGGAGGCGGCGGCCGGGGCGATGGCGGGGTGGGGGATAACGGCGGGCGTACGGGTGGAGGTGGCGGTGGAGGGGTGTGCAGAGTCTCGCGCTTCGTGACAGATCCAGGGAGGGGGTCAGTTTCAGCGGGCGTCCGCGTTCAGGTCTTCGCGGCGATGCTGACCGGCTTCGTCAACCAGCAGCTCGCCCGGAATCCGGCCCGGACCACCGTCGAGGGCCGGGAAAACACAGTGAGGGCATTCGCGGCCCACGTGAAGGCCCACCCATGGCCGTGGGCACCGGCGACCGGCGGCACACGGGGCCGATACGCCCCCGGCAGCCACACACGGTGACACCGAGACCGACCTCAGTGAGGAATACCTGACACCTCGACGGGCATCCGCTGCCGGTGTTGCGCCCGGCAGCGGACCGAGACCGGTCAGGCGCGGAATTCGTCGGCGTGGTCCCTCGCCCACTGCGCGAAGGTGCGGGCGGGCCGCCCGGTGACCTCCTCAGCCGTCGGCATGGGGCCGAGGGCTGAGGAGTCGAAGGTCTCCATCTCGGAGGGGTCCGACTCGTCGCCGCCATAGGTCTCGAAACCGAGGAGGAAGTCGGCGTTGTCCGCCGCGAAGCCGCCCTGCGCGAGATAGATCTCCCGGGCCTCCTGGGGGCTGACGACCTCAAGGCGGATCTCCTCTCCCATCGCCTCGGCGATGAGCTCCACCTGGCGGCGGCGCGAGAGGAATTCCGGACCGTTCACGGTGTACGCCTGTCCCCGGTGGCCGTCCTCGGTCAGGGCGAGCACGGCCACGTCGGCGATGTCCTGCTCGTGGACGGGGAACCAGGCGACGTCCGGGAACGGCTCGCGCACCACGCGCTCCGCGCGGATGGGCGGCCCCCACAGCTCCAGCTTGTTCATCGCGAACTCGCCCGGCCGTACATGCGTCCACTCAAGCCCGGAAGCCTCCACCGCCCGCTCCACCGGCAGGTGGAAGTCGTTGTCGAACCCGGTGGTGACCGCACCGGAGGAGAGCACCACGATGCGGCGCACGCCCGCCTTCTTCGCCAGGCCGACCACCTCCTCGGCGGTCGCCGGGACAGGGAAGAGGAAGAGCGCCTCGACACCCTCCAGGGCGTCCGGCAGCGTCTGGGGCCGGGTGAGGTCGCCCTCGTGGACCCGCACTTGGTCGGGGAACACCCCGGGCTGCGCCCTGCGGGTCAGGGCCCGTACGTCGTGCCCCTTGGCCACGAGCTGCCGGACGACGTTCCGCCCGACGTTGCCGGTCGCCCCCGTCACCAGAATCGTCATGGATCGCCCCTCGTGTGTCGGTTTCCGTCAGGGTGTCGTGCGGATGCGTCAGTTCGTCGTGCGCGTCCCGATGCCGTTCTCCAGCGTGCGGATGACCCAGGCGGAGGCGCCGTGGCGTGGCACCTTTCCCCTGCTGACCGCCGTGCAGCCCGCGGAGACATGGGCCCACAGCACGTGCTCGATCCAGTCGCTGCTCACGTCCGGGTCGACGACGCCCTCTTCCTGGCCGCGCCGAATCAGCCGTCTGATCTCCTCGGCCGCCGGGTCCGGTCCGCCCCGGGCCGCCAGCGCGTCGGTGATCCGCGGGTCGCCATACAGGAACAGCACGTGGTCGCCGGCGTCGAGCATGGCGGCGACCAGCCGGCGCAGCGCCTCCAGCGGCGGTCCCTCGTCGGTCCGCGCCCCCTCCAGCGACTCGTCGAGCCGCCGCAGCGAGTGCTCGACGACCGCCGAGATCAGCTCCTCCCGGTCCGGGAAGTAGCGCTGGAGCGTGCTGCGTCCGACGTCCGCGGCCGCCGCGATGTCCGCCAGGGTCGCATCACGCCGACGGGACAGCACGGACGCCGCGGCGCTGAGAATCGCCCGTCGCGTACGACTGCGGGCTCCGGTCTCCCGGATGCTGTTCGCCATAGTCCCAACCTAGCAGTCGCTGACCCATAACTGGCAATCATCTCCTCGAAATGGGCCATCGGTGCCCCATTTCGGTGGGTGAGCGCCTAATGCGTGGCGACTCGTGGCGGATCGCCGCAGGACCAAGCCGGTGGGCACGTGAACCCTCAAGGGCCATGCCGGCCGGTGCCGCAGGGGCTTCAGGGGTACGTGATCGGTGACGGACACCGCGCCGTGGCAGGCCGTTCCTGGAGCTGCAGGGGTGACCGGTGGCCGACGGTCCGGTCACTGGCCGGTGCGCGGAAAGGACACCTCGACGCGGCGGTTCTTCTTGCGGCCGGCCTCGGTGGCGTTGTCGGCGATCGGGTACTGCTCGCCGTAGCCGCGCACGTCGAAGGTGATGGACGGGGTGTTCAGGTCCTGGTCCAGCACGGCCTGTACGGCGTTGGCGCGCCGCTTGGACAGGGCGACGCCGTGGGTGGTGGTGCCGAGGCTGTCGGTGAAGCCGAAGACGCGGACCCTGGTGGCGCGCTGCTTCCTGATCTCCTCGGCGATCGCGGCGATGCGGATCTTGGCCTCCTCGCCGACACTGGCGCTGTCCTTGCCGAACAGCACCTCGGACTGGAGGGCGAAGGTGACGTCGGCGTTGGTGTCCTCGCGCCGCTCGTCCCCGCTCTGCTCCTCCACGACCAGCTTGATGTCCAGCACCTTGGCCTCGGCGAGCGTGGCGCCTTCGGGGAGTTTGAGGTCGGGGTCGGTGGGGTCGACGTCGACGGGGGCGGCGGCGGTGGGTTCGGTCAGGGGCGGCTCGCCGGGGCCGGTGCCGTCGGCGGCGGCCGGGGCGGCGGGCAGGGTCAGGACGCACAGCAGCAGGGCGCCGGCGAGGGCGAGGCGGGGCGTGGTGGTCACGTGTGCCTCACCCGGAGACCTTGATGCCGGCGGAGGTGAACGTCGGCAGCTGGAAGTCCACTTCGGTCACGTCGGCGGGAGGCGCCGGGAACTGCATGAAGACGGCCAGGGTGGCGCCGGACTTGAGGGTGGTGAAGCCGGTGGTCGTCAGCGGCCGGCCCTCGGTGTCCCGCAGCACGTAGTACCGCTTCTTGCCCTTCGGGTCGACCAGCGTGGCCCCGCCGAGCGATCTGCCGTTCTTGATGATCTCGGTCTCGTTGCCGCTCAGCGCGGAGGGGATGACGGCGGTCCGGGCCCCGTCGTTCTTCAGCGTGCCGTTGACCGTGACGAAGCCACCCGAGTCGCGTCGGGCGGAGGTGACTTGCAGGAGCAGACCGTCCGACCCGCGCAGTTCGGCGAGCGGCTGCTCGGAGTCGCCCTCCTGGGTGCTCGGTCCGAGGTCGGCGGTGGTGGCGGCGGACGCCGGTCCGCTCGGTTTTCCGTCCCCGTCGCCGTCTCCCCCGCAGCCGGTCACCCCGACGGCCAGACCGGCCGCAACGGTCAAGGCGACCAGCCCTCTGCGGGCCTTCGCGGTGAACCGCATGCTCATCACTGTCGCTTCCTTCGTCATCGGTCGTTCGCCGGGGAGTCGGCCAGGTGGACGTCGAAGAGGTCCTCGGGCCCCGGCAGGTCCGTGGTGTCGTCGGGCTGGGGGTGCCAGACCTTGTCCTCGCAGGTGAGCGGGGGCAGCGGGGAGTCGTCGGGCGCGGGCGGCTCCTGCCCGTCCCCGGGCGGCGGGGAACCCTCTCCGGGTGGCGGGGAGCCCCCTCCGGGCGGCGCGGAGCCCTCTCCGGGTGGCGCCGTCGGCTCCCCGGGCGGCCCGGGCCGTGTCTCGGGCGGCGTGCAGAGCGGTTCTATGACGGCCCTGGCGTGCGCCGTGGCGTGCACGTTCTCGGTGCCGGGTACGACGGAGTCGCCCACGGACTTGTTCGTCCGGGCGTCGACCACATAGCTCAGCGGCGCGTCGAACGCGCAGCGCACCGCCGCGTCGTTCAGCGCGGCGAGCTGGTCGGCGCGCCAGCAGGAATCCCCGGCGCCCGCCCCCTCGAAGATGGCCCGCCAGCTCGCCGGGTCGTCCAGGTTCTCCCGCCACAGGTCCGCCAGCTGGTCGCGGGTCTCCTGCGCCGCCGCCAGGGCCGCCGCGTCCGCCGCGGTCTGGGCGCCGCCGCGGTTCACGGCCGCCTGGCCGACCGCGAGGTACGCCAACGCGAGAAAGAGCAGGCCCGCCACCACCGTCAGGTAGATGGGGAAGGCCTGCCCCGTGTCGTGCCGTGCGCGGATCAGCCGCCGGTGACCTCGGCGATCTTGTTGGTGATCGCGTCGTAGATCGACTGGCCGATGCTCGTGCCGGTGATCGCCAGGACGATCGCGACGACCACCGCGATGATGCCGAGGTACTCCACCGCGGTCTGTCCCCTGTCGCCGCGCGCGGCCCGGGATCGCAGATACGCGACGGTGGTGCGGAACCATTTGCTCACGGTCTTCCCCTCCAGCTTCGCCTCCGGTCCGGGCACCGTACGGCCGGTCGCTCCCGCCCCCGAAGGGCCCCAGGGCCCAGCCGCGGACCCATTCGCTCCGCCGCACCGCCATCTCACGCCACCCCCAGCCACTTGGCGGTCGCCTGGGACCTGGTGGTGCTGTGGAGCTTGGCGAAGATGTGGTTGATGTGGTTCTTGACCGTCTTCTCGGTGATGAAGCAGGCGGCGGCGATCTGCTGGTTGGTCATGCCGGACGCGATGAGGTCCATGATCTCCGCCTCCCTCTCACTCAGCCGGAACCGCGAGCGGAACGACTGTCCCACAGGTGATTGCAATTGCGAAAGAGCCTGGGGGTTGGAAATCGCCGATTCCTCAGGGGAGTTGGGCTCGGAATGTGCAGACGCATCGGACCGGAGCACTGTCAGCAACGCCCTGGTCGCTCCGGGCGTCACCTGCGGGCGCCCCTCCCGTACGTCCCGCACCGCCCGTACCAGCTGCTCCGTCGTGAACTCGCCGTGCACCAGGTATCCGCCCGCCCCCAGCCGCAGCGCCTCCCGTACGGTCTGCGTCTCGTGGCTGTAGGTGAGCATCATGACGGGGGCCAGCCGCACCAGGTGGGGCAGCGCCGAGATCCCGTCCACGCCGGGCATGCGGACGTCGAGCAGGATGACGTCCGGCCGGTGCCGCAGCGCCGCCTCGTACGCCTCCCGGCCGTCCCGCGCCTCGGCCACCACCGTGGTCCCGGAGCCGTCCGAGAGCAGGGCCGCGAGGCCGGCCCGGACCACGGGGTTGTCGTCGGCGATCAGCAGCCGCAGCGGCGGGGCGGCCGGGGCCGGCGGCGGGAAGCCGGGCCGGGACGTGCTGGGCAAGGGCCGCATGGTGCCTCCTCTCAGGGGGTGACGGGGGTCCGGGGCGCGGGCCGGGGCAGGGGGATGTCCAGGCGTACCTCCGTGCCCCGGTCGTGCGTGCCCCTGCCGATCCGGATGCGGGCGCCCGCCTGCGCGGCCCGCTCGACCATGCCGAGCAGCCCGAAGTGCCCCTGGTCGCGCAGCCGTTCCAAGGTGGTGCCGGGAGGCAGGCCGGTGCCGTCGTCGTGGATCGCGAGGCCGAGCAGGTGTCCGTCGAGCGTCGCCCGTACGTCCACCCGATCGGCGGACGCGTGGCGGTGGGCGTTCTCCAGGGCCTCGGTGGCGATGGCGAGGACGTGCCGGGCCACGGGCGGCGGCAGGGGCGGGAAGGGGGCGGGGTGGTCCGCCGGCCAGTGGCAGGTGACCTTCAGGCCGGTGCGCCGGGCGAACTCCTGGGCGCGGTGGGCCAGAAGTCGCCAGAACGGGATCTCCTCCGGCGCCCGCACCGGGTCCCGGCGCAGGTCGGCCAGCAGTTCCCGGGACTCCGCCGCCGCCCGGCGCGCCGAGCGGGACACCAGTTCCGCCTGCTGCCGGATGCGGGCGGGGTCCGGTGCGCCGGCCGACGCGGTCGCCGCCAGTCCGTCGGCGGCGAGGGCCACGCCGTACAGGGTCTTGGCCACGGAGTCGTGCATCTCCCTGGCCAGCCGGGCGCGTTCGGCGCTCACCGCCTCCGCCGCCGCGAGCCGGGCCCGCGCCGTGGTCAGGGCCTCGGTGGCGGCGCCGAAGCGGAGCATCAGGTTGCGCAGGGTCGAGCCCATGGCGCCCGCGACGACGCACAGGCCGGGCAGCAGCAGGGCCTCGGCGACGGGCTCGGGCCGGCCGGCCCTCAGGGTGGTGTGGACCAGGAGCAGGATCAGGGCTTGCAGCGAGGCGAAGCAGGCCGCACCGCGCCAGCTGTAGACCAGGCCGGCCAGCAGCGGGGTGCAGACGCTGACATAGGCGAGGGTGGTGTCCGGGCCTGCCGAGACCAGGAGGAAGGAGCCGAAGAGGGTGTCGGCGGCCAGCAGGCTGGGGTGGCGCAGCAGCAGGGGGCCGAAGCGCTCCCAGTCGCGGAAGAGGACGTAGGACACCATGACGGTGACGACCACGGCCGCGCCGGCCAGGCGGACGCCCAGGCCAGGGGCCGCGTTGAGCAGGGCGGCGGGTGCCGCTACGACGATCATGGCGAGCCGGAACCCGAAGACCTGTCGGCACATCGCCTGAAGGGCGCTGACCTGGAGCTTCTCGGAGGGCTCGGCCGACGGAACGCTCGGGTGCGCCGCCCGCCGCGGCCGGACCGGGTGACGTTTGAGTCTGAAGAGGCCGGAAAGGCCGCTGCCCCCGGGACGCCCCGGCCGCGCCCCAAAGGCTCCGGCACCAAGATCCCCCGGCCGCCCCTCGGACGCACCGGCACCGGGACCTCCCGGCCGCCCCTCAGCGCCTTCGACACCAGCACAACCTGACCGTTCCCGGCGGTGGCCGCCGCCCGTGCCTCGTAACCGCTCCAGTAAGCGCGCCCCCCTGCCCGCCACCCCCATCGTCGTCACGTCCGTCCTCACTTCCCGGTGAGCGAGCCGAAGTCGACGCCGGAGCCGAGCAGCAGGCCCGCGCCCAGCAGCAGCATCGTCGCCGGGACCATGAACGTGGTGATCATCAGCGTGGCCTTGGGCACCGCCCGCGCGGCCTTGCGGCGGGCGTTCTGCGCGTCCGTGCGGCGCATGTCCTTGGCCAGGGAGACCAGGGTGTCCACGATGGGCGCGCCCAGCTCCTCGCCCTGCTGCAACGCCGTCACGAACATCGCCACCTGCTCGGAGTCGTTGCGCCGGCGCAGCTCGGCGAAGGCCTGGCGGCGGCTCATGCCGAGGTCCATCTGACGCAGGGTGATGCGCAGTTCGTCCGCCCAGGGGCCCTCGTAGCGGGTGGCGACCCGGTCCAGGGCCTGACGGAAGCCGAGGCCCGCGCTGACCACCACGGCCAGCACGTCCAGGAAGTCGGGCAGGGTGCGTTCGATGACGTGTCTGCGGACCCGGATCGCCGACCAGAGGCCGACCTCGGTCCACAGCGCCCCGAAGGCCAGCAGGAGCAGCGCCACGAACCACTGGCCGCGCAGCAGGAAGACCAGGAAGCCGACGCCGCCCAGCACGCCGTAGACCGCCCGGCGGGCCGCGTAGCGGTCGATGGTCAGGCCGCCGGGGTTGCCCGCGAGGTCGATCCTGCGGCGGTAGCGGGCGACCAGTCGCGGGCCCATCAGGCGCAGCACCAGCGGTGCCCAGCGCATGCCGAGGCGGTCGACGACCGAGCCGACCACGCCGGTGCGGGTGGCGCCGACCTCCAGGGCGACGGCGAGGTCGGCGGGGAGCCGGGCGTCCGCGCGGTACATGCGCAGGCCGGCGAAGACGCCCCAGACGCCGGCGCCCGTCAGCAGGGCGAGCAGGAACTCCACGGGTCACCTCCCTCAGACGTCGATCCGGCTGAGCCGGCGGATCAGGACGAAGCCGACGGCGTACATGACGAACGCGACGAGCACGCACGCCTGGCCCACGGGGGAGCCGGTCATGCGGTCGAGCGCGCCGTCCTTGACGCCGTTCATCAGGAACAACGCGCCGACCCCGAGAACGGGTACGGCGTACGAGGTCATGGTCACCTGGGAGAGCTGGGTGCGGATCTCGCGCCGGGTCTCCTTGCGCTCCTCCAGCGTCTCGGTCAGGTTGCGCAGCGCCGAGACCACCTGTCCGCCCGCCCGGTTGGACAGCACCAGCGTGGTGACCAGGACGACCAGTTCCCGGGAGGGCAGCCGGTCGGCCAGCTCGCCGAGGGCGTCCTCCATGGAGTGGCCGATGGCCAACTGGTCGGCGACCTTGGCCAGTTCCTCGCCGGCCGGGGCCTCCAGCTCCTCCGCGGCCATGCCGATCGCGGTGCGCAGGGCGAGGCCGGCATGGGTGGCGTTGGCCAGGATGCGGGCCAGCTCGGGGAGTTGGCCGATAAAGCGTTCGATCCGCTTCTGCCGCTGCCAGTTGAGGAACTGCAGGGCCGCGCCGACGCCGAGGAGTCCGGCGAGCGGGCCGAAGAACGGCGCCAGGGTGGCCTGGCCGATCAGCCACAGCGCGGCGACGGCGGCGAGCATGGCGGCGAAGAACTCGCCGGGGGTGACGCTCAGGCCGGTGGCCGCCAGGCGCCGCTCCAGCCAGCGGCCGAAGCGGGTGCGGCGCAGCCGCCGGTCCAGGGCGGCGAAGCGGCGTACGCGGCCGGTCGCGGCGGGCGCTCCGGTGTGCGCGAGGCGGTCGACGAGGGCGGCGCGCCGGGCCCGGCCGGAGGCGTAGGCGTGCACGCCGGCCACGGCCAGGACGCAGGCCAGCAGGGTCGCGCCGGTGGCGAGCTGGGCGAGGGTGCTCGGTGACATGGTGGGGGTCCTACCTGGCTTCTCGGGTGGCGAGCTGGTCGGCGGAGCGGGCCACGCCGAAGGCCTGCGGGACGGGCTGGCTCGCCATGTAGAGGCGGTCGGCGGTGCGGCGCGGGAGCGGGAAGTGCCGGAAGGCGCCGTGCACCCGGCCGTCCGGGGTCATCGGACGGGCCTCGAAGCGGGCGGCGGTGGCCAGCCGGTACGGCTCCCCGCCGTGGCTGTCGAGCAGCGCGATCTCGGTGATGCGGCGGGCGCCGTCGGCGAACCGGGTGAGCTGGACGAGGACGTCGACGGCGCTGTTGATCTGGTCGTGCAGGGCGACGAAGGGGACCTCGACGTCGGACATCGAGGCGAGGGTCTGGAGCCGGGTGAGGGCGTCCTCGGCGCTGTTGGCGTGCACGGTGGCCAGTGAGCCGTCGTGGCCGGTGGACATGGCCTGGAGCATGTCCAGGGACTCGCCGCCGCGGACCTCGCCGACCACGATCCGGTCGGGCCGCATGCGCAGCGAGTTGCGGACCAGGTCGCGGATGGTGACCTGGCCCTTGCCCTCGACGTTCGGCGGGCGGGACTCCAGGCGGACCACATGGCTCTGCTGGAGCTGGAGTTCGGCGGAGTCCTCGATGGTGATGATGCGTTCGTGCGGCGGGATCAGCCCGGACAGGGCGTTCAGCAGGGTGGTCTTGCCGGTGCCGGTGGCGCCCGAGACGATGATGTTGAACTTGGCCTGCACCAGGCCGGCCAGCAGGTACACCATGTGCTCGTCCAGCGAGCCGAAGCCGATCAGCTCCTGGAGGGTGAAGGAGCGCGGGAAGCGGCGGATGGTGAGCACCGGGCCGGTCAGGGACAGCGGCGGGATGATGACGTTGACCCGCTCGCCGGAGGGCAGCCGGGCGTCCACCATCGGGTTGGACTCGTCCACGCGGCGGTTGACCGTGGACACGATCCGCTCGATGGTCTGCATCAGCTGGTCGGCGGAGACGAACCGCAGGGGCAGCTGTTCGACCCGGCCGCCGCGCTCCACGAAGATCGCGTCGGGGCCGTTGACCATGATCTCGGTGACGGACGCGTCCTCCAGGAGGGGTTCCAGGATGCCGAGGCCCAGCGCCTCGTCCACCACCCGGCGGATCAGCTGGGCCCGTTCGACCGTGGACAAGACCGGTCCCTCGCGGCTGATGATGTGCCCGAGCACCCGCTCCAGGCGCGCCCGGCGTTCGGCGGCGGCCAGCGCGCTCATCTCCGCGAGGTCGATCTCCTCCAGCAGCTTGGCCCGGTAGGAGGCGACCAGGCGTCCGTCCTCGCCCCGGCTGCCGTGCTCCTCCGGAGCGCTGATGCGTGCCCGCAGGCTCATGGGTCTGTCGCCTCCTTTTGTCAGTGGTCGAGCGGCATGGTCGCGGACTTGGTGGCATCGCCCAGGTCCCACACGAGGGCGGGGATGTGGACGGTGGCGGTGACGGTCACCGTGTCGTCGCCCTCGGCGGCCGAGCAGGACACGTCCAGCACGCCGCTCACCGCGTCGGCGCAGGCCCGGGCGTAGGACTGGTCCAGGGCCGCGGCCCGGGCCCCGGCCCGGGCCGCCGTGCCGGCCTGTTCGGCGGCGTAGGCGACGGCACCGAGCTGGAGACCGGCCAAGGCGACGATCAGCAGGACGGGGATGAAACCGAGGTATTCGAGGGCGACCTGGCCCCGGTCACGGGGCCGTCTCCCGGTGTCTGACCGACGGCACGGCATCCCGGCGGGCGCTCGGCGGTACGGCATCTCAGCGTGTCACCTCCTCCACGGCCCCGGCGTGGCCGTGCACGGTGGCGGGGAAGGAGATCACGCCCGGGAAGAGGACCGGGACCTCGACGGAGACGTCGGCGGTGACGTACCCGGAGGTGCTGCACCGCACCGACGCGTCCCCGCGCCACGCCCCCGACAGGTGCCTCAGCCCGGCCTCGGCGCAGGCGGCCTGCCGGGCGCCGCCCCGGGGTGCCGCCGTGGCGGCCCGCGCCGCCTCGTCGGCGGCGTTCCCGGCGAGCGTGAAGGTGTAGCCCACCAGCACGGCCTGCCACATCAGCACCAGCGTCAGCAGGATCAGCGGGGTCATGCCGAGCAACTCGACGCTGACCTGTCCCCGGTCCCCGTCCGGTCTTCTCATGGCGCCGCTCATTCCTTCCGCCGCCGGAAGGTCACCGCTGCCCGGCCGGTGCCCCGGTGGGAGGGCTGCTGTCCCGCCTCGGCCAGCCCCAGCTCCGCCGCGAGCGCCCACAGCGCCTGCTTCACCGTGCTCCTGCCGTCGAGATCGTGCAGCCGTCCGGCGTCCACGACCCCTTGCAGCTCCTTGTAGGCGGCGGGTACGGCGGTCCGGGCGAGCGCGGTGCCGGTGATGCGCCGCACCAGCGCGGGCTGGATCTCCGCGCCGCGCGTGTGCCGGTTGACGACGACCGTGGTCTCCTCGGCCTTGCGGATCTGGAGCCGGTCCCACATCCGTACGGTGCGTTTGGCGGCGCGTACGGCGATCACGTCGGGGGTGGTGACCAGCAGCGCGGTGTCGGCCGTCTCGACGGCCGCCGCGCCGGCGCCGCTCAGCTGGGCGCCGCAGTCCACGACGACGGCCTCGTAGCGCGAGCGCAGGGCGCCGACCAGTTGCCGGGCGGCCCGCTCGGTGACCTCCTCGCCGCGTTCGCCCTCGGCGGGCGCGAGGAGCAGGGCGAGCCCGGTGTCGTGGCGGAAGACGGCGTCGGCCAGGACGCGCGGCGAGATGTCGGTGATGGCGGCGAGGTCGGCCACCGACCGGCGGAACTGGACGTCCAGGTAGGAGGCGATGTCGCCGCTCTGCAGGTCCAGGTCGACCAGCGCGGTGGCGCGGCCGGCGGCCTGGGCGGCGAGGGCCAGCTGGACGGCGGTCAGGGTGGCGCCGGTGCCGCCCTTGGCGCCGCTGACCGTGACGACGGTGCCCCCGGGCCCGGCGGGCGTCTCGGCGCCGTGCCCGAGGTGGCGTCGTACCCCCGCCGACCACTGGGCGACGGCCTGCACCCGGCCGGCCAGTTCCTCGTACGACAGCGGGAGCCCGACCAGGCCGCGGGCGCCGGAGTCCATGGCGGCGGCGAACAGGCCGGGGCTCGCGTCGCTGGTGACGAGGACGACGCCGGCGGCCGGGAACCGCAGGGCGACCTCGCGGATCAGCTCCAGGGCCGGTACGGGGCCGATGCGTTCGTGGACGACGACGACCTCGGGCAGTTCCTCGACCGACTCGGCGGCCAGCCGGGCGAGGGTGTCCACCAGCTGGGTGGAGTCGGTGACCGGGGGCTGCGGTTCGGCGTCGGGAAGCTGGCTGAGCAGGGTGGTGAGGGAGCGGACGGCGTCCGGGTCCGCGCCGGCCGGGAGGATCCTGGTGGGCATGGCCGCCTCTCACTTGTCCGTCGCGAGTTCGTAGGTGCGGTCCTGGTCGGGGACGCTGGTCTCGCTGCCGGGGGCGACGAGCGCGAGCCGGACGCGCTGGGCGAAGGACTCCGCGTAGGTGATGCGCTGGGCGTCGAGGGTGGACAGCGCGAAGGTGATGGGGACGGCGTCGGTGGGCCGGCGGCGGCTGTCGTCGTCGGGGTCGAGGGCGGTGATCCGGCCGACGTCGAGGACCCGGGCGTTGGTGACGATGACCTTCGACTGGTCGGGGTCGCCCTCCTTGCGTCCCTCGAAAGTGGCGTAGACGTTGACGCGCGAGCCGGGGGTGATCTTCCCGGCCACGCCGGTCGCCGCGTCGACCATGATGGCGACCTCCTGCTGGCCGGGCTGGAGGGCGGGCCGGTCCACGATCATGTCGGTCTGGAGCAGGGAGCCCGCGCGCAGGGTGGTCACGGCGATCTTGCCGCGGATCTGCGCCAGGTCGGTGACGGCGTTGCCGGACAGCCACCGCCTGGGCATCTCGACCTTCTCGAACTGGTCCGCGTCCAGGGTGGTGTACGGCTTCACCTCGGACCTGACCCGGTAGGCGGTGGTCTCGGGGCCGACCTTGGTGTTCACGTCGTGGACGAAGGAGAGCACGCCGGCGAACGCGCCCAGCGCGCACAGGGCCGACAGGATCAGCAGTAACACGCCGCGGCGCTGACGGGAGTTCATGGACCGTGCTACCTCATCGGGGGAATCGACTCGAGCGGGACGGGTCAGGTTCGCGCAGGTCAGGCGGGCGTTCGCGATTCCAGGGCGCGGGGTGACGCAGGGTCTTGGGCGGTGGCCCGGCAGAAGACGCAGCGGTCGCCGATGACGTCGAGGCCGCACCAGTGACAGCGGGTCTGCCGTACGGAGGTGACCAGTTGGTAGAGGACGGACAGGTCGGCGAGGTAGCCGCAGAACTCGACCAGGCGGCCGGTCCCCCACCACAGCGGGGACTCGGCGGGCAGCGGGGCCTCGCGCAGTCCGTGCACGCCCCACCGGGTGCCGAGGCCGGCGACCCAGTCGCTGTGCGACTGCCCCTGGGCGACCAGCATCCAGGTGCCGAACTCCGGCCCCTTCAGGGTGGCTTCGGGGCCGACCCGGACCACTTGCGGTTCGGGGTGGGCGAGGACGGCGAACTGGCTGCCGGGCACCCATGACCTGGCGTGCGCCTTCAGCCCGACCGGGACCCGGTCCAGCCGGGCGACCGAGCCGAGGACGGCGCCGGCGTGGATGTAGTGGGTGAGCAGCCGTCCGGCGCAGGCGAGCACGCCCGGGCTCAGGTCGCAGGAGGCGAGCTGGCGCAACTGCCGGGCCAGGACGGCGACGCCGAGCGGGGGCAGGGCGGGCCGGAACAGGGCGACGCGGTCGCTCTCCAGCAGCGCGCGCAGGGTGTGCAGCCGCCGGACGACCGGCTCCGGGGTGGCCTCGGAACAGACGACGACCACGTATCCGTGCTGCTCGGTGAGCCGGTGGAGTCCGGCGAGGCCCTCGTCCAGCGGCCCGCGGTCGAGTCCGGTCAGCACGACGGCGGGCACGGTCCGCTCGTCCTGCGCCGGCAGCGCCATGTCGGCGCTGGTCACGGCAATGGCTGTTGGCACGCGCAGCTCTCCGCTCTTCACATCCGTCGGCCCACCGGGGGTCACTCCGGTGCGCCGGGACGACTTCATTGCGTGACTACCCGAGCACTGTATCCACGGCCGTATGACCGGGAGAACAGCGTGAGGCAAGCCGGTGGGGAACTCTCCCGCCGCAAGCCCCGCCAAACCAGGACAGGTTGAGCGGACGGCCCGGAACCAATCCGGTCTGGACCTCTTGACACCCCCGATTGGTCTGGACCAACTTGTAGGGCGAGCGGTGGCCACCGTCCTCTCTCTCCCCACTCTCTCCCCGTCCGACTCCCCACCGGAGGCTTCAGTGGACCGCGCACCAGGCATACCCAGACCCACCGGACGACGCCTCGCGGCATGGTCCGCCGCCACCGCCCTGGCCCTCTCGGTCGCGGGCCTCGCCGCGGCCTCCCCCGCCTCGGCGGCGGACGTGAACAACGTGCGGAACGCGGGCTTCGAGTCGGGCCTCGCCGACTGGACGTGCACGGCCGGCAGCGGCGCGACGGTCACGTCCCCCGTGCACGGCGGCACCAGCGCCCTGAAGGCGACCCCGGCGGGCCAGGACACCGCGAAGTGCTCGCAGACGGTCGCCGTCAAGCCCAACTCGACGTACACGCTGAGCGCGTGGGTCCAGGGCGGCTACACCTACCTGGGCGTGACGGGCACGGGCACCACGGACGTCTCCACCTGGACCCCGGACACGCCGTCCTGGAAGCAGCTCCAGACGTCGTTCACCACCGGCTCCTCCACCACCTCGGTCACGGTCTACACCCACGGCTGGTACGGGCAGGCGGCCTACTACGCCGACGACCTCTCCGTCTACGGCCCCGACGGCGGCGGGAGCGGCAACCCGAACCCGACGATCCCGGCGGCCCCGTCCGGCCTCGCCGTGTCCTCCGCGACATCCTCCTCGGTCTCCCTGTCCTGGTCGGCGGTGTCCGGTGCGACGGGCTACAACGTCTACCGCGACGGCACGAAGGTGACGGCGGTGTCGGGCACGTCGGCGACGGTGACCGGCCTCGCGGCCTCGACGTCGTACTCCTTCCAGGTGACGGCGACCAACGCGGCGGGCGAGTCGGCGAAGTCGGCGGCGGTCAAGGGCACGACGACCGCCGGCTCGGGCGGCGGGGGCGGCGGCTCCCTGCCCAAGCACGCGGTGACCGGCTACTGGCAGAACTTCAACAACGGGGCCACGGTCCAGAAGCTGTCGGACGTCCCGGCGGCCTACGACATCATCGCGGTGTCCTTCGCGGACGCCACGTCCACGCCGGGAGCGGTGACCTTCAACCTGGACTCGGCCGGCCTCGGCGGCTACACGGTCGACCAGTTCAAGGCGGACCTCAAGGCCAAGCAGGCGGCCGGCAAGAAGGTCATCATCTCGGTCGGCGGCGAGAAGGGCTCGGTGTCGGTCAACGACGCCGCCTCGGCCACGAACTTCGCGAACTCCGTGTACGGCCTGATGCAGACGTACGGCTTCGACGGCGTCGACATCGACCTGGAGAACGGCCTGAACGCGACGTACATGACGCAGGCCCTGCGGTCGCTGTCGGCGAAGGCGGGCCCGTCCCTGATCATCACGATGGCCCCGCAGACGATCGACATGCAGTCGACGGCGAACTCCTACTTCCAGACGGCCCTGAATGTCAAGGACATCCTGACGGTCGTCAACATGCAGTACTACAACAGCGGTTCGATGCTGGGCTGTGACGGCAAGGTCTACAGCCAGGGCACGGTCGACTTCCTCAGCGCGCTGGCCTGCATCCAGCTGGAGGGCGGCCTGTCCCCGTCCCAGGTCGGCCTCGGCCTCCCCGCCTCCACCCGCGCGGCCGGCGGCGGCTACGTCTCCCCGACGGTCGTCAACAACGCTCTGGACTGCCTGACGAAGGCCGTCAACTGCGGCACCTTCAAGCCGTCCAAGACCTACCCCGACCTGCGCGGCGCGATGACCTGGTCCACCAACTGGGACGCGGCCTCGGGCAACGCCTGGTCCAACAGCGTGGGAGCCCACGTCCACGCCCTGCCGTAACCGACCCCGTCCCCTCCCCCGGCGCCCGGACCACCCCACGGTCCGGGCGCCGACGCGTAAGCCCCTGGGGTGGCCGGTCTCGATCCCTCGGCCGGCTGTCGCGTTGGACCCGCTACGGGACGGGTGTGATGATCCCGGTCATGTCCGAACACGGGGGAGAAACCGTCTCCGCGGAGCATGCGCGCAGGTCACGGCTGTACGACTACCTGGACCCACCCGGGCCCGGCCGGCCGGAGCAGGCCGAGGGGGCCGCACGCGGCAAGCGTGAGTTCGCGGTGCTGCTGGGCGAGTTCCGGCGTACGGCGGTGCTCGTGCCGGTGGACGAGGACGGCGCGCCTTTGACGGCGGATTTCGGTGGGGTGCGTTGGTTCTACGCGTTCTCGGACGAGGGTGCGTTGGCGCGTTTCGCTCTGGCGCGGGGTGAGGGTGCGCGTGAGTGGGTGTTTCAGCGGTGGCTGGGGGCGCGGTTGCTGGATGCGGCGGTGCCGGCGGTGGGGGTGCCGTGCGGGGTGGCGCTGGACTGTGCGGACGGTGAGGGCGGGATGCTCTTTCCTCCGGTGCGGGGGGTCGTGCCGGATGCGGTGGCGGTGGATGTCGACGGCGGGACGGGGGACGTCCGGTGAGCGGTGGCGGGGGCAAGGACCTGGCGACGCGGGGTCTGGATCTGATCGCGAAGGGTCTGACCGAGGCGTTGGGGGAGTTGCGGGAGCTGGGTATGGCCGGGGAGGCGGGGGCCGGGCGTGGTTTCGGTGATGTCGCGTTGTCCGGTCTGGAGCTGGGACATGAGGGGTTGACGGGCGAGTTCTCGTCGTTTTGTGAGCGGTGGGAGTGGGGGGTGCGGGCGCTGGTCGCCGAGGGCAACGCCTTCGCGGAGAAGGCGGGGCTGGCGGCGGGCACGTACTACGAGACGGACCAGTATGTGAAGGGTGCCTTCAAGGTCGCCGTGAACGCGTCCGTCGGGAATCCGTACGCCTCCGAGGAGGAGGTGCAGAAGATGGGCTGGGGGGAGATCGCCGCATCGGGCGGGGGTACGGACTACAGCGGGGAGTCGTTCCGCCAGGCGTGGGCGAACAGTGAGCAGGGCTGGAAGGACGCGGCCCGTGATGCGCTGACCTCGCGCTCCTCGGTTGTGCCGGGCGTGGGACCGGCCGACGTGGCGGGTGCTGTCGGTGTCTCGCGGGAGCGTTACGACCAGATGCTGGACGAGGCGTTCGGTCCCTCTGCCGAGGCCCGCGCCGAAGCTGCCGGGCAGCAGGGCCAGGAGGGCTGATGGGGATCGGGGATGTGACCAACAAGCTCCTCAGCGGCGGGGAGGATCTGGTCGACCGGGGCAAGAAGCTCGTCGGCAAGGGCGTGGACTACACGACGGACAAGATCGGTGACGGTCTGGACTACGTCGGGGCGCACAAGTGGGCCGATGTGGTGGAGGACTGGGGCGACGGGGTCGCCTCCGATCTGGGGGCGACCCCGGGTGAGCAGCAGCTCGGTGAGAGTGAGGAGGCCAACGAGCTCGTCCACGGCAACCCGGCCAAGATCCGGCAGAGCGCGAAGCACCTGCGGGACTTCCACAGCGCCTTCGACAAGGTCGGCCAGGGCTTGAAGAAGGTCGACTCCTCCGGCTGGAGGGGTGAGGGCGGGGACGCGTTCCGGGAGAAGTTCGGTGTGCACCCGGTCAAGTGGGCGCAGGCCGCCCAGGCGTGTGAGACGGCGGCCGGCGCGTTGGAGTCGTACGCCGACACGGTGAAGTGGGCGCAAGGACAGGCCGAGGAAGCC
Source organism: Streptomyces rubradiris (assembly GCF_016860525.1). NCBI lineage: Bacteria > Bacillati > Actinomycetota > Actinomycetes > Kitasatosporales > Streptomycetaceae > Streptomyces > Streptomyces rubradiris. The sequence goes on from NZ_BNEA01000015.1 coordinate 3,088,886, forward strand.
GTGCGCCTGTACAAGAAGGGCGTGAAGGCGTCCAAGGAGGCGTTCGAGGCCCACAAGGAGAAGGTCGCCGCCTACAACGAGAAGGCGCAGGCGGGCGAGGACCCCGGCCCCCGGCCCGCCGAGTTCCAGGACCCGGGCAAGGCCGATGTCCAGGCCGCGCTCCATCAGCTGGCCCAGGCCCGCAAGCAGCGCAACACCGCCGCCGCCGAAGCCCAGGGCAAGGTCAGGACGGCTCTCGCGCATGCTCCGGCCGAGCCCCCGCCGCTGGACCGCATCAAGAACAACCTGTCCGACGGTGTCCTGTCCGCCGGCATCGAGCTGACCCACTTCGCCGGGGGCGTCGTCAAGGGCACGGCCGGCCTGGGCACCTTCGTCCGCGGCCTGAACCCCATCGACCCCTACAACCTCAACCACCCCGCCGCGTACATGCAGAACGTCAGCATGACGCTCTCGGGGCTGGTCTCCACCGCCGCCCACCCCGAACGCACCGCCAAGACCATGTGGGACGAGTTCCGCAAGGACCCCTCCGAATCCGGCGGCCGGTTCCTGCCCGAACTCCTCGGCACCAAGGGCCTCGGCGCGGAAGCGGGGCTGGCCAGAGAGGCGGCGGGCCTGACCCGGAAGGCCGCGCAGACGGCGACCCGGGAGACCCGGGCCGGGGCGGAGAAGGCGGCGGGGGACTCGGCCCGGGGCACTGTCGAGAACGACCCGCCGAAGCACTCGCACGACCAGAACAGCACCAAGGGCTGCGGCGACCCGGTCAACGTGGCCACCGGCAAGATGTACCTGTCACAGACGGACGTGACCCTCCCCGGCGTACTCCCCCTGCTGCTGACCCGCCGGGTGGAGTCCGGTTACCACCTTGGCCGCTGGTTCGGCCCCTCCTGGTCCTCCACCCTGGACGAGCGCCTGGAGATCGACGCGGAGGGAGTCGTCTACGTAACGGAGGACGGCCTCCTCCTCCCGTACCCCCACCCGGCACCCGGCCTGCCCACCCTGGCGAGCCACGGCCCCCGCCTGCCCCTGGACCGGGTGGACGGCGGCTACACGATCACGGACCCGCACACCGGCCGGGTACGCCACTTCGCCGACCGAGGCCCGGACCTCGCCGTCCTGGAGCAGATCGACGACCGCAACGGCAACTGGATCACCTTCGAGTACGACACCGAGGGCACCCCGCTCGGGGTATACACGAGCGCCGGCCAAGGCGTCCGCATCACCACCGCCTCGAACCGCGTCACGGCGTACCACCTGACCGCGACCGGCGAGGAACTGAAGCGCTTCGGCTACACGGACGGCAACCTCACGGAGGTCGTGAACTCCTCCGGTCTGCCGCTCCGCTTCACGTACGACGAAGCCGGCCGCGTCACGTCCTGGACGGACACGAACGACCGCGGCTACATCTACGAGTACGACGACCAGGACCGCTGCGTCGCGGAGGCCGGCGAGGCGGGCCACATGGCCCTGCGCCTGAGCTACGGCGACCCGGACCCGGAGACGGGCCTGCGGACGACCACGGTGACGACGGCCGAGGGACACATCCGTCGCTACCTGGTCAACGACGCCTGGCAGGTGGTCGCGGAGACCGACCCGCTGGGCGCGACCACCCACTACCGCCGGGACCGCCACCACCGTCTGCTGTCCACGACGGACCCGTTGGGCCACACGACGGCGTTCGAGTACGACGAGACGGGCAACGTCACCCGTGCGATCCGCCCGGACGGCCGCGAGACGAGGGCCGAGTACAACGCTCTCGGCCTGCCGGTGAAGGTGGTGAACCCGGACGGCACGGTGTTCCACCAGACCTACGACGATCGGGGCAACCGCACGTCGGTGACGGACCCGGCCGGCCAGACGACCCGCTTCACCTACACGGAGGCGGGCCACCTGACCTCGGTGACGGACCCGTTAGGCAACACCACCACGGTCGTCTGCGACCGCACGGGCCTCCCCGTGCAGATGACAAACCCCCTGGGCGCGACCACCCACTACGAACGCAACGCCCTCGGCCTCCCGACAGCGATCACGGACCCACTCGGCGGTGTCTCCCGTCTGGAGTGGTCGGTCGAAGGACAGCTGACCCGCCGCACGGCCCCCGACGGCACCACGGAGACGTGGACGTACGACGGCGAGGGCAACTGCACCACCCACACCGACCCCCTCGGCGGCGTCACCCGCTTCGAGTACACCCACTTCGACCTGCTGTCGGCCCGCACGGGCCCGGACGGCGTCCGCTACGAGTTCGCTCACGACACCGAGTTACGTCTGACCAAGGTCACCAACCCGCAGGGCCTGACCTGGACGTACGAGTACGACCCCGCAGGCCACCTGGCTCGGGAGACGGACTTCGACGGCCGGACCTTGACGTACGAGTACGACCCGGCAGGCCGCTTGGCGGCACGACGGAACACACTCGGCGAGGAAACGAGGTTCGACCGCAACGCGCTGGGCCAGGTACTCCGCAAGACCGTGGCGGGCGGGGTCACGACCTACGCCTACGACCTGACCGACCAACTCGCCCACGCGACCGGCCCCGACGGCACCACCCTCACCCTGCTCCGCGACCGCCACGGCCGCCTGCGCTCGGAAACGGTCGGCGGCCGCACGGTGACGTACACGTACGACGCCTTAGGCCGCCGCACGAGCCGGGTGACCCCGACCGGGGCGAAGACCACCTGGTCCTACGACGAGGCAGGCCGCCGCACAGGCATGACGGCATCCGGGCGGACGATCGACTTCTCCTACGACGAGGCCGGACACGAACTGAGGCGCCTGGTCGGCGACACGATCACCCTGCAACACGCCTACGACACGATGGGCCGCCTGACGACCCAGTCGGTCACCGGCGCAGGAGGCCGCAGAGTCCATCACCGAACGTTCACCTACCGGGCCGACGGCAACCTGACCGCCATCGAGGACGAGTTGTCCGGCACGCGCCGCTTCGACCTCGACGCCACCGGCCGCGTGACAGCGGTCCACGCAGCCGGCTGGACAGAACGCTACGCCTACGACGAAGCAGGCAACCAAACCGAAGCCGCCTGGCCGGCAACCCACCCGGGAGCGGAGTCGACAGGCCCCCGCACCTACACCGGCACCCGCATCACCCGAGCCGGCAACGTCCGCTACGAACACGACGCCCTCGGCCGCATCACCCTCCGCCAGAAAACCCGCCTCTCACGCAAGCCGGACACCTGGCACTACGAATGGGACACCGAAGACCGCCTGACCTCAGTGGTCACCCCCGACGGCACTCGCTGGCGCTACACCTACGACCCCCTGGGCCGCCGCACCGCGAAACTCCGCCTGGCCGAGGACGGCGAAACAGTCGTGGAGCGAGTGGACTTCACCTGGGACGGCACAACGCTCTGCGAACAAACCACAACATCCGAAGCCTTCCCCCACCCGATCACCCTGACCTGGGACCACCAGGGCCTACGCCCCCTGGCCCAAACGGAACGCATCACCGCAGCCGACGCGCCCCAAGAGGAGATCGACTCCCGCTTCTTCGCCATCGTCACCGACCTCGTAGGCACCCCCACAGAACTGCTGGACGAACAGGGTGAAATCGCCTGGCACACCCGCAGCACCCTCTGGGGCACAACGGCGTGGTCGACAAACAGCACCACCTACACCCCCCTACGCTTCCCAGGCCAGTACTACGACCCCGAAACCGGCCTCCACTACAACTACTTCCGCCACTACGACCCCGAAACAGCGCGCTATCTCACTCCCGATCCCCTGGGGCTTGTTCCCGCCCCCAACCCTGCCACGTACACCGTCAACCCTCACACACTCTCCGACTCACTCGGACTCGCACCGGAATGCCCCGAAAAGGAAGAGCAGCGAGGGCCTTTTGACTTCAGAACCCCCAATCCCGACCACCCCGCAGACGAAGCCGCAACAGCCGTTATGAGGTCCGCGCCGATTGGCGGAAATGTAGACTGCTCGGAAATCGCCGAATATATTCTTCGAGAAACGGGAGGGCGAGGCAAGATCATCAACTTCACGGCGCACGGAAGCAAGGAAATTGTAATCCCCGAAAAAATGGGGCAAGAATTGGTCACATATCGCTACCACGACGTCTACACCGACGGACGCTATGTATACGACCCCGCGATGAGCAAGGACCCGATTCCCTATGGGGACTACGAGCGAGCCATTCGGCTAACCAATCCAGGAAAGAAAGTAGTAGTAGCGAATGGCGGGTACTCCGGACCCCTCTGGTAAGGGAGACTATACCTATGTCGAGCCGGAATGCAGACGCCATCGAAGCCCTCAGCAGGTTCGGGCAGTTGGCTTGGTTCAAATTGCCCACTGAGCATAACGATGTTTATGGATACCATCAAGTTCCATACCTGGGATGGCGCTACGTGTCCCCTCGCGAACGTATCGGCCAATACATCGACGATGCCGTGAGGGAGGTTCACACTCAAGTCGAATGGACACTTGACAGAACGAGACGAAACTGGATCCTGCTGCCAAGCCGACTCTTGCGCGAGGCGCAAGGACTCGAAGACCCCGCCTTTTCGGAGGTCGTTCATTCTATTAACACCCAAGATCAGGAGTTCTGCCTCAAGGCACTCTCCGACCTTGACTTGATTATCCGACATCTCCAACAGATCCCCGCGCCGGAAATATAACGGAATTGGCAATTCCGAGATTCCAGGGTGTCACCAGTTTCCTTGGCATCACATCCTGCAATCCGGTCTACGCGCGGAGAAGAAAGGAAGCGAGTACTGGGTCCTGGAGGAGAAGTTCCTCCCTGGTGGCTCCTGACGGAGACAGGGCACCTCGCCGGTCGGGACTCGCCAGTACGCTGGGCTCGCCACAGCTGGACAGAGGAGCGGAAGGGTTTCATGTCGTTCGGGCCGCCACCTGCCGGGTTCTCTCCTGTCGCCGCTCCCGCCTGGACTCCTCCCTCGGAGATCGAGCAGGCCCTGTTCGAGGCCAAGGGGCGGGGGGACTGGGCCGCGTACTTCGGGGCGTTGGCGCAGGATCGGTTGTTCTTCGAGATAGAGAAGGGCGGGGCGGATGCCACGCCCAGGGCCACGTACGCCGTGTTCGGGTATGACCCGCGCGTCGCCGGTGGGCGGATCTGGGCCGTGTACACCGAGGGCATGCTGCCCGCCCCGGAGCCGCACCGGGTGTTCGACTGGAACCACCTGGAGTGGTTCGCCAAGGTGTGGCAGCCGACCGATCCGCCGATGATCGTCGTCAATCCGGGGAGCCCTTGCGAGGCGTTCCTCCCCTCCGCGCCGCCGCATTCCGCGGCCTGGGCACAGTACGGGGAACAAACCCCGCCTCGCGAGCGGTCGATGCGGCTGCGTACGCTCCGCGTCGGCGGTCCCCTGCACGGCCCCGTCGCCCACGGGCTCGCCTGCGGTGCCCTCCTCTGCGTCAACAACGGCTCCTTCTGGAACGCCATGGCCTGGCACGGCACCGGCTATCCGGACGAGCGGAAGCGGTTGAACGAGTGGTGGGGCATCACCACCCGGGAGCAGTGGCAGTACTACCTCCGCGACCTCCTCGCCTGCGAACAGCACAGCTCCGTCTGGGACTTCGCCCTCGGCCTGCGCCGTACCATCGCCCGTGACTTCGGCGGCCACGTCGACGTCGGCTACTGGCGCCAGGCCGCCGCCAACGTCATCCGCGCCAGATCCGAGGGGTCGGTCGTGGTCGGTGAGGACGGTGTCACCAAGACCGAACCCCGGCCCGAGTCCGAGGTCGAGGCCCACATCGAGGGCGTTCAGCGGCTCATCGGGCGCATCACCCGCTACGAGGCCCGGATGCGCGCCGACGGCGTACTCGACGGCAACCAGTACGTCTCGTCCGTGGACGCCTGGGATCTCGGCCGCGCCTCGAAAATGGCCCGGTGGGGGCTGGGCGCCCGCCTCGGCACGCTCAAGGAGGCCGAGGCCGCCGTCCTCCAGGCCGGCCGGGCCGCCGCCCTGTCCTACAAGTCCTGGCAGGACTTCTCCGCCGGCTACATCCTCGGCCGCTGCCTGCACTTCGACGACGAGGAGTTCGGGGACTGGTACCAGAACATGGTCGAGGCGCATCGCATCCTGATGTCCGACCCCGGCAGCCCGTGGCTCACGATTCCGTTCCGCTGACGGTCATCTACTCAGCAGGCGGGCAACTCACACCACACGTACTTCCCCCGGTCCCGGATGAAGCGGAAAGTCGTCATCGACGGTCCGAACCCGATCCCGTACGAGACCGTGATGCACGCAGCGGCGCTCCGCATCAGGGTGGCCGGACGCGCCGCCTCCCGGGCTCAGCTCGGCCGCATTCTGGAGGTGTCCGAGGCCGACCACGTCACCGTGCGGGTCATTCCCTTCGTGCTGGACGACTTCGCGGGCGCCGGAAGCACCATGGTGCACCTGGGCGGAGCGGTTCCCCGGCTGGACACCGTCGTACGGGACGCCCCGCACGGCACGGCGTTCATCGACTCCGAAGCGCAGTTGGAGCACTTTCGCAAGCTCTTCCGTAGGGTGAGGGAAGAGGCGCTGACCCCCGAGCGGTCGCGCGACCTCATCCACCCCCACCTATCCATCTCCTCCGAGACCTACCGCGGGTCCGCCGCCGAGTCCGCGCCCGAGGTGAAGGTCGTCGCCGACTTCGTGCGCGGCCGGGTCGTCGGCGGCAAGCAGCAGATCACGGCCGGGATCGACTTCCACACCTACAGCGAGCTGGTGCTGTGGCCGTTCGGGTACACCTACTCGGACACCGCCGCCGGGATGACCGCCGACGACGCCGCCGCGTTCCAGGCCGTCGGGCGGAAGATGGCCGCCAGCAACGGGTACACCGCCGAGCAGTCCAGCGACCTGTACATCACGGACGGCACGATCGACGACTATCTGTGGGGTACGCAGAAGATCTTCAGCTACACCTTCGAGATGTACCCGGCCTCGTCCTCCGGGGGCGGGTTCTACCCGCCCGACGAAGTCATCGAGCGGGAGACCTCCCGGAACAAGGACGCCGTGTTGCAGCTGCTGGAGAACGCCGACTGTATGTACCGGTCGATCGGCAAGGCCGCCCAGTACTGCTCCTAGCGGCTACGCCTCCTCGAAGTAGGCGTCGAGCACCGCGTCCAGTTGCTCGTCCCACTCCTTGAAGCGCGCCCTGGCCGGCGCCTCGATCTCGATCGGGAACCAGCGGCGGTCAGGGGTGTGCACGGTGACGGTGTACCGCTTGCCGAAGCGGGGCGTCTCCGTCTCCACCGCGGCGATCTCGTCCCAGCGGAAGTCGCAGGCCTCCTCGTCCAGGCTGAGGCGGACGCCCCTGCGGTCGGCCACGATCCGCGCCCGGCGGTCCGCCGCCTCGAAGACCGGCCCGTCCGGCTCGTCGGAGTCCGGCCCGTCGCCGTCCCCGGCTTCCGGTGATTCCTCGACGGACTCCTCGGGCGTCTCCGCGCCGGTTTCCCCGGAAGCTTCCCCGAGAGCCTCCCCGGCGGCCTCCGGGCCCGACGGCTCCTTGGACACCGGGCCCGCCTCGGTCGGCGTCGGTCCCGTGATCCCGGGTACGAAGGCCGGGTCGAAACCGGCGCCCAACACGGGCTCGGCCTTCACCGGCCCGCCCTTCACCAGCCCACCCGTCAACGGCTCCGCCTTCACCGGCTCGGCCTTCAACGGCTCCCCGGCCCCGGTCGGCTTGCTGCTCGATCCTATGCGCTGCTCCACGGCGGCAGTATGGACGACTTCCCTGTGCCGTAACCAGTCAGCTCACGAACACGCCGTGGAACCGGTCAGTTCACGAACACCCCGGCCACCGCCGCCACCGCGAACCCCGCCAGCGACAACACCGACTCCAGCACCGTCCACGAGCGCAGGGTGTCCCGTTCGCTGATGCCGAAGTACTTGGCCACCATCCAGAAGCCGCCGTCGTTGACGTGCGAGGCGAAGATGGAGCCCGCCGAGATGGCCATGATGACGAGCGCGGAGAACGCCTGCGAGTGCCCGCCCTCCGCCAGCAACGGAGCCACGATGCCCGCCGTCGTCACGATCGCCACCGTCGCCGAGCCCTGGGCCACCCGCAGGACGAGCGCGATCAGGTACGCCAGGACGATCACCGGCAGGCCGACGTCGTGGAAGGTGTCCGACAGGGCCTGGGCGACGCCTCCGGCCTTCAGCACGGCGCCGAAGATCCCACCGGCGCCGACCACGAGCAGGATGTTGCCGACCGGCTTCAGGGAGGCGGTCGACACCGTCTCCAGCGACTTGCGCGACCAGCCGCGGCGGATGCCGAGGAGGTAGTAGGCGAGCAGCAGCGCGAGGGTGAGGGCCACGAAGGGGTTGCCGAAGAACTCCAGGACCGAGCGCGCCGGAGAGGGATCCAGGGCGATCGAGGAGAACGTGGCCGCCAGGATCAGCAGCAGTGGTGTGCCGATGATGGTCAGGACCGTGGCCAGGGGCACCGGGGTCTCCTTCGGTGTCACGCCCTGTGCGCGCTGCTCGGCGGCCACCGCCCGCTTCGCCTCCTCCGCCGCCTCCGCCATGTCCTGCGGTACGGGGACGAAGATCCGCCTTCCGGCCCAGGCGGCGTACGCCCAGGCGGCCAGTACGGCGGGCAGGCCGCAGACGATGCCCATGAGGACGACCCAGCCGAGCTGGACGTGCAGCAGTCCGGCGGCGGCGACCGGGCCGGGGTGCGGCGGCAGGAAGGCGTGGGTCATGGACAGGCCGGCGAGCAGCGGGAGGCAGTAGAGCAGCACCGACTTGCCGGACCGCTTCGCCGCCGCGTAGACGAGGGGCGCGAGGACGAAGATGCCCACGTCGAAGAAGACCGGGATGCCGAACAGCAGGCCGGTCAGGCCCATGGCGAGCGGGGCCCGGCGTTCGCCGAACAGGGCCAGCAGGCGCGCGGCCAGCACCTCGGCGCCGCCGCTGACTTCGAGGATCGCGCCGAGCATCGTGCCGAGGCCGATGATGATGGCGACGTGGCCGAGGATGCCGCCCATGCCGGACTCGATGGTGGAGACGGCGTCGGAGCGCTGGACGGTGCCGAAGAGTTCGGTGACCGAGAGGCCGGCCAGCAGGCCGACGGCTATGGAGACGGCGAGGAGGGCCACGAAGGGCTGGAGCCGGACCTTGATGATCAGGAAGAGCAGGAGGGCCATGCCGAGGGCGGCGACCGTGAGCAGGCCGGGCGTGCCGTCGATCAGGAGGAGCAGGCCCCCGGTGTGGGGTGGCGCGGTGGGGACGGGCGCGGCGAGCGGAAAGGACATACGGGGGTCCTCTTCGTAAATGCATGACGCTTTCGGGCAGGGGGGAGCGCGGCACGGCTCCCCGGGGAGTGCCGTGCCGTGCGGACGTACGTAAGGGAAAGGGAAGGGGGGCGGCGCGCGTCAGCCCAGTACGGCGAGCGCGTCGATCTCGATGAGGAGGCCGGCCGGCAGACCGACGTAGACCGTCGTGCGGGCGGCGGGCGGCTGGGTCAGGCCCTGTTCCTCGAAGTAGGCGTTGTAGAGGTCGTTCATCTCGGCGAAGTGGTCCACGTCCGTGAGGTAGACGCGGATCATCATCACGTCGTCCCAGGTCGCGCCGCCCTCCTCCAGGATCGCCTTGACGTTGGCGAGGGTCTGGAGGGTCTGCTCGCGCAGGGTGGGGCCGGCCGGCGTCGGGGGCTTGCCCTCCTCGGCGGGCAGGAAGCCGACCTGGCCGGCGACCTGGAGGATGTTGCCCTTCTTCACGCCGTGCGAGAACTTCGCGGGCGGGGTGGTGTGGGTCTTGGGGGTGAGCGCGATCTTGTCGGTCATGCGGGGGTGCCCTTCACTGGCGTTCTTCCGGAGTACTCGCCGCTGATGGCGTCCGCCGTGCGGCGGACCAGCGGGAGCAGGCTGAGGAGTTCCTCGGCGGTGACGACCACGTTCGGCGCGGAGACCGACATGGCGGCGACCACCCGGCCGTCGGCGCCGCGCACGGGGGCGGCGACGCAGTTGATGGACTCCTCGTGGCCACCGAGGTCGGTGGCCCAGCCCTGTTCGCGCACCGTCGCCAGTTCCTTCAGGAAGGCCTCGGCGTGGGGGGTCGAACGGGCCGTGTACAGCGGGTAGTCGAGCTGCTCGGCGAGGGCGCGGCGCTCGGCTTCGGGCAGGTCGGCGAGGAGCAGTTTGGCGACGGCGGCGACGGTGATGGCCACCGGCTTGCCGATCCGGGAGTACATGCGGACCGGGTAGCGGCTCTCCACCTTGTCGATGTACAGCACCTCGTTCTCCTCGTACACGGCGAGGTGGACGGTGTGGCCGCACTGTTCGTTGAGCCGTACGAGGTGGGGGTGGGCGATCTCGCGGATGTCGAGGTTCTCCATCGCCTCCTGGGCGAGCGCGAAGAGGCGGGCGCCGAGGCGGTAGCGCTGGTCGGACTGGCGGTAGACCAGGCCGTGTTCGTGCAGGGTGCGCAGCAGGCGCAGGGCGGTGGACTTGTGCACGCCGAGCCGGTCGGCGACCTGCCCCAGGTCGGCGGGGCCCTCGGCGAGCAGCGGCAGGATGCTCAGGGCGCGGTCGACGGTCTGACTCATGGGATGTTCGCCTCCTCCTCGGCCTGCTCGGCTCGTGTCCAGCCGGGGCCGAGTCGAAGTCTCCCCCATGCGCCGTCGTCCAGGGCGGCGAGGCGGTCGGCGTGGTCGCGGGCGGGGGGTGCGGCCAGGTCGCCGGGGGTGGTGAGGGCGGCCGCGGCGAAGAGGTGGCCGTACTTCAGGCGGGTCTTGACGGGGAGCCCGCGCAGGGTGGCGGAGAGGAAGCCGGCGGCGAAGGCGTCTCCGGCGCCGGTGGTGGCCACGACGGCGGTGTGCAGGGCGGGCTGGAAGGTGCCGTCGGGCCGGTCCCGGGTGAAGGCCGTGGCGCCGCGCGCTCCCTCCTTCACGACCAGTACGCGCGGCTCGGGCAGCAGCCGGCGGACGGCGGCCGGTCCGCCGGTGATCCCCCAGGCGTGGTCCGCCTCGTCCTCGCCCACGAACACGATGTCCGCGCGCCGTGCCAGCTCCAGCAGGACCTCGGCGCCCTCGCCGTCCCGCCACAGCCCCGGACGGTGATTGACGTCGAAGGACACCAGCGGGCGTCCCGGGCCGGGGGCCGTCAGCTCGTACAGCAGCTCCCGGCACCGCGCCGACAGCGCGGCCGTGATCCCGGACAGGTGCAGCACCCGTGCCGCGCGGGCCGCCGTCAGGTCCACGTTCCGTACGGACATCGCGGAGGCGGCCGATCCGGCCCGGTAGTACGCGACCTCGTGCGCGCCCGTGCCCCGGTCTCCGGCGGTGCGGAAGTACACGCCGGTGGGCCGGCCGGGGTCCCGGCGGACGGCGGTGACGTCGACGCCGTACCCGGCGATCCGTTCCACCAGGTGGTCGCCGAAGCCGTCCGCGCCGACCCGGCTGACCCAGCGGGCCGTGTGCCCGAAGGCGGCCAGGGCGCAGACCACGTTGGACTCGGCGCCGCCGATGGCCCGGTGGAAGGAGGGGACGTCGGCGAGGCGGCCGGGGTGGCTGGGCAGGAAGGTGACCATGGACTCGCCGAGCGCCGCCACGTCCGCGTCCGTGACGGGCCGCGTGGGCGCGACGACCGAGGCGTAAGCAGCGTCGTTGATGATGACTCCTGTCGATCGCCAGGGCGGCGGATCCGTTGACCCGGTGTTCGGCGAGATGCTAGACACCAGTAAGCACTAGACGCAATGGTCGTTGCAGAATACGCAACGCCTGAGAGGGGCTTCATGGGCACCGAAGCGCTCACCCGCCTCGCCGAGGAACACGTCGACCACCGCTTCAAGGGCCTCCCGCCGGACGCCTACGGCCTGACGGTCGCCGAGCTGGCCGCCCAGCGCCGCAATCTCTTCCGGGAGGCCGACGGCTTCACCACCCCGGTCCTCGCGCTGTCCGCCGAGCGCCTGGAGCACAACCTCGCGCTGATGGAGACGTACACCACCCGGCACGGGCTGGCCTTCGCCCCGCACGGCAAGACCTCCATGGCCCCGCAGCTCTTCCACCGCCAGATCGAGCACGGGGCCTGGGGGATCACCCTCGCGGTGCCCCACCAGGTGCGCGTCGCCCGCGCGTTCGGCATCCGGCGGGTCTTCCTCGCCAACGAACTGGTGGACGCCCCCGCCCTGCGCTGGATCGCCGCCGAACTGGCCGCCGACCCGGACTTCCGGCTCGTCGCCTACGTCGACTCGGTGCGCGGTGTGGAGCTGATGGACGCGGCCCTGCGCGGCTCGGTCCGCCCGGTGGACGTGGTGGTCGAGCTGGGCGCGGGCGACGGGGCGCGCACCGGGGTGCGTACGGAGGCGGAGGCCGGGGAGGTCGCCGCCGCCGTGGCCGCCGTACCGACCCTGCGCCTGGTCGGCGTGGCGGGGTACGAGGGCGAGGTGCCGGAGGCCGATCCCGAGCGGGTGCGGTCGTATCTGCGGCGGCTGGTGGCGCTGGCCGCCGGGCTGGACCGGGCCGGGCGGTTCGGCGAGGCCGACGAGATCGTGGTGAGCGCGGGCGGCAGCGCCTGGTTCGACGCGGTCACCGATGTCTTCGCCGACGTTCCGGAACTGTCGAAGCCCGTGCTGAAGCTGCTGCGCTCCGGCGCCTACGTCTCGCACGACGACGGGCACTACCGCAGGATCACCCCGTTCGGCCGGGTCCCCGAGGAGGGCGCGCTGGAGTCCGCCTTCCGGCTGTGGGCGCAGGTCGTCTCCCGGCCCTCCCCCGAGCAGGCCTTCGCCAACGCGGGCAAGCGGGACGCGGCCTACGACCTGGACCTGCCGGTCGCCCAGGTGGTACGCCGGGACGGCGAGGAGCGCCCGGCCACCGGCATCACCGTCACCGGGCTGTCCGACCAGCACACCTGGCTGCGCACGGCCCCGGGCGCGGACGTCGAGGTGGGCGACCGGATCGGCTTCGGCCTGTCCCACCCGTGCACGTCGTTCGACAAGTGGCAGCTGATCCCGGTGGCCGAGGCGGACGGCACGGTCGTGGACTACATCCGTACGTTCTTCTAGGAGGCCCACGTGGAGGACCTGGTCATCCGGGACGCCGACGTCGTCGACGGCAGCGGGGCGGACGCGTACCGCGCCGATGTCGTGATCGACACGGGCCGCATCGTCTCGATCGTCAAGGAGGCCGCCGCCGCGGGCTGCCAACGCCCGCGCGCCCGGCGGGAGATCGACGCGGAGGGCCTGGTCCTCTCCCCCGGCTTCATCGACATGCACGCCCACTCCGACCTGGCCCTGCTGCGCGACCCCGACCACAGCGCGAAGGCCGCGCAGGGGGTCACGCTGGAGGTCCTCGGCCAGGACGGCCTGTCGTACGCCCCGGTGGACGACCGCACGCTGGAGGAGGTGCGGCGGGCGATCACCGGGTGGAACGGGTACGGCGACGACATCGACTTCGACTGGCGGTCGGTGGGCGGGTACCTGGACCGGCTGGACCGCGGCATCGCCGTGAACGCCGCCTACCTGATCCCCCAGGGCACGGTCCGGGCGCTCGTGGTCGGCTGGGAGGACCGCGCGGCCACCCCCGGGGAGCTGGACCGGATGCGGCGGCTGGTCGCGGAGGGGCTGGAGCAGGGCGCGGTGGGCCTGTCGTCGGGGCTGACGTACACCCCCGGGATGTACGCGCGCGACGCCGAACTGACCGAGCTGTGCCGGGTGGTGGGCTCCTACGGCGGCTACTACTGCCCGCACCACCGCTCCTACGGCGCCGGCGCGCTGGAGGCGTACGCCGAGATGGTCGCCCTCACCCGGGAGGCGGACTGCCCGCTGCACCTGGCGCACGCGACGATGAACTTCGGGGTGAACAAGGGCCGGGCGCCCGAGCTGCTGGCGCTGCTGGACGGGGCCCTGGAGGCGGGCGCGGACATCACCCTGGACACCTATCCCTACACCCCCGGCTGCACCACCCTCGCCGCGCTGCTGCCGAGCTGGGCGAGCGAGGGCGGCCCGGAGGAGATCCTGGCCCGGCTCACCGACCCGGCGACGGCCGGGCGGATCCGGCACGACCTGGAGGTCACCGGCTCGGACGGCTGCCACGGCGTGCCGGTGGAGTGGGAGACGATCGAGATCTCGGGGGTGAGCGACCCGGCCCTCGGCGACTTCGTGGGCCGTACCGTCCGGGAGTCGGCGGACCTGCGCGGCGAGGCCCCCTGGGAAACCGCCCGCCGGCTGCTGGTGCGGGACCGGCTCGGTACGACGATCCTCCAGCACGTGGGCCACGAGGAGAACGTCCGCGCGATCATGCGGCATCCGGCGCACACCGGCGGCTCCGACGGCATCCTGCGCGGCAGCAAGCCGCACCCGCGGGCGTACGGCACGTTCCCGCGCTACCTCGGCCACTACGTGCGGGAGTTGGGGGTGCTGACGCTGGAGGAGTGCGTGGCCCACCTCACCTCCCGGCCGGCGGCGCGGCTGCGGCTGCCGGACCGCGGGCTGGTGCGCGAGGGGTACCGGGCCGACCTGGTGCTGTTCGACCCGCGGACGGTCGCGCCCGGCGCCACCTTCGCCGAGCCGCGCCGGCTGCCGACCGGAATACCGTACGTGCTGGTCGACGGCCGGTTCGTCATCGAGGACGGCCGGCGGACGGATGCCCTGCCGGGCCGGTCCGTCCGCCGTACACCGCTGTGAACCGCGTCTACGGCTTGGGCAGCGTGCAACCGGCGGCGCTCAGGTTGAGCCTGTTGCCGGTGGTGAAGCAGGCCGGGATGTTGTAGGTCTGCTGGGCGTAGTTGATGCCCTGGCGGACGGTGACGTTGCCGCTCGCGTCGACCTCGCACGGGTTGTTCACCGTGCACCGCTCGCCGTCCTCGTTGCCGGTGTTGTTGACGGCGACGACCTTGCCGGTGGTGGCGTCTATCACCGGGGAACCCGAGGTGCCGCCGATGGTGTTGCAGGCGGAGGTGTAGCGGACCGAGTCCTTGAAGGTCCAGTCGCCCTCCTTCAGCCGGTACACGAACCCGTCGACGTTGCAGGAGTAGATCCGCTTCCAGTAGCCGGAGACCACCTTGATGGCGGTGCCGGCCACCGGGTGGGTGTCCTGCACGGTGAGCGGGCTGATGCCGTACGAGCTCTTGATCGCCGCGTACGTGGTGGTGGTGCGGTAGATCGTGACGTCCGTGTCGGTCATGGTCGAGTAGACGATCTGGTTCGCACGGAGGGTGGCGATCTTGGTGCCGGCGGAGTTCAGCAGGCCGAAGGTACGGCTGGAGGACTGGCCGGTGATGACCTGGCCGGCGCTCGGCATGCCGGTCTCCAGGCAGTGGCCGTTGGTCAGCACGAGGGCCGGGTCGGTGTCGGCGGAGCCCGGGAAGCGGATGACGGAGCCGGAGCAGTTGCTGAGCGAGACGGTGCCGGCGAAGTCGACGGTGACCGCGGCGGCCTTGGCGGAGTGCGGGGCGGTGGTCTGCGGGGCGGAGCTGTGCGGGGCGGCCAGCGCCGGGGTGGCGCCCAGGCCGACGGTCGCCACGGCCGAGAGCGCGGCAAGGAGAGGCTTGTTCACGTGGGGGTCCCCTCTTACGACGGGGGCGACCGGAGGTTGTCCGGCCGCCCACACGGTTGTCATGCGCATTGTCGGCAGCACGGAAGGGTGCCGACAAGAAGCCACGACAGGCCATAGGGGTTTCCCTCGGACCGCACACCGGAGGTTTGCGCCGGCCGTGGGGGGGGCGTTCACACCGGGAGGGGGGACGGTGGGGGGATCGGGTCTGCCGTGTGACGGGGAAGCACGTCAGCCAGGCGACGAAGGATCAGGTCGACTGCGGGACAGGGGATCACCTCGGCCTCGCGACGAAGATTCCGTCAAGCCGGGTGACGGCGGCTCCGCCGAGTCGCGCGAGGGGGGTTCCTGGCCGCGCGACGGAAGTCCCGCCGGGTGTGGCGGTCGGCTCACTTCCGGCGCGACGTGGTGACGACGGCTCCGAACAGGGCGAGGCCCTTGACGACGACACGCGGGGCGGCCGGACCGGCCGTGTCACGCCGCGCCCGTGCCTCGCGTCCGCCGAACACCCCGAACAGACCGAACCCCCTGACCTGGAGGTCGATGTCGTCCGGCACCACGATCTCGGTGCCGCCCCACAGGGCCACGGCCCGGATCACCGTCTCCGGCGCGGCGAAACGGGCCTCGGTCAGGTCGAGCCGGCCGCCGCCCCACATCGACCAGGCGGTGAACCGGGGCGGCACGACCCACCCGCCGTCCCGCCGGAACCCGCCGAACACGCCGAGCGCGAACCCGGACGCCGGTGCGCCGTCCCCCACTGCCGCGTCCCTGGGCCCGGGCGCGGGCAATCCGCTCCCGGCAGCCCGCAGTTCGCCCCGCGTCCGGGCGGCGTAGATCCGGTCGAGCCGGCCGTCGAGCTCGTCCAGCGGCAGCCGGCCGTCCGCCACGGCGTCCCGCACCCGCTCGACGACCCGCTCCCGCTCCTCCTCGGAGACGAGCACGTCGCGACCGGGTCCCGCCTGCCCGGCACGGTCGGGGCCGTACGCATGTTCACCCATGGGGACACTCTCCCATGTGGGCAACTCCCTTGGACGGCACAGCCGTTGGGCGCGCGGGACGCCGTACTGCACACAGAGAGCCGGACGCGCCCCTGCTCACTCCGTCCAGCGAGGCCACCTATGGCCGCCGTGGCCGTGGTGGGGGCCGCCCGGGCGGTAGGTCCGCGAGGCGGTGGGTGATGCGGTGGGCGAGGCCGTGGGGGCGGCGGACCGGGTGACAGAGGGCTCGGTGGTGGCCGGCCGGCCGCCGTCGGGGCCGCTCGCGGTGGTGCTCGGGCGCGGGGCGGCGGGGCGGGCGGGCGCGCTCGACGGCACGGCCACGGCGGGGCGGGTCGCGGTGGCCGGAGCCGACGCGGGCGGCGCGGTGGTGGGCACGGCAGCACCGGCGCCCGCGCCGCCCGTGCCCTCGCCTTCGCCGTCCGTGCCGTCGTCGTGCTTCGTGGGGGCGTCGGCGGTCCGGCCGCCGCCGGCGTGGCGGGACCCGTCCGGGGAGCCGGAACCGGACAGCGCGGCGATCACCGCGACGGTGCCGGCCACCGCCGCGAGGGCACCGCCGCCGACCACCGCGCGCCGGCGTCCGCCCGCGCGCCGCCGCGCCCGCCCACGCCCGGCCCGGCGCGCCCCGGCCCCCGCGAGTTCCGGCGGCGCGGGCTCGGCCGGGCCGCCGGGCACCCCGGCCACCGGAGGCAGCTCGCGTGTCGCGTCGTAGTCGTTCTGCCAGCCGTGCGCGGCGGCCGGGTCGGCGTACTGCTCGTACGCGGGGGCCGGAGCCGGCAGCGGGTGGTACACGTTCGGCCGGACACCGAGCGCGCCGCCCGCTCCCTGCGGCACGTGCGCCTCCGCTTCGTACTCCCGTTCCGTGGACATGTCAGCGGATTCTAGGGACGCAAGACCCCTGGAAGACATTCGGCGGCGCCCTCCGGGCATCCCCGTGTCCCGGGTGGTGGAAAACACCGCCCATGAGGCACGAGGGGGCCGTAAGCTCACGGACATGCAGGTGATCCAGTCGACCAAGCTCGCCAACGTCTGTTACGAGATCCGGGGCCCGGTTCTCGAAGAGGCCATGCGGCTGGAGGCGGCGGGCCATCGCATCCTCAAGCTCAACACCGGCAACCCGGCCGCCTTCGGCTTCGAGTGCCCCCCGGAGATCCTGGAGGACATCCTCCGCAACGTCTCCACGGCGCACGGCTACGGCGACGCCAAGGGTCTGCTCGCCGCCCGCCGCGCGGTCGTGATGCACAACCAGACCATCGGCATCGAGACGGACGTCGAGCACGTCTTCATCGGCAACGGCGTCTCCGAGCTGATCGTGATGGCGATGCAGGCCCTGCTGGACGACGGCGACGAGGTCCTGGTGCCGGCCCCGGACTATCCGCTGTGGACGGCGGCCGTCTCCCTGTCCGGGGGAACGGCGGTGCACTACCGCTGCGACGAGCAGTCCGACTGGATGCCCGACCTGGCCGACATAGAGCGCAAGGTCACCGACCGCACCAAGGCGATCGTCATCATCAACCCGAACAACCCCACGGGCGCGGTGTACGACGCGGGGGTGCTCAAGGGGCTGACGGACATCGCCCGCCGGCACAACCTGCTGGTCTGCTCGGACGAGATCTACGACAAGATCCTCTACGACGGCACCACGCACACCCCGACCGCGAAGGTCGCCCCCGATCTGCTCACCCTCACCTTCAACGGCATGTCGAAGGCGTACCGGGTGGCCGGCTACCGCGTCGGCTGGATGTCGGTCTCCGGCCCGCGCGCCCACGCCGACTCCTACATCGAGGGCCTGACGATCCTGGCGAACATGCGGCTGTGCGCCAACATGCCGGGTCAGCACGGGGTGGTCGCCGCGCTCGGCGGGCGTCAGTCGATCAACGACCTGGTGCTGCCGGGCGGGCGGCTGAAGGAGCAGATGGACGTCGCCTACGACCTGCTCACCTCGATCCCGGGCGTCAGCTGCGTACGGCCCAAGGGCGCGCTGTACCTCTTCCCCCGGCTCGACCCGAAGGTCTTCAAGGTCAAGGACGACCGGCAGCTGGTCCTGGACCTGCTGCGGCAGGAGAAGATCATGGTCGTCCACGGCACCGGCTTCAACTGGCCGGAGCCCGATCACTTCCGGGTGGTGACCCTGCCGACGGTCGGCGACCTCCGGGACGCCGTCACCCGCATCGGCACCTTCCTGGACGGATACGGCCAGCCGTAACCGGCGGACCGCGTTCCGTGACTCGAATCAACTTTAGACGAAATCCAATGTAGGATGGTTTCCTGTCAGAGCACAGGAGGCCATCCCCATGTACGAACCGATCCGCTCCAAGTCGGTCCACAGCACGATGGCCGGCACCTCCTGCGACTTCCCCCACCGGTCGCGCGAGGAGGAGCTGGACATCCAGCTCGCCGGACACCTCGCCGCGCTGCTCGCGGTCACCGACGAACTGCGCGCCCTGACCCCGTCCGCCGACCTGGACACCGCCGCGGAACGCCTCGCGGCCCAGGTGGCCCGGCTGCGCGGCGGCCGTACGCCGCTGCGCGCGGCACCGGCCGCGGCGGGCGACCCGGCCGCACTGCACCGGCGGGCGCACACGCTCGCCGGACGCGCCCTCGTGGTCGCCGCCTCCCGCGCGGACACCGCCGTGGCGATCCTCACGGCCGAGCGGATGGACGCCCACGCCGCCGGGACCGACCCGAAGACGCTCAGCCCGGCCCACTGACCCCGCCGAGGGGTCCCCCTGTCGGCCCCGGTCCGCGCGCACCCGCAGCGACGCGCGGACCGGGCGCCATCCACCTCACCGCCGGCTCCGGCCGGTGCCTTCGCCGCGCCCGGTACACCTCCGGGAGCAGGCAGCACGGAACACGAACGGACGGCCGTCCCGCGCGCCGCGGTCAGGCGGACGCGGCGAGGAGCCGCAGCGCCTCCTCGGACGCCGAGCCCGGTTCGGCGCCGAGGACGACCAGACGCTGCCCCGGGTCGGCCGGAAGGTCCATGACCTCCTCGCCCAGGGTGCTCCCGGCGCAGTCCCGGTACCTGGCGGCGGGCACCCAGCGGGCGCAGCCCCACGTCCCGCGGCCGGAGCCGGTGCCGGCGGGAGGGCAGGAAGGCGCCCGGTTCCGAGGCGCGTCGCATACCGTCACGCCGCATACACCCACTGTGCGGCACTCGGTCACCCTGCTCCCCGGCGACCCGCCTGACCGGCCCCGCCCGCCCCGCCGCGCCGGAGCGGCCGGACACCCCTGTTGCCCCACCGGGCCGGCCGGGCCGGACACCCCGGATGCCGAAGGGTCCCGGAAGCCGAAGACCCGGGGCCCCGCACGCCGTTGTGCGGGGCCCCGGGCGGGTGGTCACCGCGGCCGGTCGTGACGATCGCTGGTCAGGGCACATCCGGACCGGCCGCGGAGTCTTGCGGGTACGGGGCTCAGCCCAGGCGGTCCAGCAGCGCGTGGTACTGGTCCCACAGCTCCTTCGGGGTGTGGTCGCCGAAGGTGTTCAGGTGCTCGGGGACCAGGGCGGCCTCCTCGCGCCAGACGTCCTTGTCCACGGTGAGCAGGAAGTCCAGGTCGGACTCGGGCAGTTCGAGCCCGTCGGTGTCCAGCGCCCCCTTGGCCGGCAGGATGCCGATCGGGGTCTCGACGCCCTCGGCCTTGCCCTCCAGCCGCTCCACGATCCACTTCAGGACACGGGAGTTCTCGCCGAAGCCCGGCCAGACGAACCGGCCCTCGTCGTCCTTGCGGAACCAGTTGACGTAGTAGATCTTCGGCAGCTTGGACTGGTCCTTGTCCTTGGCCACGTCGATCCAGTGGGCCATGTAGTCGCCCATGTTGTAGCCGCAGAACGGGAGCATGGCGAACGGGTCGCGGCGCAGCTCGCCGACCTTGCCCTCGGCCGCCGCGGTCTTCTCGGAGGCCACGTTGGCGCCGAGGAAGACGCCGTGGTTCCAGTCGAAGGACTCCGTCACCAGCGGCACGGCCGTGGCCCGCCGGCCGCCGAACAGGATCGCCGAGATCGGCACGCCCTTGGGGTCCTCCCACTCGGGCGCGATGATCGGGCACTGCGAGGCCGGCACGGTGAAGCGGGCGTTGGGGTGGGCGGCCGGGGTGTCGGACTCCGGCGTCCAGTCGTTGCCCTTCCAGTCGGTCAGGTGGGCCGGGGGCTCCTCGGTCATGCCCTCCCACCACACGTCGCCGTCGTCGGTGAGCGCGACGTTGGTGAAGACCGCGTTGCCCCACAGGGTCTTCATCGCGTTGGCGTTGGTGTGCTCGCCGGTGCCGGGCGCGACACCGAAGAAGCCCGCCTCGGGGTTGATCGCGTACAGGCGGCCGTCCTCGCCGAACCGCATCCAGGCGATGTCGTCGCCGACGGTCTCCACCGTCCAGCCGGAGATCGTGGGCTCCAGCATGGCGAGGTTGGTCTTGCCGCAGGCGGAGGGGAAGGCGGCGGCGACGTACTTGGCCTCACCCTGCGGCGGGGTCAGCTTCAGGATCAGCATGTGCTCGGCCAGCCAGCCCTCGTCACGCGCCATGACCGAGGCGATACGCAGCGCGTAGCACTTCTTGCCGAGCAGGGCGTTGCCGCCGTAGCCGGAGCCGTAGGACCAGATCTCGCGGGTCTCGGGGAAGTGCGAGATGTACTTGGTCTGGTTGCAGGGCCAGGGGACGTCCTCCTGGCCCGGCTCCAGCGGGGCGCCCAGCGTGTGAACGGCCTTGACGAAGAAGCCCTCTTCGCCCAGTTCGTCCAGGACGGCCTGGCCCATGCGCGTCATCGTGCGCATGGAGACGGCCACGTACGCGGAGTCGGTGATCTCCACGCCCAGCGCGGACAGCGGGGAGCCGAGCGGGCCCATGCAGAACGGGACGACGTACATCGTGCGCCCCCGCATGGAGCCGCGGAACAGGCCCTGGTCGCCGGTGAAGATCTCCCGCATCTCGGCGGGGGCCTTCCAGTGGTTGGTCGGGCCCGCGTCCTCCTCCTTCTCGGAGCAGATGAAGGTCCGGTCCTCGACCCGCGCGACGTCGGTCGGGTCCGAGGCGGCGTAGTAGGAGTGCGGGCGCTTGACCGGATCCAGCTTCTTGAACGTTCCCCTGGCGACCAGTTCCTCGCACAGCCGCTCGTATTCGGCCTCGGAGCCGTCGCACCAGACCACCCTGTCCGGCTGGGTCAGTTCGGCGATCTCGTTGACCCACGAGATCAGTTCCCGGTGGTTGGTGGGGACGACGGTGGGAGCCGCGTTGTCGCGCGCCACGATTGCTCCTAAGTGAGGGTTTTCAGGTGTGTTCGCCCCGTGGGGGCCGCGACCCGGACGCTTCGTAGCCGCTCATCCGGTGCCGACCGCACTCATTTGATCATCCGAGTCTAGTGCCCATCTGTCCAGAGGGCATCACAAGTGAGCGGCGTGAGGAATCCCACGATGTCCAGGTTGTTTTGCGTCCACGTTGGGTTCAGCTGAAGGACTTTTTGCCAAGCGCGCGAGAGTGACGTGGATGCGCGCGCATTGACGGTCGGCTTACGGAGGCGTCGGTACCATGCCCCGCATGACTGCGTCCGTCCCCGACGCGCCCACGGACACGCCGGCCGCCGGCCGCGGTCCCGTCGCGCTTTCCCTGCCGCATCCGGTCAAGCCCCGCCTCCGCGGCTGGCTGCACCTCGGCATGTTCCCGGCCGTACTCATCGCGGGCCTCGTGCTCACCGCCCTCGCCGACTCGACCAGAGGCCGCATAGCCTGCGGCATCTACGTCCTGACGGCGTGTCTGCTCTTCGGCGTCAGCGCGCTGTACCACCGGGGCAACTGGAGCCCCCGCATGGACGGCGTGCTGCGCCGCCTGGATCACGCCAACATCTTCCTGATCATCGCGGGCACCTACACCCCGCTGACCCTGCTGCTCCTGCCCGGCGGGAAGGGCCGCTGGCTGCTGTGGGGCATCTGGGCCGCCGCCGCGGCCGGCATCGTCTTCCGCGTCTTCTGGGTCGGCGCCCCTCGCTGGCTGTACACGCCCTGCTACATCGCGATGGGCTGGGCGGCCGTGTTCTTCCTGCCCGACTTCCTGCGCGCCGGCGGCATCGCCGTCCTGGTCCTGGTGGTGGTCGGCGGCCTGCTGTACAGCGCCGGCGGCGTGATCTACGGCATCAAGCGCCCGAACCCGTCACCGCGCTGGTTCGGCTTCCACGAGGTCTTCCACTCCCTCACCCTCGCCGCGTTCGTCGTGCACTACGTCGGCATCTCGCTGGTCGCCTACCAGCACGCGTAAGCCGCCCCCTGGAGAAAAACCGCAGAGGTCCGCGCGGGGTCCCGTGCGATGCTGGCCGGGTGAACGCAACCGAGATCCACGTCGAAGTCGACCCCGCGCTCCATCTGTTCGTACCGGCCGCCCGCCGGCACGGGGCCACGGCGCTGGCCACGGACGGCGTCTCGACGCTCGGCCACGTCATCGAGTCCCTCGGCATCCCGCTCACCGAGGTCGGCGCCCTGATCGTGGACGGCCGCCCGGTCCTGCCCGGGCACGTCCCGGGCGCGGCCGAGCGGGTCGTCGTCCGCCCGGTGGAGCGCCCCCAGCGGGTGCCGGGCGCGCCGCTGCGCTTCCTCCTCGACGTCCATCTCGGCACGCTCGCCCGCCGACTGCGGCTGCTCGGCGTGGACACGGCGTACGAGTCGACGGACATCGGCGACCCGGCGCTCGCCGCCCGCTCGGCGGCCGAGAAGCGGGTGATGCTCAGCCGCGACCGGGGCCTGCTGCGCCGCCGGGAGCTGTGGGCCGGCGCGTTCGTCTACAGCACCCGCCCCGACGACCAGCTCGACGACATCCTGGACCGCTTCGACCCCGGGCTGCGGCCCTGGACCCGCTGCACCGCGTGCAACGGCCTGCTGCGGGAAGCCGCCAAGGACGAGGTCGCCGACCAGCTCAAGGGCGGCACCCGGCGCACCTACGACGTGTTCGCCCAGTGCGCGGAGTGCGGTCGCGCGTACTGGAAAGGCGCGCACCACGATCAGCTGGAGGCCATCGTGGAACGCGCCCTGAACCGGCGCGGAGCCGTACGAAGCTGACGCCCGCTCAGCCCGGCGGAACCGTACGACGCCGACGCCCGCTCGCCCGCGCGGGGTTCAGGCCAGCTTCGCCCGCAGCGCCTCCGGGTCGGTCACCGGCAGGTCGCAGACGAAGCCCCGGCAGACGTACGCGGCCGGGGCGCCGTCGATGAGGGTGCGGCCGGCCAGCAGCGGGAACTCGTCGCCCTCCGGGGTGCCGCAGGCGACGACGGCCCCCGGGGCGGCGCCCAGCAGGGCCGTACGGTGCAGGGCGGCCGTCCGCTCGTCGTCCGGGCCGGGTCCCACGACGGCCACCTCGCGCGGCCCGTCGAGCAGTGCCTCGGCGACGGCCAGCCCCCACCCGATGAACCGCGGCACCCGCGGCCCGAGGGTCTTCACGACCCCCAGCGCCCGCTCGGCGGCCACCCGGTGGGCCTCGGAACCGGTGTGGGCGGCATAGCCGAGCAGGGCCCCGGCCGCGGCGGTCCAGCCGGAGGGGGCGGCGTTGTCGGTGGGGTCCTGGGGGCGGCGGATCAGTCGCTCGGCGTCGGAGGCGGTGTCGAACAGGGCGCCGGTGTCCGGGTCGGTGAACCGGGCCAGGACCTGGTCGAGCAGCAGTCCGGCGAAGTCGAGCCAGACGCCCTCGCCGGTGACCGACGCGAGCGCCAGGAAGCCCTCGGCCACATCACCGTAGTCCTCCAGCACGCCCGCGTTGGGGCCGACCCGGCCGTCCTTGCTGGTGCGCGCGAGCCGGGCGTGCTCGTCCAGGTGGACGCGGACGAGCAGGTCGGCGGCGCCGAGCGCGGCCTCGACCAGGTCGGGCCGGCCGAAGTAGGCGCCGGTCTCGGCGAGCGCGGCGACGGCGAGCCCGTTCCAGGCGGCGACGACCTTGTCGTCCCGGCCGGGGGCGGGCCGCCGGGCACGGTCGTCGAACAGCCGGCGCCGGACGGACGCGATCTTCTCCGCGTCGAACACGCCCTCCGTCTGCGGGAGCCGCAGCACCGACTGGCCGTGCTCGAACGTGCCCTCCTCGGTCACGCCGAAGTACTGGGCGGCGAGCTCGGCGTCGTCACCGAGGGCGTCGCGCAGCCGCGCGGGCGTCCACACGTAGTACGCCCCCTCCACGTGCCGTCCGGTGCCGTCGTCGCTGTCGGCGTCGAGGGCGGAGGCGAACCCGCCTTCGGGCGTGCGCAGCTCGCGGACGAGGAAGTCGGCGGTCTCCAGCGCGACCCGCCGGGCGAGGTCCGAACCGGTGGCCCGCCACAGATGGGCGTAGACCCGGCACAGCAGGGCGTTGTCGTAGAGCATTTTCTCGAAGTGCGGCACGATCCAGTCGCGGTCGACGGAGTACCGGGCGAACCCGCCGCCGAGCTGGTCGTAGATCCCGCCCCGCGCCATCCGCTCGCAGGTGTCCACGGCCATCTGCAACGCGCCCTCGGCGCCCGTGCGGGCGTGGTGGCGCAGCAGGAACTCCAGCACCATGGACGGCGGGAACTTGGGCGCGCCGCCGAATCCGCCGCGCTGCGGGTCGTACTCGCGGGTGAGGCCGAGCAGGGCCTGGGCCAGCTCCTGCTCCCCGGGCGCCTCGGCGGCCTGCCGGACGATCTCCCGCTGGGCGAGATCCCGGACGATCTTCCCGGCGACCTCGCTGACCTCGTCGTGCCGGGTGGTCCAGGCCTGCTGGACGCCCTCCAGCACCTGCCGGAAGGAGGGCATGCCGTGGCGCGGGGCGGGTGGGTAGTAGGTGCCGAAGTAGAAGGGTTCGGCGTCGGGGGTGAGGAACACGGTCATGGGCCAGCCGCCGTGCCCGGTCGCCGCCTGTACCGCCTCCATGTACACCGCGTCCACGTCCGGCCGCTCCTCGCGGTCGACCTTGACGCTGACGAAGTGGTCGTTGAGGTAGTCGGCGGTGGCCTGGTCCTCGAAGGACTCGTGGGCCATGACGTGGCACCAGTGACAACTGCTGTACCCGACGCTCAGCAGGACGGGTTTGTTCGTCCGGCGGGCCTCGGCGAAGGCCTCGGCCGACCACGGCCACCAGTCGACGGGGTTGTCGGCGTGCTGGAGCAGATACGGGGACGTCTCATGGGCCAGTCGGTTCACCGTTCCACTCTCCCACGGGCTCCGGCGGCGCGTGGCGCCCACGGCGACCGGCGCGCGGGGAGGACCGGACCGCCACGGCCGTGCGTCGGCGGTGTGGCGGTGCCGGTGTGGCGGTGAGCCCGGCCGGCCCTACTGTGCCGGGGAGCCGGCCTGCTTCCCGGCCGGCTCCGCCCCGGTGTCCGGGGCCTCCTTGAAGTCGACCTTCTGCATGTGCTTGCTCATCGACTTCATCAGGCCCCAGACGGCCACGGCCATCACCGCGAAGACGATGAAACCGAGGACACCGGGGGTGACCTTGTTCTGGTCCACCTCCTTGGCGAGGGGGACCAGGTGCGTCATTGCGAGGCTCACGCTTGCGCTCATGTCAGGCATTGTCCCGGATGCCCGCGAAGAGGTCGTCCTCGGGGAGGGAGGTATCGACCAGAGACTTCGCGAGCTCGTACTCCTCGGTGGGCCAGACCTCCTTCTGGAGCTCCAGCGGCACCTTGAACCAGCCGCCGTCCGGGTCGATCTGCGTGGCGTGCGCGATCAGCGCCTTGTCACGGATCTCGAAGAAGTCCGCGCACGGAACGTGCGTGGTCAGCGTGCGCTCGGTGCGCTCCATCTCGTCCCAGCGCTTGAGCCAGTCCCCGTACGGCGACTCCAGGCCGCGGTCGAGCATGGCCTGGTGCAGGGCCTCGGTGCGGGGGCGGTTGAAGCCCTGGTTGTAGTACAGCTTCAACGGCTGGTGGGCGGGCCCGTACTCGTCCTCGGGGTACTTCGCGGTGTCCGCCGCGCCCTCGAACGCCACCATGGAGATCTTGTGGGTCATGATGTGGTCGGGGTGCGGGTAGCCGCCGTTCTCGTCGTAGGTGGTGATCACCTGCGGGCGGAAGGAACGGATCTTCCGCACCAGCTCGCCGGCCGCCTTGTCGACGTCCTCCAGGGCGAAGCAGCCCTCGGGCAGCGGCGGCAGCGGGTCGCCCTCCGGCAGCCCGGAGTCCACGAACCCCAGCCACTCCTGCTTGACGCCGAGGATCTCGCGGGCCTCGTCCATCTCCTTCTTGCGCACCTCGTGGATGTGCTCCTCGATGTACGCGTCACCCTGCAGCTTGGGGTTGAGGATGGAACCGCGCTCTCCGCCGGTGCACGTCACCACCAGCACGTCCACCCCCTCGGACACGTACTTCGCCATGGTGGCCGCGCCCTTGCTCGACTCGTCGTCGGGGTGCGCGTGAACGGCCATCAGTCGCAACTGATCAGTCAAGACTCAATCCTCGGTAACTCGGCGCCCCCGTGGCTCCGGGCGCAGTCGGCGGCTTCTATAGTGACTCAATCGGGGGGCGAATAATTCCGCGGAGAGGACGATCATGAGTACCGCGAGCACGCGGCTGCCCGAGGGCCGCTACGGCCGCTCCTCGGACGAGCGCGCCGACCGCAAG
This sequence comes from Streptomyces rubradiris, assembly GCF_016860525.1. NCBI lineage: Bacteria > Bacillati > Actinomycetota > Actinomycetes > Kitasatosporales > Streptomycetaceae > Streptomyces > Streptomyces rubradiris. The sequence goes on from NZ_BNEA01000015.1 coordinate 3,115,883, forward strand.
CTCAGGATCGCCGCCTCGGTGCTGGGGGCGGCCCTGCTGGCCCTGGTCGGCTACTTCGCCTACCACTACGTGGCGCGGAGCGAGATCAGCGCCCAGGTCATCACCTTCCAGGCGTCCGACGACAAGGTGAAGGTCCACCTGGAGGTCCACAAGGACGCCGGCACGTCCGGCTACTGCACCGTGCGGTCCCAGTCGGAGGACGGCGCCGAGGTGGGCCGGGCCGACTTCCGGTTCTCCGGGCCGGACACGCGCATCGACAAGGTCGTCACGCTCCGTACGACCGCCCAGGGGACGACGGCCGAGCTGCTGGGCTGCCACGCCGACTGACGGCCGACCGGCGGACACTCCCCGGCGCCACCCGGAATACGCGGCTCCTGACCTGCGTTGACGAGATTTACACGGCTTATGTCCTCCCCCTTTCGCCCATGAATTGTTAGGCTCGTGGTTTCGCCCATCCATGAGGGAACATTCTTCTGGGTAGGGCGATGCTTTGTATTCCCAGTACCGACGAGGAGCACCCTGTGACCCAGACCAGCGAGAACGTCACCTGGCTGACCCAGGAGGCGTACAACAAGCTCAAGGACGAGCTTGAGTACCTTACTGGTCCTGCGCGCACGGAGATCGCCGCCAAGATCGCGGCTGCGCGTGAGGAGGGCGACCTGCGCGAGAACGGCGGGTACCACGCGGCCAAGGAGGAGCAGGGCAAGCAGGAGCTGCGCGTGCGCCAGCTGACCCAGCTCCTCGAGAACGCCAAGGTCGGCGAGCCGCCGGCCGCGAACGGTGCCGTCGCCCCGGGCATGGTCGTCACGATCGCCTTCGACGGTGACGAGGACGACACGCTGACGTTCCTGCTCGCCTCCCGCGAGTACGCGAGTGCCGACATCGAGACCTACTCCCCCCAGTCCCCGCTGGGCGGGGGCGTCATCGGCCACAAGGTCGGTGAGGACGCGGAGTACGAGCTGCCCAACGGCAAGAAGGCCTCCGTGCGGATTCTGAAGGCCGAGCCCTACACGGGCTGACCCGGGCCCCTGGTCGGCTTCGGGCCCCCGGCGCCCTTCGGGATGGCCGGGGGCTTTGTCATGTGCGGGCCCGGGGAGCGGGGCCCGTGGCCGCCGCCGGGCAGGTGGTCAGGCGGTCGCGGAGCGGTACTTGCGTACCGCGAGGGTGCGGAAGACGACGACGATCAGGACCGAGTAGATCAGCGAGGCCCACACCGGGTGCTGCATCGGCCAGGCGCCCGAGGCGGACTGCCCGGGGTTGGCGAACAGCACGCGGGCCGCCTGCACGGTGGCGCTGAACGGGTTCCACTCGGCTATGTGGCGCAGCCAGGGCGTCATGTTGGCGGTGTCCACGAACGCGTTGGAGATGAAGGTGACCGGGAAGAGCCAGACGAGCCCGCCGGAGGTGGCCGCCTCCGGGGTGCGCACGCTCAGGCCGATCAGCGCGCCGATCCAGGTGAAGGCGTAGCCGAGCAGGAGCAGCAGTCCGAACGCGGCGAGGACGCGGCCGGGGTTCGTGCCGCCGTCGGAGCCGGTCCGCCAGCCGACCAGCAGCGCGACGATCGCGAGGACCAGCACCGTGAGCGCCGTCTGTACCAGGTCGGCGAGGGTGCGGCCGGTCAGCACCGCGCCGCGCGCCATGGGCAGGGAGCGGAAGCGGTCGATGAGCCCCTTGTGCATGTCGTCGGCGATGCCGGCGCCGGAGCCCGCGGTGGCGAAGGTGACGGTCTGCGCGAAGATGCCGGCCATCAGGAAGTTCTTGTAGTCGAGCGCGCTGGTGCTGGCGCCGATCTTCATGGAGCCGCCGAACACGTAGGTGAACAGCACCACGAACATGATCGGCTGGATCAGCCCGAAAATTAACATTTCAGGGATTCTGGACATGCGGATCAAGTTGCGCCGGGCAACGATCAGCGAGTCCCTGACGGACCGGCCGACGGCGTTGCCGGGTGCGGTGGCGGGCGCGGCCTCGGTGACGGCGCTCATTTCACGGCCTCCTTGCCGTTCCGTTCGTTGCGTTCGCTTCGTTCGTCGCGGGTTTTCCGCTCGCCCGGCGCGTCCGGCTGGTCCCCGTCGGCGCCCTGGGCCGCGTGTCCGGTCAGGGACAGGAAGACGTCGTCAAGGGTCGGGCGGCGCAGCCCGATGTCGTCGATCCCGATCCCGCGCGTGTCCAGCTCGCGGATGATCTCGGCGAGCAGCTTGGCGCCGCCGGTGACGGGCACCGTGAGCCGGCGGGTGTGTTCCTCGACTGCGGTCTCGCCCTTGCCGAAGCCGCGCAGCACCTCCGCCGCGGTCGCCATGCGCTCCCGGTCCTGCACCACGACCTCGACGCGCTCGCCGCCGGTGCGGGCCTTGAGCTCGTCGGAGGTGCCCTGGGCGATCACCCGGCCGTGGTCGACGACCGCGATGTCATGGGCCAGGTGGTCGGCCTCCTCCAGATACTGCGTGGTGAGCAGCAGTGTCGTACCCCCGGAGACCAGCTGCTTGATGACCTCCCACAGCTGCTGGCGGTTGCGCGGGTCGAGGCCCGTCGTCGGTTCGTCCATGAACATCACCGGCGGGGAGACCACGAGGGCGGCGGCGAGGTCCAGCCGGCGGCGCATGCCTCCGGAGTACGTCTTGGCGGGGCGGTCGGCGGCGTCCACGAGGTGGAACTGCTCCAGCAGCTCCGCCGCGCGGGCCTTGGCCGCCTTCGCCCTCATTTGGTACAGCTGCCCGACCATCTGCAGGTTCTCCCGGCCGGTCAGGTACTCGTCCACCGCCGCGAACTGACCGGACAGGCCTATGGAGCGGCGCACGGCGTCGGGGTGGCGCAGCACGTCCACGCCCGCGACGACCGCCTTGCCGCTGTCGGGGCGCAGCAGCGTCGTCAGGCAGCGGACCGCCGTCGTCTTGCCGGCGCCGTTCGGCCCGAGCAGGCCGAGGACGGCGCCCTCGGGCACGTCCAGGTCGACGCCGTCCAGCGCCCTTACGTCGCCGAAGGTCTTCACCAGGCCTTCGGCATAGATGGCCCCTGGCATGTCTGTCTCCACCTCGTCGGGGATCGCGGATTTTCGGGACGGACTCTTCGCAAAAGCTAGGCGTGTTCGCCTGGAGGCGCGCGCCCTTTTCTCTCACCGGCACGGGGCGCCACCCGGCATGGGCACGAACGGACGGTCCGGCACCCACACGAGATACCGTAACGCGATGTATCGCGTCTCTCAAGAGCCTTCACCCGAAAGGGTGGTTGGCCGTCGGGGTCGGTCGCCGGGGCCGACCGGGGCCGACCGGGCCGGCCGTCGGGGCGGGCCACCGGGCGTCAGACGTCAGCCGTCAGCCGTCAGGCGTCAGGCGATGACCGGGTAGCCGGCGTCCCGCAGGGCCCGGCCGAGCTCCGCGCAGTGCGCCGGGCCCTTGGTCTCCAGGTGCAGCTCCACCTCCGCCTCGGTGAGCCCGAGGCGCGGGTCGGTGCGGACGTGGCTCACGTCGAGGACGTTGGCGTCGGCCGCCGACAGCACCCCGAGGAGCGTGGCGAGCGCACCCGGCCGGTCCGTCAGCCGCAGCCGTACGGCCAGATAGCGGCCCTGCGCGGCCATACCGTGCCGCAGCACGCGCTGCATCAGCACCGGATCGACGTTGCCGCCGGAGAGCACCGCGACGACCGGTCCCTCGAAGGTCTCCGGCGCGGCCAGCAGCGCGGCGACCGGGCTCGCCCCGGCCGGCTCCACGACCAGCTTGGCCCGCTCCAGGCAGAGCAGCAGCGCCGCCGACAACTCGTCCTCGCTGACCGTGCGCACCTCGTCGACCAGCTCGCCGACGATCCCGAACGGCACCACGCCGGGCCGCCCCACCCTGATGCCGTCGGCCATCGTCGCCGGGTTCCGCAGCGACACCGGGCGCCCGGCGGCCAGCGAGGGCGGGTAGCAGGCAGCGCCCTCCGCCTGCACGCCGACGATCCGGACGTCCGGCCGCAGCGCCTTGACCGCCACCGCGATCCCCGCCGCGAGCCCGCCGCCGCCCATGCCGACGACTATCGTGCGCACCTCGGGGCACTGCTCCAGGATCTCCAGGCCGACCGTGCCCTGACCGGCGATCACGTCCGGGTGGTCGAAGGGGTGGATGAACACCGCGCCGGTCCGGGCCGCGTACTCCTCGGCGGCGGCCAGCGTCTCGTCGACCACCTGGCCGTGCAGGCGCACCTCGGCGCCGTAGTCCCGGGTCGCGCTCACCTTCGGCAGCGGCGCGCCCTGCGGCATGAACACCGTGGCGTGCACGCCCAGCAGCGAGGAGGCCAGCGCCACGCCCTGCGCGTGGTTGCCGGCGCTCGCGGCCACCACACCGGCGGCCCGCTCCTCCGGCAGCAGCCCGGCGATCCGCACGTAGGCGCCGCGCAGCTTGAACGAGCCGGTGCGCTGGAGGTTCTCGCACTTCAGGTGCACCGGCGCGCCGACCAGCCGGGACAGGTACCGGCTGCCCTCCAGCGCGGTCACCCGGGCCACGCCCGACAGCATCTTCCGGGCGCCGCGCACATCGTCGAGGGTGACGGAACGCAAGGAATCGGCCGTGCGGTAGCTCATATCACCAGCATCGCAGTTCACATTCGCGCACGACGGATGTGACCAAGCTGCGAGACCGGTTCGCACAGCGCCGGTACGGCCCGGCTCCCGGCCGCGTACCCTGTCCCCCAACCCCAGCAGCCTCATGAAGTGAGCCTCCGGCCATGCCCACAACACCAGGAATGTCGATGGACATGACGACCGTCGGTGACACCGGTCTTCTCGACACCCTTCAGCACGAGGTGGCGCTGTTCGCCCGCCGTGCCGAGCAGACGCGGCTCGGCGGCCTGGGTCAGGTGCGCAACTCCATGGACCGTGCCGCGTATCTGCTGCTCAACCGCCTCGACAAGGAAGGCCCGATGGGGGTCAAGGCGCTCGCGGCGAGCATGGGCATCGACTCCTCCACGGTCACCCGGCAGGTGGCACCCCTGGTCGACACCGGGCTGGTCAAGCGCACCTCGCACCCGGAGGACGGGCGGGCGGTGGTGCTCCAGCTGTCGCCGCGGGGTGCCGCCCGGCTGGAGGAGGTGCGCTCGTCCCGGCGTCAGCTCATGGCCGAGCTGACACACGACTGGGCGCCGGAGGAGCGCGAGCAGTTCTGCACGCTCCTGACCCGCTTCAATCACGCGCTCTCGGCGCGGATGGCGGTGCAGGGCGTTCCGGCGGCGGAGCAGCCTTCGGCCTCCTGAGCCGCGCGTCGCACCCGAGAGGTCCGACGTCTTGACCCCGGGCCGCCCCTGGCTTGATATGAGACCGGGTCCGGACGGGCCCCGTCGGGGGGAGGCGCGGTGCGTGATCGGCAGTCGGCCCGCGGTGAGCGCCGGTCCCGGGAGTTCGAGGCGTTCGTGGCGGGCGCGGCGGGACGCCTACTGCACGCGGCCACGCTGCTCACCGCGGAGGCACCGGACGCCAACCCGCGCGCGCGGCGCCTGCTGACGCTCGCTCTGGCCCACACCTACGCCCGCTGGGACGGGCTGCGCGGCGACGACCCGTACGACTGTGCCCGCCGGTACCTCGTCACCCGCTTCGCGCACACCGCCTGGCACCGCCACGGCGCCTTCGGCCCCGCCCGGACCGGTGCGCGCGGGCCGCTCGCCGGGCTCACCCCGCGGGAGCGGCTGGTACTGGTCCTGCGGATCTACGAGGGGGTGGCCGAGGAACGGACGGCGGCGCTGCTCGGTCTGCCCGCGGAACGCGTCCACACCATCTGCGACCGCGCGACGGCGACCGTCCTGCACCCCGCCCGGCCGGGTTCGGCGGACCGGACGGTCACGAAGGCGGCCCCGTCATGACCGGCTCCGTCATGACCCGCTCCGTCATGACCGGCTCCGCCATGACGGGCACCGCCGGAACCGGCCACCATCGCCTGCCCGGCCGTTCCGCGGCAGGCGGACGGGTGTGTGGGTGCTTCCTGAGGCCGGTGGCGGGATGCGCCGTCGCCGGTGGCGCGGAACGCGCGGCGGCGCGGGCTCACCACCGCCCCACGTGCGCGTGCCTGGGCGCGGGGAGGCCCACGGACGGCGCCGGCGTACCGCTGCCCGGACGTGCGGACGGTGCCGCCGCACCGCCGCCCGGGCCCGCGGACGGCGTCGTATCTCCGCCCGGACCTGCGGACGGTGAGCTGACGTCGCCCGGGCCCGCGGGCGGTGCCGCACGGCCGCCCGGACCTGCGGACGGTGCCGCACGGCCACCCGGACCTGCGGGCGGTGCCGCACGGTCGCCCGGGCCCGCGGGCGGTGCCGCACGGTCGCCCGGGCCTGCGGACGGTGCCGTACCGCTGCCCGCACCCGGGAACGGTGCCCTCGGGCCGCCCCCACCCGCGAACGGTGCCCTACCGCCGCTCCGCCCGGCCGCCGGTGCGGTGTCGCCGACGTTCCCGCCCGGCCGGCGCCGGAGGTCCTGGTGAGGCGGGAAGAGCGGGAGGCCGCCGTGCGGGCGGTCATGGAGCGGGCCGTGGTGCCGGTGCCGCCCGGGCTGTGCGCGGACGCGGTGCTCCGCGGGGACCGTCTGCTGCGGCGCAGGCGGCTCGCGCGCCGGGCGCTGTGGCTGCTGGCGTGCGCGGCGGTCCTCACGTTCACCGTGTGGGCGGCCGACGCCCGCCCCTGGGCGGAGCCGCCCTCGCGGACGACTCCACCGGTCACCGGCCGGTGACCCCGGTGACTAGCCGAGGGCCTGCTTGAGGTCCTCCAGCAGGTCCTCGACGTTCTCGATGCCCACGGACAGGCGCACCAGGTCGGCGGGGACCTCCAGCTGGGAGCCGGCCACGGAGGCGTGCGTCATCCGGCCGGGGTGCTCGATCAGAGACTCGACACCGCCGAGGGACTCACCGAGGGTGAACACCTTGGTACGGGCGCACACCTCCAGCGCGGCCTCCTCGCCGCCCGCGACGCGGAACGACACCATGCCGCCGAACGACCTCATCTGCTTGGCGGCGACCTCGTGGCCGGGGTGGTCGGGCAGGCCCGGGTAGTACACCTGCGTCACGCGCGGGTGCCGGGTCAGCATGTCGGCGACCTTCGTGGCGTTCTCGCCGTGCCGGTCCATGCGCACCGCGAGGGTCTTGGTGCCGCGCAGCACGAGCCAGGAGTCGAAGGGGCCGGCCACGGCGCCCATCGCGTTCTGGTGGTAGGCCAGCTCCTCGCCCAGCGCCTGGTCGGCGACGACCAGCGCACCGCCGACCACGTCCGAGTGGCCGCCCATGTACTTCGTGAGCGAGTACACGACGACGTCCGCGCCGAGTGCCAGCGGCTGCTGGAGGTAGGGGGTGGCGAAGGTGTTGTCGACGACGAGCTTCGCGCCCGCGTCGTGGGCGACCTGGGCGACGGCGGCGATGTCGGTGATGCCGAGCAGCGGGTTGGAGGGGGTCTCCACCCACACGGCCTTCGTCTTCGGGGTGATCGCGGCCCGTACGGCGGCCGGGTCGGCGGTGTCGGCGACGGACCACTCCACGCCCCAGCGGGTGGCCACCTTGGCGAAGAGCCGGAAGGTGCCGCCGTAGGCGTCGTCCGGGATCACCACGTGGTCACCGGGGCCGAGGAGCGTACGCAGCAGCGTGTCCTCGGCCGCCAGGCCGGACGCGAAGGCGAGGCCGCGGCGACCGCCGTCCAGCGCGGCGAGATTCTCCTCCAGCGCGGTGCGGGTCGGGTTGGCGCTGCGGCTGTACTCGTAGCCGCCCCGCAGCCCGCCGACGCCGTCCTGCTTGTAGGTCGAAACCTGGTAGATCGGCGGGACGACCGCGCCGGTGAGGGGGTCCGCGGTGTTGCCCGCGTGGATTGCGAGGGTCTCGAAGTGGTCGCTGATGTGCCTGTCGCTCATGTGCATCGAGCGTAATGCGCCCGGCCGGTTCCCGGCGCCCGGCGAGAGGTGTTCGCCAGGTTCTGCAATGTTGATGTCACGCTGTGACCGGAGTTGCTGTCATGCTCTGATCGAGAGTTTTCCACAGGCTCGCGGCGGGGTTGGCTAATTGTCGGCGGGTTCTGGTTCGCTTGAGACATGGCGATTCTCTGGCTGCTGATGGCGCTGCTCATGCTGAGCTTCGTCCTGCTCCTGGTCCTGCGGCGCGGGCGCGGCGGGATCCAGCGGGTTCCGGCGGGGCACCCGGACGCCGCCGACCCGGCGGCCTACGGCTTCCTGCGCGAGGAAGAACTGGACGTGCGCCTGCCCGGCCCGGACGAGGACCTGCTGCGGACCCTGGAACTGGTGCAGCGCACGCAGGACTACCGGGCCGCCGCACAGTTGCTGGCCGGCACCGGGGCCGACGGCGAGCTGCGCTGGCAACGGGTGCAGGCCTTCGCCGGCGCCGCCGCGCTGGAGCTGCGGCAGCGGCCGGGCGGGGTGCACGAGACGCCGGGCGGCCAGTGGCTGCGGGTGTGGCGGGCCGAGCAGCCCAAGGACGCGGGCGGTGCCGCCGTGCACGCGGAGTTCCTGGTGCAGCAGGCCTGGCGGACGGCGACGCCGGGCACGAACGAGTTCCGGATCATCATGGAGGAGGCCCGCAAGACCTGCGCGGAGGCCGCCCTGCTGGCGCCCGGGGACCCGGTGCCGTACGTCATAGAGCTGTCCGTCGCACGCGGGCTGGCCTATTCGCACGCCGAGTTCGAGCAGCTGTGGGCCAAGATCCTCGACCGGGCCCCGTATCACATGGGCGCGCATCTGGCCGCGCTGCACTACTGGTGCGAGAAGTGGCACGGCTCCCGTGAGCAGGCGTACTCCTTCGCGCAGAGCGCCGCGGCCCGCGCCCCGGAGGGTTCGCTGCTCGCCGCGCTGCCGCTGTTCGCGGTGTTCGAGCACCTCCCGGAGGTGAACCTGGTCGCGAGCTTCTACCAGAGCGAGGTCGTCGCCAAGGCGATCCACGGCGCGCTGCACGCGGTGCACTCGGCCGTCCCCGACGACCCGACCCTCCCCCACGTCCGGCACCTGCTGGTCTTCTTCCTGGTCCGCGCCGAGCGCTGGGCGGAGGCCATGGACCAGCTCATACACGTCGACGGGCATGTGGGCGCGCTGCCGTGGACCCTGTCCGAGGACCCGGCCGCCGCGTTCGCCCTCCACCGCGCACTGGCGGTCGCGGGCTACGAGGCCAACGGCGGCAGCCCGGCGAGCCTGCCCGGCTGAGGAAGCACGGGGCTGCTCGAGCGAGCGAACACCGGACCCGCCGCCCTGAGCCTGCCCGAGCGAGCGAACACCGGGCCCGCCGCCCTGAGCCTGCCCGACAGTCGTCCATCGACGCTGGGCGCATCCCCAACCACACCCACCTCCTCACCCACAGCCGCACCCGTCCTCCTTTACGCACCCCTCACATTGCCCTCCTGACCTGCGGTAAGGCATACTCCGCTTCCCCCCACACCGCATTACCGGCCGCAAAAGCACCACCCGCACCACACGCACTACCAACACCGCTCGCGCCGACCAGCCATCGGCCGGTGCGGCCTTCATGTCCTTTTTCACCGCTTCGTCATGTCCCTTTTCCGGGGTCCTGTGGGGGGATCTGCCCGATGGGCGCAACGCTGCGCGCACTGCGCGCTCTCGTTCTGCTGCTCGGCTTCTATCTGCTGAGCCTCGTCCTGCTCGCCGCGCTGGCCGGCGTCGACGTCCTCGTCTTCAGCTGGGGACACGGCGCGCTCACGGCGAAGGTCGGCTTCGTCACGGTGCTGCTGGCCATCCCCGTGGTCCGGGGCATGCTGATGCTGCGCACCCCGAAGGGCGAGGACCCGCCCGGCCTCCCGGTCACCGACACCGATGAACCCCGGCTGTGGGCGCTGGTGCGCGAGCTGGCCGCGGCGGCCGGCACCCGCGCCCCCGACCGCCTCCTGCTCACCGGCGAGGTCAACGCCTCGGTCAGCGAGGAGCCGCGGCTGCTCGGCCTGCTGCCCGGCCCGCGCCGCCTCACGCTCGGCGTGCCGCTGCTGACCGGCCTGACCGAGGCCCAGCTGCGCTCCGTGCTCGCCCACGAGTTCGGTCACTTCACCGGCGGCGACACCCGGCTGTCCGCGCTGGTGGTGCGCGGGCGCGTGCAGATCGGCCGGGTCATCGGGCAGTTCCACGCCAAGGCGGACGGCAAGGTGGCCGCCGACCGGGCCCGGCAGGAGCAGGCGTCCGCCAAGCGGGTCGCCAAGGGCCGCAAGGCCAAGGAGATCGACACCACCGGTGTCGGGGCGACGTACCGGACGATGGCGCGGATCTACACCGCCTACGGCAAGCTCTATCTGCGTGCCTCCCTGTCCACCGCGCGCGGCCAGGAGTACGCCGCCGACCTGACCGCCGCCCGGATCGCCGGGCGGGACGCGACCGCGTCGGCGCTGCGCGAGATCCCGGCGCTGTCCGCCTCCCACGACTTCTACCTGGACTCCTACGCCACGCTGGGTGTGCACGCCCGGCTGCTGCCGCCGCGCGGCGAGTTCTTCGGCGGCTTCGGCCGGCTGCTGACCGCCCGGGAGCTGGAGCTGGCGGGGCTGCGCGCGGAGCTGCCGGAGACGCCTGCGGGGCCGTACGACTCCCACCCGCCGATCGCCGACCGGGTACGGCGGATCGAGGCGCTGCCCGCCGACGGGCGCACCGACGAGGCCCGGGGCGCGGCGCTGGCGCTGCTGACCGACCCGGAACGCACCCTGGGCGCGCTGGAGGACGCCGTCCTCCTGGACGAACTGCTCGCCTGCCCGCGCGCCGCCGGCTGGGAGGAACTGCTGAACGCCTCGATGGCCGCCGGCCTGGCCACCACCCAGACCCCGCTGCACCGGGCGCTGACCGCGTACACCGGACAGCCGGCCACCCTGTCCGCGCTGCTGGACGTCATCGACGACGGCCGGCTGTGGCGGCTGGCGGAGCGGCTGCCGCTGTCGGAGGAGGCGGCGGCCGCGAAGGGGCGGGCGTTCCGCGAGTTCGTACGGCCGACGCTGCTCCGCTCGCTGCGCACGATGGTGCTGGCCGAGTTCAGCGCCTGTTCACTGCTGAGCTGGGAGTTCTCCTGGACCAGCCCGGCGACCGTACGGCTGCCCGGCTGGGAGGCGGGCACCGGGGACGACAGCCCCGAGGCCGAGCTGGACGCGGCCCTGGAGGCGGCGGTCGCCGACCACCCCGACACCGGCCGGCTGCGCGCCCTGCTGCCGCCGGCGGTCCGGAACGCCTGACCGCCTCACCCGCACGCCCCGCAGGGCCCCCAGACCCACCAGTCCCGCGCCGCCCGCCAGACCCTCACGGCCCGCCAGTCTCACCTGGCCCGCGGGTCCCGCGGGCCCGACCGGCCCCGCAAGCCCCATTCGACACGAACGGACCGACCCGCATGACCGTCCTCTTCTGGATCCTCGGGATCCTGGCCGTCCCTACGGCGATCTTCCTGCTGTGGCTGCTCTGGGTGTTCCTGAAGGAACTCTTCTCGCCGAGCCCCGACGAGGGTGACACCGACGCCGAAGCCGAGGCCGCGCAGGCCGCCAAGGCCGCCGCGAAGCTCGGTCTGCTGCCTGCCGAGCGGCAGGACACCGACCTCGCCGCGCCGCTGCCGGAGCCGTGGACGGCGGCGCTGGCCGCCGTGCGCGGCGGTGACTGGCGGCCCGCCGCCGACCTGCTCGGGGCGGTGGGCCGGGACTGGGAGCGCCGCTCGGCGCTCGCCTATCTGCTGGCCGACCGCGCGGCCGAGGAGGACGCGTGGCTGCTGGCCTGGGAGGCGGCCCGGCCCGACGACCCGGACGCGGCCGTGGTCCGCGCGCGCAGCACGGTGATCCTGGCCTGGAAGATCAGGGGCGCGAAGACGGCGAAGTACACGACCCAGGAGCAGGCCGAGGGTTTCCACCGCACGCTGGTCTCCGCCCGCGAGGAGATCGCGCGGGCGGCGGCGCTGAACCCCGACGACCCGACCCCGTTCGTCGCGGAGATCTGGGTGGCGCTGGGCCTCGGCTACCCGAACGCGCGGATGGACGAGCTGTGGACGGAGATCACCTCGCGTGCCCCGCACCACTACGAGGCGCACTTCTCGGCGCTGCAGTACTGGTGCGCGAAGTGGCGCGGCTCCGAGCGGCTGGCCCGCGAGTTCGCCGAGCGGGCGGCGGCCGGCGCGCCGCTGGGCAGCCTGCTGACCGCGCTGCCGCTGATCGCGCACTTCGAGCACGACGAGTCGGACGACACCGAGGCCGACAACACGCCGGAGATGCGGGCCCGGGTCGAGGCGGCGCTCGCGGACGCGGCGGCGGCCGACCCGTCCCATCCGCGGCTGCCGGAACTGCGTCACCTGCTGGCGTACTACCTGCACCTGCAGGGCCGCAACGAGGCGGCGCTGGAGCAGTTCCGGCTGGTCGACGGGCATGTGAACGCGCTGCCGTGGCGCTACCGCGGTGACATGGCCGACTACTACTGCCGGGTCCGCAACACGGCGGTCGAACTGGCGGAGGAGACGGCGGCGGCGGGGGTCTGACCGGAATGCGCGAGGCGCGAGAGGCGTTGTAGGGGTGCCGGCGCCGCCGAGGCGGCCGGCGCCCAGCCCCGACCGACAGGGAGACCCGATGCTCTTCGGCCGCACGCCCCAGCTGCCCACCCCCGAGCAGGCGCTCAAGGGCCGCCCCGCGCTCGCCTTCGCGGTCCCGGAACGCCACACCGTGCTCGGCACGCCGCTGCTCGGCCCCTACCCCGAGGGCCTGGAGACCGCCGACTTCGGCCTGGGCTGCTTCTGGGGCGCCGAGCGCGAGTTCTGGCAGCTCCCGGCGGGCGTGTTCACGACCTTGGTCGGTTACCAGGGCGGTTACACGGAGAACCCGACGTACGAGGAGGTCTGCTCGGGCCTGACCGGTCACACGGAGGTGGTCCGGGTGGTGTTCGACCCGCGGCAGATCTCGTACGACGACCTGCTGAAGACGTTCTGGGAGTCGCACGACCCGACGCAGGGCTTCCGGCAGGGCAACGACGTGGGCACGCAGTACCGTTCGGCGATCTACACGCACACCCCGGAGCAGGCCGCGGCGGCCAAGGCCTCCCGCGACGCCTACCAGAAGGTCCTGACCTCCTCCGGCTACGGCGAGATCACCACGGAGATCCTCCCGGCCGAGGGTCGTGCCTTCTACCCGGCCGAGGCCTACCACCAGCAGTACCTGGACAAGAACCCGGCGGGCTACTGCGGCCTGGGCGGCACCGGCGTGTCCTGCCCGGTCGGCGTGGCCAGGGCGAACGGCTGATCCAAGCGACTGGGCTTGGGGGAAGACGAGCGCAGGGTGAGCAGCAAGTAGTGGCCGCTCCCACGGTCCAACACCGCGACGTGCCGAGCGGACAACACCAGTGCTGCCCACTCGGCGCGACTCCGCGGGTGCCGTGGCAGACACCCGACTAACACTCAAGTGACCTAGACTGACGGCGACTTGGGGTAAGGGGTGTGTCTGAGTGATTCTTCGGATCGGCATGGCGGGGCCTAGCGAGATCGACGAGTTGCGATCATTCCGAACATGGCTCTTGGAGACGCCCGAAATCCGTCAACACTGCGAGATATCCTGGGTTGCCAGACCACCAACTCTCAACGAAATGGGCGGCGATACGGTCGACGTCCTCCAGCTTGTTACCGACAACTTCTGGCAGGTCAGCACCTTCGCCTTAGCGTTTACCACTTGGCGTCGCACCAGATACAGAGCTTCGACGATAACCATTGAGCACAATGACACAATAGTCACCATAGAGGGAAACGACGAGCAGGCTGCACAGCGAATTGTCAGCGCATTGATGACCGAGCAGGAGCATCGTGATCCTTCCTGACCCGCATCAGTCGCGCGCCATACTCGTAGGCGTCAGCAACTATACGACGATGCCAAAGCTGCCCACAGTGCGAAACAGCGTGGAAGCTCTGAGATATTCACTGACTGGAGCAGCGTCATGGAACCTACCATTCCAGAATTGCATCGCCATCCACGACCCCCGGAACACCGAAGAACTAGTAGATCCCATATTGGAATCTGCTAACGCAGCCAAGGACACACTTCTCCTCTACTACGCCGGGCACGGAGTAAAAGGCCACAACCGAGGTGAACTGCGCCTGACGAGCACCTCGTCCCGTCCGGGCGCCCCCTATACGGCGACCCTCTACGATGACATCCGTGACATCTTGCTCAACTCCTCAGCCAGACGGCGCATCGTCATTCTTGATTGCTGTTACGCAGGCAGCGCGCTCGGCATTATGGCCGACCCAACTCAATCCCTAGCGGATTATGCACTGATCGAGGGGACGTATCTGATCGCAGCCGCCGGCGAAACACAGCCCGCTAGATCAGATGGCGAGAACGGCTTTACCGCGTTCACCGGGGAGCTAATCAACATATTGCGCAACGGAACGCCCGACGCCCACCTGGCATTGCTGGACCTAGACACTGTATTCAATCAGCTGACCCAGGCACTGCGAGCTAAATCACTCCCCACGCCCCAGAGAAGGGTCCGGAACTCTCCCGGAACCCTGGCCATCGCCTGGAATCGGCAATGGATGGAACAGCAACTGAATAAACTCCATGCAGCGAGTGCAAACTCCGACCAGGCGCCCGTAAATACAGCCATCACCGCACCGGAGACCCCCCTTCCGCTGCCCTTTATTGAACTGCCCCCTCCCTCGAAACAGACCGTAGGGAAATCGACCCAGTCGGCCTCGAACACCGATGAAGCGCATCCCACCCCGAACAGGCAATCTTTGCGGGAACGATGGCCTGCAATACTCGAGGCAGTAAAGAACTACAGAAGGTTCACCTGGATCCTACTCAGCCAGAATGCAACAGTCATCGAGTTCACCGAAGACAAACTGCACCTCGGGTTTTCCAACCAGGGAGGCCTTGACAACTACGTAGGCTCCGGCTCCGAGACAGTCCTCAAACGGGCCATCTCTGAAGAATTGGATATAGAGTGCCAAATTCAGGCAACCACCATCGAACCCACCCCACCCCGGGGCGACCGGAGCGTTACTGCACCTCGTAAATCCGGAGAATCAAACTTCACTATCCTTGCCATTGGCGACGAGATAGATCACGATGCGTTTGGGCGCGGTGTCGTACTGTCGACCAACAATAGTGGAGGCTCCGCCGAGGCCACCGTCGACTTCGGAGACGGGAAACCCAAGAGGCTTTTACTTAAATACGCACCGATCGCGAAGGTGACAAGGATGGAGTAAAGCAGCCGCTGACAGCGGGATGGTGTTTTCCCTGCAACGCTTCCAGTCCAAGGCTTCCGCCAACTAACGCGATGGGTGGATCGGCCCCGTTGGACTGTGAGAAGGCGGTGTCTGACAGCTGGTGGCTGCACGAGATACTGCTCGCCGACCGGGGCCGGGCCGGCTCGAAGCATCTCCTGACCACCGACAAGCAGACCTTCTCGCGCTCCTGCTGACCGGTGGCAACCGAAATGACGTAGCCCAGATGCTGCCCTTGCTCGACGCAACCCACCGGTCCGCGGAAAGGCCGGTCGTCCCTGCCACGAGCCGGAACCGCTCTTCGCCGTCCGCGGCTACGACCTATACCACGATCAGGTCAGCGAGAGGGGCATCCTGCCGGCCATTGCCCACCGGGGGACGCCGCACGGCACCGGGCTGGGTCCCTACCGCTGGAGCAGGCCCTCCCCGGTCACCGGCGTAAATATGGCGACGGCCCCGGCTCGCGGCCCGTACATTCGCCCCTTACGTCTGGTGAAGGGGAGGGCATGGGCAGTCCGGTGTTTCTGATCGGTGGGGGCTGGGACCGCGCCGAGGTGTACGAACCGTTTCTGCGCCAGGTGCGCGGCGCGCGGCGGGTCGGGTGTCTGATCGTCGACGAGGGGGACGGGGCGGCGCAGTTCGAGCGGTACGCGGGGGTGCTGTCGAAGGCCGGGCCGGCGTGCGTGCCGGTGCCGCTGCTCGTACCGCTCGGCGGCCGGTTCGAGCCGGAGGCCGCGCTGGACGGGATCGACGGGCTGCTGGTGTGCGGGGGGCTCACGCCCGCGTACCAGGAGGCGCTCGCGGAGTGCCTGAAG
Organism: Streptomyces rubradiris; assembly: GCF_016860525.1. NCBI lineage: Bacteria > Bacillati > Actinomycetota > Actinomycetes > Kitasatosporales > Streptomycetaceae > Streptomyces > Streptomyces rubradiris. The sequence continues at coordinate 3,131,865 of NZ_BNEA01000015.1, forward strand.
CGGCTGCCGGAGCTGCTGGCCGGGCGCGGCCTGCCGTACGCGGGTTTCTCCGCCGGTGCCGCCGTGGCCGCGCGGCGGGCCGTGGTCGGCGGCTGGCTGGTGGACGGGGTGCCGGTGTGCCCGGAGGAGACCGGGGAGGATCTGGCGGAGGTCGAGGTCCGGGCGGGGCTCGGGCTGGTGCCGTTCGCGGTGGACGTGCACGCCGCCCAGTGGGGGACGCTGGCCCGGCTGGTCGCGGTGGTCGGGCGGCGGCAGGCGCCGTACGGGGTCGCCGTGGACGAGGACACGCTGCTCGGCGTCCGGGACGGCGAGGCCCGGGTGTCCGGCGCCGGACGGGTGCACGTGGTGCGTCCCGCCCCGGACGGGGGCGTGACGGTACGGGCGTACGGCGCTGGGGAGGGCTTCGCCCTGCGGTAAGGCGGAAGCGCACCCCGAAGGGGCGCGGGGAACTGCGCGAACAACCACGACGGACCCGCACTCGGCGGACAACCCCCGGCAGGCAGACGATCCGGCCGCAGCCCGGCGAGGGCTGCGGCCGGCCAGGACTACGGCCCGGCGGACCGCAGGTCAGATCGTGGCGGTGTCGATCACGAAGCGGTAGCGGACATCGCTGGCCAGCACCCGCTCGTACGCCTCGTTGATCTCGGAGGCGGCGATCAGCTCTATTTCGGCGCCGATGCCGTGCCCCGCGCAGAAGTCCAGCATCTCCTGGGTCTCGCGGATGCCGCCGATCATGGAGCCCGCGAGGGTCTTGCCGCCGCCGATCACCGAGAAGAGGTTGAGCGAGACCGGCTCCTCGGGGGCGCCCACGTTCACCAGCGCGCCCTCCGTCTTCAGCAGCGACAGGTAGGCGTTGAAGTCCAGCGGGGCCGACACCGTGGACAGGATCAGGTCGAACGTGCCCCGCAGCTCCTCGAAGGTCTTCGGGTCGCTGGTGGCGTAGTAGTGGTCGGCGCCCAGCTTGAGCCCGTCGTCCTTCTTGCGCAGGGACTGCGACAGCACGGTCACCTCGGCGCCGAGCGCGTGCGCGATCTTCACGCCCATGTGGCCGAGGCCGCCCATGCCGAGGACGGCGACCTTCTTGCCGGGGCCGGCGTTCCAGCGCTTCAGCGGGGAGTACGTGGTGATGCCGGCGCACAGCAGCGGAGCGGCCACGTCCAGGGACAGCCCGTCGGGGATGCGGACGACGAAGTTCTCGTCGACGACGATCTTCTGCGAGTAGCCGCCGTGGTTGGGCGTGCCGTCCCGGCCGATGGCGTTGTACGTGGAGCCGAAGCCGCCGTTCAGGCAGTACTGCTCCTGCCCGGCCCGGCAGTTCTCGCACTCGCGGCAGGAGTCGACCAGGCAGCCGACGCCCACCCGGTCGCCGGCCTTGAACTTGGTCACGCCGGAGCCGACCTCCGACACGACGCCGGCGATCTCGTGGCCGGGGACCATCGGGAAGATCGCCTCGCCCCAGCCCTCCCGGGCCTGGTGGATGTCGGAGTGGCAGATACCGGCGAACTTGATGTCGATCAGGACGTCGTACTCACCGACCGCGCGTCGCTCGATGGTCGTGCGCTCCAGCGGAGCCTTCGCGGCGGGCGCGGCGTATGCGGCAACAGTGGTCATGCCGGGGTTCTCCTAGCGGTCGTTCGCGCGCCCGGCTCCTGGTGCCGGGCACGGCGTCCAGCCTGCCGTACGTCGGGCGGCGTACCCAGACCACGCCTTTGCGTACGACCGCTGTGCGTACCACCAGCGAGATCAGGCTCGCCGGCATACGACCAGGAATACTGGACGCATGGACAGCAGGGACGAGCAGCCGGACACCACAGCCACCACCGGCCGGGCCCTGGACCGGCGGGCGGAGCTGAGCGAGTTCCTGCGCAGCCGGCGGGCCCGGCTGAAGCCGGAGGACGTGGGACTGTCCGGCTTCGGACGGCACCGCCGGGTGCCGGGGCTGCGCCGGGAGGAGCTGGCGCAGCTGGCCGGGGTGTCGGTGGCGTACTACACCCGGCTCGAACAGGGCAACGGACGCAACGTGTCGGCGGAGGTGCTGGACGCGATCGCGCGGGCCCTGCGGCTGACGGACGCCGAGCACGCCCATCTGACGCACCTGGCCAAGCCGAAGGCGCTGAAGAAGAAGCAGGTGGCGCGCCAGCAGCAGGTGCGCCCGGCGCTGCGGCAACTGCTGGAGACCATGGAGTCCGTGCCGGCGTACGTCGTGGGCCGGCGCTCGGAGATCCTCGCCTGGAACCGGATGGCGGCGGCCCTCTTCGGCGACTGGGGCGAGGTGCCGCCGGCCGAGCGGAACTGGGCCCGGCTGGTGTTCCTGCGCCCGGAGTACCGGGAGCTGTTCGTCGACTGGGAGCAGAAGGCGATCGACATCGTGTGCGCGCTGCGCATGGACGCGGGCTGCCATCCGGACGATCCGAAGCTGTCGGCGCTGGTGGGCGAGTTGTCGGTGAAGAGCGAGGAGTTCCGCCGGCTGTGGGCCACGCATGACGTCAAGGAGAAGAGCCATGGCGTCAAGCACCTGCACCACCCCTTGGTGGGCGACCTCGCGCTGAACTTCGAGAGCTTCCGCCTGACGGACGGCTCGGAGCAGTCCCTGGTCACCTATCACGCCGAGCCGGGCTCCCCCACCGCCGAGTCCCTGCGCCTGCTGGCCAGCTGGGGCACGGACGCGACCCGGGCGGTTCCCTCGGCGTAGCCCGGAAACGGGCGAGCGGCCCGCGGCGGGTGGGTACCCGCCGCGGGCCGCTCGTGCGGACGGTCGGCTAGCGAGGGATCACTTGCCGGAGTACGCGTTGTAGATCGTGATCTCCGACGTGTTGCCCTTCTTGTCGGTGATCTTGGCTCGGAACGAGACGGCCTTGTTCTTCGCCGGGTTCTTCACGGTGATCTTGCCGTTCCTGACGTCGGTCTTCTTGAAGTTCTTGCCGTCATAGGAGACGTAGACGGCGAGGGACTTCAGGTTGCGGCCGGCCGCGGCGCCCTCCACGGTGACCGGGAAGGTGACCTTCTTGCCCGCCGCGACCCGGCTGTCCAGGCCGGTGGTGGCACCGAAGCGCAGCGTGGAGGCGGGCAGCTGGACCATGTCGCCGGACGGCTTCTTGGAGCGGAAGGTCCAGGCCGCGTCGATCCGGGTGGAGGCCGCGGACACCGTCGCCTTCCGCTTGACCGAGGTGGTCAGCCTGTACGCCGCGTCACCGGCCGGGACCTTGAAGCTCTCCCCGCCGAACAGCGGGTCCTTGTTGGTGCCGACCTTGGTGCCGTTGCGGTACAGGGTGGTGCTCACCGAGTCGAAGTCCGAGTACCCGGCGTGCCCGGCCGAGTCGGCGAACAGCGGCAGCGCGCCGAAGATCTCGTCGCCCTCCCGGAAGAGCCCCGTGTCCTTGGTCAGATGCGGGCCGAAGACGGCGGTGTTGACCGTCTTGGTGTAGGTCTTGCCGCCCTTGAAGGTGGACTCGCCGAGCGAGTAGCCGGCGTCGAGGTCGTCCCCGGCGTGCTGGGCGAACTCAAGGCCCCAGCGCACACCGCCCGTGGTGGACAGGTGCAGGGTGCGGGTGCCCGGCAGGTTCTGCGGGACGCTGATGGAGGAGGCGCCGGAGCTGCCGGGCAGCCAGCCGAGGGCGTCGACGGTGCCCTTCTTGCCGCGGGCCGCCGCGCCCATCCGGACCTTCACCGTGGCGAGTTCGCCGGCCTTGTAGTGCCGGGTGTAGCCGGTGGCGAGCTGCTTGACCGGGCCGCCGGAGGTGACGGCGTACTCCTCGGTCGCGCCCTTGGTCCAGTGGCCGTCCCACTGCTGGGTCAGCGAGCCGGCGGGCGGCTGCGGGCCGAGGTGGGCGGTGCGGAAGTTCTTGTACGAGTCCAGGAACATCAAGTAGGCGTACTCGCTGTCACCGACCGTGATGCCGAAGCTCGGCGCGGCGAACGCGGGCTTCAGGCCCGAGCCGGGGACGGTGATGTCCACCGGCTTGGCCTTGCGCGCGTCGAGGGTGACCGTCTGCTTCTTGTCGATGGTCAGCTTCGGCTGCACGAGCCAGTCGACGCCCTTGGCGGAGTTCTCCGGGTCGCGGTAGACGGTGGTGTCGAGGATGTACGTGCCCTTGGGCGCGCGTACCTTCGCCGTGCCGGACTTGTCGTACGGGTTCGCCGAGGTGCCGACCGCCAGGCCCGTCACGCCGGTGAGGCCGGCGTCGTAGTACGGGGCCGGCTTGCCGTCACGGCCGATGAACTTCAGCGTGACGTCGTAGGACTCCACCTCGCGCTGCACCGCGGCGGCCGTGCGGACGCTCTGCCCGTCGCCCGTCGCCGTGACGTACGCGGAGTAGGCGCCGTCGACGGTGCCGCCCAGCTTGGTGTTCACGGTGAGGTCGACCGCGGCCGTGCCGTGCGCCGGGACGGTGACCTGGTTCGCGCCGAGCGTGAAGAAGCCGGCCGGGGCCGCCGCGCCCTTGGGGCCCGTGGCGGTGCTCGCCAGGGTGAGCGTGACGTCCTTGTCGCCGAGGTTGCGGTACGTCAGCTTCTTGGTGACCGGCGCGTCGTCGGTGTGCGGCCACTGCTGCACGCCGAAGTTCAGCGAGACCGGGTCGGCGACGACCGACTGGCCGATGGCCTTGTCGACCTGGATACGGCCCGAGCCCTGCTCGAAGGGGGTGTACTTGCCGCCCTTGGTGGAGCCGGTCAGGGCGCCCTTCAGCTCGGCGTAACCCCAGTCGGGGTGCCGCTGTTTCAGGATGGCCGCGGCGCCCGCGACATGCGGGGTGGCCATCGAGGTGCCGGAGATCGTGAGGTAGCCCTCGGGCTTCTCGCCGACCTCCTTGCCGATGACGCTGCCGGCGGCCGCGGCGGCGGTGATGTCGACGCCCGGCGCGGTGACGTCCGGCTTGACGGCGCCGTCGCCGGCGCGCGGGCCGGTGGAGGAGAAGTCCGCCAGCTCGTCCTTGTCGTCGACGGCGCCGACGGTGAGCGCTGCGTCCGCGCTGCCCGGCGAACCGACCGACTGGGGGCCGTCGTTGCCCGCGGCGATCGCGAACAGGACGCCCTTCTCCGCGGAGAGCTTGTTGACCTCGGCTTCGAGCGGGTCGATCCCGGGGGTGTCGTAGCCGCCGAGGCTGAGGTTGATGACGTCGGCGCCCTGCCCGGCCGCCCACTCCATGCCGGCGAGGATGCCGGAGTCGTCGCCGAAGCCGCTGTCGTCCAGGACCTTGCCGTTGAGGAGCTTGGCGTCCGGGGCCACACCCTTGTACTTGCCGCCCGACTTCGCGCCGGTGCCGGCCACGATGGAGGCGACGTGCGTGCCGTGGCCGAAGTGGTCGGTGGCGTCGGCGGCGGAGGTGAAGTTCTTGGACCCGATCACCTGGTCCTTCAGGTCCGCGTGCCGGGTGTCCACGCCGGTGTCCAGGACGGCGACCTTGACGCCCTTGCCGGTGTAACCGGCCTTCCACGCGGTGGGGGCGCCGATCTGCGGCACGGACTTGTCGAGGCTGGCCTCGCGGACGCCGTCGAGCCAGACGTGCGCGATGCCGGAGGCGGTCCTGCCGTCGTTGGTGACGGCGTCCCACAGCCCGGCGGTGTCCTCGGCCGGGGTCTGCACGGCGTCCGCGTTGAGCGCGGTCAGGCTGCGGCGCAGGGTGCCCGCGTCGCGGACCCCGGCCTTGGCGGCGCCCGCGGTGCCGCGGTAGCCGACGATCACCTTCAGGCCGTTCTTCTGGGCCTTGCGGGTGGCGGCCTTGTTCAGCTCGGTGACGTCGAAGAGGCGCTGGTCCAGCGTGCCGGAGGCCACCAGGCGGCCCGCGTCCGCGGGGATCACCAGCGTGTGCCCGGCCGCCTTGCGGACCTGGAAGGGTATGTGCTCGCGGCCCTCGGCCCGCTCCAGGCCGACGACCCGGCCCTTGGCGTCGAGGGCGACGCGGTCACCGGTGATCAGGGTGACGTGGTGTCGGGCGGTGAGCGCGGAGGCGCCCGCGGAGGCACCCGCGGAGGCACCCGCGGAGGTGCGGGCGGGCTTCGCCGACGCGGGGCTGGTCATACCCGCTGCGAGGGCGACTGCCGCGGCCGTTGCCACGGTGGCCGCAGCCGCTTTTTTCACTTGTGCGTGCAAGTTCTCCCCCTGGAGATGAGGTACCGGGCGAATTCCCCGTTCACCCGGCCGGGGGCCGACTCGCACACGTGCGCGTCAGCCTCCCGGGCACCGCAGTATTCCGGGAGGCGATCAGGCACTCAATAGATGAGAGAACCGTGAGAAAGCACGACAGGAAAATGTTACGTGCCGTCCGGGACACCGTTACACAACCGCGAAGTCCCTTGGAACCAAAGGGTGTTATGGGCCGACAACGAACGATGCCGCCCCCGGAGGAGCGGCATCGCGCGCAGTGGTGACGGAGCGTCAGACGGCCGAACCGGCCTTCCACTGCGCCCAGTCCATGTTCCAGCCGTTGAGGCCGTTGTCCGGCGAGACGGTCTTGTCGCCGGTGTTCTGGACGACCACGACGTCACCGATCAGCGTGCTGTTGTAGAACCAGGCCGCCGGCGTGCTCGGGTCGTTCGCGCCCTTCGCGTCCCGCAGGCCGACGCAGCCGTGGCTGGTGTTGGCGCTGCCGAACACCGACGGCGCGCCCCAGTAGTTGCCGTGGATGAAGGTGCCCGAGGTGGTCAGGCGCATGGCGTGCGGCACGTCCTTGATGTCGTACTCGCCCTTGCCGTCGTCGTCGGTGAAGCCGACCGTGGCGCCGTTCATGCGGGTCTGCTTGAACTTCTCGGAGATCACCATCTGCCCCTCGTACGTCTTGTTGTCGGGGGAGCCGGCGGAGATCGGGATGGTCTTGACGACCTTGCCGTCCTGCGTGACCTTCATCTGCTTGGTCTTCGCGTCGACGTAGGAGACCTGGTTGCGGCCGATGTGGAAGGTGACCGTCTTCTGCTGGACGCCGTAGACACCGCTCGCGCCCTGGACGCCGTCGAGCGCCAGCTTCAGGGTGACGGTGGAGCCTTCCTTCCAGTACTCCTCGGGGCGGCAGTCCATGCGGTTGGCGTTGAACCAGTGGCAGGCGACCTCCTGGCCGCTGCTGGAGCTGACCGTGATGCCCTTCTGCACGGCCGCCTTGTTGGTGATCGCCTTGTCGAAGTTGATCGACACGGGCATGCCGACACCGACCGTGGAGCCGTTGTCCGGGGTGAAGGTGCCGATGAAGCTGTTGGCCGGGGAGACCGTGGTGAAGGAGGCGTTCTCGTGGGCTATGCGGCCCTCGGAGTCCTTGGCCTCCGCGGCGACCTTGTAGGTGGTGGACCGCTCCAGCGGGGTGCTGGGCTTCCAGCTCTTGCTGTCGGCGGCCAGCTGCCCGGCGACGGGCTTGCCGTCCTGGGTGGTCATGGTGACGCCGGTCAGGGTGCCCTTGCTCACCGTGACGGCGGCGGAGTTGTTGATCGACGCGTTGGCGGAGCCGTCCTTCGGCGTGATCGTGATCTGCGCCTCGGAGGACTTCTTGGCCGCCGCCTCGTCGACCTTGGCCTGCGAGGTGTCGCCGTCACCGCTGCCGGAGGCGTCGGCGTCGCCGCCGGAACACGCCGTGAGCACCAGCACACCGCCGAGCAGAGCGGAAGCGGCCGCCAGGCGCCCGCGCCGCTTACTGTCCGTCATCACAAGCTTCTCCATCGTTGCCGAGTCGCGAAAACCCCGAGTCCCCCGTCAAGAACCATCAACGCTACGGCCGGTTCGTCCCGTTCCCGCCCCGTGGATCTGTGGGGCATCCCACGTCCGCGGCGCGCTCCTTCGTCACGGGTGGGCCGGACACCGGTCCGTACGTCCCCTGGGACGACGAAAACCCCGGACGGCGGGTGCCGTCCGGGGCCCTGGGTGCCCCGGGACGCTCAGCCGATGCCGTCCTCTTCCTCGTCGTCGTCCCCATCATCCTCGTCCAGGTCCCACTCGGGCGAATCGGGGTCGTAGTCGACGCGCTCGGTGGACCAGGACGCCTGCTGGAGCTCCACCCCGGGCACCTCGCTGACCAGGTCGAACGGATCCACGAGATAGGCCAGGGCCTCCGCGGTGTCTTCCGTCACAGCGGACTCGGCGTGCGCCCGTTCCGCCTCCGGCAGCCCGGTGTCCCCGGCGAGGCGGCCCAGCGCGGCCTTGGTCACCTCGTCCTCGTCCTGCACCTCCAGCACCAGCTCCACCCGAAGCCGCACAAAACGTGATGTCTCTTCTGCGCTCATGACGGGAGCGTACGGCCGAAACCTCCCGTGACTTTCCCGTGACCCGCGCCTTTCACTAACATCGCCCCACACGGCCAATTCGCCAGCGTCACAAGGGGATCGATATTCCGTGTCATCCGCTCGCCGCCCGTTGCTGACCGCCACCGCCGCGGGCACCCTCCTGTGCGCACTGTGGTTCGTCCCGTCCGCGAACGCCTCGCAGAACACCCCCGCGAGAGAGACGGCGACCGCCTCGACGCCCACCCGGGTCGCGCACGTCGCGCAGGCCAGAGCGGTGTCGGCGCCGGCCGCGGGCACGGACCGGACGGCCGTGGAGGCCGAACTGGCCGACACCGGCGGCTTCGACACCACCCCGTACGTCATCGGCGGGAGCCTGTTCCTCGCGGTGGGCGCCGGTTTCGTCGTGTATTCGGTGCGTCGCGAACGTACGGGTTTTTGATTTGTCTTGACTAAGTCTTGACAGTCCGCACATAGTTCGCTCATGAAGAGATCATCGGGCGTGCGGCTGTGCGCCACCGCAGCTGTGAGCGTGCTGTCGCTCGCCCTCGTCACGGGTTGTGGCGACGAGAAGTCGAAGGGCTCGGGGAACGCCTCGGGCAAGGACGCCGCGAAGCCGGCCGCGAAGACGCTGAGCGCGGCGGAGTTGCAGAAGCTGGTCATCGCCAAGGGGGACGTGCCCGGGCACGAGGTCGGTCCGGTGGAGGGCGGCGTCCCGGACCGCTCCAAGGTCAAGGCCGGGGACGCCAAGTGCGAGCCGGTGCTCCAGGCCTTCACCGGCATCGCGCCCGGCACCCCGGCGGCGAACACCAGCCGCATGGCCACGCAGGAGAACAAGGCCCCCACCGGCGCGCCCAGCTCCCCGGAGGACCTGACCGAGGGCGCCCTCAAGGACGAGTTCAGCAAGGCCATGGACCTGGACGTCACGGTGGTCACCCTGGCCTCGTACGACGGGGACGGCGCCGAGCGGGCCCTGGCCTCGGTCAAGGACGCGGTCAAGGCGTGCGCGGGCGGCTTCTCCGGCGAACAGGACGGCGAGAAGGGCAAGTTCACCAAGGTCGCCGAGGAGAAGTCGTCCGGCGTGGGTGACGCGTCGGTGGCCTTCACCGCGACCGACGAGGAAGGCGAGGACGGCGCCCTGCCGCTGCACTCCGAGGTGGTGCGGCACGGCAGGACCCTCGCGGTGTACACCACGGTCAACATCGGCGCGATGATGACCAAGAAGCCCTACACGGTCTCCGCCGCCGTCGTGAAGGCGCAGGCCGCCAAGCTGAAGTGACGGTGTGTCATCCATGCGGCGGGGCCCCGGCCGGGGCCCCGCCGTCGTTCACTGGAGCGGGCCGGTGACCTTCTCCACGGCCGCCACCAGTTCCCCGCCGCGCACGAAGGCGTCGGCGGCGGCCAGGTCGGGCGCCAGGAACCGGTCCGGGCCCGGGCCCCGCACGCCCGCGGCGCGCACGGCGTCGATGACGGCCCGCGTGGCGGGCGCCGGGACGAGTCCCTCGCGCAGCTCGATGGCGCGGGTGGCCGCGTAGAGCTCGATGGCGATGATCCGGGTGAGGTTGTCCACGGCGGTGCGCAGCTTGCGCGCGGCCGACCAGCCCATGGAGACGTGGTCCTCCTGCATGGCGGAGGACGGGATGGAGTCCGCGGAGGCCGGTACGGCGAGCCGCTTCAGCTCGCTGACCAGCGCGGCCTGCGTGTACTGGGCGATCATCAGCCCGGAGTCCACACCGGCGTCGTCGGCGAGGAACGGCGGCAGGCCGTGGCTGCGGTTCTTGTCCAGCAGCCGGTCGGTGCGGCGCTCGGCGATGGAGCCGAGGTCGGCGGCGGCGATGGCGAGGAAGTCCAGCACATAGGCCACCGGCGCGCCGTGGAAGTTGCCGTTGGACTCCACCCGCCCGTCGGGCAGCACCACGGGGTTGTCCACGGCGGAGGCGAGCTCCCGGTCGGCGACCAGGCGGGCGTGCGCGACGGTGTCGCGTCCGGCGCCGGCGACCTGCGGGGCGCAGCGCACGGAGTAGGCGTCCTGGACGCGCGGGGCGTCGTCCTGGTGGTGCCCGGTGAGCCCCGAGCCCTTCAGCACGGCGAGCATGTTGGCGGCGCTGGCGCCCTGACCGGGGTGCGGGCGGATGGCGTGCAGCTCGGGCGCGAGGACCTTGTCGCTGCCGAGCAGTGCCTCCAGGGTGAGGGCGGCGGTGACGTCGGCGGACTTGTAGAGGGTGTCCAGGTCGGCGAGGGCCATGACCAGCATGCCGAGCATGCCGTCGGTGCCGTTGAGCAGGGCCAGGCCCTCCTTCTCGCGCAGCTCGACGGGCCGGATGCCGTGCTCGGCGAGCAGCTCGCCCGCGGGCCGGACGCGCCCGTCGGGGCCCTCCGCCTCGCCCTCGCCCATGAGGGTGAGCGCGCAGTGGGACAGCGGGGCCAGGTCGCCGGAGCAGCCCAGGGAGCCGTACTCGTGCACGACCGGGGTGATCCCGGCGTTCAGCACGTCGGCCATGGTCTGCGCGACCTCGGGCCGCACCCCGGTGTGCCCCGAGCAGACGGTCTTCAGCCGCAGGAACATCAGGGCCCGTACGACCTCGCGCTCCACCCGGGGGCCCATGCCGGCGGCGTGCGAGCGGACGATGTTGCGCTGCAACTGGGCGCGCAGCTCCGGGCTGATGTGCCGGGTCGCCAGGGCGCCGAAGCCGGTGGAGACGCCGTAGACCGGGTCGGGCTTGGCCGCCAGCGCGTCCACGATCTCCCGGGCCGCCGCGAGGGCCGCCACCGCCTGGGCCGACAGCTCGATGCGGGCACCGCCGCGCGCCACGGCGAGAACGTCGGACGCCGTGACCCCGGACGTCCCCACCACCACAGTGTGCATATCCATATTCAGGAGCGTACGCATTGAATGCGGTGGTGTCACTAGTGGGCGCCGGAGTCACCCCTTACCTCAGGGTGTGGGTTTCGCCTCACGGCCGGCGCCTCCCCGGGTGTCACGGCCGGCGCCCGCGGAACCGGCGCCGCTCGGCGCGCGAGGGCGGCGGCGCGTCGGCCAGCCGGACGACCGGATCACCGGGCCCCTCCCGGCCGGCCACCACCGGCCGGTCCAGGCGCAGCGCCTTGGCCCGGTACTGGGCGGCGTCCGCGAGCCGGAACAGCCGCCGGGCGTCGCGCACCTCGCCGATCGCCTCCGCGGTCGAGGCGACCCCGCACGCCACCCCCTCCCCCGGCTCCAGCTCCCCGGCCCGGCGGCACAGCTCGTCCGCCGCCTTGACCACGTCGTCGGCGGGCGGCCCCACCGCGACCAGACAGAACTCGTCACCGCCGAGCCGGGCGACCAGCGCGCCCGGCACCATCGCCCCGCACAGCGACAGCACCGAGCCGAAACGCTCCAGCAGCCGGTCGCCGACGGCGTGCCCGAGGGTGTCGTTGACCCGCTTGAGCCCGTTGAGGTCGCAGACGACCAGGCTGACCACCGCGCCCTCCGCGCGGTGCCGCTCGACGGCCTCCTCCAGGCACACGTCCACGGCCCGGCGGTTGGCCAGGCCGGTGAGGGCGTCGGTGTACGCGAGCCGGCGGGCCTCCTCCAGCCGCTCGGTCTGCGCGATGCCGGCGGCCACGACGGCGGCGAGCACGGTGGCGAAGTCGGAGTCGGCCCGCGCGAACACCGGCGCTCCGGCCGCGCGGGCCACGTACAGCTCGCCCCAGGCCCGGCCGTGCAGCACGACGGGGGCGACGACACAGCACCCGCGCCCCCGGCGGCGCAGGGCCGTGACCCGCTGGTGGAAGTACCCGGCGGTACCGGCGGCGGCGCCCTCGGCGGTCTCCACCCAGGCGTTGGGCCCCTCGCCGCCGGCCCACCGCTCGTGCAGGAACTCGGTGATCTCCGGGAACTGGTGCACCGGGTAGGTCTCGGCCTCCGGGAACTCCTCCTCGTCCGCGGCCCGGTCCCCCACGTTCACGAGGACCCGGAGCCGGCCCAGCTCGCGCTCCCAGACCGACAGCGCGGCGAAGCTGCCGTCCAGCGCGTGACAGGCGCCGAGGGCGGCGGCCTGCCAGCACTCCCGGGGGGTGTGCGCCGCCGCCATGCCCTGAGCCAGCGCCACGACCGCGGCGAGCCGCTTGTCCTCACCCATTACTCCAGGTTAGGGAGTAATGGGGACACAAGGGACATCGATGCGGCGATCAGGTGGCCGGCCCACACCTGCCCGGCCCCCTTCACGCCCCCGGCCAGCTGCCCGGCCCCCCTTTACGCCCCCGGCCACTCCGGCTTGCGCTTCTCGTTGAAGGCGGCCACGCCCTCCGCGCGATCGCCCGAGAAGGCCACCGAACGCCATGCCGCGTCCTCGACCTCCAGACCGGCCCGCAGATCCAGCCCGTGGCCCAGCCGCAGCGCCCGCTTGGCGGCCCGCAGCCCCACCGGCGAGTTCCCGGCGATCCGCTCCCCGAGCGCCAGCGCCTCCTCGCGGTCCCGGCCCTCCTCCACCACCTGGTCCACCAGCCCCAGCCGGGCGGCCTCCGCCGCTTCCACCCGCCGGGCCGAGAAGATCAGCTCGGCGGCCCGCGCGGCCCCGACCCGCCGGGGCAGCAGCTGCGTACCGCCGCCGCCCGGGATCACGCCCACGGACACCTCCGGCAGCCCCACCACGGCCGTACGGTCGGCCACGATCAGGTCGCAGGACAGGGCCAGTTCGAAACCGCCGCCCAGCGCGAAGCCGTGCACCGCGGCGATCGTCGGCATCGGCAGCTCCAGCACCCCGGTGTACGCCGCCCGCGCCACCGGCCGCTGCCGGACCAGGTCGGCGTCGGTGAAGGAGTTCCGCTCCTTCAGGTCCGCCCCGACGCAGAACGCCCGTTCGTGCGACGAGGTCAGCACGACCACCCGCGCGGCGGGGTCACCGGCGAGCGCGGCGCACGCGCCCGCGAGGGAGCGGGCCATCTCCGTGGAGACGGCGTTCATCGCCTTGGGCCGGTCCAGCACCAGCTCCGCGACGTGCCCGTGCCGCCGCACCAGCACGAACTCCCCGTACCGCTCCTCGCTCATGACACCCTCCGGTTAACGCGGGTTAACACACTGTGGGACCGATCATCGCAGCCGTACCCGATCCCGGAAAAGACCGGGGGGCCACACCCGTTCGAGTGACATCCCGGCCGTCCCCCCGCACACCGCCCACGGCAGCGCATAGCGTGCGCTGGCCATGGCGCGCGGCGGGGAGGGAACCATGCCATCGACACCTGTACGGTCCGGCACGCAGGGGGAGCACACGCCGGCGAGCGCGCCGGGCGCACGCCGCGGCCGGCACCGCAAGCCCCGCCCCCGCCGCCTGCTGCTCACCGCCGCCGGCCTGACCCTGGCCGCGGCCCTCCTCGCCCTGGTCCGCATCACACCGGACCCCACCCCTCAAACCCCCGGCACGACCAGGGCAGCCCCCCGCCCGGTCCCGGTCACCGGAACAGCACCGCCGACATCCCCGACCGCCACCGCACGACGGTCGACACCCCCGCCCACACCCCGGGCACGCCGGACGACGCCGACACCTCCAACGCCCCGGCACACCACCAGCACCACCACGCGCCCCAGGCCGAAGGCACCCACCCTCAGGCCCCCCGAGCCGCCACCGCCACCCCCGACAGCGACCGCGCCCCCCACCCCAACCCCAACCCCAACCCCGGACAGGATGGCCCCGGCACCGGCCGGGCTGTGCCTGCCCGTGATCGCCCTCTGCGTGGACGTACCGGGTGACCCGGCGAACGCGGTCAGGAGGACTGACCCTCACGACGGGTGAGCAGCCACGGCTCGACGACACCGAGCCCGCGCACCGGCCGCTGCCACATCGGCTGAAGGGCGAAACGGTACGAGGGCGTCTCCTCGCCCTCCTTCTCGGCCGCCGCGGCCTCCGCCTCGGAGACGGGCGCCTCACCGGTGCGGATCAGCTCCTCGGCGAAGGCGCTGTCCACCAGGACGGCGTCCCGGGGCGCTATCGAGGTCAGCCGGGAGGCGAGGTTGACCGTCGTACCGAACACATCACCCATCCGGGTGGTCACCGTGCCGAAGGCCATGCCGACCCGCAGTTCGGGCATCGTCTCGTCGTTCGCCAGCGTCTCCACCAGGCGCAGCGCGATGTCGGCGGCCACACCGGCGTCGTCCGCCGCGTACAGCACCTCGTCACCGAGGGTCTTGATCAGCCGGCCGCCACGGGCGGCGACCAGGTCGGCGGCGGTGGTCTCGAAGGCCTCGACCAGCTCGCCCAGCTCCTCCTCCTCCATCCGGCGGGTGAGCCGGGTGAAACCGACGAGGTCGGCGAAGCCGACGGCGAGCCGGCGGTCGACCATCTCCTCGTCGTCGGCGGCCTGCACGACCCGGCCGGTGGCGGCGGCGAGCTGGCGGCGCCAGACGTAGACCAGGAACTCCTCCAGCTCCGGCAACAGCAGCTCGACCAGCGGGTACGTCACCTCGGTACGGGTCATGCCCGGCTCCGGGGGCTCGGTCAGCCCCTCCAGGAACGAGTCGATCTGCCACTCGGCCAGCCGGGCCGTGGTCTGCCCGGTGGACCGGGCCACCTGCACCGCCATGGCCTCGCTGAGCAGCCCCGCCTCCACCAGACCGGCGAGCCGCCGCAGGGCCAGCACGTCGGCCTCGGTGAGGGCCTTGGCCTGCCCTATGTCCGCGAACCCCATGGCCCGCCAGAACCGGGACGCCAGCTCCATGGAGACACCGGCGCTACGGGCCGCCTGGAACGGCGTGTAACGGCGCTCGGCACCCAGGATGAGCTGTTCGAGCCGCAGGGCCAGCGGGTCCTCGCCGTTGTCGGGGGCGTGGGGATCCACCCGGCCGTCCCCGCCAGCGCCGGAGCCCGTGTCGTCGACGGTCACGCCTGCTGCCCTTCCGATCTGCCGCGGTCAGGTATCGACCGGCCTCAACTCTACGGCAGGTGTGCGCCAGCTCACTCCGTCGGGTTGGACCGAGAGGACCCTTCCCGCACCGGTCACACCCACCGGCATCAGTGCCGAGGCCACGGGGCTCCGCCCCCGAACCCCTGGACGGACCGGGTCCGAGGTGGCTCCCGACGCCGCCGACCGCGGGCCGGCCATGGCCGGTCGCGCAGTTCCCCGCGCCCCTTTGGGGCGCCCCGGTCGCCGTCGGCCTCGACGCGAGACGGCGGGGAGGCCGCGCACGGCGGGAAAGGAACGTGTCGGGGGTGTCCGCCCGCAGCGGTCGGCGCGTCGACACGAGCGGGAACCACAACGCACCCGCACAAGCGCCGCAGGCATCAGGCCCCCCACCAGCACCCGAGACACCACGCACGGGAACCACAACGCAGGCGCCGCAGGCACCGAAGCTACGTCCCCGCCTAGCCCCAGGCCAGGGTCACGCGGGACGCAGATGAACGATGTCCCCCGCCCCCACCGGCTCCCGTACCCCTTCCCCCGTGGCGATGACCAACCGCCCGTCCCCGTCCAGCGCCACGGCCTCCCCCACCACCGAACGGTCCCCGGGCAACTCCGCCCGGACCGTCCGCCCGAGCGTGGCGCACCCGGCCGTGTACGTCTCCTGCAACCCGCACACCGAGGGATCACCCCCCGCCGCCCGCCACCGCCCGTACCAGTCCTCCAGCGCCCGCAGCACCGCCCGCAGCAGCGGATCCCGGTCCGTCCCCGCCGCCCCGGCCAGCGCCAGCGACCCCGCCCGCGGAACCGGCAGCTCGTCCGACCGCAGGCTGACGTTGACGCCGACGCCGATGACGACCCCGTCGTCCCCGGCCCGCTCCACGAGGATCCCCCCGGCCTTGCGCTCCTCGCCGCCGACGGTCACCAGCAGGTCGTTCGGCCACTTGAGCGCCGTGTCGACGCCCGCCGCCCGCGCCAGCCCGGTCGCCACCGCGACCCCGGTCAGCAGCGGCAGCCACCCCCACCGTGCCACCGGCACCTCACGGGGCCTGAGCAGCACGGAGAAGAACAGCCCGGACCGCGGCGGCGCGCTCCACCGCCGGTCCAGCCGCCCCCGCGCGTCCGTCTGCTCCTCCGCGACCAGTACCACCCCCTCCTCGACCTCCCCGGCGGCGGCCCGCGCCACGAGGTCGGAGTTGGTGGAACCGGTGCGCGGCACCACCTCGATGTCCCGGTACAGGCCCCCGTCCCGGACCAGCCCGCGCCGCAGCGCGGCGGCGTTCAGGGGTGGGCGTTCGAGGTCGGACCAGCGGCTGTCGTCTGATGGATTCTGCGGCGTCATGCAAGCCACCCTAGGTGTGGTAAACGACGCACTGCTGATCGGCAGCCCCACCACTACTCTTCGAATGAGTAACCGTCCCCCTTTTGAGCAGGCAGGGAGCCGCATCCCGATGTCCGAGCCGGAAGAGCGTCACGAGATCCAAGGGATCGACATTCACACGACCGCGGGGAAGCTCGCGGATCTCCAGCGGCGCATCCACGAGGCGACGCACGCCGGTTCGGAACGCGCCGTCGAAAAGCAGCACGCCAAGGGCAAGCTGACGGCCCGTGAGCGGATCGAACTGCTGCTGGACGAGGGATCGTTCGTCGAGCTGGACGAGTTCGCCCGGCACCGCTCGACGAACTTCGGCCTGGACGCCAACCGCCCCTACGGCGACGGCGTGGTCACCGGCTACGGCACCGTCGACGGCCGCCCGGTCGCCGTCTTCTCCCAGGACTTCACCGTCTTCGGCGGCGCCCTCGGCGAGGTCTACGGCCAGAAGATCGTCAAGGTGATGGACTTCGCCCTGAAGACCGGCTGCCCCGTCATCGGCATCAACGACTCCGGCGGCGCCCGCATCCAGGAAGGCGTCGCCTCCCTCGGCGCCTACGGCGAGATCTTCCGCCGCAACACCCACGCCTCCGGCGTCATCCCGCAGATCAGTCTGGTCGTCGGCCCCTGCGCGGGCGGCGCGGTCTACTCCCCGGCCATCACCGACTTCACCGTCATGGTCGACCAGACCTCGCACATGTTCATCACCGGCCCGGACGTCATCAAGACCGTCACCGGCGAGGACGTCGGCTTCGAGGAGCTGGGCGGCGCCCGCACCCACAACACCGCCTCCGGCGTGGCCCACCACATGGCCGGCGACGAGAAGGACGCCGTCGAGTACGTCAAGCAGCTGCTGTCGTACCTGCCGTCCAACAACCTCTCCGAGCCCCCGGTCTTCCCCGAGGAGGCGGACCTCTCCGTCACCGACGAGGACCGCGAGCTGGACACGCTCGTCCCCGACAGCGCCAACCAGCCGTACGACATGCACACGGTGATCGAGCACGTCCTGGACGACGCCGAGTTCTTCGAGACGCAGGCCCTGTTCGCGCCGAACATCCTCACCGGCTTCGGCCGGGTCGAGGGCCACCCGGTCGGCGTCGTCGCCAACCAGCCGATGCAGTTCGCCGGTTGCCTGGACATCGCCGCCTCCGAGAAGGCCGCCCGCTTCGTGCGCACCTGCGACGCCTTCAACATCCCGGTGCTGACCTTCGTGGACGTCCCCGGCTTCCTGCCCGGCGTCGGCCAGGAGCACGAGGGCATCATCCGGCGCGGCGCCAAGCTGATCTACGCCTACGCCGAGGCCACCGTCCCGCTGATCACCGTCATCACCCGCAAGGCCTTCGGCGGCGCCTACGACGTCATGGGCTCCAAGCACCTGGGCGCCGACCTCAACCTGGCGTGGCCCACCGCCCAGATCGCCGTCATGGGCGCCCAGGGCGCGGTCAACATCCTGCACCGCCGCACCATCGCCGAAGCGGACGACGCCGAGGCCACCCGGGCCCGCCTGATCCAGGAGTACGAGGACACCCTCCTCAACCCCTACGTCGCGGCCGAGCGCGGTTACGTCGACGCGGTGATCATGCCGTCCGACACCCGCGCGCACATCGTCCGCGGCCTGCGTCAGCTGCGCACCAAGCGGGAATCCCTGCCTCCGAAGAAGCACGGCAACATCCCCCTGTAGGCCCCGCCGACCCCGGGAGCGGTCATGAACATCAAGGTCGTACGAGGCAACCCGACCCCGGAGGAGCTGGCCGCCGCCCTGGCGGTGGTCCGCGCCCGCGCCGCGGCGGCGGCCGCCGCGCCGTCCGGCGCGCGGGGCCCGCGGGACGCGTGGTCCGACCCGGCCCGCGTCGCCGCCCGGCACGTCCCGGCGCCGGGCCCGGCGTCGTGGACGCGCACCTACTGGCCGGGCCGGGGCTGACCGCCCGCCGACCGGAACCCCGGGTGCCGAATTGAGTACGCCTACTCAGGCACCCGTACCCGGTCCGGCCGCACGCTGGGGGGCATGCTGTGGTCAGATCCGGAGAACGAGCCGCCCGAGGAACTGCGCGAGGCGCAGAACATGCTCCGGCGGCTCGGTCTCCTCATGGCGCTGGCCATGATCCTGGCGATGATCGTGATCGGCCTGAGGTGAGCCGCCCGGCGCACCGTGGCTAACCTGACCGCATGACTGCCAATCGCCGCAGGCGACTCGTGCTCGCCTCCCAGTCCCCCGCCCGGCTGGGCCTGCTCCGGCAGGCCGGATTCGACCCCGAGGTCATCGTGAGCGGCGTCGACGAGGACGCCGTCACCGCGCCCACCCCGGCGGAGCTGGCGCTCGCCCTGGCCGAGGCGAAGGCCTCGGTGGTCGCGGCGCGGCCCGAGGTGCAGGGCGCCCTGGTGATCGGCTGCGACTCGGTGCTGGAGCTGGACGGCAAGGCGCTCGGCAAGCCGGCCGATGCCGAGGAGGCCACCGCCCGCTGGAAGAACATGCGCGGACGGGCGGGGGTGCTCCAGACGGGGCACTGCGTGTGGGACACGGAGGCCAAGCGGTACGTGTCGGCGACCGCCTCCACCGTCGTCCGGTTCGGTGAGCCCAGCGACGCCGAGATCGCCGCCTACGTGGCCTCCGGGGAGCCCCTCCACGTGGCCGGGGCCTTCACCCTGGACGGCCGTTCGGCACCGTTCATCGACGGCATCGACGGCGACCACGGCAACGTGATCGGCATCAGCCTGCCCCTGATCCGCCGGCTGCTGGCGGAACTGGGCGTCGGCATCACGGAGTTGTGGGCGCCGGAGCGCTGACCCGGGCGTGGGCGGAGCCCTGCGGCGGGACGGCGTCCTGGGGTTCCTCGTCGCCGTCCTGAGGTCCGTGCGTACGGTCCGCCGGCGCGTCCCCGTCGACGGGTTCCGCACCCGGCTCGGGACCCGCCGCCGGCCCGGCCCCCGGCCCGGGCGTGCCGCCGGGGACCGCGCCCTGCGGGCCCGCCGCACGGTCGTACGTCATCAGGAGCAGCACGATCAGCCCGAGGACGGCGACCATGAACACGAACGCGGCCACGCCGAACAGTCCCCAGGCGAACGCGCCGAGCAGGGCGTGCACCACGGCCGCGCTGATCAGCACCACACGGCCGAAGCCGGCCGGGGCACGGTCGCGCACCGCGACGACCGCCGCCACCAGCGCGCACAGCGCGAAGTAGAGCCCGAAGACGACTCCGCCGACCTTCGAAGACGTCGCCATGACGTCGGGGTCGAGGCCGGCCAGGGACATCTTCTGCCGGTCGACGACGACGCCGAGGAGCCAGTTCACCGCCACGACGGACAGCGCCTCCACGAGGAGGACGACCGCCACGACCCATGCCACCGGTCTGCGTACCACCGGGCCCCACCCACTCTCACGCCGACAGCCTGTTACCCCAGGTACGTCCGAGACACCGGGCACGCTACTAACGGGTAAACCACGGGACAAGGGTTCCGACCGAAGCAAAGAATCATTGGGCCATTCGTAGGGACTCGACAAAGAATCGGAGTGGGCCGCAGCACGCCCGCACAGAGACCTTGACCACATGGCGGGGCTAGGGTTTCCCCCAGGAGTCCTGCGTACCCAGGTGCGACATGGGCTTTCTCTGGTCGGGCGAGCCTCGGATCACGCTCCGTGTGGGCAAGCTCACCATTGGGGACGGGTCGAAGTGCCGTGTCGGCAGTCCCTAAACTCGGCTTGTTTCAAGGAGGGAGCCTCAATCGTGCGCAAGGTGCTCATCGCCAACCGTGGCGAAATCGCTGTCCGCGTGGCCCGGGCCTGCCGGGACGCCGGGATCGCGAGCGTGGCCGTCTACGCCGACCCGGACCGGGACGCTCTGCATGTCCGCGCCGCGGATGAGGCGTTCGCCCTGGGCGGTGACACCCCGGCCACCAGCTATCTCGTCATCGACAAGATCCTGAACGCCGCCCGCGAGTCCGGCGCGGACGCGATCCACCCCGGCTACGGCTTCCTGTCCGAGAACGCCGAGTTCGCGCAGGCCGTGCTGGACGCCGGGCTGATCTGGATCGGCCCGCCGCCGCAGGCGATCCGCGACCTGGGTGACAAGGTCGCCGCCCGCCACATCGCCCAGCGTGCCGGCGCCCCCCTGGTCGCCGGTACACCCGACCCGGTGTCGGGTGCGGAGGAGGTCGTGGCCTTCGCCCGCGAGCACGGCCTGCCGATCGCGATCAAGGCCGCCTTCGGCGGCGGCGGGCGCGGCCTGAAGGTCGCCCGCACCCTCGAAGAAGTCCCCGAACTCTACGACTCCGCCGTCCGCGAGGCGGTCGCCGCGTTCGGGCGTGGCGAGTGCTTCGTCGAGCGGTACCTGGACCGGCCGCGGCACGTGGAGACGCAGTGCCTGGCCGACAAGCACGGCAACGTCGTCGTGGTCTCCACCCGTGACTGCTCCCTGCAGCGCCGCCACCAGAAACTGGTCGAGGAAGCCCCCGCCCCGTTCCTGTCCGAGGAACAGATGGCGGAGCTGTACCGGGCGTCGAAGGCCATCCTGAAGGAGGCCGGTTACGAGGGCGCGGGCACGTGTGAGTTCCTCGTCGGGCAGGACGGCACGATCTCCTTCCTGGAGGTCAACACCCGCCTACAGGTCGAGCACCCGGTCACCGAGGAGGTCGCCGGCATCGACCTCGTGCGCGAGATGTTCCGCATCGCCGACGGTGAGGAACTGGGCTACGACGACCCGGTGCTGCGCGGTCACTCCTTCGAGTTCCGGATCAACGGCGAGGACCCGGGCCGGGGCTTCCTGCCCGCCCCCGGCACCGTCACCACCTTCGAGGCACCTTCCGGCCCCGGTGTGCGGCTGGACGCCGGTGTCGAGGCAGGCAGTGTGATCGGCCCGGCCTGGGACTCGCTGCTGGCCAAGCTGATCGTGACCGGCCGCACCCGCAAGGAGGCCCTTGAGCGGGCCGCCCGCGCGCTGGAGGAGTTCCGTGTCGAGGGCATGGCCACCGCCATTCCCTTCCACCGCAAGGTCGTCACCGACCCCGCCTTCGCCCCCGAACTGACCGGCTCCGACGAGCCGTTCACGGTCCACACCCGGTGGATCGAGACCGAGTTCGTCAACGACATCAAGCCCTTCACCGCCCCGGCCGATGCCGAGACCGACGAGGAGTCGGCCCGCGAGACGGTCGTGGTCGAGGTCGGCGGCAAGCGCCTGGAGGTCTCCCTCCCGGCGTCCCTGGGCATGAGCCTGGCCCGTACCGGCCTCGCGGCCGGGGCCAAGCCCAAGCGGCGCGCGGCGAAGAAGTCCGGCCCCGTCGCCTCCGGCGACACCCTGACCTCTCCCATGCAGGGCACCATCGTCAAGATCGCCGTCGAGGAGGGCCAGGAAGTCAAGGAAGGCGACCTCGTCGTCGTCCTGGAGGCCATGAAGATGGAACAGCCCCTCAACGCCCACAAGGCCGGCACCATCAAGGGCCTGACCGCCGAAGTCGGCGCCTCCCTCACCTCCGGCGCCGCCATCTGCGAGATCAAGGACTGAACCGAGATCGAGGACTGAACCGCAGCCGTACGGCGGTGAACCGAGTCGGCCCCTGGCGCACGTCGCCGGGGGCCGGCCGCGTTCCGGGGCGCTCCGCCCCGGCGCGGCGGCGGCGCACACCCTGGCCACCGTCGTCCGCGGCCTCGCCGTCCGGGCCGGTCAGCGCCGTCGGAGATCCGCCACGCGCCCGCGTTCGGCCGGGGTCGGTTCGGGCAGCGCCGTGGTGGAGCGGAGCGGGGAGGCGCCCGGTACGTGACTCCTGCGGGGTCCCGGCAGGGAGGTGCGGCGGCCCGCCGGGACCTGGTCACCCCCCGGGTTTCCGCTCGCCCCCGCAACGGCGATCTGGACGCCCTGGTCGGCGAGGGCCTGCAGTTCGGTGACCGCGCGGTCGTCGTGGGGCGGGGGCTCGTCGGTGACCAGGCGGGTGATCAGGTCCGTCGGCACGGTCTGGAACATCGTGTCCGTGCCGAGCTTGGTGTGGTCGGCGAGGACCACGACCTCCGCGGCGGCCTGGACGAGGGCCCGGTCGACGGATGCCGAGAGCATGTTGGAGGTGGACAGGCCGCGTTCGGCGGTCAGGCCGCTTCCGGAGAGGAAGGCCCTGGAGACGCGCAGCCCCTGGAGGGACTGCTCGGCGCCGGAGCCGACGAGGGCGTAGTTGGAGCCGCGCAGGGTGCCCCCGGTCATCACGACCTCCACCCGGTTGGCGTGGGCGAGCGCCTGGGCCACCAGCAGGGAGTTGGTGACGACCGTCAGGCCCGGCACGCGCGCGAGGCGGCGGGCCAGCTCCTGCGTGGTCGTACCGGCCCCGACCACGATGGCCTCGCCCTCGTCGACGAGGCCGGCGGCGAGGTCGGCGATGGCCGTCTTCTCGGCGGTCGCGAGGTGCGACTTCTGCGGGAAGCCGGACTCCCGCGTGAACCCGCCCGGCAGTACCGCACCGCCGTGGCGGCGGTCGAGGAGTCCTTCTGCCTCCAGCGCGCGCACGTCCCGCCGTACGGTCACTTCGGAGGTCTGGACGACGCGGGCGAGCTCACGGAGCGACACGGCACCGTTCGCTCGCACCATTTCGAGGATCAATTGGCGACGTTCAGCAGCGAACACGAAACTGACAGTAACCCCAGCGACCGTCTGCTTTCAGCAGTTTGCGGCGAATAGCAGAAGTTGTTCGCAGTGTGGGACGCGAAGTGGTATAGGGCGCCGATCGGTGCGGTTTCGCCACCCGTCGGCGCCCCGACCCGCGTGACCGGCGGGAACCCCGGCCGGAGCCGTCAGCCCTCCGCGCTCGCCTTGCGGGTGTGCAGCTGCCGGGCGACCTCCGCGATCGACCCCGAAAGGGAGGGGTACACGGTGAAGGCGTTCGCGATCTGTTCGACCGTCATATTGTTGTCGACGGCGATCGAGATGGGGTGGATCAGTTCCGAGGCGCGCGGCGCCACCACGACACCGCCGACGACGATCCCGGTGCCCGGCCGGGAGAAGATCTTCACGAAGCCGTCCCGGATGCCCTGCATCTTGGCGCGCGGGTTGCGCAGCAGCGGCAGCTTGACCACGCGCGCGTCGATCTTGCCCGCGTCGACGTCCGCCTGCGTGTAGCCGACGGTCGCGATCTCGGGGTCCGTGAAGACGTTGGAGGAGACCGCCTTCAGGTCCAGCGGGGCCACCGCGTCGCCCAGGAAGTGGTACATGGCGATCCGCCCCTGCATGGCGGCCACGGAGGCGAGGGCGAAGACACCGGTCACGTCGCCGGCCGCGTAGACGCCGGGGGCGGTGGTGCGCGACACCTTGTCGGTCCAGATGTGCCCGGACTCGCGCAGCTTGACGCCGGCCTCCTCCAGGCCCAGGCCCGCGCTGTTCGGGATGGCGCCGACGGCCATCAGGCAGTGGGTGCCGGTGATGACCCGGCCGTCGGCCAGCGCCACCTCGACCCGGTCGCCGACGCGCTTGGCGGACTGCGCGCGGGAGCGGGCCATGACGTTCATGCCGCGGCGCCGGAAGACGTCCTCCAGCACGGCGGCGGCGTCCGGGTCCTCGCCGGGCAGCACGCGGTCGCGGGAGGAGACCAGGGTGACCTTGGAGCCGAGGGCCTGGTAGGCACCGGCGAACTCGGCGCCGGTGACGCCGGAGCCGACCACGATCAGCTCTTCCGGCAGCTCGGTGAGGTCGTAGACCTGGGTCCAGTTCAGGATGCGCTCGCCGTC
The DNA here is from genome assembly GCF_016860525.1 of Streptomyces rubradiris. Taxonomy (NCBI): domain Bacteria; kingdom Bacillati; phylum Actinomycetota; class Actinomycetes; order Kitasatosporales; family Streptomycetaceae; genus Streptomyces; species Streptomyces rubradiris. Next base: position 3,156,002 of record NZ_BNEA01000015.1, read on the forward strand.
GGGGCGGGCGTCGGGCAGCTCGCGGGGGTGGCCGCCGGTGGCGATGAGGACGGCGTCGGCGGTGAGGGTCTCCTCGGTGCCGTCGGCGGCGGTGACGACGACCTTGCGGGACCCGTCCAGGGCCTGCATGCCCTCCAGCCGGCCGCGCCCGCGCATGACGCGGGCGCCGGCGCGCGTGACGGACGCGGTGATGTCGTGGGACTGGGCGAGCGCCAGGCGCTTGACCCGGCGGTTGACCTTGCCGAGGTCCACCCCGACCACCCGGGCCGACCGCTCCAGCGGCGGGGTGTCGTCGGCCACGATGATCCCCAGCTCCTCGTAGGAGGAGTCGAAGGTGGTCATCACCTCGGCCGTAGCGATAAGGGTCTTCGACGGCACGCAGTCGGTCAGCACCGACGCTCCGCCCAGACCGTCGCAGTCGACGACGGTCACCTCCGCGCCGAGCTGGGCGGCCACCAGGGCCGCCTCGTATCCGCCGGGTCCGCCACCGATGATCACGATCCGAGTCACGTACTCCATTGTCCCGCACGCTTCAAGGTGCCACTGCCCGGGGGCGCCGCCGGGTCGCTCCTGTGACGGGCGGGGCGCGCGGGACGTCTGCCGTACCCTCTCCCCATGTCGCTCTATGCCGCCTACGCCGGCAATCTCGACGCGCGTCTGATGTCCCGCCGCGCCCCGCACTCCCCGCTGCGCGCCACCGGCTGGCTCAACGGCTGGCGGCTGACCTTCGGCGGCGAGCAGCTCGGCTGGGAGGGCGCGCTGGCGACGATCGTCGAGGACCCGCTGGCCCAGGTGTTCGTCGGCCTGTACGACATCGCGCCGATGGACGAGGAGTCGCTCGACCGGTGGGAAGGGGTGGGGCTGGACCTGTACCGCCGGGTCCGGGTGCGCGCGCACACCTTGGACGGCGAGGAGCCGGCCTGGGCCTACGTCCTCAACGGCTACGAGGGCGGGCTGCCGTCGGCGCGCTATCTGGGCGAGATCGCCGACGCGGCGGAGTCGGCGGGCGCCCCGCACGACTATGTGATGGAACTCCGCAAGCGCCCCTGCTGAGACCGGCACCCCGCCCCTTACCTCCGGTTTCGTCCGCCCTTTGTGGAAAACGACAAGGCAACGGACACAAACCCGTGTGCTCTGTCATCTACGCGCGTAGGCGAAGAGCGGTTACCCTCATCGGCGTGAACGCATCTCTTCTTCCGGACGACATCCAGGGCGACCCCTACGCCGCCGCCGACGCCGCCGCCGCGCGCCTGCGCGCCCTCACCGGCGCCGAGACCCACGACGTCGCCCTCGTGATGGGCTCCGGCTGGGCTCCGGCCGTCGACGCGCTGGGCGCCCCCGACGCCGAGTTCCAGGTCACCGAGCTGCCCGGCTTCCCGCCGCCGGCCGTCGAGGGGCACGGCGGCAAGGTCCGCTCGTACTCCTTCGGTGACAAGCGCGCCCTGGTCTTCCTGGGCCGCACCCACTACTACGAGGGCCGTGGCGTCGCGGCGGTCGCGCACGGCGTGCGCACCGCGGTCGCGGCCGGCTGCAAGACCGTGGTGCTCACCAACGGCTGCGGCGGTCTGCGCGAGGGCATGCGCCCCGGCCAGCCGGTGCTGATCAGCGACCACATCAACCTCACGGCGACGTCCCCGATCGTCGGCGCGAACTTCGTCGACCTGACGGACCTGTACTCGCCGCGCCTGCGCGCCCTGTGCAAGGAGATCGACCCCACGCTGGAGGAGGGCGTCTACGCCCAGTTCCCCGGCCCGCACTACGAGACCCCGGCCGAGATCCGCATGGCCCGCGTCATCGGCGCGGACCTGGTCGGTATGTCCACCGTCCTGGAGGCCATCGCCGCGCGCGAGGCGGGCGCCGAGGTGCTGGGCATCTCCCTGGTGACCAACCTGGCCGCGGGCATGACCGGCGAGCCCCTCAACCACGAGGAGGTCCTCCAGGCCGGCCGCGACTCGGCGGCCCGGATGGGCCAGCTGCTGGCGCAGGTGCTGGGCAAGCTGTAAGCGGACGCGGGCGCCGCGGCGCCGGTGACGGGACCCCCGTCCGCCCGCTCGTCCGACGGTTCCGGACGGGCGGGCGGACGGGGTCCGGGGGCGAAGCCCCGAGCGACGACTAGGAGAGGTTGATCCCAAGGTGCACGACGATCTCATCGCCCGGGCCAAGGCCTGGCTCGCCGAGGATCCCGACCAGGAGACCCGCGACGAACTGGCCGGGCTGATCGACGCCGGCGACACGGCGGAGCTGGCGGACCGCTTCGCCGGCACGCTCCAGTTCGGCACGGCGGGCCTGCGCGGCGAACTCGGCGCCGGCCCCATGCGCATGAACCGCAGCGTCGTCATCCGCGCCGCCGCCGGCCTCGCCGCGTACCTGAGGAAGCAGGGGCAGGGCGACGGCCTGGTGGTCATCGGCTACGACGCCCGGCACAAGTCGGCCGACTTCGCCCGGGACACCGCCGCCGTGATGACCGGCGCCGGCCTGCGCGCGGCCGTGCTCCCCCGCCCGCTGCCCACCCCCGTGCTGGCCTTCGCGATCCGCCACCTCGGCGCGGTGGCCGGCGTGGAGGTCACCGCCAGCCACAACCCGCCCCGGGACAACGGCTACAAGGTCTACCTGGGCGACGGCTCCCAGATCGTGCCGCCCGCGGACGCGGAGATCGCCGCCGAGATCGACGCCATCGCCTCCCTGCACGACGTACCGCGCCCGGACGCCGGCTGGGAGGTCCTGGACGACTCGGTCCTGGACGCCTATCTGGCCCGTACCGACGCCGTTCTCTCGGCGGACTCCCCGCGCACCGCCCGCACGGTCTACACGGCCATGCACGGCGTCGGCAAGGACGTGCTGCTGGCCGCCTTCGCCCGGGCCGGGTTCCCCGAGCCGGTGCTGGTCGCCGAGCAGGCCGAGCCGGACCCGGACTTCCCGACGGTCGCCTTCCCGAACCCGGAGGAGCCGGGCGCGATGGACCTGGCGTTCGCCCGGGCCCGGGCCACCGGACCGGACCTGGTCATCGCCAACGACCCGGACGCCGACCGCTGCGCGGTGGCCGTCAAGGACGGCGCCGACTGGCGGATGCTGCGCGGCGACGAGGTCGGCGCCCTGCTCGCCGCCCACCTGGTCCGCCGCGGCGCGACCGGCACCTTCGCCGAGTCGATCGTCTCCTCCTCGCTGCTCGGCCGGATCGCCGGCAAGGCGGGGCTGCCCTACGAGGAGACCCTGACCGGCTTCAAGTGGATCGCCCGCGTGGACGGCCTGCGCTACGGCTACGAGGAGGCCCTCGGCTACTGCGTGGACCCCGAGGGCGTGCGCGACAAGGACGGCATCACCGCCGCGCTGCTGATCACCGAGCTGGCGTCGGTGCTGAAGGAGGAGGGCCGCACCCTCCTCGACCTGCTCGACGACCTCGCCGTGGAGCACGGCCTGCACGCCACCGACCAGCTGTCGGTGCGGGTGAAGGACCTGTCGCTGATCGCGGACGCGATGCGCCGGCTGCGCGAGCGGCCGCCGGCCGAGCTGGCCGGCCTGCCCGTCGTGCGGGCCGAGGACCTGGCCCGCGGCTCCGAGAGCCTGCCGCCCACCGACGGCCTGCGCTACACCCTGGACGGCGCCCGGGTCGTCGTCCGCCCCAGCGGCACCGAGCCGAAGCTGAAGTGCTACCTGGAGGTCGTCGTCCCGGTCTCCGCACCGGAGGGCCTGCCGGCCGCCCGCGCCCGCGCGAACGAGCTGCTGGCCGCGGTCAAGCGCGACCTGTCGGCGGCCGCCGGCATCTGAGCCACCACGCGCCTGAGGGTGCCCGCGCCTCCTGGCACGGGCACCCTCAGCTGCGTCCCGGCGGACCCGAAGGTCCGGTCCCGCTCAGCCGGTCGCCAGCAGGATCGCCAGCAGCACCGCTCCCGCGACCGCCGGCGCCATCACCTCGTAAGCCCACCGCACGCCGGCCTCCCCTTGCGCGGATTCGGCAGCGCCGTGCTGTTCCAGGAGGTCGCGCAGGTCGTCCATCACCTTGTCGGTCTCGGCGCGGGTCGGCCCCGTGTCCGGGCCGCGCAGGGAGAACCCTCCGAAGCCCGGGCCGGCCGGCCCGAGCCCGCCGCCCCGGCCGCCCGGCGTCCCGCCGCGGGCCGCGTCCGCCGCCGCCCGCTGCTGCCGGCGGGCCGCCTTCTTGCGGGCGCGCAGCGAGACCGGGATCGCCCACAGCTGGTACTTGGTGCCGGACTTGGTGAGGACTTCGTTGGTGTAGCCGGAGCGCAGACCGGCGACCTCCCCCCAGGGCAGGGTGATCACCCGGAACGGGTTGCGTACGCGCAGCCGTTCCTCGTTGGCGAAGACCGCCGGGCGGAGCGTGAAGGCGAGGATGAGCGGCACGACCAGGATCAGGCCGGCCAGCGCCAGCCACGGGGTGCGGCCATGGCCCTTGAACAGCGCGTCGAAGCCCAGCCAGAGCACGACCAGGAGCAGCAGCACGCCCCCCGCGAGCCCCAGGGGTGAGCGGTAGATCCGGTCCTTGCCTGCGGGCACCGGAGGCTGTGACGCGGGTGACGGGTGGTCCGGGGTGGTCATGGGCCGAATTCTGCCCCACACCCACGGCACTCCCCAGCCCCGCCCGGATTCCCTCCGCCTCCGCCTACGGCACCCCGGCCTCGCCCGGACACCACCGAGCCCGCTCACAGCACGCCCCGGCCTTACCCGGCGCCCCCGCCGACGGCACCCGGTCCGCCCGGAATCCTCCGCCTGCGCACCCCGCGCGGCTCGTCCGGCGCCCGGGTCGCCCGTGCGGCGAACGCCGCCGTCCCCCGTGCGGCAGCCGCCTCCGTCTCCCTGTGGCAGGCCCCGCCCCGTGTCCGCCGTCCCGGGGCTTCCCATCCGCTACGCGCGTAGATATGCTCGTCTGGTGACCATGCCCACTACCGCATCCTCAGCCCACGTTCTCTCGGACGTCGCCGCGTCCGACAGCACGCTGCGCCGCTTCCTGCACGGGCTGCCCGGCGTCGACGCGGTCGGCCTGGAGGCGCGCGCCGCGTCCCTCGGCACCCGCTCCATCAAGACCACCGCGAAGGCGTACGCCATCGACCTCGCCATCTCGATGGTCGACCTGACGACGCTGGAAGGCGCGGACACCCCGGGCAAGGTCCGGGCGCTCGGCGCCAAGGCGGTCCACCCCGACCCCACGGACCGTACGACCCCGACGACGGCCGCGGTCTGCGTGTACCCCGACATGGTGGCCGTCGCCAAGGAGGCCGTCGCCGGCTCCGGTGTGAAGGTCGCCTCGGTGGCCACCGCCTTCCCGGCCGGCCGGGCCGCGCTCGACGTGAAGCTGGCCGACGTCCGTGAGGCCGTCGCCGCCGGCGCCGACGAGATCGACATGGTCATCGACCGGGGCGCCTTCCTGGCCGGCCGGTACCTGAAGGTGTACGACGAGATCGTCGCCGTGAAGGAGGCCTGCGGGACGAGCGCCCGGCTGAAGGTCATCTTCGAGACCGGCGAGCTGTCGACGTACGACAACATCCGCCGCGCCTCCTGGCTCGGCATGCTGGCCGGCGCCGACTTCATCAAGACCTCCACCGGCAAGGTGGCCGTCAACGCGACCCCCGCGAACACCCTGCTGATGCTGGAGGCGGTGCGCGATTTCCGGGCGCAGACCGGTGTCCAGGTCGGTGTGAAGCCGGCCGGCGGCATCCGCACCAGCAAGGACGCGATCAAGTTCCTGGTGCTGGTCAACGAGACCGCGGGCGCGGACTGGCTGGACAACCACTGGTTCCGCTTCGGTGCCTCCTCGCTCCTCAACGACCTGCTGATGCAGCGCCAGAAGCTGGCCACGGGCCGCTACTCCGGCCCCGACTACGTAACGGTGGACTGAACCATGGCATTCGAGTACGCTCCCGCGCCCGAATCGCGCGCGATCGTCGACATCGCCCCGTCGTACGGCCTGTTCATCGATGGGGAGTTCGTCGAGAGCTCGGGTGGGGAGCTCAACAAGACGGTCTCTCCGGCCACCGAGGAAGTACTCGCCGAGTACACCCAGGCCACCGCGGAAGACGTCGACCGGGCGGTCAAGGCCGCCCGCAAGGCGTTCGAGAAGTGGTCGGCGCTGCCCGGCTCCGAGCGCGCCAAGTACCTGTTCCGCATCGCCCGGATCATCCAGGAGCGCAGCCGCGAGCTGGCCGTCCTGGAGACGCTGGACAACGGCAAGCCGATCAAGGAGACCCGCGACGCGGACCTCCCGCTGGTCGCCGCGCACTTCTTCTACTACGCGGGCTGGGCGGACAAGCTCGACCACGCCGGTTTCGGCGCGAACCCGCGGCCGCTGGGCGTCGCGGGCCAGGTCATCCCCTGGAACTTCCCCCTGCTCATGCTGGCGTGGAAGATCGCCCCGGCACTGGCGACCGGCAACACGGTCGTCCTGAAGCCGGCCGAGACCACCCCGCTGTCGGCCCTGTTCTTCGCGGACATCTGCCGCCAGGCCGGCCTGCCCAAGGGTGTGGTCAACATCGTGACCGGTGACGGCCGGACAGGCGCCGCGCTGGTCGCCCACCCGGACGTGAACAAGGTGGCGTTCACCGGTTCCACGGCCGTCGGCAAGGAGATCGCCCGCACGGTCGCCGGTACGGCGAAGAAGCTGACGCTCGAACTGGGCGGCAAGGGCGCCAACATCGTCTTCGACGACGCGCCGCTGGACCAGGCCGTCGAGGGCATCGTGAACGGCATCTTCTTCAACCAGGGCCAGGTCTGCTGCGCGGGCTCCCGCCTGCTGGTGCAGGAGTCGGTCCAGGAGGAGCTGCTGGACGCCCTCAAGCGCCGGCTGTCCACGCTCCGCCTCGGCGACCCGCTGGACAAGAACACCGACATCGGCGCGATCAACTCCGCCGAGCAGCTGGCCCGGATCACCGCGCTGGCCGAGCGGGGCGAGGCGGAGGGCGCGGAGCGCTGGTCCCCGGCCTGCGAACTGCCCGCCTCCGGCTACTGGTTCGCCCCGACGCTGTTCACGAACGTCACCCAGGCGCACACCATCGCCCGGGAGGAGATCTTCGGCCCGGTGCTGTCGGTCCTCACCTTCCGTACGCCCGACGAGGCCGTCGCCAAGGCCAACAACACCCAGTACGGCCTGTCGGCCGGCATCTGGTCCGAGAAGGGCTCGCGCATCCTGGCCGTCGCGAACAAGCTGCGCGCCGGTGTCGTCTGGTCCAACACGTTCAACAAGTTCGACCCGACCTCGCCGTTCGGCGGTTACAAGGAGTCGGGCTTCGGCCGCGAGGGCGGCCGCCACGGCCTGGAGGCGTACCTCGATGTCTGACCGTTTGAGTGTCTTCAAGACCTACAAGCTGTACGTCGGCGGGAAGTTCCCGCGTTCCGAGAGCGGCCGGGTGTACGAGGTGACGGACTCGAAGGACAACTGGCTGGCCAACGCCCCCCTCTCGTCCCGCAAGGACGCCCGGGACGCGGTGGTCGCCGCGCGCAAGGCGTTCGGCGGCTGGTCCGGCACGACCGCCTACAACCGCGGCCAGGTCCTCTACCGCGTCGCGGAGATGCTGGAGGGCCGGCGCGAGCAGTTCACGCGCGAGGTGGCCGACGCGGAGGGCCTGTCGAAGTCGAAGGCGGCGGCCGTCGTGGACGCGACGGTCGACCGCTGGGTCTGGTACGCGGGCTGGACCGACAAGATCGCCCAGGTGACCGGCGGCGCCAACCCGGTCGCGGGCCCGTACTTCAACCTCTCCTCCCCGGAGCCGACCGGTGTGGTCGCCGTCGTGGCCCCGCAGGAGTCGTCCTTCCTCGGTCTGGTGTCGGTCGTGGCCCCGGTGATCGCCACCGGCAACACGGCGGTCGTGATCGCCTCCGAGAAGGCCCCCCTGCCGGCCCTGTCCCTGGGCGAGGTGCTCGCCACGTCCGACGTCCCGGGCGGTGTCGTCAACGTCCTGTCCGGCCGTACGGCGGAGCTCGCGGCGCCCCTGGCCGCGCACCAGGACGTCAACGCGATCGATCTCGCGGGGGCGGACGAGGCGCTGGCGAAGGAGCTGGAGATGGCGGCGGCCGACAACCTCAAGCGGGTGCTGCGTCCACAGCCTGTGGACTACTTCGAGACGCCCGGCATCGACCGGATGACGGCGTTCCTGGAGACGAAGACGGTGTGGCACCCGACGGGGTCGCTGGGTGCCGGAGGGTCTTCCTACTGACGGGGTCCCGGCGGGGAACCGCGACCGGCTGTCGAGTGCGGGTCGTTCGTGGCTTGTCGCGCGGTTCCCCGCGCCCCTTCGGGGGCGCTTTCAGTGACCCAGGGCTCCCAGGAACTGGCCCAGCACGGGGACGCTCCCCAGCGACCGGGCCTGGGCCAGCGGGCGGGTCAGCATCTGCGTGCCGACCGGCTGGAAGTCGGCCACCTGGGTGCCGACGCCGTTGTCCAGCGGGTCGACGCCCGTACCCGCCAGCGGGTTGGGCTTGAGGCCGGCGACCGGGCCGGTGACGTAGCCGACGATGCCCGTCAGGGCGCGCAGGCCGGCCTCGGGGTCGATGCTGCCGGTGTCGACCGGGCGGTAGGTCACTCCCGCGCCGGAGACCGTCTCGGCGGACGCCGTGGCCGCCCCCGCGCCCAGGGCCGCGCCGGCGGCGGCGAGGACGACCAGGGCGCGCTGCGCGGCGGAGTGCTGGGGAGAGGCGTGTCGTGCCATCGTTGTGCCACCTTCTGCTGCACTGGGTAATCGTGTCGGCACGAAGGGTAGTTGAGGCGGGGCTCACGCTCAAAAGCCGACCCGCGGGGTCGGCAGGCGGGCCGGCATGCGTCAAACTGGTGTTCCGTGAGCATTCATCCCCCGTCTCCCGCCCGTGTCGTGCTGCTGTGCGGCCCCTCGGGCTCGGGCAAATCCCTCGTCGCCGCCCGCTCCGGGCTTCCCGTGCTGCGCCTGGACGACTTCTACAAGGAGGGCGACGACCCGACTCTGCCGCTGGTGGAGGGGAGTTCGGACATCGACTGGGACCACCCGCGGTCCTGGGACGCGGACGTCGCGGTCGAGGCCATCGCCCGGTTGTGCGCCACGGGGTCGACGCCGGTGCCGGTGTACGACATCGCGCTGAGCGCCCGTACCGGCGAGGAGACGCTGCGCATCGGCCGTACCCCGCTGTTCATCGCGGAGGGCATCTTCGCCGCGGAGATCGTCGGGCGCTGCCGTGAGCTGGGGGTGCTGGCGGACGCGCTGTGCCTGTCGCGCGGCGCCTTCACCACCTTCCGGCGGCGCTTCCTGCGCGATCTGAAGGAGGGCCGCAAGTCGGTGCCGTTCCTGCTGCGCCGCGGCTGGCGGCTGATGCGCGCGGAGCGGTCGATCATCGCCCGCCAGGTGTCCCTCGGCGCGCACCGCTGCGACCGGGACGAGGCGCTGGGCCGGCTGGCGGCAGCGGCGGCGGGCCGTCAGGTGCGGCAGCGGACGCCGGCCTGAGCGTCGTACCGGACACGGCGGCCGCCGGGCGGCGGGCATGCGAAACGGGACTGGCCGGTCCCCCCGGTCCGCCAGTCCCGTTCCTGTTTCTCCCCGTGTTCCCCCGTGTTCTCCCGTGGGCCCACCACCCCCAGTGGTCCCCCGGTGTCCCCCGTGTTTCCCCCCTCGGGCCACTCCCCGGGTGGCCCTGCCTTCAGGCGACCAGTTCGCCGAAGGCAGTCTCCTCGTCCCGGCCGAAGCTGAGGACCTCGTCGTCGCGCAGGCGGCGCAGCGAGCGCCAGATGCTGGACTTCACCGTGCCGACGCTGATGCCGAGGATGTCGGCGATCTCCGGGTCCGTGCGGCCCTCGTAGTAGCGCAGGACCAGCATGGTGCGCTGGAGTTCGGGCAGCCGGGCCAGCGCCTGCCACAGGACCGCGCGCAGCTCGGTGCCGCGCATCGCGTCCGTCTCGCCGGGCGTCTCCGGCAGTTCCTCGGTCGGGTACTCGTTGAGCTTGCGCCGCCGCCAGGCACTGATGTGCAGGTTCGTCATGGTGCGGCGCAGGTATCCGCCGACCGCGGCCTTGTCGCTGATCCGGTCCCACGCCCGGTACGTCGAGAACAGCGCGCTCTGCAGCAGGTCCTCGGCCTCGTGACGGTCGCCGGTCAGGTGGTAGGCGGTGGCGTACAGGGAGGCGCGGCGCTCCTGGACGTAGGCGGTGAACTCCGCCTCCGACAGCGAACGGCGCTCCCCCGGGACCTCCCGGTACGCGGTTCCCCCGTGCGTTTCCCCCGTGTGCGCGTCAACCACCGACATGTAGGCCGGGTGCTGACGCCCGGTGCCGCGAGCGCACCCCCGCCCGCTCACGGCACCGGACTTCTCTGACCCCCGGTGCACGTCGTGCAGACGCGTGACCACTGCGCTGGTGCTGATGCTGTGCAGCGTGTTCATCTCGCGCTCCCCGTCGTGGACTTCCGGTGAATCGGTCTTGCCGGACCGGCTCGGCTCCCCGTCCGGCCCGTGACGAAAAGCCTGCCGAAGCGACTTCATGGCCGTGTCCGCCGACTGTCACAGACCTGTCACAGGGGTCCGGCGGTGCTCCGGCCGGGCCGGTCACCCGTCGCGCACGGTGCGTGGCGGTGCGCGAGGAGGGGTACGGGCCGGTCGTACGACACCCCGTCCATGGGCCAGAATGAGGCCGTGCCTTCCCTGTTGCTGATCGAGGACGACGACGCCATCCGCACGGCCCTGGAGCTCTCCCTGACGCGCCAGGGACACCGGGTGGCCACCGCTGCCAGCGGCGAGGACGGTCTGAAGCTGCTGCGCGAGCAGCGGCCGGACCTGATCGTGCTGGACGTGATGCTGCCCGGCATCGACGGGTTCGAGGTCTGCCGCCGCATCCGGCGCACCGACCAGCTCCCGATCATCCTGCTGACCGCGCGCAGCGACGACATCGACGTCGTGGTCGGGCTGGAGTCGGGGGCCGACGACTACGTCGTCAAGCCGGTGCAGGGCCGGGTGCTGGACGCCCGGATCCGGGCCGTGCTGCGGCGCGGCGAGCGTGAGTCCAGCGACTCGGCGACCTTCGGCAACCTCGTCATCGACCGTTCGGCAATGACGGTCACGAAGAACGGCGAGGACCTCCAGCTGACCCCGACCGAGCTGCGGCTGCTGCTGGAGCTGAGCCGGCGGCCCGGTCAGGCACTGTCCCGGCAGCAGTTGCTGCGGCTGGTGTGGGAGCACGACTACCTGGGCGACTCGCGCCTGGTCGACGCGTGTGTGCAGCGGCTGCGCGCCAAGGTCGAGGACGTCCCGTCGTCCCCGACGCTGATCCGTACCGTCCGTGGTGTCGGCTACCGCCTGGACGCCCCTCAGTGACTGGTACCCGAGGAAGGCTGCGCGGCTGGGCCGCGGGGCGTGGCAAGAGTCTGTCGCGGCTGCGGTTCACCAGTCTGCGGCTGCGCTTGGTGGTGGTGTTCGCGCTGGTCGCGCTCACCGCCGCGGTGTCGGCGTCGGGCATCGCCTACTGGCTGAACCGGGAGGCGGTGCTCACCCGCGCCCAGGACGCGGTGCTGCGCGACTTCCGGCAGGAGATGCAGAACCGCGCGGGCGCGCTGCCCGAGCACCCCAGCCAGGACCAACTCCAGCGCGCGGCGGGGCAGATGGCGGCCAGCAGCCAGCGCTTCAGCGTGCTGCTGGTCGCCACGGACGCCGACGGCAAGACGGTGTACGGCAATTCGGGCGGCATCAACGGCTTCGCGCTGGAGGACGTGCCGTCGTCGCTGCGCGCGGCGGTGACCGAGCGGCAGCGGGTGACCGACCAGAACAAGGAGCCGTACCACCTGTACTGGCAGCGGGTCGTGGACCACGGCACGCCGTTCCTGGTCGCCGGGACGCGCGTCATCGGCGGCGGCCCGACCGGCTACATGGCGAAGTCGCTGGAGCCGGAGGCCAAGGACCTCAACTCGCTGGCCTGGTCGCTGGGCATCGCCACCGGGCTCGCGCTGATCGGCGCCGCGCTGCTCGCGCAGGCCGCCGCCACGACCGTGCTGAAGCCGGTGCACCGGCTCGGGGTGGCCGCGCGGCGGCTCGGCGAGGGCAGGCTGGACACCCGGCTGCGGGTCTCCGGCACCGACGAACTCGCCGATCTGTCGCGGACGTTCAACAACGCGGCCGAGGCGCTGGAGAAACGGGTCGCGGAGATGGCCGCGCGGGACGAGGCGTCCCGCCGGTTCGTCGCCGACATGTCGCACGAGCTGCGCACCCCGCTCACCGCCATCACCGCCGTCACGGAGGTGCTGGAGGAGGAGCTGGAGGCGGAGACCGGCAGCATGGACCCGATGATCGAGCCCGCGGTCCGGCTGGTGGTCAGCGAGACGCGGCGGCTGAACGACCTGGTCGAGAACCTGATGGAGGTCACCCGCTTCGACGCGGGCACCGCCCGGCTGGTCCTGGACGACGTCGACGTCGCCGACCAGATCACCGCCTGCATCGACGCCCGGGCCTGGCTGGACGCGGTCGAGCTGGACGCCGAGCGCGGCATCCACGCCCGGCTGGACCCGCGCCGGCTGGACGTGATCCTCGCCAACCTGATCGGCAACGCGCTCAAGCACGGCGGGTCGCCGGTGCGGGTGTCGGTGCGGGAGGCGGAGGACTCGGTGGAGATCCGGGTCCGCGACCACGGGCCGGGCATCCCTCAGGAGGTCCTGCCGCACGTCTTCGACCGCTTCTACAAGGCGAGCGCCTCCCGGCCGCGCTCCGAGGGCAGCGGGCTCGGCCTGTCCATCGCCCTGGAGAACGCCCACATCCACGGCGGCGAGATCACCGCCGCCAACTGTGCCGAGGGCGGCGCGGTGTTCACGCTCCGGCTGCCCCGGGACGCCTCACTGCTGACCGAGCAGGAGGGCGAGGACGGCGAAGGCGGCGGAAACGGCAAGGAAGGCACGGGCGGCACGGGCGGCAAGGACGCGAAGGCCGAGCGGGACGGCGCGGGGAAGGAGCGGGCATGACGATACGACGCCTGGTGGCGCTGCCCCTCCTCGCCGCGCTGCTCACCGGCTGCGGCATCCGGGCCACGGAGGTGCCGACCGACTTCGGTGCGGCGCCGTCCCGGGTGCCGTGCTCGCTGACCGGACCGGACCGTGCGACGCAGTCCTCGCACGGAGTGCCGGTGCAGGTCTTCCTGCTGTGCGGGGCGTCCCTGGTCGCGGTGGACCGCACGGTGCCGGTCCCGGAGGGCACCCCGGACGCCAAGCGCCGGGTGATCGTGGCACAGGGGCTGCTGGACCAGCTCGCCGCGTCCCCGTCGGCCGCGGAGCGCTCCGCGGGCTATACGACGTACGTGCCGGGCGGACTCGGCGTGCGCGGGCCCGGCCCGAAGGACCCCGAGGACGCGCTCCGGCTCAGCACGGCGCCCTCGCGCCTGACCGCCTACGCCCTGGCCCAGCTGGTGTGCACGCTGTCCGACTCGGCGGCCACCGAGGGCGACGGCTCGGTCATCCTGGGCGGCCCGGACGCGGGCCCGCTACGGCGGTACGAGTGCACGGACGAGGTCCGCGAGCGCCCGGCCGGCACCCAGCCACCGTCCAGCGAGGTCACGGGGTAGCAGGCGGGCGGTCCGCCCGGCGACCCCTACGGGTGTTTCCCTACGGGTGTCCGACGGTGTGGGCATGTCGGCGGCCGTCGGCGTGCCGTGGCGTGTGGCGTGTGGCGTGTGGCGTGTGGCGTGTGGCGTGTGGCGTGTGGCGTGTGGCGTGTGGCGTGTGGCGTGCCGGAACGTCGTCGCGGCGGAGGCGTAACGTTTCCACCCGGAACCGTTCCGCCCCATGGCCGCGTCTAGGGGGGCGTGCAGCGTCAAGGCTCCATCGGCGGCAACGCCGCGATCCGCATCCGTGTGACGGGGGGTGTCCTCCTCGCCACGCACCTAGCCCTCGTCGCCTGGCTGATGCTGCGCCCCCTGGACGTCCCCTGGGTGACGCCCCCGAATCTGCGCCCGCTGGCCGGCATCCGGGCCGATCTGGCGCTGGGCTGGCCCGGGGCCGCCCGGCCGCTCGGCGAGGGGCTCGGGCTGCTCGCCCCGCTGGGCGTGCTGCTGCCGGCGGCGCACGGCAGGCTCACCGTCTCCCCGCTCGCCTCGCTGCTCAGGACGGCCGCGGCCGGCGCGCTGATCTCCCTGGGCATCGCCCTGTTGCAGACCGGGGTGCCGGGCCGGGTGGTGGACGTCGACTCGCTGCTGCTGAACACGGCGGGGGTCGTGCTGGCCCACCTGGCCGTCGTACCGGCGGGCCGCTCCTGGCTGCGCCGGCGGGCGGAGCGGGAACCGGCGGCCGCGGCCGGCCCGGCCGTCAGCATCACGGAGGAGCTGTCTCAGGGCCGTACCCCGACGATTCCCAGGGTCGGGATCGCCCCTTAGAGTGATGCTTCGTCGCCTTCGTCCGCCTACCGTGGATGGCAGTTGAGGGGGCTCGCCCAGGGCCCCGCCACCGGCTCGGGAGCGAGCCGACGACCCACGGAGGAGCCGACATGGCCGCCCTTTCCCGCCCCACCCAAGGCCGCGTGATCGGCGGAGTCTGCGCCGGACTGGCCCGGCGCTTCGGCACGTCGGCCACGACGATGCGGGTGATCTTCCTGGTGTCCTGCCTGCTGCCGGGCCCGCAGTTCCTGCTGTACATAGCGCTGTGGCTGCTGCTGCCGTCCGAGGACAAGGCCCGCACCGCCTGGTGACGCGCGGACCCGCCCGGTGAGCGGTGGGGGCCCGAGCACACCACGGGGGCGCGTCCGGACCTGCCGGAGCGCCCCGCGTGTCCCGCGGCGGCCGGGATCAGCCGAGCGGGAGCCCGTTGACCGGGGTGCCCTTCGTGGGCAGGCCCTTGACCGGCAGTCCGCCGAGCAGGCCGGCGACCGGCTTGGTCGGGCTCTCGGCCACGGCGCGGTCGGCGACGGGCTGCGCGGCGACCAGCCCCTTGCGGGCGGCCGGCACCGCCGCGGCGGCACCGCGCTTGGCCAGGGGCTTGAGCGTCTTCACCGCTCCGCTGTCGGGCAGCGCGTCCACCACCTGCTCGGGCGGCAGCAGCTTCGTGACGGTGTCCAGGGTGTGGGCGGCGTCCGGGGCGGCCGGGGCCGCGTTGGCCGCGCCCGCGCCGACGGCGGCGACGGCGGCGCCCAGGGCGGCGACACCGAGGGTCTTGGCAGCAGACTGCTTCATGGTGCATGCGTCCTTGCGTGCGGAGACGGGGATCACGAACGATCTGAGCGGTCCACGACCGTAAACACCGCACACCATCCACCGCAAACACCGAAATACGGACACCACGGAAAGGTGCGCCCGCGTTCCACACCGTCCGACCTACGGAGGTCAGTCCCCCGAGGGGCAGGAACCGCTGGTAGACGCGGTCTGCCGGACCAGCCATTCGGATTTCAGTTCGGCATATCCCGGTGTGACGACACCGTTGATCATCGCGAGTCTTTCATCGAAAGGAATGAACGCCGATTTCATCGCATTGACGGAAACCGTGCGGAACGCCGACCGGCGCTTTTCCGTCGATACGCAACGGTGACCCGCCGTACGGGTTTCGTATACCGCCCCTTCTGACACTGTTCTGTCATGGGACAGCAAGCGACGCCGGTGCGAACGGCCAGGCTGGGGAAGGCGGTCGGCCCGGCGCCGGCACCGGTGTGCGGAGCGGTGCTGCTGCTCCCCGACGGCCAGGAGGTCTCCACCCGTCCGCCGTCCCCCGTGCGGCCCCTCTCCCTGATCCGCTCCCTGGGCCGCGCCCTCGCCCGCGCGGGCCGCGCCGAGGGATTGGCGGTGCACCGCGTCCGCTACCGCTACCGCGGCTGGAACGGCGGCGAGGCGCACCTGGCAGCGGACGCCGAGTGGGCCGCCGAAGAGGTCGTACGCCGCTACGGCGATGTCCCCGTGTGCCTGGTCGGCGTCGACATGGGCGGCCGGGCGGCACTGCGCTCCGGTGGTCACGAGGCCGTCAACTCCGTGGTGGCGCTGGCCCCCTGGCTCCCGGAGGACGACGTGGCCGCTCCCGCCGAACCGGTGAAGCAACTGATGGGCCGCCGGGTCCTGATCGCCCACGGCACGAACGACGAGCGCACCGACCCGGAGCTGTCCTTCCGCTACGCGGCGCGGGCGAAGAAGGCGAACCGCGAGGTGTGCCGCTTCGAGGTCCACTCCGACGGCCACGCACTGCACGGCCACCGCTCCGAAGTCCTCGCCCTCACCTGCGACTTCGTTCTGGGTGCCCTGTTCGGCCACCCCGTCTCCCGCCCGGTGGAGGACGCCCTGGCGGCTCCCCCGCCGATCGGCCTGCGGATGCCGCTGGCGGCGGGGTTCGGGCGGTCGTTGCGGCGGTAGCGGGCGGTCGTTGCGACGGTGGCGCCGGGGCTCAGCGGAACTCGTGCACCAGCCGGATCCGGCCGACGATATGCGCGTTGAACTCGTCCAGCTCCTCGGCCGGCACCCACAGTTCCAGGATCGTGCGTCCGCCGGCCTGCCGGACCGGGTACCTGCGCAGGAAGCCGGAGTCGACGTCGAAGCGGGTGACGAAGCCGGCGCCGTCGTGCTTGACGTTCCAGTCGCGCGCGATCTTCACGGCGTACTCCTCGTTGAGCACCGGGTAGAAGATCGGCTGCTCGGGAAGCCGGGGCGGCCAGGCACGCCAGTCCAGCTCGCGCACCAGTTCCAGTTCCCTGGGGCCGGTGGGGCGCCACAGGGTCGTCGTCGCTCGCGGGCTGGTCATGGGAATCGCTCCTCGTCACGGCGACCGGTCGTACGGCCGGCCGGGGCCGACGGTACCGACGGCCGGCGCGCGGCGACCACCGGGTTTCCCCTGCGGTCGCCGCGCGCGGAAAGCTGCATCAGCTGCGGGTGGGTGCACGGCAGGTCGAGGCTTCGGTCCCCGCACGCGGGTTGGAGCCCCGCCGGTGTCTAGGCGGCCGGACTCCCGTCACGGTCGGTCCCCGCACGCGGGCTGGAGCCCCTCAGGGCAGGAGGTTGCCCCGTCTCGACAGCAGGAACTTCTTGAACGCCGCCACCGGCGGGGTGTCCGGGCGGCCGGCCAGCCACGCCACGCCGATCTCCCGGACCGCTCGCGGGGCCGTCACCGTCAGTTCGACCACGCCGGGGCGGGGGACCGTCGGCGGGGGCAGCAGCGCCACGCCGAGACCGGCCGCGACCAGGCCCCGCAGGGTTTCGGCCTCCTCGCCCTCGAACGCGACCCGCGGCCGGAAGCCCGCCCGGCGGCACAGGTCGTCCGTGATGCGGCGCAGGCCGTAGCCGGGCTCCAGGGTGACGAAGGTTTCCTCGGCCGCCTCGGCCAGGCGGATGCGGCGGCGGGCGGCCAGCCGGTGGTCCGCGGGGACGACCAGGCGCAGCTTCTGCTCGTCCAGGCGGCGGGCGACCAGGTCGGGGGCGTCGGGCACCGGCGAGGTGAGGCAGAGGTCCAGCTCGCCGGCGCGCAGCCGCTCCAGCATCGCCTCGCCGTAGTTCTGGACCAGGCTGAAGCGGACGCGCGGGTGGTCGGCGCGGAAGGCGTGCAGCAGGCCGGGCACGGTCTCCGCGCCCATGGTGTGCAGGAAGCCGAAGGCGACCTTGCCGGTGGCCGGGTCGGCGTCCGCGCGGACCTCCTCGGCGGCCCGTTCGACCTCGGCGAGGGCCCGCTCGACGGAGGCGAGGAAGGTGCGCCCGGCGGTGGTCAGGGAGACCGTGCGGCCGTGCCGGGCGAACAGCTCGACGCCCAGGTCCCGTTCCAGGCGGGCCATCGCGCGCGAGAGGGTGGACTGGGGGACGTTCAGCTCCTGCGCGGCCCGGGTGACGTGCTCCGTGCGGGCCACCCCGGCGAAGTAGGCGAGGCGGGGCGCGAGCGACAGCGCCATGTCTTCTGTGTCACTGAACGGTGACAGCCGAGCCTGTGAGCTTCGCTGATGCGCCATGGGAACGATTATGGCCGTTCCATGCATTGGACGCATGAGCTGTGCCGTCCTTACCGTCGAGGCATGTCTCCCGCCAGTACCGGGGCGTCCACCAGCGTGGGCGCCGTACCGTCCGTTCCCGTCCCCGACTCCTCCGGCTCCGACGTCACCGGCTCCGACTCCCGTATGACCCCGGGCGGCCCCGGCTACCGCCGGATGAGCCTCGCCCTCTTCCTCGCCGGGGTCGCGACCTTCGCCCTGCTGTACTCCACCCAGGCTCTGCTGCCGCTGATCTCCGGGGAGTTCGGGGTCGCGGCGAGCGAGGCGAGCTGGACGGTGGCGGCGGCGACCGGCGGACTGGCCCTGTTCGTGCTGCCGATGAGCGCCCTGTCGGAGCGGTTCGGCCGCCGTACGGTGATGACGGCCTCGCTGGCCGTCGCCGTCACCGTCGGTCTGCTGGTGCCTTTCGCGCCGTCGATCGGCGCGCTGGTGGTGCTGCGGGGTGTGCAGGGCGCGGCGCTGGCCGGTCTGCCGGCCTCGGCCACGGCCTACCTGGCCGAGGAGGTCCGGCCGAAGGCGCTGGTCACCGCCATCGGGCTGTTCGTGGCGGGCAACAGCGTCGGCGGCATGAGCGGGCGGGTGATCACCGGCTGGGTCGCGCAGGAGTGGGGCTGGCGGGTCTCGGTCGGCGTCATCGGCGCCCTCGCGGTCGCGTGCGCGGTGGCGTTCCGGCTGCTGCTGCCCGCCCCGCGCCACTTCACGCCCGGCTCGCTGCGGCCCCGGGTCCTGCTCGGCACGGTCCGCGGCCACCTCGCCGACCCGCTGCTGCGCCGGCTGTACGCGATCGGCGCGCTGTTCATGACGGTGTTCGGCGGGGTCTACACGGTGATCGGCTACCGGTTGACGGCGGCGCCGTTCGGGCTGCCGCAGGGCATCGTGGGCTCGATCTTCCTGGTGTACCTGGTGGGCACGGTGTCGGCCTCGGCCGCGGGCCGGCTGGTGGGCCGGTTCGGCCGCCGGGGCGCGCTGTACCTGGCGGGCGGTACGACAGCGGCGGGGCTGCTGCTGTCGCTGGCCGCGTCGCTGCCGCTGGTCCTGCTGGGCCTGGTGCTGATCACGGCGGGCTTCTTCGCCGGGCACGCGGTGGCCTCCTCGGCGGTCGGCAAGACGGCCACGCACGGCCGCGCCCAGGCGTCGGCGCTGTACCAGTCGGCGTACTACATCGGCTCCAGCGTGGGCAGCACGGTCGGCGCGCTGGCCTTCCGCACGGGCGGCTGGGCGGGCACGGTCGGCGTCGGCCTGCTGGCGGTGCTGGGCGTGGTGGCGATCACCGTGCTCGGTTCGGTGGCGGCACGGCGGTCGGTGGGGAACCCCGCGCGGACTTCGGTACGGGCCACGGCGCACTGAGGCGTCCGCACAGGGGGCGAAGCGCCCTTGCGGAAGCCCTTGCGGAACCCCCTGCACCCGCCGGGCCGCAGGGTGCACGCGGCGCACGCCCACCGAGTCGGCGTGCGCCGCCCGGGTGCGCGGGGCGACCCCCGCGCACCGGGCATTTTCCGACTCCGGCCGTCATTGTCAGTGGGCTGCGGTAGCTTCCGATGTGCTGGGGCGCGACGGTGCGCCACGGGAACGGCCACAGGGGTGGGTGGACGATGGGCAACGGAACGGCGACGGCGGACCTCGAAGTCGCACTGGAGAAGCACCGGACCGAGCTGACCGGGTACTGCTACCGGATGCTCGGCTCCTCCTTCGAGGCCGAGGACGCGGTGCAGGACACCCTGGTCCGGGCCTGGCGGAACCACGAGAAGTTCGAGGGCCGTTCCTCGCTCAGGTCGTGGCTGTACCGGATCGCGACGAACGTGTGCCTGGACATGCTGTCCGCGGGCAACAAGCGGGCCCGGCCGATGGACCTGTCCGAGGCCACCCCGCTCGCGCGGGCGGCGCTCAACCCGCGCCCGGACCACGTCTGGCTGGAGCCGATGCCGGACGCGCGGGTGCTGCCTGCCGTGGCGGACCCGGCGGAGGCGGCGGTCGCCAAGGAGTCGGTGCGGCTCGCCTTCATGGCGGCGCTCCAGCAACTGCCGCCCAAGCAGCGGGCGGTGCTGATCCTGCGCGAGGTGCTCGCGTGGAGGGCGAGCGAGGTGGCCGAGCTGCTGGAGACCTCGGTGGCCTCGGTGAACAGCGCGTTGCAGCGGGCCCGGGCCACGCTCGCGGAGCGGTCGGACGCGGGGCCCGAGGGGGCGGTGTCCGATCCGCTGGACGAGGAGCAGCGCAAGCTGCTGGAGCGGTACGTCAAGGCGTTCGAGGGCTACGACATGACGGCGCTGACGGCGCTGCTGCACGAGGACGCCATCATGACGATGCCGCCGTTCGACCTGTGGCTGCGCGGCACGGCCGACATCACCGGCTTCATGACCACCATCGGGGCCTCCTGCGCCGGGTCCCGGCTGGTGCCGGTCCAGGCCAACGGCCTGCCGGCGTTCGCGCACTACAAGCCGGACCCGGAGAACGGCGGGTTCACGCCGTGGGCGGTGCAGGTGCTGGAGATCTCAGCCGGCCGGATCACCGGTTTCCACTGCTTCCTCGACACCCAGCGGTGGTTCCCGCTCTTCGACCTGCCCCTCCGTCTGGAAGCGGAGGCCGACGAGGCCCAGCAGGGCGACTAGCGCGGGAGAGGCGTCCCGCAGCCGTATCCGCCCGCCGGCCCGGCGGGCGGTCAGCTCCAGCCGGGCGAGCAGATCGACGGCCGCCAGCCCCGGCGGCCCGAGCCCGCCCACATCACACACGACCACCCCGCCCGTCACGCCCGCGAGCGCTTCCCGCACGCGGGCACACCACCCCGCCACCTCGCCGGGACGAACGGGACCGGTCAGCACGAGCACGGCGACGGGCGTCTTGGCATCCACGTGCGGGTAGACCGCCCGGGCGGCCGGAACTCATCGCCGCCCGGCTTGAAGGACCTCAGTCCACCGGCCACTCACCGGTGTCGATGACGATCCCGAACGGCTCCGGCAGCTTGATCGGATCGCCGAACTTCACGGCGGACAGCACCCGGTAGACCTCGCCCTTCGGCTCGCCGTACAGGGTGGCGGTGGGGCCTCCGGGGGCCCAGCGGTCGACGAGGAGGTAGAGCGGGATGCCCGCGGTGGCGTAGGCGGCCGGCTTGCTGACGCGGTCGTGGCGGGCGGTGGACTTGGAGGTGACCTCTACGACGAGTTCGGCGAGGGCGGCGGGGGTGTGGGAATCCGAGTCCTGGCGTGCCTCCACCGGCACCACCAATAGGTCCGGAATGAACATGCCCAGCCGCGACGGGACGGCGATGACCTCGGTCTGGAAGATCTCCCAGTCCTCTGGAATCACAGAATAAAGGCGACGCTGGATGCGAGCCGCGATCAGGTTGTGACGAAACGCGGGAGCAGGTGACACGGTGACGATCCCCTCGATGATCTCCACCTTGCTGCCCTCAGGCCATTCCGTCTCCTCCCAGAACCGGACGAGGTCGTCCCAGCTCTGCTCGGCGTCGTGGCTGACGGTGAGTGCGCTCATGGCCGTCTCCTATCGGTGCGTCACCGATCCCAGCATGCCGAACGGGACCGGTGCGGGTCCACCGGTCCCGTTCACCCGAATGGGGAAACCGCAGGTCAGGCGATGCGTTCCAGGACCACCGGGGTGGGCTGGAAGGCGGTGTCCGGGGTCGCGATGTCGTAGGCGTCCGTGACCGCCTGGAGGGCGTACTCGAAGCGTTCGGGGGTGTCGGTGTGGAGGGTGAGGAGGGGCTGGCCCTCGGTCACCCGGTCGCCCGGCTTGGCGTGGAGCTCGACGCCCGCCGCCGCCTGCACCGGGTCCTCCTTGCGGGCGCGGCCGGCGCCCAGGCGCCAGGCGGCGATGCCGATGTCGTAGGCGTCGAGGCGGGTCAGGACACCGGTGGCGGGGGCCTTCACCACGTGCTGTTCCTTCGACGTGGGCAGCGGCGCGTCCGGGTCGCCGCCCTGGGCCGCGATCATCCGGCGCCAGACGTCCATCGCCGAGCCGTCGGCCAGCGCCTTCGCCGGGTCGGCGTCCTTCAGCCCGGCGGCGTCCAGCATCTCCCGGGCCAGCGCGAGCGTCAGTTCCACGACGTCCGCCGGGCCGCCGCCCGCCAGGACCTCCACGGACTCGCGGACCTCCAGCGCGTTGCCCGCCGTCAGGCCCAGCGGGGTGGACATGTCCGTGAGCAGCGCGACCGTCTTCACCCCGTGGTCGGTGCCGAGGCCGACCATCGTGGACGCCAGTTCGCGGGCGTCCTCGATGGTCTTCATGAAGGCGCCGGAGCCCACCTTGACGTCCAGCACCAGCGAGCCGGTGCCCTCGGCGATCTTCTTGGACATGATCGACGAGGCGATCAGCGGGATGGCCTCGACCGTGCCGGTCACGTCCCGCAGCGCATAGAGCTTCTTGTCGGCGGGGGCCAGGCCGTCGCCCGCCGCGCAGATCACCGCGCCGGTGGTGTCCAGGACGTTCAGCATCTCCTCGTTGGACAGCAGGGCGCGCCAGCCGGGGATCGACTCCAGCTTGTCCAGGGTGCCGCCGGTGTGGCCGAGGCCCCGGCCGGAGAGCTGGGGGACGGCCGCCCCGCAGGCCGCGACGAGCGGGGCCAGCGGCAGGGTGATCTTGTCGCCGACGCCGCCCGTGGAGTGCTTGTCGGCCGTCGGGCGGGACAGCGAGGAGAAGTCCATGCGCTCGCCGGAGGCGATCATGGCCGCGGTCCAGCGAGCGATCTCACGGCGGTTCATGCCGTTCAGCAGGATCGCCATGGCGAGCGCGGACATCTGCTCGTCGGCGACCTCGCCGCGGGTGTACGCGTCGATGACCCAGTCGATCTGCTGGTCGGTCAGCTCGCCGCGGTCCCGCTTGGTACGGATGACGGAGATGGCGTCCATGGCCATGGCTGGGGCTTCCTTCCGGGAGGTGCGAAGTGTGCGGCCCCCCTGCGGACGGAGCAGGGGGGCCGTACGGCGTTACTGGGTGAGGTGGTCCGGGCCGAAGGCCTGCGGCAGCATCTCGGCGAGCGTCAGGACGCCCGCGGGGGTGTCCAGCAGCAGGTCCGGGCCGCCGAACTCGTACAGCAGCTGGCGGCAGCGCCCGCACGGGACCAGCAGGGCGCCGGTGCGGTCGACGCAGGTGAAGTGCGTCAGCCGGCCGCCGCCGGTGCGCTGGAGCTCGGAGACCAGGCCGCACTCGGCGCACAGGCCGAGGCCGTAGGAGGCGTTCTCCACGTTGCAGCCGGTGACCGTGCGGCCGTCGTCGACCAGGGCCGCGACCCCCACCGGGTAGCCCGAGTAGGGGGCGTAGGCGTGGGACATGGCCTCCCGCGCCCGGGCGCGCAGCGGCTCCCAGTCGAAGGCGGCGTCGTCCCGGGTCACTTGCCCTGGCCCTTCCGGTAGCGCATGCCGTCCGCCTTGGGCATCCGCAGCCGTTGCGCGGACAGCGAGAGCACCAGCAGGGTGACGACGTACGGGGTGGCGCCCACGAAGTCGCTCGGGACCTCGTCGGTGAGCAGGTACCAGACCAGTACCAGCGCGGCCATGACGGCGCTGACCACGCCCTGGACCACGGCCTTCTTGTACAGCTTCCAGCCGGCCAGCAGCACCAGCAGGACGACCAGGAGCAGCAGCAGCGCGTGCACGGTGACGCCGCCGTTGCGCAACTGGAGGGCGTCGGAGTAGCCGAACAGGCCCGCGCCCATGGCCAGCCCGCCGGGCCGCCAGTTGCCGAAGATCATGGCGGCGAGACCGATGTAGCCGCGGCCCGCGGTCTGGCCCTCCAGGTAGGTGTGCGAGGTGACCAGCGCGAGGAACGCGCCGCCGAGGCCGGCCAGACCGCCGGAGACGGCGACGGCCGCGTACTTGTACTGGTAGACGTTGACGCCGAGGGACTCCGCGGCGACCGGGTTCTCACCGCAGGAGCGCAGCCGCAGCCCGAACGGGGTGCGCCACAGCAGCCACCAGCTGCCGACGAACAGCAGCACGGCCACGATCGTGATCACGGACAGGTTGGTGACCAGGCCGCCGACGATGCCGGCGAGGTCGGAGACCAGGAACCAGTGGTGCTTCTCGATGGAGGCGAGGCCGTCGGACAGGCCGGGGACGGTGATGTCGGGCAGCGAGTCCGCGGGCGGGGACTGCTTGGGGTTGCCGCCCGCCTCCGCGGCACCGCCGTCGGCGAAGAACAGCTTGGCGAGGTACTGGGTGGCGCCGAGCGCGAGCAGGTTGACGGCGACGCCGGAGACGATGTGGTCGACGCCGAAGGTGATGGTGGCGACGGCGTGCACCAGGCCGCCGAGGACGCCGAAGCCGATGCCGCACAGCAGGCCGAGCCAGGGGCTGGACTGCCAGCCGACCCAGCCGGCGCCGAAGGTGCCGAGGATCATCATGCCTTCGAGGCCGATGTTGACCACGCCGGCCCGCTCGGACCACAGGCCGGCGAGTCCGGCGAGGCCGATCGGCACGGCGAGGCCGAGCGCGGCGGCGACCTGGCCGGAGGAGTCCAGCTGGTTGGAGTCGGTGATCATCCGGACGGCCGCGAGGAGCAGCAGGGCGCCGGCGACGATCATGAGGACCTGGCCGAGGGAGCGACCCGAGCGCTGGGGCGCGCCGGGTGCCTTGGGCGCCGCGGGCGGCGGCGTGTCGGTCATCGTGGCAGTCATCACGCCACCTCCTGCTTCTTCGTCGGGGCGGCGGCCTGGGCGGCGAGTTCCGCGCCGACCCGCTGCTGCTGGCGCTTGAGGCCGTAGCGCCGGACGACCTCGTAGGCGATCACGACGCACAGGACGATGACGCCCTGGATCACGCCGAGGATCTCCTTGTCGTAGCCCTGGAACTCCAGGTGGTTGGTGGTGCGCTCCAAAAAGCCCCAGAGCAGGGCGCCGAGCGCGATGCCGATCGGGTTGTTGCGGCCGAGCAGCGCGATGGCGATGCCGGTGAAGCCGATCCCGGTGGGGAAGCTGTTGTCGTACTGGTGGCTCTCGTTCAGCAGCGTGGGCATGCCGATCAGGCCGGCCACCGCACCGGAGATGATCATGCTGGTGGCGACCATCCGCTTCACCGACACGCCGCTCGCGGCGGCGGCGCTCTCGGACTGGCCGACGGTGCGCAGGTCGAAGCCGAACCGGGTGCGGCCGAGCACGAACCAGTAGGCGAGGCCGACGATCACGGCGACGACGATGAAGCCGTCCAGCACACCGGCCGGGCCGGTGTCGACGCTGAAGAAGAACGACGACGACGGCAGCGGCTCGGTGGAGACCAGGGTGCCGCCCTGCTGGAGTTCGCCGAGCCGCTCGGGCTGGAGCAGATAGCCGATGACGGCGGTGGCGATGGAGTTCAGCATGATGGTCGCGATGACCTCGCTGACGCCCCGGGTCACCTTCAGCACACCGGCGATGGCCGCCCACAGGGCGCCGGTCGCCATGGCGCAGATCATGATCAGGGGGATGGCGATCCAGCCGGGCACGGCCAGCGCGCCACCGAGGACGGCGGCGATGAACGCGGCGAGCCGGTACTGGCCGTCCACACCGATGTTGAACAGGTTCATCCGGAAGCCGACGGCGACCGCGATACCGGCGAGGTAATACGTGGTGGCCTTGTTCAGGATGTAGACCTGGCTGTCGCTGGCGAAGCCGTAGCTCATCATGTCGCTGAACGCGGCGCCGGGGTTCTTGCCGGTCGCGAGGATCACCAGGGCGGTGACGACGAGCGCGGCGACGACCGCCAGCAGCGGCGCGGCGATGCCCAGGGCCAGCCGCTCCTTGTCGATGCGTGAGGTCAGCTTGTTCATCGCTCGTCGTCCTCTGTGTGCTCCAGGTGGCCGGTGGCCGCACCCGTCATGGCGGAGCCCAGCTCTTCGGGGGTGATGGTGGCGGGGTCGGCGTCGGCGACCAGACGGCCCCGGTACATCACCCGCAGGGTGTCGGACAGGCCGATCAGCTCGTCCAGGTCGGCGGAGATCAGCAGTACGGCCAGGCCCTCGCGGCGGGCCTCGCGGATGTAGTCCCAGATGGCCGCCTGGGCGCCGACGTCCACACCACGGGTGGGGTGGGCGGCGATCAGCAGCTTGGGGTTGTGGCTCATCTCGCGGCCGACGATCAGCTTCTGCTGGTTGCCGCCGGACAGCGAGGCCGCGGTCACGTCGATGCCGGGGGTGCGGACGTCGTACGACGTCACGATCCGCTCGGTGTCGGCGCGGGCCGCCTTGATGTCGAGCAGCGCGCCGCGCGAGTTGGGCTTCTCGCTGACGTGGCCGAGGATGCGGTTCTCCCACAACGGCGCTTCCAGCAGCAGGCCGTGGCGGTGCCGGTCCTCGGGGATGTAGCCGATGCCGGCCAGGCGGCGGTCGCGGGTGACGGCGTGCGAGATGTCGGTGCCGTCGAGCGTGATGACGCCGGCGTCGGGCTGCCGCATGCCCATGATCGCCTCGACCAGCTCGGACTGGCCGTTGCCCTCCACGCCGGCGATGCCGAGGACCTCGCCCTTGTGGATGGTGAAGGAGATCTCGTCGAGGATGACCCGCTCGATGCCGTCGAGGCCGGTCTGCGTCAGGTGCAGGCCCGACAGCTCCAGCATCGGGACGTCCGTGACGGTGGACTCCTCGGTGTCCGGGCTGGGCAGCTCGCTGCCGACCATCAGCTCGGCCAGCTGCTTGGGGGTGGTGGTGCGCGGGTCGGCGGTGCCGACGGTGGTGCCGCGCCGGATGACGGTGATCTCGTCGGCGACCGACAGCACCTCGCCCAGCTTGTGGGAGATGAAGATGACGGTGAGGCCCTCGGCCTTCAGCTCGCGCAGGTTGTCGAAGAGCGCGTCGACCTCCTGCGGCACGAGCACGGCGGTCGGCTCGTCGAGGATGAGGGTGCGGGCGCCGCGGTAGAGGACCTTGAGGATCTCCACGCGCTGGCGGTCGGCGACGCCCAGCTCCTCCACGAGGACGTCGGGCCGGACGTTCAGGCTGTACGCGTCCGAGATCTCCTTGATCCGGGCGCGGGCCCGGCCCCCGATGCCGTGCAGCTTCTCCGCGCCGAGGACGACGTTCTCCAGCACGGTGAGGTTGTCGGCGAGCATGAAGTGCTGGTGCACCATGCCGATGCCGCGGGCGATGGCGTCGCCGGGGTTGTGCAGGACGACCTGCTCGCCGTTGACCGTGATGGTGCCCTCGTCCGGCTGCTGCATGCCGTAGAGGATCTTCATCAGGGTGGACTTGCCGGCGCCGTTCTCGCCGCACAGGGCGTGGACGGTGCCCGAGCGTACGGTGATGTCGATGTCGCGGTTGGCGACGACGCCGGGGAAACGCTTGGTGATGCCGCGCAGTTCGACGGCAGCGGGCGGGCTGGACGCGTTGATGGCGCACTCTCCTCGGGGAAAGAGGCTGCGGGGAGGGGGCAGGCGTCGGCGACGCTAGCGCGGCAACTCCGCGCTACACGCGTAGAGTTGACACATTGTTATGGCCCGGCGGGGGGCTGGGGAGGCCCCCGCGCCGAGCCGGGGTCCGAGCGGACCCGTCAGGTCACGGGGTGGACTTGACCTTGATGGAGCCGTCGACGATCTTCTTCTTCGCCGCGTCCAGCTTGGCCTGGATGTCGTCGATGAAGCCGCCGCTCGGGGACAGCTTCACGCCGTCCTGGGCGAGCGCGTAGGTGTGGGTGCCGCTCAGCGGCTTGCCGTCGTGGATCGACTTGACGAAGTCGTACACGCCGAGGTCGACGTTCTTGACCATCGAGGTCAGGATCGAGTTCTTGTACTTGGCCAGACCCGGGACGTTGTACTGGTCCGAGTCCACGCCTATCGCCCAGGCGCCCTTCTTGCCCGCGACGGCCTCGATGGCGCCGTTGCCGGAGGAGCCGGCCGCCGTGTAGACGACGTCGGCGCCGTTGTCCAGCATGCCCTGCGCGGCCTCCTTGCCCTTGTCGGGGCTGGCGAAGCCGGAGGTGTCCGAGCCGTGCGACAGGTACTGGGTGTCGACCTTGATCTTCGGGTCGGTGTCCTTGACGCCCTGGAGGTAGCCCGCCTCGAACTTCTTGATCAGCGGGACGTCGACACCGCCGATGAAGCCGACGTGCTTCGACTTGCTCTTCAGCGCGGCGGCGACACCGGCCAGGTAGGAGCCCTGCTCCTCGGTGAAGGTGATGCTGTTGACGTTCTTGCCGTCCACCACCGAGTCGACGATGCCGAAGCTGGTCTTCGGGTACCTCGCGGCGACCTTGGTCATGGAGGCGGCGTAGGCGTAGCCGATGCCGACGATCGGGTTGTAGCCGGCCTCCGCGAGGTCCGACAGGCGCTGCTCGCGGTCGGCCTCGGTGTCCGAGGTCTTGGCGGTCAGCTCCTTGATCTCGCCGCCGAACTCGGCCTTCGCCTTGTCGGCGCCGCGCGCGGCGGAGTCGTTGAAGGAGCGGTCGCCACGGCCGCCGACGTCGAAGGCGAGGCCGACCTTGACCCCCTTGCCGCTGCCGGAGGACGAGGACTCCTTCTCGGAGGAGGTGCTGCCACAGGCGGTGGCAGTCACGGCGAGAGCTGCGGACGCGATACACGCAGCAGAAAGCTTGGCTACCCGGCGCACGGGAAGGCTCCTTCACCTGACCTGAGCGCCATGTCGGCGCTTGATGGGAGCACCATGTCAGTGCTCCGGCCGAGTCGCCCCTTCGGCGTCGGCTTCGCGGCATCGTAACGCGCGTAGATGTCGCAAAAAACCCTCTCGCGAAGCCGTTATCGATTCGAGGCAAACACCGTCTGAACTCGGTCTCCGGGTCGTATACGGGCCGTGTCGCCGGCCGTGCGCGATTGGCTCGTGTCCGTGTTGCGCCGGAGGGGGGAACGGCCCCGGGGGCCGCCCCGCCGGCCCCCGTACGGCCTGTCCGTCGGGGCCGCCCGACAGGGCCGTCCCTCAAGGGGCCGTCCCTCAGTGGCCGTCCCTCAGGGGCCGTCCCTCAGGGGCCGTCCCTCAGGGGCCGTCCGACAGGGGCCGTCCGACAGGGGCCGTCCGTCACCTCTCCGCCGTGGCCGCGTCCAGGAAGGCGGCGGCGGTGAACATCTCCACACCCACCGTGATCGCGTGCTCGTCGGCGTCGAAGTCGCCCTGGTGCAGGTCGCGGACCCGGTGCTCGCCGGGCCGCCGCACGCCGAGCCGGGCCAGCGCGCCCGGCACGTGCTCCAGGTACCAGGAGAAGTCCTCGCCGCCGAGGCTCTGCTGGGTGGTCTCCACCGCCTTGGTGCCGCGCCGGGCGACCATGGCCCGGTGCAGCAGCTCGGTGGACTGCCGGTCGTTGACGACCGGCGGCACCCCGCGCACGTAGGTGATCTCGGACTTGGCCCGGTGCAGGGTGGCGACCTCGTCGATGGCCGCGTGCACGATGTCGGGGGCCTGCCGCCAGGTCTCCAGGTCCAGACAGCGCACGGTCCCGGACAGCTCCGCGTGCTGCGGGACCACGTTCGGCGCGTGCCCGGACTCGATCCGGCCCCAGGTGAGGGCGAGGCCGACGCGGGTGTCGACCCGGCGGGCGATCAGCGCGGGCACGTCGACGGCGACCCGGGCGGCGGCGGTGACCAGGTCGGTGGTCAGGTGCGGGCGGGCGGTGTGCCCGCCGGGGCCGTCGAGTGCGACCTCCAGGCAGTCGCAGGCGCTGGTGATCGCCCCGGTCCGCAGCCCGACCTTCCCGGCCTCCACCCTCGGGTCGCAGTGCACCGCGAGGATCCGGCCGACGTCGGTCAGCACGCCGTCGGCGATGGAGGACAGGGCGCCGCCGGGCAGCACCTCCTCGGCCGGCTGGAACACCAGTCGTACCGGGCGCGGCAACAGGCCCTTGGCGTGCAGGTCGGCGAGGACCAGCCCGGCGCCGAGGACGACGGTGGTGTGCACGTCGTGACCGCAGGCGTGCGCCCGGTCCGGCACGGTCGAGCGGTACGGGCAGCCGTCCTTGGTGTCCGGGATGGGCAGCGCGTCGATGTCGGCGCGCAGCGCGAGCAGTGGCTCCTCGGGCCGCTCGCCCTCCGCTAGCCCGATGTCGCAGACGAGTCCGGTCCCGCTGCCGAGCACCCGGGGCCTGAGCCCGGCCAGCTCCAGCCGTTCCTTGAGGGCGGCGGTCGTACGGAACTCCTGGTTGCCCAGTTCGGGGTGCATGTGCAAGTCGCGCCGGAAGGCGACGAGTTCGGCGTGCAGGGACTCGCTCAGCACGCCGGGGAGCACATCCCCCGAAAGGCCGGACTCGGACTCTAGGGACATCAATTGCTTCACCCTCTGAAGGGTAGGACGTCCGCTGATCAACTACCCCCGGAACAACAAAAGTTCAGTCCGTTAGGGGACGTAAATCTGACCGGCGGACGCATGGCGTCGGACTGTGGCGGGTAAAACCCTTGTTTTCCTCCTCCACGGATACCACGCCTCGGCGGGATCACGCGCGCGATGTCCGGGAACCGCACCACGACGAGCCGGACCTTGGGAGATCCTGCCCGCCCCGAGACTAGAAGTGCTCGACCTTCTGGCCGTCGGGGACCTTGTAGCAGCCGGAGACGACATCCACACTCAACTTCGGCGGGTCGTTCTTCGCCATCTGGGCGATGTGTACGCCGGCCTTCCGCTCGTCGTTGTCGGCGATCAGGACGATGTTCCTGTTCTTGCTGGTGTCCGGGCCGTACTGGACGATCTTCCAGCCGTGCTCGGGCAGCCTCTCCCTGAGGTTCCGCATCGCGTCATCGAGATCGCTCGCCGACGCGGGATAGAAGCTCCACGGGTGGAAGATCTTGAAGTAGGTGTCGCGGTCCTTGCCCTCGCACTCTTCGACGCCCGAGCGGCTGTCGGACGCCTTGCCCTTGACACCGATCAGGTCGTAGATCCCGCTGGATATGCCCTCCACCGCGTCGGCGGCGTCGCTCGAGGTGCTGGTGCCGGCCGACGTGACGTCGTCGGACTCGTTCTCGGTCATGTCGCATCCGGTCAGAGTCGTGAGTGCAAGGGGCAGGGCGACCGCGAAGGCGGTCAGTTTGATCTTCACGTCAGGGGGTCTCTCCTATTTCACGTGCGCCCAGTAGTCGGGCGGCGGCTCCAGCTTCACGTTGTCGCCCTTGCCAACCACGACCAGCGCCTGATTCTTCAGGCTGTCCGAGCCCTCGTTCCAGTACCCGCTGTGCCCTGCCGTGCCCGTGGTCATCTGGTTGGCGCCGAATTCCTGGTCGCTCGGGATGACGAAACGATCCCCGCCGTGGCCCCAGCGGCCGAAGTCCGGAACGACGTCTCCCTTGGCTTCCTCGTTCCACACATGCCCCTTGGGGACGTCCATCTCCTCGGCGTTCGACACCTTGACGCCGGGGCTGCCGGCGAAGACGACGTCATCGGTGTTCAGCGTCCCCGTCTCAGCAGCGGCGCCGATCAGAGTCGTTCCGTACGAATGGCCGATCACGGTGCGGTGCGCCGGCGTGTCACCCGTATGCGACGCCTCGAGTCCGTCCAGGAAACGGTTGAACGCCGGAGCACCGTCGTAGGCGTAGTGCTCGAACGGCGCGTCGTTGACCACTTTGTCCGGTGCGTCATAGCCGAGCCAGGTGATCGTGGAGACGGTCTTTCCGTCCGCCTCGTTGTCGGCGCGGCGCCAGACGTTGACCATCCGGTTGACATCGCCTTCGATGCCATCCAGATCCGCCTTCGTACCTGGCACATAGACGGCTTGGTGGTCCGCGGTGTCCGGGTTGCCATTGGCAATGATCGCGCGACCGTCGCCCTCGGTGCTGAAGCCCAGCAGGTACGCCTCGGGAAGCCCTCGCTCACCAGTCCTGTCGAAACGGCCCTGGATGGCCTGCATGCCGTGGAGCGACTGGTTGAGATGGTCGTACCGCTCGCCGTACTTTCTGTACCAGTCCATCCACTCGTCGGTGTGCACCTTCGACGCCCAGCCGCCCCCGCCGTGGATGTAGGTCCACTCGTTCGCCGGCGGCTTCGGCATGGAGTCGAGTTCCAACTGGTAGCGCGCCCGGGTCTCGTCCAGAACGATCCGGTTGGCCTCGTCGCGGACGGCGGACGGGAGGCCGTCGAGCTTGCCGACGCTGTCGGGACGCAACGAGACCCAGGCCGCGCGCTGCTCCTCGCTCAGATCCTTCCACCAGGACGCGTTGTCCCTGGGGCTGCCGTCCTTGGGCGGCTGCGGCAGGGAGTCGAGGTACTTCTTGCCGGCGTCGCTCACGCCGTCCTGGTCGGACTTGACGTCCGCCCAGTCCCGGTCCGAGACCTTCAGGTCGTCGTCCGCCTTCAGCGCGCGCAGCTTCGGGGCCCACTTGGCGTCCGCCTCGGCGGCCTCCTGCAAGGCGTCACCGATGCGGTTGGCGAACCCGACGGCCTTGCCGAAGTTCGGGTTCGGGTGCATGTTGACGGCCTGGCGCTCGATCGCCGCCGACGTCGGATCGGTCGCACTGGTACTGGGCGACACGGTGTCACCCTCGGGCACCTTCCCGTCGACCTCCTTGCCGCCTGCCGGGAAGCTGACCGAGCCGTCGGCGCCGACCGTGCACCCGGCCGCCTTGGCGTCCTCCATGGCCGCCTCGAGCTTCCGCTTGGCCGCCGCCATGTCGGAGGCGAAACCGTTCAGCGCGGTGCTGACCAGCCCGCACTCGGTCTGGGTGTAGTGGAAGTCCTTCGACAGTTCCGCCAGCTCCGCCAGAGCGGCATTCGCCGCCGCGCCCTCGAGCTTGTTGCGGATGCCCGCAGAGACCTTGTTGTCGACCGTGTCCTTGGCCGAGCCGGCCATCTCACTCACGGCCCGGTACCCGTCCGCCGCCTCCTGGTACTCGGACGGCTTGAAAGCCTTCAAGGTCGCAAGGTCCATAACCTCCGATCACCTGCCCTTCGCCCGGCCGCCGACCGCCTCGGTGTCCTTGTACTCGGCGCTGATCTTGTCCAGCTCCGACTTCACATCCGTGTCGGTCACAGCGAGGTCGAGGCCCGTCCGCTCGAGGAGTCCCCCTAACGCAGCGCACCGGCCCTTCACCTTGCCGACGTACTGCTTCCAGGAGTCGTACAGCTCCTGCTGCGCCGCCGTCGACTGGCAGCCGGACGTGTCACCCAGCCCCGACTGCCCGTCGTCCAGCTTGGCCAGCGCCTTGCCGATGTCGTCCTGCAGGCCCGAGACGCCCTCACCGGCCGTCGCCCAGGCCTTCTTGTTCGACTTCAGACGGTCGTAACCCACACCCACGGGGTCGGCGTGGTTCAGCTGCATCCCCGTTGAGCCGCGGGCCGCGGCATCCGCCTTCAGTCGCTCCCACTCGTCCCACGCCATGCGTGATGTTCTCCCCGTTTGCCCGTCTCCCCGATTTCGGCGCCCCTCCGCCGTCTCATGCGGGTCCCGTGCATGACGTGAAGAGGGGTACCGAGATGTTGTGAAGGAGGCTATCGAGATGTGATGACAGGGTGCCTGAGTATCCGTACTCATACCTGCAGCGGTGACGGCGGCGCGGGCGCGGCCCGCGTGGCAACCCCCGGCTCTTCCTCCCGCTCCGCGACCTGCTCCGGCGGACGGAGCCGTCCGGGCGGGCCCGGGTCGCTGTTCCACGCCCCGCTTCGCACCCTGCCCGCCGGGGTTCGGCGGACCCTGAACGCGGCCGGGTCATCCGCGACTCCAGAACCCCGGCCAGGACGATTCTCACGTGCCCGGCCGGGGCCTTCGCCCCCTTCGTCGACGCCCCGACACCCGTAGCGCCGGTCAGGCCGGGCTCACCGCCGCCAGTCGGTGCACGTCCCGGGCCGTTCCGGTCACCCCGGACAGGAAGCCCTGGGCGCGCGGGGAGGCGGTGTCCGTGAGCCAGGACGGGTCGATGTCGCACACCGCCACGCGCACTCCCGTGCCGGCCAGGGCCAGCGGGAGGGTGTGGACGACCGTGGAGGGGAAGCTGAGGATCGTCCGGCCGACCGGTCCGCGCCGGGCGACCAGCTCCAGCGGGAGTTCCGGGCGCACTATCTCCAGACCCGTCTCGGCGGCCAGCCGGCGCAGCTTGTCGGGGTGCTCGCGGCGGTGGGCGAAGTAGCGGGTGGCGCCGTGCGCCTTGGCCAGGGCGCGGACGGCCTCCAGATAGCGCTCGCCGTCCACCACCCCGGTCTCCACCAGCGAGGTGCCGACCATGTCGGCGCCGGCGGTGACGGCGGGTGGGCCGAAGCGGGCGCGGGTCCAGGCGAAGTCGTTGGCGGTAAAGGTGACGCCGTCCGGGATGTCGGACACCGGCATGGAGGAGAACACCTCGACGCGCCGCCGGGCGCTCGGGGTGAGGCGGCGCCGGGCGGAGGAGGAGACCGGCGCGAAGAGCAGGTCGCGGGCGCCGGGCCGGCCGCCCTTGCGGTGCCAGCGGACCAGGCGTTCGCCGCGGGCGAGCTGGGCGACGAACTCCATCGTCGCGGTGCCGTCGTCGACCACGACCAGGTCCTTGGCCCGGGTGATCGTCAGCAGCAGTTGTACGTAGCGGGAGAACGGGTCTCCCATGACGATGCGGTCGGCCCGGCGCAGCACGCCGGCCAGTCCGCCGATGGTGTGGAAGGGCGCGGTCGTGCCGCCCCGCGCCTCCTCCCAGCGCACCCGGTGCCCCTCCTCGCGGGCCAGGTCGGCCATGCGGCGCAGCTGGCCGCGGGTCATGGGGTCGGTCGGGGCCAGCACGACGACGGTGAGGTCCGCGCCGGCCGTCGGCGCCCGGTCCCCCGCCGTCCGCCGGCCCAGCGCCCGGCGGACCGCGGCCCGCCGGGACTGCGCGGGCACGGCACCGAGCGCGGCGGGTACGGGCAGGGCCGGGGCGGGGGCGGCCTGCCCCGGCATCAGGGCGGTGGCCGGATCGATGTCGCCCGGCGGCCAGGCCGCCGTAGCCGGATCCATGCCGACGGGACGAGCGGCCGTGGCCGGGTCCGTGCCGCCGGGACGGGCCGCCGTAGCACCAGTCGCACCTCTCGCCCCGGCAGCACCACTTACCCCAGCAGCACCACTCGCCCCAGCCGTGCCGCCCGACCAGGCCGCCGTGGCCGGATCCGCGCCGCCGGGACGGGCCGCCGTGGCCGCGTCCGCAGCGCCCGGCCCAGCCGCCCTGGCCGGGTCGGTGCCGTCCGGGCCGGCCGCCGTCGGACGTTCCGCGCCGCGGGTGCCCGGTGGCGCCGCGCGGTCCGGCCCCTCCGCTGCTTCCGCTGCTTCCCTTCCTTCCGCTTCCCGCGCGCCGGCCGGGGTCCGGCCGGCGTGCAGGTGGGCCCATTCCAGTACGTTCAGCAGCTGCACCGGGCTCTCCACGAAGGCGAGCGTGCGGGCGGGGTGGCCGGCCTGACCGGCGCGGGGGCTCATCGGCGTACGACCGTCCCGTCGTCAGTGACCTGGATTCACACCGTGACCGGCTCGCCGGCCGCCGCGGCGATCTCGGCGTCCGCGACCACACCGGAGACCCGGCGCAGCTTCTTCATCGGGCCCAGCTCGGAGTCGTAGACCTTCTTGACGCCGTCACCGAGGGAGGCCTCGATGGTGCGGATGTCGCGGACCAGGCGCTGCAGCCCCTGCGGCTCCACGGAGGCGGCCTGGTCGGAGCCCCACATGGCGCGGTCCAGGGTGATGTGGCGCTCGACGAAGGTCGCCCCGAGCGCGACCGCGGCGAGGGTGGTCTGCAGGCCGGTCTCGTGGCCGGAGTAGCCGATCGGGACGTTCGGGTACTCCTTCTCCAGCGTGTTGATCACGCGGAGGTTCAGCTCCTCGGCCTTGGCCGGGTAGGTGGAGGTGGCGTGGCAGAGCAGGATGTTGTCGCTGCCCAGGACCTCCACCGCGTGGCGGATCTGCTTCGGGGTGGACATGCCGGTGGAGAGGATGACCGTGCGGCCGGTGGCGCGCAGGGCGCGCAGCAGCTCGTCGTCGGTCAGGGAGGCGGACGCCACCTTGTGGGCGGGCAGGTCGAACTTCTCCAGGAAGGCGACGGCCTCGGTGTCCCACGGGGAGGCGAACCAGTCGATCCCCTTCTCCTTGCAGTACGCGTCGATCTGCCGGTACTCGTCCTCGCCGAACTCCACCCGGTGGCGGTAGTCGATGTAGGTCATCCGGCCCCAGGGGGTGTCGCGCTCGATGTCCCACTGGTCGCGGGGGGTGCAGATCT
Source organism: Streptomyces rubradiris (assembly GCF_016860525.1). NCBI lineage: Bacteria > Bacillati > Actinomycetota > Actinomycetes > Kitasatosporales > Streptomycetaceae > Streptomyces > Streptomyces rubradiris. Next base: position 3,191,920 of record NZ_BNEA01000015.1, read on the forward strand.
CGGGGGTGCGCTTCTGGAACTTCACGGCGTCGCAGCCGGCCTCGGCGGCCACGTCGATCAGCTTGAAGGCGTTCTCCAGCTCACCGTTGTGGTTGATGCCGATCTCGCCGCAGATGTAGACGGGCTTGCCGGGGCCGACCTCGCGCGTACCGAAGGTGCGCAGACGGGAGTGGGTGCTCATCAGGGGGTGTCCTTACTTGGGGAGGGAATCGAGAGAGGGGCCGAGGATCCAGCTGGCGATCTCCCGGATCGCGCCGTCACCGCCGGGGACGGTGGTGACCGCGCGTGCGGCGCCGCGTACGACGTCGTGAGCGCTCGCGACCGCCACGGGCCAGCCCACGAGGGCGAAGCAGGGCAGGTCGTTGACGTCGTTGCCGACGTAGAGCACGCGCTCCGGCGCGATGCCCTGCTCCTCGCACCACTGCTTCAGCGCGAGGTCCTTGCGGTCGATGCCGTGCAGCACGGGGATCTTCAGCTTGCGTGCGCGGGCGGCGACGACCGGGTTCTGTTCCGTGGACAGGATCAGCAGCTTCAGGCCGCTCCTGCGGAGGGCCGCGACGCCGAGGCCGTCGCCGCGGTGCACGGCGACGAACTCCCGTCCCTCGGAGTCGATCAGCACCCGGTCGTCGGTCTGGGTGCCGTCGAAGTCCAGTACGACCGCGTCCACGTCGGCGGCGGTCGGCAGCGCGCCGGGGCGGTCCGCGTCGAAGAGCGGCGCGAGGGCCCGGGCCCGGGCGAGGTCGTGCGGGTCGTCGATCTCCAGCACCCGGGCGGGGTCGGTGCGGACCAGCTCGGTGCGGCCGAAGAAGCGGTGGCCGTGCGCGCGGAAGCCGGCCGCGTCCATGGCGTAGGCGGCGCCGGTCTCCAGGAAGTCCTGGGGGCGGTCCTGGCGGCGCGGGCGGTAGGACTTGTCGTGGTTGACGCCCGCCCCGCCCTCGGCCTCGGTGTCGCCGTCGCGCCAGACGAAGCCGTGGAAGGGGGCGACGGTGACGGCGGTGTCGGCGCCGTGCTCGACGACCGCGGCGGCCACCCCGTCGATGTCCTCCCTCAGCAGGAAGGGGCTGGTGCACTGCACGAGCAGGACCGCGTCGACGGCCGAGCCGTGCAGTGCCTCGTGGGTGTCCATGGCGTGCCGGACCGCGGCCTCCGAGGTGGCGGTGTCCCCGGCGATCGCGGCGGGCCGCAGCACGACCTCGGCGCCGGCCTCCCGGGCGGCGGCGGCGATGGCCTGGTCGTCGGTGGACACGACGACGTCGGTCACCAGCCGGGCGGCCCGGCACTCGCGCACCGCGCGGGCCACCAGCGGGACACCGCCGACGGGGGCGAGGTTCTTCGCGGGCACGCCCTTGGAGCCGCCGCGCGCGGGGATGACGGCGAGCACCCGGCGGACCGAGGCGCCCGGGTCCGTTTCCGAGTGGGACATGGGCTCTACTCCTTGCGATGAGGTCACAGCTCGCCCATCCGCCGGATCACGGGGGCGACCCGCTGGACGCCGTGCCGGTAGGCGCCGCGGGCGGCGCGGCGCACGATCTGCCGGACGGGGCCGGGCGACTTGTCGGCGGCGGGCGCGCCGGGCAGCGGGACGCCGTCGGGGCCGAGGTGGTGGCGGGCGAGGATGCCGGGCAGATAGCCGGGCGCGGTCTCGGGGGTGTAGTAGGGGGCGAGGGGCGGCAGTCCGCCGGGCCTTTGCAGCAGCTTGGCGATGCGTTCGCGGGCCGCGTCGAAGGCGGTGGCGTACGAGCCGTCGGCGGCGACCCCCTGGCGGGCCACCCACTCCTCGTCGGGCACCGGCCGGTGCCCGGCGTCCAGCTGGTCCCAGGAGGCGAGGCAGCCGGAGCCGGTGAAGTGGTGGTTGCCGAGCACCTCGCGCACCCCGAGGTCGGTGAGGACCGCGGTGGGGATACGGCGGTGCAGGGCCTCCAGGGCCGCGGTGGAGCTGACCGTGACCAGCAGGTCGGTGCGGTCGAGGACCTCGCCCATGTGGCCGTAGACAAGCCGGAAGTTGGCGGGCAGGTCCTTGCCCTGGACCAGCTTCTGGTACGGCAGTTCCTCGATGTGGGTGGTGTGTTCGCCGGGCTTGGAACGCAGCTTGAGCAGCACGTCCCGCTCGGGGTGGCGGCGGGCGTGCTCGATGAGGCGGTCCAGCAGGTAGGTGCGGTCGCGGCGGTTGTCCGGCACGGACGGCTGGGCGGCGAACACCACGGTGTACGGGTCGTGTTCGCCGGTGTACGGCGCCCCGCCGAGGAAGGGCAGCGCGACCTCGGTGACCGCGGCGGCGTCGGCGCCCACGCCCTCGTACACGGCCCGGAACCGGTCCGCGTCGTGGCGGGAGTTGGCGAGGACGAGGTCCGCGCCGTGCCGCAGCAGCAGTCCGTCGGCGAGCTTCTCGTAGACGACGCCGACGTAGCCGGTGACGACCACGGGCCGCTTCCCGGAGCCCCAGGCGGCGCGCAGCCCGTGCAGCATCGCCTGGACGCCGCCGCCGACCAGGGCGAGGACGAGGACGTCGGGCGCCGCCCCGCCCATCTCGCGCAGGAACTCGACGCCGGTGACCTCGCGCAGGGAGTCGGCGCGGACGCCGACCTCCTCCAGCTGGCGGGCGGTCGGGGTGGCGCGTCCGCGCAGGAGGTAGCCGTCGAGCCGGACCTCGGCAGCCGGCGGGGTGAGCCGGCGCGCGGTGAGCGCGCCCCACTTCCACCGGGTGTCGGAGTCCGCGAGGACGGCGACCCGCAGGGACTTCGGAGTACTTGCTGGCACGTCGAAGACGCTAGGAAGCGTGGGAGAGGAACCGCCCAACCGGAATACAACAAACGGTTAACAGCACACCGCCGAAAGGCGAACCGGCGCGCGATCGGGTGAAAAAACAGTGTGGTTCACGGCATTGCCACGCGTAGTTCACCGGAAATCAAGCAGTCGGCCAGAATGCGGGCCGCGCTTGCCTCTACCGTCGTCCGCGTGGTGAAGCTCTCGGTCATCGTGCCCTTCTACAACGTCCAGCACTACGCGCCAGACACGCTGAAGAGCCTGCGTGCGAACGCGCGTGAGGACTTCGAATTCGTGCTCGTCGACGACTGTTCGCGCGACGAGACACCGGAGATCCTCGCGCGCGCGGAACGCGAACTGCCCGGCGCGGTCCTGGTCAGACACGAGCAGAACGGAGGGCTGGCCACCGCGCGCAACACCGGCATCGACCGGGCCCGCGGGGAGTACCTGACATTCCTCGACGGGGACGACTGGCTCGCCCCCGGCTACTACCCCCAACTGGTCGCCGCCATGGACGAGTTGGGCTGCGACTTCATCCGCACCGACCACGTCCAGTGCACCGGCCGGGCCCGTGCCGTCCACCGGGTGCCGCAGGGCCGCCGCGGTGTGGTGCTGAACCCGCGGGAGGCGATCCTGCCCGCCGACCGCTCCACCTCCGTCGACTACGCGTACGCCTGGGCGGGCATCTACCACCGCCGCCTGGTCGACCGGGGTCTGCTGCACTTCACCCACGGGCTGCGCACGGCCGAGGACCGGCCGTGGATCTGGAAACTGCACCGCGAGGCGGAATCCTTCGCCGCGCTCGGCCTGCTCGGCGTGTACTACCGGCGCGGCGTCGCCTCGTCACTCACCCAGATCGGTGACGTCAGGCAATTGGATTTCATTCGCGCGTTCGACCAGGTGATCGAGGAAACGGCGCGCGATCCCGAGGCCGATAAGCTGCTGCCGAAGGCCGTGCGCACGTATTGCGCCATCATGGCCCATCACCTCGGATCGATCGAGAGGTTCGAACCCGCCGTGGCCCGACAATTGCGGTCGCTGAGCGCGGCCGCGCTGAAGAGACTCCCGCAGGACGTGCTGGCGCAGGTCATGGACTCGATGGACGCGCAGCGCGCGGGCCGGCTGCGGCGGCTGCGGCGCCGGCCCACGGCCGCCCGGACGGTGAGCGTCTGATGCCCCGCACCACCCACATCTTCTGCGCGTCGACGCTGTACGGCGCGGCCACCCTGGCCGCCGCCCTCGACGCCGGCCTGTTCGGGCCGGCCGATCGCCGGCTGCTGCTGATCACCAACAACGCGGCCAATCCCGAGACCACGCCGTCCGTGGACCGGATGCCGGGCTTCGCGGGCATCGGCGACCGCTTCGACAAGGTGCTGTCCTGGAACGAGGCCATCGCGCCCCTGCACCCCAGCGGCTGGGGCCCGCGCGCCAACGACATCCCCATGTGGGAGCGGTACGTACGGCTGCTGTGGGGACTCGGTGACGACCAGGTCCGGCTCACCGTGGAGTCGGTGCAGGTCAACCCGGCGCTCGCGCTGTGCCAGTTGTTCACCGGCGCCCCCGTCGACGTCTACGCGGACGGCCTCATAAGCTATGGCCCCACGCGCGACAAGATCGACCCGCTGGTCGGCACGCGCATCGACCGCCTGCTCCACCTGGACCTGGTCCCCGGGCTGACCCCGCTGCTGCTCACCGAGTTCGGGGTGCGCCCGGAGCTGGTGCCCACCGAGACCTTCCTGAAGGTGCTGGGCGAACTCGCCGAGGACGAGACCGAGTTGCCGGGCGCCGGTGAACCACGGCCCGCCCTGCTGCTCGGCCAGTACCTCTCCGCGCTGGACATCCTCGGTGCCGCCGAGGAGGAGGAGCTGCACCTGAGGATGGTGCGCGGCGCGGTCGCGCTCGGCCACCGCAGACTGGTCTTCAAGCCGCACCCGGTGGCGCCCGCCCGCTGGTCCCGGATGCTCCAGCAGGAGGCGGACCGGCTCGGCGCCGAACTGACCCTGCTGGACGTGCCGGTACTCGCCGAGGTGGCCTTCCAGCGGCTGCGTCCCGCGCTGGTCGTCGGCTGCTTCTCCACCGCGCTGTTCACGGCGGCCACCTTCTACGGCCTGCCCGTCGCCCGGGTCGGCACGGACACCGTCCTCGCCCGGCTCACGCCCTACCAGAACAGCAACCGGGTCCCGGTCACGATCGCCGACGCGCTGCTGCCGGACCTCGGTGACGCCGCCGCCGTGTCCGGCTGGCGCCCGCCCTCGCGGGAGCGGGTGGACGAACTGGCCGCGCTGCTCGGGGCGGTGGGCTTCGCCATGCAGCCCAAGATCTACCCGGGGCTGCGGGGTGCCGCCGAGAACTACCTCGCCCGGCACCTGGACACCGACACCTGGCGGTACTTCAAGCGCCGCCGGCTGACCGCGCTGGCCCTGCCGGGCGCGGTGCCCGCCCAGCTGGCGTTCATCCCGCGCAACGCGACCGTGCGCAGGCTCGCCCGCCGGGCCCGCGCGCTCACCCCGCGCACCAGACGCTGAGCCGAGCCCCGGCCCCCGGACACCGGGGGCCGGGGCGTTCCGTTCCCGCGTCACCGCCGGGTGCGTTACGTCATCCCGGCGACAGGTGTGCGGTCGGCGAGAGGGACCGCGCGTTGCCGGGTAGAGGTCCGGCGCCTCGTACCCGCGCGGTGCGGGGCTCCGCCCGTCCCCCACGCGGAGGGTCCCGCGATGAACGCGTCCGACCTCGCCCTGCCCGCCACCCCGAAGGACCCCGCTGCCGCCGCCTCCGGCGCCGGGCCGCACCGGCCCGCCTCCCGGCTGCGGGCGCTGGACGGTCTGCGGCTGCTGGCCGCGCTGATGGTCTGCCTCTACCACTTCGCCGGGCGCGGCGGCCCGGTGGCCGCCGCGTGGCAGGAGTCCCCCGGCCGGCTCTTCCCCGCGCTCTCCCGGGCCGCCGTCTACGGCTGTCTGGGCGTGCAGTTCTTCTTCGTCATCAGCGGCTTCGTGATCTGCATGAGCAGCTGGGGCCGGACCCCCGGCCAGTTCTTCCGGTCCCGGGTCGCCCGGCTGTACCCGGCGTACTGGGCCGCGCTGCTGCTGGTCACCGGCGCCTGTCTGCTGCTGCCGGCCGTGGTGCGACCGCCGCGGCCGGACGAGTTCCTGGTCAACCTGACGATGCTGCAACAGCCGCTGGGCGCGCCCCGGGTGCTGGGCGTGTGCTGGACGCTGTGGGTCGAGGCCCGCTTCTACGTGCTGTTCGCCCTGTGCGTGGTCCGGCGCGGGGTCACCTACCGCAGGGTGGTGCTGTTCTGCGGCCTGTGGACCCTGGCCGGCGTGCTGGCCCGGGTCGCCCACGCTCCCCTCGTCGACGAGCTGGTGATGCCCGAGCACGCCCCCTTCTTCATCGGCGGGCTCGCGCTGTACCTCGTCCACCGCCACGGCGGCGACCCGCTGCTGTGGGGGATCGTCGCGGTGTCCTGGCTGCTCGGCCAGCGTTACAGCGTGACGGGCCTGTGGCACCCCGGCGCCCAGGGCGGTGACTTCCACCGGGACCCGTACGTCATCCAGGCGGTCGTCACGCTGGCCTTCGCGGCCGTGGCGGTGGTGGCGCTGGGCTGGGCACGGTGGGCGGACCGGCGCTGGCTGACGGTGGCGGGGGCGCTGACGTACCCCTTCTACCTGATCCACGAGCACCTGGGCTGGTTCGTCATCCGGGTGGTGCGCCAGGACCTGGGCCTCGGCCCGTGGCCGACGCTCGGCGTGACGGTGGCCGGGCTGCTGGGGCTGGCCTGGCTGCTGCACCGGTTCGTGGAGCGTCCGGTGGGCCCGTGGCTGAAGCGGGCGCTGTCCGCGCCGTCGGCCAGGGCCCGTACCGGTGCCCCTCGCCCGCCTACCGGCGGCGTGCGCGGATCTGCCTCACGGCCTTGCGCACGGCGGGGTGGCGGCGCAGTGCCTCGGCCCGTACGGGGCTGCCGCCGGGCAGGCGCAGGCTGGTCAGGCGGCGCTTCTTGAAGTACCGCTGGTGTCCGGCGAGGTGGGCGGTGAGCCAGGCGGCCGCCTCCTCGCGCAGGCCCGGGTGCTTGCGGGACTGCATGCAGTAGCCGACGGTGCGCACCAGCGGGCCCAGTTCCCCGCCCAGCGCCTCCAGCGGCAGCGGGGTCCCGATCGTGTCGCGTTCGGCGTCGGGCAGGGCGGCGTCGATGATGGTGAGCGGGACGCGGTTGCTGTTCTCGTACGGCGTGATGCGTTCCAGGAGCAGTTCGGTGCCGACCCGGGCGACCGGGATGCCGTAGAAGGCGGCGGCCGTCATCAGCGCGGTGGAGAAGCAGCCGATGACCAGTTCCGGCTTCAGGTGGGCGAAGACGGTCTCGGCGAGCACGGGTTCGCTCAGGACGGTCAGCCGGATTCCGAGTTCCCGTGCCGCCGCCTCCAGCGAGGTGTTGTAGACGGCGGGTGCGCTGGGGTGGGGCTTGAAGAGCACGGCGCGGTGCCCGGCGCGGGCGGCGGCGCGCACCATGCGGACGTGGAGTTCCTCCTCCTCGTCCTGGGTGATCAGGTTGATGGCCGAGAGGTACTGGCCGAGCAGTACGGCGGTGGGGCGGCCCTCGGCGGGGACGCGGTCGGCGAGGATTCCGGCGCCCTCCTCCCCGATCCGGGCGAGCACGTCCACGATGGCCTCGTTCGGCACGGGTTCGGGCCGGACCCCGTACTCGGCCAGGAGCATCGGGCGCAGCCCGGGTATCAGGTCCGGGTGCAGCACGCGCGCTATGCGGCTGCTCATGCCGTGCGGGATGCGGTTGCGGGTGGGGCCGTAGCTCATCAGGCCGTCGGCGTACACGTGGATCGGGCTGTCGGCGAAGATGTCGGCGACCGCGCGGGAGGGGTTGGCCTGGATGGACTCGCAGGCGATCTCGACCGGCTCGTCACCGAGGTTCCAGGCGAGGCGTACGGCCTTCTCCCACATCACCAGGTCCTGGGCGCGCGGTGACCAGCCCGCCGGGTGGTGCGGGGATATGAACTCGTTCCAGGAGCGGACCTCGTCGAACTCCGGGCGTATCTGCTCGAATCCGGCCATCCGGTCCAGCGGGGTGCCGACCTCGGGCACGGCGGCGGTGTTGCTGACGACGAGAATCCGGCGGTGCTCGGAGCGGGGGCCGAAGAGTCCGGCGCGCAGGGCGGCGGTGACGGTGGCGGCCGCGTACTGGGTGGCCGAGAAGAAGATCTGGGTGGTGCCGCTCATGCCGCGACTCCCCTCATGCCGCCGCGTATGCGCCGCAGGACGTCGACCCGCTGCTCGCCCATGCCGAGGAGGGCCTCGTTCAGCTCCTCCTCGGTCATCCGGCCCAGCACCTCGGCGGCCCGGCGGCGCAGCTCGGCGGCGACGTTCCGCTCGAACCGGTCGCGTTGGAGGAGCTGGTGGGCGATGACGACGCAGTAGTTGCGCAGCGCCTTCTTGCGCAGCCGGTGCGCCTCCGGGTCGTCGGCGAGTTCGGCGAGGACCAGGTCGAAGGAGCGGAAGAAGTCCAGCTGGCGCACGTCCCCGATCTGAGTGAGCGAACTCGCCACGCCCCTGCGGTAGAAGACGCCGCGCAGGCTGGCGACGGCGTAGGACTCGGCCCTGCGGTGCAGCTCCCAGATCCAGGGCCGGTCCTCGGCGGTGCGCAGCCCGTCGTGGAAGCGCAGCATCCCGCGGTCGAGGAGGCGGCGGTGGTAGACGCCGGCCCAGGCGTAGGGGTAGTCGACCATCGTCGTGTCGTCCACCGGGAGGATGGAGGTGCGGGGGTCGAGCGGGGTGTGCCGCCGGCCTTCCGGGGCCCGGTGGACCATGCGGTTGACGCCGGTCACCTGGACGTGGTCGGTGCGCACGAAGTCGACGTCCAGCCGTTCGATCCACTCCACCAGGTCGGCCAGGTAGCCGGGGGCGAGCCAGTCGTCGCCGTCGAGGAAGGTGAGGTAGCGGCCTTCCGCGGCGTCGATGCCGGTGTTGCGCGCGGTGGCCAGCCCGCCGTTCTGCTCGTGCCGGATCACCGTGCTGTTCGGCAGCCGCTTCGTCAGTTCCAGCAACGCCTCGTACGTGTGGTCCTTGGTCGAGCGGTCCTCGACGAACAGGAACTCGAAGTCATCGCGGGCGTTGTTGGCGCAGCTGGCGACGGTCTCCGGGATATAGCCCTCTACATTGAAGCAGGGGATGATCACCGACAGTCGCGGGGAACGGTTGGTCACACGGACACCTGGGCTCTCTCAGGGGTGGGTCGCTGCGACCGTAGAAAGCGCTCGACGCCAGGGGGCGACGTCCGTCGGAACGCCGGGTGAACGCGAGGTGGCGGCTGTCCCTGTTCAGCCGATCCCGTACCGCGCCGCGATCCCCTCGATCAGCAGCGCCAGCCCCTCCTCGAACTGCTGGTCGTAGTCGGCGAAGAGCAGCTTGCCGGCCTCGGCGGCCAGCGGGTGGTCGGCCAGCCGCCGGGCGCGTTCGCCGATGTCGTAGCCCTCGCGGCGCTCGTCCGGGACCGGCCGTACCCCCTGTTCCTCGGTGACGAAGCCGAGGGTGTACAGGTGCGTCGTGCGGCCCGCGTGCACGGCCTGGGCGAGGGTGAAGCCGGACTCCGTGAGCAGTCGCAGGTTCGCCTCCAGCTCGCGGGCGTGCTCCGTGCCGGTGAAGCGCGAGCCGCTGAAGACCCGGGCGCCGTCGCGGTAGCCGAGCAGCGCGCCGCGCAGTCCCCGGTTGGTCTTCAGCAGCCGCTCCCGCCAGGTGTCGGCGGGGTCGAGCGCGGCCCCGGCGGTCATCCGCCGGTACATCTCGGTGGCCATCTCGTCCAGCAGCGCCTGCTTGTCCTTGAAGTGCCAGTACAGCGCGGGCGCCTTCACGTCCAGTTCGCGTGCGATGGCCCGCAGGGTCAGCCCCTCCAGGCCGACCTCGTTCAGCAGTCGCAGCGCCGTGCCGGCGACTCGTCCACGGTCCAGGGGTGCGCGTTTCTCCGGCTTCACGCTTGACAGCTTAACGCCGTTAAGGACATGCTCGCGGACGGCAGCGCTTAACGTCGTTAAGGAGAGATGCGATGGATGTCCTGATCGTGGGGGCGGGTCCGACGGGTCTGGCCCTCGGTATCGACCTCGCCCGACGCGGGGTCGACGCGCTGGTCGTGGAGCGTGCGGACGGACTGTTCCCCGGCTCCCGCGGCAAGGGGGTCCAGCCCCGCACCCAGGAGGTCTTCGACGACCTCGGCGTCCTCGCCGAAATCCGCGCGGCCGGCGGCCCCTACCCGCCCCGGCTGGTCTGGCGGGACGGCGAACCCCTCGGCGCGGCGCCCATGTTCGACCCGGTCCCGGCGGACGAGGGCACGCCGTACACCGAGCCGTTGATGATCCCGCAGTGGCGGACGCAGGAGATCCTGCACGCCCGGCTGACCGCGCTGGGCGGCCGGGTCGCCTTCGGCCACGAGGTGACCGGACTGCGGCAGGACACCGAAGGCGTGACCGTGGACCTGGCGGACGGTACGGCGCTCCGCGCGGCGTACGTGGTCGCGGCCGACGGCGGACGCTCCACGGTCCGGCGCGCGCTGGGCGTGGGGATGACCGGGGAGACGGTGGACCCGGCCTCCTTCCTGGTGGCGGACGTCCAGGTCAAGGGCCTCGACCGCGACCACTGGCACATGTTCCGGGGAGCCGGGGAGACCGGCCTCGCGCTGTGCCCGCTGGCCGGAACGGACGACTTCCAGCTCCAGGCGCGCCTGCCGGAGGGCACCGCACCGGAGCAGACCCTGGACGGCGTCCGGTCACTGGTGGCCGCCTTCACCCATCTGGACGCCGACAGCGTGACCGGGCTGCGGTGGATCTCCGGCTTCCGGCCGCGCACCGGGCTCGCGGACCGGTTCCGGGTGGGCCGGGTCCTCCTCGCCGGCGACGCGGCCCACGTGCACTCGCCGGCGGGCGGCCAGGGCCTGAACACCAGTGTCCAGGACGCCTGCAACCTCGGGTGGAAGCTGGGCGCGGTGCTGCGCGGCGGGGCGCCCGAGACGCTGCTGGACACCTACGAGGAGGAGCGCCGGGCCACCGCGGCCGGCGTGCTCGGCCTGTCCACGGCGGTGCACCGCGGCCAGGTGCGGCGCGGAGCGGCGACGGTGCAGCTGGGCCTCGGCTACCGCGAGTCGTCGCTCAGCGTGGAGCGCCGCACCGCCCCGGCGGGGCTCCGGGCGGGCGACCGGGCCCCGGACGGCCGGGTGGCCGGCACCCGGCTGTTCGACGTGTTCCGCGGGCCGCACTGGACCCTGCTCGGCGCGTCGGTGCCGGGCGTCCGGTCCCTCCCGTCGGCCCCGGAGTCCTACGGCCCGGGCGTCTTCCTGATCCGGCCGGACGGGTACGTGGGCTGGGCCGGCGAGACGACCGGGGGCCTGACGGAGTACGCCTCACGCGTGGGCGCCTTGACCGCGCCGTAGCGTCACGCGCTCGCCAGCGACAGCTTCACCGCGAAGCCCAGGAACAGCGCGCCCGCCGCCGACGTGGCCGTCGCCGTCAGGCGCTTGCGGCGGCGGAAGGCGGCGGAGAGGCGGGTGCCGCCGAATATCAGGGCGCTGAGGTAGAGGCAGCTCGCCACCTGGGCGAAGGTGCCGAGGACGACGAACGAGAGGGCCGGGTAGGGGTAGTCCCGGTCCACGAACTGCACGAAGAAGGCGACGAAGAACAGGATCGCCTTGGGGTTGAAGAGGCTGACGACGAGGGCACGGCGGAACGGGCGCTCGTCGGCGGCCTGCGCGGGCGGCGCGTCCTCGGCGGCCGGTGCGTGGCGGGTCCGCCACGTCTGCCGAGCCGCCCGCAGCATGCCTATCGCCAGCCAGGTCAGATATCCGGCGCCGGCGTACTTCACGATGCCGAAGAGCACGGCGTTGGCCTGGAGCAGGGAGGCCACCCCGGCGGCGGACAGGGTCATCAGCACGGTGTCCCCGCACCACACGCCCGCCGCCGCGGTGTACCCCGCCCGTACGCCACGGCGGGCGGCGACGGACAGGACGTAGAGGGAGTTGGGGCCGGGCAGCAGAACGATCAGGATCAGGCCCGCGAGGTACGTGGGGAGGTCGATGACACCGAACATGCGGGGAGTGTCGCACGCGGGTACGACAACGGACCCGGACGGTCCAAAGAACGGTACGCGGGGCACGCGGGGTACGCCGACAGGACGCGACTCGACGCGCGGCACCCCGCTCAGAACGTGTCCGACGGGACGTGGCTCCCCCAGACCTCCCGCAGCGCCCCGCACACCTCCCCCACCGTCGCCCGGGCCCGCAGCGCCTCCTTCATCGGGTACAGCACGTTGTCCTCCCCCTCGGCGGCCGTCCGCAGCGCGCCCAGTGCCGCCCGCACCGCCCGCCGGTCCCGGCCGGCCCGCAGCCGGGCCAGGCGCTCGCACTGCCGGGTCTCGATCGCCGGGTCCACCCGCAGGGGCGCGTACGGCTCCTCCTCATCGAGCCGGAAGCGGTTGACGCCGACGACCACCCGGTCACCGGACTCGGTCTCCCGCGCGATCCGGTACGCGTTCCGCTCGATCTCGGCCTTCTGGAAGCCCCGCTCGATCGCCGCCACCGCCCCGCCCGTCTCCTCGACCCGCCGCATCAGGTCCAGCGCGGCCTCCTCCAGGCCGTCCGTCATCCGCTCGACCGCGTACGAACCCGCGAACGGGTCCACCGTCGCCGGCACGTCCGTCTCGTGGGCCAGCACCTGCTGGGTGCGCAGCGCCAGCCGCGCGCTCTTCTCCGTGGGCAGCGCGATCGCCTCGTCGAAGGAGTTGGTGTGCAGGGACTGGGTGCCGCCGAGGACGGCCGCCAGGGCCTGCACGGCGACCCGGACCAGGTTCACCTCCGGCTGCTGTGCCGTCAGCTGGACCCCGGCCGTCTGGGTGTGGAAGCGCAGCATCCACGACCTGGGGTTCCGCGCGCCGAACTCCTCCCGCATCACCCGCGCCCAGATCCGGCGTGCGGCGCGGAACTTCGCGACCTCCTCCAGCAGCGTCGTACGGGCCACGAAGAAGAAGGACAGGCGGGGCGCGAAGGCGTCCACGTCCAGGCCGGCCGCGATCGCCGTACGGACGTACTCGATGCCGTCGGCGAGGGTGAAGGCGACCTCCTGCGCGGGGGACGCGCCCGCCTCGGCCATGTGGTAGCCGGAGACCGAGATCGTGTTCCACCTCGGGGTCTCCACGGTGCAGTAGCGGAAGATGTCCGCCGTCAGCCGCAGGGACGGCTTGGGCGGGAAGATGTACGTGCCGCGCGCGATGTACTCCTTCAGCACGTCGTTCTGGATGGTGCCGGTGATCCGGTCGGCGCCGACGCCCTGCTCCTCGGCGACCAGTTGGTAGAGGAGCAGCAGCAGGGCCGCCGGGGCGTTGATCGTCATGGAGGTGGAGACCCGGTCCAGCGGGATGCCGTCGAACAGCACCCGCATGTCCTCCAGCGAGTCGACGGCCACGCCCACCTTGCCGACCTCGCCGTGCGCCAGGGGGGCGTCGGAGTCGTGGCCCATCTGGGTGGGCAGGTCGAAGGCCACGGACAGGCCGGTGGTGCCGTGGTCGATCAGCCGCCGGTAGCGGGCGTTGGACTCGGCCGCCGTGCCGAACCCGGCGTACTGGCGCACGGTCCAGGGGCGGCCGGTGTACATGGTGGGGTACACGCCCCGAGTGAACGGGTACGCGCCCGGTTCGCCCAGTTTCCGCCCAGGGTCCCACCCGGCCAGGTCGGCCGGACCGTAGACCGGCTCGATGGGCAGACCCGATTCGGACTCACGTGCCATGACCGCCTCCGCGCTACAACGCGTACCCCCTCAGGCATGCCATGTCACCCGGTTACGGTCACGGGAGGGAGGGAGTCCGGCGGCGGGCACGCGGGGGACGTCGTCCGGCGAACGGTCCGGAAACATCCCCCGGTGGCGGTCGCGCGGGCGGACGGAGTTCGGCGGCTGCCACGCGGGGAAGCATCCCCGGCATGAGGATTACGGGGAGACCCGCCGCCCTGCTCGCGTCGGCCGCCGCGGTCACCGCGCTCGCCGCCCTGGCCGGCTGCACCGTGCAGCCGCAGGACACCGACGCCAAGCACGGCCTGCCGGTCCGCGTCCAGTTACCCTCCAGCCCCGCTCCCGCGCCCACCGGGACGGCGGGGACCACGTCGGCCACTCCACCCCCACGGGCCACCACCCCCGCACCGGTCACGCCGGCCGTCCCCGCCACACCCCCGGCGCCTCCCGCGCCCCCGCCCCGGGTGCTGTGGGCGCACGGGAGCAGCGGGCCGGCCGTACGGGAACTCCAGGCGCGGCTGCGCCAGGTGGGCTGGCTGTCCGCCACGCCGACGGGGACGTACGGCCCGCAGACCGTGCGGGCCGTCCTCGGCTTCCAGGGCAAGCGCGGACTGCCGGCGACCGGCAGGCTGGACACCGTCACCTGGCAGCGGCTGCTCGCCATGACGCACCGGCCGACGCGGTGGGAGCTGTACCCGATGGGCGGTCAGCCGGCCGCCGCGCCCGACGCGCGCTGCACGACCGGCCGGGTGCTGTGCATCGACAAGGCCAGCCGGACACTGCGCTGGATGATCGACGGGCACACGCTCGACACGCTGTCCGTACGGTTCGGCACCCAGTACACGCCCACCCGCGAAGGTGTGTTCAAGGTCTACTGGAAGTCACGGCACCATGTGTCGACGCTCTACCACTCCCCGATGCCGTACGCGATGTTCTTCAGCGGCGGCCAGGCGGTGCACTACTCCGCCGACTTCGCGGCGCGCGGGTACGCGGGCGGTTCGCACGGCTGCGTCAACGTGCGGGACGAGGCGGCGATCGCGCGGCTGTTCGCCCAGGTGAGGGTCGGCGACAAGGTCGTCGTCTCCCGGTGAGGCTGCGGGGCGCGGACGGGACCGGGGGAACGTGTCCCGCCCGCGCCAGGTGCACGAGCCTTGGGTACGGGGGGAACCCGGCTCCGTGCGACGGCCGATGACCAGTCGGCTCACTCAGTACTGCGTCACGGGCTCCGAAAACGTCACACCTGGCGCGGAAACAGTTTCTCGCTCTGGTGAAACCGCAGGTCACACAGGATGCGGCGGGGTCGGTCAGAGCGCGAGGCGGACGGAGTGGGCGGAGTGTGCCGGGTTCGGCGCGCGGTCGGACCGCTCCCGGTCCGGCTGCCCGCGGTCCCGCTCCGCGCGGTCCGGGCCGCCGGGGTGCGGGGCGGCGCGGGAGGGGGCGGGCGCGACACCGCCGCGGCGCCCGCCGTCGCCGTGACCGGGGCCCGGACGGCCGGGCCGGGCACCGCTCCCCTTGCCTCGCCCCTTGCCCCCTTCACCCCTGTTGCCCTCTTTGCCCCTCTCGCCCTTGTTCCTCTCGCCCTTGTTCCTCTTGCCCTTGCCGCTGTTCCCGTCCTCCCCGTGCCCGGGGCCGGGGGCACGGCCGCCGGCGGACAGCAGGACCTCGCAGTACCGGGTCACGCGGGCGGCCCCGCCCGCCAGGTGCTCCAGGGCGCGCCGGCGGCCGGTGTCCAGGTCCTCGCCGTCCCGCAAGGCGCGGCAGGCGTCGGCGTCGCGGAGCCATCCGGTGCCGGGGATCGCGGAGGGGGTGCCGGGCGTGGTGTCGCGTCCGGTGCCGACGCCCTGTCTGCCGGTTTCACCGGTCCCGCTGGTTGCGCCCGTCCCTCCTGGGCCGGTGTCAGGGCTCCCCTCGGCCCGGCCGCCCGGAGTGCCCGCCGTGCCGGGGGCGCCGGTGCCCTTGCCGGCGTCCGGTGCGGCCCGCGCGGACGGGGAGGCGAGCGGCCGTCCGGTGGCCGTACCGGCGGTGGCGGTGGGGCGGGGCCGGGCGTCACCGAACGGCGTCGGGAGCGCTCCGCTGCCCGCGGCCACGGCGACCCCGCCGAGCGTGCCGACGGCCAGCGCGGCGGCGAGCGCCAGACGTGCCGGGCGGCCCCGGCGGAGGCGCCGGGCCGGGATTCCGGTACGGGCCGGCGCGGCGATGCGGATCAGGCCCGCGTCGGCGCCGGGCGCCGGCGCGCGGGCGGCGGAGGGGGCGTGCGCGGCGGCGGTGCGCTCCGCCTCGGCGGCCTCGCGGGCCTTGCGGAACGCGGCCAGCGCGGCCTGTTCTCCGGGGAGTTCACCGGTGGCCGGGGCCGCCTCGGCGGACAGTGCGCCGAGCGCCCGGGAGAGGCGTTCGGCCTGGTCACGGGCGGAGGGGTCGACGGCTTCCAGCGACTCACCGCGCAGCAGACGTTCCGCCGTCCCACGGTCCAGCCACTTGTCCTGCTCGTCGGCCATCACATGTCCTTCTGCGTCCGCGTACGCGTATGCGTCACAGTTGCGGACGTCACCGCGCCGCGGCGCGGTTCTCGCTGTGGCGGGAGGGCGTCGAGTCCGCCCGCCGATTCCGGATCGGCGCCGATCAGCTCCGCGAGTCGCTTCAGACCGCGGTGCGCGGCGGTGCGGACGGCGCCCGCGCGTTTGCCGAGCGTCTCGGCGGCGGTCTTGGCGTCCAGGCCCACGACCACGCGCAGGACGACGGCCTCGGCCTGGTCCTGCGGGAGCCGGGCGATCAGGGACAGGGTGCTGTCGGTGGCCAGGGCCTCGATGGCCTCGCCGGCCGTGTCGGACTCGGCGGGCCGGCCGGCCAGCTCGGTCTCGTCGCCGCCTATGGCGGGACGCCGGCCACGCATGCGGATGTGGTCCAGGGCGCGGTTGCGGGCTATCCGGGCGGCCCAGCCGCGGAACCGGTCGGCGTCGCCGCTGAAGCGGTCCAGGTCACGGGCGATCTGGAGCCATGCCTCGGAGGCGACGTCCTCGGCGTCCGGGTCGCCGACGAGGGTGCGGACATATCCGAGCAGCCGGGGGTGCACCGCGCGGTACACCGTGCGGAACGCGGCCTCGTCCCCGCCCTGTGCCGCGCGCACCGCGGCGGTCAGCTCCGCGTCGTCCCCCAGCACCGTACTCCCTTTACGCCTGTCCTCGGTCGGCGCGAAAGGCACGTTACGGCGTGAAAGGGCCGCGCGTCCATGTCCATAGAAGATGCAACTAACTCGTGACCGGGTACGGATGCGCGCACGGTGAGGACCGGATGTGGCCGGGTGTGACAGAAACGCCACGCACGGCGCTGAAGAGAGTACGGGCCGCACGCGACCCGTACCCGCGACGGCCGGGGCCTCTCCTGTGGGGGGTGGCGGCCCCGGTCGTTGCCTTGTTGTCTCTCGGCCGGTGGATGCCGTGCTCCCCACCGCCCAGGCCCTGGCCCGCTGGATCGACGCAGGCGGCTACCGGTCGGCCGGGTACCCCCGCGAGGTCAGCCTGGAGTGCCCGGAAAACCTTGACGACTGGGTGACGGAACTCCAGGCACCGGTGACCCGGGGCTGATCGATCACGCCTCGGCCCGGCCGGCGCCCACGGCGGGAGCGGACCGCCGGGATC
Organism: Streptomyces rubradiris; assembly: GCF_016860525.1. Lineage (NCBI taxonomy): Bacteria > Bacillati > Actinomycetota > Actinomycetes > Kitasatosporales > Streptomycetaceae > Streptomyces > Streptomyces rubradiris. The sequence goes on from NZ_BNEA01000015.1 coordinate 3,209,084, forward strand.
GCGCGCATCAGCGGCTGGTACGCCTGGCCGCCGTGCGGGTTCGTCCCGGACACGGCGGCGGCCGGCGACACGCCCGGTGCCGTGCCGGACCTCGCCGCCGGTACGGAGTCCTCGTTCGCCGCGTACGCCGCTGCCCACGGCGGCTGACGCCCCGGCACCGAACGCGCTACTCCTGACCGCGCCCGCTCTCGTCGCCGTCCCCGGCACCGGTGTCCGCGAGGTGCCGGGCCAGGCTGCGCAGCCCCCGGTACGTGGCCGTGCGGACGGCGCCGGGGCGTTTGCCGAGGACGCGGGCGGCGGCCGGGCCGTCGAGGCCGACGACCACCCGCAGCAACACCGCCTCGGCCTGGTCCCGCGGCAGCGCGCGCACCAGTTCCAGCACCCGCTCGCCGGCCGGCGACTCCAGGGCCTGCTCGTCGGTGCCGTGCCGGCCGGGCAGTTCCAGGGCGTGCTGTTCCAGCGGCGCGGACCGGGGCCGGGCCCGCTGCCGGCGCAGGTGGTCCAGCGCGCGGTGCCGGGCGATGGTCGCGGTCCAGCCGCGGAAGCCGGCCCCGTCGCCGTGGAACCGGCCGAGGCCCCGGGCGATCTCCAGCCACGCCTCGGAGGCGATGTCCTCCGCCTCCTCGCCGACCAGGCCCCGCAGATAGCCCAGCAGCCCGGGGTGCACGATCCGGTAGGCCACCGCGAAGGCGCTCTCGTCACCGTCCTGGGCCCGCGCCACGGCCTCGCCCAGCTCCCCGTCCCGCGGCCGCGGGCGGCGGGGTCCGACTCCCTGGCCCAAGACCGTCCTCGTTCGTGCCGGGTTCCTGGCCACTGTGTGACGCCTGATCTCACGGTCGCGACACGCCCCCGCCGTGCCGGCCGTCCTCCACGATCATCAGCGTCGGCCCCGACGGAAGTGTCACAGCCGGACGGCGGCCCCCGCTCGGCACGGCAACGGCTCCCGCTCGCCTCGGAAACAGCCCCCGCTCAGCCCGGGGACCGCCCGGCCGGCCTCAGATCTCGCCGGTCGCGTCCCGGCACAGCAGCCGGAGCGAGCCGTGGCCGCCGTAGCAGCGGCGGGCCTCCTCGATGGGGTCCCACAACCGGCCGTCGGGGGTGCGCACCCAGTACTCCCCGCCCGTCGCCCACCACTCGGCGCCGGTCCGGCGGACGATGACCTCGCCGGCGTAGGCGCCGAAGCCGCGCAGGACGCTGCGGACGGCCGCGTACGGCGCCCGCTCCCGGCGTATCTCCTCGATCATCCGGTCCACCCGCCTCAGGCTCCGCGCCGAGTAGTCGAGCCGCACCCGGGCGCCCTCGCGCATCGTCGCCACCGCGTCCGCCGCCCAGCGCGCGGGTTCCGCCACGGCGCGCGGCCTGGTCGCCTGCCGGGCCGGCCCGTAGGGGGCCGTCGGACGGGTTGGCGCACCGGCCGGCACCGGGCCGGCGGCGCGGGCGGTCACATGGGCTGTCGCTTCGGCTGTCATGTGGGCTGTCACATAGGGAAGAGCGCTCCGGGGCGGGGTCGCGTCACCGGGTTCCGCCCGGTTTCGCCAAACGTTTCGCCAACCGCCGCAGGACCGCCTTACGACCCTCGCACGAAGGTCACAGGCCCGCCCGCACCCCCGCTTCCGCCGTGTCGCGCGCCCGGCGCGAGCGGTCGGTTCTCAGCCGAGCGCCGGGGCCGGGAACGGCATCTCGCCCGAGCGCAGCTTCCACTCCTGCAACCGGCTCAGCCGGACGACCACCAGGACGGCGAGGACCGCTGCCACGATGTCGAGCGCGTCGGAGAGCAGCATCACCCTGGCGGCCTCGTACAGTTCCTGTGCCGTCTCGGCGCGCCGGGAGCGCGTGTCGGCGAGCCGGTCCAGGAAGAGGTCGACGAGCCACAGCGTCCACCAGGCGTTGACCAGCGGGTGCCCGGACCGCGCGCCCCAGGGCCCGCTGGCGTCCCAGGTGTCCGCGACGATCCGGCGCGGGAACCACAGGTTCACGACCGGGCAGAACCAGCCGCCGATCGTCCAGCCGCGCCTCATGCGGTGCCGGGAGGCGTCGAACACCTCGGCGTTCACCCGTACCCGCCACAACCAGCACAGGTAGACGACGATCGTGGCCACCAGCGCCACGCCCTGCAGGATGCCGGAGAGACCGTAGAGGTCGTCCGCGCGGTCGGCCCGGTCCACCATGTCACCGCCCACGGCGCCGTCGACGAGGTCCTTGGTGACGTCCATCTCCAGCAGGTCCGCGTAGCAGGCGAACAGGTCGGTGGCGATGACCAGGCCGAGCAGCACGGCGGTGGCCCGGGCGAGCGCGGCCGGTGAGCGCGGCCAGGCGCCGGGCGGGGCCGGGTGCGGGTACGGCGGCACGGGCATGGGCGAGGTCATGACGAGGTTCCCCCGAGAAGAAAGAGTGGCGGGACGGCGCGTGGTCCTCCCCGGACCGGAGCGCCGCCGACGGCACCGGCACGTGCGTCGCCGACGTGCGCGGACACCGGAACTTACGGCCGGACGTCCCCGCACGTCCACCCGGTTCCGGCGCCCGCCCGGCCGCCGCGCGGACCTCAGCCCAGCCGGCCCGCCGCGCGGATCTCAGCCCAGCCGGTCCGCCAGTTTCCGGAAGTCCGCCCAGGACAGCGCGGGCCGGCCCGGGTCCCACAGCTTCTGCACGGTGGCCCGCAGCGGCATCCGGATTCCGGCGGCGACCTGCCCTTGCGTCTGCGCGTGCGGGAAGTCGCACCACACGGCGAACGACCCGCCGAGGATCTGCCCGTCGTAGCGCGCGGGCACGGCGGTCGTGCCGCGCACCACCCTTGGGTTCCACTGCTCGTAGATGCGCTGTCCGGTCGGGTAGACGAAGGTCTGCGGCTGGCCGAGCACGTAGTAGAGGAACTCGTCGTTGTAGTTGAGCAGCTGCCGGCCCGCGCTCAGGTACTCGGCGGGCGGCCGGGCGCCGATCTCCTTGCCGGTCCAGTAGGCGACCTGGAGCGAGGGGTCGGGCTGTACGGAGGTGCCCCGGAAGAAGCCGTCGTTCCAGGCCCGTACGGTCTTGCCGTGGGCGCGGACGGTGGCGGCGCGGTCGTCCAGCCAGCCGGTGGTGAGGTCGGCGACCGTGCCGCCGGGGCCGTACTTGCGCTGGGCCGCCGCGGCCAGCTGCGGGTACGACGCCTGCGGGTCGCGCGCCATCAGCGCCTGGTACTCGTCCCCGCCCAGGTGCCACCGGCCGCCGGTGAACAGGCCGGCGTACTCGTTCAGCAGGTCGTCCACGAGCCGGGCGGAGGCGTCCTTGGAGATGTCGACGGCGCCGCGGAGCACCACCCCGTTGGCCTTGCGCAGCCGCAGGTCGGGGTGGGCGGCGAGGGCCGCGCCCAGGTGTCCCGGGGAGTCGATCTCGGGTACGACGGTGATGTGCCGGCTCTCCGCCAGCGCCACGATCTTCTTGACCTGCGCCTTGGTCAGGTGGTCCGGGGAGACGATCTCGGGGTGGCTGTCGGACTCGATCCGGAAGGCCTGGTCGTCGGAGAAGTGCAGGCCCAGCTCGTTGAACTTCAGGTCCCCCAGCTCGCGTATCCGGTCCTCGATCCAGGACGCGGTGAACGGTTTGCGCGCGATGTCCAGCATGAACCCGCGCACCGGCTTGGCCGGCTGGTCACGCACGACGCCCTCCGGTGCCGTGCCGCCGCCGCGTACCTCCTGCTTCAGGGTGCGGGTGCCGTAGAAGACCCCGGCCTCACCGGGCCCGGTGATGTCGACCCGCCCGTCCCGGACGGTCAGCGTGTACGACTCCCGGTTCCCGCCCCCGCCGCCGAGCGCGAGCCGTACGTCACCGGCCCGCGCGTCGTTCTTCTGCCCCGCGTACACCAGCCCCAGCTCCCCGGCTGTCAGCCGGGCCTCGTCGGCCAGCGCCGGATCGGCCACCACCACCCGCGCACCGGGCCGGGGCCGCCAGCCGGGGCCGCGCTCCGGGGTGTGCGAGCGGACCGCGGGTATGGTGCGCGGCGTCTTCGACAGCGGGTACGACCGGCTCGGGCTCGGCGCCGCCGACGGGGTGCCCGGTGCCGTGGGCTCCGTACCGGTGCCGGCCACCCGGCCGGAGGCCGACTGGCGCGTCGCGTTCCCCGGCGGTGCGCCGCCGCCGTCCGCCGCGGCCCACAGGCCGACGCCCGTGCCGAGCGCTACCGTCCCGGCGAACGCGGCGGCCATCACCGCCCGCTTCCGTATCACCTGCCGCGCCGGTCCCCGGCGCCTGTGCCTGTGCTGGGTCACCCTGCCAACGTACGACCGTTCCCCGGTCCGGCGGTCAGCCGGACGAAGCGAAACTCTGCCGTTCGAGTGAAATTCCGTTATCGCTCGGACACCGTATGACCACTCTCGATAACCTGACGACACTCACATCCTTCACACAATCCCCTGCCGCACCACATGTGACGCGAGGACCGACGCTGCCCGCCCACCATCTGCCGTATCTCCCCAAGCCGCTCGACGCCTTCAACACCGCGCCCGCCGACGAGGCGCGCACCCTTCTGCTGCACTGCCTGCGCAGCCCGCGCTGGTCCGACCGGATCGCCGCGCACCGCCCCTACCCCGACCTGGACTCCCTGCTCGCCGCGGCCGACGAGGCGACGTACGACCTCTCCCCCGCCGACCTCGCCGAGGCCCTGGCCGGCGAGCGCCTCCCCGAACTCCCCGAGGACACGTACTCGGCGGCCCACATGGCCCTCGGCGCCGCCCGCGCCGCCTACGAGGCCCGCTTCGGCCACACGTTCATCATCTACGTGGGCGACATCCCCGCGGACGAGGTCATCGACCACATCCTCCAGGCGATCCGATCACGATTGGCGAACGATCCGGAGGACGAGCGGGTGGTGGCGGCGGAGCAGCTCCGGCGCCTGGCGAAAGGGAGAATCGCGGCATTTCTCAAGGGCGCGAGAAACCGCGCGACCAGCACCAACGCACCCGCACCCGGTAGATAACCGGACACACCGCACCGGGCTAGCCCAACCGCGTGCCACTTTGATCACACCGGTAGGCCCCCCGTAAGGCACAGCGCGTCGCCTCGCTACGATGCTGGGGGCCGGTGGACCGTACCCGGCCGGGCCCGACCGACAGAGAAGCCGGCGCGGCCCTAGTCCCCGCTCCCGGAGGGTTCTTCCGTGCCGGCTGGAACGCTGTACCGCGGCCGGGAAGGAATGTGGTCCTGGGTGGCTCACCGAGTCACCGGCGTCCTCATTTTCTTCTTCCTGTTCGTTCACGTGCTGGACACCGCTCTCGTGCGTGTCTCCCCCGAGGCCTACGACAAGGTCGTAGCCACGTACAAGACGCCGATCGTCGCGCTGCTGGAGTACGGCCTCGTCGCCGCCATCCTCTTCCACGCGCTCAACGGCCTGCGGGTGATCGCCGTCGACTTCTGGTCGAAGGGCCCGCGCTACCAGAAGCAGATGTTCTGGACCGTGATGGGTGTCTGGATCGTCCTGATGGCCGGCGCGATCTACCCGGTCCTCGGCCACGCGTACCGCGCACTCTTTGGGAGCTGACGCCGATGTCCACGACTGAAACCCCCGCTTCCGGAGTCGGCCCCGTGGAGGGCGCCCCCGTCTACACCGTCGACCACCCGGCGCCGCTGATCGAGGCCCCGCGCAAGCGCACCAAGAAGACCCCGAAGTCGACCCGGGGCAACTTCGAGCTGGCGGCGTGGCTGTTCATGCGCCTGTCCGGCATCGTGCTGGTCGTCCTCGTCCTCGGCCACCTGCTGATCCAGCTGGTGCTGGACGGCGGTGTCTCCAAGATCGGCTTCGCCTTCGTGGCCGGCCGCTGGGCGTCGCCGTTCTGGCAGGTCTGGGACCTGGTGATGCTGTGGCTGGCGATGCTGCACGGCGCCAACGGCCTGCGCACGGTCATCAACGACTACGCCGAGCGGCCGACCAGCCGGTTGTGGCTGAAGGCACTGCTCTACACCGCCACGGTGTTCACCATCCTGCTGGGCACGCTGGTGATCTTCACCTTCGACCCGAACATCCGCTAGGCACGGGGCTGCGAGAATCATGAAGATCCACAAGTACGACACCGTCATCGTCGGCGCCGGCGGCGCGGGCATGCGCGCCGCCATCGAGGCGACGAAGCGCAGCCGCACCGCGGTCCTGACCAAGCTCTACCCCACCCGCTCCCACACGGGCGCCGCGCAGGGCGGCATGGCCGCCGCGCTCGCCAACGTGGAGGAGGACAACTGGGAGTGGCACACCTTCGACACGGTCAAGGGCGGTGACTACCTGGTCGACCAGGACGCCGCCGAGATCCTGGCGAAGGAGGCCATCGACGCCGTCCTCGACCTGGAGAAGATGGGCCTGCCGTTCAACCGGACCCCGAACGGCACCATCGACCAGCGCCGCTTCGGCGGTCACTCCCGCAACCACGGCGAGGCCCCGGTCCGCCGGTCCTGCTACGCCGCGGACCGCACCGGCCACATGATCCTCCAGACGCTGTACCAGAACTGCGTCAAGGAGGGCGTGGAGTTCTTCAACGAGTTCTACGTCCTGGACCAGCTGATCACCGAGGTCGACGGCGTCAAGAAGTCCGCCGGTGTGGTGGCGTACGAGCTGGCCACCGGCGAGATCCACATCTTCCAGGCGAAGGCCGTCATCTACGCCTCCGGCGGCTGCGGCAAGTTCTTCAAGGTGACGTCGAACGCCCACACCCTGACCGGTGACGGGCAGGCGGCGGTCTACCGGCGCGGGCTCCCGCTGGAGGACATGGAGTTCTTCCAGTTCCACCCGACCGGCATCTGGCGCATGGGCATCCTGCTCACCGAGGGTGCCCGCGGCGAGGGCGGCATCCTGCGCAACAAGGACGGCGAGCGCTTCATGGAGAAGTACGCTCCCGTCATGAAGGACCTGGCGTCCCGTGACGTCGTGTCCCGCTCCATCTACACGGAGATCCGCGAGGGCCGCGGCTGCGGTCCCGAGGGCGACCACGTGTACCTGGACCTGACCCACCTGCCGCCGGAGCAGCTGGACGCCAAGCTGCCGGACATCACCGAGTTCGCGCGGACCTACCTGGGCATCGAGCCGTACACGGACCCGATCCCGATCCAGCCGACCGCGCACTACGCGATGGGCGGCATCCCGACGAACGTCGAGGGTGAGGTCCTGGCGGACAACACCACGGTCGTCCCGGGCCTGTACGCGGCCGGCGAGGTCGCCTGTGTCTCCGTGCACGGCGCCAACCGGCTCGGCACCAACTCGCTGCTGGACATCAACGTCTTCGGCCGCCGCGCGGGCATCGCCGCCGCCGAGTACTCGGCCAAGGCCGACTACGTCGAGCTGCCGGAGAACCCGGAGTCCTTCGTCGTCGAGCAGATCGAGCGGCTGCGCACCTCCACCGGCAACGAGCGGGTGGCGACGCTGCGCCGCGAGCTGCAGGAGACCATGGACGCCAACGTCATGGTGTTCCGCACCGAGCAGACGATCAAGACGGCGGTCGAGAAGATCGCCGAGCTCAGGGAGCGCTACCAGAACGTGGCGATCCAGGACAAGGGCAAGCGTTTCAACACGGACCTCCTTGAGGCGATCGAGCTGGGCAACCTGCTCGACCTGGCCGAGGTCATGGCCGTCTCGGCCCTCGCCCGCAAGGAGTCCCGCGGCGGTCACTACCGCGAGGACTACCCGAACCGCGACGACGTCAACTTCATGCGCCACACCATGGCGTACCGCGAGGTCGGCGCCGACGGCTCGGAAACCGTCCGTCTCGACTACAAGCCGGTCGTCCAGACCCGCTACCAGCCGATGGAGCGTAAGTACTGATGGCTACCCCTGTTCTGGACAAGGCGGACGCGGCCGGCCGGCCCGAGCCCGGTTTCGCCGACTCCCCCTACATCACCGTCACCTTCCGCGTCCGCCGGTTCAACCCGGAGGTCTCGGCCGAGGCGACCTGGGAAGACTTCCAGCTGGAGATCGACCCCAAGGAGCGGGTCCTCGACGGTCTGCACAAGATCAAGTGGGACATCGACGGCACCCTCACCTTCCGCCGGTCGTGCGCGCACGGCATCTGCGGCTCGGACGCGATGCGGATCAACGGCAAGAACCGCCTTGCCTGCAAGACGCTGATCAAGGACATCAACCCCGAGAAGCCGATCACGATCGAGCCCATCAAGGGCCTGACGGTCCTGAAGGACCTGGTCGTGGACATGGAGCCGTTCTTCCAGGCGTACCGGGACGTCATGCCGTTCCTGGTCGTCAACGAGACGAACGAGCCCACCCGGGAGCGCTACCAGTCCCCGGAGGACCGCGAGCGCTTCGACGACACGACGAAGTGCATCCTCTGCGCGGCCTGCACCTCCTCCTGCCCGGTGTTCTGGAACGACGGCCAGTACTTCGGCCCGGCCGCGATCGTGAACGCCCACCGCTTCATCTTCGACAGCCGTGACGAGGCGGGCGAGCAGCGCCTGGAGATCCTCAACGACCGCGACGGCGTGTGGCGCTGCCGCACGACCTTCAACTGCACGGACGCCTGCCCGCGCGGTATCGAGGTCACCAAGGCCATCCAGGAAGTCAAGCGCGCCCTCATCACGCGCCGCTACTGACCTGCCGAGGCACCGCCAAGGGCCCCCGCTTCCTCCGGGAAGCGGGGGCCCTTGTGCGTACGGTCCGGTGGGGCTCCTCGCTTCCCGGGTGCCGGGATCCTAATCTGACGACATGTCAGACGAAGAGTCGTACGAACTGCTCGGCTTCGACAACGTGCTGCTCCCCGTCGGCGACCTCGGCGAGGCCGTCGCCTTCTACGAGCGGGCCGGGTTCACCGTGGGCTTCCGGCTGGACGAGGCCGGCATCGCGCTGCTGAAGGTCGGCGCGGAGACGCCCGGCATCCTGCTGCGCGCCGAGGAGGGGCTGGGCCGGCGGCCGCCGCACTGGCCCTCGCCGCGGGTCTGGCTGGAGGTGCCGGACGCGCGGGCGGCGGCGCGGGAGCTGGCCGCCGCCGGCATCCCGCCGCTGGACGAGATCACCCAGGGCGTCACCGGCTGGACGGTGGAGATCGCCGACCCCTGGGGCAACCTCCTGGGCTTCACGGACTACACCAAGCGCCCGGCCCTGGCCCGCAGGGGCTGAGTCCCCCACCCCCCGGTTGAACGCGTTCAAAAACAGGTCTACAGTCATCCCCGTCAGCGTTTTGAACGCGTTCAAGAAGGGGTGGGGCATGGACCGCACCGTCATCGCCTACGTCATCTACCTGGTCGTCAGCATCGCGCTGACCGTCTGGGTGGCCCGCACGCTCAGCCGCAACGGACGGATCTTCCTGGCCGACGTCCTGCGCGGCGACGAGAGGCTCGCGGACGCCGTCAACCACCTCCTGGTGGTCGGCTTCTACCTCGTCAACCTCGGCTTCGTGGCGCTGTACCTGAGCGATGACGACACGGTCCAGGACACCCGCGGCATCTTCGAGGCCCTGTCCACCAAGCTGGGCGTGGTGCTGCTGGTCCTCGGCGCGATGCACCTGGGCAACGTGTACGTCCTCAACCGGATCCGCCGGCGCGGGATGCTGGAGCGGGAGCAGGTGCCCCCGGTCCGCCCGCAGGAGTGGATCGCGCCGAGGGCCGGGGCGTGACCGGCGTGACCACCACGACCACCGCACCGGACCGGGACCCCGCCGGGGCCCCGGTCCGCGGGCTGACCGTCCTGTACGACGACCGGACCGCCGTGGGCCTCCACCTGCGCGACTGGCTGGCGCGCCGGCCCCGGCTGGTGCCGCTGGAGCCGCTGCCGGCCGGTTCGGCCGCGGCCCGCGCCCGCTTCCCCGGGCTCGGCCCCGGCGACCCCCTGGACGAGATCACCCTGGTCGGCGACTCGGGGCAGGTCTACCGGGGCCCGAGCGCCTGGATCGTCCTGCTGTGGGCCCTGCGCGAGCACCGCCCGCTCGCCCACCGGCTCGCCGGCCCGGCCGGCGCCGCAGCGGCCCGCGACGCCGTCCTCACCGCGGCGAAGTGGCGGGGCCCGCGGCGGCCCGGCACCCCGTGGGGCGGGCGGGTCCACCAGCGGGCCGACGGCTGGTCCTATCACCCGCTCACCGGCTGGACCTACGCGCCGCCGTCCCGGGCGGGGGCCGCCCCGGCCAGTCGTTAGGCTCTTCTACCGTGCCCGCGAAGAACGACGGCCCCGAGGCGGCCGGCCCCCACAGCAGCAAGTCCGAGCAGACCCGCGCGCTGATCCTCCAGACCGCGATGCGGATGTTCCAGGAGCGCGGCTACGACAAGACGACCATGCGGGCCATCGCCAAGGAGGCCGGGGTCTCCGTCGGCAACGCCTACTACTACTTCGAGGGCAAGGAACACCTGATCCAGGGCTTCTACGACCGGATCGCCGCCGAGCACCAGGCTGCGGTCCGGTCGGTGCTGGAGCGGGAGACCGACCTGGAGGCGCGGCTCGCGGGGGTGCTGACCGCCTGGCTGGACATCGCCCGGCCGTACCACGAGTTCGCGGTGCAGTTCTTCAAGAACGCCGCCGACCCCGACAGCCCGCTCAGCCCCTTCTCCCCGGAGAGCGAGCACGCCCGCGAGCAGGCCATCAGCGTGCACCGGGAGGTACTGGCCGGCTCCAAGGCCAAGGTGGCCCCGGAACTGCGGGACGTCCTGCCGGAGCTGATGTGGCTCTCGCAGATGGGCCTGGTGCTGTACTGGATCTTCGACCGCACGGAGGACCGCGAGCGCAGCTACCGGCTGGCCCGGCGCGGGGCCCGGCTGACCGCGCGCGGGGTGGCCCTGGCCCGCTTCCGGGTGCTGCGGCCGCTGGTCATGGAGGTCCACGAGCTGTTCACGGACTTCCTGCCGGGCATGACGAGGGTCCTGCCGGACCCGGGGCGCGGGGGGCGGGAGAACGAGTGATCACTTTCGGGTGAAGGCGCGGGGACAGGACGTCCGGCGCCGCGGATGCCTACGATGCTGTTCTCGACACCGCCCACAGGAGGCACCCGATGTCCGCAGCTGCTGTCGAGCGGCCTCACGACGACTGGTCGCAGATCGCCGAGGCGAACCAGATCATGGAGCGTCTCCCGGGTCTTCGTGCCGAGATCATCGGAGGCCAGATTCTCGTGAGCCCAGCGCCGGACGGCCCGCACTCCGAGGCCTTGATGCTCTTCGCGGCTCCCTTCCAGCAACTGGGTCTCGTGAGAGCACTCCCGGGAATCGGGCTCTGGCTGCCCACCGGCCCGGAGGACTACGTCATCCCCGACCTGTCGGTGGTCGATGACGACTACCGCGACCACTTGGTGGAGAACATCTGCTACGACCCGGTCTGCTTCCGTCTGGTCATGGAGGTCACCTCCAGCAACTGGCGAACGGATCTACGCGACAAGGTCGCCTGCTACGCCAGGGCCGGTGTCCCGGTCTACGTCATCATCGATCGCCACCACCAGCGTATCCACCTCCTCACCAGCCCGGTGGCCGACCGTTACCAGAGCCACGGCATCCACACACCCGGCGAACTCGTGACACTTCCCGAGTCCGTCGGCGGCAAGGTCACCCTGGACGTGACCCGACTCCTGCAAGCCGGCCAGAGCTGACCCGCCGCCCGTCGGCCCCAGCCCGAACACCCCCGCGCCTCACCCGGACGCGGGGGTTTCCGTGTGTCCGCTATGAGTTTCGGCGCAGTGCGCGCAGTCCGCGCAACCCGATGACGCCGATGACCGTCCCCAATACGAAGGAAACGACCGCCAGCAGCAGGTGCACCCAGAAGTACGCGGTCGGGTGACCGTCGTCGAAGGCCAGCCCGCTGCTGTCCTTGACGAGATTCTTGACGAAAGTGACCCAGATGACCCAGCTCCACACCCCGAAGGCGAGCAGGAACCAGGAGACAGGGCGGCTGAGCTTCATGAGTCCAGTATCGCCGTCCGGGGCCCGGGTCCGTGCCGGGGGTGGGGCCGGTACGCTCCCCCGGCGGTCCCTGCTGGTCGTCTCCGCCGCCGCGCTCTCCCTCTCCGTCACCGCGCCCGCCGCCCTCGCCGCCCCCTCCCCCACCACGAGCCCCACGGCCACGCCCCCGGCGCAGATGTCCACCCTCGGCGGCGCCCGGCTCGGCATGCCCGGTACGCAGGTCAATCTGGCGCCCGGGGTCCCGGTGCTGCCCAAGGGGCTGACCGCCCGGTCGTGGATCGTCTCCGACGCCGAGTCGGGCCAGGTCCTGGCCGCGCACAACGCGCACTGGGCGCTGCCCCCGGCGAGCACGCTGAAGATGCTGTTCGCGGACACCGTGCTGCCCCGGTTCCCCAAGGACACCCGGTACAAGGTGGCCCCGGCCGACCTCAAGGGGATGGGCGAGGGCTCCAGCTTGGCGGGGATCAAGGAGGGGGTCACCTACTCCGTGCGCGACCTGTGGCTCGGGGTGTTCCTGAAGTCGGGCAACGACGCGGTGCACGTGCTGTCCGCGATGAACGGCGGGGTGCGGCGGACCGTCGAGGACATGCAGAAGCACGCCGAGGAACTCCAGGCGCTGGACACCCGGGTGGTCTCGCCCGACGGCTACGACGCGCCGGGCCAGGTCTCCTCGGCGTACGACCTGACGTTGATCGCCCGCTCGGGTCTGCAGAAGAAGGACTTCCGCGACTACTGCTCGACGGTCAGCGCCAAGATCGGCGCGACCGAGATCCGCAACACCAACCGGCTGCTGGCCGGCGACAGCGACGTGCCGGTCTACCCGGGCATCGCGGGCGTGAAGAACGGCAACACCACCCACGCGGGCGCCACCTTCACCGGGGTGGCCGAGCGCGGCGGCAAGGTGCTGCTGGTCACGGTGATGAACCCGGAGAAGCACGACCACAACGAGGTCTACAAGGAGACCGCGAAGCTGTTCGACTGGGGTTTCCAGGCGGTCGGCAAGGTGAACCCGGTGGGCGAGCTGGTGCCGCCGCGGAGCGCCGCGACGGCCGGTTCCACCTCCGGGGCGAGCCCCCGGCAGTCGCCCGGCGCGGGCGGCGGGACGGGGGCGAAGGCGACGGCGAGCGCCCCCGCCGTTTCCGGCTCCAGCGGCGTCGGGACCGCCCTGGCCATCGCGGGCGGGCTGCTGGTACTGCTCGGCGGCGGGGCGTTCCTGGTCAACCGCCGGTGGCCGCTGCCGGACCTGATGCGCCGCCGGTCCCGTCCCTGACCTCGGCGACCTCGGTCTCCTTGCTGCCCGTCGCCGTCCAGGCGGCACAGAACAGCACGAGTTTCGCGGTGAAGTTGATCCACAGCAGCAGGGCGACGGGGACCCCGAACGCGCCGTACACGCTCTTCGCGGCAACGCCCTGTACGTAGCCGCTGAGCAGCAGTTTCAGCAGCTCGAAGCCGACCGCGCCGAGCAGGGCGGCGATCAGCAGGCGGCGGCGCGGCGGCTCGACCCCGGGCAGCAGGGTCAGGACGTAGAGCAGGACCAGGAAGTCGGCGAGCACGGCGACGGCGAACGCGGCGAGCTGCAGCAGCGCGGTGCCCCAGCCGTGCTCGTCCAGGCCGAACTGCCTCGACACCAGCCCGACGGCGGCCGAGGCGAGGGTGGAGGCGGCGAGCGTGAGCAGCAGGGCGCCGCCGAGACCGAGCAGGATCACGGTGTCCTTCACCTTGGCCAGCACCGGGTTGTCCCCCTGGTCCGGCAGCTCCCACACCGCGCGCAGGCAGTCCCGCACCTGGCCGACCCAGCCGATGCCCGTGAACAGCAGCGCCGCGCCCGCGATGACGCCGACGGTGCCCGCGTTCTGCACCAGGGAGGTGAGGTCCAACTGGTCGGACAGGCCCGGGAACTGGTCGGCGATCCGGTCCTCGACGGTCTTCTGGCGGGCCGGGCTGAGGGTGGCGGCGGTGACCGCGGCGGCCACGGTCAGCAGCGGGAACAGCGCCACGAAGCTGACGAACGTCATGGCGGCGGCCAGCCGGGCCCATTTCACCCGGTCCAGCCGTTCGTAGCACCGCCACGCGTGGGTGATCGTCAGGCGGGTGACGATCGGCCCGATGCCGGGCAGCCTCTTCAGCCAGTCCATGATCCGTCTCTGCCCGCTGCGCGGGGGTGTCAACACCGCGTTTCGCCGCCGGAACGGTCATATGGGGGCGATACGGTCATCTGTCATGAAGGATGCCTCCGAACTGCCCCGGTCCCTGCTCGTCCTCGGCGGCACGTCCGAGATCGCGCTGGCCACCGCGCGCCGACTGATCGCCCGCCGCACCCGCACGGTGTGGCTGGCCGGGCGCCCCTCCCTCGCGCTGGAGAACGCGGCCGGGAGCCTGCGGGCGCTGGGCGCGGACGTCCGCACGGTCGCCTTCGACGCGCTCGCCCCCGAATCCCACGAGGGCGTCCTCGGCAAGGTGTTCGCCGAGGGGCCGGTCGACATGGTGCTGCTCGCCTTCGGCATCCTCGGCGACCAGGCGCACGACGAACGGGACCCGGTCCGCGCGGTCCAGGTCGCCCAGACCAACTACACCGGGGCCGTCTCGGCGGGGCTGGTCGCGGGCCGCGCCCTGCAGACCCAGGGCCACGGGTGGCTCGTGGTGCTGTCCTCCGCCGCCGCCGAACGCGCCCGCCGCGCCGACTTCATCTACGGCTCCAGCAAGGCCGGCCTGGACGCGTTCGCCCAGGGTCTCGGGGACGCCCTGTACGGGACGGGCGCGCGGGTCATGGTCGTACGCCCCGGGTTCGTCCGCACCCGCGCCACGGCCGGTCGCCCGCGCACCCCGCTCGCCACCACCCCGGAGGCGGTGGCCACGGCCGTCGAACTGGGCCTGCGCCGCGGCGCGGAGACGGTGTGGGTGCCGGGCTCGCTCCGCCTGCTGACGACGGCCCTGCGGCACGCGCCCCGGGCGCTGTTCAGGCGCCTGCCGCTGTAGCGCCCCGCCGGGGGCGCGTCACGGCGCGACGCGCGGGGCGCACACCTGCGCGTGCCCCGGCTGGACCGGTACGACCGGCCCCCCGAACGTGTACTCGCGCAGCTTGCGCCAGACGCCGTCGGCGCCCTGTTCGTACAGCGCGAAGCCGGTGCACGGCCACTCGGCCTCGTAGTCCGCCAGCTCCTCGAAGGCGCGGTCCATCGCGGCCTCGTCGATGCCGTGCGCGACGGTGACGTGCGGGTGGTACGGGAAGAGCAGTTCACGCGCCACCGGTCCGGACGCCTCCCGGATCCGCTGCTGGAGCCGGGTGCACGCCTCGGCGCCCGCCACCACGCGGACGTAGACCACCGGCGACAGCGGGCGGAAGGTGCCGGTGCCGGACAGCCGCATCGGGAACGGCCGGCCCGCCGCGGCGACCTCGGTCAGATGCTTGTCGACCGCGGGCAGGTCGGCCTCGTCCACCTCGGTCGGCGGCAGCAGGGTGACGTGGGTGGGGATGCCATGAGCCGCGGCGTCGCCGAAGCCCGCGCGCCGCTCCTGGAGCAGGCTGCCGTGAGGCTCCGGGACCGCGATCGACACGCCGATCGTTACGGTCCCCACGTCGTCTCCTGTCGTCGCGTCTGTCGTCGTCTCGGCCGCCTGGGCCCGGCCGTTGGCATCGACTGTACGGCCACGGGTGCCCCGTGGGCAGGCGCGGCGGAAGTGATGTGCAGCGCTCTGCCCGCGCGGGCCCGTGCGGTCGTACGCCTCAGTGCTTGGCCGGGAGGAAGCCCACGCGGTCGTACGCCTGCGCGAGGGTCTCGGCGGCGACGGTCCGCGCCTTCTCGGCGCCCTTGGCGAGGATCGAGTCCAGCGTCTCGGCGTCGTCCAGGTACTGGTGGGTGCGCTCGCGGAACGGGGTGACGAAGTCGACCATGACCTCGGCGAGGTCGGTCTTGAGCGCGCCGTACATCTTGCCCTCGTACTCCTGCTCCAGCTCGGCGACGGTCTTGCCGGTGAGCGTGGAGTAGATGGTGAGGAGGTTGGAGACGCCCGGCTTGTTCTCGGCGTCGTAGCGGATCACCGTGTCGGTGTCGGTGACGGCGCTCTTGACCTTCTTGGCCGTGGTCTTCGGCTCGTCCAGGAGGTTGATCAGGCCCTTCGGCGTGGACGCCGACTTGCTCATCTTGACCGCCGGGTCCTGGAGGTCGTAGATCTTCGCCGTCTCCTTGAGGATGTACGGCTTCGGGATCGTGAAGGTGTCGCCGTAGCGGCCGTTGAAGCGCTCGGCGAGGTCCCGGGTCAGCTCGATGTGCTGGCGCTGGTCCTCGCCGACCGGCACCTCGTGGGCCTGGTACAGCAGGATGTCCGCGACCTGGAGGATCGGGTAGGTGAACAGGCCGACGGAGGCCCGGTCGGCGCCCTGCTTGGCGGACTTGTCCTTGAACTGGGTCATGCGGGAGGCCTCGCCGAAGCCGGTGAGGCAGTTCATGACCCAGGCCAGCTGGGCGTGCTCGGGGACGTGGCTCTGCACGAAGAGGGTGCAGCGGTCGGGGTCCAGACCGGCGGCCAGCAGCTGGGCCGCGGCCAGGCGGGTGTTGGCACGCAGTTCCGCCGGGTCCTGCGGGACCGTGATCGCGTGCAGGTCGACCACCATGTAGAAGGCGTCGTGGGACTCCTGGAGGGCCACCCACTGGCGGACGGCGCCGAGGTAGTTGCCGAGGTGGAACGAGCCGGCGGTGGGCTGAATACCGGAGAGCACGCGAGGTCGGTCTGAAGCCATACCCCTCATTGTCGCAGAGAGACGGGGTGGTTCGGTGTGTGGGGAACTGCGGGCCGGTGGGGGCCGGTCGCGCAGTTCCCCGCGCCCCTTTCAGGGGCGGTTCAGCCGAGGTCTACTTCCGGGTAGAGGGGGAAGCCCGCCACCAGGTCCGTGGCGCGGCGGGCGATCTCGTCGGCGACCTTCTCGTCCAGGACGTGGCTCGCCTTGGAGGGGGCGCCGGACTTGGTGGTGCCCGGCTCGGTGGTGGTCAGGACGCGGTCGATGAGGGCCGCGACCTCGTCCATCTCGGCCGTGCCGAGGCCGCGGGTGGTCAGCGCGGGGGTGCCGACGCGGATGCCGGAGGTGTACCAGGCGCCGTTCGGGTCGGCCGGGATGGCGTTGCGGTTGGTGACGATGCCCGAGTCGAGCAGGGCGGCCTCGGCCTGGCGGCCGGTGAGGCCGTAGGAGGTGGCGACGTCGATCAGGTTGAGGTGGTTGTCGGTGCCGCCGGTGACGAGGGTGGCGCCGCGCCGCGTCAGGCCCTCGGCGAGGGCGCGGGAGTTGTCCACGATGCGCCGGGCGTAGTCCCGGAAGGCGGGCTGCCGGGCCTCGGCGAGGGCGACGGCCTTGGCGGCCATGACGTGCGGGAGCGGGCCGCCGAGGACCATCGGGCAGCCGCGGTCCACCTGGTCCTTGAGGGAGTCGTCGCACAGCACCATGCCGCCGCGCGGGCCGCGCAGCGACTTGTGGGTGGTGGTGGTGACGATCTGGGCGTGCGGGACCGGGTCGAAGTCGCCGGTGAGCACCTTGCCGGCGACCAGTCCGGCGAAGTGGGCCATGTCGACCATGAGGGTGGCGCCGACCTCGTCGGCGATCTCCCGCATGATCCGGAAGTTCACCAGCCGGGGGTACGCGGAGTAGCCCGCGACGATGATCAGCGGCTTGAACTCGCGGGCTTGGGCGCGCAGGGCGTCGTAGTCGATCAGGCCGGTGGCCGGGTCGGTGCCGTAGGAGCGCTGGTCGAACATCTTGCCGGAGATGTTCGGGCGGAAGCCGTGGGTGAGGTGGCCGCCGGCGTCCAGGGACATGCCGAGCATGCGCTGGTTGCCGAAGGCCTGGCGCAGCTCGGCCCAGTCGGCGTCGGTGAGGTCGTTGACCTGGCGGGCGCCGGCCTTCTCCAGGAAGGGCACCTCGACGCGGTCGGCGAGGACGGCCCAGAAGGCGACGAGGTTGGCGTCGATGCCGGAGTGCGGCTGGACGTAGGCGTGGCGGGCGCCGAAGAGTTCGCGGGCGTGTTCGGCGGCGAGGGCCTCGACGGTGTCGACGTTGCGGCAGCCGGCGTAGAAGCGGCGGCCGATGGTGCCCTCGGCGTACTTGTCGCTGAACCAGTTCCCCATCGCGAGCAGGGTCGCCGGGGAGGCGTAGTTCTCGGACGCGATCAGCTTGAGCATCCCGCGCTGGTCGGCGACCTCCTGGCCGATGGCGTCGGCGACGCGCGGCTCCACGGCGCGGATGACGTCGAGGGCCGCGCGGAAGGCGGTGGACTCGGTGGAGAGGGGGGCGGCGTTCTCGGGCATGGGGACCTCCGGACGGTGTGCGTACAGCGTTCACGTTCGGCCCAGGCGCACGGCACTCTTACCGCTCGGGCCGCTCCCTGATGGTCTGTCCCATCCCAGCGCGCCAGTCACGGCCCGGGTGTCAGCCTACCGGGCGCGCCGGGCGGAAGATCCCGCGTCCACCATGCGAGCGGGGTTAAGAAGGAGGACATCGCCGTATCCGGGCCGAGCCGGGAGTGTCCGTGACCGCTGCCGAAGAAGACCTCATCGCCCTCGCCGACGCGCACTGCGCGCCCACCTACGCGCCGCTGCCGGTGGTGCTCGCCACCGGTGCGGGGGCGTGGCTGACGGATGTGTCGGGGCGGCGGTACCTGGACCTGCTGGCCGGTTACTCGGCGCTGAACTTCGGGCACGGCCATCCCCGGCTGGTGGAGGCGGCCCGGCGGCAGCTGGAGCGGCTGACGCTGACCTCCCGCGCCTTCCACCACGACCGGTTCGCGGCGTTCTGCGCGGAGCTGGCGGAGCTGTGCGGGATGGAGATGGTGCTGCCGGCGAACACCGGCGCGGAGGCGGTGGAGGGCGCGGTCAAGACGGCCCGGAAGTGGGGCTACCGGGTGAAGGGGGTGCCCGCGGAGATGGCGAAGATCGTCGTGGCGGGCGGCAACTTCCACGGCCGCACGACGACCGTCATCAGCTTCTCCACGGATCCCGAAGCGCGGGCGGACTTCGGGCCGTACACGCCGGGGTTCGAGATCGTGCCGTACGGCGACCTGACCGCGCTGCGGGGGGCGCTGACGGAGAACACGGTGGCGGTGCTGCTGGAGCCGGTGCAGGGCGAGTCGGGGGTGATCGTGCCGCCGGCCGGTTATCTGGCGGGGGTGCGGGAGCTGACCCGGGAGCGGAACGTGCTCTTCGTCGCCGACGAGGTCCAGTCGGGGCTGGGCCGGACCGGGCGGACCTTCGCGTGCGAGAACGAGGGGGTCGTGCCGGATGTGTACGTGCTGGGCAAGGCGCTGGGCGGCGGGATCGTGCCGGTGTCGGCGGTGGTGTCGAGCGCGGCGGTGCTCGGGGTGTTCCGGCCGGGTGAGCACGGGTCGACGTTCGGCGGGAATCCGCTGGCCTGCGCGGTGGCGCTGGAGGTGATCGCGATGCTGCGGACCGGGGAGTACCAGGAGCGGGCGGCCCGGCTGGGCGAGCGGCTGCACCGGCTGCTGGGCGAGCTGGCCGGGACGGGCCGGGTGACGGCGGTGCGCGGGCGGGGGCTGTGGGCCGGGGTGGACGTCGCCCCCGCGGTGGGTACCGGGCGGGAGGTCGCCGAGCGGCTGCTGGCCCGTGGGGTCCTGGTCAAGGAGACCCACGGGGCGACGATCCGGATCGCTCCGCCGCTGGTGATCGGCGAGGAGGATCTGGACTGGGGCGTCGAGCAGTTGCGGGCGGTGCTGCTCGGGGCCTGATCAGCGCACCGGGAGGTCGGTGCCGTGCTCGCCGGCGGGCCGGGGTCCGAAGACGCGCCGGTCGGATTCCTCGATGGCCACGTCGTCGATGCTCGCCTCGCGGCGGCGCATCAGGCCGTACTCGTCGAACTCCCACAGTTCGTTGCCGTAGGAGCGCCACCACTGGCCGTCGGTGTCGCGGCACTCGTACTGGAAGCGGACGGCGATGCGGTTCTCGTGGAAGCTCCACAGGCTTTTGCGCAGCGCGTAGTCCAGTTCGCGGCGCCACTTCTCGGTGAGGAAGGCGACGATCTCCTCGCGGCCGGTGAGGAACCGGTCGCGGTTGCGCCAGACGGAGTCCTCGGTGTAGGCGAGGGCCACCCGGTGGGGGTCGCGGGTGTTCCAGGCGTCCTCGGCGGCCTGGACCTTCTGCCGGGCGGTTTCCAGGGTGAACGGCGGGTGGGGCGGGCGGGATTCGGGCACGGTGGTCTCCTTGTGGCGAGCCAGTCGAGAACGGTCGTTCTCCAGCGCTGCGGCTAAGGTAGAGAACGGCCGTTCTCGACGTCAAGGAGATGAGGAGCCCGGATGCCCGCCCCCGCCACCGAGGAACGCGACCGCCTGGACCGCGAGAGCCTGCTGGACACCGCCGAGACGCTCTTCTACGCGCACGGCATCCAGGCGGTCGGCATGGACCGGGTCCGGGAGGCGTCCGGGCTGCCCCTGAAGCGCATCTACCGGCTGTTCGCGACCAAGGAGGACCTGGTCGTCGCCGTGCTCCGGCGGCGCGACCGGCGCTGGCGGGAGAGCCTGGCCGCGCACGTGGAGCGCGTCGCCGACCCGCGCGAGAGGGTGCTGGCGGTCTTCGACTGGCTCGCCGCGTGGTTCGCCGAGCCCGGCTTCCGCGGCTGTGCCTGGATCAACGCCCACGGAGAACTGGGCGCGACCTCGGAGGCGGTCCTGCGGGAGGTGCGCGCCCACAAGCGCGCCTTCCACGGCCAACTGGCGTCCTGGGTCCGGGCCACGGGGCTCCCGCTCACCGAACCCGTCTGCCTCCTGGCCGAGGGAGCCATCGTCACGGCGGGCATCACGGGCGACCCGTCGGCGGCGGGGCACGCGCGGAGGACGGTGGAGGCGCTGCTCGGGGGCGCGGGCGCCTAGAGGATCACGTGCGGCAGGAAGCGGGCGTACTCGTCGGTGATCAGGCCGGTGGATTCGCGGATGCCGAGGCCCGCCGGTTCACCGGCGACGACCCAGGTGCCGAGGACGACGTGGTTGCCGTCGAAGGCGGGCAGGGGGGACAACTGCTGGTAGCAGCAGGGGTCCTCGCGGAGGGCCGGCGGGGTGCCGGGCTCGTGGACCGTGATGCCCGCGCCCTCGCGGCCCAGCAGGGGCTTCGCCACGTAGCCGGTGGTGGTGGCCAGGTCGCGGGGGCCGTCGAGGTAGGCGGGCAGGAGGCTGGGGTGGCCGGGGTACAGCTCCCAGAGGATCGCCAGCAGGGCCTTGTTGCTCAGCAGCATCTTCCAGGCGGGCTCGATCCACAGGGTGCTGCCGGTGCCGCCGCCGTTGTCCAGGGTGTCCAGGACCTGGGGACCGAAGGCGTCCGTGGTGAGCCACTCCCAGGGGTAGAGCTTGAAGATGCCCCGGATGAAGCGGAGCCGGTTGTCCACGAAGCGGCCGGAGAGGGAGTCCCAGCCGATCTCCTCCATGGCCAGCCAGTCGGTGGCGAGGCCGGCCTGCTCCGCCGTCTCCTTCAGATAGGCCACCGTCATCAGGTCCTCGCCGAGTTCGTCGGCGGCGGAGTGCGCGAAGTGCAGCGGGGCGCCGGGCGGCAGCAGCGCGGCCTGGGCGCGCCAGGCGTCCACCAGCCGTTCGTGCAGGGAGTTCCACTGGTCGGCGCCGGGAAAACGTTCCTCCATCCAGAACCACTGCGGGGAGGCCGCCTCCACCAGCGAGGTGGGCGTGTCGGCGTTGTACTCCAGCAGCTTCGCCGGGCCGGTGCCGTCGTAGCGCAGGTCGAAACGGCCGTAGAGGGACGGCAGTTCGGCCCGGCGGCGCCAGGACTCGGTGACCGCGGCGGCCACCCGCGCGTCGGTGATGCCGAGGTCGGCCAGCCGGTCCTCCGCCACGATGTGGTCCGCCGCCGCGAGGCACATGCGGTGCAGTTCCGCGACGGTCTCCTCCAGCGCCTCGACCTCCTCCAGGGAGAAGACGTAGTAGGCGCTCTCGTCCCAGTACGGCCGCAGGGAGTCGTCGGGGTGGCGGGTGAGGGGGTAGATCAGGCCCTGGGCCTCGACGGTCTGCTGCCAGCCGGGGCGGGGGGTCGTGGTGCGGCGTTCCATGCGCGTCGTCCGGTCAGCCGCCGGAGCTGCCCGAGCCGCCGCCGAAGCCGCCGCGGCTGACCCCGCCGTGACTTCCCGCGCTCGTCCCGTCGTTGTACGACGAGCCTCCCGAGCTTCCCGAACCGCCGCCCGATCCACCGGACTTGGTGAAGGAGCCGCCGTCGACCCAGCCGTTCCTCTCCTTGCCGTCGTAGTACCAGGCGGCGTCGACCGGCCGCTTGGCGCCCTTCTTGACGGGCTTCTTCCGGCCCGAGGAGGAGACGCCGCTCCCGCTCGCCGTCTTGCAGTCCTTGTCGGAGACGACCTTGTAGCCCTTGGAGACGTCGTAACTGTCGCGGTCCACACAGCGTTTGTCCGGGTCGGACGAGCAGGCCGTGAGGGCGGCGGCCAGCAGGCCCATGCCGCCCAGGACGACCGTTCCGGAGCGCAGTTGCTTCCGGTTGTGCGCCATGGTGTGTCTCCCCCGTCGGACGGATGTTCGGCGGTCAGCCTAGAGACAGGGCGCGCCCGCGCCCAACCGGGGGTGCCCGCGCCGCCCTACGGCAGCACCCGGCACAGTGCCTCCAGGGCGCCCGTCCACGCGCTGTCCGACGGGGTGCCGTAGCCGACCACCAGGGCGTCCGAGGGGTCGGCCGGGGCGTCGGGGTGGCGGTAGTAGGTCAGGCCGTGCAGGGCCAGGCCCTGGAGGTCCGCCGCCTGGACCACCGGCTGTTCCAGGCCCGGCGGAAGCCGCAGCACCGCGTGCAGTCCGGCCGCGATGCCCGTCACCCGCACCGACGGCGCCCGGTCCGCCACGGCCGCGGCGAGGGCGTCCCGACGGCGCCGGTAGCGCAGGCGGGCGGAGCGGACGTGCCGGTCGTAGGCGCCGGAGGTGAGGAACTCGGCCAGCGTCAGCTGGTCCAGCGACCCGCAGGTGTCGGTGTGCCCCTTGGCCGCCACCGCCTCCTCCGCCAGGGCCGGCGGCAGCACCATCCAGCCCAGCCGCAGCCCGGGCGCGAGGGACTTGCTGGCGGTGCCCAGGTAGACCACCCGGTCGGGGTCCAGTCCCTGGAGGGCGCCGACGGGCTGGCGGTCGTAGCGGAACTCGCCGTCGTAGTCGTCCTCCAGCACCAGTGAGCCGGTGCGCCGCGCCCAGTCCACGACGGCGGCCCGCCGGTCGGGGTGCAGCGGGGTGCCCGTCGGGAACTGGTGGGCCGGGGTGAGCAGGACCGCCGCGGCGCCGTCCGGTGCGCGCGGGTCGGTGCCGAGCGCGTCGTAGGGCAGCGCGGGGGTGGCCAGGCCCGCCGCGCGCAGCAGCCGCCAGTGGACGTCGAGGCCGTAGGACTCCACCGCGACCGTGTCCGCCCCGCGCGCCCGCAGCATCGCGCCGAGGACCCGCAGGGCGTGCGAGGTACCGGCGGTGATCACGACGGTGTCCGGGGTGGCGCGCACGCCCCGGACCCGGGCGAGGTATCCGGCGAGGGCGGTGCGCAGCTCGCGCCGGCCGCGCGGGTCGCCGTAGCCGAGGGCGTCCAAGGGGGCGGTGGCCAGCGCCCGGCGGGCGGCCTTGAGCCACTCGGCGCGCGGGAACGCGGCGAGGTCGGGGGTGCCGGGGACCAGGCTGTGGGCGGGGCGGCCGGGCTCCCGGCGGCCCGGCCCGGCCGCGGCGGGCGGCGGGGCCACCACCCGGTCCGCGACCCGGGTACCGGAGCCCTGCCGGGCGGTGAGCCAGCCCTCCGCGACCAGGTCGGCGTACGCCTCGGCGACGGTGTTGCGGGCGATGCCGAGGTCGGCGGCGAGGGTCCGGGAGGACGGCAGCCGGGTGCCGGGGGCGAGCCGGCCGGTGCGCACCGCGTCCCGCAGGGCGTCGGTCAGGCCCCGGCGCAGGCCCCCCGCGAGAGCCGGTTCGAGATGCAGGTCGACGCCCAAAGTGGCCCAGGATTCCGCCATGGGAATGGACCATACCCCTGGGCTGCCTCGGTTCTAGGGTCGAGGACATGAGCACTCAGGAAGAACCCGTCACCTACGCCCCCGAGGAGCCGGCGCGGCTGCGCTGGGCCCAGCACGCGCCCGAGGTCTACAAGGCGATGATCCAGCTCGACGCCGTCGCCAACCAGGGCCTGGACCCCCGGCTGCGCGAGCTGGTCAAGATCCGTGCCTCCCAGGTCAACCACTGCGCGCGCTGCCTCGACATGCACTCCAAGGACGCCCTCGCGGCCGGCGAGAGCGTGGAGCGGATCATCCAGCTCGGCGCGTGGGAGGAGTCCCGGCACTTCTACACCGAGAAGGAGCTGGCGGCGCTGGAGCTGACCGACGCCATCACCGTGCTGACGGACGGATTCGTGCCGGACGAGGTCTACGAGCGGGCCGCCAAGCACTTCGACGAGGCCGAGCTCTCCCAGCTGATCGCCGCCATCGCCGTGATCAACGCCTGGAACCGGTTCGGCGTGTCCACCCGGACGCCCGCGGGCCACTACCACCCGGGGCAGCACAAGTGAACCGTACCCAGCTGCTGGACCCGAAGGTCTTCCAGGCGATGGCCGCGGTCAGCGCGGCGGCCAAGAAGGGCCTCGGCGACCCGGCCCTGGCCGAACTGGTGATGATCCGCGCCTCGCAGATCAACCACTGCGCGTTCTGCCTCGACATGCACCTGGGCCTGGCCCGCAAACACGGGGAGTCCGAGGACCGTATCCACTTCCTCAGCGCCTGGGAGGAGACCGAGGACCTCTACAGCGAGCGGGAGCGGGCCGCGCTGGCGCTGACCGAGGCGGTCACCGTGCTCACGGAAGGCTTCGTGCCCGACGAGGTGTACGAGGCCGCCGCCAAGCACTTCGACGAGGCGGCCCTCGCCCACCTCATCGCCCTGATCACCGTCATCAACGGCTGGAACCGCCTGATGGTCAGCCGCCGTGTGCCCCCGGGAGGCCGGCAGCCATGAGCAAGGCGGAGGAGTTCCGGGCCCTGCACCGGGGGCGCGCCCCGGGGGACCCGCTGGTGCTGCCCGGTCCGTGGGACGCCGCCGCCGCGCGGGTCTTCGCGGAGGCCGGGTTCCCGGCGCTGGCCACGCCGAGCGCCGGGGTGGCCGCCTCCCTCGGGTACGAGGACGGGGCGACCCCGGCCGACGAGATGTTCGCGGCCGTCGCCCGGATCGCGCGGGCGGTGGACGTGCCGGTCTCGGCGGACGTGGAGGGCGGCTACGGGCTCGCGCCGAAGGAGCTGGTCGAACGGCTGCTGGAGGCCGGTGCGGTGGGCTGCAACCTCGAGGACTCGGACGGGGGTGTCCTCAAGGACCCGCACGCGCACGCCGAGTTCCTCGCCGGGGTGCGCGAGGCCGCCGCCGACCGGCTGTTCGTCAACGCCCGCGTCGACGTGTTCGCGCACGGCGACGGCGATCCGGAGCGGGCCATCGAGCGGGCCGCGCTGTACCGCGCGGCGGGCGCCGACTGCGTGTACCCGATCCTCGCCCCGGCGGACGTGGTGCCGCTGCTGCGGTCGGGGATCGAGGGCCCGCTGAACCTGCTGGCCCGGCCGGACGGCCCCGCGCCCGCCGAGCTCGGCGAACTCGGGGCCACCCGGGTCACGTTCGGGCCGGGTCTCCAGCGGCGGGCGACGGCCGCGCTGCGGGAGATCGCGGCCGGGCTGCTGCCGTAGGCCCTGTCGCGGCGGAGCCGGCCAGGACCGCCGCCGCGGGCCGTGGGCGACCGGTCAGGACAGCCACTTCTTCCACACGGACGGGTGGCTGTCCACCCACTTCTTCGCCGCCTCGGCCGGGGAGAGCTTCTGTTCGGCGATCATCAGGGACACCTCGTTCTGGTCCTCGGTGGTCCACCGGAACTTCTTCAGGAAGGCCGCCGCCGCGCCGCCGGACTTCGCGAAGTCCGCGTTGAGGTACTTCTTCAGCGGGGTGTGCGGGTAGCCGCAGGCGACCTTGTCCGGGTCCGCGTCGCAGCCTTCCTTGTGCGGCGGCAGCCTCACCTCCGTCATCGGCACCTTCTCGAACAGCCACTGGGGTGCGTACCAGTACGTCAGGAAGGGCTTCTTCTCCTTGGCGAACCGTTTGATCTGGGTGATCTGCGCGGCCTCGGAGCCGGCGAAGACGACCTGGTAGTCCAGTCCCAGGTTCTTCACCAGGGCCTTGTCGTTGGTGACGTAGGACGGGGAGCCGTCCATCAGCTGTCCCTTGCCGCCGCTCTCCGCGGTGCGGAACAGCGGGGCGTACTTGTCGAGGTTCCGCCAGTCGGTGACGTCCGGGTGCCGCTTCGCGAGGTACGTCGGCACGAACCAGCCGATGTGACCGGTCACCCCGAGGCCGCCGCCGGAGACGACCGTCCCCTTCCGGCGGACGTAGCGCTCCTCCTGCTCCGGGTGGCCCCAGTCCTCCAGCAGGGCGTCGACCCGGCCCTGGCTGAGCGCGTCCCAGGCGGGCACCTCGTCGACCTGGACGGTGTCGACGCGGTAGCCGAGCTTGTGCTCCAGGATGTACTGGGCGACGGCGGCGTCGGCCTGCGCGCCCACCCAGGACTGCACGGACAGGGTGACCGTCTTCGCGCCCCGGGCGTTGGCGAACGGGCTGGCCTGCTTGGTCATGTCGGCGGCGCCGCAGCCGGTGGTCAGGGCCAGGGCGGCCACGGCGGCCGTGATCGCGGTACGGCGCATGTCAGGCTCCCTTCCCCGCGCGGTGCCGGGCCGGCTGGGTCACCCGGTCGAGCATCAGGCCCAGGCAGACGATGGCGGCGCCGGCCACCAGGCCGGTGGCCAGGTCGCCCTGGGCGAGGCCGAAGGCGACGTCGTAGCCGAGGGCGCCGCCGCCGACCAGACCGCCGATGATGACGACGGCGAGGACCAGGACCACGCCCTGGTTGACGGCGAGCAGCAGCGCGCGCCGGGCCAGCGGGAGCTGCACCTGCCACAGCTGCTGCCGTCCGGTCGCGCCGAGCGAGCGCGCGGACTCCAGCGCGGCCTCGTCGACCTGGCGCAGGCCCTGCGCGGTGATCCGGACGACGGCCGGGAGGGCGTAGACGACGGCCGCGGCGACGGCGGGGGCGCGGCCGACGCCGAACAGGGCGACGACCGGGATCAGGTACACGAACTGCGGCATGGTCTGGAAGACGTCCAGGACCGGGCGCAGGGCGCGGTCGACGCGGGCGCTGCGGGCCGCGGCGATGCCGGTGGCCAGGCCCAGGACGAGGGTGACGGCGACGGCGGCCAGCACCTGGGAGAGGGTGTCGAGCGACGGCTCCCACACGCCGAGCACGCCGGTCGCGGCCATGGCGAGGACGGCGGTCAGCGCGGTGCGCCAGGTGCCGATCGGCCAGGCCAGGGCGGCGACCACGAGCAGCACCGACCACCAGGGCATCCCTTGCAGTCCGGCGCGGACCGGGTCCAGGACCCAGGTGGTGAAGTGCCCCGCCCAGTCGGCGGTGCCGCCGACGACCGGGACGCCGGAGTACAGGTGATCGGTCATCCAGTCGACGGCCCGGTTGACCGGCCCGGCGATGTCCAGGGTCCGGCCGGCGGGCCATTCGGTGGCGCCGAGCAGCCGGGCGGCGAGGGCGGCGGCGACGGTGCCGGCCAGGGTGAGGGCCCAGGCGATCAGCCTCGGCCGGCCACCGGCCCGGGGGCGGGCGGTGCCGTCGCCCGCCGCTGAGGTGAGCCGGTCCAGCACGATCGCGAGCAGCACCAGGGGGATGCCGGCGGCGAGGGCCGCGCCGACGTCGACCGAGGCCAGCGCCTGGTAGACGCGGTCGCCGAGGCCGCCGGCGCCGATGACGGCGGCGATGACGGCCATGGACAGCGCCATCATGATCGTCTGGTTGAGGCCGAGCAGCAGCTCTTGGCGGGCCAGCGGGAGGCGGGCGGTCAGCAGCCGCTGGCGGCGGGTCGCGCCGAGCGACTCCACGGCCTCCAGGACTTCGGGGTCGGCTCCGCGCAGGCCGAGCGCGGTGAGGCGGGCCATCGGCGGGGCGGCGTAGACGACGGTGGCGAGGACGGCCGCGGGCACGCCGATGCCGAAGACCAGGACGACGGGGAGGAGGTAGGCGAAGGCCGGGAGCACCTGCATGGTGTCCAGGACCGGGCGCAGCGCGCGGTCCAGCCGGTCGGAGAGGCCCGCGGCGAGGCCGAGGAGCGCGCCGACGGCGACGGAGGCGAGGACCGCCACGACCATCAGGGCGAGGGTCTGCATGGTCGGCACCCACATGCCGAGGGCCCCGCAGGCCAGGAAGGCGAGGGCCGTGCCGGCGGCCAGGCGGAGACCGGCGAGGCGCCAGGCGAGCAGGGCGCCGAAGACCGTGACGCCGGCCCAGCCCGCCGTGAGGAGGGTGAGGTAGACGGCGCGTACGGCGATGACGACCGCGTTGCTGAGGTGGCCGAAGAAGTACAGGAACAGGGGGTGGCTGTCCCGGTTGTCGATGACCCAGTCGCTGGCGGAGGCGAGGGGCTTGTCCAGGCTGACGGTCAGGGCGTGCGGCCAGGTGCCGTTGCCCCAGCGGTTCAGCACGGGGAGGAGGACGGCGGTCAGCAGGGCGAGCAGGAGGAGTTTGGCGGCGGCCCGGTTCCTGAGCAGGCGGGGGGTCTTGGTCCGGGCGGACGGGAGGCTGAGCGTTGCCATCAGACGGCCTCCCGGGTGCCGCCGGCCGGGGCCTCGGACGCCGGGCGGCGCTCGCCGGGTGCGGGCCGGTGTTCGCCCGGTGCGGGCCGGTGTCCGCCCGGTGCGGGCCGGTGTTCGCCGGGTGCGGTTTCGCGCGTGGCGGGCGCGGATTCTGCGGCGGGGGCGGGGGCGGGGGCGTTCCCTGCGGTACGAGTGCCCGCGGCCGGGGTGGGGGCGTCGCCGGCCGTCATGGCGGGTGCCGTGCTGGTTCCGGCCGGGGCGGGAGCGTCGCCCACCGCCGTGGCGGCCGGCGCGGTTCCGGCCGGGGCTTCGGGGGTGACGCCCGCCACGACGCCCAGCAGCCGGTCGTGGTCGATCACGCCCAGGCAGCGGCCCTGGTCCATCACCCGGGCCGGGGCGCCCGCCCGGGCCACCGCCTCGATGGCCTCGGCGACCGTGGCCTCGGGGCGCAGGGCCGGGCCGTGCGCGGCGTCCTCGGCGCAGGCCGGGCGCATGGCGGTACGGCAGGTCAGGACCTGTTCGCGGGGGACGTCCCGGACGAACTCGCGGACGTAGTCGTCGGCCGGGGCGCCGACGATCTCCTCGGGGGTGCCGAGCTGCACCACGCGGCCGTCGCGCATCAGGGCGATGCGGTCGCCGAGTTTCAGGGCCTCGCTCAGGTCGTGGGTGATGAAGACCATCGTGCGGCCCTCCTCCCGGTGCAGCCGGGCCACCTCGTCCTGCATGTCCCGGCGGATGAGGGGGTCCAGGGCGCTGAACGGCTCGTCGAAGAGCAGCACCTCGGGGTCCACCACCAGGGCCCGGGCCAGGCCCACCCGCTGGCGCTGGCCGCCGGACAGCTGGCCGGGGCGGCGCTTCTCCATGCCGGCCAGGCCGACCTTGGCGACGAACTCGGCGGCGCGCTCGCGGCGTTCGGAGCGGCCGACGCCCTGGATCTCCAGGCCGTAGGCGACGTTGTCGAGGACCGTGCGGTGCGGCAGCAGCCCGAAGTGCTGGAAGACCATCGCGGCCCGGTGCCGGCGCAGTTCGCGCAGTCGGGCCCGGTCCATCGCGCGGACGTCCTCGCCGTCGATGGCGATGGTGCCCGCCGTCGGCTCGATCAGCCGGGTCAGGCAGCGCACCAGGGTGGACTTGCCGGAGCCGGACAGGCCCATGACGACGAAGACCTCGCCCTTGCGGACGTCGAAGGAGACGTCCCGGACGGCGGCCGTGCAGCCGGTGCGGGAGCGCAGCTCGGCGGGGGCCAGGGCGCTGAGCTCCGGGTCGGCGGGGACGCGCTCGGGCTTCGGGCCGAAGACCTTCCACAGGCCGGACACCGAGAAGACGGGCTCGGCGGTGGTGGGCGGCTTGCGGGTGGGGACGGTGAGGGTCATCGCAGGTCACCTCCGATCAGGTCGACGGCCTTCTCCCCGACCATGAGCACCCCGATCATCGGGTTGACGGCGGGCATGGCCGGGAAGACGGACGCGTCGGCGATGCGGATGCCGTCGAGCCCTCGGATCCGCAACTCGGGGTCCACGACGGCGAGTTCGTCGTCGGCGGCGCCCATCTTGCAGGTGCCAGCCGGGTGGTAGACGGTGTGGGCCGCCTTGCGGGCGTACTCGCTCAGCTCGGCGTCACCGGTGATCTCCGGGCCGGGGCACACCTCGCGCTTGAGCCAGCCGGCCAGCGGCTCGGTCCTGGCGATCTCGCGGGCGATGCGGATGCCGTCGACCAGGGTCCGGGCGTCGTAGTCGTCCTCGTCGGTGAAGTACCGGAAGTCCAGGGCCGGCTTGACGGCGGGGTCGGCGCTGGTCAGGTACAGCCGGCCGCGGCTCTTCGGCTTGGGGATGTTGGGGGTCATCGAGACCCCGAACTCCGGCCGCTCGTAGCCGAGTCGCTCCGGATTGTCGGTGAACGGGATCTGGTAGAAGTGGAACATCAGGTCCGGTCCGGCGTGCTCCGGGTCGCGGCGCACGAACAGGCCCGCGTCGGAGTCCATCGCCGAGTTCTCCGGGATCGGGCCGTGGGTCTCCCAGACGATGACCGACTCGGGGTGGTCGAGCAGGTTCTCGCCGACGCCCGGCAGGTCGTGCACGACGGGGATGCCGAGCGCTTCGAGGTCGGCCCGGGGGCCGATGCCGGAGTGCAGCAGCAGGCGCGGGGAGTCGACGGCGCCCGCGCACAGCACGACTTCCTGGCGGGCCCGGATCAGCAGCTCCTCCCCCTCCTTGGTGCGCACGTGCACGCCCTCGGCGCGGGTGCCGTCCAGCTTGAGTTTGTACGCCCAGGTCTCCAGCAGGATCGTCAGGTTGGGCCGCTCGTCCATCACCGGGTGGAGGTACGCCACCGACGCCGAGGACCGCTTGTTGTTCTCGGGGTGGTAGGCGAGGTCGAAGAAGCCGACGCCCTCGGTGAACGGTGCGCGGTTGAAGCCCTCGACGCGGGGTACCCCGAGCGCCGACCGGGCGGCGTCGACGAAGTCGCGGGCGATGGCGTTCCGGTCCTTCTCGTCTACGGAGACGATGTTGTTCTTCAGGCGGGCGAAGTACGCCTCCATGGGGACGGCGCCCCACCCCTTGGCGCCGGCGGCCTCCCACTCGTCCCAGTCGGAGGGCAGGGGCTTGAAGGAGATGAGGGTGTTGTGCGAGGAGCAGCCGCCGAGGACGCGGGCGCGGCTGTGCCGGATGTGGGAGTTGCCGCGGGGCTGCTCCACCGTCGGGTAGTCGTAGTCGAGTTCGCCGCCGAGCAGGCCCATCCAGCGGCGCAGGGTGAGGACGTCGTCGCGGCCGACGTCGCTCGGGCCGCCCTCGATGACGGCGACGGTGACATCCGGGTTCTCGGTGAGGCGGGAGGCGATGACGGAGCCTGCCGTCCCGCCGCCGATGACGACGTAGTCGTAGACGTGGGGGGTGCTGTCGGACATGGGGGTACTACTCCAGGGACTCGGACTCGATGCGGGCTGACGGAGGACCAGCCGGTGAGGCGAGGGGATCGGCCTACGGGCTGACGGGGGCCGGCCGGTCGGCTGAAGGGCTCGGCCGGTGAGCCGGGGCTCGGCCGGTGAGCCGGGGCTCAGCCGGCGAACCAGCGCACCGGCTTCGGCGCGAGGTTCTCGTAGACGTGCTTGGTCTCGCGGTACTCGGCGAGCCCGGCGGGGCCCAGCTCGCGGCCGGTGCCGCTCCTGCCGAAGCCGCCCCACTCCGCCTGCGGCAGATAGGGGTGGAAGTCGTTGATCCAGACGGTGCCGTGCCGCAGCCGGGACGCCACCCGGCGGGCCTTCGCGGTGTCCGCGCTCCAGACCGCGCCGGCCAGGCCGTACTCGGTGTCGTTGGCGAGGCGGACGGCCTCCTCCTCGGTGCGGAAGGTCTCGACGGTGAGGACCGGGCCGAAGACCTCCTCGCGGACGACGCGCATCGCGCGGTGGCAGGCGTCGAGGACGGTGGGCTCGTAGAACCAGCCGGTCGCGGGGCGCTCGGGTGACGGTTCGGGCCGCTTGCCGCCGCAGCGCAGGACGGCGCCCTCCGCAAGGGCGGAGGCGACGTACGCCTCGACCTTGGCGCGCTGCTGCTCGGAGACGAGCGGACCGCACTCGACACCGTCCGCCGTGCCGCGGCCGAGCCGGATCTTCTGCGCGCGGCGGGCGAGTTCGGCGACGAAGCGCTCGCGGACGGACTCCTCGACGATGAGCCGGGCGCCGGCCGAGCAGACCTGGCCGCTGTGGATGAAGGCCGCGTTGAGGGCCTGGTCCACGGCGGTGTCGAAGCCCTCGTCGGTGGCGCAGGCGTCGGCGAAGACCACGTTGGGGTTCTTGCCGCCGAGTTCGAGGGCGACCTTCTTGACGGTGGGGGCGGCGGCCTGGGCGACCTTGGTCCCGCTGGCCAGGCCGCCGGTGAAGGAGACCAGGTCGACATCGGGGTGCTCGGCCAGCCGGGCGCCGACGGTGCGTCCGGGGCCGGTGACGAGGTTGGCCACCCCGGCGGGCAGACCGGCCTCGGTGAGCAGCTCGATCAGCGCGATGGTGGTCATCGGGGTGATCTCGCTGGGCTTGACCACGAAGGTGTTGCCGGCCGCGAGCGCCGGGGCGATCTTCCAACTGCCCTGGAGCAGCGGGTAGTTCCAGGGGGTGATCAGCGCGCAGACGCCGACCGGTTCGTGCACGACCACGCTGTGGATGTCGGGCGAGCCCGCGTCGACCACCCGGCCGGGGGCCTCGGCGGCGACCAGGTCGGCGAAGTACCGGAAGGCGTCGGCGACACAGTCGATGTCGACGCGGCCCTCCTCGACGGTCTTGCCCGCGTCCCGGCTCTCCAGCAGGCCGAGTTCCTCGCGGTCGCGCACGAGGAGGTCGGCGACGCGGCGCAGCAGCGCGGCGCGTTCGGCGACCGGGGTGCCGGGCCAGGGGCCGTGGTCGAAGGCCCGGCGGGCGGCGGCCACCGCGCGGTCGGCGTCCTGCTCGTCACCCTCGGCGACCACGGCGAACGGCCGGGCGTCCGCGGGGTCGAGGATCTCCCGGGTGGCGCCGGAGACCGCTGCCAGCCACGCGCCGTCCGCGTGGATGGTGGCCTGGGGCTGTCGTTCCGTTCTGTCCGCCATGATCGGTGTTGCCTTCCGTTCCTGTTCGGTACCCCTGTGTCACACGCGTGTCACGCTCAGGGACCGTCGCCGCCTGCCCAGGGCCCCGGCCCGGCATGCGGAATCCGTGGCCGAACGTGCTCGGGGTCACGGAAAACGGGGGTGATAACGGAAGAAAACGGAAGGCCGGCGCCGACTACCCGCCCGCCGGCCCCGACGTCAGCAGTTCCCGTACGCAGCCGCGCAGCCAGGCGTGGGCCGGGTCGGCGTCGTGGCGCGGGTGCCAGGCGAACCCCACCGTCATCGTGGGCAGCGGCAGCGGGATCTCGAAGGCGACCAGTCCGAGGGCGTCGGCCAGCGGGCGGCCCCACTCGGGGATCAGCCCGATGAGGTCGGTGTCGCGCAGCACGAACAGGGAGGCCGGGTAGCTGCCGACGCTGCCCACCACCCTGCGCTGGAGGCCGAGTCCGGCCAGGGCGTCGTCGACCGGGCCGCGCTGTCTGCCGCGCCGGGAGACGACGAGATGTCCCGCCGTCCCGGCGAACCGCTCGGGCGTCACCTCGCCCTCCAGCAGCGGGTGTCCGGCCCGTACGGCGCCGAGCATGCGGTCCTCGTGCACGGTCTCCACATGCACCTCGGGCGCGGCCGAGTCGATCACCCCGGCCTCCAGGTCGGCGATGCCCTGCCGCAGGTACGGGGCGTCCGTGTGGCTCTCGCTCAGAAAGCGCAGGCGGATGCCGGGGGCCTCGCGGGCGGCGCGGGCGAGGAGGACGGCGCCGTGGGTGGCGGCGATCATGTCGTGGCCGAGGACGGTGAAGGTGCGGGTCACCGTGCGCAGGTCGGTGTCCCGGCCCGGCGCGAACAGGGCGCGGGCCCGCTCGACCACCGCGCCGACCTCGGCGCGTACCGCGAGCGCGCGCGGTGTCGGCACCATCCGGCGGCCGGCGCGGACCAGCACCGGGTCGCCGAGCGCCTTGCGGATGCGGCCGAGGGTGCGGCTCATGGCCGGTTCGGACAGGTGCAGCCGACGGGCGGCGCCCCGCACGCTCTCCTCCTCCAGCAGCACGTCCAGCGCGACCAGCAGGTTCAGGTCCAGGTCGGTGGATTGCGTCATGTGCAGGTATTCCTTGCGAAGGTTGCACTGGAAGTAATGACGGTGGCGAGCCTACGGTGAGGACGCATCCCACACCACCCACCAGCTCCCGGGAGGAGCCGTGCCCGCGCACGCCCTGACCCGCCCCGTCCTGCTCACCCTGTGCGCCTGTGTCCTGGTCGCGCAGAGCATGGTCGCGGCCGTCAACCTGCTGATACCGCAACTGAGTTCGTCCGGCCTGCACCCCTCGCACACCGAGGTCCTGTGGACGGTCGACGCCTACGTCATCGTCTTCGCGGGCCTGCTCGTCCCGGCCGGCGCGCTCGGTGACCGCCACGGCCGCAAGGGCGCGCTGCTCGCGGGCCTCGCCCTGTTCGCCGCGGGCGCCGCGACCAGCGCGCTGGCGCCCGGCCCGGCCCTGCTGATCGCGGGCCGGGGCCTGTCCGGGGCCGGGGCCGCGCTGATCACCCCGGCGACGATGTCGATCCTGGTGCACCTGGCCGGGCCGGAGCGCCGCGCCCGGGCGATGGCGTCCTGGACGCTGGCCATCGGGCTGGGTGGCATGGCGGGCAACCTGGGCGGCGGGCTGGCCGGCCAGTACCTGTCCTGGCGGGCGCTGTTCGCCGCGATGGTGCCGCTGGCGGCCGTGCTCGCCGCCGCGGTGGCGGTGACCACCCCGCGCACCGCCCGCTCGGCGCAGGGCAGCCCGGACCCGGCCGGCACCCTGCTGCTCACCGCGGGTCTGGTCGCGGTGCTGTTCGGCATCATCGAGGGGCCCGGCCACGGCTGGACCTCGGCGCGCATCCTGGCCGCGTTCACGGCGGGCGCCCTGCTGCTGGCCGCGTTCACCGGGCACGCCCTGCGCTCGCGCGCCCCGCTGTTCGACCCTCGGGTGTTCCGCTCCGCCGGACTGCGGGCGACCACGCTGGGCCTGGCCACGGGTTTCTTCGGCCTGTTCGCGCTGTTCTTCGTCAACTCGCAGTACCTGCAACAGGTCAAGGGCTACGGCCCGGCCGTGACCGGGGTCGCGATCGTGCCGCTGATCGTCGGCATGGCCCTGGTCCCGAGGTTCGCGGCCCGCTGGTCGGCGCGTCCGCGTCCGGTGGTCGGCACAGGGCTGGCGCTGATCGGCCTCGGCCTGCTGGCCGCGTCCACGGCGGACGCCCACACCCCCTACCCGCTGTACGCCTGCTGGCTGCTGGTCATCTCGGCGGGCACGGGTCTGGCCATGCCGGCGCTCACCCTGGGCGTGGTGGTGTCCCTGCCCGCGCACCAGGCGGGCCTCGGCTCCGGTCTCGGCACCTCGGCCCGCGAGATCGGCGCCGCCCTCGGCGTCGCCGTCGCCGGTACCGCGCTGGCGGGCCACGCCGACTTCGCGAGCGGCATGGGCCCGGCGCTGCGGGTGGTGGGGCTGACGGTCCTGGCGGTCACGGCCCTGGTCGTCATCGGCCACCGCTCCTCCGGCCGACCGGCCCGCACGGCCGTGGCGGCCCCCGCGACTCGGGAGCCGGTGGTCTGAGGAGGCTCCGGCCGACCGGACGACGCATCCGCTGGGGCGCGCGGCCGGTGGCCTGAAACGTCCGTCGGTTCCCGGGTGGCGGCACACAATGCGGGACCCGACCGAGAGGACCCGCCGTGCGCCGTATCCCGACCTGTGTGCTGACCGACGCGGCCCCGCCCCGGGCGAGCGGCGGACACGCGGTGGACCGCTTCGTACAGATAGGTTCCCTCACCAAGGCGCTGACCGGCACCCTGCTGGCCCGGCTGGCAAAGGCGGGCGTGGCCGCACCCGGCGACCCGGTCGAGCGGTGGCTTTCGGCCCCGCCCGGCACCGGCATCACCCTGCTGCACCTGGCCCGGCACACCTCGGGACTGCCCCGGCTGCCGCCCGGCCTCGGCCGCCGGGACCCGTACGCGGCCTTCGGCCACGCGGAGCTGGAGCGGCTGGTGCGCGGCCTGGACACCCTCGCCGTGCGCCCGCCGGGGGACGAGGAGTACTCCAACCTCGGGTACGCCGTCCTCGGTGCCGCCCTGGCCGCCGCGGGCGGGGCGGCCTACGAGGAACTGCTGGAGGAGTACGTCCTGCGGCCGGCGGGCGTCACCGAGGTGACCGTCCGCCCGGCCCCCGAGCGGCGGCTGACGGCACCCGGCCTGCTGCCGGGGACGCGGCGCAGGCCCTGGACGATGGACGGGGCGATCCTCCCGGCGGGCGGCCTGTGGGCGACACCGCGCGCGGTGGCCGCGCTCGTCGTGGCCCTGCTGGTGGAACGGCGGCTGGGCGAGCCGGGCCCGGGGTGGCAGTCGGCGGGGCCGCTGTCCTGGCACAACGGCGCGACCCGGGACGCGTCCGTGTTCGCCGGGGCGATGGCGGACGGGCGGTGGGCCGTGGTGCACCGGCTGAACGGGCGGCCGGACGACACCGACCGGGCCGGGATCGCGCTGCTGAGGCGGGCGTAGGGCCGCGACCGGCGAGGCCGGGAACCACGAAGCCCCTCCCGCCGCAGCGGAAGGGGCTTCGTGTATGGAGCGCCGGGCAGGCCTTGCACCTGCATCTCCCCGCAGGAAGCGGGGCGTCTTTCCTTGGACCACCAACGCACAGTCGGCTTCCGGGAGTTCCGGTGGCCGGTGTGTGATCAACTATAGCCCACACCGGCCGCCGGAGTCACATCCGGACGCTCAGATGAGGCCGAGGCCGCGGACCGCCTCGCGCTCCTCCGCCAGCTCCTTGACGGAGGCGTCGATGCGGGCGCGGGAGAACTCGTTGATCTCCAGGCCCTGGACGATCTCGTACTTGCCGTCCTTGCAGGTGACCGGGAAGGAGGAGATCAGGCCCTCCGGGACGCCGTAGGAGCCGTCCGACGGGATGCCCATGGAGGTCCAGTCGCCCTCGGCGGTGCCGTTGACCCAGGTGTGCACGTGGTCGATGGCGGCGTTGGCGGCGGAGGCGGCCGACGAGGCGCCCCGGGCCTCGATGATCGCGGCACCGCGCTTGGCGACGGTCGGGATGAAGTCGTCGGCCAGCCACTTCTCGTCGTTCACGACCTCGGCGGCGTTCTTGCCGGCGACCGTGGCGTGGAAGATGTCCGGGTACTGGGTGGCGGAGTGGTTGCCCCAGATGGTCAGGCGCTTGATGTCGGCGACCGAGCTGCCCGTCTTCTTCGCGAGCTGGGTCAGCGCGCGGTTGTGGTCCAGGCGGGTCATCGCGGTGAAGCGCTCGGCCGGGACGTCCGGCGCTGCGGCCTGCGCGATGAGCGCGTTGGTGTTGGCCGGGTTGCCGACGACGAGCACCTTGATGTCGTCCGCCGCGTGGTCGTTGATGGCCTTGCCCTGCGGCTTGAAGATGCCGCCGTTGGCCTCCAGCAGGTCACCGCGCTCCATGCCCTTGGTGCGCGGGCGGGCGCCCACCAGCAGGGCCACGTTGGCGCCGTCGAACGCCACGTTCGGGTCGTCGGTGATGTCGATGCCCTGAAGGAGCGGGAAGGCGCAGTCGTCCAGCTCCATCGCGGTGCCCTCGGCGGCCTTGAGCGCCGGGGTGATCTCCAGGAGGCGCAGCCGGACCGGCACGTCCGCGCCGAGCAGCTGGCCGGAGGCGATGCGGAAGAGCAGGGCGTAACCGATCTGGCCGGCCGCGCCGGTGACGGTGACGTTCACGGGAGTGCGGGTCATGGCGTTCTCCGTATGACAGCTGGCGGTGGGGCGTCCCTGCCCCGGGCGGATGATCGATCTCTTGGTATCAAGAGAGATCAGCGGTCAGGCTATCGCGCATCCGGCATGTGAGACCCCCGGGGCCGTGTGGCTCACCCCACAAGGGGACCAGTGGGGCGTAACGCCTGGCCGGCGGTGCGCACGAGAGAACGAACGGCGGCCGTCCGCCGTCCGGGAGAGGTGGGACGACGGCGGCCGCCGGTGGGGGCCGGAGTTCCGGACTCCCGTGGGGGTACGGTCCGCGTGCCCGGGATCCGGGCCGTCTATGCGCGCCTACCGGAATTTTTCACTCCGTACAGCCGGTCTGGCCCGTCGCGAGCGTGGCGCACGCCCTGGCCTGGGCCGGGTCCCGTACGGCGACCATCGGGGTGTACCCGATGGTGTCCCCCACGGCGGTGATGTCGCCCGTCTGCCGCTCCTTGCCCGCGGTGACCCGCACGCTGTCGCCCGGCTCGCCGCTGGTGATCCGGCCCCAGACGGTGCCGCACACCTTGCTGTAGCGGACCTCCAGGGTGGTGGTGCCTACGGTGGCGGTCTTGGCGGTGGACACCAGGTCGCCGCCGCACCCCATGGCCTCGGCGTCCTTGCCGGTGCAGGCGGACCCGGCGCACTTGACGCCGGGCGGCGGGGTGGCCGGGGCGGAGGCCGACGGGGAGGGCGACTTGGCCCCGGCGGCCGAGCCGTCGCCGTCGCGGTGGGTGAGGTAGAAGACCCCGCCGATGAGGGCGAGCACGCCGACCAGCCCCGCGAAGAACATCACCACCTGCTGACGGCGCGCGGACCACCGCTCCCCCGGCGCGGGGCGCCCCTCGGGAGTACGGGCGGGACCGGGCACGGCACCGGCGGGCGGCGCGTCCAGGGCGCGGGTGGCGTCGAGACCGGCCGGGCCGCCGACGGCACCGGGCGGGGCCGGGGTGGCGGCCGCGGCCGCGTTCGGCCGGCCCGGGGACCGGGCACCCGGCCGGGCGCTCGCCGGGGACGGACCCCGGTAACCGGCCACGCCCCAGGAGTTCTTGACGGGTTTGTCCGCGCCGCCGGCCTTGCCGCCGTCGGCCGTACGCGCACCGGAGCCGCCGTCACCGGCCGTGCCCCCGCCCAAGCCGCCACCGCTCACCGCGCCGGAGCCGGAGCCGTCCCGGGAGAGCGTGCCCGTGTCGGCACCGGCCGTACGCCCACCGGACCCCTCGCCGCCGGCCGCGCCCCCGCCGGTGTCGGCGTCCCGGGCCGACGGCTGGGCCGGGATGGCGGGCTTCACCCAGCCGGGGCCGCCGCTCCCCGGCACCACGCCGGTACCGGCTCCGCCCTTCCCGAAACCTTTCGCCG
The DNA here is from genome assembly GCF_016860525.1 of Streptomyces rubradiris. Lineage (NCBI taxonomy): Bacteria > Bacillati > Actinomycetota > Actinomycetes > Kitasatosporales > Streptomycetaceae > Streptomyces > Streptomyces rubradiris. The sequence goes on from NZ_BNEA01000015.1 coordinate 3,248,225, forward strand.
GGCCCTTGCCGAGCCCCTTGCCGACACCCTGTCCGGCGCTGACGCCGGCCCCCTTCCCGGCAGCCTGGCCCACGCCCCTGCCGAGACTCGCGCCGGCGCCCTGGCCGGCGCTCTTCCGGTCGCTCTGGCCCTCCGCGATCCGCAGTGCCTGCAACGTGCTGCCGTCCCGCAACTCCGCCTGGCGCCAGGCGCGTTCGGCCAGTTCCCACAGGGTGGTCAGCGGGCCCGTAGGGGTGCCGGTGACCTCGGCGAGGGCGATGACCGCGCCCTTGGGCGCCAGCAGCCGGCCGCCCAGGTAACGCTCCCAGGACGTCGCGCCGTAGCCCGTCCGGTCGGCCAGTGCCGCGATGCCCAGACCGCTGCGGTCCACGAGTTGCCGCAGTTCGTCGGTGAACTCCCTGATCTGCGGGTCCAGATCGTCCGGCAAGGCTTTCCATCGAGGCATGGGTTCCCCCTCTTCCCCCGGTCGTGCTGTCGATCCCGCGCACCCCGGCCACCCACAGGGATGCGCTGACCAAGGATCCCAGTTCCCGGAGCCGGACGCACACACGCGAAGGCCGACGGCCGTGCGGGGACGGGGGGATACGGCAGGTGGCCCGCGCTCCCGGGCGGGGGGCGCGGGCCACCTGGCGTACGGCGGGCGCTACTTGGTGAGCGTGAAGTGCAGGATGTCCTTCAGGAAGGGCAGCTTCAGCAGCGGGTCGGGCTGGATCATCAGCGCCAGCAGGACGATCACCAGGCCCAGGAAACCGTACGTGGCGATGTCCGTGAAGCGGGAGCGTACGGCGAGCATGCCGACGTCGGGCAGCAGCCAGCGCAGCACCGCGCCGCCCAGCAGCGCGAGACCGATGATCAGCGTGCCCGCGCGGAACGCGTCCAGCGCGGTCACCAGCAGGCCGAGGGCGACCAGGCCGACGACCGCGAGCAGCGGCCACTGCCGGGCGGGCGCCGGGGCGTCGCCGGGCGCGGCCCGGCCGCCGCCCTCGGGCCGGGCGGTGTCCTTCGTACGCCATCTCCTGGGCGGTATCCGCCCGGCGCCGCCGCGCGGGAAGCGGCGCGCGCGGCCCGGCCCGGCGCCCCTTTCCCGCGGGGTGGGTTCCGCGTGCCCACGGGCGTTCTCAGCCGGCACTGCGCTCCGCCGCCTCGACCACGTTGACCAGCAGCTGGGCCCGGGTCATCGGGCCGACACCGCCGGGGTTCGGGGAGATCCAGCCGGCCACCTCGGTCACGTCGGGGTGGACATCGCCGACGATCTTGCCCTCGGCGTTGCGGGAGACGCCGACGTCCAGGACGGCCGCGCCGGGCTTGACGTCCTCGGCGCGGATCAGGTGCGGGGAGCCGGCCGCCGCGATGACGATGTCGGCGCGCTTGAGGTGGGCGGACAGGTCGCGGGTGCCGGTGTGGCACTGGGTGACGGTGGCGTTCTCGCTGCGCCGGGTGAGCAGCAGCGGCATCGGGCGGCCGATGGTGACACCGCGGCCGACGACCACGACCTCGGCGCCCTTGATCTCCACGCCGTGGCGGCGCAGCAGGGTGAGGATGCCGTTGGGGGTGCAGGGCAGTGGGGCGGGCTCGTTCAGGACCAGCCGGCCGAGGTTCATCGGGTGCAGGCCGTCGGCGTCCTTCGCCGGGTCCATCAGCTCCAGGACGCGGTTCTCGTCGATGCCCCGGGGCAGCGGGAGCTGGACGATGTAGCCGGTGCAGGCGGGGTCCTCGTTCAGCTCGCGGACGACCGCCTCGATCTCCTCCTGGGTGGCCGTGGCGGGCAGCTTGCGCTGGATGGAGGCGATGCCCACCTGGGCGCAGTCGCGGTGCTTGCCGGCGACGTACTTCTGGCTGCCGGGGTCGTCCCCGACCAGGATCGTGCCGAGGCCGGGCGTGACGCCCTTCTCCTTCAGCGCCGCCACGCGGGCGGTCAGATCGGACTTGATCTCGGCTGCGGTGGCCTTGCCATCGAGAATCTGGGCGGTCATGCCCCCATCCTCGCGGATGACCCGGCCCCGGTTCCAATCCGGGTGTCACGTCTCGGTCGTTGATGTTGCACTTGCACAACACCTGAGGTCACCGGCTGGACAAATGTCGACTCTTGCCAGGACGATGATCGGCGCAGTACCGCGGTCTGGTGGGGGGCAAGCCGCTCAGTTCCTGACGTTCCTCCGTGCCTTCCGCGCCGTCCCCGAAGCGTTAACAGAGGAAATCCGTCATGAGTTACGGCTCGCCCAACCCCGGTTTCGGTCCGCCCCAGGACCCCCAGCAGCCCTACGGCTACCCGCAGCAGGGCCAGCCCGGTTACGGCTACCCGCAGGCACCCGGCCTCCCGCCGCAGGACGGCGGTTACGGCTATCCCCAGGCACCGGGCTTCCCGGGTGGCCCGGCCCCGCGCGTGGCCTCGATGGGCCGCCGCTTCGGCGCCCGTCTGATCGACGCCGTCGTGTTCGGCGTGATCTACGGCATCCTGATCGCGGTGGGTGTCGCCGGCATGGTCGGCGAGGCCGAGAAGTGCGACCCGTCGTCGATCGGCTACGAGGCCTGCATGGACGACGCCGGTTCGAGCATCGCCGGCGGCCTGGCCGCGGCCATCGGTGTCATGGCGGTGATCGGCCTGGTCTACGAGTGGCTGATGACCGGCCTGTGCGGCGCGACCCTCGGCAAGCTGGCCGTCGGCATCCGCGTGGTCAAGGTCGAGAACGGCCAGAAGCCGGGCCTGGGCAAGTCGTTCCTGCGCTGGATCATCCCCATCGTGGGCAGCTTCGCCTGCGGAATCGGCCAGTTGGTCGTCTACCTGTCCCCGTTCTGGGACAAGTCCGGCCGCCAGCAGGGCTGGCACGACAAGGCCGCGAGCACCATGGTCATCCAGAACTGACCGCACGCGCCCACGGAAGCCGTGCACCCTTGAGGGTGCACGGCTTCCGCGTGTACTCACTCCCGCCCCCGCCCGGCGGGGCGGGTGCGGGGATCAGTGGAAGAAGTGGCGCGTGCCCGTGAAGTACATGGTCACGCCCGCCTTCTTGGCGGCCTCCACGACCTGCTCGTCACGGATCGAGCCGCCCGGCTGGACGATCGCCCGCACGCCGGCGTCGATCAGGATCTGCGGGCCGTCGGGGAAGGGGAAGAAGGCGTCGGAGGCCGCGTAGGCGCCCCGGGCCCGCTCCTCACCGGCGCGCTCGACGGCCAGCTTGCAGGAGTCGACGCGGTTGACCTGGCCCATGCCGACGCCGACCGAGGCACCGTCCTTGGCGAGCAGGATCGCGTTGGACTTCACCGCGCGGCACGCCCTCCAGGCGAAGGCGAGTTCCCTCAGCTCCGCCTCGGACAGCGCCTCGCCGCTGGCCAGCGTCCAGTTGGCGGGGTCGTCGCCGTCGGCCTGGAGCCGGTCGGTGATCTGGAGCAGCACACCGCCGTCGATGTGCTTGGCCTCGCCCGCGTTGGCGGGGGCGCCCAGGGCCTTCAGCACGCGGATGTTCTTCTTCTTGGCGAGCGCCTCCAGCGCGCCCTCCTCGTAGTCCGGGGCCACGATGACCTCGGTGAAGATCTCGGCGACCTGCTCGGCCATCTCCTTGCTGACCGGCCGGTTCACCGCGATCACACCGCCGTACGCGGAAACCGGGTCGCAGGCGTGCGCCTTGCGGTGCGCCTCGGCGACGTCCGCGCCGACCGCGATGCCGCAGGGGTTGGCGTGCTTGATGATCGCGACGCAGGGCTCGTCGTGGTCGTACGCGGCACGGCGGGCGGCGTCCGTGTCCGTGTAGTTGTTGTACGACATCTCCTTGCCGTGCAGCTGCTCGGCCTCGGCGAGGCCGCCGGTGCCGTCCACGTACAGGGCGGCGTCCTGGTGCGGGTTCTCGCCGTAGCGCAGGGTGGCCTTGCGTGTGTAGGTGGTGCCGGTGAAGTCCGGGAAGCGGGAGTCGTCGGCGGGGGCGTAGGACGCGGCGAACCAGGAGGAGACGGCGAGGTCGTACTCCGCGGTGTGCCGGAACGCCTCGGCGGCCAGCCGCTTGCGCGCGGCGAGGTCGAAGCCGCCGTCCTTGACGGCGGCGAGGACGTCGGCGTACCGCTCCGGGCTGGTGACCACGGCCACGGACGGGTGGTTCTTGGCGGCGGCGCGGACCATCGAGGGGCCGCCGATGTCGATCTGCTCCACGCACTCGTCGGGCGAGGCGCCGGAGTCGACGGTCTCGCGGAACGGGTAGAGGTTCACCACGACCAGGTCGAACGGCTCCACGCCCAGCTCGGCGAGCTGCTCCCGGTGGCTGTCCAGGCGCAGGTCGGCGAGGATGCCCGCGTGCACCTTGGGGTGCAGGGTCTTCACCCGGCCGTCCAGGCACTCGGGGAAGCCGGTCAGCTCCTCGACCTTGGTGACGGGGACGCCCGCGGCGGCGATCCGGCCGGCCGTGGAGCCGGTGGAGACCAGCTCCACACCGGCCTCGTGCAGCCCGCGGGCCAGCTCTTCGAGCCCGGTCTTGTCATAGACGCTGACAAGCGCACGGCGGATGGCCCGCTTGGCGTTGCTCTCGGCGGTCACTGGATAACTACCTTTCGTCCCTCAATGCGATAGCCGTGGCGGGCGAGCCGTCCCACGACCTCTACGAGCAGCCTTCGCTCGACTTCCTTGATGCGCTCGTGCAGCGCGCTCTCGTCGTCCTCGTCGCGGATCTCGACCACGCCCTGGGCGATGATCGGGCCGGTGTCGACGCCGTCGTCGACGAAGTGGACGGTGCAGCCGGTCACCTTGGCGCCGTACGCGAGCGCGTCGCGGACGCCGTGGGCGCCGGGAAAACTGGGGAGCAGGGCGGGGTGGGTGTTGACGAAACGTCCGCCGAACCGGGCCAGGAACTCCTTGCCGACGATCTTCATGAACCCGGCGGAGACCACGAGGTCGGGCTCGTGGGCGGCGACGGCCGCGGCGAGGGCGGCGTCCCACTCCTCGCGGGTGCCGTAGTCCTTGACCTTCCGCACGAAGGTGGCGATGCCGGCGCGCTCGGCCCGGGCCAGTCCCTCGATGCCTTCGCGGTCGGCGCCCACGGCCACGACCTGTGCGCCGTACGCCTCGGGGCCGACGGCGGCGATCTCGTCCAGCAGCGCCTGCAGATTGGTGCCGGAGCCGGAGACCAGCACGACGAGGCGCTTGACTGCCGGGCCGGCGGAGGTGGCGGCCACGATGGGGCCCTTTCTCGGGTTGCGATCCGTGTTCGGCCGGTTTGTACGGTCGTACGAATGCTTCACGCCCCCGGATACGGGGAAGTCTACGAAGCGGCCGGCCGTCAGCAACGATACCGGCACTCCGGACGGGCCCCCCGGGACGGGTGTCCGGCCGGACGGTAGCGTTCGCGGGGAATCACGAAAGAGCAACCTCGGGAACGCGGTCGTCGTGCGGTGCGTTCACGGAAGAGGAAGCTCACGACGGAACTGCCGTAGTCACCTAGGGGAAGACGCTCTTTTGATGCCCGATCGCAGCCTGCGACACCTCACGTTCCCGCCGCGCCCGGCCCGGGGAGGCGAGCGGGGCGCCGCACTGCTGCGCGAGCGCCCGTCCTCGCCGCCGGCCCACACGCCGGGAGGCGGGGGCGACGGCTCCGGGCGGGGCGGTTTCGGACAGGGCGGTACCGCACAGGGCGGTTCCGGCGGCTCGGGGCACGGTGGCTCCGGACGGGGCGGTTCCGGCGGCTCGGGGCACGGTGGCTCCGGGCAGGGCGGCGAGCGGCAGGACGACAATCCGTTCGCGCCGCCGCCGGAGGGCGCTCCGGACCGGCCCTGGCGGCCCCGGACCCCGGGGAATCCGGGAAATGCCGGAGATCCAGGAGGCGCGGGCGGACCCGGGTACGGGCCGGGGCAGGGGCCCGGCGCGGGGCAGCAGGGCCAGGGTCATGGGTACGCCCCGTGGCCGGGGGCCGGTGCGGGTCAGGGTCCCGGTCAGGGGCAGGGCCCAGGTCAGGGGCAGGGTCCCGGGGGCGGGGCGCCCTGGGGCAGTCAGTGGAGTGACCGGCAGCCCGGCCGCTCCCCCGACGGCTTCGGCCAGCGGCCCGGCGGCGGACCGCAGGGGCCCGGCGGACCGGCCGGTCCCGGCATGCGCTGGGACCCGAGCGACCCGGCCCAGCGCCGCGCGCGGTACGCCCTGCTGTCCGGCATGTGGTCCGTCTTCTTCGTCCTGTTCAGCTGGCCCTACGTGGCGCTGCTGCTGGGCGCGCTGTCCCTGTACTGGGGCAGCAGCGCGCTGCGCGCCAAGCCGCGCTCCCAGGCCCCGGACGCCCCGGCGGCCCCGCCCGGCCGGCCGCAGACGACGGCGGCCGTCGGCGGCCTGATCACGGCGTCCCTGGCGCTGGTCCTGGTGGCCTCCACGTTCACGGTGCAGCTGGTCTACCGCGACTACTACACCTGCGTCGGCGACGCCCTCACCCACGAGGCCAAGCAGTCCTGCGAGACCCTGCTGCCGAACGAGCTGCGGGGCGTACTGGGCGACCAGGACGACTGAGGTCACAGGACGGCTGAGGTCACCTCTCGCCCGGGGTCGCTCGCCCGAAGGAGTCGGGGCGGGGCTCCGGTCCCTCCGGGTCGGCGGACGGCTGCCCGGCGAGGGGCTGTCCGGCAGATGACTGCCCGCCGGCGGACTGCCCGGCGAGCGGCGGGTCGGTGGCCGGTGTGGCCGCCGGTCCTGACGCGGCCCGCCTCAGGGCCGCCCAGCGGGAGGCGCGGGCCACGTCGTCGTGCCAGTCACCGGCGCGGGACTCGCCGAACGGCGTGGGGAACGGGTCCTCGGCGGGGAGGAAGTCGTAGAGGTCCTCCTCGGCGGCCTCGGCCGCGGCCTCCGCCTGCGCGGGAACCTTCCTCCTGCCCCAGGCCCGCCATCCGGCACCGGCGCCGTCCCCACGGCCGCCCGGCCCCGGCACCGCACCGGCCCGGGCGGGAGCCCCGGTGGCGCCCGTGCCCGGATGCGCTTCCGCCGTCCGGCCAAGGTCCGCTTCCGCCGTCCCGCCCGGGTCCGGCGTCTCTTCGGCCGCCCTCGCCGGGCCGGGGGACGCCGCGGCCACCGCCTCGCCGCTGTCCTTGTCCCCTCGGCCCCCCTTCGGCGCCGTACTCCCCGCCCCCTTCGCCGGTCCCCCGACGGCCCCCGGACGCCGGCCGCGCAGCAGCCGCCAGGCGCGGGAGATCAGTGCCACCGGCAGCGCGAACACCGGCGTCCAGAGCCCGGCCGCTCCCCCGGCGCGCGGCCACGGCGGGCCGAGGCGGGACAGCGTGGCAACGCCCAGGGGGCCGCCGGCCAGCGCGGTGAGCAGGGCTACGGCCACCGCGCAGACCGCCCCCGTCAGCAGCACCACCCCGGCGGTCTGGCCGGCCGACCAGCGGGCCCGGGCCGGCTCCCCGGGTCCCGGCGGCCGTACCGCCGCCCGCGCCACGAACCACCCCGCCGTCATCCCGGCCACCGCCGGGATGACTCCCACCACCCAGTGCTGCGGCGTACCGGCACCCGGTTCCGGCACCGCGGCCAGCAGCGGGAACGGCGGCAGCAGCGGGGCGGGGTCGGAGGCGAACGGGTCGACCAGGTGTCCGGCGCCGAGGGCGAACCCGGGGCCGAGGGCGTAGGAGGCGGCCCACACCGCGGCGTTGGGGATCAGCGCGATGCCGAGCAGCAGCACGGCGAACCGGCCCGTCCAGCCCTCCGTCAGCTGGAGGAACGACGTCCGCGCCGCCGCGCCGTGCCACACCAGCGACACCCCGGCCAGCAGGGCGCCGCCGCCGAGCAGCACGGCGGTGGCGGCACCGGCGGCCCGTGCCGCCGCGCCCAGCCGGGCCCGCTCGTCCGCGCCGAACACCGGTCGCCGCACCCGTTCCGGCACCACCGCGAGCACGCGCAACAGGGGCTCGGCGGGGCAGCCGTGGCCCGCCCACACCCCGGCACCGGCCGCGCTCGCCACCACGGCCGGGAGACATACCGTCAGCCAGCCCCAGTGGGGGCGCAGTTCGCCGCCGGAGCAGTACAGCGCCGTGGCGACGCCGACGCCCAGATAGCCGAGGACCACGCCGGTCCACGCCGTGCGCGCGGGCACCGGTGGCGGGCCGTCCGGTTCGGCGGGCGCGTCGGTGGCGTCCCGCGCCGCCCGGTACAGCAGCCACACCGGCAAGGCGAGCAGCAGCAGCGGGGTGATGCCGACGGGCATGGGGGTGCCGGAGAGGGTGTCGGTGCGGACCAGTTCGACCCCGTGCCCCAGCAGCCACAGGGCGGCGGTGACGTGCAGCGCGCCGGCCGGTCCGCTGTCGGGGTACGGCGAGCTGACCCACAGCGCCATGACGAGGACCGCCGTGGCGCCGAGGCCCAGGCCGGCCGCGACGGCTCCGGCCAGCAGGCTCGCGGCGAGTCCGGGCGAGCGGTCGCGCAGCCGGGAGAGGGCGGGTGACGACGAGGGGCGCACGGTCATCCGGATCACGCACGCCATGCTCCCAACGACACGCGCTTTCCCGGTGTAACAGGCGAACCACCGATGTGTCGCCCAATATGTGTTTATGTTCTTTTTCGTACGAAAGGGTGCATGGTGACGACGCAGAACCCTGCCGGCCCGCCACCGTCGGGCAGCCGCCGACGTCCGCGCCGGTCCCGGCCGCTGACGCAGGTTCAGAAGCCCGACGAGCGGACGGCCCCCGGCGCCGCGGACCCGGAACCCGGCCGACGGACCGAGTCGCCCGATGTCCCGTCCGACCCGTCACGGCAGTTGACACCCGATCAAGCCTTCGACGCCCTCTACGCCTTCTGCGCCCCCGCCCTCGTACGCCAGACCTATCTGCTCACCGGGCGCCGGGAACTGGCCCGCGAGGCGGTGGAACGGGCCTTCCAGCTGGCCTGGCAGCGCTGGCCGGACGTGGCCCGGGACCGGGATCCGGCCGGCTGGGTGCGCGCGGTGGCGTACGACTGGGCGCTCTCCCCCTGGCACCGCTTCCGCCCCCGCCACCGGTCCCCGGAGCCCCCGCCCGCCGACCCGGCCGACCGGGAACTGCTGCACGCGCTGCTCACACTGCCGCCGGCGTACCGGCGCACGCTCGTCCTGTACGACGGTGTGGGGCTCGATCTGCCGGAGACTGCGGCGGAGACGGAGGCGAGCACCCCGGCCGCCGCCAGCCGGCTGACCCATGCGCGCGAGGCGGTGGCCGTGCGGCTGCCGGAGCTGGCCGATCCCGCCGCGCTCCACCGCCGGCTGCTCGAACTGGCCTCGGCCGAGCGGCTCGGCTCGGCCCGGCCGACCCATGTGCGCACCGGCTCCGAGCGCCGGAACGTCTTCTGGACCAGGGCGGCCATCGCCTTCACGGTGACGATCGTCGGCGCGACGACGCTCACGCTGCGGACGGCGCCGACGCGCTACGAACCGCCGATCGCCCCGGCACAGGCGGTGCGGGGGGTGCCCGCGGTGAGCGGAATGGGCCCGCTGTCGCGGGAGGAACGGGAGCTGCGCGAGAAGCTGAGGCGAGCGGAGACCAACGGACCGGAGAGGGTGTTTCCGGAGGCACGGTGAACACGGGCCACCCGGCTGTCCGGCCGGACCGGGCATCCGGCTGTACGACCGGGCGGCGGATGTACGGGCCTGGCGGCCCCTTCGGTGCGTGCGCTGAAACGCCGGCAGGCCCGCCCCGGGCGACGGGGCGGGCCTGCCGACGAGTGACCGGGCCGGTCAGGCCGAGAGGATCTCCCGGGCCAGCTTCGCCGTCTCGGTCGGGGTCTTGCCGACCTTGACGCCGGCGGCCTCCAGGGCCTCCTTCTTGGCCTGTGCGGTGCCGGAGGAGCCGGAGACGATGGCGCCGGCGTGACCCATGGTCTTGCCCTCGGGCGCGGTGAAGCCCGCGACGTAACCGACGACCGGCTTCGTCACGTTCTCCTTGATGAACGCCGCGGCACGCTCCTCGGCGTCACCGCCGATCTCACCGATCATCACGATGAGGTCGGTCTCGGGGTCGTCCTGGAACGCGGCCAGGGCGTCGATGTGCGTGGTGCCGATGATCGGGTCGCCACCGATGCCGACGGCGGTGGTGAAGCCGATGTCGCGCAGCTCGTACATCATCTGGTAGGTCAGCGTGCCGGACTTCGACACCAGGCCGATGCGGCCCGGCTTGGTGATGTCGCCCGGGATGATGCCGACGTTCGACTGGCCCGGGGTGATGATGCCGGGGCAGTTCGGGCCGATGATGCGGGTCTTGTTGCCCTTCTTGCCGGCGTACGCCCAGAACGCGGCCGTGTCGTGCACGGCGATGCCCTCGGTGATGACGACGGCCAGCGGGATCTCGGCGTCGATGGCCTCGACGACCGCGTCCTTGGTGAACTTCTCCGGCACGAAGATGACGGAGACGTTGGCGCCGGTCTTCTCGATGGCCTCCTTGACGGTGCCGAAGACGGGTACCTCGGTGCCGTCGAAGTCCACGGTCTGACCCGCCTTGCGCGGGTTCACGCCGCCCACGACGTTCGTTCCGTCACCGAGCATGAGCTTGGTGTGCTTCATGCCGGTGGCGCCGGTCATGCCCTGGACGATGACCTTGCTGTCCTTGTTGAGCCAGATAGCCATGGTGGTTTGAGTCCTCGTCCTCGTACTTACTTGGCGGCGGCCAGCTCGGCGGCCTTGTCGGCCGCGCCGTCCATGGTGTCGACGCGCTGCACCAGCGGGTGGTTGGCGTCCGTGAGGATCTTCCGGCCCAGCTCGGCGTTGTTGCCGTCGAGGCGGACGACGAGCGGCTTCTCGACCTTCTCGCCGCGGTCCTCCAGGAGCTTCAGGGCCTGCACGATGCCGTTGGCGACCTCGTCGCAGGCGGTGATGCCACCGAAGACGTTCACGAAGACGGACTTCACGTCCGGGTCGCCCAGGATGATCTCCAGGCCGTTCGCCATGACCTGGGCGGAGGCGCCGCCACCGATGTCCAGGAAGTTGGCGGGCTTGACGCCGCCGTGCTTCTCACCGGCGTACGCGACGACGTCCAGGGTGCTCATGACGAGACCGGCGCCGTTGCCGATGATGCCGACCTCGCCGTCCAGCTTGACGTAGTTGAGGCCCTTCTCCTTGGCGGCCGCCTCGAGCGGGTTGGCGGCGGCCTTGTCGTGGAGCTCGTCCCAGTCGTGGCGGAACTCGGCGTTGTCGTCCAGCGACACCTTGCCGTCGAGGGCGATGACCTCACCGGAGGCGACCTTGGCCAGCGGGTTGACCTCGACCAGGAGGGCGTCCGACTTGATGAAGGTGTCCCACAGCTTGACCAGGACGTTCGCGACCTTGTCCGCGACCTCGGCCGGGAACTTGGCGGCCTCGACGATCTCGCGGGCCTTGGCCTCGTCCACACCGTCGATGGCGTCGATCGCGATCTTGGCGACGGCCTCGGGGCGGGTGGCCGCCACCTCCTCGATCTCCATGCCGCCCTCGACGGACGCGATGGAGAGGAAGGTGCGGTTGGCGCGGTCGAGGAGGAAGGAGACGTAGTACTCCTCGAGGATCTCCGGAGCGGTCTCGGCGATCATGACCTTGTGGACCGTGTGGCCCTTGATGTCCATGCCGAGGATGTCCGTCGCACGGGCAACGGCCTCGTCCGGGGTGGCGGCCAGCTTCACGCCACCGGCCTTACCGCGGCCACCGACCTTCACCTGCGCCTTGACGACGGACTTGCCGCCGAGCCGCTCGGTGATCTCGCGCGCCGCCTCAGGCGTGTCGATGACTTCACCGGCCAGCACCGGTACATCGTGCTTGGCGAAGAGGTCCCTCGCCTGGTACTCGAACAGGTCCACGCGCTTCCGTCCCTATCAGTGATCTCGCGGTTCGTTGGATGCGTGGGCGTGCCGCGAAGGGCAACGTGACGTCCGCTTGTCACAAGGGAGGCGCACACGGTGTCCGAGCGCGCGGCATGTCCGTCTCGCAGGTTATCGCCGCTTGAGGGGGCTCCCTAAATCGAGGGTCACACACGCGCGGTGATACCTGTCACATGATGCCGCGTTCACTGGCACGGGGTGCCGCCGTATGGGTGCGGTTGCGTGCCCACGGGTGGTCTGCGCGGTCCGCCCGCTCTCACCGGGCGGGGACGGGCCCGGTGAGGGCGGGCGGCCGTCCGGGGTCAGGCCGGGTCGGGTATGGGCAGCGGGCGCTTCTCCAGGGCCGCCGCCATCACCTCGGGGAACAGGTCGGGGGTGCAGGCGAAGGCCGGTGCGCCGAGCGCGGCGAGCGCCGCCGCGTGCTCCCGGTCGTACGCGGGCGCGCCCTCGTCCGACAGCGCGAGCAGCGCCACGAACCGCACCCCGGACGCCTTCATCGCGGCGACCCGCTTGAGCATCTCGTCGCGGATGCCGCCCTCGTACAGGTCGCTGATCAGCACGACCACGGTCTCGGCCGGCCGGGTGATCCGCTCCTGGCAGTAGGCGAGCGCCCGGTTGATGTCGGTGCCGCCGCCGAGCTGGGTGCCGAAGAGCACGTCGACGGGGTCGTCCAGCTGGTCGGTCAGGTCGACGACCGCCGTGTCGAAGACGACGAGCCGGGTGCTGATCGACCGCATGGAGGCGAGGACCGCGCCGAACACCGACGCGTAGACCACGGACGCCGCCATCGACCCGGACTGGTCGACGCAGAGCACGACCTCCTTCCTCACCGACCGCGCGGCCCGCCCGTAGCCGATCAGCCGCTCGGGTACGACCGTGCGGTACTCCGGCAGGTAGTGCTTGAGGTTGGCCGCGATGGTGCGGTTCCAGTCGATGTCGTGGTGGCGCGGGCGCTGGACGCGCGCGCTGCGGTCCAGGGCGCCGGTGAGGGTGGCCCGAGTGCGGGTGGCGAGCCGCTTCTCCAGTTCCTCGACCACCTTGCGCACCACCGCGCGGGCCGTCTCCCGCGTCGTCTCGGGCATCGCCTTGTGCAGCGAGAGCAGCGTGCCGACCAGGTGCACGTCGGGCTCCACCGCCTGGAGCATCTCCGGCTCCAGCAGCAGGGAGGCGAGGCCGAGCCGGTCGATGGCGTCGCGCTGCATGACCTGGACGACGGACGACGGGAAGTAGTCGCGGATGTCGCCGAGCCAGCGCGCCACGGACGGCGCCGACGCGCCGAGCCCGGCCGAACGCTCCCGCCCCGGCTGCGCCTTGTCCCCCTTGCCGTAGAGCGCGGCCAGCGCGCCGTCCATCGCCGCGTCCCGGCCGGACAGCGTGCATCCGGTGCCGTCGGCCTGGTCCCCGCCGAGCACCAGCCGCCAGCGCCGCAGCCGCTCCCGCGCCGGGTCGGCCGCCGGTACTGGTACTGGTGCCGATGCCGGTGCCCGCACCAGTGCCGCCGTCTGTCCGGCCGTCGTGTCCGTCATGTCCCCACCCCCGCGAGGCTGTCGTGGTCTGTCGTCTCCGTCGGGTCCGTCGTGACCGTCGGGTCCGCCGTGTCCGGGCCGTCGTCCGCCACCAGGCCGAGCAGCAGCCGCAGCACGGGCAGCACGGCGTCGGCGCGCGCGGTGTCCGGTTCGGCGGCGAAGCCGGGGACCGCCGCCTGGGCGGCACCGCCCGGACGGTCACCGGGGCCGCGCCGGACCAGTTCGCCGAGGGTTGTGCGCACTCCCGGCTCGTACGCCGCGAAGGTGCGCCGCAGCAAGGGCAGTACGTCGGTGAAGGCGTCCGCCGGCACCCCGGTCAGCCAGGTGTCGAGCAGGCCGAGCAGCCGCTCGTCGTGGACCAGCAGCAGTCCGCCCCCGCCGCCGGCGAAGCCCTCGATCCAGGCGGCGGCAGCGGCGGGCGGCGTGCCCGGCGACAACGCGAGCCCCATCAACCGGGCCGCCTCCTCGGGCGGCAACGCGCCGTCGTCCAGCAACAGCCGTACGGCCCGGCCCCGGATGACACCGGGCGCGGTGTCCCGCGACGACAACGCCCGCAACACCCCCCGCCAGCGCTCCCGCAACCCGCCACCGACCGCACGCCCCGGCCCGCCCCCGCCCCCGGGAACCGCGCCGCCCCTGCCGGGGGACCGGTCGTCTTCCTCCTGACCGGCGTCTTGATCGCCACCGTTTCCGTCCGCTGGCCCGTCCCCGGTGGCCGCGCCGCCGGACCGTCCGCCTCCGGTGGACGCGCCACCGGCCTCCCCGCTCGTCGCGGCCAGGCTCTCCGTCAGCAGGCCCACCGCCGTGTGTACGGCGTCCACATGGGCGCGCATCTCCTCCGCGGCGTCCGCGTCGAGGGCGGCGCAGGCCGGAGGCAGGCCGACGAAGACACGCTCGGCGAGCCCCGCGGCGACCTCGGCCAGCGCCCCGGTGTCGGTACCGCGCACATCGCCGTAGCGCAGCGAGCGGACCAGGGCGGGCAGGGCCTGGGCCAGGTGACCGACGTCCGTGTCCAGGGCGGCCCGGTCGGCGAGCACCCGCATCACCACGGGCAGCGCCTCCGGCAGCCCCGCCAGCAGACACTGCTCGGCGAGCGCGGTGACGTCGGCCAGGGTGCGCGCCGCCGCCGCGTCCGCCTCGGCCTTGGCCCGGGCCGCCGCCTGTACGGTCGTTCCCCACACGCCCGCCTCGGCGACCCGCACCGACAGCTCCGGTTCCCAGCGCAGCCGCCAGGTCTCCCGGAAGGTGCCGGTACCACCCCGGGACCGGGCCGGCTCGCCCCAGCCGACGCCGAGCAGCCGCAGCCGGTGCAGCAGCCTGCTGCGGCCGGCGTCGGTGTCGCCGCGCAGGTCCAGCTCCAGGTCGCGCTCCAGCGCCTCGGGCTTGAGCCGCAGCGAGCGCTGCTGCCGGGCCAGGTCCCGCTGCAACGGCACCGCGGGCGCCGACTCGGGCACCTCCCCCAGCACGTCCCCGACCACCAGCCGGTCGTGCACCAGCGCCAGCGGCACGTCCGAGCCTTCGCACAGCACCGCGCGCACGGCGTCCGTGGTCTCGCCGAGGCCGGGCAGCGGGCGGCCGCGCAGCGCGGCCAGCGTCTCCGCGAGCCTGACGGCCTCGATGACGTGCGCGGAGGACACGATCCGGTCCTCCTCGCGCAGCAGTCCGGCCACCTTGGTCAGCCACCGCTCCACCGGCCGGTCGGGAACCCGGAAGAGGTGCCCGTACCAGCCGGGCGAGTCGATGCCCGCGCCGTACCCGCCGGTCCGGGCGAGCCTGCGGTGCGTCCACGGCACCCAGGTCATGTCGGTCTTGACCTTGGGCAGGCCCCGGAGCAGGGCCCGGTCGGCGGCGACGGTGGTCCTCTCGCGCAGCGCGGGTACGTGCCAGGCCCCGCACACCACCGCCACGGCGTGCCCGAACTCCTTGCGCGCCGCCCGCAGCCGCACCCGCATGTGCGCCTCGCGGACGAGGTCCCGGTGCCCGCCGGCGCCGTACCGCTCGCGCAGTGCCGTCATGGCCTCCGCCACCGCCGTGAACGGCGCGAAGGGGTCGTCGGCGCCCGGCCCCCGGTGCTCGACGACGTCCTCCCACCAGCGCTCCGGATCGTCGTACCCGGCCGCCTCGGCGAGCACGGCGAGCGGATCGACACGGACTTCCCCGGCGTCGCCGGTACCGAACGGACGGCCGCCGGGACCGGACGCCTGCTCCTCAGGACCAGACGCGTGACCGTCGGGAACGGACGGATGGCCGTCGGCGCGGGACGGGTGGCCGTCGGGACGGGCTGCCTGGCCGTCGGCACGGGACGCGTGGTCGTCGGCACGGGACGCGTGGTCGTCGGCACCGGTTGGATGGTCCTCGGCATCGGTCGGATGGTCGCCGCCGCCCCCCACACCCCCATCGGCCCCGGATTCCCCCGCTTCCTCCGCCCACGCCAGCGTGTGCGTGGCCGGCAGGTCGATGAAGCGGGCCGGGACGTCGTGGTCCAGGGCCCAGCGGATGGCCACCCACTCGGGGCTGAACTCGGCGAACGGCCAGAACGCCGAGCGGCCGGGCTCGTCCACGGCGTGCGCGAGCAGGGCGACCGGGGGCCGCAGCCCGGGGTCGGCGGCGAGCGGGATCAGCGGGTCGGCCTCGGGCGGGCCCTCGATGAGGACGACGGCGGGCCGGGCGGCCTGGAGCGCGGCCCGCACCGCGCGCGCGGAACCGGGCCCGTGGTGCCGTACGCCCAGCAGCAGCGGCCCGGCGTCATAGGCCGTGCTCTCCCGGGCGCCGGTCACGCGCTCACCTCCCGGCAGGCGCGGTAGAAGTCGGTCCAGCCCTCGCGCTCGCGCACGACCGTCTCCAGGTACTCCTGCCAGACGACCCGGTCGGCCGCCGGGTCGCGGACGACGGCGCCGAGGATGCCGGCGGCGACATCGCCCGCGCGCAGCACGCCGTCGCCGAAGTGGGTGGCGAGGGCGAGGCCGTTGGTGACGACGGAGATGGCCTCCGCAGTGGACAGCGTGCCGCTGGGGGACTTGAGTTTCGTGCGGCCGTCGGCCGTGACGCCGTCGCGCAGCTCGCGGAAGACGGTGACGACCCGGCGGATCTCCTCGATGCCGTCGGGCGCGGCCGGCAGGTCCAGTGAGCGGCCGAGCTGTTCTACCCGGCGGGTGACGATGTCCACCTCGGCGTCGGCACTCTCGGGCAGCGGCAGCACGACGGTGTTGAAGCGGCGGCGCAGGGCGCTGGAGAGGTCGTTGACCCCGCGGTCGCGGTCGTTGGCGGTGGCGATGAGGTTGAAGCCGCGGACCGCCTGGACCTCCTCGCCGAGTTCGGGGATGGGCAGGGTCTTCTCGGACAGGATCGTGATCAGCGTGTCCTGAACGTCGGCCGGGATCCGGGTCAGTTCCTCCACCCGGGCCGTCATGCCCTCGGCCATGGCCCGCATGACGGGGCTGGGCACGAGGGCGTCACGGCTCGGGCCGTGGGCGAGGAGCCGCGCGTAGTTCCAGCCGTAGCGGATGGCCTCCTCCGGGGTGCCGGCGGTGCCCTGCACCAGCAGCGTCGAGTCCCCGCTGACGGCGGCGGCCAGGTGCTCGGACACCCAGGTCTTGGCGGTGCCGGGGACGCCGAGCAGGAGCAGGGCGCGGTCGGTGGCGAGCGTGGTGACGGCGACCTCGACGATGCGGCGCGGGCCGACGTACTTGGGTGTGATCACCGTGCCGTCCGGCAGGGTGCCGCCGAGCAGATAGGTCGCCACCGCCCACGGCGACAGCTTCCAGCGGGCCGGGCGCGGGCGGTCGTCCTGCGCGGCGAGCGCGGCGAGTTCGGCCGCGAAGGCCTGTTCGGCGTGCGGTCGCAGCGCCTGCTCGGTCTGGTCGCGGTGGGGTGTGGTGGTCGTCGGTTCCACGGACACAGTCATGGCTGAGGCCCCCTCCAGCTCGGCCGGTTCGGTTCTGGCATCCACCGTGCACCACGCCACTGACAATCGCTGTGACCTGCGCGAACGCGCTCGCCGGGGCGATTGTCAGTGGCGGGGCCTACCGTCGGTGGCATGACTGAGCAGGGGGTGCGCTGGACCGCGGAGCAGGTGCTGGCACTGGCGCCTGACGCCGCGTCACGCAGGGCGGGGAGCAAGCTCGGGGTGGCCGGGCCGTGGTCCGGGACCGGGAGCGGAGAGGGGACGGTGTGGGGGCTGTGCAAGGGCAGTGGCAGCAGGCCGTACCAGACGGTGGTGGACCTGGCCGGCGCGTCCGGTCCGGGATTCAAGTGCAGTTGCCCGAGCCGTAAGTTCCCGTGCAAGCACGCGCTCGGCCTGCTCCTGCTGTGGGCGGGCGACGAGGACGCGGTGCCGGCCGGCGAGCGGCCGCCGGACTGGGCCGGGCAGTGGCTCGCGGGCCGGCGGGGCCGGGAGGACGCCAAGAAGACCGGGACCGAGGGCGGTTCGGCCGGTGGTCCCGCCGATCCGGAGGCGGCCCGGCGGCGGGCCGAGCGCCGGGCCGAGCGGGTCACGGCGGGCGCGACCGAGCTGGAGCAGCGCCTGGCGGACCTGCTGCGCGGCGGCCTGGCCGCGGCCGAGCAGGCGGGGTACGGATGGTGGGACGAGACGGCGGCCCGCATGGTCGACGCCCAGGCGCCGGGCCTGGCCGCGCGCGTCCGGGAGCTGGGGGCCGTCCCGGCGTCCGGCGCCGGCTGGCCGGCGCGGCTGCTGGAGGAGTGCGCGCTGCTGCACCTGCTCGACCAGGGCTGGCTGCGCCGGACCCGGCTGCCGGACGCCCTCGCGGCCACGGTCCGTTCCCGGATCGGCCTGCCCGCGACGCCGGACGGCCCGCCGCTGCGCGACCGCTGGCTGGTCCTCGCGCAGTACGACGTGGTGGACCCGAAACTGACGACCCGCCGGATATGGCTGCACGGCGCCGCCTCCGGCCAAACCCGGCAGCTGCTGTCCTACGGCGCGGCGGGCCGGGGTCCGGAGCTGTCCCTGCCGGTCGGTCTGGCCCTGGAGGCGGAGCTGACGACATATCCGGGCGGGGGCCGGGCCCGGGCCGCCCTGGGCGAGCGGTTCGCCGCGCCGGCGCCGGCCGCGTTCCGCCCGCCGGGGACGACCACCGCCGAGGCGGCGGCCCGCTACGGCGAGGCGCTGCGCGACGACCCCTGGCTGGAGTCGGTCCCGGTGACCTTGGACCGGGTGATACCGGTCCCGGACGGCGACCGGTGGCAGCTGGCCGACGCGGACACGGACACGGCGCTGCCGCTGACCGGGCCGGCCCGCTCCCGGCCCGGCCTGTGGCGGCTGGTCGCGCTGTCCGGCGGCGCCCCCGTCACCGTGTTCGGGGAGTGCGGCCACCGCGGGTTCACCCCGCTCACGGCCTGGCCGGAGGGGGCGGGCGAGGCGGTGCCGCTGTGCTGACCGGCGGTACCGGGACACGAGGGCAGGCGGGCGAAGGGGAGGGAGCGCGATGAACAGGGCAACGAGCGGCGGGGACACGGCGATACCGGAGGGCACCTGGGAGGAACTGGTCACCACCGCGCTGCTCGGCACCGACCGGCGCGCCCCGGCGCACGTCCCGCCCGGCCGCACGGCACCGGCGGCGCTGCTCGACGCGGCAGCCGTGGCCACCGTGCGGCGACGGGCCGGGCTGCGCCCCGGACGGGCGGCACGCCGGCCCGAGCGCGCGCCCGCCGACCCGCGCCCGCCGCTGCCCGCCCCGGCGGCACGCCGGCTCACCACCCTGCTGGCGGACCGGTCCGGCGGCGCGGGCGGCGGACGGCGGGGCAGCGCCCCGGACCTGATCGAGCTGCTTCCGCAGTGGCTGGCGGCGGCCAACGCGCACGGGTACGCGGCGCCCCCGCAGTCGCTGCCCGCCCTGCTGGACGCGGCCCGTGGCCGCACCGACCTGCGCCCGGCGGCGCTGGCGTTCGCCGGCCCGCGCGCCCTGTGGCTGGCCCGGCTGAACCCGGACTGGCGGTTCGCCCTGCGCGCGGCCCCCGGCGGCGGGGCGGCGCTGCCGGACACCGAGGACGCGGAGGGGGTGCGCCGGCTGTGGCAGGAGGGGCTGTTCGCGGAGCGGGCGGCGCTGCTCGGCGCGCTGCGCGCCCGTACGCCCGCGCGGGGGCGGGAGCTGCTGGCGTCGACATGGGGGACGGAGCGGGCGGAGGACCGGCTGATGTTCCTGGACTCGCTGCGCACGGGCCTGTCGGACGCGGACGAGCCGTTCCTGGAGCAGGCGTTGGGCGACCGCAGCCGCAATGTCCGGGCCACCGCGGCGGATCTGCTGTCGGCGCTGCCGGGCTCGGCGCTCGCCGCGCGGATGGCCGTACGCGCCACGGCGTGCGTGGCCCTGGACCGTACCGGGGACGCGCCGGCGATCGTGGTGGAGGCACCGCTGGAGTGCGACGCGGACATGGAACGCGACGGCGTGGTGGCCACGCCTCCGGCGGGCCGGGGGGAACGGTCGTGGTGGCTGGGACAGTTGGTGGAGTCCGCTCCGCTCGGCACCTGGCCGCGGCGGCTGGGCGGGCGGACGCCCGAGGAGATCGTGGCGCTGCCGGTGACGGACGGCTGGCAGGGCGAACTGCACGCGGCCTGGTGCCGGGCGGCGGTCCGGCAGCGGGACGCCGCGTGGTCGCGGGCGCTGCTCGGCTCACCGTCGGCACCGGAGGCGGGCGGTCCGGGGGCGGTGTCCCTGGCGGAGCGGGCGAAGCTGCTGGCCGCGCTGGAACCGGGCGAACGGGCCGCGTGGGTGGCCGGGTTCATCGCCACGCACGGCCTGTCGGAGGCGTTCCAGCTGCTCGGGGTGTGCGCGGTGCCGTGGGCGCCACCGCTGGGCCGGGCGGTGGTGGACGCGCTCGACATCGCCCGGGAGGCGGGCAGTTACCCGTGGAGCTTCAGCGGGGTGATGGGGCTGGCGGAGCGCTGCCTGGACCCGGCCGAGGCCACGCGGCTGGAGACGCTGCTGGCGGTGCCCGACGAGCCGGAGGACGCCGCGCCGGGCGCCGGCGGGTACTGGGCGGAGGCGTTCCAGCGGCTGGTCACCACGCTGCGGCTGCGGGCGGAGATGACGCGGGAACTCGTGCCGCCCGCCGGGCCGCGGGAGGAGGGCGCTCAGCCGCCGGACGCGGCCGGCTGACGGACGTTCTCCCGGACCCACTCCACGATGGCCGAGGTCGTCGCGCCGGGGGTGAAGATCTCCGCGACGCCCTTCT
This sequence comes from Streptomyces rubradiris, assembly GCF_016860525.1. Taxonomy (NCBI): domain Bacteria; kingdom Bacillati; phylum Actinomycetota; class Actinomycetes; order Kitasatosporales; family Streptomycetaceae; genus Streptomyces; species Streptomyces rubradiris. Next base: position 3,268,700 of record NZ_BNEA01000015.1, read on the forward strand.
CCTTCAGCGGCGCGATGTCCTCCTCCGGGATGATGCCGCCGCCGAAGACGAGGATGTCCGCGGCGTCGCGCTCCTTGAGCAGGTCGATGACCGCGGCGAACAGCGTGTTGTGGGCGCCGGAGAGGATGGACAGGCCGATCGCGTCGGCGTCCTCCTGGATGGCGGTGTCGACGATCTGCTCCGGCGTCTGGTGGAGTCCGGTGTAGATGACCTCCATACCGGCGTCACGCAGTGCACGCGCGATGACCTTGGCCCCGCGATCATGACCGTCGAGCCCCGGCTTGGCGACCACCACGCGGATCGGACCGGCTGCCACACCCATCACTGCCTCCATCAAGCGACCACGGAAGCGATCGCTTCCGTCCGTACCGACAAGTACCGCACTTTCGGCGCGTCCCGCCATCGTCGAAGTGAACGAACGTTATCCCCAGCATCCCGCACCGGGCGGTTTTACGGTGCGCGGCGAGGGGGAAATCACATGGTGGGACATGAGGCACACGGGGGTCGAGGACGACCCTCGCGTGCCGACAGGAGGTCGGCCAATGAAGGTCACCGGGGTACTGCCGCTCTTTTTCCCGTCCTGCCGCCGCCTGTGGCCGGGCAGACTGGCCGGACTCTCCCTGACGCTGCTCCGGGCGACGGCCCTGGAGGCCGCGATCCTGGCGGGCCACCTCCTGCTCTATCCGACCGGCCTGATCCGGGAACGCCATCCCGCCGCCCTGCCCGCCCCCGACGACGGCACCGCCCGGCTGCCGCTCCGGCCGGCCCCGCCGGTCGTGCTGCTGCACGGCTTCATCGACAACCGCTCGGTGTTCGTCCTGCTGCGCCGCGCCCTCGCACAGCACGGCCGGCAACGCGTGGAGTCGCTGAACTACTCTCCGCTCACCTGTGACATACGCACCGCCGCGGAGCTGCTCGGCCGGCACATCGAGGAGATCTGCGCGCGCACCGGCAGCGCGCGCGTCGACATCGTGGGGCACAGCCTCGGCGGCCTGATCGCGCGCTATTACGTCCAGTGCCTGGGCGGTGACCTGCGGGTGCGCACGCTGGTCACGCTGGGCACCCCGCACTCCGGGACCCGGGTGGCGCCGCTGGCGGACGCGCATCCGATCGTGCGGCAGATGCGGCCGGGCTCGGCGGTGATCGAGGAGCTGACCCGGCCCGCACCCGGCTGCCGGACCCGGTTCGTGAGCTTCTGGAGCGACCTGGACTCCCTCATGGACCCGCTGGAGTCGGCCTGCTTGGACCATCCCGACCTGGACGCGCACAACGTCCGGGTGAGCGGCATCGGCCATCTCGCCCTGCCCGTGCACCCGGCCGTGGCCGCCGTCATACGCGAGGCCCTCGACGCCCCGCACCCCGGGGACCGGATCACCGGCGGCCTGACGGTGGCCTGACGATCACCTGACGCCGACCTGCGGCAGGCCGCGCCAAGGAGCGCACAGGCGCCTCACGGGACGTACACAGCCGGCACAAATCGCCGCTCGACATCGAACATTCTTCGAACGCAAGGCCAAAGTCGCGTTGGGAGCCCCCGAAACACGGCCGAATGCCCGTTTACGGCCCACGCGAAACCGTCCGAAGATTGTCGCGCCCAGGTACCGCCGGGTACAGTCGCCGCACTGCTCTGGCAGCCCCTGTTGTCGAGGCGAAAGAGAAGTTGGTGAACGACCGTCACCCGTCGGGGACGATGACCACCCCGGCCCCGGCTTCCGACGCCTCCACCGGGCACTACGCGCCGTACGGAGCACAGGAAGCCTCCTACGACGACCTCACCACGTACGGCGGCTACGACGCCACCGGTTTTACCGACGGTTCCGGCAGCACGGCCTTCCACGCGGACCCGCTCTTCGGCAGCCTCCCGGGCAGCGAGCCGACCACCGGCGCGTACGGCACCGGCCAGTGGCAGACCGGCACCGGCCAGTTCCCGGCCTACGACGCGTACGCGGCCGGACATGCCGGCGCCTACGACTCCGGTGTCTACGACAGCACCGCCTGGACCGTCCCCGCGCAGGCCACCGGAAACGATGTCAGCGGCCAGTGGGACACGAGCACCTGGCAGCAGACCGGCCCCTCGGGCTCCGCCGACACCACCCAGCAGTGGACGTGGGGCACCCAGTCCTGCGACACGGGCGCGTACGACGCCACGCAGTGGAACTCCGCCGGACAGACGGCGCCGGCCGAACCCGAGCAGGACGGGGAACCGTTCGACCAGCAGGCCACCGCGACGTTCGAGGCGGTCGGCGCCCCTCCGGGCGGACCGGCCACGCCCACGGCCTTCGCGCGGGAGCCGTACGGCGACACCGGGCTCACCGAGCCGCCGTCCGCCTCCGGCGAAGCGGACGCCACCGGCGAACTGCCCGCCATGGGCGGCCTGCTGGACGGCCAGGAGGAGATCACCCCGGTGCCGGCGGCCCGCACGGGCTCACGCGGTGCGGCCCGCTCCCGGCGCCGCACGCCCGCCAAGCGCTCGGCGCTGCTGACCGTCGCCGTGCCCTCGGCCTGCGTGATGGGGGTCGCGGGGATCGCCGCCGCCTCGGTCGGAGCGCTCGGCGACGACTCCAAGGACACCTCCACCACCGCCGCGGACGCGCAGCCGGTCAAACCCGCGGTCGCCAACAGCAAGCTGGACTCCCAGCTCCAGACCCTCTCCGCCGGTGCCGACGACTTCGCCGACCGGGCGAGCCGCACCCAGGAGCGGATCGACCTCAAGGCGCAGCAGGAACTGGAGAAGAAGAAGGCGGCGGCAGCGGCCGCGCTCAAGGAGCGGCTGCGCCCCAAGTTCGCGCTGCCGGTCGCGCAGCACGGACTGAGCGCCTACTACGGCCAGGCCGGCATCAACTGGATGTCGGTGCACACCGGCATCGACTTCCCGGTCGCCTACGGCACCCCGGTACTGGCCGCCACCGACGGCACCGTCACCACCAAGCTGAACAGCGCCTACGGCAACATGATGATCGTGACGGCGAAGGACGGCACGGAGACCTGGTACTGCCACCTGTCCGGCTACCGCGTCGCCCCCGGCACGACCGTCAAGGCCGGCGAGCCCATCGCCTACTCCGGCAACTCCGGCAACTCCACCGGCCCGCACCTGCACTTCGAGGTACGGCCGGCGGGCGGATCGGCCATCGACCCGCTGTCGTGGCTGCGCAGCCACGGCCTGGACCCCACCTAGCCGACAGGGCCCCGCTTCCGGCGGGGCCCTTTTCGCGGGCTACAGCTTCTCCACCGGCGCGTACCGCAGCAGCAGCCGCTTCGGCTTGGCGTCGCCGAAGTCGATCGTCGCCTCCGCGTTGGCGCCCGTGCCCTTCACCGCGACGACCGTGCCGAGCCCGAACTGGTCGTGCGTGACCCGGTCCCCGACGGCCAGCGCGACCACCGGCTTCTCCGCCGTGCGCCGGGTGGCGAAGCCGGACGCCCCCGAAGCCGAGGAACGCGAACGGGACGAGGACAGCGAGGCCGCGACCCCGGACGCCGGCGCCGTGGCCCCGGTCCGCTTCCACTCCACATGGGCGGGCGGGATCTCCTCCAGGAAGCGGGAGGGCGGGTTGTACGACGGCTGGCCCCAGGCGCTGCGCAGCGCCGCGCGCGTGAGATACAGCCGCTCCCGCGCGCGCGTGATGCCGACGTACGCCAGGCGCCGCTCCTCCTCCAGCTCCTTGGTCTGGCCGAGGGCCCGCATGTGCGGGAAGACCCCGTCCTCCATGCCGGTCAGGAACACCACCGGGAACTCCAGGCCCTTGGCGGTGTGCAGGGTCATCAGCGTGATGACGCCGCCGCCGTCCTCCTCGTCGGGGATCTGGTCGGAGTCGGCGACCAGGGCGACCTGCTCCAGGAAGTCGGCCAGCGTCCCCTGCTCGCCCTCCCCGCGCTCCTGCTCGAACTCCAGGGCCACGGCCGCGAGTTCCTGGAGGTTCTCGATCCGGGTCTCGTCCTGCGGGTCGGTGGAGGACTGGAGTTCGGCCAGATATCCGGTACGTTCCAGGACCGCCTCCAGGACGGTGGCCGGGCCGGCGCCGGACTCGACGATCGTGCGCAGCTCCTCCATCAGCGCGTTGAACCGCTTGACCGCGTTGGTGGAACGCGCGGCCATGCCGTACGCCTCGTCCACCCGCTTCAGGGCCTGCGGGAAGCTGATCTTCTCGCGCTGGGAAAGGGCGTCGATCATCGCCTCCGCGCGCTCGCCGATGCCCCGCTTGGGCACGTTGAGGATGCGGCGCAGCGGCACCGAGTCCTCGGGGTTGGCGAGGACGCGCAGGTAGGCGAGGACGTCCCGGACCTCCTTGCGCTCGTAGAAGCGGACCCCGCCGACGACCTTGTAGGGCAGGCCGACGCGGATGAAGACCTCTTCGAAGACACGGGACTGGGCGTTGGTGCGGTAGAAGACGGCGACGTCCGAGGCACGCGCCTCGCCCGCGTCGACCAGGCGGTCTATCTCGTCGGCGACGAACTGGGCCTCGTCGTGCTCGGTGTCGGCGACGTACCCGACGATCCGGGAGCCCTGGCCGGCGTTGGTCCACAGGTTCTTCGGACGGCGGGACTCGTTGCGCTCGATGACCGCGTTGGCGGCGGACAGGATGGTCTGCGTGGAGCGGTAGTTCTGCTCCAGCAGGATCGTCGTCGCGTCCGGGTAGTCCTCCTCGAACTGGAGGATGTTGCGGATCGTCGCGCCCCGGAAGGCGTAGATCGACTGGTCCGCGTCACCCACGACGCACAGCTCGGCCGGCGGGACGTCGTACTCGCCCGGCGGGGCGTCCCCCTCGCCGGCGGTGTGCTCCCCCGTGCCCACGAGTTCCCGGACGAGGGCGTACTGGGCGTGGTTGGTGTCCTGGTACTCGTCGACCAGGACGTGCCGGAAGCGGCGGCGGTAGTGCTCGGCGACGTCCGGGAAGGCGCGCAGCAGGTTGACCGTCGTCATGATCAGGTCGTCGAAGTCCAGCGCGTTGGCCTCGCGCAGCCGCGACTGGTAGAGCGCGTACGCCTGCGCGAGGGTCTTCTCGAAGCCGTCGGCGGCCTGGGCGGCGAAGTCCTCCTCGTCGATCAGCTCGTTCTTCAGGTTGCTGATCTTGGCGCTGAAGGACTTGGGCGGGAAGCGCTTGGGGTCGAGGTCCAGGTCGCGGCAGACCAGGGCCATCAGGCGCTTGCTGTCGGCTGCGTCGTAGATCGAGAACGACGAGGTGAAGCCGAGCTTCTTGCTCTCCCGGCGCAGGATGCGCACGCACGCGCTGTGGAAAGTCATCACCCACATGGCGTTCGCGCGCGGGCCGACGAGCTGCTCGACGCGCTCCTTCATCTCGCCCGCGGCCTTGTTGGTGAAGGTGATCGCGAGGATCTGGCCCGGGTGGACGTTCCGCTCGGCCAGCAGGTGGGCGATGCGGTGGGTGAGCACGCGGGTCTTGCCGGAGCCGGCGCCGGCGACGATGAGCAGCGGGGAGCCGGCGTGCACGACAGCGGCGCGCTGGTTCTCGTTCAGCCCCTCCAGGAGGGCCGCCGGGTCCAGCGCGGGACGCGGGGCGCCGTCGCGGTAGTGGGTGTCCCGGTCCGGCGGCACGTCGAACTTCCCGCCGAACAGATCGTCCGGAATCGACTCCGGAGCGTGATCGTCCTCGGGCGGCGGGGGTTCCTCCTCGTGCCCGCGAGGGGCCTGGAGGTCCGCCAGGAAGCTGTCGTCAAAGAGGCTGCTCATCGCTCTCCGAGTCTAGGGCGCCCCACCGACAACCGGTCGCCGTCCCCGGAACATGGCCCGTTTCCGGGCCGGTTGATCTTCCCCGCGCACCGCGTCACCCAGCGGAAACACTTGGCCACCAACGCGCGGCCCGCCACCCGGGTCACGGAAACGTATCGGACAGAGCGTGCGCCAACCTTCACAGAAGACTCACGAGTTGGCTAGGTTGCCGTCAGGCCGCACGACCGCCCTCCGGCGAACGTCGCCGGGCCGTACGGCCTCCGCCGAGTCCGGCACGCCCCGCGCGGTGCCCGGAGCCGGGGACCCACCGGTCCTGGGCCGAATCGGCCCGCTCCCGCCCGGGACGAAGCCGTGGGGCACCCCGTGCCGGCACCCGCCCGAGCCCACCGGCAGGCGGCAGCACGGAAGGAGTCGCCTCCCTTGGCGTCGCACCGCAAGCCGCGCCCCGGCGGCAGCCGGCCGGCAGTCGTCCACACCCCCACCCCGGCCGCCGCCCCGACCTCCACGGCCGCGGTGTCCTCCCAGCCCGCCGAATCCGCCCTCACGGCCGGCCAGGACATCCCGACTCCGGAGGAGGTCGCCCGCAAGATCGACGCTTTCTACCGCCAGGCGCAGTCGGCACTGGCGGCATCGGGCGAGGGCAGCGGCGCCGGGGAGTGGTGGGGGCGGAGGGCGCGAGGGGCGCGAGGGGTGCCTACGGCGCCGGATGGGCGCGTGCGGGGGGTACCCGCGGCGCGAGACGGGCGTGGGCAGCAGGAGGTGCCCGCGGCCCGAGATGGGCGTGGGGAGCGATCCGGGGGCGGGGGACGGTACGGGGGGACTGAGGGTGAGCGGGCCCGGCGCGCCGACGCTGCCGGGGGCGGGCCACGAGCCGGAGGCGCCGGGCTGGGCGGGGGTGCCGGATGGAGGGGGCGTCCGGAACCGGCCGGGTGGTCCGAGCCGGCCGAGCGGGCCGGGATCCCGCGTGCCGCGGAGAGCAGTCTTCAGCGGCTCCGTGACGAGGTCGCGCGGCGGGCCCGGCAGCGCACTCTGCCCGGCGCGCGAGGCATGGTCCCGGCTCAGCGCGGCACCGGGCAGTCCGGGCCGGGCATGAGCCAGGCCGGGCCCGGCACCACGCAGACCGAGCCGGGCATCAGCCAGGCCGGGCCCGGCACAGGGCAGGCAGGGCGGCGCGTGGAGCAGAGCGAGCGCCGTGTCCACCACACCGGGCACAACAGGAACCCAGCCGAGCCGTGCGTCGATGAGTCCCAGGGCGGTACCGGCCTCACCGGGCCCGGGACCAGCGGCCCCGCCGCACACGGCATCGGCCACACCACGGGTGACACCGGCCACACCACACGCGGGGCCGACCACGCCACGCGCGGGACCGGCAAGGTCAGCCGCAGTACCGGCGTAGTCGGGCACGCCACCATCCCCGCCGGAAGCCCGGCGGCCCTCGCTCCACCTCACCGCACCACGGCGCCCCCTCAAGCCATGCAGGCCCCGCCGCCCGTCCAGGAAGCGGTCGGCGTGGCAGCACCGACGGGCAGCCGGCCGAAGCCCGTCGGCCGGCGGCCAGCCACCCCCGCCCGTCGGCCGGACACCACCGTCGGCGGGCCGAAGGCCGCCAAGGGCGTCAGCAGGGAAAAGCTCACCCACGCGCGCGTGCTGCTGTCCCAACGGATCGCCCGGGCCCCCGGCACACCCCGGGAGACGTACGCGACCAAGGCCGGCAAGGCCGTCGCCTTCGCCCGTGCCCAGCTCGGGAAACCATGTGTGTGGGGCGCCGCCGGCCCCGGCTCCTACGACGGCGCCGGGCTCACCCAGGCCGCCTGGAAGTCCGCCGGTGTCACCCTCCCGCGCACGGCACCCCAGCAGGCCGGCGTCGGCATCCCGGTACCGCCGGCCGAGGCGCGACCAGGTGACCTGGTCTTCTTCCGCGACGACGCCGGCCACGTAGGACTCTGCACGGGCAACGGCATGATGATCCACGCGCCGAGGCCGGGTGCGTACGTCCGCGAGGAACCGGTCTCCGCCCTCGGCGAGGCGGCCGTCCACAGCGTGGTGCGGCCGGGCTGACGCCGACGCGGGTTCGGCATCGGACGCCGTGACCAGGGCGTGCCGGAGATCAGGTCCAGAGGACGGCGATGAAGATGTTGGCCATGGTCAGCAGGCCGACCAGTCCGAAGACACCCTTGTCGATCCGCTCTTCGTCGCGCTTCACGTAGACCAGGCCCAGGATCACGATCAGCAGGGCCAGCTTCACCCCGAGCTTGATGTTGTCGAGGTGGTGGTCGTCTGCCTGGTTGAGGCCGATCAGAACCACACCGGTGACCAGCATGGTGAGCGCGCCGTGCAGCATCCCGGGCACGAACCGGGCCGTGCCCTGGCCCATCGCCTTCACCTGGGTGAGGAAACCGCCGAGCAGCGCGGCGATTCCGATGATGTGCAGGCCGACGAAGAGATGGATGAGTACGTCCATGGAGCCGGAGCCTAACGAGCCTCCGCCCACCGCCCCGCCACCGACCCCTGCCGACGGCCCGCCACCACCGCCTCCCCCACTTCCCGAACCCCGCATCGGATCATGCATAAATGCGCCCCATAGCACCCCACCACTCCCGCCAGTAACCGTTTCCCCGCTTTGATCACCACGCTCCGTGAAGACGACGGCTCCGGAGCAGCCATGTGATCGCATACGGACACACAGCGGTCGATGGAAGCCAGTTCCGCACACCGCGTTACCGACCCGTCACCACCGTTTTAGCGTCCTCCCCCAGGTGACCGGCTCCCCATTGCCGCCCACGGCAACCGGCCACCACCGCCGAGAAGGGCCCGGCGGCGGCCGATCCCCCTGTACGGGCCGCCGCGGGGCACGTATCGACCGCCCGGTCGTACGAGTCGCAGGAAGGACGTGACGGTTCCAGGTGGCAGCCCACCGCAAGCCCCCACAGCACCCGCTCACCGGCCATACGGTCCGGACGGCCGCCGCTCTCGCCCTGGCGGGCGCGGCCGCCGCGACCTGCTTCGACGGGACGGGACACGCCGCGCCCCAGCCGACTCCGTCACAGGTCAAGGCCAGGGTGGCGGCGTTGTACCGGGAGGCCGAGGCCGCGACCGAGAAGTACAACGGGACGAAGGAGGAGGCGGACGCGGCCCAGCGGCGGCTGAGCGCGCTGCAGGACGAGACCGCCCGCAGGCAGCAGAGGCTGAATGCGGCCCGGAACGCCCTGGGCTCGATCGCGGCGGCGCGGTACCGGGACGGCGCGATCGCCCCGGCCTGGCAACTGGCCCTCTCCAGCGACCCCGACCGGTACCTGGACGGTGCCGCCCTCGCCGAGCGGGCCGACGACCGGCAGGCCGCCGTGGTGTCGCGGGTCCGCCGGCAGTTGCGGGAGATCGAGCGGCTGCGCGGCGCAGCCCGCGTCGAGGTGAAGTCGCTGCGGTCCCGGCAGGCCGAGCTGCGCCGGCACAAGAAGACCGTCACCGGCAAGCTGGACGAGGCCCGGCGGCTGCTCGCCCGACTGTCGCCGCGCCAACGCGACGAGATCACCGGCGCCGACGGCCCGGCGGAGCGCGCCTCCCGGTCGGCCGCCGATCCGCGGGAGCCGCTGGAGCGGGCCGGATCCGTCCCGGCCCCCGGCGGGCGCGCGGCGGTGGCCGTCGCCTACGCCTACGGCAAGCTCGGCAGCCCCTATGTGTGGGGTGCCACCGGTCCGAACGCCTTCGACTGCTCGGGCCTGGTCCAGGCCGCCTACCGCGCCGCCGGTCTCTCCCTGCCGCGCACCTCCTACGCCCAGATCGACGCGGGCCGGCGGGTCTCCCGCTCGGAGCTGCGCCCGGGCGACCTGGTGTTCTTCTACCCGGGCATCAGCCACGTCGGCATCTACGTGGGCGGCGGCCGGATGATCCACGCCCCGAACCCGTCGGCTCCGGTCCGCCTGGACCCGATCGACCAGATGCCCTTCGCGGGGGCGACCAGGGTGGCGTGAGGGACGGGTGCGGGCGGGCCCGTGGGGGTCAGACCAGCCGGCGCGCGGTCGCCCAGCGGGTCAGCTCGTGCCGGTTGGACAGCTGGAGCTTGCGCAGGACCGCCGAGACATGGGACTCGACCGTCTTCACCGAGATGTACAGCTGCTTGGCGATCTCCTTGTAGGCGTAGCCCCGGGCGATCAGGCGCAGCACCTCGCGTTCGCGCTGGGTGAGGCGGTCCAGGTCCTCGTCCACGGGCGGGGCGTCGGTGGAGGCGAAGGCGTCCAGAACGAACCCGGCCAGCCGCGGGGAGAAGACGGCGTCCCCCTCCTGGACGCGGAAGATCGAGTCGATCAGGTCGGCGCCGGTGATGGTCTTGGTGACATAGCCGCGGGCGCCGCCGCGGATCACCCCGATCACGTCCTCGGCGGCGTCCGACACGGACAACGCGAGGAAGCGGACGGGCCGCTCGGCGTCGGCCGTCAGGGCCGCGCAGCGGCGCAGCACCTCGACCCCGCCGCCGCCCGGGAGGTGCACGTCGAGGAGGACCACCTCGGGCCGGGTGGCGGTGATGACCGCGACCGCCTGGTCGACATCGGCTGCCTCGCCGACCACCTCGACGCCGGTCTCGGCGGTCTGGCCGATCTCGGCCTGGACGCCGGTGCGGAACATCCGGTGGTCGTCCACGAGTACCACCCGCACGTGCCGCCCGTCCGCGCCGGCACCGGGCCGGTCCTCCGCCGCCCCCACCGTGCCGTTCGCCTCGGTCGCGTCGCTCATGACGTCTTCTCCGCCCTCTCCATCTCCAGCTCGACCTCGGTGCCGCCGTCGGGCACCGCCCGCAACCGGGCCGTGCCGCCGTGGCGCTCCATGCGGCCGATGATCGATTCTCTGACACCCATGCGGTCGGCGGGTATCGCGTCGAGGTCGAAGCCGGGACCACGGTCCCGCACGGACACGAAGACCGATTTCCCCTCGACTTCGGCGTAGACCTGTACGGCACCGCCCTCGCCACCGTACTTGGCGGCGTTCACCATGGCTTCGCGCGCGGCCTGCATCTGTGCTCCGGTCCTCTCGTCCAGCGGGCAGTCGCCGACGATGACGACCTCGATGGGCACGCCGTGCTTGTCCTCCACCTCGGCGGCGTTGCGCCGGACCGCCTCGGCGACCGTGTCCGGCTCGTCGTCCTCGTCCTTGCCGGTGCCCTCCGGCTTGTACAGCCAGGTGCGCAGGTCGCGTTCCTGGGCGCGGGCGAGGCGGCGGACCTCGCTCGCGTTCTCGGCGTTGCGCTGGATCAGGGTGAGGGTGTGCAGCACGGAGTCGTGGACGTGGGCGGCCACCTCGGCGCGCTCCTGGGCGCGGATGCGCATCAGGCGCTCCTCGGAGAGGTCCTGGGTCATGCGGACCAGGTAGGGACCGGCGAGGAGGGTGATGCCGACGAGGACGGCGAGCGCGGCTTGCAGGACCGCGCCCAGGTGCGCGGTCGTTCCCTGGAGGACGAAGACGGCCGTGACCCCGGCCGTGACGAGCAGGACGCCACCGGCCGCGCGCAGCAGGGTGAGGGGGCGGCGTCGCCGGCCGGCCTCGACCCAGCGGGCCCGGCGGGCGTTGTCCGCCTGGCGCCAGACGAGGGCGACACCGGCCGCGACGAGCACGGCGGGCACCAGGTACGCCTTGGTCGTGCTGCCGAGGTTGACGCTGCGCACGAAGATCATGGAGACGATGACCATGAGCAGCAGGGCGGCGATCTGCCCCCGGTCCGGTCTGCGGGCCATCAGTCGGCGCCGGCCGTCCGGTGTGGTCTCCGCTGCCACCAGCGAGGGCTTCTGGTCGCCGACGCCGCCGACGCCGAGCGGGACGAAGAACCAGAACGCGGCGTAGAGCAGCGCTCCGAGCCCGTCGGCCATGAGCAGGCCGGCGAAGACGAGCCGCACCCAGATGACGGGCAGCCCGAGATGCCCGGCGAGCCCTCGCGCCACTCCGCCGAGCCAGCGTCCGTCGCTGCTGCGGTAGAGCTTGCGCGGGGGCCGCGGGTCGTCGAGTGACAGGCTTGCGGCTTCCGGCATGCCATCGATGGTCACACGGGCGGCGGGGCGGAGCATCAGGGTCGGCCCGGAGACGCCCCTGATTTTCCGCCGGGGACGGTCCGGGTGGGCGGCTGGTGCATGGTTGTCCGGCGGTCCGTGCCGCTCGAACACTTCCCCGCCCCGCCTCAGGGGCGATTTCAGGGTTGGCCCAGGGTCGTCCCGACTGCCGCCGGGGCGGCCGGGCGGTCACCATGGACGCATGACCGATCACGAGCACGCCGCGACGGGTCCGGGACCCGGCCCCGGCCCACGCCCGGCCCCGGGCACCGGGCCGACGGATGCCGCGCCCGCCGCGACGGGAGAGAGCGGAGCGGCCGACCCCGGCTCCCCCGCCCACCCCGGCTTCCGCCCCCGTTCCCGGAGCGGCGGCCCTTCCCCCGCGCAGGAGTCGGAGCGGCAGGAGAGCCCCCGGCTTCCCGAGCGGTTCCGGCGCGACCGCGGGCACAAGATGATCGCGGGCGTGTGCGCGGGTCTGGGACGGCAGACCGACATGGACCCGGTGATCTACCGGATCACGCTGGCCGTGCTGTCCGCGGCGGGCGGCCTGGGGCTCATCTTCTACGGCTTCGCCTGGCTGCTGGTGCCGTACGAGGACGAGGAGGAGAACGAGGTCCGCAAGCTGTTCACGGCCCGGGTCGACGGCCAGGCGCTGGCCGCGGTCCTGTTCGCGCTGGTCGGCTGCGGGATCTTCCTGACGATGCTGGGGAACGGCGGGGTGCTGGCGTTCGGAGCGGTGCTCTCGCTGCTGCTCGCGGGCGCCGGGTACTGGTCGAGACGCCGTGACGCCGCCGGCCACGATCCGCTGGCGGCGCAGGCCGCCGCCGACGCGCCGCCGGAGGCGCAGGCGCCGCCGGTCGTCACCTCCTACCCCTCCTGGTGGCGGGACCCGATCGTCAAGGACGGCACCCATGTCGGCGGCACCGGATATCTGTGGGGGCCCGGCGACGCCCGCGGACGGGACCTCACCTCGGTCCTGGACGTCCGCATCGCCACCCCCTGGACACACCCCGGGGCGATACCCCCGCCGGCGGCCGAGCCCCCGAGACCGCGCGGCCCGCGCTGGATCGGCGGCTGGGTGTTCCTGCTCGCCCTGCTGGCGGGCGGCCTGGGCACCTGGTCCGGCTGGCACACGCACCCGCTCGGCACCAGCCTCCAGACCGGCCTGGCCTGCGCCCTGGCGGTGTTCGGACTGGGCATAGCGCTCAGCGCGTTCCTGGGCCGGACGGGAGCCGGGACGGTGTTCTGGGCGGTGGTCACGGCGGCCCTGCTCGCCGGGGCGACGGCGCTGCCCCGGGACATCACCACCGACTGGAGGGAGGCGACCTGGAAGCCGGCCGCGGCAACTCAGGTGCGGCCCGAGTACGACCTCGGCACAGGGCGGGGCACGCTGGACCTGACCCGGGTGCGTCCGTCCCCCGGGCAGACGGTCGCCACGGACGCCCGGGTGGGTGCGGGACACCTGAAGGTGATCGTGCCGGCGGATGTGACCGTGCGGATGGACCTGGATGTGGGGGTGGGCGACATCCGGTTGCCCGGAGACCGTGGAGACGACGTGGACGTGCGGCCCGGCAGGCATCGGAACGTGACGCTGGCACCGGCCAAGGACACGGCCGGAGTGTCCGGGAAGCCGGGCACGCTGGATCTCACGCTCGGCGTGGGAGTGGGACAGGTGGAGGTCAGCCGTGCCGCGTCATGAGTTCCAGCCCGGGAAGCTGGTCGCCGGGCTCTTCCTGACCGCCACCGGCGTGGCCTACGCGGGGGACGCGGGCGGCCTGTGGGACACCCCGTGGTTCGCGGTGATTCCGCTGGTGGTGGGCGGCCTGTGCCTGGCCGGCGCCACGGCCGTGCTGGCCCGCGCGATACGTGGCCGGGGCGGTGCCGAGGAGGGTCAGCGGTAGCCGCCGGGCCACCGCCGGGCCCGCCAGGCGGCGTCCACGGAGAAGTAGGGCGCGCCGGCGAGGATCAGGGGGAGCCAGGCCATGAGGTAGGCGAGGTCGTTTCCGTAGTAGTAGGGGGTGGTGGCCCAGCTCACCGTCAGCCAGAGGCTGAGCGAGATCAGCGCGCCGCCGAGCGCGGCGAGACGGCCGAGAAGGCCGAGCAGGGTGGCGATGCCGACGGCCAGCTCACCGAGCGCGATGGCGTAGCCGAAGCCGACCGGGCTCTTCAGGGCCAGGTCGATCAGGGCCGGGATCGCGGCGGAGCCGCGGGCGGCGCGCATGGTGTCGCCGATCGAGCCGACACCGGCGGAGTGCATGAAGGCGCTGTCGGTGAGCTTGTCCAGGCCGGCGTAGACGAAGGTGGCACCCAGGAAGAGGCGCAGGGGCAGCAGAGCGTAGTAGGTGGCGGTGTCCCGGAGGCTGCGGGGCTCGCTCAGCCGGGGAATGCGCGTGTCCGTCCGCATGCCGTGAGTCATCGCTACAAGCCGCCTTTCACCCGCTGTGCCCCCTGATGTGACGATACGTATGACGAAGGGAGCGCGTTCAATCCTGTCCTGGATGATTTTCCGGATTTCGGCCCTCAGCGGCGAGCCCGCCCCTCACTCCGTCACCTGGAGCGGGTACCGGTTCGTCGTCACGCCGGCCGCCGTCACCACTTGGACGTCCACCGCTCCGGGCTCCACGTCCGCGGGTACGGGCACGGTCAGGGTGGTGTCCGTGGGATTGCGGAAGCCGCCGGTGACGGGGATCAGGGGGACGTGGACGTCGACCGCGCCGATGCGGACGACCGTCCGGGAGAGCCGGTCGGCGCTCTGTGCGCCGGGCGGGACGAAGCCGCTGCCCCGGATCTCGATGTCGTCGCCGGTGCGGACCGGACCGTCGAGGTCGCCGGGCTCCCGGGCGCGGACCACCGAGTGGATCACCGGACGGCCGCCCTCGGCGTACTTGCCGGCCAGGTAGGTCGCCGCCGAGATCAGGACGACCATGCCCAGGCCCCAGGGCAGGTCGGGCAGCCGGTCGGGGCGGCGGGCCAGCCGTACGGCGGCGAACAGCAGGGCGACGGCGGTGACGGCGATGTACTGGATGTCGGTGAAGGCGCCCCGGCCGGAGTCGTCGGTGAGCAGGTCGGCGGCGCGCGGCCGGTGGGCCGGCACCTTCTGCAGCCGCTGGGCGTGGACGCGCGTGGCCACCACCCGGCGGACGAGGACGGCGACGGCGCATACGACGGCGAGGACGGTCACCGCGCCCGCGCCGTGCGCCAGGGCGAGGCCGTCGATCAGCGCGTCGCGTTCGGCGTGGCCGGAGGCGGCGGCCAGGCGGAGGGAAAGCAGCAGGACGGCATAGCCGAGGAACAGCACCCAGCAGGCGGCGACGGTACGGGAGGTGGAGATGCGGTTGTCCTCGCCGATCAGCGGGGCGAGCGCTCCGCCGCGCGCCCGGTGGAGGAGGCAGGCGGCGGTCAGCGCGCCGGCGACGGCGAGCGCGGCGAGCAGGGCCGCGGTGCGGGCGCCGGTCCAGCCCGCGCCGGTCGCGGTGAGCGCCTCGGCGAGCAGCAGCGCGGTGACGGCGCCCCACACCGCGTACACCGTGCGCAGCCACAGCCCGGCGAGCCGTACCGCGCCCTCGGCGCGGCTCTGTTCGGCGACGGCCTCGGCCCGTTGGGTGAGTTCCTCGGACACCCACTGGCGGGACGCCGAGGCCGAGTGCGCCACGGCCGGCGGCAGCCCCCGGCCGGCGGCGAGTTCGTCGCACCGGCGCAGGAACGCGGCGACGGCGCGCCGGTGTCCCTCCCGGGCGCCGTGCGGGCAGTCCCCGCAGGTGCAGCCTCCCTCGTGGGCGCCTCCGGCACCCGTGTCCGCTCCCGCGTCCCGCACCGTCACGTCCGACGCCCGCCTTCCCCACGACCCGCCGGCCCCGCCTGCCCCACCGACGTCACACGCGGCACACATGGCACTTACGGCGTTCCGGCAACTCCCTTGTGACGAGAGCGAATTGTGCCGCACAAGGGGGCCTGCGAGGCGGCCGGTCCGGGTAAGCGCGGGTGAACCCGGGGCCGCCGTGTTGACCCGGCCCCGGGAATCCCGCTCCGCGGACGGCTCAGCTGAGCAGATCCGGTTCGGCGCGGCTGACGTCCTGCCACAGTGGCTGGTAGTTGATCCAGGCCACCAGGTCGCCGCCGAGCTGTTCGCGGGTGGCGACGGCCGCCTTGTGGTCGATGAGCACCGGCCGGCCCGCCGCCTTGGCCGTCAGCTGCACCTGACAGCACCGTTCCAGGGACAGGAACCACCAGGCGGCGGCGTCCACCGAGTCGCCGACAGTGAGCAGCCCGTGGTTGCGCAGCACCAGTGCCTTGCGGGAGCCCAGCGCGGCGGCGATCCGGCGGCCCTCCTCGGCGTCGACGGTGACGCCGGTGTAGGCGTCGTAGAGGGCGAGGTCCTCGTAGAAGGCGCAGCTCTCCTGGGTGATGGGGTCGATCAGGTCGCCGAGGGCGGCGAGGGCGCGGCCGTGCACGGAGTGGCAGTGGGCGACGGCGACCACGTCGGGGCGGGCGGCGTGCACCTGGGCGTGCACGGTGAACGCGGCCTGGTTGACGTGGTAGCGGCCCTCGATCACCTGCCCGTCCTGGTTGGCGAGGACCAGGTCGCCGACGGTGACGTGCTTGAAGGGCACGCCGAACGGGTTGACCCAGAAGCAGTCGGTGTACTCCGGGTCGCGAGCCGTTATGTGTCCCGACACCCCGTCCTCGAACCCCGCCCGTCCGAAGATCCGCAGGGCACCCGCGAGCCGCTCCTTGCGGTGTCTGCGTTCGTCCTCGGCGGACTCGTGCAGCGGCGGCATGGCGAAGTGCAACTGGTCGGTGGGCAGCGGCAGGGGCGGGGTGGGCCCGTGCATGGATCCTCCAGCGGGGGGATTGCGGTACGGCCGGAAGGTACCGCCGACCGGCGCAAAAGGGCAGAGGCGGCCGGTAAAGATGACGTGCGCGATGAATACCCGACAGGAGATGTCGGGATTGGGCGGCAGGCTGGCGCGTATGAACTGGACAGCCTTCCGTACCGCCGCACCCGACCTGGCGGCGATCACCGAGGAGCGCTTCGGCGCCTACCGGCACCACGTGCTCGCGACCCTCCGCAGGGACGGCTCGCCCCGCACCTCCGGTCTGGAGGTCAGGTTCCTGGGCGGGGAGCTGTGGCTCGGCATGATGCCTCGTTCCCTGAAGGCCCTGGACCTGCTCCGCGACCCGCGCTTCACCCTCCAGGCCAACCCCGGCGACGGCACGGACCTGGGCGGCGGCGACATCCGGATCAGTGGGCGGGCGTACGAGGTCGGGGAGGGCACGGCCAAGGCCGCCTATGTGAAAGAGGTGGAACCGCCGCAGCCGTTCCACCTCTTCCGCACCGAGCTGACGGAGGTCGTCCGCACCTATGTCGAGGACGACAGGTATCTGGTCGTCCAGGTCTGGCGGCCCGGTGAGCCCCTGCGCACGTTCAAGCGCGCCTAGGGCCTACTCCCACTCGATCGTCCCCGGCGGCTTGCTCGTCACGTCGAGGACGACCCGGTTGACGTCCCGGACCTCGTTGGTGATCCGGGTCGAGATGCGGGCCAGGACGTCGTAGGGCAGCCGGGACCAGTCGGCGGTCATGGCGTCCTCGGAGGAGACCGGGCGCAGCACGACCGGGTGGCCGTAGGTGCGGCCGTCGCCCTGGACGCCCACGCTGCGGACGTCGGCGAGCAGGACCACCGGGCACTGCCAGATGTCGCGGTCCAGGCCGGCGGCCGTCAGCTCCTCGCGGGCGATGGCGTCGGCCTCGCGCAGCAGGTCCAGCCGCTCCTTGGTGACCTCGCCGACGATCCGGATGCCGAGGCCGGGGCCGGGGAAGGGCTGGCGCTGGACGATCTCCTCCGGCAGGCCCAGCTCCTTGCCGACCATGCGGACCTCGTCCTTGAACAGCTTGCGCAGCGGCTCGATCAGCTTGAACTCGAGGTCCTCGGGCAGGCCGCCCACGTTGTGGTGCGACTTGATGTTCGCGGTGCCGGTGCCGCCGCCGGACTCCACCACGTCCGGGTAGAGGGTGCCCTGGACCAGGAACTCCACGGCCGGGCCCTCGTCGGCGATGATCTCGGCCTGCGCCTGCTCGAAGACGCGGATGAACTCCCGGCCGATGATCTTGCGCTTCTCCTCGGGGTCGGTCACCCCGGCGAGCGCCTTCAGGAAGCGCTCCTCGGCGTCGACGACCTTCAGCTGCACGCCGGTGGCCGCGACGAAATCCTTCTCGACCTGCTCGGTCTCGCCCTTGCGCATCAGGCCGTGGTCGACGTAGACGCAGGTCAGCTGGGAGCCGATGGCCTTCTGCACGAGGGCGGCGGCGACGGCGGAGTCCACCCCGCCGGACAGGCCGCAGATCGCGCGCTTGTCGCCGACCAGCTCGCGGATGGCCTGGACCTGCTCCTCGATGACGTTGCCGGTGGTCCAGTCCGGCTTCAGCCCGGCACCGCGGTAGAGGAAGTGCTCCAGCACCTGCTGGCCGTGCGTGGAGTGCATGACCTCGGGGTGGTACTGGACGCCGTAGAGCTTCTTGTCGTCGTTCTCGAACGCGGCGACCGGGACGACGTCCGTGGACGCGGTGACCGTGAAGCCGTCGGGGGCGGCGGAGCAGGCGTCACCGTGGGACATCCACACGTGCTGCTCCTCCGGCGTGCCCTCGAAGAGGGTGGAGGACGCCCTGGAGACGTGCAGGTCGGTACGGCCGTACTCGCGGGCGCCGGTGTTGTCGACGGTGCCGCCGAGGGCCTGCGCCATCAGCTGGAAGCCGTAGCACATGCCGAAGACGGGGACGCCGGACTCGAAGATCTCGCGGTCGAGGCGGGGAGCGCCCTCCTCGTACACCGACGAGGGGCCGCCGGAGAGGATGATCGCCGCGGGCTTCTTGGCGAGCATCTCGCTGACCGGCATGGTGCTCGGCACGATCTCGCTGTAGACCCGCGCCTCGCGGACGCGACGGGCGATGAGCTGGGCGTACTGCGCGCCGAAGTCGACGACCAGGACGGTGTCGGGGGTGGCGGCAGACTGGGTCGCTGATGACACGGGGTGCCTTCTGGTGGTCGGGCGGGGGTCTGTGCTTCCGATTCTAACGGGGTGGCCACCGGACCTCCGAGACGAGCCGCCGTGGCATACTGACCGCATGCGCAAGCACTCGACCTTCGTCTTTACCTATGGCATCCGGCCCGCCGGCTGCCATGGTCGTGCTGCTTGAGCCAACCGCCAAGCGACTTCCCAGGCGCCCCGGGCCGACAAGGCCCGGGGCGCCTGTCGTATACCGGGTTGTGTCGTCCCAGGGCTTCCGCCATCCCGACCGAGGAGCCCCACATGACCACCACCAGCCCGGAAGCGGCCATCGCCGACGCCCGCGAGCGCATCGACGCGCTCGACGACCGGATCATCGGCCTGATCCAGGAGCGGATGGCCGTCTCCGCCGTCGTCCAGCAGACCCGGATCGCCTCCGGCGGGCGGCGGGTGCACCTGTCGCGCGAGATGGAGATCCTCGCCCGCTACCGGGACGCCCTCGGCAAGCCCGGCACCGGCCTCGCCATGACCCTGCTGGAGCTGTGCCGGGGTCGCATCTGAGTTCTGTCCCGCTCTCACCCGTACGGTGCCGTGACCGGCCCGCGCGCCGCTTCGTTGAGGGGTGTGTCCGTGCCAGCCAGGGGCGGGCGACCGAACCACGCGTGGCTCACCGGAGCGTGTGGCGTACGGGTCGTGCCGTACGCCGTGGGACCTCGCTCCGGGACGTGACCGGACGGCAGGGGACAGCAGCCCGGTCATCCAAGAGAACGGCCGGCTCCGGGGACGCCCGGGGCCGGCCGGCGGAAATCCGCGGACAGCAAGCGGGCAGCCGCAGGCGAACCGCGGACAGCAAGCGGGCAGCCGCGGGAAAACCCCGGACAGTACGTGACGCGGCGCCGGTCCCGGGCATCGGCGCCGATGCGAGCAAGGGCCCCGCGGCCCCTCCGTCCCGCGGGGCCCTTCGCCCTGCCCGGACCCCGTCCGCCCCCCAGACTGTGACCGACATCACACACCGAATGCGGCCTCGTCGAGCAACCCTTCCAGCTCTTGGCTGATCAAACCTGCCGGATCAAGAAGCGGTGGGCGGGACCTGCATTCGGAGGGGGATGCAGGTCCCGTCCCCCGTGCCGGTCACTTCTTCGGCGGCACCGCCGGCATCCCCAGGAACGGCAGCCGCAGCGCGCCGAACGCGTCCGCCGGGACCACCGGCGCCTTGGGCTCCACCGGCGCCAGCCGCTCGTACGCCGCTCCCTGCGCCGGACGCGGATCCTCCTCGCCCTTGTTCGGCCAGAACGACATCGCCCGCTCCGCCTGCGCGGTGATCGTGAGCGACGGGTTGACGCCCAGGTTCGCCGAGACCGCGGCGCCGTCCACGACCGAGATCCCGGGATGGCCGTAGAGCCGGTGGTAGGGGTCGATCACGCCGGTCTCCGGGGAGTCACCGATGGGACAGCCGCCGAGGAAGTGCGCGGTGAGCGGGGTGCCCATCAGCTCGCCGATGTTGCTGCCGGCGAAGCCGTTGATCTCGGCGGCGAGCGCGGAGGCGGCCTCGGTCGCGGCCCTGATCTGCTTGGGATTGGGCGCGCCGTGCCCCTGCCGGGCGGTGAGCAGGCCCCTGCCGGGCCCGGCGGGTTTCAGGTACGTGGTCAGCGAGTTGTCCAGGGACTGCATGACCAGGCCGATGATGGTCCGCTCCGACCAGCGCCGGTTGGACAGCGAGCGGGCGACCTGGACCGGGTGCCGGGCCGCGTTCGCCAGCCAGGCCAGCACGCGCGAGGACCCTTCCGTGTACGGCACCTGGAGGATGGACAGGCCGCCCATCGCGTTGGAGCCCTTGCCGTAGCGGACCGGCTCGATGTGGGTGTTCTCGTCGGGGTGGATCGAGGAGGTGATGGCGACGCCCCGGGTGAAGTCGGCCCTCGGCGCGCCGGTCGCCCGCCGGTAGCGGCGGTCGTGGGTCTGCGCGCCCACCAGCGCCTCGGAGTTGGTGCGGGTCAGGTCGCCGAGCCGGGGGGACAGGTACGGCAGCTGGCGGCCCGCCTTCATGCGGTGCAGCAGGGTCTGGGTGCCGTAGGTGCCGGCCGCGAGGACGACCTTGCGGGCGGTGAAGATCCTGCCCTCGGCCTTCCGCTTGCGGTCCGTCGGCAGGGTCGCCACCGCGTAGCCGCCGCGCGAGTCGTCGGTGACGGACACCACCGTGGTCATGGGGTGGATGACCGCGCCCGCCTTCTCGGCGAGGTGGAGGTAGTTCTCGTTGAGGGTGTTCTTCGCGCCGTGCCGGCAGCCGGTCATGCACTCGCCGCACTCGGTGCAGGCCCGCCGGTCGGGCCCGGCCCCGCCGAAGTACGGGTCGGCCACCCGCTCGCCGGGCCGGGCCCTCGTCCTGCCGTCGGCGTCCTGGCCGTCCCCGAAGAACACGCCCACCGGGGCGAGATGAAAGGTGTCGCCGACGCCCATCCGCCCGGCCGCCGCCTTCAGATGGACGTCGGACGGGGTCATGGTGGGGTTGAGCCGCACCCCGAGCATGCGCCGGGCCTGGTCGTAGTACGGCTTCAACTCCTCCTGCCAGTCGGTGATGTGCCGCCACTGGGGGTCGTCGAAGAAGGCCTTCGGCGGTACGTAGAGGGTGTTGGCGTAGTTGAGCGAGCCGCCGCCGACGCCCGCGCCGGCCAGCACCATGACGTTGCCCAGCAGGTGGATGCGCTGGATGCCGTACATGCCGAGCCGGGGCGCCCAGAGGTAGTTCTTCAGGTCCCAGGAGTTCTTCGGGAGGGTGGCGCGGGTGAAGCGGCGGCCCGCTTCCAGTACACCGACTTTGTAGCCCTTTTCCGTCAGGCGCAGGGCGGACACCGAGCCGCCGAAGCCGGAGCCGACGATGATGACATCGAAGTCGTAGGCGTCCTGGGGCACGTGTTCTCCTCGTTGAGTGGTGCGTGCGGGCGGTCTGTGGTTCGCGCGGTTCCCCGGGCCCCTGAGGCCGGTCACCTGAAACGGAATGCCTTCATCAGGCGCAGGCTCGTGCTCATGAACCGGGCGTACGCCTCGTCGTCCATGCCCAGCGAGGGCGCCATCGGCAGCAGCCGCTGCTGGGCGACGGTCTGGGCCTCCGTGTACTTGAGGATGCCCTCGGAGCCGTGGCGGCGGCCCAGGCCGGAGTCCTTCATGCCGCCCATCGGGGACTGGGCGCTGCCGTAGGCGGGCGCGTAGCCCTCGTTGACGTTGACGGTGCCGGTGCGCAGGCGGGCGGCGAGGTCCCGGCCGCGGCGGGCGTTCGTCGTCCACACGGACGCGTTCAGGCCGTACGGCGTGGCGTTGGCGCGCTCCACCGCCTCGTCGTCGGTCCGGAAGCGGTAGACGGAGACGACCGGGCCGAAGGTCTCCTCCTCGCAGACGGCCATGGCGGGCTCGACGCCGTCGAGGATGGTGGGCTCGAAGAAGTACGGGCCGATGTCGGGGCGGGCCGCACCGCCCGCGATCACCTTGGCGCCCTTGGCGACGGCCTCCTCTACGTGCCGCTGGACGGTCTTCAGCTGACGCTCGCCGACCAGCGAGCCCATGTCGGCGCCGTAGGCGAGGAAGTTGCCGAGCCGCATGGCCCTGGTGCGGGCGGCGAACCGGTCCAGGAAGGCGTCGGCGACGGACTCGTGGACGTAGAGCCGCTCGATGGAGATGCACAGCTGGCCGGCGGAGGAGAAGCAGGCCCGGACGGCACCGGCGGCGGCCTTCTCGATGTCGGCGTCGTCCAGCACCAGCATGGCGTTCTTGCCGCCGAGTTCCAGGGAGACGCCGACCAGGCGGGAGGCGGCGCCGACGGCGACCTCGCGGCCGGTGCGGGTGGAGCCGGTGAAGGAGACGTAGTCGGCGTGCTTGACCAACTCGGGGCCGACGACCGGGCCCTCGCCGAGGACCACCTGGAAGACGCCGTCGGGCAGCCCGGCCTCGATCAGCAGGTCACGCGCCCACAGGGCGGTGAGGCAGGTCTCCGTGTCCGGCTTCATCACCACGGCGTTGCCCGCGACGAAGGCGGGCAGGGCGTCGCCGACGGACAGCTCCAGCGGGTAGTTCCAGGGGGCTATCTGGCCCACCACCCCGCGCGGGTGGCGCAGTTCGGTGACCTTGGTCAGGACCGGGACGGCGCCGGTGTGCCGCTTGGGCCGCAGATAGGCGGCGGCGCGGCGGCCGTAGTGCCGGGCGGCGACGACGACGGCCTGCACCTCCTCGTGCGCGTGCAGGCGGGCCTTGCCGGTCTCCAGCTGGATCAGGTCCAGGACCTCGGCCTGCCGCTCCAGCACCAGGTCGTGGAAGCGCAGCAGCACGGCGGCGCGCTGCCGAACCGGGGTCGCCGCCCACGCGGTCTGCGCGGCGCGGGCCGCGGCGAAGGCGTCCCGGACGTCGTCCGGGGTGGACTCGGGCAGGTCGGCCAGCTTCTCGCCGGTGAAGGGGGCGTGACTGGCGGTACGGCCGGAGCCTGTGACGCCCTTGGTGAGCCGGGCCAGCAGCTGCGGGGTGACCACGTCGGCGGCGGTACGGGCGCCGTCGGGGGCGGGCGCGAGCGGGTTGGTGCCGGCGATGTCCGGGGCCTGCGTGTCCGTCATGACGCGCAGGGTATGCCGCGGCGCGGCCTTTGTGTACCCGTCGGTAACGCGGATTCACCGACCGCTCACACCCTGCCAGTGATCACTGGCAGGGAATGCGCTGATCAGGGCGTTGGCGGGGGACGATCAGCCGGCACAGGGTTTTTTCACGGCGGCGGGACAAGAGGCCCAGGAGGTACGGCGACGAGAGAGGACGACCGCGTACCGCACCGCCGTCCGAGCGGGCGGGCCCTCACCCGCCGGCCGAGAACGTGTCCACGGCCACGTCGAAGTACTCCCGCGCCTCGCGGACCTTGCCGACCGGCGCCGACACCCACACGTCGTACAGCCTGCCGTTCTCCTCCCAGCACAGGTCGTAGGTGTGGCGCGGGCCCTCCGCCGGGCTGAAGCCGTTCCAGGTGAACTCCCAGAAGGCGGCCCGGTGTCCGGCGTGCGTGGTGGGGGTGACCCGGCCGTCGTGGTAACCGGGGTTGTTCTCCGGGCCGGCGGCGGCGGAGCGCTCCAGCACGCCCAGGGGGCCGCCCGGCTGCGGGCCGGTGACCTTGACGCCGAGGCGGAAGGTCTGACCCGGCGAGAGGTAGTAGACGCGTTCGCCGCGCGGGCTGCGGGTGAAGTCCTCCGGGACGGCGAGGGAGAACCCGGCCGGGTCGTGGGCGGTGCGGTAGCCGGAGGGCGCGGTGTGCGAGCCGGTGCCGGGCGCGGTGGTGGGCCCGGGTGAGGGAGTGGCCGGTGTCCGGGGCGCCGTCGGGGCGGGCGCCGTACCCGTGGCACCGGTGCCGGTCGCCGGGGTGGTGGCCGTGCCGCCCGGGGTGCCGCCGCCTCCGTCCCCGCTCTGGTGCAGCAGCAGCGTGGCGGCCGACACGCCCGCCCCGGCCAGCGCGGCGACGAGCAGCGCCGCCACCAGCGCTCCGCGCGGAGCCGGGCGGGCCGGCGGCTGCTGTGCCGTCGGGGGGTGGGCCGGGCCCAGCGGCGGCGGCCCGCCCTGGGGCAGGTCCGGCCGGGTCGGCGAGTAGGCCACCGGGGACTTGTGGGCCCGGCCGCCGCCGATCCGGTGCAGGCGCCCGACGCCGTGCTCCCCCGCCGGGCGCCGGCCGCCCGGCGCGGCCGGGGTCCGGCCGGTCTCCAGGTACGTCCGCAGCATCCACTCCGCGGCCGCCGCGCTCAGCCGGCGGTCGGGATCGCGCTCCAGCAGCCCCAGGACGACGGGCAGCAGCGGCTCGGCCTGCGCCGGCGGGCGGATGTCGGCGGAGACGACGGCGTGCAGGATGCCGCCCAGCGAGTCGCGCCGGAAGGGCGATTCGCCGCTGAGCACCGTGCACAGCAGCGCGCCCAGCGACCACAGGTCGGACTCCGGGCCGGTGCGCAGCCCGGACATCCGCTCCGGCGCGGTGTATTCGGGCGAGCCCACGAAGGAACCGGTCTCGGTGAGCGTGGTGGCGCCCTCGACCTGGGCGATGCCGAAGTCGGTGAGCACGACCCGGTCGGTGCCGGACTCGATCAGGACGTTCGCGGGCTTGATGTCCCGGTGCAGCACGCCCGCCTCGTGCGCGGTGTGCACCGCGCTCAGCAGGGCGATGCCGATCCGCGCGGCCTCTTCGGCGCCGACCGGGCCGTCCCGGGCGATCCGTTCGGCGAGCGACGGGCCGTCGACCAGCTCCATCACGAGATACGGCCGGCCGTCGTGCTCCACCACGTCGTGCACGACGATGATGTGCGGGTGCCGTAACTGGCAGACCGCGCGGGCCTCGCGGAACGTACGGGCGCGGCGGCGGCGCGCGTCGTCGTCCGGGAGCGAGTCGTCCGGAAGGAACTCCTTGACCGCCACCCGACGGCCCAGCACCTCGTCGCTCGCCCGCCACACGACGCCCATGCCGCCGCGCCCGACGCGTTCCTCCAGGCGGTAACGGCCCGCGATCAGCCGGAAGCCGCCGGCTCCCTCGGTCCCCATGCGCCCCATCATGCCGCAGCGGGCGCCCGTGTCCTCGAAATCCGGTCGCGCCCCGGGGGCACGCGGATCACCGGTCGGACAGCAGTTCCCGGCGCGGACGGCGCAGTCCGGGGCGCCGGGCTCAGCGCGGCTCCTGCCAGCCCTGGAGCACCGCCTTGAACTGCTTGCTGGTGCGGCCCCAGTCCGCGGCGGGCGAGGATATGTAGATCACGTACTCGGTGCCGTCGCGCGCGATGTACGTCTCCTCCGCGGCGCGCCGCGGCCCCGGGAAGGCGCTGTCCTTCGCCAGCGCGGTCCAGGTGTACTCCCAGACGGAGCCGCCGAGGTCGCGGTAGACGTTCTTCTCCAGCCGGACCCGCTGGTAGTCGGCCAGCCGCCGGGAGAGCTGGCCGTCCAGGTCGAGCTGGTGGGAGTAGGCGTCCTTGAAGTCGGGCGAGGTGTCGATGGCGATGCGGACGAAGTGCTCGCCGCCGTCGGGCGTGTAGTCGACCTGCCGGAGGTCGCCGGGCACCCCGACGACCCTGCGCGACCAGCCCTCGGGCAGGTAGAGGCCGAAGCCCCACTCGTCGTCGTACCGGCGCCAGGAGGCCGGGATCGTGCCGTCGGTGCCGGGCGTGGCGCTGCCGCTCGCGGAGGCGGACGGCGTGGCCGGGCCTCCGTTCGGCCCACCGCCGTCCCGGGTGCCGGCGCTCCACTTCTGCACGGCCACCGCGGCGCCGGCGCCGAGCACGGCCGCGAGGGCGACGACGAGCGCGAGGGTGCGCAGCCTGCGGCGGGGCCGGGCCCGGACCGGTGACGGAGCCGGCGCCGGTATGCCTGCCGGACCGGACGGTACGGGGGCCACGGCCGTCGGGCCGGTGACGGCACCGGTCGCGCCCGCCGGGCCGCCGGGGAGACCGCCGCCGGCCGAACCCCCTCCGGGAAGCGTGCCGTGGCCCGGATCGGCCGTCCCGGGTATGTGCCCGCCCGCGCCCCGGGCCTGCGGGAACCCCCGCGGGTCCCGCGCGGTGCCCGGCGTGCGCCCCTCCGCCGCCTCGGCGAGCATCCGCTCCGCCTCCTCGACGCCGGGCCGCCCGGCCGGGTCCTTGCACAGCAGGGCGGCGATGACGGGGGCGAGCGGACCGGCGTGCCGCGGCGCGTCCGTGTCCTCCTCGACGATCGCCTGCATGGTGCTCAGCGGCGAGGTCCGCCGGAACGGCGAGCGGCCCTCGACCGCCGTGTACAGCGTGGCGCCGAGCGCCCACAGGTCGGAGGCCGGGCCGGGGTCGTGACCGCGCACCCGCTCGGGGGCCAGGTAGTCGACGGAGCCGACGACCTCCCCGGTGCGGGTGATGGTGGAGTCGCCCTCTATCTGGGCGATGCCGAAGTCCGTCAGCAGCACCCGGCGGTCCTTGCCGAGCAGGACGTTGCCGGGCTTGACGTCCCGGTGCAGCACACCGGCGGCGTGCGCGGCGCGCAGCGCCCGCAGCACCCACAGCCCTATCCAGGCGGCCTCCGCCGGCTCCACGCGGCCGCGTTCCTTGACCACGTCGGCCAGCGAGGCGCCCTCGACCAGCTCCATCACGATCCACGGCCGGCCGTCGTGTTCGAGCACGTCGTGCACGGTGACGACGGCGGAGTGGTTGATGCGCGCGGCGGCCCGCGCCTCGGCACGGGTCCGGGCGAGCAGCACGGCCCGGTCGCCGTCGGAGGCGTAGAGCGCGGCGGTCAGCTCCTTGACGGCGACCATCCGGTGCAGCACCTCGTCGTGGGCGCGCCACACCCGGCCCATGCCGCCGCTGCCGATGGAATCGGCGAGCCGGTAGCGGCCTGCTACGAGCAGACCCTGCTTCTGATTCACGTTGCCCCGCAATGCTCTTGACAGGGCCAGACTAAGGACCGGCCTCCCCCCAGGGAACCAGCGGGGGGCACCGGTGACCGCACTGTGACGATGGTCGTTTCCACGCGACAGAGGAAACCCCGCGGTCCCTGGGTACGCGCAGCTCAACCCGTGTAGCGATACGTCGCCACGGCCTGCTCGTACAGCCGGGTCACCTGGTCCCGCTCGGCTTCCGGGCCGCGCACCTGCACGATGTGGTAGCGGCCGTTCAGCAGCAGCGCCATGTTCCGCACGAACCGGTCCCGCCCCTGCCCGTCGGTCCAGGTGAACTGCCCCTCTGCCATGGTCCGCCCGCCCACCTCGGTGGTCCGCAGGCCGCTCGCCGTGGACCAGCTGGAGTCTCGGTACGGCTGGAGTTCCCGCTCCTTGTCCCGCTGGTAGGCCATCGGGTCGCTGCCGTAGGCGGACGCGCCGTCCCGGCCCGGTACGACGATCAGCTCGAAGTCCCCGTGGGCGTAGACCACCTGGCCGCTGCCGTTCCTGGGGCTGCGGCCCCAGCCCTCGGCGACGGCGACCTTGAAGCCGTCGGGGTCCTTGCGCAGGGTGAACCCGTCGGGCACGGCAGGGTCCCCGCCGGTCTGGGTCTCGGTCGCGGGCGCGGAGGTGCCCTCGTCCGGGGTGCTCCGCCCGGCGGATGGCTCCCGGGTGTGCGCGGGCAGCGGGCCGGTCCGCCCGGTGTCGCCGGTGCGGTCCCCGCCGGATTCCTGCTTTGGCATGAAGAGCATCGCGTAGGCGATCCCGCCCGCCAGCAGGAGCAGTATCAGAAGGAGCAGGGTCCGGCCCAGGCTGCGCGGCGAACGGGCGCCCCCGGCGGCCCGCTTGTGCCGGCCGTGCGGACCCGCCACGACCGCGCCCGCGCGGCGGCGGCGCACCAGCTCGCCCCGGCGCCGCACGATCGGCAGCCGGCTCGGGTCGGCGGGCGGCACGGGGACGACCCGGGTACCGGCCTCCGGCTCCGGCGCGGACCGCACCAGGGAGCGCAGCCAGCCGCTCAGCTCCTCCACGTCCGGCCGCTCGGTGGGGTCCTGACGCAGCAGCGACTCCACGACCGGGCGCAGCGGTCCGCACTCCTCGGCGAACGCGGGCGGCTCGGCGCACACCAGTTGCACCAGCTCGGCCGTGGACTCCTCCGGGTACGGGGCGTGTCCCTGTACGGCGCGGAACAGCAGCGCGCCGAGGGCCCACAGGTCGGTGGCGGGGCCGATGGGCGCGGCCAGCTGCCAGTTCTCGTGCACGGGCCCGGCCTGCTCCGGCGCCCACCGCTCGGTCACCGGCCCCACCACGGCCATCCGCACCTGCCGCGCCCGCTCGGCGGCAAGCGCACCACCGGGACCTCGGCGTACGGCCCCGGGGGCGTCCCAGCCGGCGACGGGGGCGGGGGCTGGACTTGGGGTGTCAGGGCCGTAACGACGGACGGCAGCGAGCCCGGACTCCGAGGGACCGTCGGGCCCGGAGGGGCGGCCGGGCGCCGACAGCCCTCCGGGGTGGTCGGGACCGGCGCCGGAATCCGAGGAGCCGTAGGAATCGGAGCGGTGGCCGGGGCCGAACCCGGGCTCCGAGGAACCGAAGGGGTCGAAAGCACGACCGGAGCCGGAGCCGGACACGGACGCACCAGGGCCGGCCGGGGCCGCAGGCGTGCGGCCGGAGCCGGGTGCCGGCAGCGCTCCGGGGTGGGCGGGAGCCGACGTCGTACGGCCGGAGCCGGACGCCTGCGGTCCGCCGGGGCTGTCGGTCGGCGGGTGCTGCCTGTCGCGTGCCTGGGGCGGGACACGGCCGGGTTGCGGCTGTGCCGGGGACAGGCCCAGTCGCCGGGTACCGCCGTCCAGGGCCTGGGGAGTACCGCCCTCCAGGGCCTGGGATGTGCCGCCGGGCCCGGGGCGCGGCGCGGCGCCGTGCCAGGGGGTGCCGCCCACACCGTACGGGTCGGCTATGCGGCCGGGCGGCACCGCGCTGCCCGGGTCCGAGGGGTAAGACGGCTCTGCCTGGTCGTCGGCCGGGCCGGAGTCGGCAGCGGCGTCGGCCGGCGGGCGGGCGCCGGGCAGGGCGGGGCGTCGGCTGTGCTCCGCCTCGTGCACCCGGGCGGCGGCCCGGGCGCCCGCGCGGTAGGCGGCGATGGCCCCCGCCCGCGCGGCCCGGACATCGGAACCGGTCTCCAGAGCCGGCTGCCCCGCCGCGCCGGAGAGCCCGTCCCCGCCGGGCGCCGACAGCGCTCCGGCGGCCCGCGCCTGGATGGCGGCCCGCCGTGCGGCCTCGGGATCGACATCCGCCGCACCACCCGCGGCACCACCGGCACCGCCGAAACTGCCAGGCCCAACGGAACCGCCGGCACCGCCGAAACTGCCAGGCCCAACGGAACCGCCGGCACCGCCGAAACTGCCAGGATCACCGGAACCACCGGCACCGCCGAAACTGCCAGGATCACCGGAACCACCGGCACCGGACGAACGGCCGGCGCCACCGAAACCGTCGTCACCACCGGAACCGGCGAGACCTCCTGGGCCGCCCGCGTCCGCCTCCGCCCCCGCCCAGCCCGTGTGCCCGGCCGGGCCGGTGCCGAGGGCATCCCCCGTGCCCCCGCCGCCCGCCGGGTCCTCGCTGGCCGGCACCGGGTCGTAGCCGCAGAGCGCCTCCTCCGCCGCGCCCGCCGCGAGACCGGTCAGCACCACCCGGCCGTCGTCACAGACCAGAACCGTGCGGACGGTGATGTTGCGGTGCACCCAGCCATGGGCGTGCAGCACCCGGAGGGCCATGAGCACGTCGGAGGCCACCTCGGCCGCCCGGTACGGCGACAGCGGCCGCTCGGTGAGCAGGGCGGCCAGCGGACGCGCGGCCACCAGTTCGCTGACGATCCACAGGGACCCGCCCTCGGCGAACACGTCGAAGACCTGGTCCAGGCGCGGATGGTCGGGGACGCGGGCCGCGGCCTGCGCGGCCTCGACGGCGCGCCGCACCGCCGGGTCGGCGGGCTGCCGGGTGGCGCCCCTCGCCTCCGCCGACCGGCGGGACGGGCGCTCACGCGCGGTGAACCCCTCGGGCAGACCCTCGGCGTCGAGCACCTCGGCCTCGACGACCTCCGGCAACGGCACCTGCCGGACGAGGACTTCCTGGCCGCTGTAGGTGTCGAAGGCGCGGCTCTCGGTGAACTCGTACGCGTCGGACGGCGGCAACGGCAGGCGGTAGCGGTCGGCGAGCACCCGACCCGCGTAGTCGTCCACTGTGCCTCCCTCGGCCGCCCGGCTGGTCATGTCCGTTCGTCTCGACCCGTTTCGCACACGCCCGCGGCTGCGCACGGTCCGCGACCCTTCACGATACGTGCCAGAGGCAACCCGTACGGTGCGGTTGACGGATTCTCGGGCCCCGAACCGGAGTGTTCTCAGGGACCGAACCGGAGTGCGGCGTCTACGACTTGGGCCGGAACGACTCCGTCAGCGTCTTCCAGGTGTCCTTGCGCAGGTCACCGTGCCAGTCGGCGTCCCGCGCGGTGTACATGAGCGCGTAACCGAGGTGGTCGTTCACCACGAAGCCCCGGTCGATCGTGCGGAACTTGGTGCCGTCGTCGGCGTAGGTGAACTCCCAGTCGGCCGTGTTCCAGCCGCGGTAATCCACCTTCTCTATGCGGACCTTGTGGTACTGGGAACGCACCATGTACCGCTCCTGGTTCCGCCAGTCCGCCACCGGGTCGTCCTTGGGCGTACCGGTCCAGGCGACGAGCAGCTTCTGCCCGCGGGGACCGGTGTAGCGGTCCCCGGACCGGCCGGTGGTCTGGTACTTCCATCCCTCGGGCAGCCCGATCGAGTAGCCCTGGCCGCCCTTGCGGGTGCTCTCGACCGGCGCGCTCCCGCCGTCCTCGTCCCCGGACGCGGAGTCGCCGGAGTCGTCCGGGTCACCGGCGGCCGCACTCGCGTCGCTGTCCTCGGCGGTACCGGTGGCCGTGGCCGCCGAGGCCGCGCCGTCCGGCCGCGCCCCGCCGCCCGGGTCCTTGGTGCCGTCCTTGCTCTGCTCGGCGGACGGGCCGGTACTGGCCGCGGGCTTGGCCCCGCTGTTCTTGCCGTCGTCGCCGCTGTCGCTCAGGACGAGGGCCAGCACGGTCCCGAGCACCGCGAGCACGACCACGGCGACGATGACCACCAGCGTGCGCTTGGGCACCACATCGGTCAGCGGAGCCTTCGGCACCGGCCGCGGCGGCAGGTCCAGGTCCGGTGGCGGTACCACGGGCCAGCCGGAAGCCGGCTTGTTCGCGCTGGAGTTCGGCCCGGCGGTGCCTCCGGGCGCCCCTATGGCACCCGCCCGCGCTCCACCGGGGGAACCGGGCCGCGCCCCGCCGAGGGAACCGCCGGCACCGGGCCGCGCCCCGCCGGCGACGGCGCCCCCGGGCGCTCCGCCGGCGCCCGGCAGCGCTCCGTGAGTCTGTGGCACGCCGGGAGCGGGCGGCGCGGACGGCGCGCTCCCGCTCCTGGCCCGCGTGGTGGAGGCGCCGGTGGCCGCCCCCGCCGCCTTGCGCACCGAGCGCAGCGCGCCGCGCAGCTTCTCCCCGGCCTCCTCGCCCCGCTTGCCGTCCGGCCCGCCGGGCTGGACCGGCAGCGGAACCACCCGGGTGGCGTCCATGGGCTCCGGCTCGGGGGCGTGGATCACCGCGTTGAGCATGGCCCGGGCCCCGGCGTCGTCGAGCCGCTTGGCCGGGTCCTTGGTCAGCAGGCCGTAGATGACGTCCCGTAGCGGGCCCGCGTTCTTGGGCTCCTCCAGCGACTCGGTCATCACCGCGGTGAGCGTGGCGATCGCCGAGCCCTTGTCGTAGGGCGGCGTGCCCTCGACCGCCGCGTACAGCAGACCGCCGAGCGACCAAAGGTCGGCCGCCGGTCCCGGCTTGTGGCCGCGGGCGCGCTCCGGGGAGATGTAGGAGGGGGCGCCGACGAGCATGCCGGTGGAGGTGATGGACGGGTCACCCTCGACCTGCGCGATGCCGAAGTCGGTGAGCACGACCCGGCCGTCCTCGGCGATGAGCACGTTGGACGGCTTCACGTCCCGGTGCAGGATGCCCTCGCGGTGCGCGGAGCGCAGCACGTCCAGGATGGCGAGCCCCACCTCGGCGGCGCGCCTCGGCTTCAGCACCCCGTCCTCGCGGATGACCTCGGCCAGGGACTTGCCCTCGACCAACTCCATGACGATCCAGGGCCGGTCGTCCTCGTCGACCACGTCGAAGACCGTCACCGCGCTGTTGTTGCGGATCCGGGCGATCGCCTTGGCCTCGCGCAGGGTGCGCGTGATCAGGCGCCGCTTCTCCTCCTCGTCGATGTTCGACGGGAACCGCAGCTCCTTGACGGCGACCGTCCGGCCGAGGGTCTCGTCCTCGGCGCGCCAGACCGTGCCCATGCCGCCGCGGCCCAGCACGTCCCCCAGCCGGTACCGCCCGGCGAGGAGACGCCGCTCGCTCTTGTCCTGACGAGTCTCCTGACGAGATGTACCCGCCCGCTCCGCCTCCGACATGCGTCCCCTCATACAACCCGCCCTGACAGAGCCTCCATTGTCTCTCACCCGGCAAGTGCCCGGCGCCCAGGGTGCCCCTGGCCGGACCCCGCCCTCCCCGCTGCGGAAGCCCCCTTGAAGCGGGCGTTCCGCTTATCGGGACGAGGGTCCGTAAGAGCGGAGGAACCGGTCTGCCGACGCTTCGGACAGTCCTGTCCATACCGGCGTCCGGACCGCGCCCCCGGGGCACGGATGCACAGACGCGGCTCGTCGCGGCCTTCGGCAGCGGCGCTCGGGCACGGTTCCGTCCCCGCGACCGCCGGTCCTACAGCGGCACGATGTCCGGTGCTCCCAGCCGGGCCGCGTCCGCCGTCTGGTCGTCCGGCTGGAGCTGGGACTCGCGCTCGGCCTCCACCCGCTTCTCGTAGTGCTCGACCTCGCGCGCTATCTGGTCCGCGTCCCAGCCGAGGACCGGCGCCATCAACTCGGCCGCCTCCCGGGCGCTGCGGGTGCCCCGGTCGAAGGTCTCGATGGAGATGCGGGTACGGCGGGTGAGGACGTCGTCCAGGTGCCGGGCGCCCTCGTGCGAGGCGGCGTACACGACCTCGGCGCGCAGATAGTCGTCGGCGGCGTGCAGCGGTTCGCCGAGCGCGGGATCGGCGGCGATGAGTTCCAGGAGTTCCTCGGCCAGCGAGCCGTAGCGGTTGAGCAGGTGTTCCACGCGGACCACGTGCAGTCCGGTGCGGGCGGCGATCCGCGCCCGCGCGTTCCACAGCGCCTGATAGCCCTCCGCGCCGAGCAGCGGGGTCTCCTCGGTCACGCAGTCGGCGACGCGCATGTCCAGGCCGTGCACCGCCTCGTCGACGGCGTCCTTGGCCATCACCCGGTAGGTCGTGTACTTGCCGCCCGCCACGACCACCAGCCCCGGTGCCGGATGGGCGACCGTGTGCTCGCGGGACAGCTTGCTGGTGGCGTCGGACTCGCCGGCCAGCAGCGGGCGCAGCCCGGCGTACACCCCCTGCACGTCGTCGCGGGCGAGCGGGACGGCCAGTACCGAGTTGACGTGTTCCAGCAGGTAGTCGATGTCGGCGCTGGACGCGGCGGGGTGGGCCTTGTCCAGGTCCCAGTCGGTGTCGGTGGTGCCGATGATCCAGTGCCGGCCCCAGGGGATGACGAACAGGACGGACTTCTCGGTGCGCAGGATCAGGCCGGTGGTGGAGTGGATGCGGTCCTTGGGCGCGACCAGGTGGATGCCCTTGGAGGCGCGGACGTGGAACTGCCCGCGCTCGCCCACCATGGCCTGGGTGTCGTCGGTCCACACGCCGGTGGCGTTGACGACCTGCTGGGCGCGGATCTCGTACTCCCCGCCGCCCTCCACGTCCCGCACCCGGGCGCCCACGACCCGCTCGCCCTCGCGCAGGAACCCGGTCACGCGCGCGCGGTTGGCCACTTTCGCGCCGTAGGACGCCGCCGTGCGCACCAGGGTGGCCACGAAGCGGGCGTCGTCCATCTGGGCGTCGTAGTACTGCAGGGCTCCGACGAGGGCGTCCTTCTTCAGGCAGGGGGCCACGCGCAGGGCGTGACGGCGGGTCAGGTGGCGGTGCATGGGCAGCCCTCGGCCGTGACCGCGGGCCATCGACATCGCGTCGTACAGCGCGACCCCCGAGCCCGCGTACAGCCGCTCCCAGCCCTTGTGCTGGAGCGGGTAGAGGAACGGCACCGGTTTGACCAGGTGCGGGGCGAGGCGTTCGAGCAGCAGGCCGCGCTCCTTGAGTGCCTCGCGGACCAGGGCGAAGTCGAGCATCTCCAGATAGCGCAGGCCGCCGTGGATCAGCTTGCTGGACCGGCTGGAGGTGCCGGACGCCCAGTCCCGGGCCTCGACCAGGCCCGTCGACAGACCGCGGGTGACCGCATCCAGCGCGGTGCCGGCGCCGACCACGCCGCCGCCGACCACCAGCACGTCCAGCTCGCGTTCCGCCATCGCCGCCAGTGCCTCGGCGCGCTGCGCCGGCCCCAGTGTCGCTGTCCTCACCGCTGCCTCCCGCTGTCGCTGACCCGCTCGCGTCGGCCGCACCCGGTGGGCGTAGCCCCGTCATGCCCTCCTCATGCCCAAATGATGACCGCGATGCGCCGCTTCAGCCACTACGGACTTCCCACCTGTGGATAACTCGCGCACAACCACGGCAAGACACACAAACACAATCACACATAACGGTCATATGTGTACCTAGTCTGTCAGTGCGCTCGTTCTCGCTGTCCACAGCGGTTGCGCACCTGTCCCGCTTCGGCTACTGGGAAGGACGGCCCACGCATGCCCGCAGACCTCGCCGTCATCGGACTCGGCCCCTACGGACTGCCGCTCGCCCAGGCCGCCGTCGCCGCCGGCGTCCGCACCGCCGGCTACTCCACCGGCCCCGAGGCGGGCCCGCTCAGCCCCGCCGAGCTGCGCCGGATGCACTCGGCCGGCTTCCGGCTCGCCACCGATCCGGCCCAGCTCGGCCGGGTGCGCACCGCGGTGATCTGCGCGCCCACCCCGCGCGGCGCCGACGGCGGCCTCGACCTCGGCCAGGTCGAGGCCGCCGCCCGCACCCTGGCCGCGCACCTGCGCCCGCACACCACGGTCATCCTGGAGTCCCCCGTACTGCCCGGGACCACGGAGGATTTCCTGCGCCCGCTGCTGGAGGACGGCTCGGGCCTGCGGGCCGGCCGTGACTTCCACCTCGCCTACTCCCCCAGCCGCGTCGACCCCGGCAGCCGAGCCCACACGCCGGCCTGCACCCCGAGGGTGATCGGCGGCCTCACCCCCGCCTGCACCGAGTCCGCCGCCGCGTTCTACGGCCGGCTCACCGACAAGGTGGTCCGCGCGCGCGGGCTGCGCGAGGCGGAGACCGTGCAGTTGCTGGAGACCAACTACCGGCACGTCAACATCGCGCTGGTCAACGAGATGGCCGTACTCTGCCACGAACTGGGCGTGGACCTGTGGGACGTCATCCGGTGCGCGGAGACCAAGCCCTTCGGCTTCCAGGCGTTCCGGCCGGGCCCCGGCGTCGGCGGGCACGGCGCCGCACAGGACCTGACCGGACACGCGACCCGCACCCTGCGCATGGTCGAACTGGCCCAGCAGGTCAACAGCCGGATGCCCCGGTACGTCGTCCAGCGCGCCGCCACGCTCCTGAACGAGCACGGCAAGTCCGCGCGCGGGGCCCGGGTGCTGCTGCTCGGCGTCACCTACAAGCCCGACCTCGCCGACCTCCAGGGCACGCCCGCGCGCGAGATCGCCGTCCGGCTGATGGAGTTCGGCGCGTCCGTGAGCTACCACGACCCGTACGTGCCCGCCTGGAACGTCCTGGACCGCCCGGTCCCGCGCGCCGACTCCCTCTACGAGGCCGCCGCCGACGCCGACCTCACGATCCTGCTCCAGCACCACCGCACGTACGACTTGCAGGGCCTGTCGGTGAAGGCCCAGCTCCTGCTCGACACCCGGGGCGCCACACCCACGGGGGCGGCGCACCGGTTGTGAAGGGGGGCGCGCGGGGGTGTGGGGGCCGGGGACTGGTGGCGTCGGGAATTCCCCGCCGGTACCTTGAGGACAGACGGAGCCCACCGCAGGGGTCACTGCGGCAGGCTCCTGGATGGATCACGGAGTGTCCACCCCTATGCTTCTTAGGGGTGGACACTCACCATCCGAAAGGGCGGAGCCCACCGCAGTGGCCACTGCGGCAGGCTCCTGGATGGATCACGGAGTGTCCACCCCTATGCCTCTTAGGGGTGGCCGCTCACCATCCGAAGATCCGCAAGATCCACCTCCTCCGGAACTTCACCAGCCAAAGGCGAGTGCGGTCCCAGCGGTCGGGCTTGCGGTGGCGTCCCATGGGCGCCCCCTTCCACGATGCCGCCCAGAGACCCGGTAGGCGGTCCGTCTGGAATTCGGGCCGGGCCCCGAGGGCGGGAGCCCGGTCCAGATCCTTGGAAGGGGGCGGCCCAGAGAGCTCGGGTCGCCGGTCACGGACATTACCGGCCCGCTACGCCCGTTCGGCCCACATTCGCCCCGAACACAACCGTGCGCCCCCTTTCGCGCAGTGCGCCCCCGGGCACGAGCGCCCGGGCATGCGAAAGGGCCGGCCGTCCGCTCGGGACGACCGGCCCTCGGGGCGTCGCGGGGACCGCCCGGCGACTACCGCCGGTGCTGGCTGTCCGCCACCGTCACCTCGACCCGCTGGAACTCCTTCAGCTCGCTGTAGCCGGTGGTGGCCATGGCGCGGCGCAGGGCGCCGAAGAAGTTCATCGAGCCGTCCGGGGTGTGCGACGGACCGGTGAGGATCTCCTCGATCGTGCCGACCGTGCCGAGACCCACCTTCTTGCCGCGGGGCAGCTCCTCGTTGACCGCTTCCATGCCCCAGTGGTGGCCCTTGCCGGGCGCGTCCGTCGCGCGGGCCAGCGGGGAGCCCATCATGACGGCGTCGGCGCCGCAGGCGATCGCCTTGGGCAGGTCGCCGGACCAGCCGACACCGCCGTCGGCGATCACGTGCACGTACCGTCCGCCGGACTCGTCCATGTAGTCCCGGCGAGCGGCGGCCACGTCGGCGACGGCCGTCGCCATCGGGACCTGGATGCCGAGGACGTTGCGCGTGGTGTGCGCGGCGCCGCCGCCGAAGCCGACCAGCACGCCGGCCGCGCCGGTGCGCATCAGGTGCAGCGCGGCGGTGTACGTGGCACAGCCGCCGACGATCACCGGCACGTCCAGCTCGTAGATGAACTGCTTGAGGTTCAGCGGCTCGTGCGAGGACGACACGTGCTCCGCCGACACCGTGGTGCCCCGGATCACGAAGATGTCCACGCCCGCGTCCACCACGGCCTTGGAGAACTGGGCGGTGCGCTGCGGGGAGAGCGCGGCGGCGGTGACCACACCGGCGTCGCGCACCTCCTTGATGCGGGCGCCGATCAGCTCCTCCTTGATCGGCGCCGCGTAGATCTCCTGGAGGCGGCGGGTCGCCTGCTCGGCGGGCAGCTCGGCGATCTCGTCCAGCAGCGGCTGCGGGTCCTCGTACCGGGTCCACAGGCCCTCGAGGTTCAGCACGCCGAGGCCGCCCAGCTCGCCGATGCGGATCGCGGTGGCCGGGGAGACCACGGAGTCCATGGGGGCGGCCAGGAACGGCAGCTCGAAGCGGTAGGCGTCGATCTGCCAGGCGATCGAGACCTCCTTCGGGTCCCGCGTACGGCGGCTGGGGACGACGGCGATGTCGTCGAAGGCGTACGCCCGGCGGCCGCGCTTGCCGCGCCCGATCTCGATCTCAGTCACGTCTTGGCCTTTCCCTGATGCGTTTCAGCGTCTTCCAGTATCGCCGACGGCTGTGACAGCGGCCCCCACCCATGCGGCGAGGGCGGCCCCGGATTCCTCCGGAGCCGCCCT
The DNA here is from genome assembly GCF_016860525.1 of Streptomyces rubradiris. Lineage (NCBI taxonomy): Bacteria > Bacillati > Actinomycetota > Actinomycetes > Kitasatosporales > Streptomycetaceae > Streptomyces > Streptomyces rubradiris. The sequence goes on from NZ_BNEA01000015.1 coordinate 3,306,715, forward strand.
CGAAGAGCCTCACGCGTGCGCGCGCGTCACTTCTTGCCGCTGTAGTTCGGTGCCTCGACCGTCATCTGGATGTCGTGCGGGTGGCTCTCCTTCAGGCCCGCCGAGGTGATCCGCACGAACCGGCCGTTGGCCTGGAGCTCGGGCACGGTCCGGCCGCCGACGTAGAACATCGACTGGCGCAGGCCGCCGACCAGCTGGTGGACGACGGAGGACAGCGGGCCGCGGTAGGGCACCTGGCCCTCGATGCCCTCGGGGATCAGCTGCTCGTCGGAGGCGACGCCCTCCTGGAAGTAGCGGTCCTTGGAGAAGGACCGGCGGTCGCCGCGGGACTGCATGGCGCCGAGGGAGCCCATGCCGCGGTACGACTTGAACTGCTTGCCGTTGATGAACAGCAGCTCGCCCGGGGACTCCTCGCAGCCCGCGAGCAGCGAGCCGAGCATCACCGTGTCGGCGCCCGCGACCAGGGCCTTGGCGATGTCGCCGGAGTACTGCAGACCGCCGTCGCCGATCACCGGGACACCGGCGTCCTTGGCGGCGAGCGCGGCCTCGTAGATCGCGGTGACCTGCGGCACGCCGACGCCGGCGACGACGCGGGTGGTGCAGATGGAGCCGGGGCCGACGCCGACCTTGATGCCGTCGGCGCCCGCGTCGACCAGGGCCTGGGCGCCGTCGCGGGTGGCGACGTTGCCGCCGATGACGTCGACGCCGGAGGAGTTCGACTTGATCTTGGCGATCATGTCGCCGACCAGCCGGGAGTGGCCGTGCGCGGTGTCCACGACGATGAAGTCGACACCGGCCTCGATCAGGGCCTGGGCGCGCTCGAAGGCGTCACCGGCCACACCGACCGCCGCGCCGACCAGCAGCCGGCCCTCGGCGTCCTTGGCCGCGTTCGGGTACTGCTCCGCCTTGACGAAGTCCTTGACGGTGATCAGACCCTTGAGGATGCCCTCGTCGTCGACCAGCGGCAGCTTCTCGATCTTGTGCTTGCGCAGCAGCTCCATGGCCTCCGGGCCGGAGATGCCGACCTTGCCGGTGACCAGCGGCATCGGGGTCATGACCTCGTGCACGCGGCGGCTGCGGTCGCTCTCGAAGGCCATGTCACGGTTGGTGACGATGCCGAGGAGCCGCTTGTCGCCGTCGGTCACCGGGACGCCGCTGATGCGGAACTTGGCGCACAGCGCGTCGGCCTCGGCGAGCGTGGCCTCCGGGTGGATGGTGATCGGGTCGGTCACCATGCCGGACTCGGAGCGCTTCACCAGATCGACCTGGTTGGCCTGGTCCTCGATGGAGAGGTTGCGGTGCAGGACGCCGACACCGCCCTGGCGGGCCATCGCGATCGCCATGCGGGACTCGGTCACCTTGTCCATGGCGGCGGACAGCAGCGGGATGTTGACCCGCACGTTGCGGGAGACGTACGAGGTGGTGTCGATCTCGTCGGGCGCCATGTCCGACGGGCCCGGCAGCAACAGCACGTCGTCGTAGGTCAGCCCGAGTGTCGCGAATTTACCGGGCACTCCGTCGACGTTGGCAGTCATGACACCTTCCCCAAATGGCCTTGATCGGTGCGGATGTCCATGCTAACGGGAAGCATCGCTAGCAAATTCCACGGTAACGGCTCGCTTCAGGCTTCGTATCTTCGTACGAAACCGTCGGTGCGCGGGTGCGGGGACGGGGCTACGGCGGCTCCGTCCCGGGGGATTACTGCTCGGCGAGCGCCCTGAGGCGACTCAGCGCCCGGTGCTGGGCCACGCGGACCGCGCCGGGTGACATTCCCAACATCTGCCCGGTCTCCTCCGCGGTCAAGCCCACGGCGATGCGCAGCAGCAGCAGTTCGCGCTGGTTCTCCGGGAGGTTGGCCAGCAGTTTCTTGGCCCACTCGGCGTCGCTGCTGAGCAGGGCGCGCTCCTCCGGGCCGAGGGAGTCGTCGGGCCGCTCGGGCATCTCGTCGGACGGCACCGCCGTCGACCCCGGGTGACGCATGGCGGCGCGCTGGAGGTCGGCGACCTTGTGGGAGGCGATGGCGAAGACGAACGCCTCGAAGGGCCTGCCGGTGTCCCGGTAGCGCGGCAGCGCGAGCAGGACCGCGACGCAGACCTCCTGGGCGAGGTCCTCCACGAAGTGGCGGGCGTCGCCGGGGAGCCGGGACAGCCGCGTGCGGCAGTAGCGCAGCGCCAGCGGGTGCACCCGGGCGAGCAGGTCGTGCGTGGCCTGCTCGTCCCCGTCGACGGCGCGATGCACGAGCGCACCGATCGCCCCAGGGGCCGTGCCCGCCTCGTCGTCGCGCATCGGTCCATGGTGCCCTGTGGCCGCGCGGTCCGTCGCATCGTGCTCGTGGTTGTGCACCGAAGCGTTATGAGCAGGTGCGCCGGCACTCATCCCCTGCGCCCTCCCCTTCCGCTCGACCGACTCGTCCCCGAGAGACTCCACATCTCAAGGATGCGGCATCCGCGCCGAAACGAGCGTCGCGCGTCCGGCGGGCCGCCTCGCGCGCGTCCTTCCGGGGGCCCGGCAGAGCGTACGCCGGTCGGCCGCCCGCCCCGCGCCGGGGGCGCCCACCTGCGCCGGAGCACCACCACCGGGCCTCGCGCGCCGGCGTGAACGACGGCGCGTACGACGGCGATGCGTACGACGGCGATGCGTACGGCGGCGATGCGTACGGCGGGGACCGTATGCCGACGAGGGCTCAGACACGGCCACCGTCGGCGGCGACAGCGACAGCAGGCAGCGGGCAGCCCGGGCCGGCACCTCGGCCGAGGTGGCCGGGCCCCGGCCCATCACCCCGAGCGTCAGGCCCGGCCCGTCGCCCGGAGCGCCTGCCCCGGCATGTCACCGGACCAGGCACCCGCGGCCCGTGTCAGCGGACCAGGCCCCAGCGGAACCCGAGTGCCACCGCGTGGGCGCGGTCGGAGGCGCCCAGTTTCTTGAACAGACGGCGGGCGTGCGTCTTGACCGTGTCCTCGGAGAGGAACAGCTCGCGGCCGATCTCGGCGTTGGAACGGCCGTGGCTCATGCCCTCCAGGACCTGGATCTCGCGCGCGGTGAGCGTGGGTGCCGCGCCCATCTCCGCCGAGCGCAGCCGGCGCGGGGCGAGCCGCCAGGTCGGGTCGGCGAGCGCCTGGGTCACGGTGGCCCGCAACTCCGCGCGCGAGGCGTCCTTGTGCAGGTAGCCACGGGCACCGGCGGCGACCGCGAGGGCCACGCCGTCCAGGTCCTCGGCGACGGTGAGCATGATGATGCGCGCGCCCGGGTCGGCGGAGAGCAGCCGGCGCACGGTCTCGACGCCGCCCAGACCGGGCATGCGCACGTCCATCAGGATGAGGTCGGAGCGGTCGGCGCCCCAGCGGCGGAGGACTTCCTCGCCGTTGGCCGCCGTCGTCACACGCTCGACACCGGGCACGGTCGCGACCGCGCGGCGGAGCGCTTCTCGGGCAAGCGGGGAGTCGTCGCAGACGAGGACGGATGTCATGACCGCCCTCCGCAGCTGATGCGCGTCACCTTGAGCCTCCAGGCTGGTACGGAATCGTCACCTGTGCGGTCGACCGTCTCGGACGCCTGCCCGAGCGCTTGTTCTTTCAACCGCCTCCGCACTCTCAACGACGGTCACTCGAAAGAGTTACGGGCCCGCGTGCCGTCTTCGGCACTCTATGTGAGGGGACGGACACGGTGCAGACATGCTCGTCGGACTCTCAACTTTTCATCACAACCTATGCCCCATTTGGCCCCTTTTCTTCCCGTTTCGCAGTGTCCGGGGCTAGATTCGCAATGAGTCATATTTTCATCTCCTTAGACCGGAGATGTACGGTCGTTGGCACCGTACCCGCCCAGATCGGCGACAAGGGGTCACGTAATGGCAGATTTCTCCCGCCTTCCCGGGCCGAACGCGGACCTGTGGGACTGGCAGTTGCTGGCTGCCTGCCGCGGTGTGGACAGCTCGCTCTTCTTCCACCCGGAGGGCGAGCGCGGGGCGGCTCGGAGCGCTCGCGAGAACTCGGCCAAAGAGGTCTGCATGAGATGCCCGGTGCGCGCGGAGTGCGCGGCGCACGCGCTGGCGGTGCGCGAGCCGTACGGCGTCTGGGGCGGCCTGACCGAGGACGAGCGCGAGGAGTTGATGGGGCGGGCGCGCAACCGGCTGGTGACGGCCTCCACCACCAGCGGGGACACCGCTCAGGATCACTGAAGGAACGTTTCTCCAGGCAGGGCCCGCCGACCGGGTGCGGCCCACCGTCCCCCGCAGGGGCACGCGCCCGCGCCGACGCGTGCCGCACCCCCGCACGTGTCCGGCCGCGCCGACGGCGCGCCGCGCTCCCGCGCGCGCCCGGCCACCACCTGCGCCGAGGACGGGCCGACGCTGCTCGTACCTCCCGCACGCCCGGCCGCCACCTGCGCCCGGCGCGCTACATCCGCCCGGCCGCCCGGGCCAGTTGCTCCAGCGTCGCCGCCACGGCCGGCACCTGGGCCAGGTCGGGCAGGGTCAGGGCGACGATCTCGCGTCGTACCGCCGGTTCCAGCCGTACCGCGCGCACGCCTCGCGGCCGTACCGACTCCACGGCCAGCCGGGGCAGCACGGCGACCCCGAGACCCGCGCCGACCAGGCCGACCACGGCGGGGTAGTCGTCGGTGGCGAAGTCGATGCGCGGGGTGAACCCGGCCCCCTCGCACACCTCGACCAGCTGGCCGCGGCAGCGCGGGCAGCCCGCGATCCACGGTTCCTGGGCCAGCTCGCCGATGGCGACGGTCTCCGCGCGCGCGAGCCGGTGCCGTTCGGGCACCAGGGCGACCAGGCGGTCCGTGAGCAGGGGGCGCACGACGAGGTCGTCCCAGTCCTCGGCGACCGCGGCGCCCTCGTAGCGGAAGGCCAGGGCGAGGTCGCAGTCGCCTTCCCGCAGCAGTTGCACGGACTTCGGGGGCTCGGCCTCCTCCAGCGAGACGCGGGTGCCGGGGTGGGCGGCACGCAGGGCGGCCAGGGCCGTCGGTACGAGCGTGGAGCTGCCGCTGGGGAACGAGACCAGCCGGACCCGGCCCGCGCGCAGGCCGGCGATCGCGGCGACCTCCTCCTCGGCCGCGGTGAGCCCGGCGAGGATGCCGGAGGCGTGCCGGACGAGGGCTTCGCCGGCCTGGGTGAGGCGCATCTCCCGCCCGTTGCGGACCAGCAACGGGGTGCCGACCGAGGCCTCCAGGGCCTTCATCTGCTGGCTGACGGCGGGCTGGGTGCAGCCCAGTTCGCGCCCGGCCGCCGAGAAGGAGCCGGTGGTGGCGACGGCGCGCAGGACACGGAGATGACGAGCCTCGATCACCTCTTGAGCATAAGGCAGCCTTTGGGCAGTGCGCCCGATAATGCTTCGCCGCTTTTGGGCATCGATCGCTTACCGTGCTGGGATGAAGCTCCTTTCCGTCAATGTGGGCCGTCCCCGTCCGGTGCCCTACACGAGCCAGCCGGACGGTGTGACCGGCATCGGCAAGCAGCCCGCCGAGGGGCCGGTACGGGTGGCGGCGCCCGGTCCGAAGGGGGTCGGCGCGAGCGGGCTGGCCGGGGACGCGGTGTGCGACACACGCCATCACGGCGGGAACGACCAGGCGGTGTACGCGTACGCCCGCGAGGACCTCGACGCGTGGGAGCGGGAGCTCGGCCGGCCCCTGGCCAACGGCTGCTTCGGCGAGAACCTGACGACGGACGGCCTGGACGTCTCCGGGGCGCTGATCGGCGAGCGCTGGCGGATCGGTCCGCAGGTGGTGCTGGAGGTGACCGCGGGCCGCATTCCGTGCGCCACGTTCCAGGGCCACATGGGCGAACGCCGCTGGGTCGAGAGGTTCACCCGAAAGGCCGCGACGGGTGCCTACCTCCGGGTGATCGAGCCGGGGGAGATCCACGCGGGCGACCCGGTGGAGATCGTGTACCGGCCGGACCACGGGGTGACGGCGGCGATGCAGTTCCGCGCGGTCACCACCGAGCGCGAGCTGCTGCCCCGGCTGCTCGCGGCGGGCGAGGCGCTGCATTCGGAGACGCTGGCGCAGGCCCGCAACTACGTGGCGCGGCAGCGGGACTGACCGGGCGTCGGCCGACGCGGGCGGCCTCGCGCGGTCCGCGGAGGCTGTCGGTCCGGGTCACTACGCTTGGGCCATGACAACGGCTCTGATTACGGGATCGACCGCGGGGATCGGTGCCGCGTTCGCGCGGCGGCTGGCGGCGGACGGGCAGGACCTGGTGCTGGTGGCCCGGGACACCGGGCGGCTGCGCGAGCAGGCGACGGAACTCCACGACCGGCACGGCGTCGAGGTGGAGGTGCTGCCCGCCGACCTCTCCCTGGACGAGGGCATCGAGGCGGTGGCCGGCCGGCTCGGCGACCGGAAGAACCCGGTCGACCTGCTGATCAACAACGCCGGCTTCGGCAACAAGGGCCGCTATCTGGACGTCTCGATGGCGGACGAGCTGCGGATGCTGAAGGTGCACTGCGAGGCGGTGCTGCGGCTGACCTCGGCGGCGGCCGGGGCGATGCGCGAGCGCGGCCGGGGCGGGGTGGTGAACGTCGCCTCGGTGGCCGCCTTCGTGCCGCGCGGCACCTACGGCGCGTCGAAGGCGTGGGTCGTGCAGTTCACCCAGGGCGCGGCGCGGGACCTGGCGGGCAGCGGGGTCCGGCTGATGGCCCTGTGCCCGGGGTTCGTGCGCACCGAGTTCCACCAGCGGGCCGGGATGGGCACGGACAACATCCCCGGCTGGCTGTGGCTGGACGCCGACAAGCTGGTGGCGGCGGCCCTTGCCGACCTGGCCCGCGGCCGGACGGTGTCCATCCCGGATCCGCGGTACAAGGCGCTGATGGGGCTGGTGAAGGTCACGCCGCGCGGGCTGCTGGGCGGGATCAGCTCCCGTACGGGGCGCAAGTACGGGCCGCGGTGACGGGCTGACGAGCGCCGGGTGGCGCCGCCGCCCCGGTGGGAAAATGGGCGGGACGGTTACCGGACCAGGGGCCGGAGGCGGCGCCATGACCTTCGTACAGCTCATCGAGTGCAGGACGAGCCGGCTGGACGAGATGAACCGGCTGATGGACGACTGGCTCCGGCGGGCCCACGGCAGACGGACGGCGACGCACGCGGTGGTGGGCCGGGACCGCTCGGACGCGTCGCACGTGGTGGAGGTCGTGGAGTTCCCCTCGTACGAGGAGGCGCGGCGGAGCACCGGCCTCCCGGAGGCGGAGCGGATCTTCCGGGAGCTGGCCGCGCTGTGCGAGGAGCGGCCGACGTTCACCGGTCTGGACGTCGTACGGGACGAGCGGCCGGCGGAGGGTGCCGTGCGCCGGTTCTTCCGGGCGCTGGGCACGGCGGATGAGCTGCCGCCGCTGAACGACCTGCTGGACGAGGACGTCCACAGCCGCGATCCGATGAACCCGCAGGACACCATCGGGCTGGACAACGCGCGCGCCGAGTTCCGGATGTGGCGGGGCGCCTTCGACTTCGCGTTCACGGTCGAGGACGTGCTGTGCGAGGGCGACCGGGCCTGCGCCCGCTGGTCCTGGCGCGGCACGCACCGGGGCGACTTCCTGGGGATCGCGCCCACCGGCCGGCAGGTCGCCATGACCGGGATGACGCTGTTCCGGTTCGGCCCCGGCGGAAAGATCACCGAGCTGTGGTGGCAGCACGACCAGCTGGGGCTGATGCAGCAGTTGGGGGCGCTGGACGAGCTGGAGCGGTAGGCGGACAGGGCGAAGGCCCGGCACCCTCGGCGGGTACCGGGCCTTCCCTCACGGGCGTCGGCCTCAGTGGGCGTGGCCGTGGCTGTGGCCTGCGGCGGCCGGCTCTTCCTCTTCCTTCTTCTCGACGACCAGGGTCTCGGTCGTGAGCAGCAGGGAGGCGATGGAGGCGGCGTTCTCCAGGGCGGAGCGGGTGACCTTGACCGGGTCGATGACGCCGGCCTTGATCAGGTCGCCGTACTCGCCGGTGGCGGCGTTGTAGCCCTGGCCCTTGTCCAGGTCCTTGACCTTGGACACGATGACGTAGCCCTCCTGGCCGGCGTTCTCGCCGATCCAGCGCAGCGGCTCGACCACGGCGTTGCGGACCACGGCGACACCGGTGGCCTCGTCGCCGGTCTTGTCGAGGTTGCCCTCGAGGACCTTGGAGGCGTGGACCAGAGCGGAGCCACCACCGGAGACGATGCCCTCCTCGACCGCGGCGCGGGTCGCGGAGATGGCGTCCTCCAGACGGTGCTTCTTCTCCTTCAGCTCCACCTCGGTGGCGGCGCCGACCTTGATCACGCACACGCCGCCGGCCAGCTTCGCGAGGCGCTCCTGGAGCTTCTCGCGGTCCCAGTCGGAGTCGGTGTTCTCGATCTCGGCCTTGATCTGGGCGACGCGGCCCTGCACGTCCTCCGACTTGCCGGCGCCGTCGACGATCGTGGTGTCGTCCTTGGTGACGGTGACGCGGCGGGCGGAGCCGAGCACGTCGATGCCGACCTGGTCGAGCTTGAGGCCGACCTCCTCGGAGATGACGGTGGCGCCGGTGAGGACGGCCATGTCCTGGAGCATCGCCTTGCGGCGGTCGCCGAAGCCGGGGGCCTTCACCGCGACGGCGTTGAAGGTGCCGCGGATCTTGTTGACGACCAGGGTCGACAGGGCCTCGCCCTCGATGTCCTCGGCGATGATCAGCAGCGGCTTGGAGGAGCCGGCCTGGATGACCTTCTCCAGCAGCGGCAGCAGGTCGGCGATAGCGGAGATCTTGCCCTGGTTGATGAGGATGTACGGGTCCTCCAGGACGGCCTCCATGCGCTCCTGGTCCGTCACGAAGTACGGCGACAGGTAGCCCTTGTCGAAGGCCATGCCCTCGGTGAAGTCCAGCTCCAGGCCGAAGGTGTTGGACTCCTCGACGGTGATGACACCGTCCTTGCCGACCTTGTCCATCGCCTCGGCGATCAGCTCGCCGACCTGCTGGTCCTGGGCGGACAGCGCGGCCACGGCGGCGATGTCGGACTTCTCGTCGATCGGGCGCGCGGTGGCGAGCAGGTCCTCGGAGACGGCCTTGACGGCGGCGTCGATGCCCTTCTTCAGGGCGGCCGGGGAGGCGCCGGCGGCGACGTTCTTCAGGCCCTCGCGGACCAGCGCCTGGGCGAGCACGGTGGCGGTGGTGGTGCCGTCACCAGCGATGTCGTTGGTCTTGGTCGCCACCTCCTTCACCAGCTGGGCGCCGAGGTTCTCGTACGGGTCCTCGATCTCGACCTCGCGGGCGATCGTGACACCGTCGTTGGTGATGGTGGGGGCGCCGAACTTCTTGTCGATGACGACGTTGCGGCCGCGGGGGCCGATCGTCACCTTGACGGTGTCGGCAAGCTTGTTGACGCCGCGCTCAAGGGCGCGACGGGCGTCCTCGTCGAACTTCAGGATCTTCGCCATGACAGCGGGAGCCCTCTCGGAAATCTGTGGGTGAAAAACGCCGCGCCCCGGGCGCCCGGCTTCTTATCGGTCGCGGGGGCCAGGGGCGCAGCTCAAGCGGAGAGTTGCTTGAGGTGATTACTTCTCGATGATCGCGAGCACGTCGCGAGCCGAGAGGACGAGGTACTCGTCGCCGTTGTACTTCACCTCGGTGCCGCCGTACTTGCTGTAGAGGACGACGTCGCCGACCTTGACGTCGAGCGGAAGGCGCTCACCGTTCTCGAACCGGCCCGGGCCCACGGCGAGGACGGCGCCCTCCTGGGGCTTCTCCTTCGCGGTGTCCGGGATGACCAGGCCAGAGGCCGTGGTCTGCTCGGCGTCCAGCGGCTGGACCACGATGCGGTCCTCGAGCGGCTTGATGGCAACCTTGGAGCTGGCGGTCGTCACGATCCGACCTCCCCCTTCGGAGATCTCACGGGGTTAACTGTCTGAGGTGGCGACCAGGTCGATCCGTCGTCGCGGGTGCCGGACCTGCCCGTCGCGTTTGTTGGCACTCTCACCTGCGGAGTGCCAGACCTGAGACTATGACCGGGGTTAGCACTCGGTCAAGCGGAGTGCCAATCCCGTGCGGCGCGTCGGCGGTGAATCGGCCGTCTTGGCGTTGACCGACGGTCCCGAGGGGCCGGCTCTCCTGGACACAGTCCCCCAGGCGGGCCGTCGTCAGGCCCCGCTCCCGGGCCGCCCTGAGGACCCGTGCCGCGCGCTCGCGCAGGGGTACGTGGCCCGACTCGTCGAGGTCCACGAGGACGATGTCGCCGAGGGCGCGCAGGCGGGCGAAGTGGCGGTGGCCGGGGACGGGGCGGGGGGCGCCGGGTGTCCGGCGAGCGGGCGGGCCGGGCGGAACGGGGAGCGGGGGAGCGCGTGGGCCGAGGGGCGGGCGAGCGGGCGGGGCGGTCTCCGGTGCCGGTGATTCCGGCCGGGGGCTCCGGCGTGCGGGCGCACCCCTTCGACGGCCTTCTTGCCGAGGCGTTCGATGGGGTCGACGGACTGGGCGCAGCCCGTCAGGAGCAGGGCCGGGGCGAGGAGCGCGGCAGGGCCCCGCAGGTGCCTCACAGGTAGTCCTCCAGGCGGGCGACGGCGTAGCCCTCGCGGGTGACCTTGTCCAGGAAGTTCCGCATGTCGTCCACCATCGTGCCGTTCCAGTCGTCCCGGCCGCGGAAGTGGGTGAGGACGATGTCGCCGGGGTGCAGCCGGCGGTCCCAGTCGCGGTACTCCCAGTGGTCGACGAAGACCTCCTCGTCCCAGATCGGCGCGTACTTGATGCCGCACTCCTTGGCGGCGCGCAGGGTGTCGCCGTTGTAGTTGCCGTACGGCGGCCGGAAGACGGTGGGCGCCTTGCCGAACTGCTTCTTCATGACGGTCTGCATGCCGCAGATCTCGTCGCGCTGCTCCTCGTAGGACAGCCCGGGCAGGTAGGGGTGGGTGAGGGTGTGGTTGTTCAGGGTGACGCCCTGGGCCTGCATCCGGCGGAAGTAGCCGTAGTCGTCCTCGATGACGTAGTTGCTGAGGAACGCGGTGTACGGCACCTTCAGCTCGCTCATCATGCGCAGGAACGCCGGGTCCTTCTCGGCGCCGTCGTCGATGGTGAGGAAGACGACCTTCTGCCGGGTGGGCACGGTGGTGAAGACCGGGGGGAGGTTCTCCTCCTCCTGGCCGTCCACCTCGAAGCCGTCCCGGGGGGTGATCCGGGGTTTCTCGGCGGGCGGGGCCGGCGGGGTGAGCGGGGTCCGCTCCAGGCCCCAGCGCCGGGCGGCGGCGGCCAGCCGGGCGTGTTCGGCGGCCTGGCGGGCGCGGGGGTCCAGGGGGCGGGCGGGGCCGCCCTGGGCCGGGGCCGGGGCGGGATCTCCGGCGCAGCCGGTCAGGAGGGCGGCCAGTGCGAGGGCGGTGGTGGCCGCGGCCGTCTTCGCGATCCGCGCCCGGCTTCTGTCGTCCGTCTTCGCGACCCGTGCCCGGCCTCTGTCATCCGCCTTCGCGACCCGTGCCCGGCCTCTGTCATCCGCCTTCGCGACCCATGCCCGACTTTTGTCATTTTGTACTACTGCTCGCATGGTGCCGGATCCTCCCAGGCCCCGGCCCGCGCCCCGGGCCGACACCGCCGCCGCGGGCGCACCATCCACCGACTGGCCCACAATGAGCCGGTGAACGACCTCGCTCTGCTCCTCACCCCCGAAGGCCGCGCCCTCCTCGACGAGGTGCGCGACACCGAGCCCGCGCGGGAACTCGCGGTGGCCACCCGGCTGCGCCGCGACCACCCCGCCGAACTGGTCTCGGCCGCGCTGGGCCAGGCCCGGCTGCGGCAGCGGGCGGTGGCGAAGTTCGGGGCGGAGGACGCCGGCCGGATGTTCTTCACCCCGAACGGGGTCGAGCAGTCCACCCGGGCGAGCGTGGCCGCCTACCGGGCGCGGCGGCTGACGGAGCTGGGCGTGACCTCCGTGGCCGACCTGTGCTGCGGCATCGGCGGGGACGCCATCGCGCTGGCGCGGGCCGGAATCCGGGTACTGGCCGTGGACCGCGACCCGCTGACCGCGGCGGCGGCCCGCGCCAACGCCGAGGCGCTGGGCCTGGCGGAGCTGATCGAGGTGCGCGAGGCCGATGTGACGGAGGTGGACACCGCCGGGTACGACGCGGTGTTCGCGGACCCGGCCCGGCGCGGCGGGCGCGGCCGGGTGTTCGACCCCGAGGCGTACTCGCCGCCGCTGTCCTGGGCGGTCGAGACGGCCCGCCGGGCGCCCCGCGCGGCGCTGAAGATCGCGCCCGGCATCCCGCACGAGATCGTCCCGGCCGAGGCCGAGGCCGAGTGGATCTCGGACGGCGGGGACGTGAAGGAGGCCGTGCTGTGGTTCGGCACCGGGGCGCCGGGCGCCGTACGGGCCACCCTGCTGCCGGGACCGCGCACGCTGCTCGGCCGCGGCCTGCCCGACCCGGCGGTGCGGCCGGTGGGGCGGTACCTGTACGAGCCGGACGGCGCGGTCATCCGCGCCCACCTGGTCGCGGAGGTGGCCGAGGAGCTCGGCGGCGGGCTGCTGGACGCGACCATCGCCTACGTCACCGCCGACGAGCCGCGGCCCACTCCGTACGCCACCGGCTACGAGATCACCGACCGGCTGCCCTTCAACGTCAAGCGGCTCAAGGCCCTGCTGCGCGAGCGCGAGGTCGGCACGCTGACCGTGAAGAAGCGCGGCTCGGCCGTCGAACCGGAGGAGCTGCGCCGCAAGGTGAGGCCGCAGGGGCCGAACGCGGCCACCGTCTTCCTCACCCGGGTGGCGGGGGCGCCGACGATGCTGATCGGTCAGCCGCTGGGCTGATCCGCCCGGCGCAGCAGCAGCGCGCGTTCGCGTTCGTTGCGGGTCAGACCGGCCGCCCGGAGGAACTCCTCGCGGGCCTCGGGGACGCGTCCCAGCCGGGCCAGCAGGTCGCCGCGGACGCTGGGCAGCAGGTGGTAGCCGCGCAGCGCGGGTTCGGCGGCCAGGGCGTCCACCAGTTCCAGGCCCCGCTGCGGCCCCTCGGCCATCGACACGGCGACCGCGCGGTTCAGCTCGACCACCGGGGACGGCGCGCGGGCGGCCAGCAGTCCGTACAGGGCGGCGATGGCCCGCCAGTCGGTCTCCTCGTAGGTGTACGCGCGCGCGTGGCAGGCGGCGATGGCCGCCTGGAGGGCGTACGGTCCCGGCGGTCCCGCCGCGGTGGCCCCGGCGCGCTCCAGCGCGTGCACCCCGCGCGCGATGAGCATGCGGTTCCAGCGGCGGCGGTCCTGGTCCCGCAGCAGCACCGGTGTGCCGTCGGGGGCGGTACGGGCGGGGGTGCGGGACGCCTGGAACTCCAGCAGCGCGCTCAGGCCGTGCACCTCGGGCTCCCCCGGCATCAGCCCGGACAGCACCCGGGCCAGCCGCAAGGCGTCCTCACACAGGCCGGGGCGCAGCCAGTCGTCGCCGGCGGTGGCCGCGTACCCCTCGTTGAAGATCAGGTAGACGACGTCCAGGACGGAGCCGAGGCGGGCGGCGCGGTCGGGCCCGTACGGCACCTCGAAGGCGACGTTCTTCGCCGCGAGGGTGCGTTTGGCGCGGACGATCCGCTGCGCGACCGTCGCCTCCGGCACCAGGAAGGCGCGGGCGATCTCGGCCGTGGTCAGGCCGCCGAGCAGGCGCAGCGTGAGCGCGGTGCGGGCCTGCGGGGTCAGCACCGGGTGGCAGGCGGTGAAGACCAGCCGGAGCAGGTCGTCGTCGATGCCGTCGGGCTCCGCGGGCTCCGCGGGCGGCGCGGTGGTCTCCAGGTCCCGGCCGATCTCGGCCAGTTTGCGGGCGTAGACCTCGCGGCGCCGGACCAGGTCGACCGCCCGGCGCCGGGCGATGGCCGTCAGCCAGGCACCGGGGTTGTCGGGCACCCCGTCCCGGGGCCACTGCTCCAGCGCGGCGACCAGCGCGTCCTGCGCCAGTTCCTCGGCGATCCCGACGTCCCGCACGATCCGCGTGACGCCGGCGATCACCCGCGGCGCCTGGAGCCGGAAGACGGTCTCGATGGCCTGGGCGGGGGTCGGCCGGTCTGCCGTGGGCTGTGGTCGCACAGCCCACATGCAACACCGAGTGAGGCTTTCGGCCAAGTGGCTCAGTACTCAGTACTCAACGATTTCCCGCAGCTCGCAGGCGATGGTCCACTCCGGGCCGTGGATGCTCAGGAAGCGCCGGGTCCATTCCAGGGCCTCGGCGCGGTCCTTGCACTGCATGAACGCGTAGCCGCCGACGACCTCCTTGGACTCGGCGAACGGCCCGTCGGTCACGGAGGTCCGCTCGCCGTCCCAGGCCACCCGGACGGCCTGCGCGGCCGGGGTCAGCCCGGAGGTGTCGAGCAGGACGCCGGCCTTGGTCATCTCCTCGATCAGCTCACCCATCCGCTGCATCAGCTCCGGGCTGGGGCCCCCGGCGGGCGCGGTGGACTCGTCGATGCGCACGAGCGACAGGTAGCGGGGCATGGTGTCTCCCTCGGTCGGGCGGTGGGGCCGTTCCCCACCGCTCGCCTGTACGTCGAACGGGAGACGCAGGGATCGACACGGGCACCGAAAAAATCCGGGGAGATTTTTCCGCCGCCCGTTCCGCACACCCCAAAAGCCCCCAAACACCTCGAAGTTCAGCGCAGGGACGCCCAGAGTTCGCTCGCCCGGGGTTCCTCGGGGATCACGCGGTTGGGGTCGGAGGGGGCCGTGACGACCGGCATCGTCACCGTGGTCACCCGGTCGGCGGTGAGGCCCTCCAGGCTCCGGCCGAGGCTCATCAGCTCGCCCAGGGAGTCCAGTCCGGTGTCGGTGGTCAGGCCGGCGGTGGCGGCGTCGGCGACCCGGTACAGCCGGGCCGGGTCGGTGAGCAGTCCGGCGTCGGCGACCTGCTCCAGCAGGGCCTTCACCAGCGTCTGCTGGAGCCCTATGCGGCCCAGGTCGCTGCCGTCGCCTATGCCGTGCCGGGTGCGGGCGAGGGCCAGGGCTTGTGCGCCGTCGAGGTGGTGGGTGCCGGCCGCGAGGTGCAGGTGGCTCTGGTCGTCGTCGATGTCCTGGCCGGTGGTGACGTCCACCCCGCCGAGCGCGTCGACCAGCCGGGCGAAGCCGGAGAAGTCGATTTCGAGGTAGTGGTCCATGCGGACGCCGGTGAGGGTCTCCACGGTCTTCACCGCGCACACCGGACCGCCCACCGCGTAGGCGCTGTTGAACATCACGCCGTACGCCGGTGCCGAGGCGCCGCCCGAGTCGAGCGGGCAGGACGGGCGGGTGACGAGCGTGTCGCGCGGGATGCTGACCACGGTCGCCGTCGTCCGGCCCGCGTCGAGGTGCACGACCATCGCCGTGTCGGACCGGGCGCCCTCGCTGTCCCCGCCGCCCAGTTCCCGGTTGGCCTCGCCGCTGCGCGAGTCCGAGCCGAGGACCAGGACGTTCAGCGAGCCGGTGGGCACCGGGGGGCCGTCGGCGGAGGCGGCCGGGGCGGGGGTGAGCATCGCGCGGGCGGGCCGGTCGTCGCCGAGCGCGCTGTCGATGTCGACGCTGGTGATGTTGTGGTTCAGGTGCCAGTACGCCCAGCCCGCCGCCGCCACGGCCAGCGCCAGGGTGCCCGTCAGGGTCAGGCCGGCGATCCGGAGCGCCGTGGACCGCCGGCCCGTCCGTCTGCCCGTGTCGCCTTGCTCCTCGTGTCGCGTCACGAGAGGAACATAAGTCCGAATGATGAACGCGCTGTTAGCGCTTTCGGCGCAATCCGGTTTTCTTGTGAAATTCTCATTCAGCGGTCCACGCCGGGCCGTTGGACGAGGCGCCGGCGCGACAGACGGCCGCGCGGGCCGGGACTCTCGGCACGTCAGCTCCCGGCCGGCGCGGGAGCGGCGGTGCTGGAGCGCACCACCAGGCTCGTCGCCAGCTCGACCCGGGTCGTCGCCCGCTCGTCCTCGGCCCGCCCCAGCTCCAGCACCAGCCGGGCCGCGGCCTCGGCCATCTCGGTCAGCGGCTGCCGTACGGTGGTCAGCGGGGGGCCCACCCAGCGGGCCACCGGCAGGTCGTCGAAGCCGACCACGCTGAGGTCCTCCGGGATGCGCAGGCCCAGTTCCCGGGCGGCCTCGTACAGGCCGAGGGCCTGGAGGTCGTTGCCCGCGAAGACGGCGGTGGGCCGGTCCGGGCGGCGCAGCAGCTCCAGTCCCAGGCGGTACCCGGCGTCGTGGTGGAAGTCGCCGGTCAGCACCAGCGAGGGGTCCACGGGCAGCCCGGCCGTCTCCAGCGCCGCCCGGTAGCCGTCCATCCGGGCGCGGCTGCCCATCATCCGGGACGGGCCGCTGATGGCGCCGATCCGGGTGTGGCCGAGCTCCACCAGGTGCCGGGTGGCGGCGAGCCCGCCCTGCCAGTTGGTGGCGCCGATGGAGGGCACGTCCGGGCCCGGGTCGCCGGCCGGGTCCATCACCACGAACGGGACGGAGCGGCTGGTCAACAGGGCCCGCTGGGACTCGTCGAGGTCGGACAGCACCAGCACCACGCCGTGCGGGCGGCGGGCGGCGACCTGGTCGGCCCAGGTGCGGCCGGGGGTGAGCCGGCCGGCCGACTCGGACAGCACCACGCTCAGCCCGGCGTCCCTGGCCACGTTCTCCACGCCCCGGATGACCTCCAGCGCCCAGGCGCTCTCCAGTTCGTGGAAGACGAGGTCGATCAGCGGCGAGCGGGACGCCTCGGCGCGCCGGCGCCGGTAGCCGTGGGCGCGCAGCAGCTCCTCGACCCGGGTGCGCGTCGCCGGGGCGACATCGGCGCGGCCGTTGAGGACCTTCGAAACAGTCGGGGCGGAGACCCCGGCCTCCCGGGCGATCTCGGCGAGGGTCGCCGTCTGGGTTGCTGCGGGCTTCGGCGGCTTCATACCGGCGATCGTAGCGGCGCGGAAGCGTGCGACGAAGAACTGTGCACCGCAAAGCCCTCGAAACTTTCGGACTGGGGTCCGAAATCTGGCCGAAACTTTCGGGCCCGCCACAACGCCGACACCCCGCCTCCGGTGTCCCGGGGGCGGGGTGTCGAGTGGAGCGCCGGGCAGGCCTTGCACCTGCATCTCCCCGCAGGAAGCGGGGCGTCTTTCCTTGGACCACCAACGCACTGGCTCCGGGCCGGTGTTCCGGCCGTTCGCTGTGTGATGATCATAGCGCAGGAAGGGGGCCCCTCCGCAACTCCAGTCACAGGAGTCTCGCCGGCCTCAGGCGCCCCACCGCGCTCCCCTGCGTCAGCCGTCCGCCACCGACTCGAACCGCCACCGGTGCACGGCCCGCGTCACCAGCTCCGGGTCCGGCTCGGGCAGCTCCGGCAGCGGGGCGTCGTACGGGGCGTCCCACCAGGTGACGACCAGCACCCGGTCCTGCGGCGCGCGGAAGGTCTCGCGGCGCAGCGGCTCCCCGGCCAGGCGCTGGGCGCGGACCCAGGCGAGCAGGTCGGCGCCCCGGCCCTCGGCGGCCCGCGCCTCCCACATCAGTGCGACGGTCACGAGTACAGGTTCTCCTTGCTGACCTCGTGCACGTGGTCGTGGCCGTGTCCGGGGACGTGCGGGTCGGTCACCGGCAGGGAGGAGTCGGCCGACAGGTCCCAGCTGGAGGCGGCCCGGTTGCGGGCGACCATCTCGGCGCCCAGCGCGGCCACCATCGCGCCGTTGTCCGTGCACAGCTTGGGGCGCGGCACGCGCAGCCGGATGCCGGCCGCCTCGCAGCGCTCCTGGGCGAGGGCGCGCAGCCGGGAGTTGGCCGCGACACCGCCGCCGATCATCAGGTGGTCCACGCCCTCGTCCTTGCAGGCGCGGACGGCCTTGCGGGTCAGCACGTCGACCACGGCCTCCTGGAAGGAGGCGGCGACGTCACGGACCGGGACCTCCTCGCCGGCCGCGCGCCTGGCCTCGATCCACCGGGCCACGGCGGTCTTCAGGCCGGAGAAGGAGAAGTCGTACGCCGGGTCGCGGGGGCCGGTCAGGCCGCGCGGGAAGGCGATGGCCGCCGGGTCGCCCTCCTTGGCGTAGCGGTCGATGACGGGGCCGCCGGGGAAGCCCAGGTTCAGCACGCGGGCGATCTTGTCGAAGGCCTCGCCGGCCGCGTCGTCGATGGTCGCACCCATCGGGCGCACATCGGAGGTGATGTCCGCGGACAGCAGCAGCGAGGAGTGGCCGCCGGAGACCAGCAGGGCCATCGTCGGCTCGGGCAGCGGGCCGTGCTCCAGCTGGTCCACGCAGATGTGCGAGGCGAGGTGGTTCACGCCGTACAAGGGCTTGCCGAGGGCGTAGGCGTACGCCTTGGCCGCCGAGACGCCGACGAGCAGGGCGCCCGCGAGGCCGGGGCCCGCGGTGACCGCGATGCCGTCCAGGTCCTTGGCGCTGACTCCCGCCTCCTTCAGCGCGCGGTCGATGGTGGGGACCATCGCCTCCAGGTGGGCCCGGGACGCCACCTCCGGTACGACACCACCGAACCGGGCGTGCTCGTCGACGCTGGAGGCGACGGCGTCCGCCAGCAGGGTGGTGCCGCGGACGATGCCGACGCCGGTCTCGTCGCAGGAGGTCTCGATGCCGAGGACGAGAGGTTCGTCAGTCATTGATCTCGGTTCCTTGTACTGGGTCGGACCCGGCGGCGGTGCCGCTGTCGGATCCCGTGGTCAGGCGCATCACCAGGGCGTCCACGTTGCCGGGCTGGTAGTAGCCGCGCCGGAAACCGACGGGGACGAAGCCGAAGCGTTCGTAGAGCTTCTGGGCGCGGACGTTGTCGACCCGGCATTCGAGCATCACCTCGGGGCACTCGAACGCGGTCGCCGCGCGCAGCAGTTCCGCCAGCAGGCGGGCGCCGAGGCCGGTGCCCTGGTGGTCGCGGGCGACGGCGATGGTCTGGACGTCGGCCACGTCACCGGCCGCGGCCAGGCCCCCGTACCCGACGATCCGGCCGTCGGCGGACTCGGCGACGAGGTAGCACCGGGTGGACTCGGGGCCCCGGGCGTGGGCCAGCTCGGACCAGAACATCCCGCGGGACCAGGCGTCCTCGGGGAACAGGTCCCGCTCCAGCTCCAGGACCGGGTCGATGTCCCACCAGCGCATCTCGCGCAGTCGGGGAGGTGCCGGCTGTGTCACTTGGGGGTGACCACCTTGTAGTTCTTGGGGACCTGGGCGTCCGGGCGGCGCAGGTACAGCGGCCGGGGCGCGGGCAGTTCGCCGCCCGCGGCCAGCCGCTCCGCCGCGAGCGAGGCGAGCGCGGCGGCGGACACGTGCTCGGGCTCGTGGGCGCTCGGGAACGTGTCCGGGTAGAGCAGCGCGCCCGCGCCGACCGCGGGCAGGCCCGCGACCCGCTCGGCGATGTCGGCGGGGCGGTCCACGGCCGGATCGGTCAGCCGGGTGCGGGAGTCGGCGTACGTCGCCCAGTAGACCTCCTTGCGCCGGGCGTCGGTCGCCACGACGAAGGGGCCCTTCTCGATGTCGGCGGCGTAGGCGAGGCCGTCCAGCGTGCACACGCCGTGCACCGGGACACCGAGCGCGAGGCCGAAGGTGTCCGCGGTCATCAGGCCGACGCGCAGGCCGGTGTAGGGGCCGGGTCCGGTGCCGACGACGACGCCGGTGACGGACTCCAGCTTCAGTCCGGCCCGGGCGAGGACCCGGTCGACGGCCGGCAGCAGCAGCTCTCCGTGCCGGCGCGCGTCCACCTGGCTCGTCGAGGCGATGACGTCCGTGCCGTCGTGCAGCGCGACGGTGACGGCGGGTGTTGCGGTATCCAGAGCGAGCAAGAGCACGCGAACAGCCTACGGCGCCCGCGGCTCGCGCACGGCCGCCCGGGACGAACGGCCACCGGCTGCTACGGTCTCCACGAATACGACATATGCCTCAAAACAGGCTCGAAGCGGACGCGAAGCAGAGGTGGGCGCAGGTGGCAGGGACCAGCTCGGCGATCGTGGCCGGCCTCACCGCGGCGGCCCTGGGAACGGTCGGTTTCCTGGCGCTGCGGGCCCAGGCGACCGTACCGGCCGCGCTGCGCGACGGGCCGGCGGCGAGCGCGTCCGCGGCGGCGAAGGCGAAGGCGCCCCGGGACCGGCGGCACCCGACCGCCCTGCCGGACGGCTCCGGAACGGGTGAACGGGTGGTGTACTCGGTGGACGACGACCGGGTCTGGCTGGTCGCCGCCGGCGACCGGGTGCGGCGCACCTTCACGGTGCGTCCGGGCAGCGTCGACCCGGCGCCGGGCACGTACTGGGTCACCTCCCGCTCCAACACGGCCACCGGCACCGACGGCCTGCCCGTCGAGCACGTGGTGCGGTTCACCAGCGTGGACGAGGTGGTGATCGGGTTCAGCGCGGCCGTGCACAGCGAGTCGGGCCCGGTGGCCGACCCGAACGTGAAGACGGGCGGGATCCGGGAGAGCCGGGCGGACGGCGACGCGCTGTGGCGGTTCGCCACCATCGGGGTGCCGGTGGTGGTGATCCGGTAGGACGCCGGGCCGGCCGCCGGATGCGACGCCCCGGCGGCCGGGCGCGGGCGCTCAGCCCGCCAGCGTCCCCAGGCCCGCCTCGGCCCACCGCTCCCCCAGCCCGGTCAGCGTCACGTGCCGGACCTCGTCCGTCGTGTCGCCGACCGCGCGGTGGATGACGACCTGGAGGCGGTCCTCGGCCAGTTCCTCGACCTTGCCCTCGCCCCACTCCACGACGATCACCGAGTCCGGCAGCGAGACGTCGAGGTCCAGGTCCTCCATCTCGTCCAGGCCGCCGGCCAGGCGGTAGGCGTCGACGTGCACGAGGGGCGGGCCGTCGCCGAGGGACGGGTGCACCCGGGCGATGACGAAGGTCGGCGAGGTGACCGCGCCGCGTACCCCGAGCCCCTCGCCGAGCCCCCGGGTCAGGGTGGTCTTGCCCGCGCCGAGCTCCCCGCTGAGCATCACCAGGTCGCCCGCGCGCAGCAGCCCGGCCAGCCGCCGGCCCAGCTCCCGCATCTGCTCGGGGGAGGTGATCGTCAGCCGGATCTCAGCGGCCGCGTGCGCTGCTGGTGCTGCTGGTCGTTCCATAGCCACTTACGGTAGCCCCTGCGGGCCCCGCTCCCGCGCGGGTGAGCAGGTCGGCGAGCCGGTCGGTGACCACCTCGGGGTGCTCCAGCATCACCAGGTGCCCGGCGTCCGGCACGAGCACCAGCTCGGCGTCGGGCAGCAGGCCGGCGATGGCCTCGCTGTGCTCACTGGGCGTGACCAGGTCCTGCACCCCGGCCAGCACCAGCACCGGCAGGTCCCGGAAGCGGGCGAGCGCCTCGGTCTTGTCGTGGTCGGTGAAGGCCGGGTAGAACTCGGCGACGACGTCGATCGGCGTGGACTCGATCATCCGCTCGGCGAACCGCTCCACCGACGGGTCGACCTCCCCGCCCGCGAACGAGTACCGCTTGATGATCCCGGCGAACAGGTCGGCGGTGGCCCGGCGCCCCTTCTCCACCAGCTCCGCCTGCCGGCCGAGCGCCCGGAGCACCCCGGGCAGGATCCGGCGCACCGCGTTGACCCCGGCCACCGGGAGCCCGAAGTTGACCTCGCCGAGCCGCCCGGACGACGAGCCCACGAAGGCGGTGGCGGCCACCCGGTCCCGGATCAGCTCGGGGTACTGGGCGGCCAGCGCCATCACCGTCATCCCGCCCATCGAGTGGCCGACCAGCACCACCGGGCCGTCGGGGACGGCGGCGTCCAGCACGGCCTTCAGGTCCCGGCCGAGCTGGTCGATGGTGACCGGCACCCGGTCCCGGGTCTGGGCCACGCCCCGCCCGGACCGGCCGTGGCTGCGCTGGTCCCAGTACACGGTCCGTACGACCCCGCGCAGGGCGGCCCGCTGGAAGTGCCAGGAGTCCTGGCTGAGGCAGTAGCCGTGGCAGAAGACGACGGTGACCGGGGCGGGCGCCTTGCTGCCGAAGAGCCGGCGGCGGCGCGGGGAGACCTCCGGGCCCTGGTCGGGCTCGGCCTCGTCGACCTCGTAGTACAGCTCGGTGCCGTCGTCGGCGTACGCCGTGCCGGGGGTGCCGCGCAGGGTGCCGTACGGGCCGGCCGCGTCCAGCGCCAGCCGGGCCTTGCGGCGCACCTCGCGCCCCACCGTCATCCGCTCCACGGCGACACCGGCCGCCGC
The DNA here is from genome assembly GCF_016860525.1 of Streptomyces rubradiris. Lineage (NCBI taxonomy): Bacteria > Bacillati > Actinomycetota > Actinomycetes > Kitasatosporales > Streptomycetaceae > Streptomyces > Streptomyces rubradiris. The sequence goes on from NZ_BNEA01000015.1 coordinate 3,328,726, forward strand.
GCCCGCGGCGAGCACGCCCAGCGCGGCACCGGCGATGCCGGTCGCCCGGCGCCAGCTCCCGGCCGCCCCCGCGGCGGAGGCGGAGGCGGCCGAGGCGACGAGGTCCGCCACGGTCTCCGCGCTGCTCTCGCTCACGTACCGCTCCTCTTTCCCCTGCTGGAGTTCGCCTGGACGGGCGAAACGGATGGTGACGCCGGTGGTCCCGGGCCGCGTGCCGGTGCGGCCGGTGGTCCGGGGCCGTCGCTCCGGGACGGGTTACCCCGCTTCCCGCTCGTCCACATGGACGCGCGGGACCCGGGTGCCGATGCGGGTGACGATCTCGTACGCGATCGTGCCGCAGGCCTGCGCCCAGTCCTCGGCGGTGGGCTCGCCCCGGTCGCCCGGTCCGAAGAGCACCGCCTCGGTCCCCACCGGGGGCTCGTCACCGCCGAGGTCCACCACGAACTGGTCCATGGCGACCCGCCCGGCGACCGTCCGCCACTTGCCGTCGACCAGCACCGGGCCACTGCCCGAGGCGTGCCGCGGGATGCCGTCCGCGTAGCCGACCGGGACCAGGCCGAGGGTGGTCTCGCCGGGGGTGACGTAGTGGTGGCCGTAGCTGACGCCGTGGCCGCCCGGTGCGTGCTTGACCAGGGCGAGGGAGGCGCTGAGCGTCATCACCGGGCGCAGCCCGAAGTCCGCCGGGGTGCCCAGTTCCGGGCTGGGCGAGACGCCGTACATCGCGATGCCGGTGCGGACCAGGTCGAAGTGGCTCTCGGGCAGGGTGAGGGCGGCCGGCGAGTTGGCGATGTGCCGCACCTCGGGCCGTACGCCCCGCTCCTCGGCGTACGCCACCATCTCCCGGAACCGGGTGAGCTGGGCGGCGATGGAGGGGTGCCCCGGCTCGTCGGCGCACGCGAAGTGCGACCACAGTCCGGTGACCCGGACCAGCCCCTCGGCCTCGGCGCGCAGCGCCTCGCCGACCAGTTCGGCCCAGTCGGCGCCGGGCTGGCAGCCGTTGCGGCCGAGCCCGGTGTCGGCCTTGAGCTGCACGCGCGCGGGGCGGCCCGCCGCGCGGGCGGCGGCGGTGACCTCGCGCAGCGCCCACATGCCGCTCAACGACACGTCGATGTCGGCCTCGACGGCCTCCCGCCAGGGGCCGCCCGGCACCCACAGCCAGCACAGCAGGCGGCCGGACAGCCCGGCGGCACGCAGTGCGAGGGCCTCCTCGGCGGTGGCCGTGCCGAGCCAGGTGGCACCGGCCGCGAGGGCGGCGCGGGCGCACGGCACCGCGCCGTGGCCGTACGCGTCGGACTTGACGACGGCCATCACGGCGGCGCCCTTCGCCCGGGCGCGCAGGGCGCGCACATTGGCGCGCAGGGCGCCCAGATCGATCTCGGCGCGGGCGCGCAGGGCGGCGGTCGGCTCAGCTGCTGTCTCAGTCATCGCGCCCCAGTCTCTCAGAGGCCGCCGACGGCCCACGGGGCCCGGGCCCGGCGACCGGGCTCCCCCACGACCGCCCGGCCCCCGACAACCACCGGCGAGCGCCCAGCCTCACGACACACCCGGCCGGGCCGGGGAGGCGGTGCCCGCGGCACGCCCGGCCCGCCCGGAAACCCGGTACCCGCAACACGCCCGGCCCGCCCGGAAACCTGTACCCGCAGCACGTCCGGCCACCGGGGACCAGGTACCGGCAACGCACCCGACCCGCCAGGATTCGCGTACGCGCAACACACCCGGCCTGTCAGGAATCCCGTACGCGCAACGCACCCGGCGCGCCCGGGAACCCCGTACCCGCGACGCGCCCAGGTACCGGACCGCGACGGCTCAACCCCGTACGTTCCGCCACGCCTCCGGAATCCGGGCCGCCACGTCGTGGGCCCCCGTCGGCGCCCCCTGCGCGGCGAAGCGGCCCGCCAGGCCGTGCAGGTACGCGGCCACGCTCCCGGCGTCCAGCGGGTCCAGGCCGGACGCCAGCAGGGAACCGGCGAGGCCGGAGAGCACGTCGCCGCTGCCGGCCGTGGCCAGCCAGGGGGTGCCGGTGGGGTTGACCCGTACCGGTCCGCCGTCGGGGCCGGCGACCAGGGTGGTGGAGCCCTTCAGCAGGACCGTCGCCCGGTACCGCGCGGCCAGTTCGCGCGCCGCGGCCAGCCGGGCGGCCTCGACCTCCTCGCGCCGCACCCCCAGCAGCGCGGCGGCCTCGCCCGCGTGCGGGGTCATCAGCGTCGGCGCGCCGCGCCCCCGTACGGCGTCCCGGTCGGCCAGCCGCAGCCCGTCCGCGTCGAGCAGCACGGGCACGTCCGTCGCCAGCACCTCGGCCACGGTCGCCGCGTCGTCCCCGGCGCCCGGCCCGGTCACCCACGCCTGCACCCGGCCGGCCTTGGCGGGTCCGGCGTCGGAGACCAGGGTCTCCGGGTAGCGCGCGAGGACCGCGTCCCCGGCCGGGCCGACGTACCGCACGGCCCCGGCCCCGCCGCGCAGCGCCCCGGACACCGCCAGCACGGCCGCGCCCGGGTACCGGGCCGAGCCCGCCGCGATCCCGACCACCCCGCGCCGGTACTTGTCGCTCTCCGCCTCCGGGGTCGGCAACAGCCGCGCCACGTCCGCGTGTTGCAGGGCTTGCAGTACGGCGTCGGCGGGCGGCGGTTCGATGCCGATGCCGACGAACCGGACCACTCCGGCGTACTCCCGCGCGGGGTCCACCAGCAGTCCGGGCTTGTACGCGCCGAAGGTGACGGTCAGGTCGGCGCGCAGCGCGGCCCCCCGCACCTCCCCGGTGTCCGCGTCGACGCCGCTGGGCAGGTCCACGGCGACGACGGCGGCCCCGGACCGCTCGACCGCCTCGGCGAGCCGTGCCGCGTCCGGCCGCAGCCCGCCCTTGCCGCCGATGCCGACGATGCCGTCCACGACCAGGCGGGCCCGCGCGACCGCCGCCTCACCCCGGTCCGCCGTGACCGCCCGGCCGCCCGCCCGGCGCAGCGCGGCGAGCCCGGCGGTGTGGGTGCGTCCGGGCGCGAGCAGGACGGCGGTCACCCCGGCGCCGCGCCGGGCCAGCCGGGCCCCGGCGTACAGGGCGTCCCCGCCGTTGTCCCCGCTGCCCACCAGCAGCACCACCCGGCTGCCGGACACCCGCCCGAGCAGTCCGGCGCAGGCGGCGGCCAGTCCGGCGGCGGCCCGCCGCATCAGCGCGCCCTCCGGCAGCCGTGCCATCAGGGCCCGTTCGGCCGCCCTTACCGTCTCCACGCTGTACGCAGTACGCATGGCACCGAGTCTGCCCCCGAACCGGGGCCGTCCACACCCGGCGCGGGCCCGGTCAGCCCTCGGCGACCACCACGGCCGAGGCCACCCCGGCGTCGTGACTGAGCGACACGTGCCAGGCCCGCACGCCCAGCTCGGCCGCGCGCGCGGCCACCGTGCCCTTGACCCGCAGGCGGGGCTGGCCGCTGTCCTCCACGTACACCTCAGCGTCGGTCCAGTGCAGTCCCGGCGGTGCCCCCAGCGCCTTGGCCAGCGCCTCCTTGGCGGCGAACCGGGCCGCCAGCGAGGCGATGCCGCGCCGTTCCCCGCTGGGCAGCAGCAGTTCACGCTCCACGAACAACCGGCCGGCCAGCCCCGGCGTCCGCTCCAGGGATGCCCGGAACCGGTCGATCTCGGCGACGTCGATGCCCACCCCGATGATGCTCATGCCGAGCACCCTACGGCCCGGGCCGACGGCATACCGGCGACACCACGTCGCCTACGCTGCGGGCATGACCTCAACGAACGCTTATCTCTCCGGCCTGTTCTCGCTGGACGGCCGTGTCGCGCTGGTGACCGGCGGCAGCTCTGGCATCGGGCGGGCCGTCGCGGGGGCGCTGGCGCGGGCCGGGGCGAGCGTCGTGATCGTGGCCCGGCGTGAGCGCGAACTCACCGACACGGTCGCGGAGTTGACGGCCGACGGCTGCCGGGCGGCCTGGGTGAGCGGTGATCTGGGCAGCCGGGACGGGGTGCGCGCGGTCGCCGAGGACGCGGCGGCCGTGTTCGGGGAGCCCGACATCCTCGTCAACTCCGCCGGGATCAACCTCCGTCCGCCGCTGGGCGAGCTGGGCGAGGACGTGTGGGACGCCACCATGGCGGTGAACCTGGAGGCGCCGTTCCTGCTGGGGCAGCGGTTCGGGCCGGGGATGGCCGAGCGGGGCTTCGGCCGGATCATCCACATCAGCTCCCAGCAGGCGCACCGGGCGTTCGTGCAGAGCGGTGCCTACGGCGTGTCGAAGGGCGGGCTGGAGTCGCTGGCCCGTTCCCAGGCCGAGGCCTGGTCACCGTACGGGGTCACCTGCAACACCCTGGTGCCGGGCTTCGTGATGACCCCGCTCAACGCGCGGCTGTCGGCCGACCCCGAGCGGGTGGCGGCCCTGGCCGCGCGCACGATGACCGGCCGCAACGGCCTGGCCGAGGACTTCGCGGGCGCGGCCGTGTTCCTGGCGAGCGGCGCCTCCGCCTATGTCACCGGCCAGTCGATCCACGTGGACGGCGGCCTGTCCGTCCACTGAGCGTCCGCGCGCACCGCCCTCAAGATCACGACCGGGCGGTGGCCCAGTAGCCTTCCCGGTGACCGGCGTCGCGCACGTCAGCTCGGCGCCCACGCACACAACGGGAGGACAGCACCTTGAAGTCGAGGTTCCTGGGCAGCGCGCTCACCACCGCCGTTCTCGTCGGCACGGCCCTCACCGGGACCGTCGTCGGCGCCGGTTCCGCCTCCGCGGCGTCCCTGCCGAAGGACTGCAGCAAGGCGATCGTCAACGTCAAGGCCAAGGAGACCGTCAACGTCCGCACGTCCCCGAAGACGACCGCCACGGCCGTCGGCATCTGGGGCAAGGGCCGCAAGGGCACGCTGTGCAACGACGGCAAGGCCTACAAGGGCGGCTCGTACACGGCCTGCGGCAAGAAGAGCAACCTGTGGTACTACGGCGGCGAGAAGAAGACCGGCTGGGTGCCGAAGACCTGCATCAACTGGTGACCACCGGCCCGGCCCGACCGGGCGGAACGGTACGGGGCGAACGGTGTCCGGCCGTGCGCCCCGCACCGCCCCCTCACTCCACGGTGACGGACTTCGCCAGGTTCCGGGGCTGGTCCACCTCGTTGCCCCGGGCCGTGGCCAGTTCGCAGGCGAAGACCTGCAACGGCACGGTGGCCACCAGTGGCTGGAGCAGCGTCGGCGTGGCCGGGATGCGGATCAGGTGGTCGGCGTAGGGGACCACCGTCTCGTCGCCCTCCTCGGCGATGACGATGGTACGGGCGCCACGCGCGCGGATCTCCTGGATGTTGGACACGATCTTGTCGTGCAGGAGGGACCGGCCGCGCGGGGACGGTACGACCACCACCACCGGAAGGTCCTCCTCGATCAGCGCGATCGGGCCGTGCTTCAGCTCGCCGGCGGCGAAGCCCTCGGCGTGCATGTAGGCGAGTTCCTTGAGCTTCAGCGCGCCTTCCAGGGCCACCGGGTAGCCGACGTGCCGGCCGAGGAAGAGGACGGTGTTCTTCGTGGCCAGGGTGCGGGCCAGCGCCCGGACCGGCTCCATGGTCTCCAGGACCCGTTCCACCTCGTGCGAGATCCGGGACAGGTCCTTGATGACCGCGTGGACCTCGTCGCCCCACTTGGTGCCGCGCACCTGGCCGAGGTACAGGGCGACCAGGTAGCAGGCGACGAGCTGGGTGAGGAAGGCCTTGGTCGAGGCGACGGCGACCTCGGGGCCGGCGTGCGTGTAGAGCACGGCGTCGGACTCGCGGGGGATGGTCGAGCCGTTGGTGTTGCAGATCGCCAGCACCTTGGAGCCCTGTTCGCGGGCGTGGCGCAGCGCCATCAGGGTGTCCATGGTCTCGCCGGACTGGGAGATGGCGATCACCAGGGAGCGGCCGTCCAGGATCGGGTCCCGGTAGCGGAACTCGCTGGCCAGCTCGACCTCGCAGGGGATGCGGGTCCAGTGCTCGATGGCGTACTTGGCGATCAGGCCGGCGTGGAAGGCCGTACCGCAGGCGACGATGACGACCTTGTCGACCTCGCGCAGTTCGGAGGGGCTGATCCGCACCTCGTCCAGGGTCAGCGAGCCGCTGGGGTCGATGCGGCCGAGCAGGGTGTCGGCGACGGCCTTGGGCTGCTCGGCGATCTCCTTGAGCATGAAGTAGTCGTAGCCGCCCTTCTCGGCGGCGGAGGCGTCCCAGTCCACGTGGTAGGAGCGGATGTCGGCGGGGCGGCCGTCGAAGCCGGTCACCGTGACGCCGTCCCGGCGCAGTTCGACCACCTGGTCCTGGCCCAGCTCGATCGCGGAGCGGGTGTGGGCGATGAACGCGGCGACGTCGGAGGCCAGGAACGCCTCGCCCTCGCCGACGCCCACCACCAGCGGGGAGTTGCGGCGGGCGCCGACCACCACGTCCGGTGCGTCGGCGTGCACCGCGACCAGGGTGAACGCGCCTTCCAGGCGGCGGCACACCAGCCGCATCGCCTCGGCGAGGTCGGCGGTGACCGAGAACTCCTCGGCGAGCAGGTGGGCGACGACCTCGGTGTCCGTCTCGGAGGTCAACTCGTGCCCGCGCTCGGCGAGTTCGGCGCGCAGCACGGCGAAGTTCTCGATGATGCCGTTGTGCACCACGGCGACCCGGCCCGCGTTGTCCAGGTGAGGGTGCGCGTTGGCGTCCGTGGGCCCGCCATGGGTGGCCCAGCGGGTGTGCCCGATGCCGGTCGAGCCGGTCGGCAGCGGCCGTTCGACCAGCTCCTTCTCCAGGTTGACCAGCTTCCCGGCCTTCTTCGCGGCGGCCAGCCCGCCGTCCGCGAGCACGGCGACCCCCGCCGAGTCGTAGCCCCGGTACTCCAGCCGCTTCAGCCCGGCCATCACGACATCCAGCGCCGACTGTGACCCTACGTATCCCACGATTCCGCACATGAGCGGCAGCCTAAGGTCCACAACCGATCAGAAACGGCCCTACCTTGCCCGAAATCAGAAATTCCCACCGTCGTACGAAGGGTCATGGGGGCACACTCCCCACCGAGACGTGCTGCCCGGGATGAGAGAAGAGTCGCATGCCGCGTTACACGGATTTCGACTTCGGTGTCTCCCGAGTGATGGGCTACTTCCATCAGGACTGGTATCACGACGGCGACAACGCCGCCGATGTCGTCGCAAGACAGCTCGCGGCCTCGTGCGACGAGGAGGCACTGGCGCTGCGCCGGGACGCCCGGACTCTCGGCCTCCTTCCCTCACCCGCGCTGAAGGTGCTGTGGTACGCCGGTGCGGAACACATGCCGAACATCGAGTGGCTGGGAGGCGCGGCCGAGTGGACGCGAACGCTCGTCCGGCTGTGTGACGCGCGGCTGTCGGCCTCGGAGGTACGCCCGTGCACGGGCGCGGACGCGGAGGACGGCGCCGCTTGCCTCGACGCGGTCCTCGACGAGATCGACGCGGCGCGGTTCCTGGCCCCCGAGGTCCGTACGGCGCTCACCGACTGCGCGCGCCGGTGCACCCCGGACCTGGCGTTCCGGGTGCTGCTGAGGACGATGACGCACGCGCCGGACGCTTCGCTGTCCCGGGAGCGGTACCGGAGGCTGGAAGCCGTCGGATCGGCCCTCCGGTACGGCGAGTTCGTCGTGGACAACGCGAAGTACCTGGTCGTGCGGCCGTAGCGGGACGGATGGTGACCCTCCCCGGACGGGTAGGGAAGGGACACCGCCGGATCTGCCCGGAGGCCACGTGACGCACCCCACCCCGCCGCCCCGTTCAAACTCCGTTAACAATGGACTGTGATCTCACCGGTCTCCTCGATGCCCCGGAGCGCCCACCGGCACAGGCCGGAGGCGACTCCCTACGTCGATCTCACCCGCGCCGAGTGGAGCGCGCTGCGCGACAAGACGCCGTTGCCGCTCAGCGCCGAGGAGGTGGAGAAGCTCCGCGGTCTGGGTGACGTCATCGACCTGGACGAGGTGCGGGACATCTACCTCCCGCTCTCCCGGCTCCTCAACCTCTACGTCGGCGCCACGGACGGTCTGCGCGGCGCGCTGAACACCTTCCTCGGGGAGAAGGGCTCCCAGTCCGGCACCCCCTTCGTGATAGGCGTCGCCGGCTCCGTGGCCGTCGGCAAGTCCACCGTCGCCCGCCTGCTCCAGGCCCTGCTCTCCCGCTGGCCCGAGCACCCCCGCGTGGAACTGGTCACGACGGACGGCTTCCTGCTGCCCACCCGGGAGCTGGAGGCCCGCGGCCTGATGTCGCGGAAAGGTTTCCCCGAGTCCTACGACCGCCGGGCCCTGACCCGTTTCGTCGCCGACATCAAGGCCGGCAAGGACGAGGTGTCGGCACCGGTCTACTCCCACCTGATCTACGACATCGTGCCGGGCGAGCGCCTCGTCGTCCGCCGCCCGGACATCCTCATCGTCGAGGGGCTGAACGTCCTCCAGCCCGCGCTGCCCGGCAAGGACGGCCGTACCCGGGTCGGTCTCGCCGACTACTTCGACTTCAGCGTGTACGTCGACGCGAGCACCGAGGACATCGAGCGCTGGTACCTCAGCCGCTTCCGGAAGCTGCGGCAGACCGCCTTCCAGGACCCGTCGTCGTACTTCCGCAAGTACACCCAGGTCTCCGAGGAGGAGGCCCTGGACTACGCGCGCATGCTCTGGCGGACCATCAATCAGCCGAACCTGGTGGAGAACATCGCCCCGACCCGGGGCCGGGCCACCCTCATCCTGCGCAAGGGCCCGGACCACAAGGTGCAGCGGCTGCGGCTGCGCAAGCTGTAGCCGGTCCGGTTGGATGGGCGCATGCTGCATCTGCGCCTGATCACCCCGGCCGGGCAGACGGAGGAGGTGGTGCGGCTGATCGAGCGGACGGTCGGCACCACCCACCTCGTCGTCCTGCCCGGCACCGCCCGCGACCCCGTCGGCGACCTCGTCCTGTGCGACGTGGCGCGCGAGGCGGCCGACGAACTCATCGCCGGACTGCGGCGGCTGGGCCTGGAGGACACCGGTTCCATAGCCGTGGAGGACATCGGCCTGTCGCTGTCCCGGCGGGCCGAGGAGGCCGAGAAGGAGGCGCCCGGCGAGGGCGCGGACGCGGTGCTGTGGGAGGGCCTGATCGAGGCCACCCACGAGGAGTCGACGCTCTCGGTCACCTACCTCGCCTTCATCACCCTGGCCACGATGATCGCCGCCTGCGGTGTGGTGCTGGACAACGCGATCCTGATCGTGGGCGCGATGGCGGTCGGCCCGGAGTTCGGCCCGCTGGCCGGCATCAGCGCGGCCCTGGTACGGCGCCGTCCGCGCCTGGCCTGGCGCTCGCTGCTCGCACTGCTGGTGGGCTTCGCGGTGGCCATGGCCTTGACCAGCGCGTTCAGCCTGCTGATGGACGCGACCGGGCTGTTCAGCGAGGACCGACTGGAGGGCGCCCGGCCGAACACCGGGTTCATCTACGCCCCCGACTGGTTCTCCTTCGTCGTGGCCGTGCTCGCCGGCGTCGCCGGCATCCTGTCCCTGACCTCCGCCAAGTCGGGCGCCCTGGTGGGCGTGGCCATCTCCGTGACCACGGTCCCGGCCGCGGCCAACGCGGCGGTGGCGCTGGCCTACGGCGACACGTCACAGACCAGCGGCTCGACCGTCCAGCTCCTGCTGAACCTGCTGGGCATCGTGCTGGCGGGGACCCTCACGCTGCTCGCCCAGAAGCATTTCTGGGAGCGCCGGCTCAAGCGCTCCTGAAGGGGCGCGGGGCTGTGCCGATGTGCGGCTCCGCCGCGTGGCCGCGACCGGCCACGACGAACCCGCGGCCCGCAACGCACAGCCCCCACCGCCCCGGACCCGGGACCCGGCGGCCCTACCCGAGCGCCGCCTTCACCGCGTCGGCCAGCCGCCCCGCGACCGCCCGCGCCTGCTCGATGTCCGCGGCCTCGACCATCACCCGCACCAGCGGCTCGGTACCCGACGGCCGCAGCAACACCCGCCCGGTCTCGCCGAGTTCGTGCTCCGCCTCGGCGACCGCGGCGGCGAGGTCCGCGGATGTCCTCACCCGCGACTTGTCCACGTCCGGCACATTGATCAGGACCTGCGGCAGCCGCTCCATGACGGAGGCCAGCTCGCGCAGCGTACGGCCGGTCTGGGCGACCCGCGCCGCCAGCAGCAGGCCGGTCAGCGTGCCGTCGCCGGTGGTGGCGTGGTCGAGGATGATGACGTGCCCGGACTGCTCGCCGCCGAGGGCGTAGCCGTGCTCCTTCATCTCCTCCAGGACGTACCGGTCGCCCACGGCCGTCTGCACGAGCCGGATGCCCTCGCGTTCCATCGCCAGCTTGAAGCCGAGGTTGGACATCACGGTGGCCACCACCGTGTCGGCGGGCAGCGCGGACCGCTCCCGCAGGGCCAGCGCGAGCACGGCGAGGATCTGGTCCCCGTCCACCTCCTCGCCGGTGTGGTCCACGGCCAGGCAGCGGTCGGCGTCACCGTCGTGCGCGATGCCGAGGTCCGCGCCGTGCTCGACGACCGCGGCCTTGAGCAGGTCCAGGTGGGTCGAGCCGCAGCCGTCGTTGATGTTGAGCCCGTCCGGCTCGGCACCGATCGTGACGACCTGGGCGCCCGCCCGGGCGAACACCTCCGGCGAGACCCCCGAGGCCGCGCCGTGCGCTTCGTCCAGGACGATCTTCAGGCCGTCGAGCCGGTTGGGCAGCACCGCCAGCAGGTGGGCGATGTACTGCTCGAAGCCCTCGTCGTACGACCGTACGCGGCCGACGCCGGCCCCGGTCGGCCGCTGCCAGGGCTCACCGTGCCGGTGGGAGTCGTAGACCGCCTCGATCCGGTCCTCCAGCTCGTCGGCGAGTTTGTGGCCGCCGCGGGCGAAGAACTTGATGCCGTTGTCCGGCATGGCGTTGTGGCTGGCGGAGAGCATCACGCCGAGGTCGGCGCCGAGCGCGCCGGTCAGGTGCGCCACCGCGGGCGTCGGCAGCACGCCGACCCGCAGGACGTCGACGCCCGCGCTGGCCAGCCCGGCCACCACCGCGGCCTCCAGGAACTCCCCGGACGCGCGCGGGTCCCGTCCGACCACCGCCGTCGGCTTGTGGCCCTCGAAGGTGCCCGCCTCGGCCAGCACATGCGCCGCGGCGACGGAGAGGCCCAGCGCCAGCTCGGCCGTCAGATCCGCGTTGGCGACACCGCGCACGCCGTCCGTGCCGAAGAGTCGTCCCACTTGTCCTCCTGAGGAAGCATCGTTGTCGGAAGCGGACCGCGCCGCGTCGGGTGGCAGGCGACCCGGTATCCGATCACACAAGCCTTTGAGCGTCTTGTGCCGTTATACGCCCTTGGCTGGGATAAGCGAACGCCCCGGGGGCACATGTGGCGTGCCGCCGGGGCGTTCGGAGTACGCGGGGCCGAAGCCCGTACCACGTACGAGCAGGCAGCGAAGCTTAGCGCTTGCTGTACTGCGGAGCCTTGCGGGCCTTCTTCAGACCGGCCTTCTTCCGCTCGACCGCACGGTCGTCGCGCTTGAGGAAGCCGGCCTTCTTCAGCGGGCCGCGGTTGTTGTCGACGTCGGCCTCGTTCAGCGCGCGGGCGACACCGAGACGGAGCGCACCGGCCTGGCCGGAGACACCGCCACCGGCGATGCGGGCGATGACGTCGTAACGGCCGTCGAGCTCAAGGACCTTGAACGGCTCGTTGACTTCCTGCTGGTGCACCTTGTTCGGGAAGTAGTCCTCAAGGGTGCGACCGTTGATCTTCCACTTGCCGGTGCCCGGGACGATCCGGACGCGGGCGATGGCGTTCTTGCGGCGGCCCAGGCCGGCGGCCGGCTGCGGCTCGCCGAAGCGGGAGGCCAGGGACTCCGAGGTGTACTCGCCCTCGACGGGGACCTCGGACTCGGTGGTGTAGCTGTCGATGTCAAGCTCTTCGAGCGGCTGCTCGGCAGTGGTCTCGGCCACGATTCTCCTCAGATTCTCTTCAGTCTTAGGGGGTGGCCGGACTTACTGCGCGACCTGGGTGATCTCGAACGGCACCGGCTGCTGGGCCGCGTGCGGGTGCTGGTCACCCTTGTAGACCTTCAGCTTCGAGAGCATCTGACGGCCCAGGGAGTTCTTGGGGAGCATGCCCTTGACGGCCTTTTCGATGGCCTTCTCCGGGTTCTTGTCCAGCAGCTCGTCGTAACGGACGGAGCGCAGACCACCCGGGTAGCCGGAGTGGCGGTAGGCCATCTTCTGGGTCCGCTTGTTGCCGGACAGGTGCACCTTGTCGGCGTTGATGATGATGACGAAGTCACCAGCGTCGACGTGCGGCGCGTAGATCGGCTTGTGCTTGCCCCGGAGGAGGGTCGCAGCAGTGGTGGCGAGACGGCCCAGGACAACGTCCTGAGCGTCGATGACGTGCCACTGGCGCGTCACATCGCCGGGCTTGGGGCTGTACGTACGCACGGTTCGTAGCCTTCGCTTCGAGTGAATGGTCCTAAACAAGGTCACCGAAACGATCACGACAGCCTTGACCCACGGCGGCGACGCAAACCGCGTGCGTGGGGTCGCTGGTCATCGGCCCGGTGGACCGGTGTAAGGGCCCGTCCCGTGAGAATGAGCAAGCCAATACACAACGAAGAAGCAGGTTACCGGCTGGCCCCCGGGCGGGTCAAAACGAGGCGGGCCACCGGACGGCCCCCGTGCCACCGGGCCCCCGTCTAAGATGCGCCCCATGAGTTACGGGCAGGGGGGACCCCAGTCTCAGTGGGATCCCTGGAAACCGCATTCCCAGCAGCAGCCGTGGAACAGCGGAGAAGACGACGGGACGCCCGACTGGGCCGCGCTCGCCGAGGCCTCCGAGACCCGGAACAAGCGCCGCAAGCTGCTGTTCATAGCCGGCGGGGCGCTGGCCACGGTCGCGATAGGCACCGCGGTCGCCGTGGCCGTGGTCTCCGCGAACGGCGGTGACCCCGAGGCCGGCCCGAGCAACCTGCCCGCCACCGCCTCCATACCCGGCACCGGCAGCGCGACGCCGTCCTTCGAACCGACCAGCGCGCCGCCGCCGCTGAACCCCGCGGACTTCATATCCAGCGCCAAGAAGGACACCGCTCCGCTCGGCCCCGACACGCTCTTCCCCGGCAAGCAGCTCACCCTCGGCGACACCGTGTACACGAAGGGCGCCACGGACGACACCTCCGCCTGCGCCTCGGTCGCCGGCGGCACCCTGCCGCGCGTCCTCACCGCCAACGGCTGCACCCGCCTGCTGCGCGCCACCTACACCCACGGCGACATCGCGGTCACCGTGGGCGTCGCCGTCTTCGACGACGCGGCGCGGGCCGGCCGGGCCAAGGCACAGACCGACGACCGGTCCATCGTCCGCTCGCTGTACGGCAAGGGCGGCGTCAAGCCCTTCTGCGACGGGGCCTTCTGCCGCTCCACGCGCAATGCCTACGGCCGCTACGCCTACTTCACCATCTCCGGCTTCACCACCGGCAAGGACGTCACCAAGAACGACACCGCCGTCTTCGGCGCCGGCAACAGCCTGGCCCAGTTCACCGTGAACCAGATCCACCGCCGCGGCCAGGAGCAGGCCGAGGCCGCCGCCCGGTAGCCGGCCCGCCCGGCGGCCGCACCGGCCGGTTGCCGCCCCCGGCCGCTAGTACCGCTTCAGCCGCAGCCGCAGCGGCAGCACCGCCGACTCCAGCTGGGTGCGCAGCGTCATCTTGGACTCGCCCTCGGTGCGCTCGGCGAACCGGATGGGGATCTCCACGGCCGTGTGCCCGGCCCGGACGGCCCGGTACTTCAGCTCCACCTGGAAGCTGTAGCCGGCGCTGTCCAGGGACGTCAGGCCGACGTCCCGCAGGGTCCGCGCCGACCACAGGTTGAACCCGGCCGTGATGTCCTGGATGTCGGTGCCGAGGACGGCGCGCGCGTACCGGTTGGCGAACCGGGACAGCAGCACCCGGTGGGCGGCCCACTCCTCGTCCAGCGACCCGCCCTCGACGTAGCGGCTGCCGACCACCAGCCCGGCGCCGGAGTCGAGGGCCGCCTGGAGCATGCGGGGCACCGCCTCCACCGGGTGGCTGCCGTCGGCGTCCATCTGGACGACGTACTCGGCGCCCTCGTCCAGCGCGGCGGACATCCCGGCGGTGTACGCCCGGCCCAGCCCGTCCTTCTCGGTGCGGTGCAGCACGCTCATCCGGGTGCGGCCGTCGCCGTTGTACTTCTCGGCCAACTCCTCGGCGATCCGCCCGGTGCCGTCCGGGCTGGAGTCGTCGACGATCTTCAGCTGGAGCCCGTCCAGCTCCAGCCCGAGCACGGCCTCGGCCATGCCCGGCAGGTTCGCCGCCTCGTTGTAGGTCGGCATCACCACGGTGACCCGGGCCGCCTCGCTCTGTGCCATCACTGTCCCTCCCCTGCGGGCACCGGCCTGCCCGGTGCCCGGAACCACCAGCCCGCCGCGGCCCAGCGGTCCGCGTCGAGCCCCCCTCGCCCGTCCACGATGCGCGGCCGGGCCACCAGCGTCGCCGCCCGCTCCGGGTCGATCTCCCGGAACTGCGGCCACTCGGTCAGATGCAGGACCAGGTCGGCCCCGCGCAGCGCGTCCTCGACGGTGCCCGCGTATCCCAGCAGCGGGAACGCCTTGCGCGCGTTGTCCGCGGCCTGAGGGTCGTACACGGTGACGTCGGCGCCCTCCAGCCGCAGCCGGGCGGCCACGGCCAGTGCGGGCGAGTCGCGGATGTCGTCCGAGCCGGGCTTGAAGGCGGCGCCGAGGACGGCGACCCGGGCGCCGAGCACCGCTCCCCCGCACAGCTCGCGGGCCAGCTCCACCACCCGGTCCCGGCGCCGCATGTTGATCGCGTCCACCTCGCGCAGCAGCCCGAGCGGGACGCCCAGCTCGCCGGCCCGGTGCGCGAAGGCGCGGATGTCCTTGGGCAGACAGCCGCCGCCGAATCCCACACCGGCGCGCAGGAACTTCGCCCCGATCCGGTCGTCGTGGCCGAGCGCCTCGGCGAGCGTGCGCACGTCGCCGCCGGCCGCCTCGCAGACCTCGGCCATCGCGTTGATGAAGGAGATCTTGGTGGCGAGGAAGGCGTTGGCGGCCGTCTTGACCAGCTCGGCGGTCGGGAAGTCGGCGGTGACCAGCGGGGTGCCGGCGGCGAGGACCGGCGCGTACACCTCGCGCAGCACAGCCTCGGCGCGCTGTGACGCCACGCCGAACACCAGCCGGTCCGGGCGCAGTGTGTCCTGGACGGCGAAGCCCTCGCGCAGGAACTCCGGGTTCCAGGCGATCTCCGCGTCGTACGTCCGGGCCAGCCGCTCGGCCGTGCCGACGGGCACGGTCGACTTGCCGACGAGCAGCGCGTCCGGCGCGGCGTGCGCGGCCAGGGCGGCGAAGGCCGCGTCCACCTGGCTCAGGTCGGCGGCGTCGCTGCCGGCGCGCTGCGGGGTGCCCACGCACACGAAGTGGACCTCGCCGAAGGCCCCGGCCTCCGCGTAGGAGGTGGTGAACCGCAGCCTGCCGCTCGCGGTGTGCCGCGCGATCAGCTCGGGCAGGCCCGGCTCGTGGAAGGGCACCCGCCCGGCGCCGAGCGCGGCGGCCTTCTCCGGGTCGGCGTCGACGCCGAGCACCTCGTGGCCCAGTTCGGCCATGCAGGCGGCGTGGGTGGCACCGAGATAGCCGGTGCCGATGACGGTGAGCCGCATGAGGACGGCCTTTCTCGCTTCGGACCCGCGGTCAGGAGGTCTTGGTCCAGATGCGGTAGTGACCGGTGCCGCTGGAGTTGCGGAAGGGCAGGTCGGCCAGGAGCCGGTAGTGCGGGTTGCCCTTGACCGCGTCCGCGACGATGGCGTCCACCCGCGGGTTGGTGAGGCCGTCCAGGACGATCAGGTCGAACTCGCCGTCGCGCAGCGCCGCCCGGTAGGCGTCGTCGCCCTGGTGGTACGTGCCCTTCTTGTCCGTGTACTCCAGGGCGAACACGCCCTGCCACTGCCGGTGGGTGGTCTTGTCCCGCAGGTAGTAGACGGGCACCTCGGGGGTGGAGGCGAGGTAGTGGCCCTCGCGGTCCACGTGGGAGTCGATGGCCCGGATCATCTTCGAGGAGTCGGGCCAGACGCCGAAGCGCCAGTCCGCCTGCGAGATGCCGAGGCAGAGCGTCGCGGTCCACAGCATGATGCCGAGCTGGGGGTAGCGGAAGTGGGCGCCGATCAGCCGGGTGACGCCCACCCCGGCCATCGGGGCGGCGAACAGCAGGCCGAAGCCGACGTGCTTGAACAGCGAGACGACGGTGCCCAGGTGCATCTGGTAGGCGGGCGCGAGCAGCGCGGTGCCGCACAGCAGCAGGCCGAGCAGCGCCCGCCAGCGCCATCCGGGGTTGCCGAGCCGCTGGGCGGCCGGGGACTCGTTCATCCGGCTGCGCCGCACGTAGGAGACCGCGCCGCCGACGGCGGTGAGGAACATCAGCCCGCCCCACTCGCCGGACCGCCGGAGCAGGAAGGCTGCGCTGTCGGAGCCGTGGTCGCGGTCGGTGGTGGTCTGCCGCACGCCGTCCATCAGGTCGGTGCCGTACATGCCGATCCCCAGCACCGCGCCGATGCCGAGCGCGAGCAGCAGCATGCGGAGGAACGCCTTGCGCCCCTGGTGCGGCCAGCCGGTGAGCAGCGCGAGCACGACGATGGTCGGCAGGTACAGGCCGGCCGCGTACTTCACGCCGACGGCGAGGACGGCGACGGGGACGGCGAGCAGCACGGCGGCCACCGGCGCCCGGTCGGTGCGTACGACGATCCAGGTGGCCAGGGCCAGCAGGAACACCGCGGCGGCGTCGTAGGTGGCGAAGTAGCCCATGACGACCGTGGACTGCACCACGGCGAACAGGGCGGCGCCGGCCAGCGCGGCCCGCTCGTTGAACAGCCGCCGGGTGAAGGAGTACAGCAGCCCGGTGGTGCCCAGCATGAACGCCAGGCTCAGCAGGCGCGCCCCGGTGAGCCCGAGCACGTCGTCCACGGCGGCGGCGAGCACCGGGTACAGCTGCGGCGAGCCGGAGAAGTAGGCCGCGTAGTCGATGGGCAGCGGGGTGCCGTGCAGCAGGTGCTGGAGCTCGGCGTGGCCGGCCGCGAGGTAGAGGGCCTCGTCCTGGAACGCGGTGTTGGCCAGGCGCAGCGAGAGCACCGCCTGGACGGCCAGCACGCACAGCAGCACGGCCCGGCTGACCCAGGCGCGCCGTCGGCTGGCGGCCATGTCCCAGCCGACCTCGGGTGTCTCGGGCACGTGGTACCCGGGCTCGGCGGGTGCGGCCGGCTCTTCCTCGGCGGTCTGCGCGGGGTACGCCGGCTGGTCGGCCGGCTGCTGGTACGCGTGGACCCCGGGGTCGTACCCGTACGCCTCGGGTACGTCGTACTCCTGGGGGACGTGCGGGTAGCCCTGCGGGGTGTCGTACTCCTGAGGGACCTGCTGGTAGCCCTGCGGGGTGTCGTACCCCTGCGGGACCGGGTGCCCCTGGGCGACCCCGTAGTCCTGCGGGGTGTCGTACCCCTGGGGGATCTCGTAGTAGCCCTGCGGGACCTCGTACCCCTGCGGGACCTCGTGCCCCTGCGGCCGGCGCGGGAGGTAGCCGTCGGAGTTGAACCAGCCGCCCTGCTGCTCCTCCTCGGCGTACGGGTCGTAGGGCTGCGGGGTGTAGTACTCGGGACGAGAGGTCATGACGGCTTCCGTACGTCGAAGCCGAAACGGTCGTCGGCGGCCAGGCGCTTGAACTCCTCCAGCGCCAGCGGGCTCGCTTCCAGCCGCCAGTCGGCGCGCTTTTTGTAGTCGAACCAGATGAAACCGAGCATGTCGTCGTCCGCCGCGACGCCCGCGAACAGGTTGCGGACATCGGCCCGCCGCCGCTCGCCGGGCATGGCCGCGGTCTCCAGCAGCAGCATCGGCTTCTTGGTGAAGGTGCGGATCTCGTCGCGGGTCGGCCCGAAGACGCTGTCGAAGGCGTTGTCCTGGCCGATCGTGAAGTAGCCGACCAGACCGATCCAGTCCACGTAGGCGTCACCCGGGTAGTACGGCTTGAGCCGTACGTTCTTCACCGGGTTGACGATGTTGGGCGCCCAGGCCCAGATGACGTTGGTGGCGCCGACGTCGACGAAGGTCTGGTGGATGTGGCGCCAGGCGGCCACGTACTGGGCCGGGGTCGCGTGCTTCGTGCCCCACTTCTCCCAGTGCCCGTTGAACTCGTCCGCGAAGTCCATCACCACGGGCAGGTTCAGCTTGCGCACGGCGGTCGCGTACTCCTTGATGTACGCGTCCGACCTGCCCGCCGCGATGTCGGCGAGGGAGGTGTCGAAGGGCTCCCAGGACATCAGCGTCAGGGCGCCCTCGGCCCAGGCGTTGCGCACACCGGTGGCGTCGAAGCCGTCGCCCCAGGCGGCGTAGTACTCGATCAGGTTGGGCTGCTTGCCGGTCCTCGACGTGTACACGTCGATGTTCTTCATGGAGATCGGCGCGCCCGGCACGGCCGCCCCGTAGTACTTCTTCGCCGGCTTGATCAGGGGCGTGACGTCGTAGGGGATGTCCTGGGGGCTCGCCGAGGAGCGCGGGGCGCCCGCGCCGCCGGTCTCCGAAGAGCCCCCGGAGTCGTCACCGAGCAGCGAGCAGCCGCCGAGCGCGAGAACGCCGGCCAGGGCGCAGGCCAGGGCCGCGCCGGTCATACGGAATCGTTTCCTCAGTCGCATCAGGCGGCCTCCGCCCCGGACCGCGGCTGCACCAGCACACGGCCGACGACCAGCGCGTAGAACAGCCCCGAGGACAGGATCAGGGCGAAGTCCGGGGCGTTCATGGTGAACGTCCGGTACACCGCCGCGGTGACCCACACCAGCGCCGTGCCGCCGCTCCAGACCCACATGCCGATCCAGAACCGCCGCGTCTTGTTCTTCTTGGCGCCGGAGGAACCCGTCGGCTGCCAGCCCATGCGGTTCTTGCGCAGGATGTCCCAGATGGCGAAGACGTGCGCCCAGCCGTACATCATCCGGGTCGCCCAGGCCTCCAGGCGGTAGGGCGCCCGGTGCCACATCGGGAAGATGATCGTGGTGTAGAGGATGCTGGGCAGCACCAGCAGCAGATGCTCGACCTTGAGCTTCTCCGGCATCACCAGCAGCAGCACGATCGGGATGACCGGGGCCGCGAAGGTGAACAGCGCGGTGTGGATGTAGTAGAAGAAGCCGGACATGTAGCACAGCCGGCTGGACAGCTTGATCTTCGCCTGCCAGAACTTACGGCTGCCGAGCAGGCTCATCGAGCCCGAGCACCAGCGGTACTGCTGGTTGAAGAAGGCACCCGCGCTGTCCGGGCAGACCCCGGTGGACACCGCGACCGGCACATACCTGAGGTCCCAGCCGAGCCCGCGCAGATCGAACCCGGTGTGCACGTCCTCGGAGTGCTCGATCAGCGTCGTGCCCCCGTTGGTCTCCAGCGCCGCCCGCCGGTAGATCGCGCAGGAGCCGACGCAGATGGCGCCGTCGCTGCCCTGCCGGGAGACCTGCACGGAGCGGTAGAACAGCTCCTGCACCGCGCCCGCGCCGCGCTCGATCCAGTTCTGCGAGTCGAGCACCCGGAAGTACTGCGGGGACTGGACGATGCCGATCCGCGGATCGTCGTCCATGTACGGCAGCAGTTCCTGAAGCAGATCGGCGCGCGGGGTGAAGTCGGCGTCCAGGATGAGGATGTACTCGCCGTCGGACTGGGCGAAGCCGAAGTGGAGGTTGCCGGCCTTCTTGAACCAGCCCCGGTTCTTCCGGGTGCCGTAGCGGAAGCCGAAGTCCCGGGCCATCGCCGCCAGCTCGGGGCTCGCGCCGTCGTCCAGCACGAACGGCACGCAGACCCCGGGGTACCGGTCGGCCATCGCGCGCACGTGCCGCCAGGTGTTGTGCAGCACCTCGATGGGCTCACCGCACACCGGCAGGAACACGTCCACGCTCGGGTACACCTCGGGCCGCCAGTTCTGCACCAGCCGTCGGTGGTGGGCGATGTCGAAGTCCCGGGTGAAGCCGTTCACCCGCAGTGACACCAGGTAGTAGATCACCGTGAAGGCGAGCAGCGGCGTGTAGATCCACAGCACCGGGGTGGACGCCGCCAGCTTGAACTGGCTCAGCACCAGGCAGCAGAAGCTGATCAGCGAGCTGATCGTCAGGATCCACAGGTGCCGTCGCGCGTAGGAGTACTTCTCCTTGTCGGTCGGCGGGAGCGGCAGCAGTCCCAGCGCGGCCGTTCCGCCCCGCCCGGCCCGTCGCCGCCCGCCACTTTGCCGTGCCGCGCGACGCCCCCCGGCCCGCACGGAATCCACTGAAGTCATTCCGTTGTCCCACCCCGGGCCCTACCGACCCGTCGACCCCCCAGCCAAACCCGGCCGCGTGATCGAACGTGTGGCCGGAACGCGCAACTGTATCCGAGCGGTATGAAACGCGTAAGAGTCAGTAAGGGCCAATACGCCCTGCAAGTCCGGATATGGGACGTAAGCGCTGCGAAATGCGACGTAACTAACAGGTTTCGCATCCCGGAAGTCCGGGAAGCGAGCGCTTGTTCCGGGCCTCCTTGCTCCGGGCCGCCAGCAGCTCGTCGGCCGGATAGCCGACCTCCTCCAGCGTCAGCCCGTGCGGCCGTACGACATGCACGGCGGAGTCCCGTACGCCCGCGGCCAGCACCTTCCCCGGCCACTCCGGCCCCCGGTGCCCGTCCCCGACGAACAGCAGCGCGCCGATCAGCGAGCGCACCATGTTGTGGCAGAAGGCGTCCGCCCGCACGGTCGCGGTGATGATCCCGTCCTCGCCCCGCACCAGGCTCAGCTCCTGGAGCGTACGGATCGTGGTCGCGCCCTCGCGCTTCTTGCAGTAGGCGGCGAAGTCGTGCTCCCCGAGCAGCGCCCGCGCGGCCTCGTTCATGGCGTCCACGTCGAGCGGCCAGTCGTGCCACAGCACGTGGTTCCGCAGCAGCGGGTCCACTCCCCCGGGATTGTCGGTGACCCGGTAGGCGTAGCGCCGCCACACCGCCGAGAACCGCGCGTTGAACCCGCTCGGCGCCTCGCGCAGCGCCCACACCCGGACGTCCTTCGGCAGTCGGCCGGCCAGCCGCTTCAGCAGCTTCTGGTGGTGCTCGCGCCACAGCTCCCCGGGCAGATCGACGTGCGCCACCTGCCCCCGGGCGTGCACCCCGGCATCGGTGCGCCCGGCCACGGTCAGCTCGTACGTCTCCTTGGACCGCGTGACCGTCCGCAGCGCGTCCTCGATCTCCCCCTGCACGGTCCGCCTGCCCCCGGCCTGCTTGGCCCAGCCGTGGAAGGCGGAGCCGTCGTAGGACAGATCGAGACGGACACGGACGTAACCGGGCTGTACTTCGTCACTCACGGGGGAATCCTCTCAAAACACGAAAGCGGGCCCGCTCCTCGAAAGGAACGGGCCCGCCAACGCCCTAAAGGGGCGCGGGGAACTGCGCGACAAGCCACGACGGAGCCGCAGCCGCCGACGGCCGCTCCCCGGCAGAACGCTTACGCGTCCTTCGACTCCTCGGCGGGAGCCTCGGCGGCCTCGGTCTCCTCGGCCTTCGTCTGCTCGGCCTTGGCCTCCTCGGCCTCCTTGACCGCACGCTTGGTCGCGGCCTCGGCCTCGCCCACGGCGTTCTGCTGCACCGTCAGCGCCTCGACCAGCTCGATGACGGCCATGGGCGCGTTGTCGCCACGGCGGTTACCGATCTTGGTGATGCGGGTGTAACCACCCGGGCGGTTCTCGTAGCGCGGGCCGATCTCGGTGAAGAGCGTGTGGACGACGCTCTTGTCCGTGATCACCTGAAGCACCTGGCGGCGGTTGTGAAGGTCACCCTTCTTCGCCTTGGTGATCAGACGCTCGGCGTACGGGCGCAGGCGGCGGGCCTTCGCCTCGGTGGTCGTGATCTTGCCGTGCTCGAAGAGGCTCTTCGCGAGGTTCGCGAGGAGCAGCTTCTCGTGCGCGGCGCTGCCGCCCAGACGGGCACCCTTGGTGGGCTTCGGCATGTTGTCTCTCCTGTGTCTCTGCCCCGGCCGTATCAGGTACCGGGGTCAGTATCCGAGCGAGCGGTTGCCCGTCGGAGATCCAGGCCCCGAAGGGCCTGGAAGGGGCGCGGGGAACTGCGCGACCGGCCACGACCGGCCCGCAGACGCAGTACGGCCTCCCCGCGGAGCGCTCAGTACTGCTCGGTCTCCACGAAACCCGCGTCCGCGTCGTCGTCCGCGCCGAAGGCGTCCGCGGCGGCCGTCGGGTCGAATCCGGGCGGGCTGTCCTTCAGGGCCAGGCCCATGCCGGCCAGCTTCGCCTTGACCTCGTCGATGGACTTCGCACCGAAGTTGCGGATGTCCAGCAGGTCGGCCTCGCTGCGCGCGACCAGCTCACCCACGGAGTGGATGCCCTCGCGCTTGAGGCAGTTGTACGACCGAACGGTGAGCTCCAGCTCCTCGATCGGCAGCGCCAGGTCCGCGGCCAGGGCGGCGTCCGTCGGGGACGGGCCCATGTCGATGCCCTCGGCGTCGATGTTCAGCTCGCGGGCGAGACCGAACAGCTCGACCAGGGTCTTGCCGGCGGAGGCCATGGCGTCACGCGGACGCATCGCCTGCTTGGTCTCGACGTCGACGATCAGCTTGTCGAAGTCGGTGCGCTGCTCGACACGCGTGGCCTCGACCTTGTACGTGACCTTCAGCACCGGCGAGTAGATGGAGTCGACCGGGATGCGGCCGATCTCCTGGCCCACCTGCTTGTTCTGCACGGCGGAGACGTAGCCGCGACCGCGCTCGACGGTCAGCTCCATCTCCAGCTTGCCCTTGCCGTTCAGCGTGGCGAGGACGAGGTCGGGGTTGTGCACCTCGACACCGGCCGGGGGCGCGATGTCGGCGGCGGTGACCAGACCCGGGCCCTGCTTGCGCAGGTACATCACGACCGGCTCGTCGTGCTCCGAGGAGACGACCAGCTGCTTGATGTTGAGGATCAGGTCGGTGACGTCCTCCTTGACGCCCGGCACGGTGGTGAACTCGTGCAGGACACCGTCGATCCGGATCGAGGTGACGGCGGCACCCGGGATCGAGGAGAGGAGCGTACGGCGCAGGGAGTTGCCGAGGGTGTAGCCGAAGCCCGGCTCCAGCGGCTCGATCACGAACCGGGAGCGGAACTCGTCGACGACCTCTTCGGTCAACGAGGGACGCTGAGCGATCAGCATGTGTGGATCAGATCCTTCTTTCGTGGACGCCCGCTATTTGACGTCCGACGGAGACCGCGCCCGGGAAAAGCGCGGGTACTGCAAGGGTACGGGCGGCACGACCCGAAAGAGCCGTACCGCCCGGAACCCCAGCCAGTCGAAGCGGCGTGCGTCAGACGCGACGACGCTTCGGCGGGCGGCAGCCGTTGTGCGGGGTCGGGGTGACGTCCTGGATGGAGCCGACCTCGAGGCCCGTGGCCTGGAGGGAACGGATCGCGGTCTCGCGACCGGAGCCCGGACCCTTCACGAACACGTCGACCTTGCGCATGCCGTGCTCCTGGGCGCGGCGGGCGGCCGACTCGGCGGCCATCTGCGCGGCGAACGGCGTGGACTTCCGGGAGCCCTTGAAGCCGACGTGGCCGGCGGAGGCCCAGGAGATCACGTTGCCGGACGGGTCCGTGATCGAGACGATCGTGTTGTTGAACGTGCTCTTGATGTGCGCGTGGCCGTGAGCGACGTTCTTCTTTTCCTTGCGGCGCACCTTCTTGGCAGCGCCCTGACGACCCTTGGGGGGCATCTATTAACTCCTACGGGAGGTGGTCGGTCCTACAGCGAAGACCGTGGACAGGCGTCCGCTGCGGACTACTTCTTGCCCGGCTTCTTCTTGCCGGCGATGGCGCGACGCGGGCCCTTGCGGGTACGGGCGTTGGTGCTGGTGCGCTGACCGCGGACGGGCAGACCGCGACGGTGACGGAGACCCTGGTAGCAGCCGATCTCGACCTTGCGGCGGATGTCGGCCTGGATCTCGCGACGGAGGTCACCCTCGGTCTTGATGTTGTTGTCGACGTACTCGCGGATCGCGACGAGCTGCTCTTCCGTCAGGTCGCGGACGCGGGTGTTCGGGTCGACGCCGGTCGCAGCCAGCGTCTCCTTGGAGAGGGTCCGGCCGATGCCGAACACGTAGGTGAGGGCGACCTCCACGCGCTTTTCGCGCGGGATGTCAACACCGGAAACGCGTGCCATTCAATGGCTCCTGGTGAATCTTCGGAGGTCTTCCACAGAACCGGCTCCCGGCCGCCGTACCAGGTACGAACCGGGTCCCCGGCCTCCGAACCGGGGGTGTCGAGCTGGATGGCTCGGGCTCTGCGTATGAACATATTCAGCTCGCGTCGCGCGAAACTCTGCGATAGAGGTGCAGAGGGAAACGGTCGTGCGTCAGCCCTGGCGCTGCTTGTGGCGCGGGTTCTCGCAGATGACCATGACCCGGCCGTGACGGCGGATCACCCTGCACTTGTCGCAGATCTTCTTGACGCTCGGCTTGACCTTCATGGGGTGAGGTTCTCCGGGTCAGTGCCATCGCTCCGGGCGGGCCCGGGGCGCGGGCAAGATCTACTTGTACCGGTAGACGATCCGGCCACGCGTCAGGTCGTACGGAGACAGCTCCACCACGACCCGGTCGTCAGGGAGGATACGGATGTAGTGCATGCGCATCTTGCCGCTGATGTGTGCCAGGACCTGGTGGCCGTTCTGGAGCTCGACCTTGAACATGGCGTTCGGCAGAGACTCGACGACAGTGCCCTCGATCTCGATGGCACCTTGCTTCTTGGCCACGCTTCGCCCTTCGAATCGACTACCTTGATCGACTCCGCCGTGCACCGATTGTGAGCATGCAGGCATGCGGGTGCACAAGAGCCGACGAGTCAGTCTACGTCGGCGCACCCGGAAAGGCGAATCGAGGAAGTCTGCCCCATGGGGGTGATTCTTATGCGACCGGGGCGGCACAACGGCGCGGACCGGCCGCGCGGGGCGACCGGCCGGCAGAAAACGAACGGCGGGAAACGAACGGCGGGCGCTTACGCCGGCGGGTCCGGCGCCGCCGTGATGCCGAACTCGGCCGGCTTCGCCTTGCCGCCATCAAGGGCGGTGAGCACCAGCGGCCCCTGCTCGGTCAGAGCCACCGAGTGCTCCCAGTGCGAGGACCAGGTGCCGTCGGTCGTGATGACCGTCAGTCATCGGACAGGACCTCGGGCCCGATTTCTGGATGCCGCTCTCGCGGGCTCGGCCCCGCTCAGCCCAAGGGGTCCGGCGCGGCCACCACACCGTACTCGGCCAGCTTCGCCTTGCCGCCGTCGGGGGCGGTGAGCACCAGCGGCCCCTGCTCGGTCAGGGCCACCGAGTGCTCCCAGTGCGAGGACCAGGTGCCGTCGGTCGTGATGACCGTCCAGTCGTCGGACAGGACCTCGGTCTTCGGGGTGCCGAGGGAGACCATCGGCTCGATGGCCAGGCAGAAGCCGGGGACCAGCTTGGGACCCTTGCCGCGGCGCCGGTCGACGTAGTTCAGCAGGTGCGGGTCCATGTGCATCTCGGTGCCGATGCCGTGGCCGCCGTAGTCCTCGATGATGCCGTAGCGACCGCCGCCGGGCTTCGGCTGGCGGCGGATGTACGTCTCGATCGCCCGGGAGATGTCGACCAGGCGGTTGCCCTGCTTCATGGCCGCGATGCCGGCCCACATCGACTCCTCGGTCACCCGGGACAGCTCGATCAGCTCCGGGGCGTGACCGGAGCCGACGAAGGCCGTGTAGGCCGCGTCACCGTGCCAGCCGTCGATGATCGCGCCGCAGTCGATGGAGATGATGTCGCCGTCCTTCAGGACGACGTCGTCGGAGGGGATGCCGTGCACGACCACGTCGTTCACGGAGGTGCAGATGGTGGCCGGGAAGCCGCCGTAGCCGAGGAAGTTCGACTTCGCGCCGTGCTCGGCGAGGACCTTGCGGGCCACCTCGTCCAGGTCCCGGGTGGTCGCGCCGGGCACCGCGGCCTCACGCGTCGCCGCGTGGATGGCGGCTACGACCAGGCCCGCCGCCCGCATCTTCGCGATCTGCTCGGGGGTCTTGATCTGCACCATGGGGGGCCTGCGCTCTCCGTCACTCACATCGACTGGGGTACCTGTACAACAGTACGGCCGCGGCGCCCGGGGAGGGCACCGCGGCCGGAAGGGCCGGGATCTACTTCTCGGCCTTCTCGCGCTTGAGGGCCTCCAGCGCCCGCTGCGTGATCTCGTCCACCGGGCCCAGCGAGGAGATCGTCACGACCAGCTCCTGCGCCTTGTAGTAGTCGATGATCGGCTCGGTCTGCGTGTGGTAGACCTCCAGCCGCTTGCGGACGGTGTCCTCGGAGTCGTCGTCGCGCTGGTACAGCTCGCCGCCGCAGACGTCGCAGACGCCCTCCTGCTTGGCCGGGCTGTAGGTCACGTGGAAGACGTGCGAGGAGTCGTTGCGGCAGATGCGCCGGCCGGCGATCCGCTTGACGACCTCGTCCTCGGGGACCTCCAGGTCGAGGACGGCGTCCAGCGTCATGTGCTCGTCCTGGAGCAGCTGGTCCAGCGCCTCCGCCTGCGAGACGTTGCGCGGGAAGCCGTCCAGCAGGAAGCCCTTCTCCGCGTCCGGCTGCTCCATGCGGTCCTTGGCCATCGCGATGGTCACCTCGTCGGGGACGAGGTTGCCGGCGTCCATGTAGGACTTGGCGAGCTTGCCCAGCTCCGTCTGCCGGCTGATGTTGGCGCGGAACAGGTCGCCCGTGGAGATGTGCGGGATGCCCAGCTTCTCTGCGAGCCGGACGGCCTGCGTTCCCTTACCGGCACCCGGCGGCCCGACGAGGACGATACGCATCAGCGGAGGAACCCTTCGTAATTGCGCTGCTGGAGCTGGCTCTCGATCTGCTTCACCGTCTCGAGGCCGACACCCACGATGATGAGGATGCTGGTCCCGCCGAAGGGGAAGTTCTGGCTTGCCCCAAAGCCCACCAACGCCATTGTCGGTACGAGAGCGATCAGACCCAGATACAGCGAACCCGGCCAGGTGATCCGGTTGAGCACGTAGCTCAGGTACTCAGCGGTCGGTCGGCCAGCCCGGATGCCCGGGATGAAGCCACCATACTTCTTCATGTTGTCGGCTACTTCCTCGGGGTTGAAGGAGATAGCGACGTAGAAGAACGCGAAGAAAACGATGAGCAAGAAGTACGAAGTGATGTAAATCGGGTGGTCGCCCTTGGTGAGGTTCTGCTCGATCCAGGTCTTCCAGCCCGAGTTGCCCCCCGCGAACTGCGCGATCAGCGCCGGGATGTAGAGCAGCGAGGAGGCGAAGATGACGGGAATCACACCCGCCTGGTTCACCTTCAGCGGGATGTACGTGGACGTACCGCCGTAGGACCGGCGTCCGATCATCCGCTTCGCGTACTGCACCGGGATGCGGCGCTGGGCCTGCTCGACGAAGACGACGAGCGCGACCATGACCAGGCCGACCGCGATGACGGTGCCGAACTCGATCCAGCCGCCGGCCAGCGAGCCCTGCTTCTTGATGGCCCACAGCGCGGACGGGAAGGTCGCGGCGATCGAGATGAACATCAGGATCGACATGCCGTTGCCGATGCCGCGGTCGGTGATCAGCTCACCGAGCCACATCACCAGGGCGGTACCGGCGGTCATGCAGATGACCATCGTGATGGTCGCGAAGATCGCCTGGTCCGAGACGATGCTCGTGGCGACCGAGCAGCCGTTGAAGAGCGCGCCGCTGCGGGCGGTGGCCACCAGGCCGGTGCCCTGGAGGATGGCGAGCGCCACGGTCAGGTAACGGGTGTACTGCGTGATCTTCGCCGTGCCGGCCTGGCCCTCCTTCTTCAGGGCTTCCAGGCGCGGGATCACCACGGTCAGCAGCTGAAGGATGATGCTGGCGGTGATGTACGGCATGATGCCGAGCGCGAAGACCGTGATCTGGAGCAGCGCGCCGCCGCTGAACATGTTCACGAGGCCGAACAGGCCCTGGTTGGCGCCGGCCTCCTTCACGCACTGCTGGACGGCCTGGTAGTTGACGTTGGGGATCGGGACGTGGGTACCGACCCGGTAGACCACGATGATGCCCAGCGTGAAGAGCAGCTTCTTGCGCAGGTCGGGCGTCCTGAACGCCCGGGCGAACGCGGTGAGCACGGTGCCTCCTGCGACCCCCGCGCAACTGCGTCAAGGGTGACGGTCTGAGGTTCGACGAATACGAAAAAGAACAGTGCAGGCCACCTTACCGGCGACCATGCCCCCCTAGGAACGACCGACCGGGGATACCTCATTGTGAGGTATCCCCGGTCGGGATCGTTTACGTCATCGACGCTCCGCCTGAGTAACTCAGACGAGCTCGGTGACCGTGCCGCCGGCGGCGGTGATCTTCTCCTTGGCGGAACCGGAGACGGCGTCGACCGTCACCTGCAGCGCCACGGAGATCTCGCCCTGGCCGAGGACCTTGACGAGGCTGTTCTTGCGAACGGCGCCCTTGGCCACCAGCGACTCGACGGTGACCTCGCCACCCTCCGGGTAGAGCGCGGCCAGCTTGTCGAGGTTCACGACCTGGTACTCGGTCTTGAACGGGTTCTTGAAGCCCTTCAGCTTCGGGAGGCGCATGTGGAGCGGCATCTGGCCACCCTCGAAGCGCTCCGGAACCTGGTAGCGGGCCTTGGTGCCCTTGGTACCACGACCGGCCGTCTTACCCTTCGACGCCTCACCACGACCGACACGGGTCTTGGCGGTCTTGGCGCCGGGGGCCGGACGGAGGTTGTGGATCTTCAGCGGGTTGTTCTCCGCCATGATCAGTCGACCTCCTCGACCGTCACGAGGTGGCGGACGGTGTGCACCATGCCGCGGAACTCGGGGCGGTCCTCCTTGACGACCACGGTGTTGATCCCCTTGAGACCAAGCGACCGCAGGGTGTCACGGTGGTTCTGCTTGCTGCCGATGTAGGACTTGACCTGCGTGATCTTGAGCTGCGCCATGATTACGCACCCGCCCCGGCACGCGCACGGAGAAGAGCCGCGGGGGCGACGTCCTCGAGCGGCAGACCACGGCGGGCCGCGATCTCCTCGGGACGCTGCAGGCCCTTCAGGGCCTCCACGGTCGCGTGCACGATGTTGATGGCGTTGTCGGAGCCGAGCGACTTCGACAGCACGTCGTGGATACCGGCGCACTCGAGCACGGCACGCACCGGGCCACCGGCGATCACACCGGTACCGGGCGACGCGGGCTTGAGCAGCACGACGCCGGCAGCCTTCTCACCCTGGATCGGGTGCGGGATGGTGCCCTGGATACGGGGGACCTTGAAGAAGTGCTTCTTGGCCTCCTCAACGCCCTTGGCGATGGCGGCCGGCACCTCCTTGGCCTTGCCGTAACCGACACCCACGGTGCCGTCACCGTCGCCCACCACGACCAGCGCGGTGAAGCTGAAGCGACGACCACCCTTCACAACCTTGGCGACGCGGTTGATCGCGACGACGCGCTCAACGTACGCGGTCTTCTCGGCGGCAGCAGCGCCGCCGTCACGGCCCTTCCGGTCCCGCCGCTCGCCGCCACCGGCACCGCTTCCGCGGCGCTGGGGTCCAGCCATTGGATTACCTCTCTCTTTCCGCTAGCTACAAGCGGCTCAGAACTTGAGCCCGGCTTCGCGGGCGGCGTCCGCCAGGGCCGCGATGCGGCCGGCGTACTGGTTGCCACCACGGTCGAACACGACGGCCTCGACACCGGCGGCCTTGGCACGCTCGGCGACCAGGGCGCCGACCTGCTTGGCCTGCGCGGACTTGTCGCCCTCGGCACCGCGGATCGACGCGTCCAGCGTGGACGCCGACGCCAGGGTGTGGCCCTTCAGGTCGTCGATCACCTGCGCCACGATGTGGCGGTTGGAGCGGGTCACGACCAGACGGGGGCGCTCCGCCGTACCGGAGATCCGCTTGCGGATCCGGATGTGACGGCGCTTGATCGCGGCGCGCTTGTAGGCGTCGCCCTTGAGGATCTTCTGCCCGTATGCCATGGCTTACTTACCCGCCTTTCCGACCTTGCGGCGGATGACTTCGCCCTCGTACTTGACACCCTTGGCCTTGTACGGGTCGGGCTTGCGCAGCTTGCGGATGTTGGCCGCAACCTCGCCGACCTTCTGCTTGTCGATGCCCTCGACCGAGAAACGGGTCGGGGACTCCACCTTGAAGGTGATGCCCTCGGGGGCCTCGACCACGATCGGGTGGCTGTAACCGAGAGCGAACTCCAGGTTGGAACCCTTGGCGGTCACTCGGTAACCGACACCGCTGATCTCGAGCTTCTTCACGTAACCCTGGGTCACGCCGGTGATCATGTTCGCCACCAGCGTGCGGGAGAGGCCGTGCAGGGCCTTGCTCTGACGCTCGTCGTTCGGGCGCAGCACCTGCAGGGTGCCGTCCTCGCCCTTAGCGATGTCGATCGGCGCGGCAACGGTGTGGGTCAGCGAGCCCTTGGGGCCCTTGACCGAGACCGTACGGCCGTCGATGGTGACGTCCACGCCGGCGGGAACCGCGATGGGGAGCTTGCCGATGCGCGACATAGCTGTTTCCTCCGTTCCCTTCTGCTACCAGACGTAGGCGAGGACTTCCCCACCCACGCCCTTCTTGCCGGCCTGCTTGTCGGTGAGGAGCCCGTGCGACGTGGAGATGATCGCCACGCCCAGGCCGCCGAGCACCTTCGGCAGGTTGGTGGACTTCGCGTAGACCCGGAGACCGGGCTTCGAGATCCGCTTGATGCCCGCGATGGAGCGCTCACGGTTGGGGCCGAACTTCAGCTCGAGAACGAGGTTCTTGCCGACCTCGGCGTCCTCGACCTTCCAGCCCGTGATGAAGCCCTCCTGCTGGAGGATCTCCGCGATGTGCGACTTGATCTTGGAGTGCGGCATCGACACCGAGTCGTGGTACGCCGAGTTCGCGTTCCGCAGACGCGTCAGCATGTCTGCGATCGGATCAGTCATGGTCATGAATTGGCCTGTGGCCTTTCTCGCCGGGGTTTCCTATATGCGCCATCCCTCTCCCCGTACTTCTGCAGACGGGACGGGTGCGGTGCGGGGACCTACGGCGTAGTAAGTCGTTCAGGGCGGCAGAGCCCAACCCCACCAGCCTACGGCATGCGGGGTTCGGGCCCTGCCGTCCCGGTTGCTTACCGAGAGGTCCAGGAATCCCTAAATGAGGGGATTACCAGGAGCTCTTGGTCACGCCCGGCAGCTCGCCACGGTGAGCCATCTCACGGAGGCACACGCGGCACAGGCCGAACTTGCGGTACACGGAGTGCGGACGACCGCAGCGCTGGCAGCGGGTGTAGCCACGCACACCGAACTTGGGCTTGCGAGCAGCCTTCGCGATGAGAGCCTTCTTCGCCATCTCGCTCACGCCTCCTTGAACGGGAAGCCGAGGTGACGGAGAAGGGCACGGCCCTCTTCGTCGTTGGTCGCCGTGGTCACCACGGTGATGTCCATACCCCGGACGCGGTCGATCTTGTCCTGGTCGATCTCGTGGAACATGACCTGCTCCGTGAGACCGAAGGTGTAGTTGCCACGGCCGTCGAACTGCTTGGGGGACAGGCCGCGGAAGTCGCGGATGCGCGGCAGCGCGAGCGACAGGGTGCGGTCCAGGAACTCCCACATGCGGTCGCCACGGAGCGTGACGTGGGCACCGATCGGCTGGCCCTCACGCAGCTTGAACTGCGCGATGGACTTGCGGGCCTTGGTGACGGCCGGCTTCTGACCGGTGATGGTGGTCAGGTCGCGGATCGCGCCCTCGATCAGCTTCGAGTCACGGGCGGCGTCGCCGACACCCATGTTGACCACGATCTTGACGAGGCCGGGAACCTGCATGACGTTCTCGTACTTGAACTCGTCACGCAGCTTGCCCGCGATCTCCTCGCGGTACTTCTGCTTCAGACGCGGAGTGGTGGTGGTAGCCATCAGATGTCCTCACCCGTCCGCTTGGCAACGCGGATCTTGTTGCCCTCTTCGTCGAAGCGGTAGCCGACACGCGTGACGACCTTCTTGCCGTCCTTCTCCACGACCAGCTGGACGTTGGAGACGTGGATCGGCGCCTCGGTGGTCACGATGCCGCCGGCCTGGGAACCGCTGGCGGTCGGACCGGCCTTGGTGTGCTTCTTGACCCGGTTGACACCCTCGACCAGGACGCGGTCCTCGCGCGGGTAAGCGGCAATGACCTTGCCCTGCTTGCCCTTGTCCTTGCCGGTGATGACCTGGACCAGGTCGCCCTTCTTGATCTTCATGCTTACAGCACCTCCGGCGCGAGCGAGATGATCTTCATGAACTTCTTCTCGCGCAGCTCACGGCCGACCGGGCCGAAGATGCGGGTGCCGCGAGGGTCGCCGTCGTTCTTCAGAATGACGGCGGCGTTCTCGTCGAAGCGGATGTACGAGCCGTCCGGACGGCGGCGCTCCTTGACGGTGCGAACGATGACCGCCTTGACGACGTCACCCTTCTTCACGTTGCCACCGGGGATCGCGTCCTTGACGGTGGCGACGATGACGTCACCGATGCCCGCGTAGCGGCGACCGGAGCCACCGAGCACACGGATGCAAAGGATCTCCTTCGCACCAGTGTTGTCGGCGACACGCAGTCGCGACTCCTGCTGGATCACGTCTATCTCCTGATCGTCTGCCGGTTCCCGGCAGGGGCCTCAATCACGAGGACCCCTGCCGAGCCTGGCGGAACTGACCTGCGGGTTTGCCCGCAGGAATTACTTGGCCTTCTCGAGGATCTCGACGACGCGCCAGCGCTTCGTCGCGGACAGCGGCCGGGTCTCCATGAGGAGGACGCGGTCGCCGACGCCCGCGGCGTTCTGCTCGTCGTGCGCCTTGAGCTTGTTCGTACGGCGGATGACCTTGCCGTACAGCGCGTGCTTGACGCGGTCCTCGACGGCGACGACGACGGTCTTGTCCATCTTGTCGCTGACGACGAGGCCCTCACGGGTCTTGCGGAAGCCGCGCGCCTCGGTGTTCTGCTCAGTCACGTTGTTCTCGCTCATGCGTTCTCCACCGTTTCGATGCCCAGCTCGCGCTCGCGCATCAGGGTGTAGATCCGCGCGATGTCCTTACGGACGGCCTTCAGCCGGCCGTGGTTTTCGAGCTGACCCGTGGCCGCCTGGAAGCGGAGGTTGAACAGCTCTTCCTTGGCCTCGCGGAGCTTCGCCAGAAGCTCCTCGTTGCCCAGCTCGCGCAGCTCGGACGCCTTGGTACCGGCCGACATCACGCTTCACCTGCCTCGCGCTTGACGATCCGGCACTTCATCGGCAGCTTGTGGGCCGCACGGGTCAGCGCCTCACGGGCGATCTTCTCGTTGGGGTACGACAGCTCGAACATCACACGTCCGGGCTTGACGTTCGCGATCCACCACTCCGGGGAACCCTTACCGGAACCCATGCGGGTCTCGGCCGGCTTCTTGGTGAGGGGACGGTCCGGGTAGATGTTGATCCAGACCTTGCCGCCACGCTTGATGTGGCGGGTCATCGCGATACGGGCCGCCTCGATCTGGCGGTTCGTGACGTAGGCCGGGGTCAGCGCCTGGATGCCGTACTCGCCGAACGCAACCTGCGTCCCACCCTTGGACATACCGTTGCGCTTCGGGTGGTGCTGCTTGCGGTGCTTGACCCTACGGGGGATCAGCATTTCGGTCAGGCCTCCGTTCCGGTGCTCTCAGCCGGAGCGGCAGCCGCGGGGGCCTCGGCCTTGGGGGCCTCGGCACCGGCAGCCTGCTGCGGCTTGCGACCGCGCCGCTCGCCACCGCGGCCACCACGGGCCGGGCGGTCGGCGCCACCGCGGGCCGGGCGGTTACCCGCACGGGCGGCAGCGTTCTCGGCGCGGACCTCGGCGATGTTCTTGACGTCGCCCTTGTAGATCCAGACCTTCACGCCGATGCGGCCGAAGGTCGTCTTGGCCTCGAAGAAGCCGTAGTCCACGTTCGCGCGGAGCGTGTGCAGGGGCACGCGGCCCTCGCGGTAGAACTCCGAGCGGGACATCTCGGCGCCGCCGAGACGGCCACCGCACTGGATCTTGATGCCCTTGGCGCCGGCCTTCATGGCGGACTGCATGCTCTTGCGCATGGCCCGACGGAAGGAGACGCGGGAGGACAGCTGCTCGGCGACGGCCTGGGCCACCAGCTGAGCGTCCGTCTCCGGGTTCTTGACCTCGAGGATGTTCAGCTGGACCTGCTTGCCGGTCAGCTTCTCCAGGTCACCGCGGATGCGGTCGGCCTCGGCGCCGCGGCGGCCGATGACGATGCCCGGGCGAGCGGTGTGGATGTCCACGCGGACGCGGTCACGGGTGCGCTCGATCTCGACCTTGGAGATGCCGGCGCGCTCCATGCCGGACGTCATCATCCGACGGATGGCGACGTCTTCCTTGACGTAGTCCTTGTACAGCTTGTCGGCGTACCAACGCGACTTGAAGTCGGTCGTGACACCGAGCCGGAACCCGTGCGGGTTTACCTTCTGGCCCATTACCGGGTTCCTTCCTTGCTGCTGACGACCACGGTGATGTGGCTGGTCCGCTTGCGGATCCGGTAGGCACGGCCCTGGGCGCGCGGCCGGAACCGCTTCAGGGTCGGGCCCTCGTCGACGTAGGCCTCGGAAACGAAGAGGCTGTCGACATCGGTGTGGTCGTAGTTGTGCGCGGCGTTGGCGATGGCGCTGTCCAGCACCTTGCCCACCGGCACCGAGGCGGCCTGCGGAGCGAATCGCAGGACGGCCTGGGCCTCCGTGGCGTCCATGCCACGGATGAGGTCCACCACGCGGCGGGCCTTCATGGGCGTGACGCGGATGTACCGCGCCTGGGCCCTGGCTTCCATGGTTGTCCCTTCAGTTACTTACGTGTCTGAATGCGATCCGCTACTAGCGGCGCTTCGACTTCCGGTCTTCCTTGACGTGGCCCCGGAAGGTGCGCGTCGGCGAGAACTCGCCGAGCTTGTGGCCGACCATCGACTCGGTGACGAACACCGGGATGTGGGTCTTGCCGTTGTGCACCGCGATCGTGTGGCCGAGCATGGCCGGGACGATCATCGAGCGACGGGACCAGGTCTTGATGACGTTCTTGGTGCCGGCATCGTTCTGGGCGTCCACCTTCTTCATCAGGTGGTCGTCGACGAAGGGCCCCTTCTTCAAGCTACGAGGCATCTCAACCCGTCCTTAGCGCTTCTTGTTCGTCTTGCGGCGGCGGACGATGTACTTGTTCGACGCCTTCTTGGGCGAACGAGTACGGCCTTCCTTCTTGCCCCACGGGGACACAGGGTGGCGGCCACCGGAGGTACGGCCCTCACCACCACCGTGCGGGTGGTCGACCGGGTTCATGACCACACCACGGACGGTCGGGCGAACGCCCAGCCACCGCTTACGGCCGGCCTTGCCCCAGTTGATGTTCGACTGCTCGGCGTTGCCGACCTCGCCGACGGTGGCGCGGCAGCGCACGTCGACCAGGCGGATCTCACCGGACGGCATGCGCAGGTGGGCGTAGGCGCCCTCCTTGGCGAGCAGCTGCACGGAGGCACCCGCGGAGCGGGCGAACTTGGCACCGCCACCGGGACGGAGCTCGATCGCGTGGATCGTGGTACCGACCGGGATGTTGCGCAGGGCGAGGTTGTTGCCCGGCTTGATGTCGGCCCCGGGACCGTTCTCCACGGTGTCGCCCTGCTGCAGGTTGCGCGGGGCGAGGATGTAGCGCTTCTCGCCGTCGGCGTAGTGCAGCAGCGCGATGCGCGCGGTGCGGTTGGGGTCGTACTCGATGTGCGCGACCTTCGCCGGCACGCCGTCCTTGTCGTGACGACGGAAGTCGATCACTCGGTAGGCGCGCTTGTGTCCGCCACCCTGGTGGCGAACGGTCACACGACCGGCGTTGTTACGGCCGCCCTTGCTGTGCAGCGGGCGAACCAGCGACTTCTCCGGCGTGGACCGCGTGACCTCGACGAAGTCGGCAACGCTGGCGCCACGACGGCCCGGCGTAGTCGGCTTGTACTTGCGGATTCCCATTTCTCAGTCCTCGTCCGATATCGGACGATCCGGACCGCCCTTAGGCGGTCGGACCGCCGAAGATGTCGATACGGTCGCCCTCGGCGAGGGTCACGATCGCGCGCTTGGTGGCGGCACGCTGGCCGAACCCGGTGCGGGTCCGCTTGCGCTTGCCGGCGCGGTTGATCGTGTTGACCCCGGTGACCTTGACGTCGAAGACCGCCTGGACGGCCTGCTTGATCTGGGTCTTGTTGGCGTTCGGGTCGACGATGAACGTGTACTTGTTCTCGTCGAGGAGCGCGTAGCTCTTCTCGGAGACGACCGGCTTCAGCAGGACGTCACGGGGGTCCGTGTACGACTTGCTCAGCGGGGTCTCGACGGTGTTCTTGCCCTCGGTGGCGTGGCGACGCGCCTTGGCGACGCGCGCGGCCTTGGCGGCCTTGGCGGCCTTCGAGGCGATAGCGGGGTGACGGATGGCCATCAGACCTCGCTCCCTTCGGTGTCGTTGGCCTTCGGGCCGGCGACGAAGGACTCGAAAGCGGCCTGGGTGAAGACCACGTCGTCCGAGACGAGAACGTCGTACGTGTTCAGCTGGCCCGGCTCCAGGATGTGGACCTGGGGCAGGTTGCGGGCGGACAGCCACGCGGCCTCGTCGGAGCGCTCGGCGACCAGGAGCAGGTTCTTGCGCTCCGAGATCTTGCCGAACAGGCTCTTCGCGGCCTTCGTGGAGATCTGGCCCTCGACCACGCCGGAGACGACGTGGATGCGGTTGTGACGCGCCCGGTCGGTGAGGGCACCGCGCAGGGCGGCGGCCTTCATCTTCTTCGGGGTCCGCTGCGAGTAGTCACGCGGCACGGGACCGTGCACGACGCCACCACCGGCGAACTGCGGCGCGCGGGTCGAACCCTGGCGGGCGCGACCGGTGCCCTTCTGGCGGTACGGCTTCTTGCCACCACCACGGACTTCACCGCGGGTCTTGGTCTTGTGCGTGCCCTGGCGGGCAGCGGCCAGCTGCGCGACGACGACCTGGTGGATCAGCGGGACGCTGACCTTGGCGTCGAAGATCTCCGCGGGGAGCTCGACGGAACCGGCCTTCTCGCCCGCCGGCGAAAGGATGTCAACAGTGCTCATCGGTTACCTCAGGCCCCCTTGGCCGCGGTGCGGACCAGGACGAGGCCGCCGTTCGGACCGGGAACCGCGCCCTTGATGAGCAGCAGACCCTTCTCCGCGTCAACGGCGTGGACGGTCAGGTTCTGGGTGGTGACCCGCTCGTTGCCCATGCGACCCGCCATGCGGAGGCCCTTGAACACACGGCCCGGGGTGGCGCAGCCACCGATGGAACCGGGCGAGCGGTGCTTGCGCTGGGTGCCGTGACCGGCGCCGAGGCCACCGAAGTTGTGACGCTTCATGACACCGGCGAAGCCCTTGCCCTTGCTCTTGCCGGTGACGTCGACCTTCACGCCGGCCTCGAACACCGCAGCGGTGATCTCCTGGCCCAGCGTGTACTCGGAGGCGTCCGCGGTGCGGATCTCGACGAGGTGGCGACGGGGGGTGACGTCGGCCTTGGCGAAGTGACCCTTGAGGGGCTTGTTCACCTTGCGCGGGTCGATCTCGCCGAAGGCGATCTGGACCGACTCGTAGCCGTCGACGTCGTTGGTACGAACCTGGGTCACGACGTTGGGGCCGGCCTTGACGACGGTGACCGGAACAACACGGTTGTTCTCGTCCCACACCTGCGTCATGCCGAGCTTCTCGCCCAGGATGCCCTTGATCTGCTTAGCCATTCTCAGCCCACCAGCCTCAGAGCTTGATCTCGATGTCGACACCGGCCGGCAGGTCGAGTCGCATCAGAGAGTCAACGGTCTTGGGGGTCGGGTCGAGGATGTCGATCAGGCGCTTGTGCGTGCGCATCTCGAAGTGCTCGCGCGAGTCCTTGTACTTGTGCGGCGACTTGATGACGCAGTACACGTTCTTCTCAGTGGGCAGCGGCACCGGGCCCGCGACCGACGCACCAGTGCGGGTCACCGTCTCGACGATCTTCTTCGCCGAGGAGTCGATGACCTCGTGGTCGTAGGCCTTGAGCCGGATGCGGATCTTCTGTCCCGCCATGGCTACTCAGTAGTCCTGTCTCTCTAACGCTCTGGAACCCGGTGTTTCTCGTGCGTGACCCTTCACTCTCCGACCCACGCGGTCGGGCGTGTCGCGCTCCCGCTGACATGAATGTCCCTTGTCCGAACATCCCTGCGGGATTGACACGGCCCTTCCGGAACCGCGGACCGGGGACCTTGGGCCCACCGGGCGCCTGGCCGGTGTCGCGCCCACGCTTCCCGGAAGATTCCCGTACGTCCGCCCCAGTGCTGCCCGAGGGCAGTTAGGACGACGAGTACTGTGGGACTCGCTTCCGGTCCTCCCGGCGGGAGGCGCGCAGCATCAACACTCGACCGAGCAACTCCGACAGTCTGCCATACGGGGCAGGTGCTGTGCCAATCGGGCCGAAGAGATTACCCCGAAGGTGACGTAGGTCAAACCGGAGTGCCGGTGTCCCGGGCCGTGACTACCGGGTCGAGATCACCGGCACCGAGGATGACAGCGTGCACGACACCATCCCGTACGCCTTCCGGATCTCGGCGAACAACCCGATACCGCTGCCCGGCCCCGCCCCGGCGCCCCTGCCCCCCGACGCGGAGCTGATCGCGACGGTCTCTCGCCACCCCGGGAACGCACCGCTGGCGCGGGTCTGTGCGGGCCGTACGTCCGGACACCCGTTCTGGCTCCACTCCGCCCGCGACGACCGCCCGCTCTGCTCGGTCACCCCCGCGGGCCCGGACACCTACGACCTCCACGCGTCCGACGGCACTCCCCTGGCCCGCGTCACCCGCCGCCCCGGCCGCCTGCTCCCCTGGCCCCGCCGGACCCGCTGGACCGCGCAGGTCGTCTACCCGTCCCAGCGGATCACGGGCAAGGCGGGCACCTGGTACGCCTGGCTGCTCTACGTGGTCACGTCGCCCGTCTGGCTCCTGTGGGTGCTCTGCGCGACGGTGTACTCCTTCTTCGACGGCAGCCCGGAAGACTTCACCTTCG
The DNA here is from genome assembly GCF_016860525.1 of Streptomyces rubradiris. Classification (NCBI taxonomy): domain Bacteria; kingdom Bacillati; phylum Actinomycetota; class Actinomycetes; order Kitasatosporales; family Streptomycetaceae; genus Streptomyces; species Streptomyces rubradiris. The sequence goes on from NZ_BNEA01000015.1 coordinate 3,367,742, forward strand.
GCAGCCCGGCCCGCACCCGCTGGCGCGCCCCCGGCACCGGCACGATCCTGGACTACCGGGGCGTGAGCAGGACGTACCGCCACGATCCCCGGCGCCTGGACGTCCGGGTCGCCTACGCGCTGGCGCTCCTGCGCACCTGGGACCGCGAACGACGGTTCAGAGCCTGAACAGCGCCCCGCGCCAGGTCCACCCGGCGCCGAGGACCGCCTCCTGCAAGGGCGTCTTCAGCTCGGCGGTGTCGAAGCGGTAGTCCTCCGTGAACCGGACCTTCCCGTCGGGCCCCCGATCGACCGTCCAGCTCCGGGACACGGACCTGACCTGCCCCCGGGAGTGCTCCGCCGACAGGATCAGCCTGGGCCTGTCCCCGACCCAGGTGACCTCCCACTCCCGGTCCAGAGCGCGCACCTCGCGCTTCTCCGGGACCAGCCGCATCCGGGTCTCCAGCGACCGGCTCACCTTGGCCCGCGCGAAGAAGCCGTGCCAGTCGGGCTCCCGGATGCGCCACTCCGCCACGAGATCGGCCCCGCCGCCGACCCCTTCCCGCACGACGTACGGCACGTCCGGCCCGCCGACGGCGAGCAGGGCGGCGCGGACTTCCGAGGCGGGCCGGGGCGGGACGGCGGGGTCGGGATATTTGGTGCCGGTGAAGCGGTCGAGAAGGCTCATGTGATCATCCTGCTCCGCCTCGCGCGCGGCGAAGGCCGTCGCCCGGGGTGCTTCCGACACGGCCGGTAAGATCATCGGCCTGTGCCGGCAATCGGGGGGAACGCGCGCATGGAGCGGCTGCGTCAGGACGACCCGCCGCTGATCGGACCGTACGCGGTGCTGGGCGGGCTGGACGAGGAGCAGGAACGGCGGCGGGCGCCCGAGCGCCGGTACATCGCCCGGAGTGCGGACGGACGGCGCACGGTCCTGGTCCACCTGCCGCATCCCGGCATCGATCCCGCCCGCTGGGCCGCCGAGGCCGAGGCCGCCCGGCGGCTGTCCGTGCCGGGCTTCGCACCCGTGACCGAGGTGACCGGGACGGCTGTCCCGCCCTGGTACGTCACCCCCTACACCCCTGTACTCCCCCTGCCCGCGGTGCTGGCCGCCCATGGCGGTCCCCTGCCGGAACCCGTCGTACGGGCGCTCGGGGCAGCTCTCGCCGGCGCGCTGGCGGCGGCCCACGCGCAGGGCGTGACCCACGCGGGTGTGTCCCCGGCGGCCGTACTGCTCGGCGTGGACGGTCCGTCGCTGGCCTGTTTCGGCGCCGTGCGCGCCGTGGCGCCGGACGGCGAGCGGCGGCTGGGCAGCCCCGCGCTCGACCCGGGGTGCCTGGCACCGGAGCAGGCGCAGGGCGGCCGGCCCCGGCCGCTCGGTGACGTGTACGGCCTCGGCGCCGTGCTCGCCTACGCGAGCACCGGGCACACCGTGCCGGAGCGGGAGGAGCTTCCGGAGTCGCTGCGGGACCTGGTCACCGCCTGCCTGTCCCGTGACGCCGCTCACCGGCCGTCGGCAGCCGGTCTCGCGGCCCTGCTGGCGGCGCCCGGCACGACACAGCCGCCGGCCCCCGTCCCCACAGTGGTCGACGTCCGCCGCTTCCCCCTCCCGGGCAGGATCGTCGCGGCCCTCGCCCGTCAGTCGGCGGACGTCCTCGTGGCCCTTCCGCCCGCGCACGCCCGGAAGGCGGGACAGCCCTGATGTTCACCCCTCTCACCCACCACGATCCCGCCCGGCTCGGCTCCTACCACTTGACGGCCCGCCTCGGCAGCGGCGGCATGGGCACGGTCTACCTGGCCCGCTCGGACTCCGGGCGGACCGTCGCCTTGAAGACGATGCACGCCCGCTCCGCCGCGGATCCCGTGCTGCGGACCCGGTTCCGGCTGGAGACGGACGCGGCCCGGGTCATCGGCGGCGAGTACGGGGCCCGGGTGTTCGACGCCGACCTCGCCCACGAGACGCCCTGGCTGGCCACCGAGTACCTGATCGGGCCGCCCCTCGACGAAGCCGTCCGGCTGAACGGTCCCCTGCCGGAGCGAACGGTCCGGGCCGTCGGCGCCCGCCTGTGCGCCGCGCTCGCCCGGCTGCACGACTCGGAGGTGGTCCACCGGGACCTGAAGCCGTCCAACATCATGGTGACGGCCGACGGTCCCAAGGTCATCGACTTCGGGATCGCGCGGGCCCTCGGCGACGACCGCCTCACCCGGGCCGGATCCGCGGCGGGCACCCCCGCCTTCATGTCGCCCGAGCAGGCGGCGGGCGAGGAGCACACCCCGGCCGGTGACGTGTTCGCCCTGGCCGGGGTACTGGTCCACGCCGCCACGGGCCGGGGGCCGTTCGGTACCGGACAGGCGGCGGACCTGCTGTACCGCGTGCGGTACGCGGAACCGGACCTGACCGGGGTGCCGGCCGGCCTCCTCCCCGTACTGCTTCCGTGCTTCGCCAAGGACCCGCGGCAACGGCCCACGACCGACCGGCTGTGTGCCCTGCTGGGCGGCGGGGAACAGGACTTCGCGGACTGCCTGCCGGAGCCCGTCCTCGCGGACATCGCCCGGCGGGCCGCCGACGTCTGGCGGGTCACGCCGCACCGGTTGCCGCCCCCGGCCGGGGAAGCCGGGGAAGACCGCGGCGACGCGTCCGTCGGCACCCGGGCCGGGATGTCCCGCCGCCGGCTGTTGTCCGTCGGCGGGGGTGCGGCCCTCGGTGTCGCCGCGGCGGGCGCGGGCACCTGGGTCTGGTTCGGGCGGCGCGGCGGATCCGAACCGGCGCGGCCGACTCCGCCGACCGTCTCGGCAAAGCCGGCGTGGGGTCTGCTCTGGCAGGTGTCGGCCGATTTCACCGATCCGCCCGTGCCGCCGTTCCCGCTGCTGCTCGACCGCCTGGTGGTCGTGGGCGGAACCGATCTCAAGGGGGTGGACCCGCGGACGGGAAAGACGCTGTGGGCCGACCCCGAGGTGTACTTCGGGCATCGCACGGTCACCGACGGCGCGCGGATCCACACGCTGGACTACACCTTGGACAAGGCCGATCCGCTGTCCCTGTGCCCGGTCGGCCTGGCCGACGGCCGGGTCGGGGATCCGTATCTGGAGCTGAAGGACTTCCACGGCGGTCTCCACGGCACCCAGTTGCTGTGCGCCTCGGGCAACGCCGTCTACGTGGTCGGCGGCCGTAGTTCGCGGCCCATCGACTCGTCGCGCAACGACACCTTTCGCGCGGGCCAGTCCTGGCACCTGGTCGCCCTGGACGTCCACGCCCGCCGGAAGCTGTGGGAGGTCCCGCTTCCGGCGCGCCCCGACGGCAGCACGCGGCTGCACTTCCTGTCGGCCCAGGTGTCGGGGGAACGCCTGGTGCTCGTCCAGCAGTCGGCCGACGGCGCCACCCGGCTCGTCGTACGGGACACCGGCACCGGGCGCCTGCTGTGGGACCGTCCCCTCGACAGCGCGTCGCCGTCCTCCGGCCGGACCCGTCCGGCCGTGGACGACCGGCACGTGTACCCGGCGGCGGACGGGCTGCTCGCGCTCGGCCTGGACGACGGGAAGGTCGTCTGGCGGCGCGGCAAGGGCACCGCCTACAGCCCGCCCGCCGTCCACGACGGGGTGGTGTACGCGGTGGAGTCGGGCCGCGGCGTCGTCGCGCTCGACGCGGGCGGCGGCGAATCCCGCTGGGCGGAGAAGGGCGGCGGTGCGACCACCGCCGACCTCGCGGAGCCGCCCGTCGTCGGCGTCACGCATGTGTACCGCAGGGCGTCCTCGCGGCTGAGGGCGGTCGCCCTGGCCGACGGTGCCACGTCCCGTCCTGTGGACGCCCCCGCGACGGCCCGCTACTTCGCCCACCCCGCCTCCAGGCGCCTGATCGCCCTGGGCGAGGGCTATGCCGCCGGTTATCCGCTCCTCTGAGATGCAAGGTCGGGAAAGATGAAGCCACTGGGTACCGGAGACCCGCTCCGCCTGGGCCCGTACCGCGTCCTCGGCGTGCTCGGCGAGGGCGGCATGGGCAAGGTGTACGTGGGACAGGACAGTGACGGGCGGTCGGCCGCGGTGAAGGTCCTGCACCGCCATCTGGCGGACGATCCGCACCTCGGTCAGCGCTTCGTGCGCGAGGCCCGGATGGCCCAGGCGGTCGGCAGCCCGGGAGTGGCCAGGGTCCTGGACGCACAGACCGAGGGCGGGCGCCCGTGGATCGCGACCGAGTTCCTCAGCGGCCCGGACCTCGAAGACGTGATCCGCGCGTACGGCCCGCTGGACGAGAACGGGGTGCGCGCGCTCGCGGCGGCACTCGCGCTCACGCTGCGGGACATCCACGCCGCCGGTCTGGTGCACCGCGATCTGAAGCCGGCCAACGTGGTGCTCACCTCGGGGGGCCCGCGCGTCATCGACTTCGGCATAGCCCGCCCCGAGCACGGCCTGACCCTCACCACCACCGGGCAGGTGCCGGTCACCCCCGGGTACGGGGCGCCGGAACAGGCTCTGGGGCAGCGGGTGGGCCCGGCCGCCGACGTCTTCTCGCTGGGTGCCCTGCTGGTGTACGCGGCGAGCGGGCGACGGGCGTTCACCGGCTCGCACGTCGCCGCGGTGCAGTACGAGGTCGTCCACGGCGCACCGCGCATGGACGGGGTCCCGCCCGTCCTCCAGCCGCTCATCGGCCCGTGCCTGGCCAAGGATCCCGCGCACCGGCCCGCCCCGGAGGCGATCGCGCATGCCTTCGCCCCGCCGCCCGGCGCCGACCGCGTGTGGCGCTCCGGCGCGCTGGCCGAGGAGGTACGGCGCCGGGAACGCGCCCTGCACGAGCTGACCACCCTGCCGGGAACGGGCGTCACCCCGCGCGGGGCCTCGCGGCGCCGCGTGCTGACGGCCCTCGCGGTCGGCGGCCCGGTCGCCCTCGCCGGCGGGGGTGCGGCGACGTGGTGGTTCCTGCGCGGCAGCGGCGAGGACCCCTTCGACATCCCGCCCGCCGCCGCGACCCCGAAGGCACGCCTGCTGTCGGCGGAAAAGGGGGATTACGTCCTCGGTCAGGCACCCGCCCCGCTGTGGAGCCGCCCCTCCGCCATCGGCTCCGGCTCCCCTGCCCCGCTGCCCGTACGGGACGTCCTGGTCGTCGGCGATCCCAAGGGCGGCATCACGGCGCACGGCGTGGTGGACGGCAAACCCCGCTGGTCCGCCCCCGAAGCGAGGGCGAAAGGCCGTTTCGTCTCGCTCTCCGACCGCCTGATAGCCGCCGTGGACGGCGAGGGCACGCTGCGGACCTTCGTCGCGTCCACCGGCGCCCCCAAGTGGACGGCGCCCGCCGAGGCCGCCAGTGTCCTCGCGGCCGACGCGGAGGCGGTGTACGTCGTCACCCGGGACGGCCGACTGCGCGCGGTGGGCCGCTCCGACGCGCGGATCCGCTGGACCGCGAAGCCCGGTACGGACCTCGGTGCTGCGGGCACGGCGCGGGGCGTCGCGGCCCGGGGCGTCCTGGCCGTCGCGACGGAGGCGGGGCACGTGCTCGCCGTCGACACGCGCACCGGCCGGCAGCGGTGGCTGCTGCGCGACCAGGACGACGACAGACCGGCGATCACGGCGTCGGGCGGGACCCTGTTCGTGAGCGGCAGCCCGTACTTCACCGCCCGTCGCATCACCGACGGCAAGCAGCTGTGGCGCCCCGACCTGAGACGGGCGGACGGCACCAAGGTGTTCTGGGGCCCCGCGGCGGTCCACGGCCCCTACGTCTTCGCGGCGGCGCTCGGGGCGCCGCTCCGTTTCGACATCAAGGACGGCAAGCAGAGCGGCTGGCCCTACGACCTCCAGCAGCTGTGCGACCCGTACAGCCCGCTGGTGGTCCAGGGCCACGGCTTCTGGTCGGTCGCCGTCAACACGAAGGAGGGCGCGGTCAACGTCCTCAACGTGGTCGACGGACCGGACGGCGGCAGCCTCTCCAGGGACCCCGACTCCATGCTGAACAAGACGACCTGGAGTTTCCGCGTCATCAAGAACCCCGACGACTACTGGCTGACGGCCGACGCCAACCGCGTGTTCCTGGTGGACGGCGGCACGCTCACGGCACTACCGGTGTTCTGACCGCACGACGCCCCGCGGGGTCAGGGCTGGGCGGCCGTCCGCACGCTGCCGCAGCCGCGCTGCTTCGCCTCGTGGGCGGCGAAGGCCGTCAGGGCCGAGCGGGCGAAGGAGTCGGAGTAGTGCGGGACCAGGTAGCCGCCGGTGTCCTCGTCGTAGAGGCGGTACAGCGCGAACACGGCGGGCTGGGCCGACCGGCACGTCGAGGTGGCCCAGGTGTAGTCGTGCTCGCCGTAGGGCCCGGTCGCCGCCTTCAGTGCCGCTTCCTCACTGGCCAGGAAGTCCTTGGCCGACGCGCCGTAGTAGGCGTACAGGCCGTAGCCCGGCTTTCCGGCCTTCGTGACCAGGTAGCAGTTGACCTGCGGCGTGTCGGGGTCCGCCGGGTACTCCAGGACGTCCGGGGTGCCGTTGCGTGCCGCCTCCGTGTCGCGCAGCGCCGCGCACGAGCCGTCGGCCTGCCGCAGCGGCTCGGCCGCGCCGGACCGGCCCAGGAGGCCCGGGGACAGGCCGGTGATCCGCTGGCCGGCTTCCACCTGGCAGCCGTGCTTCTCCGCGGCCTCGCGGGCGGTCTCGGTGGTCACCTGCCCGAGACCGGTCAGGGTCGTACTGTTCGCCACCCCGAGCAGGTCACCGTAGGCGACCAGGGCCTTGTTCCGCTGGTTCACGCAGTCGAGCGCGACCATGACCTGGTAGGTGCCGCTCTCGTGGCGGAGGACGCCCGGCCAGCCGTGCCCCAGGGGCGCCGCCCGGTCCCGGACGCCGTTGTAGTTCGCGTTGTACCAGACGAGGGTCGACGCGGGGGCTTTCGAGGTGCTCCAGCGCAGCTTCACTTCCAGCGCACCGCGCTCCGCCCCGGATGCCTCGGTGCGGACGCGGCAGGAGGCCAGGTAGTCGCCGTCGTCCAGGTCCTCCGCGCTCAGCCGCGACGAGTGCAGCGCCGCGCTGAGCCCGCCCTGTGCCAGCGAGCCGTCGCACGCCCGGTCCGCGGAGTCGTCGTCGCCTCCCGAGCCGATGACCCCGGTGCCGTAGAGGACGAGCCCCAGAAGTGCCAGGACCAGCAGGAGGGCTCCCGCGTACCACCCGGCGTGCCTGGGCCGGAGTCCGGATTTCGTCTGCATCGTGCTCATTCTGTCGGGTCGTGCCGACCCAGACGGCGCCTGGGTGACGAAGATTTACATAAGCTATAAATATAAAAGCGCTATGCTTCGGCCATGAGTCGTCAAGACACCGCTCCTGGCGCGTCCGCCGCCATCGGGGCAGCCCTCTACAGCCTGGCCACCAGGGCCGCGAGGCGCCTGCCCCGGGACATGAGCCTGACGTCCGCCGCCACCCTGGCCACCCTGGACCGGACCGGCCCGCGGCGCGTCACCGATCTGGCCGCGGTCGAGGGCGTCACCCAGCCCGCGATGACCGCCCTGGTCCGGGTGCTGGAGGAGTCCGGCCTGGTCGAACGGCGGGACGACCCGTCCGACAAGCGGGTCAAGCTGGTGTGCCTGACCGAGGCCGGCGCCTCCTATGTCCGGGCGCGCCGCCAGGCGGGCGTCCACGCGTTCGAACGGTTGATCGGCAAGCTCACCGGCGACGAGATCGAGGCGCTGGCGGCGGCCCTTCCGGCGCTGAGGCATCTGGCAGAACTCGAAAGCCAGGACCGCGAAGAGCGGAAGCGGTGACCGGACAGCCGGTCGGCGGGGGCGCGGCGAAGGCGTTACCGGTGGCGCGTTCCGAGGCGCGGCCGCTCGTCCCCGCCCTGATGTTCATCGCTCTGGTCGTGGCGGCGGTCGGCAGCCTCGGGACGCCGCTCATCACCAGCGTGGCGACCTCGTTCCACGTCTCGCTCGGCAGCGCGCAGTGGACGCTGACCGTCGCGCTGCTCAGCGGTGCCGTCGCCACGCCGGTCCTGGGCCGGCTCGGAGCCGGTCCGCACCGGCGGGCCACCATCCTCGCCACGCTGGCGGTCGTCGTCGCCGGCAGCGCGCTCACCGTGCTGCCGCTGCCGTTCGCGTGGCTGCTGGCAGGCCGGGCGGCCCAGGGCATCGGGCTCGGGCTGACGGCGCTGATGATGGGCGTGGCCCGGGACCACCTCCCCGAGGAGCGCGGCGCGGCCGTGATCGCCCTGATCTCGGTGGTGTCGATCATCGGGGCCGGGGTCGGCTACCCGCTGGCCGCACTGCTCGCCGAGTTCGGCGGGGTACGGGCCGCCTACGGCCTCGGCCTGGTCGTCACCGCCGCCGCCCTCCTGACCGCGTGGCGCTCCATACCCGAAGCCCCCGAAGGCCGCTCCGCCCACGTGGACGTGGCAGGCGCGGTCGTCCTGGCCGCCGCGCTGCTCCTGGTACTGCTCCTCGCCGGCGAACGGAGCCTGTGGACCCGGCACCTCGCCGTGGCGGCGGGCCTCGCCGTCGTCGCGGTGGTGCTGCTCTGCGTCTGGGCCGTCATCGAGCTGCGCGGCACCACGCCCCTGGTCGGTGTACGGGCGGTGCGGCACCCGGCGGTCGCCGGGGCGAACCTCGCCATGTTCGTCGGCGGGATCGGCATGTACCTCCTGCTCACGCTCATCACCCGGTACGCGCAGACGCCACACGGCGCCGGCTACGGCTTCGGGCTGACGACCTTCGTCGCCGGGCTCGTCCTCGTCCCGTTCTCGGTGCTCGGGTTCGTCGCCGGCAAGCTCACACCGCGGCTCCGGACGCGGATCGCCGGCCCCCTGCTCCTGGCAGGCAGCGCCGTCGTGGTCGGCGGCGGGTTCGCCCTGTTCGCGGCGGCCCGGTCGGACCTGGCCGAACTGTTCACGGCGATGGGCGTGCTCGGCTTCGGCGTCGGCGGCTTCTCGGCCGCGATGCCCGGCGTCATCCTGGCCGTCACCCCCAAGAGCGAGACGTCGAGCGCCATGAGCTTCAACTACGTCGTCCGCAGCGTCGGGTACTCCCTGGGCAGCGCCATCGGCGGCCTGATCCTCGCCGCGGGCACCCGCCCCGGCCGACTCTTCCCCGACGACAGCGCCTACACCACCGCGGCGCTGGCCGGCCTCGGCGCCATGGCGATCACGACGCTGACAAGCCTCGCTCTCGCCCGCCGACGCGTGTCCGAGACCAACCCGTAAGTCAGATGCACTCATCCCACACTGGAGGTTCCATGCCCAAGGGCTACTGGGTCAGCGTCTACCGCACCATTTCGGACCCCGAGAAGCTGGCCGCCTACAACAAGCTCGCCCGCCTGGCCGTCGAGGCCGGGGGCGGCCGGACCTTCGTCCTCGGCGGTCGGGTCGAGGCGTACGACGCCGGAATCGCCGAGCGCACCGTCCTGGTCGAGTTCGACAGCTACGAGCAGGCCGTCGCGACGCGCGAGAGCGCGGCCTACCAGGAGGCGCTGGCCGCCCTCGCCGACGGCGTCGAACGCGACTTCCGCATAGTCGAAGGCATCGACTGACCGAGGTCCGTCTCTCAGCGTTTGCCTCGGTCAGCCGCGCGAAGCGTAGGCCACGAAGTCGGCCCAGGCGGCCGGGGCGACGGTGAGGCACGGGCCCTCGGTGTTCTTGGAGTCGCGGATGTGGATGGTGGAGGGGGTGGGGGCGACTTCGAGGCAGTCATGGCCATTGCTACTGCTGCTGTAGCTGCTCTTGGACCAGGAGAGGGCCGCCTCGACGCAGTCGTGTCCATTGCTGCTGTCGCTGTAGCTGCTCTTGAACCAGCGGAGTTCCGGGGTGCTCATAGTTCTCCCAGCGCTTTCTCGATGATGTCCAGAGACTCCTCTGGTGGGAGCGCCTGAGCCCGGATGATGCCATAGCGCAGGTCGAGGACGCGGAGCTGCCTCGGGTTCGAGACGGGTCGACCCGAGAAGTCACCGTCGGTACGGCCCATTCCCGTACCATCAGCGAACTTCAGCACTTGGATGCGGCCTCCCGTGCCAGGGTGATTCGCGCGACTGGTCGGCATCACCTGAAGCTCTACGAACGGCAACTGGGCCACCTCCAGCATGTGTTCGAGCTGCCGACGCAGCACCATTTTGTCCCCGACCGGACGCCGGAGCGTCACCTCTTCCTGGACGAAACTCAGCTCGGGTGCGGGCGAGCGGTCGAAGACGGACTTGCGGGCCATCCTGGCACCCACCATGCGCTCCAACTGGTCGGGCGAGTAAGCCGGGCGCCAAGTGCGAAGCAGCGCTCGCGCGTACTCCTCCGTCTGCAACAGCCCGTGGATGTTGTGGTTGCTGTAGAGGAGCATCTCCACCGCCCGCCCCTCCAGTTCCGCCAGCTCCCGTACCTTCTTCGGGTACCGCGCCTTCCTCATGTCCTCCCGGAAGGCCCGTAGATGCCCTTGGGCCTTCAGGAACGTGTCCGCGTTGTCCAGGAACTCGGGCCTCGGGATACGCGCCCCGCGTTCGATCTTGCGGATCATGTCCTCGCCGTAGCCCAGGGCCTCCGCCAGTTCGGGGACGCTCACGCCGGCCGACTCGCGGCAGACCTTGAGCAGTCGGCCCACCGCCTGGACGACCGGCTCGATCTCGTCGCCCGGCTCGACGTCCCAACCGGCCTCGTCCACACCCTCACTCATGGCTCCTCCTTCGGCGCGCAGCTTTACCCGTACAACGCCGGAGACAGCCGAGACAGCCGAGACAAAACGGGAGACAGTGACTGTACGTACAGGCGTTGTCACTCCCCTACGGAACCAGCCTTCGCCACGCTCTGTGATGTGAACCAAGAAATGGGTGCCCCTGAAAATCACCTCACCGGCCACATCCCCACCTTCGACATCCGGCTGTCCCCCACACCCCGCGGTGCCCGACTCGCCCGGCTGCTCGCCGAACAGCATCTGCGCTCGTGGGGGCTGCCGGTGGAGCAGGTGACGCAGATCGTCGCCGAGCTGGCCGCGAACGCCGTCACGCACGGTCGCGTACCCGGCCGGGACTTCCAGCTCCTGATCTACGTCGTCGGCCACACGCTCCGTATCGAGGTCACCGACACCCGCGACGACCGTCTCCCCCGGCTGCGACTCCCGAGCGAGGACGGGGAGGCCGGGCGCGGACTGCTCCTCGTGGAGGCGCTGGCCGACAGGTGGGGCGTAGCCGTGGGTCGTCGCCCGCGCAAGACGGTGTGGGCCGAGGTGACCCTCCCGCACCGGGACCCGGCGGACCGTGCTCCGGTGACACGGGCGGCAATTCCCCAAGGAACACCAGGGTGAAAGAACCCCACCAAGCCCCACCCCTCCCGCCCACGGAGCAAACTCACTCAGGAGGGTGAACATCACCAACTTGGCTGGATTTGGGGCTGGTTGTCTGCCCTACGCTCAGCGCAACACCACCGCAGACATGAGTCGGCCCTCGCCGGGAGTAGCGTTCCCAATGCGAGGGCCTGACCACCGAGGAAGGCATGAACTTCCCGATGGATATCGAAGACCCTAGCGCGCCCGCGCGCACCCAGTCCCGCGTTACCGCAAACAACCACCCGAACCGGGGCCCTCACACCGGCGGACTCGTCCACGACCACACCCGCCACACCACCCGCTTCACGGTGATCGGCAACCACCTCGTCCAGCACGCGGAGTTGTCACTCCTCGCGATCGGCCTGGCGTGCCACATCCAGTCGCTGCCACCGGGTGCCCGCGTCGACATCAAGACCCTGGCCGCGCGGTTCCCCGAGGGCGCGATCCGCATCGCGGCGGCCCTGCGGGAGCTGGAGACCTATGGCTACCTGCGCCGCGAACGCACCCGCGTCCCCGGCGGCCGGATCGTCACCCGCACGATCTCCTGCAACCAGCCCGGCCGCCGCGCCGAGGACCCACCCGCACCCCGGCGTCGGCAACAACCCCGCCGTACAGCCCTCCCGGCCGTACCGAAACCCGCGTACCCCTCCCCGGAGCTACTCCGCCTGGCCACGGACGTCCTGGCGGGCCTGCGCCGCAGGGACCCCCGCCTGCTCCTGTCCGCCACGGAGGCCGAACACCTGGCCCCAGGGGTAGCGGCCTGGCTGGAACGCGACGTGCCCCCCACGGCCGTACGCGAGGCCCTGACCAGCAACCTCCCCCCGGACCCCCTGACCCGCCCGGCAGCCCTCCTGGCCCACCGCCTGACGACGGGCCTCCCCCCGCTTCCCCCCTACCGCACCCCCGAACCACCCCCACCGGTCCGCCACCCCCTCCAGACCTGCGAAACCTGCGACCGAGCCTTCCGATCCCCCGATCCCGGCCACTGCCGCGACTGCCGGACCGGCGTGCTGGAGGCCGCGTAAGGTGCGGCCCAACCACTACCGAGCCCTGCGTGATGCCCTCCGCTCGATGGAAGACACCCTCCCCGGCAAGTTCGAGATCACCTGGGAGGGAATCGTCCACGACCTGATCTCGCCCAACGGCCACCACGAGCTGACCCGACTGCTTCTCCGTAAGCATCTGGAGAAGGTCATGCCGGACGAGTTGCTGGCCCACAACGGCACCCCGGACGTGGAGGACGAGCCCGGGAACATCCTGCGGCACCCCGACGTGACGGTGATCGCCTGGGAAGACCTCGACACCGAAGGCTCCATCGACCCCCGTACCGTCCTCGCCGCCATCGAGATCGTCTCCCGGTCCAACCCGGACAACGACTGGGTGGGCAAGGTGCGCGACTACGCCCTGATGGGCATCCCCGTCTACGCGGTCTTCGATCCACGCACCGGCACCGGCGCCGTCTTCACCGACATCCATCCCACCCCGGCCGGCCCTCGCTACGCCACCCGGAAGGACTTCGTCTACGGCGAGAACGTGACGATCGCCGACTGGACCATCCCGACCCAGGGCCTGCCGCTCTACGACCGGACGACATGACGCATGTCCGTATCAGAGCTTGTACACGCCCCGCCAGACCCAGCCCGCGCCGAGGACAGCGTCTCGCAGGGGGTCGGTCATCTCCCGGGTGTCGAAGCGGAACACCTCGACCCTTTGCTTGCGGCCGTCAGGGCCCTGTTTCGTCTCCCACTGCCGGTACACCGCGGGCGCGTGCCCGCGTCCGTACTGGGCGTTGGCCTGGTCGGACGAACGGTTCTCCCACCGCTCCTCCACAACGCGCACCTCCCGCTTCTCAGGGACGAGTCGCATCCGCGTCCTGAGGGCCACACCCACTCTCGGAAGCCTGCACTCCGCCACCACGTCGGCCTTCTCGTCAGGCGAGGCATTGCGCACCCGGTACGGCACGTCCGGCCCGTTGAGCCCGAAGAGAACCGTCCGGACCTCCTCGGCCGACAGCGGGGTGACACCGGCATCAGGGCGCTTCGTACCGGCCAGCTTGTCCCACAGACGCCCCATGGCTACAACCCCGCCCCCGTGTCCGGACGAACCGTGCGAACGAATTCCTGGAAGTCCCGCAGGACCGTGTCGTGCTGGGCGACGGAGGCGGTGAGGATCAACCGGATCACCGCCTGCTTACGCACGTCTTCGACATCCGACACGAACAGGTACACCTGTGACTGGACGAGATCACGAAGTGCGCCGTCCACGACCGCGGAGAAGGCCAGCCGCTGCGTCAGGGCGGGTGCCTCGGCGGTCCCCACCTCGCGGCGGTCGGTCACGTCCACCGACACGGCCAGCTCACGCAGACGCTCCACCGACTCGTCCGCGAGGTGAGCCGGCGTCGCCCCGTCCGGCAGCCTCTCGCCGTCGATGGCGATGGTCGCGGTGAAGCCGGCGTCCGGCCGCGGGTGCACCGCCACGAAGGCCGCGTGCTCCGCGTCGGGCCTGTCCGGGCCGGCCGGAAGCCAGCCCTCCGGCAACCGGAACTCGATGGGCGTCGGTAGTGTGGCGGGCATCTCGGCCCTCCTTCCAGGCGAAGCGGATCAGAACCAACTGGTGACGGTGTCCTTGGCGGAGCTGAGGCCGTCTCCGACCGTGTCAGCCACATCGCCCAGCGCGTCGGCCGCGGCGCCTGCGGTCTTCGTCAGCTTGTCCGGGTCAACGGTGATCTCCACGCCCACCGCCCCGCCGAAGACCGGGGAAGCTCCGGCTTTGCCGCCGAGATGGTATATGCCGTCATCATCCTTCTTGTAGCCCCACCAAGCCTCCGCTCCGGGGCCGGCCCAGCCCTCGCCCGTAACGCCGACACCGATGCCCGCGACTTCACCGCCCCCGGCTACGGTTCCTTTCGCCCCCGCGAACGCCTTCGCCCCGACAGTGACCTCTTCCTTGGTCAGCTTCGCATTGACTCCCGCCTCAGCACCGGCGAACCCTTCGCCCCGAAGGTAGCCACCGGCGTAGGGGCCGTACTCGGCACGTCCTTCAGTGAGTGCCCGCACCCCGGCGGACACCTCGGCCTTGCCCACGACACCCTTTTTGTTGAACCCGTAGTTCGCGGTGGCCCTGGCTCCGCCATAGCCGTCGGCTATCCCCGCGAGTCTCAAGTTCCCGTTGGTCAGGGTGCCTTCCGCAGTCGCGTGGAAGAGGTCGCCGTAGGCCTTGAGGGAACCCTCCTTGCCGTACTTGGGACCGGTGACGGAAAAGCCGGCACCGGGTCCTCCGTGTCCGTCCCGAGCAACTGGCGGTCCCGGGCGCTGAGTTTGCCCTCGTCCAGCGAAACGACACCCTGGTCCGACACCTTCATGCCGGCGGCGATCGCGTCGTCTCGCGCCGACTCCAGCCGCTTGCGCAGGTCCGTGAACTGGGCGTGCGCGTCACGGAGGAGCGAGGCGACCGCCTTGGCCTCCGTCTGGGCGCTCTGGTACTCGGCGATCCTGACGCCGAAGCGCGCGTTGGCGGCCTGCCGGCTCTCCCCCAGGAACGTCGGGCGCAGGGTGATCCCGTGTACGTCGTCCCGGTAGGCCGTCTCCTGCTTGTGCAGCTCCTTCGCCATGCCGTCCCAGCGTTCGGCGGCCGTGGTGAGCGTGGACAGGTCGGTCGTCAGGATCTCGTGATAGGTCGGCATGGGTCCCCGTTGTTTCTCGTACCGGTGTGAGAAGGCTCAGCCGCCCGTCGGCGGCGTGTAGGTGTCGAACACCGACACCTGGCGCGCCGTACCGCCCACCAGCAGGTCCGTCCCGCTCAGCGCCTTGGCGTTGTCGCGAAGGGCCGACTCGTCCCCCGCCAGCCGGTTCAGCAGGTTCTTGACCTGCTCGCCCCAGGTGGCGTGCGCCTTCTTCAGGGCACCGGACGTGAGCCAGCCGTACCCGTCCTTCGCGTCGAACGCCTTCACCGCGGCGTGCGTCTCCTCGTCCGCCCACTGGCCCGCCGCCTCGGTGCGCGGCCCGATCTCGCTCTGAAGCTTGTTCGCCGCGGCCGTCTTCTCGGCGGGAGACGAGGCGAGGTCCGGCCGCCCCCCGCCCGCTCCCGTGTCACTGCCCGCCATGCCACCCACCCCTCGTCCGCCCCTCTGGCGTGCTTCGTCCCACTAACAAGCGGCGTGTCGCACTGATGTGCTGATATGCGGCTCTGACGCTTCCCTCACGGGCGCCCGCCCCCGGCCGCCTGCGTTCGGTGCACGCGGTGCTCAGTCGCGGGCCGGGGCCACCCCGAAGATGGTCTTGGTCTCGCGGTAACCGGCCAGGCCCTCTTTGCCCATCTCGCGGCCGATGCCCGACGCCTTGAAGCCGCCGCCCGGCGCACCGAAGTCCGGCGCGTAGCCGTTGATGCCCATGGTGCCGGTGCGCACCGCCCGGGCGACCGCGAAGGCCCGCTCCGCGTCTTCGCTGAAGACCGCTCCGCCCAGACCGTAGGCCGAGTCGTTGGCCAGGCGGACGGCGTCGTCGTCACCGTCGTGCGGGATCAGCGCCAGCACGGGGCCGAAGATCTCCTCCTGAGCGATCGTCATGCCGTTGTCGACGCCGGTGAAGACGGTCGGTTCCACGTACCAGCCGCGCTCCAGCCCCTCCGGGCGGCCGCCGCCGGTGGTGATGCGCGCGCCCTCGGCGAGACCGGCGGCGATGTAGCCCTCGACGCGGTCCCGCTGCCGCTCGGAGATCAGCGGGCCGATCCGGGTGTCCTCGTCCCACGGGTCGCCGACCTTCAGCGTCTTGACGGCGGCGGTGATGGCCTGGGCGAACTCCTCGTAGCGGGCGCGCGGCAGCAGGATGCGGGTGAGTGCCATGCACGCCTGGCCGTTGTTGGGCACGATGCCGCCGGCCAGGGCGTACTGGACCACCGTGCCCAGATCGGCGTCGTCCAGTACGACGGCCGCGGATTTCCCGCCCAGCTCCAGGCTCACACGCTTGAGATCGTTGCCGCAGAGGGAGCCGACCCTGCGCCCTGCGCGTGTGCTGCCGGTGAAGGACACCTTGTCGATGCCGGAGTGGCGCACCAGGTACTCGCTGACGTGGCGGTCGGCGGCCACGATGTTCAGCACACCGGGCGGCAGGCCGGCCGCCCGCGCCGCTTCGGCCAGCAAGTAGAACTCCAGCGGTGTCTCCTCAGGCGCCTTGGCGACGACCGTGCAGCCGGCCGCCAGCGCCGGAGCGACCTTGGCCAGCAACAGGAACAGCGGGCTGTTCCACGGCACGATCGCGGCGACCACGCCGACCGGCTCGTGGCGCACGGTGAACTCGGTTCCGGTCAGACCGGTCCGTACCTCCTCCATGCCGTCCCTCTCGGCCATGTCGGCGTAGTACTGGAGCAGGCCGGCGCCCGCCTGGCCGATCCACAGGTTGTTGGCGCGCGTGGTGCCGACCTCGTCGGTCATCACATCGGCGATCGCCTCTCCGGATGCGGTCAGGTTCTCCGCCAGCCGGCGCAGGATCACGCCCCGCTCACTCGGCGACATCCGCGGCCACGGACCCTGGTCGAACGCCCGGCGCGCCGCTCCGACGGCCAGGTCGATGTCGTCGGTGACGCCCAGCGGCGCCCGGCCCACCACCTCCTGGGTGGAGGGGGACATCACGTCGGTCATCAAGGCACCGGCCGGCTTCTGCCACTGGCCCTCGATGAAGAAGTACTCGTATTCGTACATATAAGTTCTTTTCGGGAGGGCACCGCCGGGGGCGCGCGGGAGGCCCTTCCTTCCCGCACAGCCGACTCCCCTGCTTAGGTACCACCGGTATCTTGTCTCGGTCCCCACCGTAACGAACCACCGGTCACTTATCAACGGACCGGTGGTCTGTACGCTGCTCCCGTGGACTTCCAACGCGCCCGCAGCGACGAACAGCGCGCCCAGAGACGGCGGCACATCCTCGAGGTGACGGCCGGGATGCTGACCGAGATGCCGGTCGCGCAGCTGAGCCTGAACGAGCTGAGCCGGCGTGTGGGCCTGGCCAAGGCGAACGTGCTGCGGTACTTCGAATCACGCGAGGCGATCCTGCTCCAGCTGCTGGACGCCGAGCTGCGGGACTGGCTCACCGAGCTGGAGGAAGCGCTCACCCCCGTCCAGGGAACGCCCCGCGAGCGCGGAGACCGGCTCGCCCGGGTGCTGGCCGAGACCCTGGCCGAGCGACCGGTACTGTGCGACCTCATCAGCGCCCAGGCCGCCGTGCTGGAACGCAACGTCTCGGCCCAGGTGGCCATCGAGCACAAGTACGCGACGCTGCGCAGCTTCCGCGCCCTGGCCGGGCTGGCCCGCCGCTGCCTTCCCGAACTCGGCCCGGAGGACGCCTTCCGGCTGACGGGCTTCATCTCGCTGGCGGCCAGTGCGGCCTGGCCCTACATCCAGCCGTCACAGGCCCTGACGGCGGAGTACCCGGACGATCCGGTGGTGGCGGCCATGCACGTCGACTTCGCCGGCGTCGTCCGCCAGATCCTGGAAGTGTCCATTTCGGGGCTGCTGGAGCGCCGGGAGGACGTGCCGCTGGGCGCCGGGCCCCTGGCCGGGATACCGCACGGCATCGGGCAGGAGTAAGGAGAGGGGGACTCCCCCAAGGGTTCGGGGAGCCGGTCTCCCGGGGACGGACCGTGTCGTACCCCGGGAGGATCCGACGCAGCTCTACGCGGTCGTCACAACCGCCGGCTCTCCAGCGGCCCCAGGTACAGCTCCGGCAGGCCGCCCGTGTCGATCAGCAGGCGCTGGACCACCACCGTCGGGTCGACCATCCAGAACTTCAGGCGGTGGACGCCCGGTGAGGTCACCGTGTGGCGGGTGGCCGTGCGGTTGATGTTGTCCGACGTGTTGCGGGCCCACACCGTGTTCAGCGCGCCGTCGTCCGCGCCCTCGGTGATGTCCACCGTGCGGATCGGGCCGTCGTCCAGGGAGACGCCGTAGCGCAGGCCCGAGACCCCGGGCAGCGCCGGGTTGCCGGGGGACAGGTACGCCCACACCGTCACCTCACCGGGGGCGGACAGCAGCGTCACCTCGTACTCCAGGCGGGGGGAGGCGCCACCCGGAGTGCGGCTCGGGGACGTCACCGGCCACGGTGTCATGCCCGCACTCGTGCGGCCGATGCCGTCGATGCGGCGCCACTGGCCGACCGCACGGTCATAGTGCCCGGCGTCGATCGCCACGTAGCCGCCGGCCTCCACGAAGCCCCGCGGCCGCACGCCCGACGGGCGCTCCGCCACGCAGCGGACCGGGACCGACGCTCCCGCGCCCCGCACCGTCAGGGTCGCCTCCGCGCGCCCCTTGGGGGCCCGGGACCAGTCGACCTCCACCTCCAGGCGGACCTGCTTGTCCACCCGGCCGCGCGGCCGGTCCACCCGCAGCCAGGGCGCCGAGACCGACACCTCGTAGGGGAAGGGAGTACGGCCCCGGTTGAAGATCTCCACGTACTGGCGGGGGCGGGTCTGGTACGGGCTGAACGGCGGCAGAGCCGCCTCCCCCGACGCGCCTCCGGGCCACCACTCGCCCTTGTCCTCCGCGCCGTCCACCGACACGCCCAGCTCCGCCGCCTCCGGCACCTCGATGCGCCGCACCGCCGGGAAGAGCACGTCGGGTATGGCCACGTTGTCCTTCTCCGGCTGCTGCCAGCCCGCGTTGGGGCCGTAGCGCTCCACATCGCCGTAGTCGATGTGCGGCTGGGTCTGGAAGCCCTGCCATTTGCCATTCGCCACACGGGAGTTGAAGCGGTCGGCGAGGGCGAAGTCCCGGTCGAGGCCCGCCTCCGCCTGGGCCGCCCGGTCGTTCGTCGCGGCCCGGCCCTGCGCCGCGTAGAGCAGGTTGGTGAACTCCGCCTGCCGCAGCTCGTACAGGTTCGCGGTCGCCGTCACCTCGTAGCCGGCCAGCTCGAACCACGCGTCCCGCAGCCGCTCCGGCAGCCGGCGCTCCACCCGTTCGGCGCGGCGGCCCAGCTCGCGCCACTCCTCGGTGACCCGCTCCAGCTCCCGGTGCGCGAAGTAGTACGGGGTCTGCTGGTCGTCGTAGACGATGCGGTCGCCCGAGAGGGTGATCCGGCGGTTCAGCAGCTCCGGTTTGCGGCGGGCCTGGAGCCGGCCGTACTCCGCGAGCAGCGCCGCGATCTCCTTCGCCTGCGCCTCGCCGAAGTTCTGCCGGGCGTAACGTTCCTCCCACGCGCCGAGGCGTTCCAGGGGCAGGCGGTCCGGGTCCCAGGCGTAATTGAGGAAGAACTCCGTGGGCAGTTCGTTGCCCTTCAGGTCGCCGACGTTGACCACCCACAGGCCGTGGTTGCCGTAGGCGTGCGCCTGGTGGAGCTGGTCCCAGACGTTGCGGAGGTTCGCGGTGTCGACCCACTTGTAGTTGCGGCCGTCGCCGACATAGTCGAAGTGGTAGTACAGGCCGTAGCCGCCGGTGCGCGGGCCGTCCGGGTGCTTGCGGATGTTGCCCCAGTTGTCGTCCGTGAGGACCACGGTGACGTCGTCGGGGGCGCGCAGGCCCCGGTCCCAGTAGCGCTGCACCTCCTTGTAGAGGGTCCAGACCTGGGGGGTCTCGGCGGCCGGTCTTCCGGTCACCTCCTCGATGATCTTCCGCTGGTCGGCGATGATCTGCTGCATCAGTTCGATGCCGTCGCCGTCGGGCAGGCTGGTGTCGCCGTTGCCGCGCATGCCGAGGGTGACGACCCCCTCGAACCCCTCGTCGACCATGCGCTGGATGCCCGCGCGCCAGTACGCGCGGATCGCCTCCGCGTTGCGGCGGTACGACCACTCGCCCGTGCCCCCGTAGGGGTCGGACCCCGAGCCCGCGTGCCGGTTCCACTCCTCGATGCCGCGCATCATCGGCGCCTCGTGGGAGGTACCCATGACGATCCCGTACTGGGCGGCCCTGCGATGGTTCTCCGGGTCGTCCTCGGCGAACGCCCTGCCCCAGACCGCCGGCCACAGGTAGTTGCCCTTCAGGCGCAGCAGGACCTCGAAGACCTTCGCGTAGAAGTCGGCGGTGAAGCCTCCGGGGTACCCGGGCGCCTTCCCGGGGCCGAAGTAGGCCGGGGCCCAGGTGCCGAGCGCCGGGTTCTCGTCGTTGATGAAGACGCCCCGGTACTTCACCACCGGGGTCCCCTGGGTGAAACGGCCCGGCTTCACCC
Source organism: Streptomyces rubradiris (assembly GCF_016860525.1). Classification (NCBI taxonomy): domain Bacteria; kingdom Bacillati; phylum Actinomycetota; class Actinomycetes; order Kitasatosporales; family Streptomycetaceae; genus Streptomyces; species Streptomyces rubradiris. Next base: position 3,388,118 of record NZ_BNEA01000015.1, read on the forward strand.
ACACCTGGCTCCGGCGTGTCGGCGGCACGTCGTCCCACCAGTGCCAGGGCGAGACCCCGATGCCGTACGAGACGTCGTACGCCCCGAAGATCGTGCCCCGCGGATCGCTGCCCGCGATGACGAACGCCCGCTCCACGCCCGGCATCGGGTGGTCCACGACGGTCTGGAGCGAGGTCTCCCACTTGCCGCGCACGCCGGTCACGTCGAGCTTGCCGGACCGGATCAGGCCGTCGATCAGCGGGCTGCGGCCGATCGTGCCGACCAGCACCGGGAAGCGGCCGATCGTCGAACCCGGACGGACCCCCGTCACCCGCGCGAGGTCGTCCCGCAGATCCCCTGCGACCCGTACGACTCCGGGGTGATCCTCCTGGCTGACCACCACCGGCGCGCCCACCAGGGAGAACACCCCGCCGGTGAACGAGATGTACGACCCCGGGTCCGTCACCCGCAGCCCTCCCCCGGACCCGGCCCCGGCCCCGGACACGGACCCGGACTCCGCCCCGGACGCGGCCCCCGCCACCGGCCCCGACACCGCGGCCAGCCCGGCGCCCAGAACCGTCCCGCCCAGGACCGTCCTACGGCTGACGTGCGCAGACGACATACGGCACTCCTCCACTTCCCCACACGCTCCCTATTTGCTCAGCGGCATGACAAATAGTGGGCGAGGCTACGGCGTCGGGGAACGGGTCGGACGCACCGAATAGTTTCGAGCGGGCGGAAAAGCCGGCGGGCTGACGGGCCGGCGGGCGGAAAAGCAGAAGAGGCCCGTACGACCGGAGTCGTACGGGCCTCCCCTTAGGTCAGGTGCTGACCCTCAAGCAAGCGGAACTTACTTGACGATCTTGGTGACCTGGCCGGCGCCCACGGTGCGGCCACCCTCACGGATGGCGAACTTCAGGCCCTCTTCCATGGCGACGGGCTGGATGAGCTCCACCTTCATCTCGGTGTTGTCACCCGGCATGACCATCTCGGTGCCCTCGGGGAGGGTCACCACGCCGGTCACGTCCGTCGTGCGGAAGTAGAACTGCGGACGGTAGTTGTTGAAGAACGGCGTGTGGCGGCCACCCTCGTCCTTGGACAGGATGTAGGCCTGCGCCTCGAACTCGGTGTGCGGGGTGACCGAGCCCGGCTTGATGATGACCTGGCCGCGCTCGACGTCCTCGCGCTTGATGCCACGGAGGAGCAGACCGACGTTCTCACCGGCCTGGCCCTCGTCGAGCAGCTTGCGGAACATCTCGATGCCGGTGACCGTGGTGGAGGTCTTCTCCGGCTTGATGCCGATGATGTCGACGTTCTCGTTGACCTTGAGGACACCACGCTCGATACGGCCGGTGACGACCGTACCGCGACCGGTGATGGTGAAGACGTCCTCGATCGGCATGAGGAACGGCTTGTCGACGTCGCGCTCCGGCTGCGGGATCGACTCGTCGACGGCCTTCATCAGGTTGAGGACGGAGTCCACCCACTGCTGCTCGCCCTCAAGGGCCTTGAGCGCGGAGACCTTGACGACCGGAACGTCGTCGCCGGGGAACTCGTACTCGGAGAGGAGCTCACGGACCTCGAGCTCGACGAGCTCCAGGATCTCCTCGTCGTCCACCATGTCGGCCTTGTTCAGGGCGACGACGATGTACGGAACGCCGACCTGGCGGGCCAGGAGCACGTGCTCCTTGGTCTGCGGCATCGGGCCGTCGGTGGCGGCGACCACGAGGATGGCGCCGTCCATCTGCGCCGCACCCGTGATCATGTTCTTGATGTAGTCCGCGTGACCCGGGCAGTCGACGTGGGCGTAGTGACGCGCCTCGGTCTGGTACTCGACGTGCGCGATGGAGATGGTGATACCGCGCTGACGCTCCTCGGGCGCCTTGTCGATGTTGTCGAACGGGGTGGCCTCGTTCAGGTCCGGGTACGCGTCGTGCAGCACCTTGGTAATGGCGGCCGTGAGGGTCGTCTTACCGTGGTCGATGTGACCGATGGTGCCGATGTTGACGTGCGGCTTAGTCCGCTCGAACTTCGCCTTCGCCACTGGGGTCCTCCTGTGGAGTGGTTCTGTACGCCTTACTTCATCGGCGCCAGGTGATCTTTGCTGTAAAGGCCCGGAACCCGGGGCAAACGCTCGCGATTGCGGACGTTTGCCCTTGGAGGCTCCGGAGTCAAGCCTACGGCGTGTTTACGCGGTGCGTTACTCGCCCTTGGCCTTCGCGATGATCTCCTCGGCGACGTTCCGCGGAACCTCGGCGTAGGAGTCGAACTGCATCGAGTAGCTTGCGCGACCCGACGTCTTGCTGCGGAGGTCGCCGACGTAGCCGAACATCTCCGACAGGGGCACGAGGCCCTTCACGACGCGGGCACCAGCCCGCTCCTCCATGGCCTGGATCTGGCCACGGCGGGAGTTGATGTCGCCGATGACCTCGCCCATGTAGTCCTCGGGCGTGGTGACCTCGACGGCCATCATCGGCTCGAGCAGCACGGGGCTGGCCTTGCGCGCGGCCTCCTTGAAGGCCTGCGAACCGGCGATCTTGAAGGCGAGCTCGGAGGAGTCGACCTCGTGGTAGGCGCCGTCGTGGAGGATGACACGGACACCGGTCATCTCGTAGCCGGCGAGGATGCCGAACTGCATGGCCTCCTGGCAGCCGGCGTCCACCGAAGGGATGTACTCCTTCGGGATACGGCCACCGGTCACCTTGTTCACGAACTCGTACGAGGTGTCGCCACCCTCGAGCGGCTCGATGCCGATCTGCACCTTCGCGAACTGACCGGTACCACCGGTCTGCTTCTTGTGGGTGTAGTCGACGCGCTCGACGGCCTTGCGGATCGTCTCGCGGTAGGCCACCTGCGGCTTGCCGACGTTGGCCTCGACCTTGAACTCGCGACGCATGCGGTCGACGAGGACCTCAAGGTGGAGCTCGCCCATACCGCCGATGACGGTCTGGCCGGTCTCCTCGTTGGTGTGCACCTGGAAGGAGGGGTCCTCCTCCGCGAGACGCTGGATAGCGACACCCAGCTTCTCCTGGTCACCCTTCGACTTCGGCTCGATCGCGACCTCGATGACCGGCGCCGGGAAGTCCATGGACTCCAGGATCACCGGGTTCTTCTCGTCGCAGAGCGTCTCACCGGTGGTGGTCTGCTTCAGGCCCATGACGGCGACGATGTCACCGGCGCCCACCGACTCGATCTCCTCACGCTTGTTCGCGTGCATGCGGTAGATCTTGCCGATGCGCTCCTTGCGGCCCTTGACGGAGTTCAGCACGGCGGTGCCGGACTCCAGGCGGCCGGAGTACACGCGGACGAAGGTGAGCTTGCCGAGGTGCGGGTCGCTCATGATCTTGAACGCCAGCGCCGACAGCGGCTCGTCGTCGGACGGCTTGCGCTTGACGACCTCCTCCGGGTTGTTGACCGCGTGGCCCTCGATGGCCTCGATGTCAACCGGGGACGGCAGGTAGCGCACGACCGCGTCGAGCAGGGGCTGGACGCCCTTGTTCTTGAACGCGGTACCGCAGAACACCGGGGTCACCGTGGTGCCGGTGCCCTTGCCGGAGGCGATGGTGATGCGACGGATCGCGGCGTACAGCTGCTCCACGGAAGGCTCCTCGCCCTCCAGGTACAGCTCCATGATCTCTTCGTCGTTCTCGGCCACGGCCTCGAGCAGCTTGCCGCGCCACTCCTCGGCAGCCTCGGTGTGGGTGTCCGGGATGTCGACGATGTCGTACATCTCGCCCTTGGTCGCCTCGGCGGACCAGACGAACGCCTTCATCGTCACCAGGTCGACGACACCCTTGAAGTCCGCCTCGGCACCGATCGGCAGCTGCATGACCAGCGGCTGCGCGCCCAGACGGTCGGAGATCATGTCGACACAGCGGTGGAACTCGGCACCGGTGCGGTCGAGCTTGTTGACGAAGCAGATGCGCGGAACGCCGTAGCGGTCCGCCTGACGCCACACGGTCTCGGACTGCGGCTCAACGCCGGCGACACCGTCGAACACCGTCACGGCACCGTCGAGCACGCGCAGGGAGCGCTCCACCTCGACGGTGAAGTCGACGTGACCCGGGGTGTCGATGATGTTGATGGTGTGGTCGACGTTCTCCAGCGGCCAGTGGCAGGTGGTGGCAGCAGAGGTGATCGTGATGCCACGCTCCTGCTCCTGCTCCATCCAGTCCATGGTGGCAGCGCCGTCGTGGACCTCACCGATCTTGTAAGACACACCGGTGTAGAACAGGATCCGCTCGGTGGTGGTCGTCTTGCCCGCGTCGATGTGGGCCATGATCCCGATGTTGCGGACCCTGGCCAGGTCAAGTGAAGTGGTAGCCATAAGGCTTCAGTCTTCTCTCGGTCTCGATGTGGGTAGCGACTACCAGCGGTAGTGCGCGAAGGCCTTGTTGGACTCGGCCATCTTGTGGGTGTCCTCGCGCTTCTTCACGGCCGCACCGAGGCCGTTGGAGGCATCGAGAAGCTCGTTGAGGAGACGCTCGGTCATGGTCTTCTCGCGACGGGCGCGGGAGTAACCGACCAGCCAGCGCAGCGCCAGGGTGTTGGCGCGGCCGGGCTTGACCTCGACCGGCACCTGGTAGGTGGCGCCACCGACACGGCGGGACTTGACCTCGAGGGTCGGCTTGATGTTCTCAAGAGCGCGCTTGAGCGTGATGACCGGGTCGTTGCCGGTCTTCTCGCGCAGGCCCTCCATGGCGCCGTAGACGATGCGCTCGGCGGTGGAGCGCTTGCCGTTCAGCAGCACCTTGTTGATCAGGGAGGTCACCAGAGGAGAGCCGTAGACCGGGTCGATGATGACCGGGCGCTTCGGGGCGGGGCCCTTACGAGGCATTCTTACTTCTCCTTCTTGGCGCCGTAACGGCTGCGAGCCTGCTTGCGGTTCTTGACACCCTGGGTGTCGAGCGAACCGCGGATGATCTTGTAGCGAACACCCGGCAGGTCCTTCACACGGCCGCCGCGCACGAGCACGATGGAGTGCTCCTGCAGGTTGTGTCCCTCACCCGGAATGTAAGCGGTGACCTCGATGCCGCTGGTCAGACGCACACGCGCGACCTTGCGGAGGGCCGAGTTCGGCTTCTTCGGGGTGGTCGTGAACACACGCGTGCAGACGCCGCGACGCTGGGGGGAACCCTCGAGTGCGGGCGTCTTGTTCTTTTCGACCTTGTCCTGCCGGCCCTTGCGGACCAGCTGCTGGATCGTAGGCACTACTTCTCCGGTTTCTGTGTGCCGATGGGTACAGCTAACCTGGAACGTCGCCGACCCACGCGGTCGGGTGTGTCGAATCCGCCGGACTCCCGCCGCAAGGCGAAAAAGGCGCGAATTACGGTGGCCGCTCGTGACTCGCCGCACGGTTTGGAGGCACGCACAGGAGCCAGGGCACACCCCAGGCACAAGGTCTGAGCGTACCTACCTCACGGACTTCGGTCAAAACAAATGAAGTGCTCTACGACACGCCGGACTCTCCACCTCCTTCCTTGACTTTCGTCCGGGTTGTCCGGTGGCTCGCGAGTGGCCGAAACGTACTCTTCGCGACTCGGCGATCTTGCGTGTTCAGTACGTTGATGCGTCCGCTGACTCCCGGGGGATGGGCATGACAACAAGGACGCCGGCGTACTCGCCGGACGACGGCGGTCTGGAAGACCGGGTTCCGTTCCTGGCCAGACTGGAGAGCGAGGACCGCTCGGCACTGCTCGACCTCGGCATGACGCTCACCTTCGCTCCCCGCACGATCCTGCTCCACCAGCACGAACCGTCCTCCCACGTGCTGTTCCTGGTCGACGGCTGGACCAAGGTCACCGCGTCCGCCGCCAACGGCTACGAGGCGCTGCTCGCGCTGCGCGGACCCGGCGACATCATCGGCGAGTCGGCCGCGCTGACCGGACGGCCGCGCTCCGCGACGGTCACCGCCCTGGAGCGGGTCCGCGCGGTGGCCGTCGAACGGGAGCGGTTCCGGGACTTCCTCGGCGACTCCCCCGCCGCCTCCTTCGCCCTGCTGGGACTCACCACGGACCGTACCCGGGCGGCCGACCGGCGGCGGCTGGAGTTCGCGTCGATGAACGTGCGGGAACGGCTCGCCGTCCTGCTCCTCGACCTCGCCCGCACCCACGGCCAGCGCGTCCCGGACGGCATCGAACTGGCCGTGCCGCTCAGCAAGCAGGAACTCGCCGGCTCCGTCGGCGCCTCCCGGGAGATGGTGCAGCGGCTGCTGAAGGAACTGCGCGACAAGGAGGTGGTGGTCACCGGCCGCCGCGCGCTCCTCATCCGCCGCCCGGACATCCTGCGCCGCATCACCGCGGCGCTCCCCTACCCGGCGTCCCACGCGGTTCCAAGGGACGACTGAGCCCCGAGGCTCGCGTATCCGCCGCCCCGGCCCGCCCGGACCCCGTCTCGCGCCCGGCCCCGTGCCCAGGGCCGGAAACGCCTGCCCTGGCCCGCCCGAGCCCCGGTGGACAGCCCCGCGCCGCCCTGCCCCACGCGCCCCGGAAGCCGTTCTGTGCACACGGTCACAGTCGGTGTGCGTCATCCGCCCTCACCACCGCGCCCCGCCGAACAGCACGCTGCTGCCCAGCACACCACCCCTTGCGAAAGGCCGCCATGACCGACCCCGTGAACCGCACGATCCTGCTGCTGGACATCGAGAGGTTCAGCCACCGGGACGACGTCGAACAGGCCTATCTGCGCCGCATGCTCTACGACATCACCGACCGCGCGCTGCACAGCGCCGGCATCGACGAGACACTGCGGCTACGGGCCGACCGCGGCGACTCGGTCATGGAGCTGATCGACGCCAACGCCTCCGTCACCGCCCTGCTGCGGGCCCTGCTCACCGAGGTCCCGGCCGAGCTGCGGGCGGTCAACCGCATGGCGTCCAGCTCGGCACAGATCCGGCTGCGCGGGGTGGTCGCAAACGGCTTCGTCGCCATCGACAAGCACGCCGGCTGGGTCGGCTCCGACCTGAACCACGCCTGCCGGCTGCTGGACGCCGAGGTGCTGCGCGACGCCCTGCGCGAGCGCTCCGACGACTTCGCGCTGTGCGTCTCGGACGCCCTGTACGCCGGAGTCGTACGGCACGACCACCCGGGCGTCCCGGCCGACGGCTTCCACCGGGTGTCGGTGGCGAGCAAGAACGGCCCGCTCACGGCCTGGCTGTACGGACCGGTGCCCGGCACGGCGGCGGACGAGGCGTCCGGCCCCGCCCTGGGCACCGGCGCGGACCACGGTGACACGGGGGAGGGGAAGGCGCCGGGCGGATCGGGGGACCGCCCGGCGCCGCTCCCCGCGCCGGGCCCCGCCACCGCGACCCCGGCGGCGCCGGAGGGGCGCTGGGGGGTCATGGCACCGGGCCCCTGCTTCCGCGGTCCCGTCACGATCGGCGGCGGCACGGTGCACGGCGACCAGAACAACCTCACCGGCAACCAGATCACCGGCGACATCCACCTGGGCGGCGGGCGGCGCCGGGAACGGGGTGAGGAGGCGTGAGCGAACCCCAGGCCGAACGCCCCGGCTCCCCGCCCGGCCCGGCCCCGGACGCGCCGGCCCCCGAGGCACAAGCGGAGCAGCCCAAGGCCGCCGGTACCGGCGAGGAGGCCGAGGAGCGCGACCAGCCGCAGGACGTCTGGGCGGCCCGGCGCGACCTCGTCGACCACAGTCCCCGCACCATGAACATCGGCGCCCGGACCCGGTTCGGCGGCGGCACGGTCCACGGCGACCAGAACAACCTGGCCGGCAACCAGATCACCGGCGATGTCTTCCTGGGCGGCAAGACGGAGATCCACTGGGGCTTCGCCGGCCTGACCGGGTCGGCCACCGTCTCCGGCGAGGTGCCGCCGCAGCGGCTGGAGCGGCTGGACGCCTCGTTCACCGCCGCCGAGGAGACCGTCGGGGAACTGCTGGACCGGCTGCGCCGCGACCGCGTCCTGGTGCTGTCCGGCACCCGCTTCTCCGGCCGCCGCACGGCCGCGCTGGTACTGCTGCACCGGCTCGGCGCCGTCCCCGTGCACGTCCTCGACCGGGACACCGCGCCCGGCTCCCTCGCTGACCGGCTCACCGGCACCGGCCGCGGCACCGGGGAGCGGCAGGCGCGCGGCTATGTACTGGGCGACCTGGCCACCCGGCGCGGGAACCCGCTGCGCGAACCCCACCTGCTGGCCGCCCGCGACCGGCTCGCGGAGCAGGACGCGTACCTGGTCATCACCGTGGGCCACACCGCCGTACTCGAGGACGTCACGGCCGTCCCCTGGCAGCCGCCGGCCGGGGCGGAGGTGCTCGCGGCCCACCTGCGCACCCACGTGGACCCGGACACCGCCACCGGCCTGCTCCGCCTCCCCGCGGTCACCGACTTCCTGGCCCGCGGCCACCGGCTGCGCGAGACCGCCGCCTTCGCCCGGCTGCTGGCCCGGTACGCCGCCGGGGAGGTGGCCGAGGAGCAGATCACGGCGTTCTCCCGGATCTCGCTGGAGAACCAGGTCCAGGAGTGGTTCGAGGAGGACGAGAGCACGCTCCACCTGCGCGACAAGGCGTTCCTCGTCGCCCTCGCGGCGTTCGACGGCGGGCCCTACGCCCTGACCGCCGAACTCAGCGACCTGCTCTACCGCTTCCTGCTCGACACCCAGCACCCGGGCCGGCCGGCCGAGGTCCCCGTCTTCGGCACCCACATCGAAAAACGCCTCCAGCTGGCCCGCGCGGAGGGCTACGAGGACGACGAGCACACCGAGTGGGGGCCGGTGACCCAGTTCAAGGCGAAGTTCCTCGACGAGCGGGTCCCCCTGGTGCTGCTGCGCCTGGTGTGGACGGGCCACCCGTCGGCCCGGCCCGCGCTCATCGAGTGGCTGCGCCGGCTCGCCGACGACGGCCGCCCGCTGGTGCGCACCCGCGCCGCCGCCACCGTCGCCGTCCTCGCCCGCACCGACCTGCCCTCCGCGATGGCCCTGGTCATCGGGCCGTGGGCCACCTCACGCCTGTTCCGGCACCGGCTGGTCGCGGTCAACTCCCTCACCCTCGCCCACCTCGTCGGCACGCCCAACATCCCGCGCATCCTGGACGGCTGGTCCAGCGGTGACGACCGTGCCCTGCGCTGGGTGGCCGCGCGGGCGTACGCCCTGATCGGCCCGGAGCTGCCCGGCCAGGCGCTCGCCGCGCTGCGCGAGGCCGCCCGCAGCCTGTACGCCGACCTCGCCGAACCCGACGAGTTCGACCTGGAGATGGTGGGCGAGCTGTCCGACGCGGTGGCGCTGCTGCTGCTCTCCCCCGCGCACGACCAGGTCCTCAAGGAGCTGCTGACGCACCTCGACGACGACCCCGCGGTGAACGCGCTCACGCTGAACGCCTTCGTCAACGCCTGTGACCACCAGGAGGAGGACGGCGACCCGGCCGGCCGGCCGACCGTCCTCGCCTGGTACGCCGACGCGGCCACGGCGGGCGGTGCGGCCGCCGGCGGCCTCGCCTTCCTGTGGCGCAGGGCGCTCGCGGACCGGCACACCACCCGGCCCGCGCTCGACGCCCTGAGCGACTGGGTGCTGATCGCCGACCGGTCGCCCGGCACCGAGTGGGCGCTGGCCGCCCTGCTGCCGCAGCTCGTCACCACGCCCACCGAGTACCAGCGCCTGAGCCACCTGCTGCGCACGATGCCCGGCCGGGACGGCGCACCGCCCCCACAGGTGGCGGCCCGACTGCTGACCACGCTTCCGCCCCGCTGACGGCCCGTGCGCGCGCACGTCCCGAGCACGTCCCGAGGAGACCCGCCCATGTCCAGCTTCACCCGCCCGCCCGAGTGGCAGCAGCCGGCGGACCGGCACACCCGGCTGTCCGACCCGGTGCTCACCGTGCGGCAGCTGTCCCGCTTCGAGTTCTCGCTCAAGCACATCGTCCGGATCGACCACGCGCTGGTGTTCGCCACCCCTAAGGGCGGCTACGACGCGTACCTGCCGCCGCACCGCCCGACCCGGAGCGAGATCGTCGCCCACCGCTACACGGCCGTGTACGAGGTGGACATGGGCGTGCACCCCTTCACCGGCACGTTCACCCTGCCCAGTGACAACGACGCGTTCGAGTTCACCGCCGAGGTCGACTTCTCCTGGCAGGTGCTCGACCCCGCCGGATTCGTGCGCAGCGGCCACCGGGACGTGCCCGGACTGCTCGTCGGCATGCTCCAGCAGGCGGCCCGGCCGGTGTCCCGGCGGTTCCCGATCACCGACAGCGCGTCGGCCGAACGGGAGCTGCTGACCGCCCTCGCCCCGCTCGGCACACTGGGTTCGGACGCGGGCCTCCAGGTCACCTGGACGCTGCGGCTGCGGCGGGACCAGGCCGACATCGAGCACCAGCGGCGGCTCCAGGCGATCGACCACTCCGCCGCGGAACAGATCCGGGTGGCCCAGCGGGGGGCGGAGATCGACACCGAGCTGGACCGCCGGGCCCGGGAACAGGACCGGCTGCAGATCGAACGGGCCATGGCCTACGGCCACCGGCACCAGGAACTCGCCCTCCAGCAGCAGCACTGGCAGCACCAGCTCGCCGTGCAGCAGACCCAGCACGCCCTGGCGATGCAGCAGTACGAGGCCCAGAAGGTGGCCTTCTACCAGTGGCACCTCCAGCAAGGCGGAGTACAGGCCTGGGCGCTGCACCTCGCCGAACACCCCGAGGACACCGGGCTGGTCATGACCGCCATGCGCGATGACCAACTGCGCATGATCCAGGCGCAGATGGAGCTGGTGAAGGAGCTGCTGGCCGGGGACAACGCGGAGAAGTTCGAGCTGGAGGGCCCCAAGCAGCTGGCCCTGCGCACGGTCACCGACATCCTCAACCAGCGGCTGCCCGGCGTGGCCCAGAACCCACCGCTGATCCCGCCGGGCCCTGACCCGCGGAGCGCACCGGCGCCGGGCGAGATCACCGAGGGCGGCGCGGAACAGCTCGCACCGGACAGCGGGGGCGACGACGCGGAAGCGGTCACCGAGGACGGGACTCCGCCCGGTGGGCAGCGGCCCGGCCTTGAGGCGCCCTACGCCCCTCCCCCGGCCTCGTACACCCCGCCGTACGCGCCGCCGCCGGCCCCGTACGCGCCATCGCCGTCTCCGTACGCGGCCGCGCAGCCGTTCACCGGAGTGCCGGCGGCGGCAACGGCACCTCAGGCACCGGCACCCCACTCGCCGTACCCGACTCAGCCGATGCAGCACACGCAGCCGGGCGGCTTCTACCCGCCGCCCATGCCGGCGGCTCCTCCGGCCCAGCCGGCCGGCTGGCAGCCGCCGCCCGGGTACGGCTCGGTGCCGACGGCGCCCGCGCAGCCGCCGGCCGCTCCCCCGGCCGTACCGCCGCCGCCCGTGCACCCGCCGGCCGCCGGCACCCCGGACGACGAGGACGGTGCCGGCGGATGACGGTGACCGGCCCCCCGGACGGCTCCGCCGACCGGGCCCTCGACCGGCTGCGGTTGTGCGAGCGGCTGCTCACCGATCTGCGCACCGAGATAGCCCGGGCCGACAGCAAGGCTTCCGTGCTGGTCGCGGCGCTCGGGATGACCGCCGGGCTGCTCAGCGGCCTGCTGGCCGGGCGGAACTGGGCACCGGACCGGCTCTCCGCCGCCGGGGCCCTCCTGTGGTGGGCCGGGACCGTCTGCTTGGTGCTCTCGCTGTTCTCCCTGCTGCTCGCCGTGCTGCCGCGCTACCGCCCGGTGACCTGGGCGCCGGGACAGCCGCTGTCGTACTTCGGCGACATCCGGCAGGCCGCCCGCACCGGCCGGCTGGAGGCGGCGCTCGACGACACCGTCCGCGACCCCGCCGCCGGTCTGCTCGCCTCGCTGGCCGCGAACAGCGCGATCGCCGCCCGCAAGCACCAGTGGATCCGCTCCGGCCTGATCGCGTTCTGCGCCGGCACGGTCCTGGTGCCCGCGTCCCTGCTGATCGGCTGACCGACCGGCCACCGTCCCCACCCATCGAAGGAACCAGCATGACCCACCCGCCCGCCGCACCGGAGTATCCCGAGCCACCCCGCTACCCGCAGCAGCCGCCGCCCGCTCCACCCGTCCGGCCCCCGGCCCGGCCGGCCCCGGGCCGGCCGTCGTATCCGCAGTCCCCGGCGTACCCGACGCCTCCGCAGCACCCGCAGGCCGCGCCCTACGCAGCGCCGGCCTCGCCCGTATCCGCGCCGCCCGTATCCGCCCCGGCGCCGCCGAACGTTCCGCCGCTGCCGCCGATGCCGCCTCTGCCGCCGGGCGCCGGCGATCCGCACGATCCGCGGCATCCGCACCACATCAGCACCGATCACGGCCGCATCCACCTCGCCGCCCAGCAGCGCCGCACCGACGCCACGGCCGTCGGCAGCCTGCTGCTGCACCTGCCGAACTTCCTGGGCAGCCTCTTCGTCGTCGGCCTGCTCTCGCTCTTCCTCGGCGGCCTCGGCTTCCTGGTGATCCTGCTCTGGCTCGCCAGCGGCGCACTCATCTTCCACCGGCCCACCGAAAGCGCCCTCGCGCGCCATGTGCTTCGGCTGCGCTACCCCACTCCACAAGAACGAGCCAAACTCGAACCGGTCTGGCGGGAGGTCACGGCCCGGGCCGGGGTCGACGGCCGTACCTACGAGCTGTGGGTCGAGGACAGCGACCACCTGAACGCGGTCGCGGCGGCCGGGCACATCGTGGGCGTCACCCGGTTCGCCATGGACCGGCTGCCCAACGGCGAACTCGCCGCCGTCATGGCCCACGAACTCGGCCACCACGTCGGTGGCCACGCCTGGGCCGGGCTGCTCGGCTACTGGTACGCGCTGCCGGGCCGGCTCGCCTGGCGGCTGCTGCGGGGCGTGACCACCGTGATGTACAAGGTCTCGCGCGCCTTCTCCTGCTTCGGGATCGCCTTCTTCGGCATGGCGGTCATGGGCCTCGCGTACGTCACGATCAGCTCCCTGTACGGCCTGCCGCTGCTGATCCTCGGCGTGCCCTACGCGCTCGCCGCCGTCGGCCGACGGGCCGAGCTGCGCGCCGACCAGCACGCCGCGGCCCTCGGCTTCGCCTCCATGCTGGCGGCGGTGCTGGAGAAGATGCACCAGGAGGAGCAGCAGGTCCAGGCCGCCCTCACCCTCCGCAACGGCGGTGTCCCGGTCGCACGGAGCCCGCTCGCCAAACTGCTCACCTCGCACCCGGACTACCACACCCGGCTGCACCACCTCCAGCCGTACCTCGCTCCGCAAGGGCACTGAGCAGGCCCGGACACGCCGAAGGGCGGCCACCCCCAACGGAGTGGCCGCCCTTCAGGCTGCTCGCTTACTGGTTGTACGGACCGTAGTCGTAGTCCTCCAGCGGGACGGCCTGGCCGGAGCCGGTGCCGAACGGCGAGTAGTCGATGTCGTCGTAGCCGACGGCCGAGTACATCGCGGCCTTGGCCTCCTCGGTCGGCTCGACCCGGATGTTGCGGTAGCGGGACAGACCCGTACCGGCCGGGATGAGCTTACCGATGATGACGTTCTCCTTGAGGCCGATGAGGCTGTCGGACTTGGCGTTGATCGCCGCGTCCGTCAGGACTCGGGTCGTCTCCTGGAAGGAGGCGGCCGACAGCCAGGATTCCGTCGCCAGCGAGGCCTTGGTGATACCCATCAGCTGCGGACGACCGGAGGCCGGGTGACCGCCCTCCTGGACCACACGACGGTTCTCCTGCTCGAAGCGGGAGCGCTCGACCAGCTCGCCGGGCAGCAGCTCGGCGTCGCCGGACTCGATGATCGTCACGCGGCGCAGCATCTGCCGGATGATGATCTCGATGTGCTTGTCGTGGATCGACACACCCTGCGAGTTGTAGACCTTCTGGACCTCGCCGACCAGGTGGACCTGGACGGCACGCTGGCCCAGGATGCGCAGCACGTCGTGCGGGTTGGTGGCACCCACGGTGAGCTGCTGGCCCACCTCGACGTGGTCGCCCTCGCGGACCAGGACCTTGGCACGCTTCGAGATCGGGTACGCCGTCTCGTCGCTGCCGTCGTCCGGGGTGACGACGATCTTCTTGGTCTTCTCGGTCTCCTCGATGCGGACGCGACCGGACGCCTCGGAGATCGGGGCGACACCCTTCGGGGTACGGGCCTCGAAGAGCTCGACGACACGCGGCAGACCCTGGGTGATGTCGTCACCGGCCACACCACCGGTGTGGAAGGTACGCATCGTCAGCTGGGTACCGGGCTCACCGATGGACTGGGCGGCGATGATGCCGACCGCCTCACCGATGTCGACCAGCTTGCCGGTGGCGAGCGAACGGCCGTAGCACATCGCGCAGGTACCGACGGCGGACTCGCAGGTCAGGACCGAACGGGTCTTGACCTCCTCGACACCACGGGAGACCAGTTCCTCGATGAGGACGTCACCCAGGTCGGTGCCGGCCGGGGCCAGCACCTGACCGTCGACCACGATGTCCTCGGCGAGGCAGCGCGCGTACACGGACGTCTCGACGTTCTCCGCCTTGCGCAGCACGCCGTCGGCGCCGCGCTCGGCGATCATCAGGCGCAGACCGCGCTCGGTGCCGCAGTCCTCCTCGCGGATGATGACGTCCTGCGAGACGTCGACCAGACGACGGGTGAGGTAACCCGAGTCGGCGGTACGCAGAGCGGTGTCCGCCAGACCCTTACGGGCACCGTGCGTGGAGATGAAGTACTCCAGCACGGACAGGCCCTCACGGAACGACGCCTTGATCGGACGCGGGATCGTCTCGTTCTTCGCGTTCGACACCAGACCACGCATACCGGCGATCTGACGCATCTGCATCATGTTGCCTCGTGCACCCGAGTTCACCATCATGAAGATCGGGTTGGTCTTCGGGAAGTTGTCGTTCATCGCCTCGGCGACCTCGTTGGTCGCCTTGGTCCAGATCGCGATGAGCTCCTGCGTGCGCTCGTCCTTGGTGATCAGACCGCGCTCGTACTGCTTCTGGACCTTCTCGTCCTGCGCCTCGTAGCCCTTGACGATCTCCTTCTTCGCCTCGGGAACGACGACGTCGGAGATGGCCACGGTGACACCGGAACGGGTCGCCCAGTAGAAGCCGGCCGCCTTCAGGTTGTCGAGCGTCGCCGCCACGATGACCTTCGGGTAGCGCTCGGCGAGGTCGTTGACGATCTCGGAGAGCTGCTTCTTGCCCACCTCGTAGTCGACGAACGGGTAGTCCTCGGGCAGCAGCTCGTTGAAGAGCGCGCGGCCCAGCGTGGTGTTCAGCCGGAAGCTGTCACCCTGCTGCCACTCCGGCTCGCCCTCCTCGCGCGCCGGCGGGGTCCAGCCGCGCGGCGGGATGGTGCCCACCGGGAAGCGGATGTCCACGCGCGACTGCAGCGACAGCTCGCCGGCGTCGAACGCCATGATCGCCTCGGCCACGGACGCGAACGAGCGGCCCTCGCCCTTGACGTCCCGCATCTCGCCGTCGGTGGTGAGGAAGAACAGACCGAGGACCATGTCCTGGGTCGGCATCGTCACCGGACGGCCGTCGGCCGGCTTGAGGATGTTGTTCGAGGACAGCATCAGGATGCGGGCCTCGGCCTGCGCCTCCGCGGACAGCGGCAGGTGCACGGCCATCTGGTCACCGTCGAAGTCCGCGTTGAACGCGGTGCACACGAGCGGGTGGATCTGGATGGCCTTGCCCTCGACCAGCTGCGGCTCGAAGGCCTGGATGCCGAGGCGGTGCAGGGTGGGAGCACGGTTCAGCAGCACCGGGTGCTCGGCGATGACCTCTTCGAGGACGTCGTACACGACCGTGCGGCCGCGCTCCACCATGCGCTTGGCGCTCTTGATGTTCTGCGCGTGGTTCAGGTCGACCAGGCGCTTCATCACGAACGGCTTGAACAGCTCCAGCGCCATCGCCTTGGGCAGACCGCACTGGTGCAGCTTCAGCTGCGGGCCGACGACGATGACGGAACGCGCCGAGTAGTCGACACGCTTACCGAGCAGGTTCTGCCGGAAACGACCCTGCTTGCCCTTCAGCATGTCGCTGAGGGACTTCAGCGGACGGTTGCCGGGGCCCGTGACCGGGCGGCCACGACGGCCGTTGTCGAAGAGCGCGTCGACGGCCTCCTGGAGCATGCGCTTCTCGTTGTTCACGATGATCTCGGGCGCGCCGAGGTCGAGAAGCCGCTTCAGGCGGTTGTTGCGGTTGATCACACGGCGGTACAGGTCGTTCAGGTCGGAGGTCGCGAAGCGGCCACCGTCCAGCTGCACCATCGGACGCAGGTCCGGCGGGATGACCGGGACGCAGTCCAGGACCATGCCCTTGGGGCTGTTGGAGGTCTGCAGGAACGCGGAGACGACCTTCAGCCGCTTCAGGGCGCGGGTCTTCTTCTGGCCCTTGCCGGTGCGGATGATCTCGCGGAGCTTCTCGGCCTCCTCGTCGAGGTCGAAGGACTCCAGGCGCTTCTGCAGCGCGGCGGCGCCCATCGAGCCGTCGAAGTAGGTGCCGAAGCGGTCGCGCAGCTCGCGGTAGAGCAGCTCGTCGCCCTCAAGGTCCTGGACCTTGAGGTTCTTGAACCGGTTCCACACCTCGTCGAGGCGGTCGATCTCGCGCTGCGCGCGGTCGCGCAGCTGCTTCATCTCGCGCTCGGCGCCCTCGCGCACCTTGCGGCGCACGTCGGCCTTGGCGCCCTCGGCCTCCAGCTCGGCCAGGTCGGTCTCGAGCTTCTTGGCGCGGGCCTCCAGGTCGGCGTCGCGGCGGTTCTCGATCTGCTGACGCTCGACCGAGACGTGCGCCTCCAGGGAGGGCAGGTCGCGCTGACGGCGCTCCTCGTCGACGTACGTGATCATGTACGCCGCGAAGTAGATGACCTTCTCGAGGTCCTTCGGCGCCAGGTCCAGCAGGTAGCCGAGGCGCGAGGGGACACCCTTGAAGTACCAGATGTGGGTGACGGGGGCGGCCAGCTCGATGTGGCCCATCCGCTCACGGCGCACCTTGGCGCGCGTGACCTCGACGCCACAGCGCTCGCAGATGATGCCCTTGAAGCGGACGCGCTTGTACTTGCCGCAGTAGCACTCCCAGTCCCGGGTCGGACCGAAGATCTTCTCGCAGAAGAGTCCGTCCTTCTCGGGCTTGAGGGTGCGGTAGTTGATGGTCTCGGGCTTCTTGACCTCGCCGTGGCTCCACTGACGGATGTCGTCAGCGGTGGCCAGGCCGATCCGGAGCTCGTCGAAGAAGTTGACGTCGAGCACTATGCGTCAATCCCTCTCAGGGTCGTAAGTCTGTGGTCTGTACGGGGGCCTGGGGGTCGGCGGGGCCCCTGGTCGGTCAGGGGCCCCGCCGGCTCCCGTCAGACCTCTTCGACGCTGCTCGGCTCGCGCCGGGACAGGTCGATACCGAGCTCCTCCGCAGCGCGGAAGACGTCCTCGTCGGTGTCGCGCATCTCGATGGACATACCGTCGCTGGACAGCACCTCCACGTTCAGGCAGAGCGACTGCATCTCCTTGATGAGCACCTTGAAGGACTCGGGGATGCCGGGCTCGGGGATGTTCTCGCCCTTGACGATGGCCTCGTAGACCTTCACGCGGCCGGTGACGTCGTCGGACTTGATGGTCAGCAGCTCCTGCAGCGCGTAAGCGGCGCCGTAGGCCTCGAGTGCCCACACCTCCATCTCACCGAACCGCTGGCCACCGAACTGGGCCTTACCACCCAGCGGCTGCTGGGTGATCATCGAGTACGGGCCGGTCGAACGGGCGTGCAGCTTGTCGTCGACCAGGTGGTGCAGCTTCAGGATGTACATGTAGCCGACCGAGATCGGGTCCGGGAACGGCTCACCGCTACGGCCGTCGAACAGCCGCGCCTTGCCGGACGGGAGCACCATGCGCTCGCCGTCGCGGTTCGGGATGGTGTGCTGCAGCAGACCCGCCAGCTCGTCCTCGCGGGCACCGTCGAAGACCGGGGTGGCGACGTTGGTGCGCGGGGCGACCTTGTCGGCACCGATGGCCTGCAGGCGCTGCGCCCACTCGTCGGCGAGGCCGGAGACGTCCCAGCCGCGGCTGGCGAGCCAGCCGAGGTGGATCTCCAGGACCTGTCCCGGGTTCATTCGGGACGGCACACCCAGCGGGTTGAGGATGATGTCGACCGGGGTGCCGTCCTCCAGGAACGGCATGTCCTCGATCGGCAGGATCTTGGAGATGACACCCTTGTTGCCGTGGCGGCCGGCGAGCTTGTCACCGTCGGTGATCTTGCGCTTCTGCGCCACGTAGACGCGGACCAGCTGGTTCACGCCCGGCGGCAGCTCGTCGCCCTCCTCGCGGTCGAAGACGCGCACGCCGATGACCTTGCCGGTCTCGCCGTGCGGCACCTTCAGCGAGGTGTCACGGACCTCACGGGCCTTCTCACCGAAGATCGCGCGCAGCAGGCGCTCCTCGGGCGTCAGCTCGGTCTCACCCTTCGGGGTGACCTTGCCGACGAGGATGTCACCGGCGATGACCTCGGCACCGATGCGGATGATGCCGCGCTCGTCGAGGTCGGCGAGGACCTCCTCGGAGACGTTCGGGATGTCCCGGGTGATCTCCTCGGGGCCGAGCTTGGTGTCACGGGCGTCGACCTCGTGCTCCTCGATGTGGATCGAGGAGAGGACGTCGTCCTGCACGAGGCGCTGCGACAGGATGATCGCGTCCTCGTAGTTGTGACCCTCCCACGGCATGAACGCCACGAGCAGGTTCTTGCCGAGGGCCATCTCGCCGTTCTGGGTGGCCGGGCCGTCGGCGAGGACCTGGCCCTCGATGACGCGGTCGCCCTCGTTGACGATGACCTTCTGGTTGACCGAGGTGCCCTGGTTGGAGCGGGCGAACTTGGCCAGGCGGTACGTGATGTACGTGCCGTCGTCGTTGGCGGTGGTGATGTAGTCCGCGGAGACCTCCTGGACCACACCGGCCTTCTCGGCCTTGACGACGTCGCCGGCGTCGACGGCGGAGCGGTACTCCATGCCGGTACCGACGAGCGGGGCCTCCGACTTAATCAGCGGAACGGCCTGGCGCATCATGTTCGCGCCCATGAGGGCACGGTTGGCGTCGTCGTGCTCGAGGAACGGGATCATGGCGGTCGCGACCGACACCATCTGGCGCGGCGAGACGTCCATGTAGTCCACGTCCTCGGGGCCGACGTAGTCGACCTCGCCGCCACGGCGGCGGACCAGGACGCGGTTCTCCTCGAAGCGGAGGTCGCTGGTCAGCGGCGCGTTGGCCTGCGCGATGACGAAGCGGTCCTCCTCGTCGGCGGTCAGGTAGTCGACCTCGTCGGTGACCTGGCCGTCGATGACCTTGCGGTACGGGGTCTCGACGAAACCGAACGCGTTGACCCGGCCGTAGGAGGCGAGCGAGCCGATCAGACCGATGTTCGGGCCTTCGGGCGTCTCGATCGGGCACATGCGGCCGTAGTGCGAGGGGTGCACGTCACGGACCTCGAAGCCGGCCCGCTCACGGGACAGACCACCGGGGCCGAGCGCCGACAGACGGCGCTTGTGCGTCAGACCAGACAGGGGGTTGTTCTGGTCCATGAACTGCGACAGCTGGCTGGTGCCGAAGAACTCCTTGATGGAGGCGACGACCGGCCGGATGTTGATCAGGGTCTGCGGCGTGATCGCCTCGACGTCCTGGGTCGTCATGCGCTCGCGCACGACGCGCTCCATACGGGCCAGACCCGTGCGGACCTGGTTCTGGATCAGCTCGCCGACGCTGCGCAGGCGGCGGTTGCCGAAGTGGTCGATGTCGTCCGTCTCGACGACGACCGTCTCGCCGTTGTCACCGGTGGTCTCGGTCTCGCCGGCGTGCAGCTTCACCAGGTACTTGATCGTCGAGATGATGTCCTCGACGGTCAGGATGCCCGCGTCCAGCGGGGTGTCCGTACCCAGCTTCTTGTTGACCTTGTAGCGGCCGACCTTGGCGAGGTCGTAGCGCTTGGGGTTGAAGTAGAGGTTCTCCAGCAGCGTCTGCGCGGCCTCGCGCGTGGGGGGCTCGCCCGGGCGCAGCTTGCGGTAGATGTCGAGCAGCGCGTCGTCCTGGCCCTGGGTGTGGTCCTTCTCCAGGGTGGCGCGCATCGACTCGTAGTCGCCGAACTCCTCAAGGATCTGCTCGGTGGTCCAGCCGAGCGCCTTCAGCAGCACGGTGACCGACTGCTTGCGCTTGCGGTCGATGCGGACACCGACCATGTCGCGCTTGTCGATCTCCATCTCCAGCCAGGCACCCCGGGACGGGATGATCTTGGCGGAGAAGATGTCCTTGTCGGACGTCTTGTCGATGCTGGAGTCGAAGTAGACACCGGGGGAACGGACCAGCTGCGACACCACGACACGCTCGGTGCCGTTGATGACGAAAGTGCCCTTGTTCGTCATGAGCGGGAAGTCGCCCATGAAGACGGTCTGGGACTTGATCTCACCGGTCTCGTTGTTGGTGAACTCGGCGGTGACGAAGAGCGGGGCGGCGTACGTGAAGTCGCGCTCCTTGCACTCGTCGATCGAGTTCTTCGGCGGCTCGAAGCGGTGGTCCCGGAACGTCAGCGACATCGACCCGGAGAAGTCCTCGATCGGGGAGATCTCCTCGAAGATCTCCTCCAGACCGGACTTGGTGGGGACGTCCTGACCGTTCTCCAGAGCCTCCTCGACCCGAGTCTGCCAGGCGGTGTTGCCGAGCAGCCAGTCAAAGCTCTCGGTCTGCAGCGCGAGCAGGTTCGGAACCTCGAGGGGCTCCTTGATCTTTGCAAAGGAGATGCGCAGCGGGGCGGTGCTGGCGCCGTTGTTCGTATTCGCGGTCGAGGCAGTGCGCGAGGCGGCCAAGAGGGGGTCCTTCCGAGGGCTCGGACTCACTACGCGCGTACCGGTCCCTCTCCTGTACACAGGGACGGAAACCCCAGGTCAGGGAGTTTCGGTCGACTGTGCTCAAGTGAGGGCAGACCCCTGGTGACGGGCAGGGGACAGCTAACAGGCAGCGCAAAGGGTCAGTGTAGCCACTTGGCACACTGATGTCCAGCGCGGGTTTTCGAAGACCCTCGTTGTGCTCAACGCCTCTCTCAACGCCCTCGGCATCCTGCCCTCAACGCACGTTGATACTGCCCTCTTCGTCGTCGATCCATGCCTCGGATTCGGATCCTTGTGACGACGCGTCCTGAGAATTGCGCGCTGCGTGCGGTTCGTCAAGGGTTCCTTGCCGGAACCGGGGCGTCCGGAGACACGATGAAGATCACCTTACCCCGCACGAACACAGGTGCAAGGCGGCCCTCGCCAGACTCCGGGGAACGCCGAAGGGCGACCACCCGGATGGATGATCGCCCTTCGGTGCGTTCGCGTTACAGCCCTAGCGGGCCGCTGTGGCGCTCGCGAAGGTCTTACTTGACCTCGACGGAGGCACCGGCGCCCTTGAGGGCCTCGGCGGCCTTGTCAGCGGCCTCCTTGTTGACCTTCTCGAGGACCGGCTTCGGGGTGCCGTCGACGAGGTCCTTGGCCTCCTTCAGACCCAGGGAGGTCAGCTCACGCACGACCTTGATGACCTGGATCTTCTTGTCGCCGGCGCCGGTGAGGATGACGTCGAACTCGTCCTTCTCCTCCTCGGCGGCGGCCTCGCCGCCACCAGCGGCACCGCCGGCCACGACGACCGGGGCAGCGGCGGCAGCGGTGACGTCGAACTTCTCCTCGAACGCCTTCACGAACTCGGAGAGCTGGATCAGGGTCATGCCCTCGAACTCGGCGAGCAGTTCGTCCTGGGTGAGAGCCATGATGGCTTTCCTTCCACTAAATCGGCTGGTGCCGGATGTACATGAATGGCGGGCGTACGTTCGGCCCGCTACGACCGCTGCCTGACGGCTGCGGTCATGATGCGAGCCGAATTACTCGGCACCGCCCTGCTCGGCCTGCTTGGCGCGCAGCGCGTCCACGGTGCGGACGAGCTTCGACGGCAGCGCCTGGAAGACGGAGGCAGCCTGGGACTGCTTCGCCTTGAAGGCACCGGCCAGCTTGCTGAGCAGAACCTCGCGGGACTCGAGGTCCGCAAGCTTCTTGATCTCGTCGGCGGACAGCGCCTTGCCGTCAAGGACACCGCCCTTGATGACGAGATTCGGGTTCTCCTTGGCGAAGTCACGCAGACCCTTCGCCGACTCCACCGGGTCACCGGTGACGAAGGCGACGGCCGTCGGGCCAGCGAAGAGCTGGTCCTCCAGCGTGATCCCGGCCTCCTTGGCCGCAATCTTGGTCAGCGTGTTCTTCACCACGGCGTACTGGGCGTTCTCACCGAGCGACCGGCGCAGCGTCTTGAGCTGCGCCACGGTGAGACCGCGGTACTCGGTCAGCACGGCGGCGTTGGAGCTGCGGAACTTGTCCGTCAGCTCCGCAACCGCGGCAGCCTTGTCGGGCCTCGCCATAGAGCCTCGGCCTCCTTCCGGGTGATTCGGACCGCGCGGACCCGAAGGAGGACTGGGGAAAACGAAACGCCCCGGCGCAGGCGCACGGGGCGGACTCGACCGGATCTTGCACGCGCTCGGCGGGCACTCCGGGAGTACTTCCACTGTCACCTGCGCGGGTCGTCCACTTTTCAGCGGATCCTTCGGCCACCGCACCCTCACACGAGCGCACGGCAACGACCAGCGGTCTTTGGCTTCTCCGAGAGAGTACGGGACCGGAACGCCACGGAGCAAATCGGGCCGTTCGGGGGTGGCTGCGGTGGGGACAGGGCGGCCGGCCAGGGCCGGCCCCGGGGCGGTGGGCGGGGGCCAGAGGGCAGAGCGGCCCCTCCGGCCCCGGAGGCGGTCGGTGAGCCGACGCGGGTCCCGTGGCGCGGCCGGTGAGCCCCGGCGCGCCGCGGGTCCCGTGGCGCGGCCGTGAGCCCCGGCGCGGGTCCCGTGGGGCCTGGGCGGCCCCGGCAAGGGCTCCCCGCGGGCGGGTGAGCGCCGGGGCCGGGGCAGCGCTCCTCCAGAGCCCACCAGCGTGGCGCAGGGCGCTGTGTGGCCGTGGGGCGGGCTCCGAGGCTCCGGATGGTGCCTGGGGAGGTGCCCGGCCGGCTCAGGGCCGGCCTCGGGCTCAGGAGGCCGTGCCCGTCCCGCCCGTGGCCATGCCGCCGGACTTCATCATCTCGCCGAAGTCCTTGGTGTCGTCGGCCGGCGGGGCCTCGGCGCTGACCTTCACGCCGTAGTCGGAGTAGAACGTCGTGTTGTTCAGCGTGCCGTTGGCGGTGGTGGCCTTCTCGGTCTTCTTGATCAGGAGGTCCTGGTCGTCGACCCAGACGTCGATGGTCTCCGTGGTGATGCCGGCCTGGCTGAGCTGCTTCTTCAGGGCCGCCATCTGGTCGGCGCCGAGGTTGCTGGTCTTGTCGGCGAGGTCGGCGACATCGACCTTGCCGGAGTAGTGCGTCGTCTGAACGCCGGAGACCTTCTCCTCGCCGACCTTCTTCACGTCGCCGGAGGCCAGCAGCATCTTCACGGACTGGTTCGGCGTGGCGTTCTGGAGCTGGTCCTTCATGTACGACCCGGACGGGCCGCCGAACTTGGCGAGGTCGTCGTAGGAGTACTTGATCCAGTGCTTGCCGCCGCCCGCCTGCTGGGCGTACGCCTCGCTCATGTGCGCGTAGTAGGCGTCCTGCAGATAGCGGGCCTCCATCGACTGGTTGCCGGCCTTCTTCATCAGCTCGGCCATCTGGCCACCGGTGTAGGTGATGGTCAGGTTGCCCTTGAGACCGTCGCTCCAGGTCAGCGCGCCGTTCGCGGTCATCGACATGACGTCGCCGAGGGACGTCGTGGAGCGCACCTTAGCCGAGTCGGCCTGGTCGGTGGACTTCTCCACGGACCGCAGCGCGGCGATCGGGCTGAGGTGTATCGCGCCCTTGTCTGCGCCCTTGCCGGCAGCCTTGTCGTCGCCCTTGCCGGAGTCGGAGGAGCCGCAGGCGGCCACTCCGGTCAGCGCGGCCACCACCGCGATGGAAAGGGTCGCCCGGCGCACGGTCGTGCTCTTCATCTGCTCCCACCCCTGTTGTGTGTCCTGTGCCTGCACCGTAGCCCAGGCCACTGACAGTCCTTCGAAAGGACGTACACAGAAAGGACGGGCCCGGAACCGGAGAGGTTCCAGGGCCCGCCCTTTTCGTTCACGCGTCCCTGACGCGGCTACCGCGCTGAGCCGGGGCTCAGACGGCGGCCGGGTCCTCCTCGACGAGGAGGTTGCGGGTGCGGTTCGGGTCGACCGGGATGCCGGGGCCCATCGTGGTGGTGATGGCGGCCTTCTTGATGTAGCGACCCTTGGCGGCGGACGGCTTCAGACGGAGGATCTCCTCCAGCGCGGCGCCGTAGTTCTCCACCAGCTTGGAGTCGTCGAAGGACGCCTTGCCGATGATGAAGTGCAGGTTCGAGTGCTTGTCGACGCGGAACTCGATCTTGCCGCCCTTGATGTCGGTGACGGCCTTGGCCACGTCGGGGGTGACGGTGCCGGTCTTCGGGTTCGGCATCAGACCACGCGGGCCGAGGACGCGGCCGAGGCGGCCGACCTTGCCCATGAGGTCCGGGGTGGCGACGACGGCGTCGAAGTCCAGACGGCCCTTCGCGACCTCGTCGATCAGCTCGTCGGCACCGACGATGTCGGCGCCCGCGGCACGCGCGGCCTCGGCACGGTCGCCGGTCGCGAAGACCAGGACCCGGGCGGTCTTACCGGTGCCGTGCGGAAGGTTCACGGTGCCACGGACCATCTGGTCGGCCTTGCGCGGGTCGACACCCAGACGGAAGGCGACCTCGACGGTGGCGTCGAACTTGGTCGTGGAGGTCTCCTTGGCGAGACGGACGGCCTCGAGCGGGGCGTACAGCTTCTCCCGGTCGACCTTGGCGTCCGCAGCGCGGAGAGCCTTGCTGCGCTTGCTCACAACTTGCTCCTG
Organism: Streptomyces rubradiris; assembly: GCF_016860525.1. Taxonomy (NCBI): domain Bacteria; kingdom Bacillati; phylum Actinomycetota; class Actinomycetes; order Kitasatosporales; family Streptomycetaceae; genus Streptomyces; species Streptomyces rubradiris. The sequence continues at coordinate 3,412,899 of NZ_BNEA01000015.1, forward strand.
TGTGTTCTGAAAGGAGTCGTGGTCCCTGGGCCGAGCAGGCCCTGCCACGTGCGGCCGCGAAATGCAGGCAGCCGCATGACTGCTACGAAGGTGGGGTTCAGCCCTCGACCGTGACGCCCATGGAACGCGCGGTACCGGCGATGATCTTCGCGGCGGCGTCCAGGTCGTTCGCGTTCAGGTCGGGCATCTTGGTCTGGGCGATCTCGCGGACCTGCGCCTCGGTGATCTTGGCGACCTTGGTCTTGTGCGGCTCGCCGGAGCCCTTCTCGATGCCCGCGGCCTTGAGGATCATCTTCGCGGCCGGCGGCGTCTTGGTGACGAAGGTGAAGGAACGGTCCTCGTAGACCGTGATCTCCACCGGGATGACCCAACCGCGCTGCGACTCGGTCGCGGCGTTGTAGGCCTTGCAGAACTCCATGATGTTGACGCCGTGCTGGCCCAGCGCCGGGCCGACCGGCGGGGCCGGGTTGGCGGCGCCGGCCTGGATCTGGAGCTTGATGAGCCCCGTGACCTTCTTCTTCTTGGGAGGCATGCTCTCTCCGGGTCCTTACTGAGAGGTTGATGGCCGTCTGCGACTGGCGGATCCATGCCGTTGCATGATCCCGCAGATGGCATACCGCACAACGATAGCCGCTGTCCCCACGAGACAAGAAATCCCCCAGGTCAGGCACCCTGCGCGGATTCCTCGGGGCGCTGGTCGCGCAGCACGTGCACGGCCGCGGCGAGCAACGCGAGCAAGCTGGCGCCCACGGGCACGGCGAGCAGCGCGGCGACGGCCCCGCGCCCGGTGTCGTCCGCGAGCGCCACCCGCTCCGGCTCGCCGGGCGCGGCGCGCACGGACACCGCGTCACCCTCGGTGTGGCCCCACGCGCGCGTACCGGCCGGCAGGGCGGCCGTCACCCGCTCCCCCGCGACGGAGTACGTCACCGCGCAGCGGCCGAGGAGGCAGGCCCCGTCGTGGAAGGTGGCCGCGACCGGCTCGGCGCCACGCAGTCCGGTGCGCTGCCGGGCCGCCGGCACGCAGACGGCGTACAGCCAGACCAGCGGCACCAGCACGGCCGCGGCGACGAGGGCGGGCCGGACACGGCGGAAGCGCCCCGGTCCGGTGGTCACCGGCGGGGCGCTTCCGGGGAGTGTGCTCAGTTCTTCTGGATCTGGTCGAAGGACAGCTCGACCGGGGTCTCCCGGCCGAAGATCTCGACCAGGCCCTTGACCTTCTTGGAGTCGGGGTTGATCTCGTTGATGGTCGCCTGGAGCGTGGCGAACGGGCCGTCGGTGACGGTGACCGAGTCGCCGACCTCGAAGTCCAGCACCTGGACCTCGACCTTGCGCTGCGGGGCGGGCTTGCCCTCGGCCTCGGCGGCCTCGCGGGCGGCCTTCTCCTCGGCCTCCGGGGCGAGCATCTTGACGATCTCGTCCAGGGTCAGCGGGTAGGGGTCGTAGGCGTTGCCGACGAAGCCGGTGACGCCCGGGGTGTTGCGGACGACGCCCCAGGACTCGTTCGTCAGGTCCATGCGGACCAGGACGTAACCCGGCAGCTTGTTCTGCTTGATCGTCTTGCGGTCGCCGTTCTTGATCTGGACGACCTCCTCCTGCGGCACCTCGGCCTGGAAGATGTAGTCCTCGACGTTCAGCGAGACGGCGCGCTGCTCCAGGTTGGTCTTCACGCGGTTCTCGTAACCGGCGTAGGTGTGGATGACGTACCACTCGCCGGGCAGGGTGCGCAGTTCCTCGCGCAGGGCCTGGACCGGGTCGACCGGGGCGGCGGTCTCGGCGACGGCTTCCTCGGCGGCCTCGTCGCCCTCGTCCTCGGAGACGTCGTCGTCCTCGGCGTCCTCGGCGTGCACGGCGGCCTCCTCGGCCGGCTCCCCCGCCTCGGCCTCGGCAGCCTCGAACTCGTCCTGGTCGTCCGCGCCCTCGACGATGTCGAGCTCGTCGTCCACCGTCTCGGCAGCCAGCCCGCGGGGCTCAGTGGCGTCGTCGTTCAGGTTCGGGTCAGACACGATGGCTGCTTCTTCCTGGATACATAGGGGTGGAACATGCGAAAAGGGGCGCCGGTACCACGGCGCCCTTCGCTTTTGGCTCAGCCGAAGACGTACTTGGCCGCGTGGTCGAGCCCATAGTCAATCACGGTCACCAGAGCGATCATGATGACGACGAAGAAGATCACCACGGTGGTGTACGAAGTCAGCTGGTTGCGCGTCGGCCAGACGACCTTGCGGAGCTCCGCGATGATCTGGCGGTAGAAGGTGGCGAGGCGCTTCAGCGGGCCCTTCTTGGCGCGCTTACCGCCCTTGCGGGCCTTCTTGGACTCGGGCACCTCGTCCCGGGCATCAGGCGTGTCGATGGAGCCTACGGCGTCCGTCATAGTCCTCACCTGATCCCGGGTCGTGGCCGTGCCGCGCCCGGTTTCTGAGCCGCACGGCGGTGCATTGCTGTACGTACATGCGCACACATCCTGGCGGTGTGTGTAGCAGGGCCGGAGGGACTTGAACCCCCAACCGCCGGTTTTGGAGACCGGTGCTCTACCAATTGAGCTACGACCCTTTGTGTGTCCCCCAACGTACCGCATCCGACCGGGTGCCCGATGTGCACCGGCTCGGCGGCGGCCGTCGAGAGGCCAACGAGGTGAGAGTGTACGTGGTCCGGGGCCCGGCGTCGAACAGAAAGCGCCCGTCGGGATCCCGGAACGGAAGATCGTCCTGGCCGGGGGCCGGATCCGGACCCCTGTTCGCCCCTCGGTCCCCGGCTGCCCAGTCTGTGAAACCCGTGTGCCGGGGGCGTTTCCGGTCTGGAACGATGGGCCGCATGAGCGCTGCAATCCCTCCCACCGAGCGCCGGGTCTCCGCCCGCGTCGGCGCGATCTCCGAGTCCGCCACCCTCGCCGTGGACGCCAAGGCCAAGGCCCTGAAGGCCGCCGGGCGTCCGGTGATCGGCTTCGGCGCCGGTGAGCCCGACTTCCCGACCCCGGACTACATCGTCGAGGCGGCCGTCGAGGCCTGCAAGAACCCCAAGTTCCACCGCTACACCCCGGCCGGCGGCCTGCCCGAGCTGAAGGCCGCGATCGCCGCCAAGACGCTGCGCGACTCCGGCTGGGAGCCCGACGTCTCCCAGATCCTGGTCACCAACGGCGGCAAGCAGGCCATCTACGAGGCCTTCGCCGCGATCCTCGACCCGGGCGACGAGGTCATCGTCCCGGCGCCGTACTGGACGACGTACCCGGAGTCCATCCGCCTGGCCGGCGGTGTCCCGGTGGAGGTCGTCGCGGACGAGACCACCGGCTACCGGGTCTCGGTGGAGCAGCTGGAGGCGGCGCGCACGGAGCGGACGAAGGTCGTCCTCTTCGTCTCCCCGTCCAACCCGACCGGCGCGGTGTACTCCGAGGCCGAGACCGAGGCGATCGGCCGCTGGGCCCTTGAGCACGGCCTGTGGGTGCTCACCGACGAGATCTACGAGCACCTGGTCTACGGCGACGCCGCCGCGGTGTCCCTGCCGGCGCTCCTGCCCGAGCTGCGCGACAAGTGCGTCGTGGTCAACGGCGTGGCGAAGACGTACGCCATGACCGGCTGGCGCGTGGGCTGGGTCATCGGCCCGAAGGACGTCGTCAAGGCCGCGACGAACCTCCAGTCGCACGCCACCTCCAACGTCTCCAACGTGGCCCAGGCGGCCGCCCTGGCCGCCGTCTCGGGCGGCCTGGAGGCCGTGGCGAAGATGCGCGAGGCGTTCGACCGGCGCCGCAAGACCATCGTGCGGATGCTCAACGAGATCGACGGCGTGGTCTGCCCGGAGCCCGAGGGCGCGTTCTACGCCTACCCCTCGGTCAAGGCGCTGCTCGGCAAGGAGATCCGCGGCAAGCGCCCGCAGGACACCGTCGAGCTGGCCGCGCTGATCCTGGAGGAGGCCGAGGTCGCGGTCGTCCCGGGCGAGGCCTTCGGCACGCCGGGCTACCTGCGGCTGTCGTACGCGCTCGGCGACGAGGACCTCGTCGAGGGCGTGAGCCGCGTCCAGAAGCTGCTGGCGGAGGCGCGGGACTAGTTCCCGGCCGCCACGCGCGCGTGCGGGCCGTCTCCCCGTAGGGAGGCGGCCCGTTCGTGTGTACGGGCAAGCCCACCTACGGTGAAACGGCTACCGGGAAGGCGGTGACGTACGGCAGGATCTGGGAATGGAGCGTGTACGTGATCTCTCTGAGCTGCCGAAAGCCCATCTGCACCTGCACTTCACCGGGTCGATGCGACCAGGGACCGTGCTGGAGCTGGCCGACAAGTACGGCGTACGGCTGCCCGACACGCTGAGGGACGCCCTGGTCAGCGGGGACCCGCCCCGGCTGCGCGCCACGGACGAGCGGGGCTGGTTCCGCTTCCAGCGGCTGTACGACGCCGCCCGCTCCTGCCTGCGCGCCCCGGAGGACATCCAGCGCCTGGTCCGGGAGGCCGCGCAGGAGGACCTGAGGGACGGCTCGGGCTGGCTGGAGATCCAGGTGGACCCGACGTCGTACGCCCCCCGGCTGGGCGGTCTGATCCCGGCCCTGGAGGTCATCCTGGACGCGGTCGAGACCACGTCCCGGGAGACCGGCCTCGGCATGCGCGTCCTGGTCGCCGCGAACCGCATGAAGCACCCGCTGGACGCGCGCACACTGGCCCGGCTGGCGGTGCGCTACGCGGACCGGGGCGTGGTCGGCTTCGGGCTCTCCAACGACGAGCGGCGGGGCCTGGCGCGGGACTTCGACCGGGCCTTCCACATCGCGCGCGAGGGCGGCCTGCTGTCGGCCCCGCACGGCGGCGAGCTGTCCGGCCCGGCGTCGGTCCGGGACTGCCTGGACGACCTGCACGCCACGCGGATCGGGCACGGGGTGCGGGCCGCCGAGGACCCGCGGCTGCTGAAGCGGCTGGCCGACCGGGGCGTGACCTGCGAGGTGTGCCCGGCCTCGAACGTGGCGCTCGGCGTGTACGAGAAGCCGCAGGACGTCCCGCTGCGCACCCTCTTCGAGGCGGGCGTGCCGATGGCGCTGGGCGCGGACGACCCGCTGCTGTTCGGCTCGCGGCTGGCCGCTCAGTACGAGATCGCCCGGCACGCCCACGGCTTCTCGGACGCGGAGCTCGCCGAGCTGGCCCGGCAGTCGGTGCGGGGCTCGGCCGCGCCCGAGGAGGTCAAGGCGCGGCTGCTGGCGGGCGTGGACGACTGGCTGACCCGTCCGGCTGTCCGGACCGCCTGACGGGGCCCGGGGTCACCCGGCGGGCTCCTGCGGGGCGCGGATGCCGCCGAGGAGGGTCCGGGCGAGGCGGGCGGCGAACTCGTCCACCGGTGGCCGTCGGCCGGTCTCGGTGGCGTCGTAGGCGAAGGCCCGCTGGGCGCAGGCGCCCAGGAGGAGCGAGGCGGCGGCGTAGGTGTCGGCGTCGGCGCGGACCCGGCCGGCGGCCTGTTCGGCGCGCAGGTAGGCGTCCACGCCCTGGATGGGCATGTGCGGGCCGGAGCCGAGGGCGCGCAAGGTGTCGTCGTGGCGCCGTTTGAGCTGGGTCTCGGCGTACAGGGAGGCGGCGATCGGGAAGCTCTGCTCGTAGAAGAGCGCGGCCTGGCGGGCGATCCCGGTGAGGTTCTCTTCCAGGGTGGCCCGTCCCGGTGCGGCGGCGAGGCTGTCGAGCAGCGGGGTGAGCCGGGGCAGCCGCTCGGTGAGGACCCGTACGAAGAGCTCTTCCTTGCTGTCGAAGTGCTTGTAGAGGGCCGCTTCGGAGCAGCCGGCCGCGCGGGCGATCTCCTTGGTGGTGGCGCGGGCGAGTCCGACGGTGAGCATCAACTCGTGGGCGGCGTCGAGGATGCGCACACGCGCGGGCTTCGTCTCCACGGGCTCCATGGAACTCCTAATCGGCCTTGACGGGCGGGTGGGTGATTACTCACTCTAGGAGCCACGCAGGTAAGTGAGCACTCACTCACCCCTGGGATACGCGCACGGGAATCGGGGAACACCATGAAACTCACTGTTTTCGGTGCCACCGGCGGGACCGGCCGCGAGCTGGTCCGCCAGGCCCTGGACGCCGGTCACGAGGTCACGGCGGTCGTACGGGACCCGGCCCGGCTCCCGGTGTCCGGGGACCGCCTGGAGGTCGTCCGCAGCGGCCTGGACGACCCGGAGGAGCTGCGCGCCGCGGTCCGGGGCCGCCGTGCCGTCCTGTCCGGCCTGGGACCGCGCGGCCGCAGGGCCGACGGGGTGACCGCCCGGCTGACCCGTACGATCGTCCGCGCCATGGAGGCGGAGGGGGTGCGCCGGCTGCTGGTGGTCAGTGCCGCCCCGGTCGGCCCGGCACCCGAGGGCGACGGCCCCCTGGACCGCGCGGTGCGGGGCATCGTGTCGGCGGTCCTGAGGGACGTCTACGCCGATCTGCGCGAGATGGAGGCCGACCTGTCCCGCGGCGGCACCGACTTCACGTGCGTACGGCCGCCGCGGCTCCAGGACAAGCCGCTCACCGGCCGCTACCGCACGGTCGTCGGCGGCAGCCCCGTCAAGGGCCGCTTCCTCGCGCGCGCGGACGTCGCGCACGCGATGCTGTCGATGATCGACGCCAAGGAGACCGTGCGGCAGGGCGTGGGAGTGGCCTACTGAGCCGGCCCGGCGGCTCCCGCCGGTCTTGTCCCTACAGGCTCACGCCGACGGTCACCGGCTCGTTGACGAGCGTGACGCCGAAGGCCGCGCGGACCCCGTCGACCACCTCGCGGGCCAAGGCGAGCAGGTCCTGTGTGGTGGCCCCGCCGCGGTTGGTCAGGGCGAGGGTGTGCTTGGTGGAGATGCGGGCGGGGCCGGTGCCGTAGCCCTTGGTGAAGCCCGCCTTGTCGATCAGCCAGGCCGCGGAGGTCTTCGTACGGCCCTCCCCCGCCGGGTAGGCGGGCGGTTCGGCGCCCTCGCCCAGCCGCTCGCGCACGCGCGCGTGGAAGGCGGCGAACTGCTCGTCGGTGAGGATCGGGTTGGTGAAGAAGGAACCGGCGGACCAGGTGTCGTGGTCCTCGGGGTCCAGCACCATGCCCTTCCCGGCGCGCAGCTTCAGCACGGTCTCGCGGGCGTCGGCGAGCGGCACCCGGTCGCCGGTCGCCACGCCGAGCGCGCGGGCGGTCTCGGCGTACTTCAGCGGCGCGGACAGCCCGTCCGCGTCCTCCAGGCCGAAACGGACCCGGAGCACGACATAGCGGTCAGGGTCGGCCTTGAAACGGCTGTGGCGGTACGAGAAGGCGCACTCCTCGTTCGCCAGGGTGACGGTCCGGCCGGCCCTGCGGTCGTACGCGATCACCTCCGTGATCGTCGAGGAGACCTCCTGGCCGTAGGCGCCCACGTTCTGGATCGGGGTGGCGCCCGCGGAGCCGGGGATGCCGGCCAGGCACTCGATCCCGGCGAGCCCGGCCTCCACGGTGCGGGCGACGGCGTCGCTCCACACCTCGCCGGCCGCCAGCTCCAGGGTGTTGCCGCGCAGTTCGAACCCGCGCGTGGCGATGCGCAGCGCGGTGCCGTCGAACCCCTTGTCGCCGATGACCAGGTTCGAGCCGCCACCGATGACCAGCAGTGGCGTGCCGCTGTCGTCGGCCTCGCGCACCGCGGCGATCACCTCGGCGTCGGTGCCGGCCGTGACCAGCCGGGTCGCGGGGCCGCCGAGCCGGAAGGTGGTCAGCGGGGCAAGGGGGGCGTCGTGGAGTACCTGCACGGGGCCAAGCGTACGAGACGTCACCGAGGGGTCCGGGCAGGCGGGGAGCACCTGCCCTCGGGAACGCCACGCACGCGCGCGTGCCCGTTGCCGCACATCGGCGAAGCCGCGGAGGCGGACCGGCGGGTAAGGGGCGTCCCAGCGATGCGTAAGGGGCGTCCCTCAAGAGAGGGCGCCCCTTACATCGGCTCCGGCTCCGTCAGGCCAGGCGTACGACCGCCCGGGACATGCCCAGCACCTTCTGGCCGGCGCTCGTCGCCGTGAGGTCCACCCGGACGGTGTGGTCGTCCAGCTTGGCCGCGACCTTGCCGCTGACCTCGATCAGCGCGCCCTGGTCGTCGTTCGGGACGACGACGGGCCGGGTGAAGCGGCAGCCGTACTCCACGACCGCCCCCGGGTCCCCGGTCCAGTCCGTGACCACGCGGATCGCCTCGGCCATGGTGAACATGCCGTGCGCGATGACGTCCGGCAGGCCCACCTCCTTGGCGAACTTCTCGTTCCAGTGGATCGGGTTGAAGTCCCCGGAGGCACCGGCGTAGCGCACCAGCGTGGCGCGTGTCACCGGGAAGCTCTGCGCCGGCAGCTCGGTGCCGACCTCGACCTCGTCGTACGCGATCTTCGCCGTCATCGGATTCTCACGCCTCCTCGGCCGCGCGGGCCACGAGCTTGGTCCAGGCGGTCACGACGAGCTCGCCGGACTCGTCGTGGACCTCACCGCGGATGTCCAGGATGTCGTTGCCCGCGAGGGTCTTGACCGCCTCGATGGTGGAGGTGACCGTGAGCCGGTCGCCGGCGCGCACCGGGCGGGCGTAGGCGAACTTCTGGTCGCCGTGCACCACGCGGCTGTAGTCCAGGCCGAGCTGCGGGTCCTGGACGACCTGTCCGGCGGCCCGGAAAGTGATGGAGAACACGAAGGTGGGCGGGGCGATCACATCGGGGTGACCGAATTCCTTGGCGGCCTCGGGATCGGTGTACACCGGATTGGTCTCGCCCACCGCTTCGGCGAACTCACGGATCTTCTCCCGGCCCACCTCGTAGGGCGCGGTGGGCGGGTAGGTCCGTCCCACGAAGGACTGGTCGAGCGCCATGGCCCGGCACCTCCTGATCTCTCCTGTGATGGCCCCAAGTTAGCCGGAAACCGGTCGCGGAATGCGCAGGGGACCGGTGGGGGGAGGCTCGATGCGGGAGGGGCCGTGGAAACGCCGTGAGGCCGCCCCCTCGGAAGGGGACGGCCTCACGGACGAGCCTGATTTATCGCGTTTCGCGGTGCGCGGTGTGCGCGTTGCAACGCGGGCAGTGCTTCTTCATCTCAAGACGGTCCGGGTTGTTACGCCGGTTCTTCTTGGTGATGTAGTTCCGCTCCTTGCACTCCACGCAGGCCAGCGTGATCTTCGGGCGGACGTCGGTGGCAGCCACGTGAGTGCTCCTAAGACGAACGGATGGACTGGTTCAACGCAAGAAAGAGTAGCCGATCGAAGGACCGACCCCGCAATCGGCTACTGTCAGTAGCGGTGACCGGACTTGAACCGGTGACACAGCGATTATGAGCCGCTTGCTCTACCGACTGAGCTACACCGCTTTGATGAGATCAGCTCCCGTCTTGCGACGGGAACCTCTCACATCAGAGCCCCAAAACGGAATCGAACCGTTGACCTTCTCCTTACCATGGAGACGCTCTGCCGACTGAGCTATTGGGGCGAGCGATGAAGACATTACACGGTCCGCCGCCGTTCACCCAAATCCGTATCCCGCCGCCCGCCCGGCAGCCCTCCGCGAGGTGGCCCGGAGAGGGCGGAGAGGTGCCTGGAGAGGGCGGACCACACCGGTACGACTATTGCGCTCCTGCCAGATCCGCGCGGCTCGCGAGCCTAGGCTCGACTCGCCCTGCGTGATCTTGGGGCGACGCACGCGCCCCACGCCTCACGCCGGCCCGACCGAGCCCCTCCCGCCGACCCTGGAGCGCGATGCCCGACAGCCAGCCGCAGCCGCAACCGCCCTCGAACCCGCCGGGCCCGCCGGGGGGCCCGGGGCCGTCCGGCCCGGCCGGCCTGCTGCTGTGCGGGGCGCGGCTGGCCGACGGCCGGACCGTGGACGTACGGCTCGGCGGCGGGCGCATCGAGGCGGTGGGCACGGCCGGCAGCCTCGCGCCGGGCCGGGACCGCCGCACGGGCCTCACCCGCGTGGACCTGAGCGGCTATCTGCTGCTGCCGGCCCCGGCCGAACCGCACGCCCACGGGGACACCGCGCTGTCCGCCGAGCACCCCGGTCCGGTGTCGTACTCCCCCGAGGACGTCCAGCGCCGGGCGACTCAGGCGGCCCTGCTGTACCTCGGGCTCGGCGCGACGGCGGTACGCGCGCACGTGCGCGTGGGCGACGTCCAGGGGCTCGGCGCGCTCGGCGCGGTGCTGCGGGCCCGGCGGTCGCTGCGGGGGCTGGCGGAGCTGACGACGGTGGCGATGCCCCGGCTGCTGACCGGGGCGGCCGGGGCCGACGGGCTGGCGATGCTGCGGGACGCGGTGAAGATGGGCGCCTCGGTGGTGGGCGGCTGCCCCGACCTCGACCCGGATCCCACCGGATACGTGGAGGCGGTCCTGGAAGTGGCCGCCGAACACGGCTGTCCGGTCGACCTGCACACCGACGCCGCCGACCCGGCCCGGCTGGCCCGGCTCGCGGCCATGGCCGGGGGCCTGCGCCCCGGCGTGACGATCGGGCCGTGCGCCGCTCTCGCGCGCCTGCCCGCCCAGGTCGCCTCGCGCGCCGCCGACCGGCTCGCGGCGGCCGGCGTGACGGTGGTCTGCCTGCCCCAGGGCACCTGCGGCGGCGCCGGCCGGCGGGGCACGGCACCGGTACGGCTGCTGCGCGCGGCCGGGGTACGGGTGACGGCCGGCGGCGGGGCGCTGCGCGACATCTCCAACCCCGTCGGCCGCGGCGACCCTCTGGAGGCGGCGTACCTCCTCGCGTCGGTGCACGGTCTGCGCCCGGAGGACGCCTACGACGCGGTGTCCGGCTCGGCCCGTGCGGCGCTGGGCCTGCCGGATGTGCGGGTGGAGGCGGGCTTCCCGGCCGAGTTGCTGGCCGTACGCGGTGACCGGCTGGCCGGGGCGCTCTCCCTCGCCTACAGCAGGATCGTGGTCCACCGGGGCCGCGTGGTGGCCCGTACGAGCGCGGTACGCGAGTACTGCCACTCGACGGGGACGGGGGAAGCGGGACTGCCCCGGCAGGGCCGCGGAGAGCTGTCCTGAGGAGGCGCCGGGTGGGGACCGGCAGAGGCGCCGGGTGGGTCCGACAGGGGGGCCGGGCGGGGTCCGGCAGGGGGCACGCGAGCGCGTGGCCACGCTCGTGCGCGGGGCCGGTGTCACGCCGGTCGACTCGTGCGGCGGGTGTGGCCCTTCGGGCGTACGGTCGGATTCATGCGCATTGTCATCGCTGGTGGTCATGGTCAGATCGCGTTGCGGCTGGAGCGCCTGCTCTCCGCGCGCGGTGACGAGGTGGCGGGGATCATCCGCAACCCGGAGCAGGGTGACGACCTGCGGGCGGCCGGGGCCGAACCGGTCCTGCTCGACCTGGAGTCGGCCCTGCTGGAGGAGGTCGCGGCGCATCTGCAGGGCGCTGACGCCGCGGTCTTCGCGGCGGGCGCGGGTCCGGGCAGCGGCGCGGCCCGCAAGGACACGGTGGACCGGGGCGCGGCGGTGCTGTTCGCGGACGCGGCCGTACGCGCGCGCGTACGGCGCTTCCTGGTGGTGTCCGCCATGGGCGCGGACCCCGCGCACCAGGGGGACGAGGTCTTCGACGCGTATCTGCGCGCCAAGGGCGAGGCCGACGCCTACATCACCCGGCAGGAGGCGCTGGACTGGACGATCCTGCGCCCCGGCGCGCTGACGGACGATCCGGGCACCGGGCTGGTCCGCATGGAGGCGCGCACCGGGCGCGGCTCGATCCCCCGGGACGACGTCGCGACCGTCCTCGCGGAGCTGGTGGACACCCCCGCGACGGCCGGTCTCACGCTGGAGCTGATCAGCGGTTCCACGCCGGTGTCGGTCGCGGTCAAGTCGGTGGCAGGGAACTGAGCGGACTCAGAAAAGGGGCAGCTGGCCGGGGAAGTCCGGTACGACGTAGCCGTCCAAGGAGGGCTGGGCGGCGCCGAGTTGCGCGTGCCGCCGGGAGCCGGCGCAGGAGACGAGGTCGCCGTTCGCCCGCGCCCCGGGCGGGTCGTGGCGCGCGAAGCGGCCGGCTACGACGGCGATGTCGCGGTGGCACACGGGGCAGGTTCTGCGTCGGGAGGACATGCCGCCAGTGTGCCCGCCGGCGCGCCGGGATCTCGACCGGCCGTCAGGTCGCGTACGGGCGGTGGCGGAAGGCGGAAGGGGCGGTTGCCGGATGGGACGGCCGGGGCTGCCGGGTGGGTGTGGCCGGGCGGTCAGGTCCGGGTCTCCGCCTCCCACCGGTCGGGGCCCACTCCGCGCCAGTCGATCAGCGGCGAGTCGGCGACCTCCTCCGGTTCGATCTCCAGCCCCGCCCGGCGCAGGAACTCCACCAAGTCGCGCACGTTGTGCGCGAGTCCGAGGATCTCGCCGTCGACCCGTACCCGGCGACCGCCGGTCGGGGACGGCAGGTGCACGATGATGGGACGCTTCCCGGCCATGGCTCCAGCATCGTCCGGACCGCCCGGACGCGCACCCGGGCCGGTCGTCCGACGGCCGGCTGTCTCCTGAAGGCGGCGGTGGAACCAGGACTCCGGGAGCGCTTTGGGGTTCATGCGCGGCGGGCCACGAAGACGAGTTCCCTTCCCGGTCTGTCGGGGGCGTCGCGGACCTCCTCCACCACGTAGCCGCAGGCGAGCAGGTCCCGCTCGGCCTCCGCCCGCTCCCGGAAGCGCAGCGTGGAGTCCGAGGTGAGCACCTGTCCGTCCGCCGCGAAGGCGTAGCTCTGCCGGAAGGTCACCAGCGGCCCGCTCACCTCGGTCAGCTCGACCCAGTACTCGACCGTTCCGGCGCCGGGGACCTCCGTCACGGAGTACGACCGCTCACGGGTCCACTCCGCCCAGCCGCGCCGGGCCGGGTCGCGGGTCTCGAAGACCAGCCGTCCGCCGGGCCGCAGCGCTTCCCGGGCTCCCCGCAGCGTCTCCCGCCACGCGTGCGGGTCGACGATGGCCTGGGCGACGTTCCCCGTCATCGTCGCCAGGTCCGCCCGGAGCGGCGGGAGGCCGGTCGCGTCGCCGTGGATCCAGCGGACGCGCTCACCACCCGGTTTGGCCCGGCCGACGTCCAGGGAGGCCCGGGCGGGGTCGACGCCGACGACCTCGATGCCGCGCCCGGCCAGGAGGAGGGCGAACACCCCGGTCCCGCAGCCGATGTCCAGCACGCGGCGCGCCCCGAACTCCTCCGCCATGCCCAGATACGCGTCGAGGTCCGCCCGGCCGTTGTGGAGCGCGTCGTAGAGCGCGGCGAGACGTGGATGCGCGAAGCAGTCGTCGGCCATGCGCACGAACGTACGCGGCGCCGGAGGGGGCCGGCGACCCTTTTCCCGGGCGGGCGGACTTCATGTGCGGGGTTCTGGGCACCCAGCCGGTATGGGCAGCCCGATTCCTCCGGGGGCGTCGGCACGGCACCTGTCTCCCGCGCCGGAGAACGTCGTGGTGGCCCGGAGGTTCGTACGGTCGGTGCTGGGCGGTCTGGTGCCGGACGTGGTGGCCACCGCCGAGTTGCTGACCGGCGAGCTGGTGACCAACGCGGTCGTCCACGCGCGCACCGGGATCGAGGTGGAGGTCTGGACCGTCGAGGGCCAGGCCCATGTGCGGGTCAGCGATCACCGCCCGGACTACGGGCTGGTGCCGCACGTCCGCCACCTGTACGCCTGTACCGGCAGGGGCCTGGCCCTGGTCGAGGAGCTGGCCACCAGCCATGGCGTCCACAGCGGGGAGGACCGCAAGACGGTCTGGTTCGAGGTGTGGCCCGAGGCACCGGCGCCGCCGGCGTCCGCCTGGGAGACCGTGGCGCCGCCCGGCCGGACCGTCACCGTGACGCTGAACGACGTACCGTACGCCCTCTACTGGGCGGCCCAGCAGCAGTGGGAGGGGCTGCTGCGCGAACTGTTCCTCGCCCGGTCCGGCGCCTTGTGGGCCGGGGTGCGGCCGGAGGACCTCGCCGCCGCCCAGGACACGAGCAGCATGATCTGCGCGTCCATGACGGCGGCGGTGGAGCAGGAGACCCCCGACAGTTCGACGCTCTCCCTGCGGGTGGCGTTCGCGGCGGACGCGGCGCCCCGCATCGCGACGCTGCGCCGGGTCCTCGACGCCGCCGAAACCGCGGCACAGCAGGAGAGCCTGCTGGCCCTGCCGCCCCTGCCGCACATCCGGGCCTTCCGGCACTGGCTGCTCGACCAGATCGCCGGCCAGCTGCTCGGCGGACAGCCCACCTCGTGGACGCAGGTCACCGGCGCCCCGGGCGCCAACCCGACGGATCTGGCGCCCTGGGACGCGAGTGAGGTGGAGGCGGCCCTCGTGCCGACCGTCGCGGCCGACGACACCAACCGGATCGTCGCGGTGAACGACGCCGCGTCGGGTCTGCTGGGCTGGCCGGCGCACGACCTGGTCGGCCGGCCGCTGACCGTGCTCATGCCCGAACACCTCCGCCGACGCCACGTGTCGGCCTTCACCTCGCTGCTGCTCACCGGGGAGTCCCGCATCCTGGGCCGCCCGATACCGGTGCCCGCGCTGCACCGGGACGGCCGGGTGGTCCCGATCCGCCTCACCATCCAGACGCAGGAGGCGATCGACGGGCGGTCCGTGTTCGTCGCCCAGCTCGCCACGACGACGGCGCCCCCCGTCCCGCCGGACGGCCCCGGGGACGGCCGGCCCGCCACCCGGCCGGTGCCTGGCCCGGTGCACCTGCCGACCAGCACCAAGAAGACGAAGACGCTGAGCACGGAAGCGGCGGCGCCGGAGTGGCTGTCCTTGTTCGCCGACACCGGCATGGCGCTGACCAGCACCCTCGATCCGGACGAGCGGCTGCGCCGGGTGTGCCATGTCCTGACGCGGAGCCTGGCCGACTGGTGCGTGGCGGACCTGGTCGACGAGCAGGGGCGGCTGGAGCGGGTCTGTGTCGTGCACCGCGACCCCCAGGTGCCGGTGTCCGGGAACCACCTCGGCACGCTCCCGCCGGCGTCCGGGGGCACGCAGAGCTCGCTGCTCAGGGTGGTGCGCGGCGCCGGCCCGCTGCTGGTCACCGACATCACCCCGCCCGACGACCCGCCGAGCCCCCTGGACGCCCGGCAGCACGACCTCGTGCGGCGGCTGGGCGGGAGCAGCGCGGTCGTCGCTCCGCTGCGGGCCGAGCGCGCGGTGTTCGGCGCCCTGACCATGGTCCGTAACGATGCCGGGCACCCGTTCGCCAAGGAGGACGTGCCCTTGATCGCGGAGCTGGTCCGCGCCGTCGCGCTCGGGGTGGACAACGCCCGTCTGCACCAGCACGCCCGCTCCAACGCCGAACACCTCCAGCGCGCGCTGCTGCCCGAGCTGCCCCGCGCCGACCGTCTGGAGCTGGCCGCCCGCTATGTGCCGTCCAGCACCACGGCCGAGGTCGGCGGCGACTGGTACGACGCCTTCACGCTGCCGGGCGGTGACATCGTGCTGGTCATCGGGGACGTGTCCGGTCACGATCTCCAGGCCGCGGTCGCCATGAGCACCCTGCGCAACATGCTGCGCGGTATCGCCGTCGACCGGCAGGAACCGCCCGAGGAGGTCCTGCGCCGCCTGGACCTGGCGAGCCAGACCCTGAGCCCGCAGTCCACCGCCACCTGCGTGTACGGCCTGGTCAAGAGCGACGCCCACACGACGTACCTGCACTACTCCTCGGCCGGCCACCTGCCGCCCCTGCTGACCACCCGGGAGGGCGCGACGCGGTACCTGGACGGGGGCCGGGGCCTGCTGATCGGGATGGACCCGCAGCTGCCCCGCCGGTCCGCCTGGGAGCTGCTGCCGCCCCACTCGACGCTGCTGTTCTTCACGGACGGCCTCATCGAACGCCGCGGTGAGTCGCTGGACGAGGCCATGAGCAGGCTCCGCCGGTCCACCGCCGCCCAGGCGCGGACCCCGCTGGACGTCTTCTGCGACGAGCTGATCCTCAGGTTCGGCCGCGACACCACCGACGACATCGCCCTGCTCGCCCTGCGCCCCGGCCCACCGGCCTGACCCGCGTACGACGATGGCCCCGTGACCTGCTGTTCACGCAGGTCACGGGGCCATCGTTCCCGTGTGGCGGCGCCAGGATTCGAACCTGGGTAGGCATAGCCGACAGATTTACAGTCTGCTCCCTTTGGCCGCTCGGGCACACCGCCGGGTATCGCTGCCGCTTCGAACCCGCTTTCGGCGGTGTTCCCCGGCAACGACGTAAACAATACCCGATGCGCGGGGGTGCTTCGCCACCTGGTTGATCTCCGCACGCGGGGGCGCGGGGTGGCTAGGCTGGTGCGGATGCGGCCCGGTGCTCCACCGGGCCCGGCGGTCGCCGCCGCGCCGCCGGCACCCACCCCATCCGCAACCCGATGCAAGGAGCCACAGGACATGGCCGACTCCAGTTTCGACATCGTCTCGAAGGTCGAGCGGCAGGAGGTCGACAACGCCCTCAACCAGGCCGCCAAGGAGATCTCGCAGCGCTACGACTTCAAGGGCGTGGGGGCTTCGATCTCGTGGTCCGGCGACAAGATCCTCATGGAGGCGAACTCCGAGGACCGGGTGAAGGCCGTCCTCGACGTCTTCGAGTCCAAGCTCATCAAGCGCGGCATCTCGCTGAAGGCGCTGGAGGCGGGCGAGCCGCAGCTCTCCGGCAAGGAGTACAAGATCTTCGCGTCGATCCAGGAGGGCATCTCCCAGGAGAACGCCAAGAAGGTGGCGAAGATCATCCGCGACGAGGGCCCGAAGGGCGTCAAGGCGCAGGTCCAGGGTGACGAACTGCGCGTCAGCTCCAAGAGCCGCGACGACCTCCAGACCGTGATCGCCCTCCTGAAGGGCAAGGACTTCGATTTCGCGCTGCAGTTCGTGAACTACCGCTAGGCGCGCGGAACGCGGAAAGGGCGGGTGCCGTGGGGCACCCGCCCTTCCGCGCTGCCCGGAGCGCTTCCGGCCGCGCTCGGTCGCGCGAGTCGCCGGATCAGTCCCGCGAGTTGCCGAACAGGATGCGGTAGACGATCAGCAGCACCAGGGAGCCGCCGATGGCCGCCGCCCAGGTCGCGCCGTCGTAGAAGTGCTTGCTGACCGGGTGGTCCAGCCAGCGCGCCGAGATCCAGCCGCCGATGAACGCGCCCGCGATGCCGATGAGGGTCGTACCGATGAAGCCGCCGGGGTCGCGGCCCGGCAGCAGGAGCTTGGCGATGGCTCCGGCCAGCAGTCCCAGGATGATCCAGCTGATGATGCCCATGCCGTGAACCTGCCCTCCCGCGCTGTGTCCGCGCCGTCCGTGCCCCGGTTCACCGCCGTGGGACCGGTGCGCGGCACGCGCGCGTGTTCCTGCCGTGTCGAGAAGGAAGACGCCCGCGGTCCGTCCGCTGGTTGCCGCGCTCGGCGGGATGCGGCGTTCGACACGTACGGACGCCGGCGCGGGCCGCTCGCCGGCGGTCAGCGGGCGGCGAACGGCCGGTCGGTGGGGACGATCTCGCGGCCCAGCGGCAGCAGGGAGACCGGGATCAGTTTGAAGTTGGCGATGCCGAACGGGATGCCGATGACCGTGACGCACAGCAGGACGCCGGTCACGATGTGGGCGAGCGCCAGCCACCAGCCGGCCAGGACCAGCCACAGCACGTTGCCCACACAGGAGGGCGCCCCCGCGTCGCGCCGCTCGACCGTGGTGTGCCCGAAGGGCCACAGGGCGTAGGCGCCGATACGGAAGGCGGCGATCCCGAAGGGGATGCCGATGACCGTGACGCACAGCAGGACACCGGCGAAGAGGTACCCGAGGAACAGCCAGAAGCCGGACAGGACGAGCCAGATGACGTTCAGGATGGTCTTCACGGTTGTCCTGCCATCCTTTCGAGGCGGGCGATGCGCTCCGTCATCGGCGGGTGCGTGGAGAACATCTTGGACATCCCCTGGCCCGGGCGGAAGGGGTTGGCGATCATCATGTGGCTCGCCGTCTCGATCCGGGGCTCGGGAGGCAGCGGAAGCTGCTTGGTGCCCGTCTCCAGCTTGCGCAGGGCACTGGCGAGGGCGAGCGGGTCGCCGGTGAGCTGGGCGCCGGAGGCGTCCGCCTCGTACTCCCGGGAGCGGCTGATGGCCAGCTGGATCAGGGAGGCGGCGAGCGGGCCGAGGATCATGATCAGCAGCATGCCGAACAGGCCGGGCCCCTCGTCGTCGTCCGAGCGGCCGACCGGGATCAGCCAGGCGAAGTTCACCAGGAACATGATCACGGAGGCGAGCGCGCCGGCGACCGAGGAGATGAGGATGTCCCGGTTGTAGACGTGGCTCAGCTCGTGACCGATGACGCCGCGCAACTCGCGCTCGTCCAGCAGGCGCAGGATGCCCTCGGTGCAGCACACGGCCGCATTGCGCGGATTGCGGCCGGTGGCGAAGGCGTTCGGGGCCTCCGTCGGCGAGATGTACAGCCGGGGCATGGGCTGGCGGGCCTGCGTGGACAGCTCCCGCACCATCCGGTACAGCGCCGGGGCCTCGAACTCGCTGACCGGGCGGGCACGCATCGCGCGCAGCGCGAGCTTGTCGCTGTTCCAGTACGCGTACGCGTTCGTGCCCAGGGCGACCAGGACGGCGACGACCAGCCCGGTGCGGCCGAAGAAGCCTCCGATGACGATGATGAGCGCGGACAGCCCTCCGAGGAGTACGGCCGTCCTGAGCCCGTTGTGCCGGCGGTGCACGGTGCGCCCTCCAAGTCGTGCTGCTGGGGATCACTCCGATCCGGTGGACCCTCCCGCTTCGGACAACGCCGGGCGAGGCCCACGAGTTCCCGCGCACCTGCGGCCGCCCGCCCCGGCGGGGCGGTTGACGTGGCCTTTCGACCGTACGCGCGCGGGGTCCGACGGGTGCCCCGCGCGCGCGTGCCGACTCCTAGAACAGTCCGCCGGACGCGAAACGGAGGACCAGCTGGGGCGCTCCGGACAGGGCGACGCCGAGGACTCCGGTCAGGGCGAGCGCGGCCGTGAGGGGGGCCGGGGCCCGGTGCCGGACGGGCTCGCCCTCGGGGGCTCGGAACAGCAGGGCCGTCCACTGGAGGTAGTAGAAGAGGGCGATCACGACGTTGACGGCCATGACCACGGCGAGCCAGCCCAGGCCCGCGTCGACGGCCGCCGAGAACACGGTGACCTTGGCGAACAGGCCGATGACGCCCGGCGGCAGCCCGGCCAGGCACAGCAGGAAGAAGGCCAGCAGCAGCGCGCTGAGCGGGTTGGTGGCGTACAGGCCCCGGTAGTCGGCGATCCGGTTCAGCGCCCGGCCGCGGCCCACCAGGGCGGCCACGGCGAAGGCGCCGAGGTTCACGGCGGCGTACATCAGGGCGTACGCGACGGTGGAGCCGATCGCCCGCTCGGCGTCCTTGGTGTATCCGGCGGCGGCGATCGGCACCAGCAGATAGCCGGCCTGGCCGACGGAGGACCAGGCGAGCAGCCGTACGGCGCTGTACGCGCGCGTGGCCCGCTGGCGCAGGGCGGCGACGTTGCCGGCGGTCATGGTGAGGGCGGCCAGGACGGCGAGCGCCGGCCCCCAGACGTCGGCGTACGACGGGAACCCGACGACGGTGACGAGGATCAGGCCGGAGAAGCCGACCGCCTTGCCGACGACCGACAGATAGGCGGCGACGGGCAGGGGCGCGCCCACGTAGGTGTCGGGCACCCAGAAGTGGAAGGGCGCGGCGGCCGTCTTGAAGGCGAAGCCGACGAGGGTCAGTACGACACCGGCCTGGGCGAGGGTGTGCAGCTGCCCGTCGACGTGCGCCAGGCGCTCGGCGACCTGGGTGAGGTGGAGGGTGCCGGTGGAGGCGTAGACGAAGCTGATGCCCATCAGGCTGACCGCGGTGGCGGTGACCGAGGACAGGAAGAACTTCAGCGCGGCCTCGGAGGACCGCTTGTCGCCGTGCCGGATGCCCACGAGGGCGAACGCGGGCAGCGAGGCGACCTCCAGGGCGACGATCAGCGTGGCCAGGTCGCGGGAGGCGGGCAGCAGGGCGGCACCGGCCGCGGAGGACAGCAGCAGGAACCAGAACTCGCCCGCCGGGACGCGCCGCCGCTCGTCGTCCAGGTGGGTGACGGACAGCAGCGCCGCGAGCAGGGCGCCGCCGAGCACCAGGAACTGGATGACGAGGGTGAAGTGGTCGGCGGTGTAGCTGCACGCGCGCGCGGGGGCGCTGGTGCAGAAGGTGGCGCGGTCGCCGTTCAGGAGGGGCAGCAGCAGCGCGGTCGCCGCGGCGAGCCCGGCGACCGAGATCCAGCCGAGCACGGCCTTGCGGGACTCGGGCACGAACAGGTCGGCGACGAGGACGGCGAGCGCGACGACGGCGGCGAGGGTGGGCGGGGCGATCGCGAGCCAGTCGACGGACTGGACCAGCGACTCGGCAAGCGGCTGGGCGCTCATCGGGTGCCTCCTGCGAGGAGCTGCTGCACGGCCGGGTCGGTCAGGCCGAGCAGGGCCTTCGGCCACAGTCCGGCGAGGACGGTGAGGACGACCAGCGGGGTCCAGGCGGCGAGCTCGTAGCCGTGGACGTCGGCGAGCTTCGCCGTCTCGCGGTCCGCGCCGCCCATGCTGACGCGGCGGACCACGATCAGCATGTACGCGGCGGTGAGCAGGGTGCCGAACGCGCCGATCGCCATGAAGGTGAGGAAGGCCGGCCGGCTCAGGTCGGCGGCGGGCCGGAAGGAGCCGAACAGGGCGAGCATCTCCCCCCAGAACCCGGCGAGTCCGGGCAGCCCGAGCGAGGCGACCGCGGCGAAGGCGAGCAGACCGCCGAGGCGCGGGGCCCTGCCGTACAGGGCGGCGCCCGTCTCCTTGGCCAGGGTGTCCAGGTCGGTGCTGCCGGTGCGGTCCTTCAGCGCGCCGACCAGGAAGAACAGCAGGCCGGTGATGAGGCCGTGGGCGATGTTGGCGAACAGGGCGCCGTTCACGCCGGTCGGGGTGGTGCTGGCGATGCCGAGCAGGACGAAGCCCATGTGGCCGACGGAGGAGTAGGCGATCAGCCGCTTGAGGTCGCCCTTGGCGCCCTGCCGGGCGAGGGCGAGGCAGGCCAGGGAGCCGTAGACGATCCCGACGACGGCGAACGCGGCGAGGTACGGCGCGAAGGTGCGGAAGCCGTCCGGCGCGACCGGCAGGACGATCCGGACGAACCCGTACGTACCCATCTTCAGCAGGACGCCGGCCAGCAGGACCGAGCCGACGGTCGGCGCGGCGGTGTGGGCGTCGGGCAGCCAGCTGTGCAGCGGCCACATCGGCGTCTTCACCGCGAGCCCGATCCCGATCGCCAGAACGGCGATGACCTGCACGGATGTGGTCAGCGACCGGCCGTTGTCAGTGGCGAGTGCCACCATGTCGAACGTGCCCGCCTTGATCCCGATCAGGAGCAGGCCGAGCAGCATGACCACGGAACCGAGCAGCGTGAACAGGATGAACTTCCACGCGGCCCGGGTCCGGCCCGCACCGCCCCAGCGGGCGATGAGGAAGTACATCGGGATGAGCACCATCTCGAACGCGAGGAAGAACAGCAGCAGGTCGAGCACGGCGAAGGTGGCGAGGGTGCCGGACTCCAGCAGCAGCAGGAGTGCGACGAACGCCTTCGGGGCCGGGCCCGCCGGCGGCTTGAAGTAGGAGTAGAGCGCGCAGAGGAAGGTCAGCAGCGCGGTCAGGACCAGGAGGGGGAGGGAGATGCCGTCGGTGCCGAGGTGGATCCGCACGTCGAGCGCGGGAATCCAGCTGATGTCGGTCGTGGCCTGCATCCTCGACGGATGGTCGTGGTCGAAGCCGAGCGCGAGGACGATCGCGGCGGCGAGGATCGCGCCGGTGACGGTCACGCCGTGCCGCAGCACGGCCTGCTCGGGCGACTTCCCCTTCAGTCCGGGCGGGGCCGGGAGGAGCGCGGCCACGGCGCCGAGGAGCGGGCCGACGACGACGAATGCCAGAAGGAACTGCATCACGGACTCGTTGATATCGATCACGCCTGCTCACGCTCCCGTGGCGACGAGGAGGACGGCGACCGCCAGGACGACGGTGCCGGCGAGCAGCGCGCTCACATAGGTCTGCACATTGCCGGTCTGCGCACGCCGGACGGCGGCCCCCAGCAGCCGGGGCAGGGCGGCGGCGCCGCGCACGTAGGTGTCGACGACCTCGCGGTCCAGGAACCGCACCAGGCTCGCCCCTGCCCGCACCGGGCGGACGAACAGCGCCGCGTACACGGCGTCCAGGTGGAAGCCCGCCGCGGCGGGCCGGTGCAGCGGGCCGAGCAGCAGCCGTCCGGGGTCCGCCGGGTCGGGCGCGGAGGCGATGTCGCCGTAGGCCGGGCGGTGGGTGGCGATGGCCTCGGCCTCGACCAGGCCGGCGTCGGCCTCGGGGTGGGCGGCGACCGCGCCCAGCGGGGAGCGGGCGGCGAGCGCGGTGGTGCGCTGCCAGGCGCCGTAGGTGAGCAGCCCGCCGACCAGGGCGAGGCCCGTGCCGAGGATGGAGGTGAGCAGGGTCGGGGTGAGGTCGCGGCCGTCGAACCAGTCGGGCAGGACGCGGTAGGCGAGCCCGCCGAGGGCGAGGGAGGGGATCGCGAGGACCCAGAGCACCACGGTCATCGACAGCGGCTGGCGTGTCGGGGTCTCCCCTGCTCGAACGGAGTTGAGAGCTTGGGGAAGGTCCGGGTCCTCGGTGCCCCGGCCCCGGAAGGCGAGCAGCCACAGCCGGGCGGCGTAGGCGGCGGTCAGCAGGGCGGTGAGCAGGCCCGCGACGAGCACGATCCAGCCGGCCGCGCCGGGGGCGTGCCCGGTGTGGCCCTGGGTGACGTGTTCGGCGGCGCCGAGGACGGACTCCTTGGAGAAGAAGCCGCTGAACGGCGGGATCGCGGCGAGCGCGAGCAGCGCCACGGTCATCGTCCAGTAGGCGTCCGGGACGCGGTCGCGCAGGCCCCGCATGCGGGACATGGCGGCGAGCGAGTTGGTGCCGGCGGCGTGGATGACCACGCCGGCCGCGAGGAACAGCAGCGCCTTGAAGGCGCCGTGCGCGAGGAGGTGGAAGACGGCGGCACCGCGGTCGCCGACGGCGAGGGCGCCGGTCATGTAGCCGAGCTGGCCCACGGTCGAGTAGGCGAGGACGCGCTTGATGTCGTCCTGGGCGAGCGCGGCGAGGGCGGAGCCGGTCATCGTGACGGCGGCCATGACGGCGAGGACCACCATCGCGGCCCGGGATGCCTCGAACAGCGGAAGGAGACGGGCGATGAAGTAGACACCGGCGGCGACCATCGTCGCGGCGTGGATCAGCGCGGAGACGGGCGTCGGGCCCGCCATCGCGTCCGGGAGCCAGGTGTGCAGCGGGAACTGCGCCGACTTGCCCGCAACGCCCGCGAGCAGCAGCAGCGCCACCGGTGTCGGGTGGTCGATGCCGCCGCTCGTGACGGCGCCGAGGATCCGGGTGAGCCGGAACGACCCGGCGTCGCCGGCCAGCGCGAACAGGCCGATCAGGAACGGCACGTCGCCGAGCTTGGTGACCAGGAAGGCCTTCAGGGAGGCGGCGCGGGCCTCGGGGGTCTCCCAGTAGTGGCCGACCAGGAAGTAGGAGCAGATGCCCATCACTTCCCAGCCGACCAGCAGCACCATGAGGTCGCCGGAGTAGACGACCAGGAGCATCGCGGAGGTGAACAGGGAGACGAGCGCGGCGTACGACGGGTAGCGCGGGTCGTCGCGCAGATAGCCGGTGGAGTAGATCTGCACGCAGGCCGCGACGCAGGTGACCAGGACGGCGACGAGCGCGGCGAAACCGTCGATGTGCAGGGCCAGCTCGATGGGCACGGACCCGGTGGGCGTCAGCTCGGTGTGGGCGTCCACGGCCGTGCCGCCGCCCTGGCGCGCGGCGACCAGCGCGGCCAAAACCAGCGAGGCCAGTGGCGGGAGCACGGCGAGCGGGCGGACGAATCCGGGGGCGGTGCGGCCGAGCAGCAGGCCGGCCGCGGCGCCCAGGAACGGCAGGAGGGGGACGAGGACGGCGAGGGTGGTCGTGGTCACGCGGTGGCCTCAGCCTTCTCGGCCGCGGGGTGGTCGCTGTCGGGGCCTTCCGCGTCGGGGCCCTCGGCGGTGTCGCGGAGCTTGTCGATGTCGGAGGTGCCGCGGTTGCGGTACACCGCGAGCACGATCGCCAGGCCGATGCCGATCTCGGCGGCGGCGATGGCGATGGTGAACAGGGTCAGGGCCTGACCGGAGTGCAGGGTCTCCCGCGCGGTCCGGCTGAGCCACACGTCGAAGGCGACCAGGTTGAGGTTGACGGCGTTGAGCATCAGCTCGACCGACATCAGGACCAGGATCGCGTTGCGGCGGGCGAGGACGCCGTACAGGCCGGTGCAGAACAGGAGGGCGGAGAGTACGGCGGGATAGGCGAGGTGCATCAGCGGGCGCCTTCCTTCCCGGGGGCCGCGGGCACGGCGTCGGCCTTGGCCTTGCGGGACAGCACGATCGCGCCGACCAGTGCCGCGAGGAGCAGCACGGACAGGGCCTCGAACGGCAGCACCCAGTGCCGGAACAGGCTCGCGCCGGTGACCTTCGTGGTGCCGGCGGCCGGGCCGTCCAAGTCGATCCAGGTGGCGCGGAAGGCGTCCACGACCACCCAGACCAGGGCGACGGCGGCGGCCACCGCGACGGTCAGGGCGGCCCAGCGGTTGCCGGAGTCGGCGTCCGGGGAGCGGCCGATGGGGGCCTTGGTGAGCATCAGACCGAACAACAGGAGGACGACGACGGAGCCGACGTAGATCAGCACCTGCACCCAGGCGATGAACTCGGCCGTGAGCAGCAGGTACTCCACGGCGAGGCCACCGAGCCCGACCACCAGCCACAGGGCGGCGTGCACCAGCTGCCGGGTGGTGACGGTGACCAGCGCGGCGCCGAGGGTGACCAGGCCGACGAGCAGGAAGGCGATCTCGACGCCGGTCGGGGACAGGAAGCCGTGCGGGGCCTGGGCGAGCGTCATGACGTGCCCTCCCCCGGCTGCGCCTGCGCGGCGGCCAGCTTCTCGGCGGTCTTGCGGGCCGCGGCGATCTCCTTGGGTTCCTCGGCGCCGGGGTCGAGGGCGGGCGGGGCCGGCACGGTCCACATCCACTCGCGGAGCTTGTCCCGCTCGTGGGTGAGGTCGCGGATGTCGGTCTCGGCGTACTCGAACTCCGGGGACCAGAACAGCGCGTCGAAAGGACAGACCTCGATGCAGATACCGCAGTACATGCACAGGGAGAAGTCGATCGCGAACCGGTCGAGGACGTTGCGGCTGCGCTCCCGGCCGCCGGGGGCGGCGGGCGGGACGGTCTCCTTGTGGGAGTCGATGTAGATGCACCAGTCCGGGCACTCGCGGGCGCACAGCATGCAGACCGTGCAGTTCTCCTCGAACAGTCCGATCACCCCGCGGGTGCGGGGCGGCAGCTCGGGCAGGGCGTCCGGGTACTGCTCGGTGACGGACTTCCTCGTCATCGTGCGCAGGGTGACGGCCAGGCCCTTGGCGAGGCCGGAGCCGGGGATGGGGGCCATTTAGGAGATCACCACCTTGACGATGCCGGTGAGGGCGATCTGGGCGAGGGAGAGGGGGACGAGGAGGGTCCAGGACAGCTTCTGGAGCTGGTCCTCGCGCAGCCGCGGGTAGGTCACGCGGAGCCAGATCACGAGGAAGGCGAGGATCGCGGTCTTCAGCAGGGTCCACACCCAGCCGAGGCCGTCGGCGCCCCACGGGCCGTGCCAGCCGCCGAGGAAGAGGACGGTGGTCAGGCCGCACAGGATGACGATGCCCGCGTACTCGGCGAGCAGGAACAGGGCGAAGCGCAGACCGGTGTACTCGGTGTACGCGCCGAAGATGATCTCGGAGTCGGCGACCGGCATGTCGAACGGCGGGCGTTGCAGTTCGGCGAGTCCGGCGACGAAGAAGACGATCGCGCCGACGATCTGCCACGGCAGCCACCACCAGTGGAAGGCGTGCAGGATGCCGGGCAGGGAGACGGTGCCGGCCGCCATCGCGACCGAGGCCGCCGCCAGCAGCATCGGCAGTTCGTAGGAGAGCAGCTGGGCGGCCGTGCGCAGTCCGCCGAGCAGGGAGAACTTGTTGGCGCTGGCCCAGCCGGCCATCAGCGAGCCGAGCACGCCGACACCCATCACCGCGAGGACGAAGAACACGCCGGCGTCGATGACCTGGCCGACGGCGCCCTCGCCCGGGCCGATCGGGATGGCGAGCAGGACGAGGAGGTACGGCAGCAGGGCCACGGCGGGGGCGAGCTGGAAGACCCGGCGGTCGGCGCCCGCCGGGACCACGTCCTCCTTCTGCGCGAACTTCACGCCGTCGGCGATCAGCTGGGCCCAGCCGTGGAATCCGCCCGCGTACATCGGGCCGAGGCGGCCCTGCATGTGGGCCATCACCTTGTGCTCGGTCTGGCCGACGATCAGCGGGAAGGTGAGGAAGACGGCGAACACGACGAGGAGTCGCAGCGCGACGTCCAGCACGTCGTTCACTGCGGGCCTCCTGTGGGGTCGGTGCCGGGATCGGTATCGGTGCCGGGGTCGGTGTCGGCGGGGGTGGCTGGGGTGCGGGGGTGGCCGGGGGCGGGGGCGGACTCGGCTGAGGGGGCCTCGCCCGGTGCCGGTTGCGGTGCTGGCGCACGCCGCGTTTCCGACTCAGGCCGCGGTCCCGGCTCACGCCGCGACTTCGGCTCAGGCTGCGACTTCGGCTCAGGCTGCGACTTCGGCTCAGGCTGCTGTGCCGGCTCACGCTGCTGTGTCGGCTCACGCTGTGACTCCGGCTGCGGCTCCGAAGCCCGCTCCGGCATCCCGGTCCGCTCCGGCTCGGTCGCCTTGCGGGGCTCCGGTTCGGGGGCCGGTTCGGGCTCGTCGAAGGCCGGGCGGGCGTGGTGCCAGGGGGCGTCCGAGCTGCGCGGGGCGCGGGCGCGCTGGGAGGCCGAGCCCTCCGAGGCGCTGCGGGCGCGGCGCGTCGAGGCGGGCGCGGGGCCGGGCTCGTAGGCCACCGATGCCTCGGCGGCCGGGCCTTCCGCCGGTCCCTGCGCCGCCGCACCCGTGGCATCGCCCTCGGCCGCGGCCTCCTTGCGCGGCGCCGCGTCCTCGGCCCGGGCCGCCTGCTGGCTCGCCGAACCCTCACTGGCGCTGCGCATCCGCCGCGGCCGAGCGGGCGCACCCGCGTCCGCACCCGACGCCACACCCGAAGCGGCAGCTCCCGGCTGGCCCACCTGGCTCGCCGAACCCTCGCTCGCGCTCCGCATCCGCCGCGGCCGAGCAGGCGCACCCGCCCCCGGCTCCGCACCCGAGGCGGCGGCCTCACCGGAGGAAGACCCCGGCTGGGCCGTCTGGCTGGCCGAGCCCTCGGAGGCCGAGCGGGTGCGGCGTACCGGGCGGTCGCCTGTCGCGCGGGGCGCCGCCGCCCTGGCCGGGCGGGCCGGGGCCGGGGGGAGCTGACCCTTCAGAGGGCCCCATTCGTTGGGGTCGGGGACGCCCGGCGGCAGCATCTGGCGGCGCTTGGGACCGCCGTGCTCGGACTCGCCGGGCTCCTTGGCGCCCGGCCACGCCTTGGCGACCCGGGCGGCGAGGACGAAGTCCTTGCGGAGGGGGTGGCCCTCGAAGTTCTCGGGGAGGAGCAGGTGCTCCAGGCCCGGGTGGCCCTCGAAGACGACGCCGAACATCTCGTGGGTCTCGCGCTCGTGCCAGCCCGCGCCCGCGTAGACGCCGGTGGCGGAGGGCAGGACGGGGGTCTCGTGCGGGACCGTCGTACGGACGAGGAGGCGGCGGACCGGGTGCAGGGCGACGACGTGCGCGGCGACCCGGAAGCCCGTGCCCGGTTCGTCGACCGCGCTCAGCCAGTCGAAGTAGGTGCAGCCCAGGGTCGTACGGGCCGTCTCCAGGGCGGTGAGCCAGGCGGACGGCGGTACGTCCACGGTCAGGAGGTCGTACGACTCCTCCGCCGTGGCGTCCGGGCCGAAGAGTTCCTCGGCGGGGGCGGGCAGCCAGCCGGCGGCGGTGCTCATCGCGGGCCCTCCTCACCGGCCGGCGCCGGGGGCCGCACCAGGCCGCTCTGCAGGGCCGCGGCGGACGGCCGGCCGGCGGGTCCGTCGCCGTACCGCTCCCCGAGCGACTCGCGGGCGATCTTCTCCTGGAGCTTGAGGATGCCCTGGAGCAGCGCCTCGGGGCGGGGCGGGCAGCCGGGGACGTAGACGTCCACCGGGATGATCTGGTCGACGCCCTTGGTGACGGAGTAGGAGTCCCAGTAGGGGCCGCCGCAGTTGGAGCACGCGCCGAAGGAGATGACGTACTTCGGCTCGGGCATCTGCTCGTACAGGCGCTTGACGGCCGGGGCCATCTTGTCCGTCACGGTGCCCGAGACCACCATCAGGTCGGCCTGGCGGGGGCCCGGTGCGAAGGGGATGACGCCGAGCCGGATGAAGTCGTGCCGGGCCATCGACGCGGCGATGAACTCGATCGCGCAGCAGGCGAGGCCGAAGTTGAACACCCACAGCGAGTAGCGGCGGCCCCAGTTCAGGACCACCTTCATCGGCTCGGGCGCCAGCCGCGCCAGCGCCCCCAGCCGCTTGGGCTCGGGCAGGAGAACGGGGTCCGGGTTCACGTCCATGCCAGGACGCCCTTCTTGTATGCGTACAGCAGGCCCACGGCGAGGAAACCGAGGAAGACGAACATCTCCACCAGGGTCGCCGCGCCGTAGCCGGGGGCGGCGAAGACCGTCGCCCAGGGGAACAGGAAGATCGAGTCGACCGCGAAGATCACGTACAGGAAGGCGTAGACGTAGTAGCGGACCTGGGTGTGGGCCCAGCCCTCGCCGACGGGGTCGACACCGCACTCGTAGGTCAGCAGTTTCTCCGGGGTCGGGACGACCGGGCGCAGCAGGCGGCCGGCACCGAAGGCGACCGCGACGAACAGCACGCCGACGAGGGCGAGCAGCCCGACCACCGAGTAGGACCGGAAGTAGCCGGCCGCGACGACGTGCCCCGCGGCGGCCGCCGAGTCCCCCAACGTCTCCCGCACCGTCCGTCCCTCGCTCCCTGACCTCGTGACCGTGGTGAATTAGTGCACTGGGTGATGCCTCGTGGTTCGAGGATCTGTACGCACGCGAGTCTAGGCCCTGATAAAGAGCGGGTAAGCGGCCCGTCACGGCGTGAGACGCCGGGGCGGGCCGGGGGTGGGGATTTCCCCCGGAGGGGCAGGGCGGCGTACCACATGGCGGGAACGGTGCCCGGCACGGCAGGCTGACCGCTATGACCGCTCCCCGCCCCGCCGCCGCCCCGATCGGTGGCCCCGACGCAGACGACGGACGCGCCGGCTCCCACCGGCTGCCTCCGCCCCGGCCGGCCTACGACGCGCACACCTGGAAGGAGATCGCGCACCTGCTGCTGAACCTGCCGGTGGCGGTGATCGGTTTCACGTACGCGTTCACCGTGGTGGTGGTCGGCGGCACCCTCACCCTCACCGTGATCGGGCTGCCGCTGCTCGCGGTGTGCCTGCTGATCGCCCGCCAGCTGGGCAAGGCGGAGCGGGCCCGGGCCCGGGCGCTGCTCGGGGTGCGGGTGGAGGAGCCGTCGCCGCTGCCGCTCGCCAGGAGCGGGGGACCGGCGCAGCGGGTGTGGACGGCGCTGAAGGACCCGGTGGGCTGGCGCACGCTGCTGTACGACGTGATCCGCCTGCCGTGGGGCATTCTCACCTTCGTCACCGTGCTGACCTCGCTGTTCGTGCTGTGGCCGGTGCTGCCGTACCTGGCGCGGCTGATGGCGAACCTGGACCGGGCGATGGTGCGCGGGCTGCTGTCGCCCTCGGACGAGCTGGAGCGCCGGATCGCCGAGCTGGAGTCCGACCGCGGGATCGTGGTGGACACGGCGGCGGCGGACCTGCGCCGGATCGAGCGGGACCTGCACGACGGCGCCCAGGCGCGACTGGTGAACCTGGCCATGGGGCTGGGCCTGGCCAAGGAGAAGCTGCTGGAGGACCCGGACGCGGCGGCGGCGATGGTGGACGAGGCGCACGGCGAGGTGAAGCTGGCCCTCCAGGAGCTGCGCGACCTGGCCCGGGGCATCCACCCGGCGGTCCTCACCGACCGCGGTCTGGACGCGGCGCTGTCGGCGGTCGCCTCCCGCTGCACGGTGCCGGTGAAGGTGAGCGTGGACCTGCCGGCCCGGCCTGCGGCGGCCATCGAGGGCATCGCCTACTTCACCGTCTCCGAGCTGCTGCAGAACGTCAGCAAGCACAGCGGGGCCCGGACCGCCTCCGTAGAAGCCTGGCGGGCGGACGACCGGCTGATGCTCCAGGTGCGGGACGACGGCCGGGGCGGCGCCCGGCTCGACGGGGGCACCGGCATGCGGGGCCTGGCGGAGCGGCTGGGCGCGGTGGACGGCCTGTTCGTGGTCGACTCCCCGCCCGGCGGCCCGACGGTGATCACGGCGGAGCTGCCCTGGCGGGACCGGCAGGAGTAGACCGGGCGCAGCCGCCCTGGCGGCTCAGGGCCGGCCGCGGGCGCGGGGGGTGGGGAAAACCCCCCGCTCAAGACGCCGACGGCCTCCATGTCCCGGCGGCGCGCGGCGGACCACCCTGGACGTACGGCTGAACCGCCGCGTGGACGAGGAGAACGGGACGACACCGATGGCGACGGAGTACGGACACGGGTACGCCTACCGCAGCGAGCGGCCGCACCGGCTGCCGGCCGGACTGCGGGCGCCGTTCGAGGCGCGCAGCTGGCGGGAGTTCGGGTATGTGCTGCTGAGCCTGCCGGTGGCGATCGTGCTGTTCTGCTGGACGGTCACGATGGTCTCCCTCGGCGCGGGCCTGCTGGTGACCTTCCTCGGCATCCCGGTGCTGGCGGCGGCGCTGGCCGGCTGCCGGGGGTTCGGGGTGCTGGAGCGGGCGCGGGCGCGGGCGCTGCTGGGCCTGCGGGTGGCCGACCCGGAGCCGCTGCGTCCGCCCAAGCCGGGCCCGCTGGCCTGGACGGGGGCGGTGCTGAAGAGCGGCTCCTCCTGGCGGCAGGCGCTGTACGCGCTGGTGCAGTTCCCGTGGGCGGTGTTCTCGTTCTCGGTGGTGGTGACCTTCTGGAGCGTCGGCTGGTCGCTGCTGACGTACCCGCTGTGGTTCTGGGTGTTCCCGGTGTACGCCGGTCAGGGCGGCCTCCAGCTGTACGGCGACCACCACCACAGCGTCTACCTGGACAACCCCTTCGAGATCGGGCTGGCCGCGCTGGTCGGGCTGGCGTTCACACTGGTCTGCCCATGGCTGGTGCGGGCCCTGACGACCGTGGACGGTCTGTTGGTGCGCGGGCTGCTCGGGCCGTCGCCGCTGTCGGCGCGGGTGGTGGAGCTGGAGTCGGACCGGGGGGTCGTGGTCGACACGGCCGCCGCCGATCTGCGCCGCATCGAGCGGGCCCTGCACGACGGCGCCCAGGCCCGGCTGGCCGGTCTGGCCATGGACCTGGGGCTGGCGAAGGAGAAGCTGCGGGATGACCCGGGGGCGGCGGCGCGGCTGGTGGAGGAGGCGCACGGCGAGGTGAAGACGGCCCTGCAGGAGCTGCGCGACCTGGCCCGGGGCATCCACCCGGCCGTGCTCACCGACCGCGGTCTGGACGCGGCGCTGTCGGCGGTCGCCTCCCGCTGCGCAGTGCCGGTCCGGGTGGAGGTCGACCTGCCGGCCCGGCCGGCCCCGGCCATCGAGGGCATCGCCTACTTCACCGTCTCCGAGCTGCTGCGCAACGTCAGCGAGCACAGCGGGGCCCGGTCCGCCTCGGTCGACGTGTGGCGGGCGGACGACCGGCTGCTGCTCCAGGTGAGCGACGACGGCCGGGGCGGCGCCGACCCCGCCCGGGGCTCCGGGCTGGCCGGTCTCGCGGCCCGGCTGGACGCGGTGGACGGCGTCCTCGTGGTGGACTCCCCGGCGGGCGGCCCCACCCGGGTGACGGCGGAACTGCCCTGGCGCGGCTGAACCGGCACGCACGAACCGGCACGCACAAGCCGGCTCGCACGAACCAGCACGGACGAACCAGCATGGCCGGCCCGTTCCGGCGTGGCCGGATCCGGTGCCGGCCGGTCCCTGACACGGCTGTGCGCGACACGACACGGCTGTGCGCGAAACCCCCGTCCGCCCCCGGATCTTTCCCTGACGACGCCCTGCGACCCACGCTCCCGATCCCCGATCTTTCCCCTGGTCCGGCGGCGCCGCGGCCCGAAGCCTGGAATGCTGGTCTTCCGTAGGACGGCGGGCGGCCGGGGCGGACGCCGCCGTGACGGATCGTGCTGGGGGGCCGGAAGATCGTGGAGGACAGGGTGCGGGTGGTCATCGCCGAGGACTCGGTGCTGCTCAGAGAGGGCCTGACCCGGCTGCTGACCGACCGCGGGCACGACGTCGTGGCCGGCGTCGGCGACGCGGACGCACTGGTGAAGACCATCGCCGACCTGGACGGCCGGGGCGAGCTGCCGGACGTGGTCGTGGCGGACGTGCGGATGCCGCCGACGCACACCGACGAGGGCGTCCGGGCGGCCGTGACGCTGCGCCGGGTCCACCCGGGGCTCGGGGTGCTCGTGCTGTCGCAGTACGTGGAGGAGCGTTACGCCACCGAGCTGCTGGCCGGTTCCAGCCGGGGCGTGGGTTATCTGCTCAAGGACCGGGTCGCGGACGTGCGGGAGTTCGTCGACGCGGTGGTGCGGGTGGCCGAGGGCGGTACGGCGCTGGACCCGGAGGTGGTCGCGCAGTTGCTGGGCCGCAGCCGCAAGCAGGACGTGCTGGCCGGGCTGACCCCCCGGGAGCGCGAGGTGCTCGGGCTGATGGCGGAAGGGCGGACGAACTCGGCGATCGCCCGGCAGCTCGTGGTCAGTGACGGCGCCGTGGAGAAGCACGTCAGCAACATCTTCCTGAAACTCGGCCTGGCCCCGAGCGACGGCGACCACCGGCGCGTGCTGGCCGTCCTCACCTACCTGAACTCCTGAGACGGCCCGCTGTGGCGGAACCCCCTCAAGACGCGCGGAAGCGGTACGAGCGACCCTTCAGCGATGCGGGACATGATGTGAAGCCAGCACGACCGGCTGTCGAAATGTCATCCAATCCGCGGTTGGCCCCGGGAAGGCGCCCCTGACCGACGTAGGGTTGATCCTGGGATGGTCCGTGGGACGACCAGGCCCCGGACAGCCGCCTCGAAGGAGGTCCAGTTCAGTGACCAGCCAGGTCAGCAGCCCAGCGGAGCAGACCGACGGAACCGTCGTGGGAGAGCAGCGCAAACCGGGCGACGCGAAGGACGTACGGCGCCTGGACCGGGTGATCATCCGGTTCGCGGGGGACTCGGGTGACGGCATGCAGCTCACCGGAGACCGGTTCACCTCGGAGACCGCTTCTTTCGGCAACGACCTCTCCACGCTCCCCAACTTCCCCGCCGAGATCCGTGCCCCCGCCGGCACGCTGCCCGGGGTGTCGTCCTTCCAGCTCCACTTCGCCGACCACGACATCCTCACCCCCGGGGACGCGCCGAACGTCCTGGTGGCGATGAACCCGGCCGCCCTGAAGGCGAACGTGGGCGATCTGCCGCGCGGCGCCGAGATCATCGTCAACACCGACGAGTTCACCAAGCGCGCCCTGCAGAAGGTCGGCTATGACAGCGACCCGCTGCACGACGGCTCGCTCGACGGCTACCACCTCCACCCCGTGCCGCTGACCACGCTGACCGTGGAGGCGCTGAAGGAGTTCGACCTCTCCCGCAAGGAGGCCGAGCGCAGCAAGAACATGTTCGCGCTGGGCCTGCTGTCGTGGATGTACCACCGGCCCACCGAGGGCACCGAGAAGTTCCTGAAGTCGAAGTTCGCGAAGAAGCCCGAGATCATGGCGGCGAACATCGCGGCGTTCCGGGCGGGCTGGAACTTCGGTGAGACCACGGAGGACTTCGCGGTCTCCTACGAGGTCGCGCCGGCCGCCAAGGCCTTCCCGGTGGGCACCTACCGCAACATCTCCGGCAACCTCGCCCTGGCCTACGGCCTGATCGCCGCCTCCCGCCAGGCGGACCTGCCGCTGTTCCTGGGCTCGTACCCGATCACCCCGGCCTCGGACATCCTGCACGAGCTGTCCCGGCACAAGAACTTCGGGGTGCGCACCTTCCAGGCCGAGGACGAGATCGCCGGCATCGGCGCGGCGCTGGGCGCGGCCTTCGGCGGCTCCCTGGCGGTGACGACCACCTCCGGGCCCGGTGTCGCCCTCAAGAGCGAGACGATCGGCCTGGCGGTCTCCCTGGAGCTGCCGCTGCTGGTGGTGGACATCCAGCGCGGCGGCCCCTCCACGGGTCTGCCGACCAAGACGGAGCAGGCCGACCTGCTCCAGGCGATGTACGGGCGCAACGGCGAGGCGCCGGTGCCGGTGGTCGCCCCGCGCACCCCGGCGGACTGCTTCGACGCGGCCCTGGAGGCGGCGCGGATCGCGCTGACGTACCGCACGCCGGTGATGCTGCTGTCGGACGGCTACCTGGCCAACGGCTCCGAGCCGTGGCGCATCCCGGAGCTGGAGGAACTGCCCGACCTCAAGGTCCGGTTCGCGCAGGGCCCGAACCACACGCTGGCCGACGGCACCGAGGTGTTCTGGCCGTACAAGCGGGACCCGCAGACCCTGGCCCGGCCGTGGGCGATCCCGGGTACCCCGGGTCTGGAGCACCGCATCGGCGGCATCGAGAAGCAGGACGGCACGGGCAACATCTCCTACGACCCGGCCAACCACGACTTCATGGTCCGCACCCGGCAGGCCAAGATCGACGGCATCGACGTCCCCGACATCGAGGTCGACGACCCGCACGGCGCGAAGACCCTCGTCCTGGGCTGGGGCTCCACCTACGGCCCGATCACGGCGGCGGTACGGCGGCTGCGGGCGGCCGGCGAGTCGATCGCCCAGGCCCATCTGCGCCACCTCAACCCCTTCCCGCGCAACCTCGGCACGGTCCTCAAGGGCTACGACAGGGTGGTGATCCCCGAGATGAACCTCGGGCAGCTCGCGACCCTGATCCGGGCGAAGTACCTGGTCGACGCCCACTCCTACAACCAGGTCAACGGCATGCCGTTCAAGGCGGAACAGCTCGCCGCGGCGCTGAAGGAGGCCATCGATGACTGACGCCACCAACGGGCTGCTCCAGCTGGTCCCCAAGGCCGAGGCCAAGCAGTCGATGAAGGACTTCAAGTCGGACCAGGAGGTGCGCTGGTGCCCCGGCTGCGGTGACTACGCCATCCTCGCGGCCGTGCAGGGCTTCATGCCCGAGCTGGGCCTGGCCCGGGAGAACATCGTCTTCGTCTCCGGCATCGGCTGCTCCTCCCGCTTCCCGTACTACATGAACACCTACGGGATGCACTCCATCCACGGCCGCGCCCCCGCCATCGCCACCGGCCTGGCCACCTCCCGCCGCGACCTGAGCGTCTGGGTCGTCACCGGCGACGGCGACGCCCTGTCCATCGGCGGCAACCACCTCATCCACGCCCTGCGCCGCAACGTCAATTTGAAGATCCTGCTGTTCAACAACCGGATCTATGGCCTGACCAAGGGCCAGTACTCCCCCACCTCCGAGGTCGGCAAGATCACCAAGTCGACGCCGATGGGCTCGCTGGACGCCCCGTTCAACCCGGTGTCGCTCGCGCTCGGCGCGGAGGCGTCCTTCGTCGCCCGCACCATCGACTCCGACCGCAAGCACCTGACGGAGGTGCTGCGCGCCGCCGCCGCCCACCCGGGCACGGCGCTCATCGAGATCTACCAGAACTGCAACATCTTCAACGACGGCGCCTTCGACTCCCTGAAGGACAAGCAGCGCGCCGAGGAGGCGCTGATCCGGCTGGAGCACGGCCGGCCCATCCGGTTCGGCGCCGACGGCGCCCGGGGCGTCGTACGCGACCGGGCCACCGGGGACCTGAAGGTGGTCACCGTGACGGCGGAGAACGAGGCGGACATCCTGGTCCACGACGCCCACGCCGCGTCCCCGACCACCGCCTTCGCCCTGTCCCGCCTCGCCGACCCCGACACCCTGCACCACACCCCCGTCGGGGTGTTCCGCTCGGTCGACCGGCCGGTCTACGACACCCTGATGGCCGACCAGCTCGACACCGCCGTGGACCAGCACGGCAAGGGCGACCTCGCCGCGCTGCTCGCGGGCGGCGACACCTGGACGGTCGTCGGCTGACCCGCCCGCCGATTCACGAGGCCCGGGACCGGACGTCCCGGGCCTCGTCGTATGCCCGGCCGGCGTCCCGGGCCTCGTCGTACGCCCGGCGGGCGGCCTCGACCCGGTCCATGCGCTCGTGGGTCCACCGGGCGAGGGCCCGCACCTGCTCCGCCGCCTCGCGGCCGAGAGCGGTGAGCGAGTAGTCGACGCGGGGCGGGATGACCGGCTTGGCGTCGCGGTGCACCAGGCCGTCGCGCTCCAGGGTCTGGAGGGTCTGGGTGAGCATCTTCTCGCTGACGGTCCGGCCGGAGCCGCCGACCGCCCGGCGCAGCTCGCTGAACCGGTACGACCGCTCCAGCAGCTCGATCAGGACGAGCACGCCCCAGCGGCTGGTGACGTGCTCCAGTACCAGGCGGTGGGGGCACAGCGCCTCCACGTCCGCCCCACGATTACTTACCGGCATGCCAGTACCTTACTTCAAAGTGGGTACTTTCTCATCCACAGCGCTTCCCGTACGGTCAGTGTCATCAGGACATCGACCCCAAGGAGCGGGAAACCATGAGCATCGTCGTCACCGGAGCCACCGGACACCTCGGCCGTCATGTCGTGGCGCAGTTGCTGGAGAAGGTCCCGGCGGAGCGGATCACCGCCGTCGTGCGGGACGCGGCGAAGGGCGCCGACCTCGCCGCGCGGGGCGTGCGGCTGGCCGTCGCCGACTACAACGCGCCCGAGACCCTGGACGGCCTGTTCGCAGCCGGCGACAAGGTCCTGCTGATCTCCGGCAGCGAGGTCGACAAGGACCGGGTGGCACAGCACACGGCCGTCATCGACGCGGCCAAGGCGGCCGGCGTGGCGCTGCTCGCCTACACCAGCGCGCCGGGCACCCTGACGGCCGCGCTGGCGGCCGACCACCGGGCGACCGAGAAGGTACTGCTCGCCTCCGGCCTGCCCTACACCCTGCTGCGCAACGGCTGGTACCACGAGAACTACACCGAGCACCTGGCGCCGGTGCTGGAGCACGGCGCGGTCGTGCAGGCCGCCGGCGACGGCCGGGTCTCCTCGGCCGCCCGCGCCGACTACGCCGCCGCCGCGGTCGCGGTGCTGACCGGCGAGGGCCACGAGAACGCCACCTACGAGCTGGGCGGCGACGAGGCGTGGAGCTTCGCCGAGTACGCGGCCGAGCTGAGCCGGCAGACCGGCCGGGAGATCGTGTACCGGCAGGTCTCGGTGGCGGACCTCACCGGCATCCTCACCGGTGCCGGGCTGCCCGCGCCGGTGGCCGCGATCCTCGCCGGCGTGGACGCCTCGATCGCCGAAGGCGAGCTGGTCGTCCCCTCCGGCGACCTGTCCCGGCTGATCGGCCGCCCCACCACTCCGCTGGCCGAGGCCGTCACGGCCGCGCTGAAGAACTGACCCGGCCGACCGACTTGACCGAAGGGACGGCCTGACCGAAGGGACGGCCTGGCCGAAGGGCCGACCCGCCAAAAGGCCGACCTGACCAAAAGGCCGACCTGACCGAAGGGCCTGCTCAGCCGTCCCACCCTCCCCTGTCATGAGCGTATGACGAAACGAACATGACACCGGAGGGTGTCCGGCGCTACCTTCGTGCTCGCGCGTCCGCACGGGCGCGCGAGCGAGAGGGAGGGGCCGGTGGCCGGGAAATCCGAGGGTGAGCACCGAATAGGCCTGCTGAACGGCTTCGCCGCCTACGGGATGTGGGGCCTGGTGCCCCTGTTCTGGCCCCTGCTGAAACCGGCCGGGGCCATGGAGATCCTCGCCCACCGCATGGTGTGGTCCCTGGCGGTGGTCGCCGTCGCGCTGCTCTGCGTGCGCCGCTGGGCCTGGGCCGGACAGCTGCTGCGCCAGCCCCGGCGGCTCGGTCTGGTCGCCGTGGCGGCCGCCGTGATCACCGTCAACTGGGGCGTGTACATCTGGGCGGTCAACGCGGGCCACGTCGTGGAGGCCTCGCTGGGCTACTTCATCAACCCGCTGGTCACCATCGCGATGGGCGTGCTGATCCTGAAGGAGCGGCTGCGGCCCGCGCAGTGGGTGGCGGTCGCGGTCGGCCTCGCCGCCGTCGTCGTCCTCACCGTCGGCTACGGCCGCCCGCCGTGGATCTCGCTCTGCCTCGCCTTGTCCTTCGCCACCTACGGGCTGGTGAAGAAGAAGGTCGACCTCGGCGGGGTGGAGTCGCTGGCCGCCGAGACCGCGATCCAGTTCCTGCCGGCGCTGGGCTATCTGATCTGGCTGGCCGCGCAGGGGGACGCCACGTTCGCGGCCGAGGGCGCCGGACACGCCGCCCTGCTCGCCTCCACCGGCCTGGTCACCGCCGTGCCGCTGGTCTGCTTCGGCGCGGCGGCGATCCGCGTGCCGCTGTCCACGCTGGGCCTGTTGCAGTACCTGGCCCCGGTCTTCCAGTTCCTGCTCGGCATCCTGTACTTCCACGAGGCCATGCCGGCCGAGCGGTGGGCCGGGTTCGCGCTGGTCTGGCTGGCGCTGGTGCTGCTCACGGCCGACGCGCTGCGCTTCTCCCGGCGCCCGCGCCCGCTCTCCGTACCGGCGCCCCGCACCACCGAGGCGCCCGCGTCGGCACCCGCGGACGCCTGACCCGCGAGTACTACGGGTAGTACGGGCACCTCAGGTACTACCTGCCGGCCCTACGGGTCCTACGGGTACTACGGGTCCTACGGGCAGGTGCCGGGGCGATCAGCCCTGTGCCGCCTTCGCCGCGCGGTCCGTCAGACGGATCATGCGGGCGCGGGCGGCCTCCAGCGGGCGGGGATCGTCCGCGGCGGGGCCCGGCTCGGCGCCGAGGTCCGTCCACAGGCCGATCAGGTCACGGCCCAGCCGCAGGCCCTCCTCGGGGTCGCGCACCGCACGCCAGGCGGTCGCCGCGCTCTGCAGGTTGCCGTAGGCGGCCTGGCCGTCCCCGGCCTGGCGGCGCAGCCCGGCCAGCTCCAGCGACAGCCGGCAGGCGCGCACCGGATCGTCCGCCAGGTAGGCGATGTAGGCGGACAGCTCGCGCACGTGCAGCACCTCGGCGTGGTGCGGGCCGAACACGGCGGAGGCCTCGGCGAGTGTCCGCTCGGCCAGTTCCGCCGCCGCGTCGACCCGGCCCGCGCGCACGGCCTCGTTGATCCGGCCCAGCGGCTCGGCGAGCAGCTCCGCGCCCTCGGCGGTCTCGGTCAGCGGCCCGTCCCCGAGCACCTCCTCGGCGACCGCGTCGAAGCCATGGGCCGGCGTCTGCGCGGGGGCGGGCTCGTCGTAGGGAAGCCCCAAGCCCAAGGCCGTACCGGCACTCGTGCCCGCGCCCGAGGCCGTGCCCGTGCTCGTACCCGCGCCCGAGGCCGTACCCGTGCCCATTCCCATGCCTGAGGCCGTACGCGCACCCGCACCCGCACCCGTACCCGCGCCCCGCGTGCCGGCGGTCGCGGGCCGCGCGTCCGGTGCCGGCGGAGGGCCGGACGGGCCGGCCGGCGCCTGCGGGGCTCCCGGCCCGGTGGGTGCCGCGGCGGCCGTGTCCGGTGTCCGGGGCGCCGTCAGCCGGACCGGTTCCCCGGTCACCCGGCTGGAGCCGTCGGCCGAGACCTCCAGGGGCACCACACAGCCCGCGAGGTCGTCGTGGACCGTGGCCTGTATGGGCGCCCCGACGCTGATGGCCAGGCTCTGGAGGCGGTTCAGGACGGCCTGCTGGATCTCCTCGCCGGGCGCAGCGGCGACCGGTACCCCGTCCACGGAGGCGTTCCCCGGGCCGTACACCCGGACGGGCACCGCCGCCGGGTACCCCACGGTCCGCGGCGCCCGCTTCTTCTCGAAGCTGAGTCCAGCCATCGGTGCCCCTCCACTCCCCCGGCGTCGCGATCCGGTCCTACGCATCCTGTCCACCAGTGTGTCGGCTGCCCACGGCTGCCGGGTCACCGCGACGTCACAGCCTCGCACCAGCGACCCCTGGCGCCAGTTGGATGCGTGTGCATAAAATGCATGCGCACCTTGTTCGTTGGTCCGACCTGACGCACCTGGGGGATCTCATGAGCCGTCGCTTTCTCTTCGTCCTGGGCAGCGCCCGCGCCGAGGGCAACACCGAGCTGCTGGCCCGCCGGGCCGCCGAGCGGCTCCCCGCCGACGTCGAACAGCGCTGGATCGACCTCGCCGAGCAGCCGCTGCCCGACTTCGAGGACCTGCGGCACGACAGCGACCACGTACGGCCGCCGTCCAGCACCCCGACCGGACTGCTGCTGGACGCCACGCTCGCGGCCACGGACATCGTGATCGCCTCGCCGGTGTACTGGTACTCGGTCTCCGCCCAGACCAAGCGCTACCTGGATCACTGGTCCGGCTGGCTGCGCATCCCGGGCCTCGACTTCAAGGCGAGGATGGCCGGCCGCACCCTCTGGGGCGTCGCCGCACTCGCCGACGAGGAGCTGTCCGTGGCCGACCCGTACGCCGGCACTTTGCGCAACTCGGCCGCCTACATGGGGATGCGGTTCGGCGGGGTCCTGCTGGGCAGCGGCAGCAAGCCGGGCGACGTCCTGAACGACACCGGGGCGCTGACGCGCGCCGAGACCTTCTTCGCGCAGGACGCGCCCCTCGCGCGCTTCCCGTACGAGACGGTCGGCGCCGTCTGACCCCGCGCCGCCGGCCGCCCGCCCGCGGGCGGCCCTAGGCGGTGATGTCCTTCGCCGTGAACCGCGCCCACGCCGCCGAGCCGAACACTGCCGCGTACAGCGCCTGGAGGCCGAGGTCGCGCAGCAGGTCGTCCCAGTAGACGGGGTCGCGCATCAGGTCGGCGAACGACAGCCAGTAGTGCGAGAAGAGGTACGGCTGCACCGCGTGCAGCTGGGGTATCTGGTCCACGATCTGCACGGTGATGAGCAGCCCGACCGTGGTCGCCATCGCCGCGATGCCGCTGTTGGTGAGGGTCGACACGAACAGGCCGAGGGCCGCCACCCCCACCAGGGAGGCCGCGACGACCAGGGCGATCAGGGCCGCGCGGGCCAGCCCCTCGCCGAGGCCGATCCGGGTGCCGGAGATCGTCGTCAGCTCGCCGAGCGGGAACAGCAGTGCCCCCACGGCCAGCGCCGAGACCGCGACCACCAGCGTGGCCAGCAGGCAGAAGGCCAGCACGGTCGCGTACTTGGTGAGCAGCAGCCGGGTGCGGCCGGCCGGGGCCACCAGCAGATAGCGCAGGGTGCCCGCGCCCGCCTCCCCGGCGATCGCGTCGCCGGCCACGACGCCGACCGCCATCGGCAGGAAGAACGGCAGGGTCGCGGCCAGCGCGGTGAACACCAGGAAGAGTCCGTTGTTGGTGATCTGCGCGATGAAGGCCGGGCCCTCGCCGCCCCCGCCGCCCACCTGCCCGCCGCCCCGGGTCTCGATCCGCACCGCGACCCCCACCAGCACCGGCACCGCGGCCAGCACCCCGAGCAGGGCGAGCGTGCGCCACCGCCGGACGGTGGTGACCAGCTCGCTGCGCAGCAGCCCGAGGGCCCACAGCGGATTC
Organism: Streptomyces rubradiris; assembly: GCF_016860525.1. Taxonomy (NCBI): domain Bacteria; kingdom Bacillati; phylum Actinomycetota; class Actinomycetes; order Kitasatosporales; family Streptomycetaceae; genus Streptomyces; species Streptomyces rubradiris. The sequence goes on from NZ_BNEA01000015.1 coordinate 3,454,384, forward strand.
GGCCGGCGCACGGCGGCGACCCCGGACGGGTGGTCAGCCCGCGACATCGAAACCCTCCCCGGTCAGCGCCACGAACGCGTCCTCCAGCGAGGCGCGTTCCACGGTCAGGCCCCGGACCCGGACCCCGGCGGCGACCAGGGCCGCGGTCACCTCGGCGAGGTCCCGGCCGGGCGGTTCCCCGGTGACCCGGTCGCCGTCGGCGGTCACGTCCGCGACGCCCAGTTCCTTCAGCACCCGGGCCGCCTCGGCCGGGTCCGGTGTGGTCACGGCCAGCCGGCCGCGCGCCCCGGCCGCCAGCTCGGCCACCTCGCCCTGGGTGACGAGCCGGCCCTGCGCCATGACCGCCGCGTGGGTGCACACCTGCTCGATCTCGTCCAGCAGGTGGGAGGAGAGGAACACGGTCGTACCGTCGGCGGCCAGCTCCCTGATCAGGGTGCGGATCTCGCGCATGCCCTGCGGGTCGAGGCCGTTGGTGGGCTCGTCCAGCACGAGCAGCCGGCGCGGCTGGAGCAGCGCGGCGGCCAGACCGAGGCGCTGTTTCATGCCGAGCGAGTACGCCCTCGCCTTCTTGCCGGCGGCCGCCGTCAGGCCGACCCGGTCCAGCGCGGCGGCCACGCGCGCGTGCCGGGTGCGCGGGTCGGCGGTGGGGTCGGCGCAGTCGTAGCGCACCAGGTTGTCCCGGCCGGAGAGGAAGCCGTACAGAGCGGGGCCCTCGATGAGGGCCCCGACCTGCGGAAGGACCGTACGGGCCGCCCGCGGCATGGGGCGGCCGAGCAGCCGGACCGTGCCCGCGGTCGGTTCGATCAGCCCCATCAGCATCCGGATGGTGGTGGTCTTGCCGGAGCCGTTCGGGCCGAGGAAGCCGAAGACGCTGCCCGCCGGGACGGTCAGGTCGAGACCGTCCACGGCGAGCTGCCCGCCGCGGTAGCGCTTGGTGAGCCCGCGCGTGTCGATCACGCTCGCCGGATCACCGTCCGGCGGGCCGCCGCGCTCACGTCCGTCCATCGGCTTCCCCTCGTTTCCTCGGTCCCCTGGGGTCACTTCCCCGCGTCGGCCGCCTTCACCAGGGTCTCCTTCGTCACCAGGCCGGCGTAGACCTTGCCGTCGTCGGTGACCAGGGCGTTGACCAGGCGGGTGGAGAAGACCGTGCCCTTGCCGAACTTCCCGGAGACCGGGTCGCCGAGCGAGTTGAGGAAGCCGCCGAGGTCACCGCCCTGGGAACCGGTGGGCAGGCCGCCCTTGGCACCGGTGTCGACGGTGGCGACGGACGTCCAGCCCTTGCCGAGGACCTCCAGCCCGCCGAGGCCCCCGGCGAGGTCCTTGTCGTGCTCGGGCGCCGGGGTCCTGTCCGCCGTGTCCTTCTCCTCGGTGACCTTCGCGCCCTTCGGCGGGGTGAAGTCGAAGGTGGAGGCGGACGGCCGGGCGAACGAGACCTGGGTGAAGCCGGCGTCGACCACGGCGGCCCCGCCGCTCCTCGGGGTGAGGGTGAACTTCAGCGGCATGTAGGTCTTCGCGTCCACGGCGATGCTGATGGCGCCGACCGTGGTGCCGGACTGCCGGGGCCGGATCAGCAGCTTGTAGGCGTCGCGGCCGGCCACCTGCGCGGTGCCGTCGACGGTGACGGACGTGGTGTCGTCCACCGCCTTCAGCGCCTCGTCGGCGAAGTCCTCGGGCGTGGCCGGCGGCTCGGCCCGGCGGTCCTCGCCGGACCCGGCCGCGGTGGAGTGGTAGACCTCGTTGCTCTTGCTGTCGTAGCCCCAGACGTCCTTGCCGTCGTGGATCAGGCTGTACTCGGCGCCGCGCTCCAGCAGCGACACCTTCTGCCGGTCCGGGCCGTCGGCGGCGACCCGCAGGGTGTGCATGCCGGACGCCAGCTCGGTGAGCCTGGAGCGCGGGTCGGCGGAGGAGCCGTCGCCGGAGCCGCCGTGGCTGTCGCCGTCGCCGTCACCGGAGAGCAGGCCGTCCCCCAGGCCGCCGAGGTCGGGCAGGCCGAGGTCGGTGGTGATCTTCACGGTGCCGGACAGCTGCTGCACGTCCGACTTGGCCATCTTGTCGATGAGCTGCTGCGCGGTGATCTCCGGCAGGTCGGGGGCGCCGGAGTCGGCGAGCGCCGGGACGAGCCCGATCGTGGCCGCCGCCACCCCCACCACCGCGACGGGAACGGCGTACCGGGCGGCCTTGCGTCGGCCGGAGCGCGAAGCCCCGTCCCGCGCGGCCCCCTCGTGCGCGGCGCCCACTGCGTCGTCGGATTCGTACGGTGCCATGTGTGCCTTACCTCCGTCGTCGGCGGCGGCTGCTCTCACGCTGGTCAACCCTGAGCCGCCATTCTCACCCGAATCGGTGAGGAGTGGTGATGCGTGCGGTTTCCATATGACCAAATCCGCCGCGCGGAAGCGTCACCCCTCGGAGGCAACTGCGCCTACGCCTGCGGTATGACACCCGGCGGCCGCGTCACCCCGCGACCCGTAGGGGTCGTGCAGGAGGCCGCGCCCATGCGAGGGACGCCGGGATCCGGCCACGGAGGGACACCGGGGTCCGGCGGGACCGTGCGGAAGTCGGCCGTACGGCAGTCCGTCATGGGTCGTACGGTCGAACAGACGTGCACTCGTACGCCGGTCGAGCCGGGACGGTGGGGCGTTCGGCCCGGGTGGGCCCGGCCGGGTCAGCCGGCGCGGTGGACCACCGCGTCGCACAGCTCCATCAGCGCGGCCTTGGCGTCGCACTCCGGCAGCGGGGCCAGCGCGGCCCGCGCCTCCTCCGCGTACCGGACCGTGTCCCGGCGGGCCTGCTCCAGCGCGGGATGGGCGCGCAGCGCGGCCAGCGCACGGGCGTGCCGGGCGTCGTCGCTGAGGTCGGAGTCCAGCAGTTCGCACAGCGCGATGTCCTCGGCCAGCCCGAGCCGGGCGGCCCGCTCGCGCAGCCGGAGCACCGGCAGCGTCGGGATGCCCTCGCGCAGGTCGGTGCCCGGGGTCTTGCCGGACTCGTGGGAGTCGGAGGCGATGTCCAGGACGTCGTCCGCCAGTTGGAAGGCGACGCCGAGGCGTTCGCCGTACTGGGTGAGCACGTCCACGACCCGCTCGCCGGCGCCGGACATCATCGCGCCGAACCGGCAGGACACCGCCACCAGGGAGCCGGTCTTGCCGGCCAGCACGTCCAGGTAGTGCTCGACCGGGTCGCGGCCGTCCGAGGGGCCCGCGGTCTCCAGGATCTGCCCGGTGACCAGCCGTTCGAACGCCAGGGCCTGCACCCGGACCGCCTCCGGACCGAGGTCGGCGAGGATCTGGGAGGCGCGGGCGAAGAGGAAGTCGCCGGTGAGGACCGCGACGGAGTTGCCCCAGCGGGTGTTGGCGCTGTCCACCCCGCGCCGTACGGCCGCCTCGTCCATGACGTCGTCGTGGTACAGCGTGGCCAGGTGGGTGAGCTCCACGACCACGGCCGACGGCACGACGCCCGGCGCGTACGGGTCGCCGAACTGGGCGGCGAGCATCACGAGCAGTGGCCGGAATCGTTTCCCGCCGGCCCGCACGAGGTGCTGCGCGGCCTCGGTGATGAACGGGACCTCGCTCTTGGTGGCATCGAGCAAGCCTTCCTCGACAGCCGCCAATCCGGCCTGGACATCGGCTTCCAGAGCCTGGTCCCGCACGCTCAGCCCGAACGGCCCGACGACGGTCACGAGGGGTCTCCTGTCTGCTGGTGTCTGCTGGCGATTACACGGTTTGTCGATAGGTCGCTGCCATCACTCAAGTCAGCGTATCCGGTCCTGTTTCGATCACCGATAGCGCCCACCGGTCCAGCCTGGGTGGTATCGGATCATGACCGCCATGACTTTGATCACACGGTAATAAAGGGACATATATCGACTTAACGTTAATCCGGATACCGTGTCGCGACCTCTCCACACCTTCCTCACTCCCCCCTCCCCCGCCGGCCCCTACGACAACGACGCGCACCACTCCCCGGGTTCCACCACGACTCGGACTTCAGACGTGAATCCCCCTAATCCCCCATGTCTGATTTGAAGTCTTTTGCTATTTCGTGAATTGAGTCACTCGGCCGACCCGCCCGCGCCGCCCTCCACCCCCGCCGTCACCCTTGCTCCGTCGGCCAGTTGAGGATTGGCAACCGCAAAGGATCAAGCACCCCATACGGCGACGATCAAGGCCAAATGGCGCGTTGTATGAATCCGGTACTTGTTCCCGACATGTGCTCTCGCATACGTTCCGGGCCGTCGGGCGGACGCCGAATCCTGCCGCCGCCCGCGCAACCCATTCACGAACTCATTCGTACGGCAGGAGCGGGGGACCCAGGTAAGTCGCCGCGCCGGACGGCATCCGCCGCACCGGAACGGCTCGGGGTGAAGCCGTGCCTCCTTCCGGGCACGGCCGGGCACCTCCCCGCCCGAACCCGACAGCTCACCTCGCAGGCGCCGGAGAGGAACTTTCGATGCCTGCTGCCGCTCAGCACCGCCGTACCCGGAACACCCGCCTCGTCCGCGCCCTCACCGCCGCCGGCACCGGCGCCGCCGTGCTCGCCCTGCCACTCATCGGCGCGACCGGCGCGTCGGCCGCCACCACCGCGGCCCCGACCGTGGGCACCACCCCCGCCGGATACCCGGACAACCTCGACGGCTGGATCCGCGAATCGCTCGCGATCATGGCCGAGAAGAAGATCCCGGGCACCTACAACGGCATCCACCGCAACATCATCCGCGAGTCCTCCGGCAACCCGGCGGCCATCAACCTCTGGGACTCCAACGCGGCCAAGGGCATCCCGTCCAAGGGCCTGCTCCAGGTCATCGACCCCACCTTCAACGCGTACCACGTCGACGGGACGTCCTTCGACATCTACGACCCGGTCGCGAACATCACCGCCGCCTGCAACTACGCGGCGGACCGGTACGGGTCGATCGACAACGTCTTCGGCGCCTACTGACCGGCCCGGCCGCCCAGCCCGTCCCGCGGTCAGGCGGCCGGGAACAGTCTTTCGAGGACGACGGCGACGCCGTCGTCCTCGTTCGACACCGTGACCTCGTCGGCCACCGCCTTCAGCTCGGGGTGCGCGCCGGCCATGGCGACACCGCGCGCCGCCCAGCGGAACATGGGGATGTCGTTGGGCATGTCACCGAACGCGAGGGCCCGTTCGGGACCGAGCCCCAGCCACTCGGCGGCCAGCGCCAGACCGGTCGCCTTCGTCACCCCGCTCGGCTGGAGCTCCACGGTGCCCGGCCCCGACATGGTGACGGTCGCCAGCGAGCCCACCGCCGAGCGCGCCACGGCCGCCAACTCGTCGTCGGACAGCTCGGCGTGCCGCAGCAGCACCTTGCTGATCGGCTCGGCCCACAGGTCGGCGCGCCGGCCGACCCGCACCGCGGGCAGCGTCGGGTGCGGCATCCGGTAGCCGGGCTCGATGAGCGTGCGCCCGTCCTCGCCGTCCTGGTCGACCGCCGCGAACACCTGCCCCACCTCCGCCTCGACCTTGCCGAGCGCGGTCTCCGCGAGATCACGGTCGAGTTGGACCGACCACAGCAGCCGGCCGGCCCGGGCGTCGTAGACCTGCGCTCCCTGCCCGCACACCGCCAGCCCGGTGCAGCCGAGGCGCGCGAGCAGGGACCGCACCCGCGGCGCCGGGCGGCCGGTGACCACCAGGTGCCGGGCCCCGGCCCGCGCCACCCGCGCGAGCGCGGCGAGCGACCGGTCGGAGACGGTGTCGTCGCCGCGCAGCAGTGTTCCGTCCAGGTCAGTGGCGATGAGGGCATATGCCGGGGTGGATGCCATGCCCAGAGAATACGGACCCCGGGCCCCGCCGACTCCTCCCCCGTTCCCCGCTCCCGTCGTACCGCCCGTCCCCAACTGCCGCCCACGGCACGCCCGGTGACGGACGCCCACGGAACTGTCGCGGGCCCGTGCGAGCACTCTTTCGAGCAAGCCCCGGGACACAAAGACCACTGCCCATGACACGCGTGTCGGCCGTAACGTGTGGCCCGACCACATGGAACGCTTCGCCATGCATGGCACGGATGAGAGTGAGGCAGCACCCATGCCCCCCTTCGACGTCCCCGAGGGCGACCCCTTCGGCCCGCACAACCTCCCCTATGGCGTGTTCTCGCCCACCGGCAGCACGGAGCGGAGGATCGGCGTCCGGCTCGGGAACCACGTCCTCGACGCGGGCGCCACGGCGGCGGCGGTCGGCTCGCCCCACCAGGCGCTGCTCGCCGCCCCCACCCTCAACCCGCTGCTGGCCGCCGGCCGCGCCACTTGGTCGGAGATACGGCGCGCCGTCACCTCCTGGGTCACCGACCCGGCGCACCGCCCGGCCGTCGAACCGCTGTTCCACCCCTTGTCCGAGGTGACCCTGCACCTGCCCTTCGACGTGGCGGACTACGTCGACTTCTACGCCTCGGAACACCACGCCCGCAACGTCGGGCAGATCTTCCGCCCGGACGCCGAGGACAGCCTCACCCCCAACTGGAAGCACCTGCCGATCGGTTACCACGGCCGCGCCGGCACGGTCGTCGTCTCCGGCACGGACGTCGTACGGCCCGCCGGGCAGCGCAAGGGCCCCGCCGACCCGGCGCCCGTCTTCGGCCCGTCGATCCGGCTGGACATCGAGGCCGAGGTCGGCTTCGTGGTGGGCGTGCCGTCCCAGCAGGGCCGCCCGGTGGCGCTCGGCGACTTCCGCGAGCACGTCTTCGGGCTGTGCCTGCTCAACGACTGGTCCGCGCGGGACATCCAGGCCTGGGAGTACGTCCCGCTCGGCCCGTTCCTCGGCAAGTCCTTCGCGACCTCCGTCTCGGCGTGGATCACCCCGCTGGAGGCGCTGGAGCACGCGCGCGTGGCACCTCCCGAGCGCACCCACCCGCTGCTGCCCTACCTGGACGACTCGGCCCCCGGCGTGGAACCCGGCGGCTACGACCTCCGCGTCTCCGTCGCGGTCAACGGCCATGTGGTCTCCGAACCGCCGTTCTCCACCATGTACTGGACCGCCGCCCAGCAGCTCGCCCACATGACGGTGAACGGCGCCTCGCTGCGCACCGGCGACCTGTACGGCTCGGGCACGGTGAGCGGCCCGGCCGAAAACCAGCGCGGCTCGCTGCTGGAGCTGACCTGGAACGGCCGCGACCCGCTCGAACTCCCCGACGGAAAGCGGACGTTCCTGATGGACGGGGACGTGGTGACCCTGTCCGCCTGGGCTCCGGGCCCGGACGGCCACCGGATCGGGCTGGGCGAGGTCACGGGCCGCGTCGTGGCGGACTGAGCCACGGCACGGCGGCCGGCCCCGCCGACGGGGCCGGGACAGGGTCCCGGCCCCGCCGAACTCGCGTGCCCCACCTGGGATCTCGCCGTCTTCCCCGGTCGGATCGCCGCCGACACCTGACTCACACCGCCCTTCTTCGCCATACTGACAGGGACACGCGTCCGCACCCCGCGCGGCCGTGCGATGCGTGCCCCGCACCACCCAGCACCCGCACGCCTTCCGACCAGGAACCGGAGCCCCGGCATGACCGTCTGCCTGCTCCTGCTGAGCGCCGTCGCCCTGACGGCCGCCGTACCGGCGCCGCGCGCGCTGACCCGGGCGGCCTGGCCCGAACGGGAACCCGTGGTCGCGCTGTGGGTGTGGCAGTGTCTGGTCGCCACCGTCCTGCTGTGCTGCCTGACCGCACTGGTCCTGGGCGCGGCGGCCGTCTTCCACACCGTCCGCGACCACGTGTTCGCCCCCGCGCCGCCCGCCGTCACCGCCGCCTACGACCTGTCCGCCACCCCCGTCTGGGCCACCGCCCTCACCCTGCTGCTGGCCTGCGGGGCCGCCTGGACGACGGCGATGCTGGCCCGGGAGCTCTTCGAGGCCCGCCGCAGCCGGGGCCAGGCCCGGGCGCAACTGCGCGAACGCGCCCCCGAACTGCCGCCGGGACTGCGGGCGCCGCGCGGGCCGATGCTGGTGCTGGAGGACGAGTACCCGGACGCCTGGTGGATGCCGGGGCACCCGCCGCAGCTGGTCGTCACCACCGGGGCGCTGCACCGCCTCACCGACCTCCAGCTCGACGCCGTCCTCACCCACGAGCGCGGACACGCCCGCGCCCACCACGACTGGCTGCTGCACCTGTCCGCCGCGCTCGCCACGGGCTTCCCGCGCGTGCCGCTCTTCGCCCACTTCTGTGACCAGACACACCGCCTGGTCGAGCTGGCAGCCGACGACGCGGCCTCCCGGCGCTGCGGGCACCTCACCACGGCGCTCGCCCTGATCGAGCTGAACCAGCACCGGGGCGTGCTCTCCTGCGCCTCCAGCCGCCGGCTGCTGGGCGAGCGCGTGGACCGGCTGCTGGAGCCGCCGCCGCGGCTGCTGCGCCGGCACCGGGCGCTGACCACGACGGTGGCCGCGCTGGTCCCGCTGCTGCCGCTGCTGATCACCTTCGCTCCCGGGCTGACGGCGCTGTCCTGACGACGCTGTACCAGGCGCCCTGGGGGCGAGGGCGGGCTACGCCCAGTCGGGCTCCGGCTCGGGCTCGTCGGCCGGCTCGGGCCAGTCCGCGTCGTCCGGTGCGGCGGCGGGGGCGGGCGGTGCGGCGCCGTCCAGGGAGGCCAGCACCCGGAGCACGCCTTCGCCGTACGTCGCCAGCTTCTTCTCGCCGACGCCGTTCACCGTGCCCAGCTCCCGCACCGAGCCGGGCCACCGGGTCACGATCTCCCGGAGGGTGGCGTCGTGGAAGATGACGTACGCCGGGACGCCCTGTTCCCGGGCCTGCTCCGCGCGCCAGGCCCGCAGGGCCTCGAAGGCGGGGAGCAGCGCCTCGGGCAGCTCGGCCGCGGCGGCCTTGGCCTTGCCGGCGCCGGCGGCACCGGAGCCGCCGGCGGACCGGGACCGGGAGGCGGCCGGCTTCTTCGGCTCCTTGCGCAGCGGCACCTCCCGCTCGCGCCGCAGCACCGCGCCGCTCGCCTCGGTGAGCACCAGCGTGCCGTACTCCCCCTCGACCGCGAGGAGCCCCTGGGCCAGCAACTGCCGGATGACGCCCCGCCACTCGCCCTCGGTGAGGTCCTGGCCGATACCGAAGACGGACAGCTGGTCGTGGTCGAACTGGATCACCTTGCCGGTGCGCTTGCCGAGCAGGATGTCCACGATCTGCACCGCGCCGAACTTCTGTCCGCGTTCCCGCTGCAACCGCACCACCGTGGACAGCACCTTCTGCGCGGCGACCGTGCCGTCCCAGGTCTCCGGCGGGGCGAGGCAGGTGTCGCAGTTGCCGCAGGCTTCCGCGTCGGCGTCCTGGCCGAAGTAGGCGAGCAGCTGGCCGCGGCGGCACCGGGCGGTCTCGCACAGCGCGAGCATGGCGTCGAGGTGGGCGGCGGCCCGGCGGCGGAACGCCTCGTCGCCCTCGCCGGACTGGATCAGCTTGCGCTGCTGTATGACGTCGTTCAGGCCGTACGCCATCCAGGCCGTGGACGGCAGTCCGTCGCGGCCCGCGCGGCCGGTCTCCTGGTAGTAGCCCTCGATCGACTTGGGCAGGTCCAGGTGGGCGACGAAGCGCACGTCCGGCTTGTCGATGCCCATGCCGAAGGCGATGGTCGCGACCACGACCAGGCCGTCCTCGCGCAGGAACCGGGACTGGTGCGCCGCGCGCGTGGCCGCGTCCAGGCCCGCGTGGTACGGCACCGCCTGGATGCCGTTGGCGGTCAGGAACTCGGCCGTGCGCTCGACCGAGTTCCGCGACAGGCAGTAGACGATGCCGGCGTCGCCCGGGTGCTCCTCCCGCAGGAAGGCGAGGAGCTGCTTCTTGGGGTCGGCCTTGGGCACGATCCGGTACTGGATGTTGGGCCGGTCGAAGCTGGCGACGAAGTGCCGGGCCGCCGGCAGGTTCAGCCGCTGGGTGATCTCCTCGTGCGTGGCGCGGGTCGCCGTGGCGGTGAGGGCGATCCGCGGGACGTCCGGCCAGCGCTCGCCGAGCAGGGACAGGGCGAGATAGTCGGGGCGGAAGTCGTGGCCCCACTGGGACACGCAGTGCGCCTCGTCGATCGCGAAGACGGAGATCTTGCCGCGGGAGAGCAGGTCCCGCGTGGCGTCCAGGCGCAGCCGCTCCGGTGCCAGGTAGAGCAGGTCCAGCTCGCCCGCCAGGAACTCGGCCTCGACCACGCGCCGCTCGTCGAAGTCCTGCGTGGAGTTCATGAAGCCGGCCCGGACACCGAGGGCGCGCAGGGCGTCCACCTGGTCCTGCATCAGCGCGATCAGCGGGGAGATCACCACGCCCGTACCCGGTCTGACCAGGGCCGGGATCTGGTAGCACAGCGACTTTCCGCCGCCGGTCGGCATGAGCACGACGGCGTCGCCGCCCGCCACCACATGCTCGATGATCGCCTGCTGCTCGCCCCGGAAGGCGTCGAATCCGAAGACCCGGTGCAGCGTGGCCAACGCCTCGCCGTCGGCCGCGCCCGGCCCCTCGGTCACCTGTGCCATCTCGCTGATCCCGCCCATCACGCCCATCGCCTTGTCCCCCGTCGGTCCCCCGTGTGCCGTCCCTCGACCGCTCCCTCAACGATAGGGGCCCGCGCCGACAGCCAGGAGTTATCCACAGGTTCGCCCGTTCTCCACCGTCATCACTCGATAACTTGAAGCCACAAGCCAAGATCGAGTCCACGGAGCACCCATGAGCGCGGCCCTCGAAGCCTCGGCGCCTGTCTGGCCGGTTCCGCCCGAAGGCGGGTGGACCGCCGACGACCTGGACACCCTTTCGGGTCTACCGCCGCACACACAATTGATCGACGCGAGCCTCGTCTTCCCGTGCCCCCAGTCGCTGTTCCACGAGCGCGCCATGAGTTTCTGCGGCCATCAGCTCCACAGTGCCGCGCCGGCCGGGCTTGAGGCCCTGCATCGGTTCACCTTCGACATCGACCGGCAGAACAGGCCGGAAGCTGACGTGATCGTCCTACGGGCAGAGGCTTTGCGGAGCCACGATCAGACCAGGGTCCCCGCGACATCCGTGGTGCTGGCCGTCGAAGTCGTGTCGCCGGAGACCCTTTCCCTGGACCGCGAGACCAAGCCCCTCAAGTACGCCCGCGCCAAGATCCCCCACTACTGGCGGGTCGAGAACGAGAACGGCAGGGCCGCCGTGCACGTCTTCGAGCTGGAGCCGACGACCGGCACCTACACGAGCACCGGCATCTTCCGCGAGCGGATGAAGCTGGACGTGCCGTTTTCGATGGACCTGGACCTCACCCAGATCAAGACGCGCCGCGACAGGAGTCAGTGAGCCCACCGAATGCCGCTGCCCGGCCCCCGAACGGGGTGCCGGGCAGTGGCGCGCAAGAGGCGGGCGTCAGCGGACGAAGACTCCTGCCTGACCGGCCAGGTCCAGGAAGTACTGGGGGGCGATGCCGAGGACCAGGGTGGTGGCCACGCCCATGCCGATCGCCAGCATGGTCAGCGGGGACGGGACGGCCACGGTCGGGCCCTCCGGCTTCGGCTCGCTGAAGAACATCAGGACGATCACCCGGATGTAGAAGAACGCGGCGATCGCCGAGGAGACCACACCCACGATGACCAGCGGGACCGCGCCGCCGTCCGCCGCCGCCTTGAACACGGCGAACTTCCCCGCGAACCCGGAGGTCAGCGGGATGCCGGCGAAGGCCAGCAGGAACACCGCGAACACGGCCGCCACCAGCGGCGAGCGTCGGCCGAGGCCCGCCCACTTGGACAGGTGGGTCGCCTCGCCGCCCGCGTCCCGCACCAGCGTGACCACGGCGAACGCGCCGATCGTCACGAAGGAGTAGCCCGCGAGGTAGAAGAGGACCGACGACACGCCGTCCTTGGACGTGGCGATGACACCCGCGAGGATGAACCCCGCGTGCGCGATGGACGAGTACGCCAGCAGGCGCTTGATGTCGGTCTGGGTGATGGCGACGATCGCACCGCCCAGCATGGTGATGATCGCCACCGCCCACATCACCGGCCGCCAGTCCCAGCGCAGGCCGGGCAGGACGACGTAGAGCAGGCGCAGCAGCGCGCCGAACGCGGCCACCTTCGTCGCCGCCGCCATGAACCCGGTCACGGGGGTGGGCGCGCCCTGGTAGACGTCGGGGGTCCACATGTGGAACGGCACCGCGCCCACCTTGAACAGCAGGCCCATGACGAGCAGGGCGCCGCCGATCAGCAGCAGCGCGTCGTTGCCCATGGTGCCCGCGAGTGCCGGGTCGACGTCGGTGACGGTGCCGTCGACCACCTGGGCGATGCGGGCGTACGACACCGAGCCCGCGTAGCCGTACAGCAGCGCGATGCCGAACAGGGTGAACGCCGAGGCGAACGCGCCCAGCAGGAAGTACTTGACCGCGGCCTCCTGCGACATCAGCCGCTTGCGCCGGGCCAGCGCGCACAGCAGGTACAGCGGCAGGGAGAGGACCTCCAGGGCCACGAACAGGGTCAGCAGGTCGTTGGCCGCCGGGAAGATCAGCATGCCGCCGACCGCGAAGAGGAGCAGCGGGAAGACCTCGGTGGTGGTGAAACCCGCCCGCACCGCGGCCTTCTCGCTGTCGCTGCCGGGCACGGACGCGGCCTGCGCGGCGAAGGAGTCGACCCGGTTGCCGTGCGCCGCCGGGTCCAGGCGCCGTTCGGCGAAGGTGAACAGGCCGACCAGGCCGGCCAGCAGGATGGTGCCCTGGAGGAAGAGGGCCGGGCCGTCGACCGCGATCGCGCCCATGGCCGCGATGTGCGCCTTCGTGGTGCCGAACCCGTCGGCCGCCAGCGCGACGACCGCCGCGAACGCGGCGCACAGGGCGACGACGGACACGAACACCTGCGCGTAGTAGCGGGACCGGCGCGGCACGAACGCCTCGATCAGCACCCCCACCAGCGCCGCGCCGACGACGACCAGCGTCGGCGACAATTGTGCGTACTCGATCTTCGGCGCGTCGATCTTCGAGATCGGTTCGGCCGCGGTTGTCCACAGGCTGTGGACGGCTGTTGCGCTCACTTGGCCGCCTCCACCTCGGGCTGGGGGTCCTGCTTGTGTACGTCGGACAGGGTCTGTTTGACCGCCGGGTCGACGATGTCCGTGACCGGCTTCGGATAGACGCCCAGGAAGATCAGCAGCACGATCAGCGGGGCCACGACCAGCACCTCACGCGCGCGCAGGTCGGGCATCGCCGAGACCTCCGGCTTCACCGGGCCCGTCATCGTCCGCTGGTAGAGCACCAGGGTGTACAGGGCGGCGAGGACGATGCCGAAGGTGGCGATGATCCCGATCACCGGGTAGCGCGCGAACGTGCCGACCAGCACCAGGAATTCGCTGACGAACGGGGCGAGGCCGGGCAGCGACAGCGTGGCCAGGCCGCCGATCAGGAAGGTGCCGGCGAGCACCGGGGCGACCTTCTGCACGCCCCCGTAGTCGGCGATGAGCCGCGAGCCGCGCCGGGAGATGAGGAAACCGGCGACGAGCATCAGCGCGGCGGTGGAGATGCCGTGGTTGACCATGTACAGCGTGGCGCCGGACTGGCCCTGGCTGGTCATCGCGAAGACGCCCATGATGATGAAGCCGAAGTGCGAGATCGACGCGTAGGCCACCAGGCGCTTGATGTCCCGCTGGCCGACGGCGAGCAGCGCGCCGTAGATGATGCTGATCAGGGCCAGGACGAGGACCACCGGCGTCGCCCACTTGCTGGCCTCCGGGAACAGCTGGAGGCAGAAGCGGAGCATCGCGAACGTGCCCACCTTGTCGACCACCGCGGTGATGAGGACGGCGACCGGCGCGGTGGCCTCCTGCATGGCGTTGGGCAGCCAGGTGTGCAGCGGCCACAGCGGCGCCTTCACCGCGAAGGCGAGGAAGAAGCCCAGGAACAGCCAGCGTTCGGTGCTCGTCGCCATGTGCAGCGTGCCGTTCGCGCGGGCGTCGGCCATCTCGGTGAGCGAGAAGGTCCCGGCGACCACGTAGAGCCCGATCACCGCGGCCAGCATGATCAGACCGCCGGCCAGGTTGTAGAGCAGGAACTTCACCGCCGCGTACGACCGCTGGGTGGCGGCCGTCTCCTCGCCCTGCGCGTGCGCGCGGTCCCCGAAGCCGCCGATGAGGAAGTACATCGGGATGAGCATGGCTTCGAAGAAGATGTAGAAGACGAAGACGTCGGTGGCCTCGAACGAGATGACCACCATCGCCTCCACCGCCAGGATCAGCGCGAAGAAGCCCTGGGTGGGCCGCCAGCGGCGGCTGCCGGTCTCCAGCGGGTCGGCGTCGTGCCAGCCGGCGAGGATGATGAACGGGATCAGCAGGGCGGTCAGCGCGATCAGCGCCACCGCGATGCCGTCGACGCCCAGTTCGTACCTGACCCCGAAGTCCCTGATCCAGGCGTGGTTCTCGGTGAGTTGGTAGCGCTCGCCGTCCGGGTCGAAGCGGACCAGGACGGTGACGGCCAGGGCGAGCGTGGCGAGCGAGAAGAGCAGCGCCAGCCACTTGGCGGCGGTGCGCTGGGCGGCCGGTACGGCGGCCGTGGCGACGGCCCCGAGGGCCGGGAGCGCCGCCGTCGCTGTCAGCAGGGGAAAGGACATCGGTATCAGACCGCCCTCATCAGCAGGGTCGCGGCGACCAGGAGTGCCGCGCCGCCGAACATAGAGACCGCGTAGGAGCGGGCGAAGCCGTTCTGGAGCCGGCGCAGCCGTCCGGACAGGCCGCCGAAGCCGGCCGCCGTGCCGTTGACGACACCGTCCACCAGGGAGTGGTCGAGGTAGACCAGGGAGCGCGTCAGGTGCTCGCCGCCCCGCACCAGGACCACGTGGTTGAAGTCGTCCTGGAGCAGGTCGCGGCGGGCCGCGCGGGTGAGCAGCGAGCCGCGCGGAGCGACCGCCGGGACGGGCCTCCGGCCGTACTGGGCCCAGGCGAGGGCGACCCCGACGACCAGGCACACCATGGTGGCCCCGGTGATCACCCCGGCGCTGAGCGGCGCGTCGCCGTGGTCGTGCCCGGTGACCGGCTCCAGCCAGTTCAGGAAGCGGTCGCCGATGCTGAAGAAGGCACCGCCGAAGACCGAGCCGACGGCGAGGACGATCATCGGGATCGTCATGACCTTCGGGGACTCGTGCGGGTGCGGCTCGGTGTGCGCGCCCCCGGTCTCGGCGGCCGGTTCCACGCTGGGCTCGGCCGGGGACGGGGTGGGGGCGTTGCGCCACCGTTCCTCTCCGAAGAACGTCATCAGCATCACGCGCGTCATGTAGAAGGCGGTGATGGCCGCGCCCAGCAGGGCCGCGCCGCCGAGGATCCAGCCCTCGGTGCCGCCCTTGGCGAACGCCGCCTCGATGATCTTGTCCTTGGAGAAGAAGCCGGACAGTCCGGGGAAGCCGATGATGGCGAGGTAGCCGAGGCCGAAGGTGATGAAGGTGACCGGCATGTACTTGCGCAGGCCGCCGTAGCGGCGCATGTCGACCTCGTCGTTCATGCCGTGCATCACCGAACCGGCGCCGAGGAACAGCCCGGCCTTGAAAAAGCCGTGCGTCACCAGGTGCATGATCGCGAAGACGTAGCCGATGGGGCCGAGACCGGCAGCGAGGACCATGTAGCCGATCTGCGACATGGTCGAGCCGGCCAGCGCCTTCTTGATGTCGTCCTTGGCGCAACCGACGATCGCACCGAACAGCAGCGTGACCGCGCCGACGACGGTGACGGCCAGCTGGGCGTCGGGCGCCGCGTTGAAGATCGCGCCGGAGCGGACGATCAGATAGACGCCCGCGGTCACCATGGTCGCCGCGTGGATGAGGGCGGAGACCGGGGTCGGGCCCTCCATGGCGTCCCCGAGCCAGGACTGCAGCGGCACCTGGGCGGACTTGCCGCAGGCGGCGAGCAGCAGCATCAGGGCGATCGCGGTCAGCTTGCCCTCGGAGGCGTCGCCGACGAGTCCCGGCTCCTCGTGCGTGCCGAGGAGCGGGCCGAAGGCGAAGCCGCCGAAGGTGGTGAACATCAGCATGATCGCGATCGACAGGCCCATGTCACCGACGCGGTTGACCAGGAAGGCCTTCTTCGCGGCCGTGGCGGCGCTGGGCTTGTGCTGCCAGAAGCCGATCAGCAGGTACGAGGCGAGGCCGACGCCCTCCCAGCCGACGTACAGCAGCAGGTAGTTGTCGGCGAGGACGAGCAGCAGCATCGCCGCGAGGAACAGGTTCAGGTAGCCGAAGAAGCGGCGGCGGCGCTCGTCGTGCGCCATGTACCCGACCGAGTACAGGTGGATCAGCGAGCCGACACCCGTGATGAGCAGGACGAACGTCATCGACAGCTGGTCCAGGCGGAAGGTGATGTCCGCCTGGAAGCCGGCCACCGGGATCCAGCTGAACAGGTGCTGGGTGAGCGTGCGGTGTCCGGCGCCCTTGCCGAGCAGGTCGGCGAAGAGGACGAGCCCGAGGGCGAAGGAGACGAACGACAGCAGGACACCGACCCAGTGGCCGCCGCGGTCCAGGCGCCGGCCGCCGACCAGGAGGACGGCCGCTCCGAGCAGGGGTGCCGCGATGAGCGGCGCGATCAGGTTCTCCACGATTCTTCCGACCCCTTACAGCTTCATCAGGCTGGCGTCGTCGACCGAGGCCGAGTGGCGGGTACGGAACAGCGACACGATGATCGCGAGGCCCACCACGACCTCCGCGGCGGCGACGACCATCGTGAAGAAGGCGATGATCTGGCCGTCGAGGTTGCCGTGCATCCGGGAGAAGGCGACGAACGCGAGGTTGCAGGCGTTCAGCATCAGCTCGACGCACATGAAGACCACGATGGCGTTGCGCCGGATGAGGACGCCGGTCGCGCCGATCGTGAACAGCAGGGCAGCGAGGTAGAGGTAGTTGACCGGGTTCACTTCGACGCCTCCTCGGGCCGCTTGAACGTCTCCGGTTCGATCGCCCTGCGCTCCAGGCGTTCCTCCGCGCGCTGCTCCAGCGCCCGTAGGTCGTTGAGCGCCTCGGTGGACACGTCCCGGATCTGGCCGCGGGCGCGCAGCGTCTTGTTGACGGTCAGCTCGGACGGGGTGCCGTCGGGCAGCAGGCCCGCGATGTCGACCGCGTTGTGCCGGGCGTAGACGCCGGGGGCGGGCAGCGGCGGGATGTACGTGCCCTCGCGGATGCGCTGCTCGGACAGTTCGCGCTGGGTCTTGGCGCGCTCCGTGCGCTCCCGGTGGGTGAGCACCATGGCGCCGACGGCGGCCGTGATGAGCAGCACGCCGGTGATCTCGAAGGCGAAGACGTACTTGGTGAAGATCAGCGACGCCAGCCCCTCGACATTGCCGCCGGCGTTGGCCTGGCCGGTGCCGTTGAACTCCTTCAGGGAGGCGTTGCCGATGCCGGCGAACAGCAGGACGCCGAAGCCGACCCCGCACAGCAGGGCCAGCCAGCGCTGGCCCTTGATGGTCTCCTTCAGGGAGTCCGCGGCCGTGACGCCGACGAGCATCACCACGAACAGGAACAGCATCATGATCGCGCCGGTGTAGACGACGATCTGCACGATGCCGAGGAAGTAGGCGCCGTTGGCGAGGTAGAACACCGCCAGGACGATCATCGTGCCGGCGAGGCAGAGCGCGCTGTGCACGGCCTTCTTCATGAAGACGGTGCACAGGGCGCCGATCACCGCGATGGTGCCGAGAACCCAGAACTGGAAGGCCTCACCGGTGGAGGTGGTGTAGGCGGCGAGGTGCTGCGCGCTCATCGGCCGATCACCTCCTGCGAGGCCGGCTCGTCCTCGCCGAAGGTGGCGGCGGCCTCCTGCGGACCCTCGCCCTTGGAGACGGCGGGCTGCCGGACGGTGCCGGGCGCGGCGTGGGTGACCAGGCCGCGGTAGTAGTCCTGTTCGTCCATCCCCGGGTAGATGGCGTGCGGGGTGTCGACCATGCCCTCTTCGAGGCCGGCGAGCAGCTGCTCCTTGGTGTAGATGAGGTTGGCCCGGCTGGAGTCGGCCAGTTCGAACTCGTTGGTCATCGTCAGCGCGCGCGTGGGGCACGCCTCGATGCACAGGCCGCACAGGATGCAGCGGGCGTAGTTGATCTGGTAGACGCGGCCGTAGCGCTCGCCCGGCGAGTAGCGTTCCTCGTCGGTGTTGTCGGCGCCCTCCACATAGATGGCGTCGGCGGGGCAGGCCCAGGCGCACAGCTCGCAGCCGACGCACTTCTCCAGGCCGTCCGGATGGCGGTTGAGCTGGTGCCGTCCGTGGAACCGCGGAGCCGTGGTCTTCTTCTGCTCCGGGTACTGCTCGGTCAGCCGCTTCGTGAACATGGCCTTGAAGGTCACGCCGAAGCCGGCCACGGGGTTCTGGAAGCCGGGCTTGATCTGCCCGGACTCCTGGGGCTCCTCAGCCATCGGACGCCTCCTTTCCATCCGAAGTTCCGTCACTGACAGTGTCCGGCCCACCACTGACAATCAGCTCCCGCTCCCGGCGCGGGCGGCGCCTGGGCACCGGCGGCAGCTGCTGTCCGGGCAGCGGCGGTACGGGGAATCCGCCCGCCATGGGATCGAAGACCGGCTCCCGGGCGGCGGGCGGCCCGGCGGTCCTGTTCTTCTCGCGGAACATGTCGGCGACGAAGGACACGAGCAGCAGGGCGAGGACACCGCCGCCGACGTAGAGGGCGATGTCGGCGAAGTCGTAGTTCTCGTTGCGCAGCGCGCGGACGGTCGCGACGAGCATCAGCCAGGTCACCGAGACCGGGATGAGGACCTTCCAGCCGAGCTTCATCAGCTGGTCGTAGCGCACGCGCGGGAGGGTGCCGCGCAGCCAGATGAAGAAGAACAGCAGCAACTGGACCTTGACGACGAACCAGAGCAGCGGCCACCAGCCGTGGTTGGCGCCCTCCCAGAAGGTGCTGATCGGCCAGGGGGCGCGCCAGCCGCCGAGGAAGAGGGTGGCGGAGACGGCCGAGACCGTCACCATGTTGACGTACTCGGCGAGCATGAACATCGCGAACTTGATCGACGAGTACTCGGTGTTGAAGCCGCCGACCAGGTCGCCCTCGGACTCCGGCATGTCGAAGGGGGCGCGGTTGGTCTCGCCGACCATCGTGACGATGTACAGGATGAAGGAGACCGGCAGCAGCAGGATGTACCAGCGGTCGGCCTGCGCCTCCACGATCCTGGACGTCGACATCGACCCCGAGTAGAGGAACACGGAGGCGAACGCGGCACCCATGGCGATCTCGTAGGAGATCATCTGCGCGCAGGAGCGCAGGCCGCCCAGCAACGGATAGGTGGATCCGGAGCTCCAGCCCGCCAGCACGATGCCGTAGATGCCGACGGAGGCGACCGCGAGGATGTAGAGCATCGCGATCGGCAGGTCGGTGAGCTGCATCGTGGTGCGGTGGCCGAAGACCGAGATCTCGTTGCCGGCCGGGCCGAAGGGGATCACCGCGATCGCCATGAAGGCGGGGATGGCCGCGACGATCGGCGCGAGGACGTAGACCACCTTGTCCGCGCGTTTGACGACGAGGTCCTCCTTGAGCATCAGTTTGATGCCGTCGGCGAGCGACTGGAGCATGCCCCAGGGGCCGTGCCGGTTGGGGCCGATGCGCAGTTGCATCCAGGCGACGACCTTGCGCTCCCAGACGATGGAGAACAGCACGGTCACCATCAGGAAGGCGAAGCAGAAGACGGCCTTGACGACGATCAGCCACCAGGGGTCGCGGCCGAACATCGAGAGGTCTTCAGCGGCGAGGTACGCGGTCATGCCTCCACCTCCTTGGGGGCCGTCCCGGCGGTGGCCGGCGGGCCGATGCGGACGAGGGAGCCGGGCCGCGCCCCGGCGTCGGAGGCGACGCCGCCGCCGGCGGAGTTCAGCGGGAGCCAGACCACCCGGTCGGGCATCTCGGTGATCCGAAGGGGCAGTTCGACCGTGCCGGCGGGTCCGGTGACGGCCAGGGTGTCGCCGTCCGCGACGCCCGCCTCGGCGGCCGTGGCCGCGGACAGGCGGGCGAGCGCGGCGTGCCGGGTCCCGGCGAGCGCCTCGTCGCCCTCTTGCAGGACACCCTGGTCGAGCAGGAGCCGGTGCCCGGCCAGTACGGCCTCGCCGGCCGCCGGGCGGGGCAGGGCGCCCGCGGACTCCATCGGCGGCAGGGCGCGGGGGCCGTCCCAGAGGCCGAGCCGGTCGATCTCCGCGCGGGTGGTGCGCAGGTCCGGCAGGCCCAGGTGGGTGTCCATGGCGTCGGCGAGCATGTGCAGCACGCGGGTGTCGGCCGGGGCGAGCCGGCGGGTCATCTGGTCGGGCTTGAGGGCGGCCTCGAAGGGGCGCACCCGGCCTTCCCAGTTGAGGAAGGAGCCGGACTTCTCGGCGACCGCGGCGACCGGCAGGACGACGTCGGCGTGCGCGGTGACCTCACTGGGCCGCAGCTCCAGCGACACCAGGAAGCCGACGCTTCGAAGTGCCTCACGCGCGCGTGCCGGGTCGGGCAGGTCGGCGACCTCCACCCCGGCGACCAGCAGCGCGGACAGTTCCCCGGCCGCGGCGGCCGCCAGGATCTGGTGGGTGTCGCGGCCGTAGCCCGCGGGGAGTTCGGCGAGCCCCCAGACGGCGGCGACCTCTTCCCGCGCGCGCGGGTCGGTCGCGGGCCGGCCGCCCGGCAGCAGGGAGGGCAGCGCGCCCGCCTCCACGGCGCCGCGCTCACCGGCCCGGCGGGGGATCCACACCAGCTCGGCGCCGGTCGCGGCAGCGGTGCGCACGGCGGCGGTGAGACCGCCCGCGACCGCGGCCAGCCGCTCCCCCACGACGATGACGGCGCCGTCGGCGCGCAGCGCCTCGGCGGCACGCGTGCCCGGCTCCTCCAGGCCGACGCCGCTCGCCAGGGCGTCCAGCCACTCGGTCTCGGTGCCGGGGGCGGCCGGCAGCAGCGTGCCGCCGGCCTTCTCCAGGCCCCGGGTGGCGTGCGTGGCCAGCGCGAACACCCGCTGCTTGTGCTTACGCCATGCCTTGCGCAGCCGCAGGAAGACGCCGGGGGCCTCCTCCTCCGACTCGAAGCCGACCAGCAGCACGGCGGGCGCCTTCTCCAGGGAGGCGTACGTGACGCCCGTACCGTCCAGGTCACGGCCGCGGCCGGCGACCCGGGCGGCGAGGAAGTCGGCCTCCTCGCCGCTGTGCACGCGCGCGCGGAAGTCGATGTCGTTGGTGTCGAGCGCCACGCGGGCGAACTTGCTGTAGGCGTAGGCGTCCTCGACGGTCAGCCGGCCGCCGGTGAGGACGCCGGCCCGGGAGCGCGCGGCGGCGAGGCCCTGGGCCGCCGCCTGGAGCGCCTCGGGCCAGGACGCGGGCTCCAGCACCCCCTCGGCGTTGCGCACCAGCGGGGTGTCGAGGCGGTCGCGCTGCTGCGCGTAGCGGAACGCGAAGCGTCCCTTGTCGCAGATCCACTCCTCGTTGACCTCGGGGTCGTTGGCGGCGAGCCGCCGCATGACCTTGCCGCGCCGGTGGTCGGTGCGGGTGGCGCAGCCGCCGGCGCAGTGCTCGCACACCGACGGCGAGGAGACGAGGTCGAAGGGACGGGAGCGGAAGCGGTACGCGGCCGAGGTGAGCGCGCCGACCGGGCAGATCTGGATGGTGTTGCCGGAGAAGTACGACTCGAAGGGGTCGCCCTCGCCGGTGCCGACCTGCTGGAGCGCGCCCCGCTCGATCAGCTCGATCATGGGGTCGCCCGCGATCTGGGTGGAGAAGCGGGTGCAGCGGGCGCACAGCACGCACCGCTCGCGGTCGAGCAGCACCTGTGCGGAGATCGCGACGGGCTTCTCGTAGGTCCGCTTGCGGCCCTCGAAGCGGGACTCGGCGTTGCCGTGCGAGACCGCCTGGTTCTGCAGCGGGCACTCGCCGCCCTTGTCGCAGACCGGGCAGTCCAGCGGGTGGTTGATGAGCAGCAGCTCCATCACGCCCTGCTGGGCCTTCTCGGCGACCGGGGAGGTGAGGTGGGTCTTGACGACCATGCCGTCGGTGCAGGTGATGGTGCAGGACGCCATCGGCTTGCGCTGGCCCTCGACCTCGACGATGCACTGGCGGCAGGCGCCGGCCGGGTCCAGGAGGGGATGGTCGCAGAACCGGGGGATCTCGATGCCGAGCTGTTCGGCGGCGCGGATGACCAGGGTGCCCTTGGGCACGCTGATCTCGATGCCGTCGATCGTCAGCGTGACGAGGTCTTCCGGCGGGAGGGCCGCCTCGCCCCCGCCGGCGGGAGCGCTCGTGGTCACGGTCATGCGTTCACCTCCGGGCGGTCCGCCCAGGCCGTGGACTTGGCCGGGTCGAAGGGGCAGCCCCGGCCCGTGATGTGCTGTTCGTACTCCTCGCGGAAGTACTTCAGCGAGGAGAAGATCGGGGACGCGGCGCCGTCGCCGAGGGCGCAGAAGGACTTGCCGTTGATGTTGTCGGCGATGTCGGCGAGCTTGTCGAGGTCGGACAGGGCGCCCTTGCCGGCCTCGATGTCCCGCAGCAGCTGCACCAGCCAGTACGTCCCCTCCCGGCAGGGGGTGCACTTGCCGCAGGACTCGTGGGCGTAGAACTCGGTCCAGCGGGTGACGGCCCGCACCACGCAGGTCGTCTCGTCGAAGCACTGCAGGGCCTTGGTGCCGAGCATGGAGCCGGCGGCGCCGACGCCCTCGTAGTCGAGGGGGACGTCGAGGTGTTCGTCGGTGAACATCGGCGTGGAGGAGCCGCCCGGCGTCCAGAACTTCAGCCGGTGGCCGGGCCGCATGCCGCCGCTCATGTCGAGGAGCTGGCGCAGGGTGATGCCGAGCGGGGCCTCGTACTGCCCGGGGCTGGCGACGTGGCCGCTGAGCGAGTAGAGCGTGAAGCCCGGGGACTTCTCGCTGCCCATCGACCTGAACCATTCCTTGCCGTTTTTCAGGATGGCGGGAACCGACGCGATCGACTCGACGTTGTTCACAACAGTCGGACAGGCGTAGAGGCCTTCCACGGCGGGGAAGGGGGGACGCAGCCGCGGTTGACCACGGCGGCCTTCGAGCGAGTCGAGCAGCGCGGTCTCCTCACCGCAGATGTACGCGCCGGCGCCGGCGTGCACGGTGAGCTTCACGTCGAGCCCGCTGCCCAGGATGTTCTCGCCGAGGTAGCCCGCCGCGTAGGCCTCGCGCACGGCCTCGTGCAACCGCCGCAGTACGGGGACGACTTCACCACGCAGGTAGATGAAGGCGTGCGACGACCTGATGGCGTGGCACGCGATGACGATGCCCTCGATGAGGCTGTGCGGGTTCGCGAAGAGGAGCGGGATGTCCTTGCACGTCCCGGGCTCCGACTCGTCGGCGTTGACAACGAGATAGTGCGGTTTTCCATCACCCTGGGGGATGAACTGCCACTTCATCCCGGTCGGGAACCCGGCGCCGCCGCGGCCTCGCAGCCCGGATTCCTTGACGTAGGCGATCAGGTCGTCCGGCGGCATGGCGAGGGCCTTGCGGAGCCCCTCGTACCCTTCGTGCCTCCGGTAGACGTCCAGAGTCCAGGACCGGTCCTCGTCCCAGAAGGCCGACAGCACGGGTGCGAGCAGCTTCTCGGGGCTCGGGTCCTTGACCTCGGATACCACGGTCATCACTCCCCCTCCTCTTCTGCCTGGCCCGCCGACGGGGCGTCCGGGGACTGCTGGACCCGCGGATGGACCACGCGCGCGGGCGCGGCCTCTCCCTTGGCCAGGCGGAGGCCCACCAGCGAGGCGGGTCCCGCGCTGCCGCCCTCCTCGACGGCCCCGGGCCGCTCGTCGGGGAAGCCGGCCAGGATGCGCGCGGTCTCCTTGAAGGTGCACAGGCGCGCCCCGCGCGTGGGCTGTACGGGGCGCCCGGCGCGCAGGTCGTCGACCAGGCGCTTGGCGCTCGCGGGGGTCTGGTTGTCGAAGAACTCCCAGTTGACCATCACGACCGGCGCGTAGTCGCAGGCCGCGTTGCACTCGATGTGCTCCAGGGTGACCTTGCCGTCGCCGGTGGTCTCGCCGTTGCCGACGCCCAGGTGCTCCTGGAGGGTCTCGAAGATGGCGTCGCCGCCCATGACCGCGCACAGCGTGTTGGTGCACACGCCGACCTGGTAGTCGCCGGAGGGCCGGCGCCGGTACATGGTGTAGAAGGTGGCGACCGCGGTGACCTCGGCCGTGGTCAGGCCGAGCATGTCCGCGCAGAACCGCATCCCGGTGCGGGTGACGTGGCCCTCCTCGGACTGCACGAGGTGGAGCAGCGGCAGCAGGGCGGAGCGGGAGTCGGGGTAGCGCGCGATCACTTCGCGCGCGTCCGCCTCCAGCCGGGCCCGGACGTCGTCCGGGTAGGCCGGTGCGGGCAGTTCGGGCATGCCCAGGCTGATGCCCCGCTCCGAAGAAGAGGTGGTCACCGGTCGACGCCTCCCATCACGGGGTCGATGGACGCGACGGCGACGATGACGTCGGCGACCTGGCCGCCCTCGCACATCGCCGCCATGGCCTGAAGGTTGGTGAAGGACGGGTCGCGGAAGTGGACCCGGTAGGGGCGGGTGCCGCCGTCGGAGACGGCGTGCACCCCGAGTTCGCCCTTGGGCGACTCGACGGCCGTGTACGCCTGCCCCGGCGGGACCCGGAAGCCCTCGGTGACCAGCTTGAAGTGGTGGATGAGGGCCTCCATGGAGGTGCCCATGATCTTCTTGATGTGGTCGAGGGAGTTGCCGAGTCCGTCCGGTCCGAGGGCGAGCTGGGCGGGCCAGGCGATCTTCTTGTCCGCGACCATGACCGGGCCGGGCTGGAGCCGGTCCAGGCACTGCTCGATGATCCTGAGCGACTGGCGCATCTCCTCCAGGCGGACGAGGAAGCGGCCGTAGGCGTCGCAGGAGTCGGCGGTCGGGACGTCGAAGTCGTAGTTCTCGTAGCCGCAGTACGGCTGGGCCTTGCGCAGGTCGTGCGGGAGGCCGGTGGAGCGCAGGATCGGGCCGGTGGCGCCGAGGGCCATGCAGCCGGCCAGGTCGAGGTAGCCGATGTCCTGCATGCGGGCCTTGAAGATGGGGTTCCCGGTGGCGAGCTTGTCGTACTCCGGGAGGTTCTTCTTCATCTTCTTCACGAACTCGCGGATCTGGTCCACCGCGCCGGGCGGCAGGTCCTGGGCGAGTCCGCCGGGCCGGATGTACGCGTGGTTCATGCGCAGGCCCGTGATGAGCTCGTAGAGGTCGAGAATCATTTCACGATCACGGAATCCGTAGATCATGATCGTGGTGGCGCCGAGCTCCATGCCGCCGGTGGCGATGCACACCAGGTGGGAGGACATCCGGTTCAGCTCCATCAGGAGCACCCTGATGATCTCGGCGCGCTCGGTGATCTGGTCCTCGATGCCGAGGAGTTTCTCGACGGCGAGGCAGTAGGCGGTCTCGTTGAAGAAGGACGTCAGGTAGTCCATGCGCGTCACGAACGTGGTGCCCTGCGTCCACGTGCGGTATTCGAGGTTCTTCTCGATGCCGGTGTGGAGGTAGCCGATGCCGCAGCGGGCCTCGGTGACCGTCTCGCCCTCGATCTCCAGGATGAGGCGGAGCACTCCGTGGGTGGAGGGGTGCTGGGGACCCATGTTGACGACGATGCGTTCGTCGTCGGCGCGGGCCGCGGACTGGACGACCTCGTCCCAGTCGCCACCGGTGACCGTGTAGACGGTGCCCTCGGTGGTTTCCCGGGCGGCTGCTGACTGGGTGCTGCTCACGAGTACGACCTCCGCTGGTCCGGAGCCGGGATCTGGGCGCCCTTGTACTCGACGGGGATGCCGCCGAGGGGGTAGTCCTTGCGCTGCGGGTGGCCCTGCCAGTCGTCCGGCATCATGATCCGCGTCAGGGCCGGGTGACCGTCGAAGACGATTCCGAAGAAGTCGTAGGTCTCGCGCTCGTGCCAGTCGTTGGTCGGGTACACGGAGACCAGGGACGGGATGCGCGGGTCGCCGTCGGGGGCGCTGGCTTCCAGGCGGATCAACCGGTTGTGGGTGATCGAGCGCAGGTGGTAGACGGCGTGCAGCTCGCGGCCCTTGTCGTTCGGGTAGTGGACGCCGCTGACGCCGGTGCACAGCTCGAAGCGCAGGGCCGGGTCGTCGCGCAGGACGCGGGCGACGCGGACCAGGTGCTCGCGTTCGATGTGGAAGGTCAGTTCGTCGCGGTCGACGACCGTCTTCTCGATGGCGTTCTCCGGCAGGAGTCCCTGTTCCTCCAGGGCGCCTTCGAGTTCGTCGGCGACCTCGTCGAACCAGCCGCCGTAGGGCCGGGTCGCCGGTCCCGGGAGCCGGACCGAGCGGACGAGGCCGCCGTAGCCGGAGGTGTCGCCGCCGTTGTTGGCACCGAACATGCCGCGCTGGACGCGGATCTCCTCGCCGCCCTGGCCGCGCCGGCCGGGGAGGTTGGCCGCGGCGAGGTCCTTCTCGGGGTTGACCCCGTTCGCGGAACCGTTCGCGTGCGCGGACCCGTTCGCGCCCTGGGTGCCGTTCTTCGCGTCGCTCACCGCAGCAGCCCCTTCATCTCGATCGTGGGCAGGGCCTTCAGCGCCGCTTCCTCCGCCTCCCGGGCCGCTTCCTCGGCGTTCACGCCGAGCTTGGAGGACTGGATCTTCTGGTGGAGCTTGAGGATCGCGTCCATGAGCATCTCGGGCCGGGGCGGACAGCCGGGGAGGTAGATGTCGACCGGGACGATGTGGTCGACGCCCTGGACGATCGCGTAGTTGTTGAACATGCCGCCCGAGGAGGCGCAGACGCCCATGGAGATCACCCACTTGGGGTTGGGCATCTGGTCGTAGACCTGCCGCAGGACGGGCGCCATCTTCTGGCTGACCCGGCCGGCGACGATCATCAGGTCGGCCTGGCGCGGCGAGCCGCGGAAGACCTCCATGCCGAAGCGTGCGAGGTCGTAGCGGCCGGCGCCGGTGGTCATCATCTCGATGGCGCAGCAGGCCAGGCCGAAGGTGGCCGGGAAGACGGACGCCTTGCGCACCCAGCCCGCGGCCTGCTCGACGGTGGTGAGCAGGAAGCCGCTCGGCAGCTTTTCTTCGAGTCCCATGTCGTTAAAGGCCCCTCAGTCCCATTCCAGGCCGCCGCGCCGCCATACGTACGCGTACGCGACGAAGACGGTGAGCACGAAGAGCAGCATCTCCACGAGCCCGAAAATCCCCAGGGCGTCGAAGGTGACGGCCCAGGGATAGAGGAAGACGATCTCGATGTCGAAGACGATGAAGAGCATCGCCGTCAGGTAGTACTTGATGGGGAAGCGCCCGCCGCCGGCCGGCGTGGGGGTCGGCTCGATGCCGCACTCGTAGGCTTCGAGTTTGGCGCGGTTGTACCGCTTCGGACCGATCAGCGTGGCCATGACCACGGAGAAGATCGCAAAGCCTGCCCCGAGGGCTCCCAGTACGAGGATGGGCGCATACGCGTTCACCGCTCCTCGCTCCTCTCAGTCGGCACTGACTGCTGGCGGATCACTGGGCTCACGCGCCTCACCGGTCCCACGAACCCCGCTCGTCCCGGGCGAAGATCGAGAACATGTGAAGCAGGTCACAAGCCCGACTGCCTCGCATCTTATGCCTGTCGCTCTGTGATCTGCGACACGGGGTATTGCACAAGCTTTGTGATCTCCACCACCTGACGAAGGATCATGAAGTCGGATGATGGGTGATCTACACACCGGAAGCGTTCAGTTGATCACCAGAAGTGACATTCCTACTTATCACCGCAGGCGAGAGGGGTCGTCTCAATATCAAGAGAGTTCGCCTGCATGCAAATTGGTGCTGGGCGCAGGCATCTGATAGTGGGCCCCGTTCACATCCCGGAGCGGACTCCGCGGCGGGTGTGAACGCGGAACCCGGCGCGTGCACGCGTTCACGAAGTCCGCACGCGCCGGACGCCGGAGTTCCACCGGCCGTTCCGTGACCTCCGTCACGTCCATGAGAGGGCGATGAGAACCGGGGTTGGCCAACGACCCCAACCAGTGGTAAGCGCGGGGCAATTCGGACGTAATGATCAAAGGCCGTGATCAAGGGCTTGATCACGACGGTCCGCAATGTCCGTTACGGCGTCAATAAAGCGCGACACGCCCGGGTTTCCAGGTATCGATTGAGCAACTGTGGCGCACGACACGTTTCTTGAAGATATGAAGGAGCCCCTGGTACCGGTTGTTCCCATGTCCCACACCGCTCACATACGCAGCCACCGGAAGCCCCGCCGCAGCGCGTCGACCCTCGCCGTGCGGGCCGGAGTTGCCGGTGGCGTCCTCAGCACCCTGGCAGTCGCCGGGGCGTCCGGGTCGGCGAACGCGGCCGAGCCGGTGACGCAGACCCTCGAACTGCCCACCCTGACGGCCGACCTGGCCGCTCAGGCGGCCCAGTCCGCGGACGCGACCGAGCAGGCCGCCGCGAACTACCAGCTGCAGGCGGAGCGTGACGCGGCCGCCGCCAAGGCCGCGAAGAAGGCCGAGGCGGACCTCGCCGAGGCCAAGAAGAAGGCGGCCGAGGCCAAGAAGAAGGCCGAGGAGGAAGCCCGCCGGGAGGCCGCCGCCCGCGCGTCGCGCACCGCGGAGCGGACCACGCTCTCCGCCTCGGCGGGCACCGGCACCGTCCTCGGCGGCAGCGGCACCGGCTCGGACGCCGACGCCGGCACCAGCACCAGCACCAGCACGTCCACGGCCACCGGTTCGGCAGCGACGATCGTCAACTTCGTCAGGGCGCAGGTCGGCAAGGCGTACGTCCCCGGCGCCACCGGCCCGTCCGCCTACGACTGCTCCGGCCTGGTGCAGACGGCCTTCCGGCAGATCAACGTCAGCCTGCCGCGCGTGTCGCAGGACCAGTCGACCGCCGGCACCCAGGTCTCGCTGAGCAACCTCCAGCCGGGCGACATCCTGTACTGGGGCAGCGCGGGCAGCGCCTACCACGTCGGCGTCTACGTCGGCGGCGGCATGTTCGTGGGCGCGCAGAACTCCTCCACCGGTGTCGTGGAGCGCCCGCTGTCCTACGACCCGCCCACCGGCGCCGTACGGGTGCTCTGAGCGCACTCCGCGCCCCTCGCGCGCACCACAGGGCCGCTGCCCCCGGGCAGCGGCCCTCGCGCGTTCCCTGCCATGCTCTGCTCGGGCCGCCGTCCGGCGGTCCGCGTTCGAGCGAAGGAGGGCACGCGATGCCACGCGTGTTCGTACAGGGAAATCCCGCCGGCTACTACCCGCGCTACGCCCCCGAGGCCGGGCGTGGCGCGGTGCGGCGCATCACCGAAGTGGGCGAGGAGGTGCTGCACAAGCCGTGCCGCGACGTCACGGAGTTCGGACCCGATCTCGCCGCGCTGATCGACGACATGTTCCGCACGATGTACGTCGCCGAGGGCGCGGGGCTGGCGGCGAATCAGGTCGGCGTCGGGCTGCGGCTGTTCGTGTACGACTGCCCGGACGACGACGGTGTCCGGCATGTCGGACACATCGTCAACCCGATGCTCGAAACGCCCACGACTGAGCGACGGCTGCTGGACGAGGGCGAGGGCTGTCTGTCGGTGCCCGGCGCCGTGATGGCCGTGCCGCGGCCGGACCGGGCCGTCGTGCGGGGGCAGGACCGGGACGGCCGGCCGGTCGTCGTCGAGGGCACCGGGTACTTCGCCCGCTGCCTCGCCCACGAGACCGACCACACCAACGGCCGGCTCTACCTGGACCGGCTGTCCAAGCGGGAACGGAAGGACGCGCTGCGGCAGATGACGGACCGCCGGGACGAGGTGTACGCCCGCCGCGCCGCCAAGGAGACCACCTTCGGCGCGTGACCCCCTTCGGAGCCGTGGCGGCGCCGGACGCCCCTGGGCGGGCCCCGGCGCCGTCCGGCCCCGTCGGTCGTCAGGCCTTCGGGGCCACCTTGGTCAGGCCGTTGATGATGCGGTCCATCGCGTCGCCGCCCGTGGGGTCGGTGAGGTTGGCGAGGAGCTTGAGGGTGAACTTCATCAGCATCGGGTGGGTCAGACCGCGCTGGGCGGCGATCTGCATGACCTTCGGGTTGCCGATGAGCTTCACGAAGGCGCGGCCGAGGGTGTAGTAGCCGCCGTAGGTGTCCTTGAGGACGCGCGGGTAGCGCTGGAGGGCGGTCTCGCGCTGGGCGGGCGTGGCGCGCGCGTGGGCCTGCACGATGACGTCGGCGGCGATCTGGCCGGATTCCATGGCGTAGGCGATGCCCTCGCCGTTGAAGGGGTTCACCAGGCCGCCGGCGTCGCCGACGAGCAGCAGGCCGCGCGTGTAGTGCGGCTGGCGGTTGAAGGCCATGGGGAGGGCGGCGCCGCGGATGGGGCCGGTCATGTTCTCGGGCGTGTAGCCCCAGTCCTCCGGCATGGAGGCGCACCACGCCTTGAGGATCTCCCGCCAGTCCAGCTCCTTGAAGGAGGCGGAGGTGTTCAGCACGCCGAGGCCCACGTTCGAGGTGCCGTCGCCCATGCCGAAGATCCAGCCGTAGCCGGGCAGCAGCCGGTCCTGGGGGCCGCGCCGGTCCCACAGCTCCAGCCAGGACTCCAGATAGTCGTCGTCGTGGCGGGGGCTCTCGAAGTAGGTCCGGACCGCGACGCCCATCGGGCGGTCCTCGCGGCGGTGCAGGCCCATGGCGAGGGACAGCCGGGTGGAGTTACCGTCGGCGGCGACGACCAACGGCGCGCGGAAGGCGACCTCGCGCTTGTCCTCGCCGAGCCTGGCGGTGACACCGGTGATGCGGCCGGTGCGGTCGTCCACGATCGGGCCGCTCACGTTGCACCGCTCGTACAGCCGCGCCCCCGCCTTCTGGGCGTTGCGGGCGAGCTGCTCGTCGAAGTCGTCGCGCTTGCGGACCAGGCCGTAGTCCGGGAAGGAGGCGAGGTCCGGCCAGTCGAGCTGGAGGCGGACGCCGCCGCCGATGATGCGCAGCCCCTTGTTGCGCAGCCAGCCGGCCTCCTCGGAGATGTCGATCCCCATGGCGACGAGCTGCTTGACCGCGCGCGGGGTGAGGCCGTCGCCGCACACCTTCTCGCGCGGGAACTCGGTCTTCTCCAGCAGCAGCACGTCGAGTCCGGCCTTGGCGAGGTGGTACGCGGTCGTGGAGCCGGCCGGCCCCGCGCCCACGACGATCACGTCGGCGGTGTTCTCGGAGAGCGGCTCGGTCACGACGGTCACGGCGGGATCTCCCCAAGGTCGAATGGTGTGTGCCGGCCGGCACGGGACATAGGCAGTCTATTCAGCGCAGTTGGCCGCGCCGCCGAAGGGCCACCCCCCGGCGATGGTCACTCTTCGTGCCCGTCTGTCACGGAAAGACATCAGCGCCTTCCGGGTGGCGCGGGCCGGGGCTACCCTGCCAGTACCACTGGGGGTGACATCTGTGCACATACCACCCAAGACACCCGAAGTGCGCGTCCCGCGTCTGGTCGGTCTGATGGCCGTGGACGCGCGCGAGACCGCCCGGGCACGGGGCCTGTCCCTGGACGCGCCGGACCGCCCGGACTTCCACCTCGCCGTCGTGGACTACGTCGTACGCCAGCACCCGCAGCCCGGCACCGAGGTGCCGCGGGACTCGAAGGTGTACGTGTGGTTCGACTTCGCGGAGGGCGAGGGAGGCGGGGGCGTGCGCGAGCCGCGCGTGCCGGCACCGCCGCGCGGGGGGCCGGGGCGGGAACTGGACCCGCCGCACGACCCGTACGAGGTGGCCGGGATCAGCTCTCCTTGAGGCCCGGGCCCTCCTTGAAGCCCCGGTGCAGTGCCACCACGCCGCCGGTGAGGTTGCGCCAGGCGACCTTCGACCAGCCCGCCTTGCGCAGGCGCTCGGCGAGGCCCGGCTGGTCGGGCCAGGCCCGGATGGACTCGGCGAGGTAGACGTACGCCTCCGGGTTCGAGGAGACCGCGCGGGCGGCCGGCGGCAGCGCGCGCATCAGGTACTCGGTGTAGACGGTGCGGAACGGCGCCCAGGTCGGGTGGGAGAACTCGCAGATCACCACGCGTCCGCCGGGGCGGGTGACGCGGTACATCTCGCGCAGGGCGGCGTCCGTGTCCTGGACGTTGCGCAGCCCGAAGGAGATCGTCACCGCGTCGAAGGTGTCGTCCTTGAACGGCAGCCGCGTCGCGTCGCCCGCGGTGAACGGCAGCCAGGTGTGCTTCTTCTTGCCGACCTGGAGCATGCCCAGGGAGAAGTCGCAGGGGACGACGTACGCGCCGGTCCGGGTGAAGGGGAGCGAGGAGGTGGCCGTGCCGGCGGCGAGGTCCAGGACCTTCTGCGCGGGGCGGGCGTCGACGGCCTTCGCCACCTCCCTGCGCCAGCGGCGGTCCTGGCCGAGTGACAGCACGTCGTTCGTCAGGTCGTACCGTTCCGCCACGTCGTCGAACATCGAGGCGACTTCGTGCGGCTGCTTGTTCAGGGAAGCGCGGGTCACCCGCCCATTGTTGCAGCCGGGTCGCACGGCCCGGGCGGCGGCTTGCCGCGTGGGGGCGGCTAGCGGCGGCGGAAGACCAGACGGCCCGAGAGGACCGTCGCCACGCACGTCAGGGCTCCCCGCGCCGCCAGTTCCGCCTCGTCCTCGACGTCGAAGACGGCGAAGTGGGCGGCGGAGCCCGGCCCGCGGGGCGGGGCCGCCTCGGGGTGGTGGGCGAAGGGGTCCAGGGACGGGGTGCCGGGGGCGGGGACCGGGCGGGGTACGACGGCGATGCCGGTGCGGCGCACGGCGTCCTGGACCGCGCGCAGGCGCAGCGGCTCACAGGCCACGGCGACCGTGCCGTACGCCAGCATGCGCTGGACCCCGCGCCGGGCGCTCGCGCCCCAGCGGGCGTCGTCCATGGGGAGCGCGTCGAGCGCGGCGCCGGTCAGCGGCTCGGTGCCGAGGGCGTCGGCCTCCCGCGGGTCCGGGTGGTACGTCCGCTCCAGCAGTTCGTTGCCGTGGGGGTTGACGTACCCGGGCGTGAGGATGCCCGGCCAGCGGCGCACGCGCGCGTGCGGGTGCGCGGCGGCCAGTTCCTCCAGGGGCCCCACGGCCTCGATCCGTTCGCCCCGGACGAGGTGGGCGTGGCCCCTGGAGTCCGTGTGCAGCGTCAGCACGGCGGTCCTGGTTTCTCCCGGCGCGGGCTAGTTAGAGGCGAGCAGCTTCAGCTCGGGGTGGGCGGTGCCGCCCTCGATGGCCGTGGAGGAGATGTGGGAGACCACACGGTCGTCCACGGGGTCGTTCGCCGGGTCGTCGTGCACGACGAGGTGCTCGTACGTGGTGGAGCGCTGCGCCGGGACGCGGCCCGCCTTGCGGATCAGGTCGATGATCTCCAGGCGGTTGGAGCGGTGCCTGGCGCCGGCCGAGGAGACGACGTTCTCCTCCAGCATGATCGAGCCGAGGTCGTCCGCGCCGTAGTGCAGGGACAGCTGGCCGATCTCCTTGCCCGTGGTGAGCCAGGAGCCCTGGATGTGCCGGACGTTGTCCAGGAAGAGGCGGGCGATGGCGATCATCCGCAGGTACTCGAACAGGGTCGCCTGGGTGCGGCCCTTCAGGTGGTTGTTCTCGGGCTGGTAGGTGTACGGGATGAAGGCGCGGAAGCCGCCCGTGCGGTCCTGTACGTCCCGGATCATCCGCAGGTGCTCGATGCGCTCGGCGTTGGTCTCGCCGGTGCCCATGAGCATGGTCGAGGTGGACTCCACGCCCAGCCGGTGCGCGGTCTCCATGATCTCCAGCCAGCGCTCGCCGCTCTCCTTCAGCGGGGCGATGGCCTTGCGCGGCCGCTCCGGCAGCAGCTCGGCACCCGCGCCGGCGAAGGAGTCCAGGCCCGCCTCGTGGATCCGGGTGATGGCCTCCTCGACCGAAACGCCGCTGATCCGGGCCATGTGCTCGACCTCGGACGCGCCGAGGGAGTGGATCACCAGCTGCGGGAAGGCCTCCTTGATGGCCTTGAAGTGCTTCTCGTAGTACTCGACGCCGTAGTCCGGGTGGTGACCGCCCTGGAACATGATCTGGGTGCCGCCGAGTTCGACGGTCTCCGCGCAGCGGCGCAGGATGTCGTCGAGGTCGCGGGTCCAGCCCTTCTCGGTGTCCTTGGGAGCCGCGTAGAAGGCGCAGAACTTGCACGCCGTGACACACACGTTCGTGTAGTTGATGTTCCGCTCGATGATGTACGTGGCGATGTGCTCGGTGCCCGCGTACGTGCGGCGGCGCACGGCGTCGGCGGCGGAGCCGAGGGCGTGCAGAGGGGCGTCACGGTAGAGGGCGAGCGCTTCCTCGGGGGTGATGCGTCCGCCCGCCGCGGCGCGGTCGAGGACGGACTGGAGGTCGGCCTTCTCGGTCACCGGCGTCCCTTTCGCAAGGTTTCGTAAGGGGTTGTGGACGGACGTACGCCAGACTACGCCAGGCGGTTTCGGGGGCCGACGTCAGGCCGCGAACGCCCCGGTCAGCAGCCCGGCGAGGGTGCCGGCGAGGAGGAACGGGCCGAACGGCACGCCGGTCTTGCGCCCGGCGCGCCGGGCGAGGACGAGGGCGCCGCCGTAGAGGGCGCCGAGCAGGAACGCGGCGAAGGTGCCGAGCAGCACGGTGGGCCAGCCGTACCAGCCGAGCACGGCGCCGGTCCCGGCGGCCAGTTTCACGTCGCCGAAGCCCATGCCGTCCGGGTTGAGGAGGTGCAGCGCGAAAAGGCCGGCGGTGAGGGCGAGGGCGGCACAGAGGGCGGTGGGCCAGTGGCCGGTGTGCTCGGGGAGCAGGGCGGTGACACCGAGCAGGGCGAGGGCGGCGGCGGCGAGCGGCAGGGTCAGCGGGTCGGGCAGCCGGCGCACCCGCAGGTCCACGGCGGCCAGCAGCACCCCGACGGGCGCGAGCAACAGCCAGACCCCCAGCTCGGGCCGGGTCCCGGTGGCCGCGGCGAGGACGGCGCAGACGAGCGCGGTGACGAGAGCGAGCGGCAGCCCGGACGGCACCTGACGACCGGCGGATGCCGAGCCCGCCGCACGGCCGACGGGCCCGGAGTGCGCCTCGCCCCCGGCAGACCCCGAACGCCCCTCACCGCCGTCGGGCCCGGACCGCCCTTCACCCCCGGCAGAACCCGAACGCCCCTCACCGCCGTCGGGCCCGGACCGCCCCTCACCCCCGGCAGAACCCGAACGCCCCTCACCGCCGTCGGGCCCGGACCGCCCCTCACGAGCGACTGCCCCGGAGCGCGCCTCACCGGCCTCAGCGCCCCCCTTGGGCTCCGCGCGCCCCCGTGCGCTCCCGCACGCCGCGCATCGGGCTCCGCCCAGCCAGCCCCGCAGCGGGTGGGCGCCGGCCGGGCACCGGTCGCGCCAGGGTTCGCCGGGCGGGACGGAGAAGCGGTACGCGGCCCGGGGCAGCAGCAGTCCGGTCAGCGCGCCCCACACCCCGGCTACGAGCGCCAGTGACCCCGCGGTCGCCGCACCCACGTGCCCTCCCCTCCTACCGCTGGAGCAGTTCCACCCGTACGTCGGCCGGGAAGCCGGTCGTCGGCCCCACCCGGCGGGCGAACTCGGCGACCGCCTCCAACTGGGGGGCGCCGAAGCTGAAGTCGAGGGTGGTGAAGTACCGCTCCAGGGTGGCCTCGTCGAACGCCTCCCAGCGGGCGGCCTGTTCGGCGACCTTGGCGACCTCCTCCAGGGAGAGGTTGCGGGAGTCGAGGAATGCCTCGTGGACCCGGCGGGTGATCCCCGGCTCTCGCTCGGCGTAGTCCCGGCGGGCCGCCCAGACCGCGAAGACGAACGGCAACCCGGTCCACTCCTTCCAGAGCGCGCCGAGGTCGTGCACCTGCAGGCCGTAGCGGGGCCCCTCCACGAGGTTGGCGCGCAGGGCCGCGTCGCCGATGAGGACGGCGGCCTCGGCCTCCTGCATCATCAGGCTGAGGTCGGGCGGGCAGGTGTAGTAGTCGGGCCGCACCCCGTACCGCTCGGCGAGCAGGAGCTGGGCGAGCCGGACCGAGGTGCGGGAGGTCGAACCGAGGGCGACCCGGGCACCGTCCAGCCGGTCGAGCGGCACCTGGGAGACGATCACGCAGGACATCACCGGCCCGTCGCAGCCGACGGCGATGTCCGGGAAGGCGACGAGGTCGTCGGCGTTGCGGAGGAACTCGACGAGGGTGACGGGGCCGATGTCCAGCTCGCCGCGCACCAGCCGCTCGCTGAGCTTCTCCGGGGTGTCCTTGGTCAGCTCGAAGTCGAGAAGCGTGCCGGTTCTCGCGAGCCCCCAGTACAGGGGCAGGCAGTTCAGGAACTGGATGTGGCCGACACGCGGCCGGGTGCGAGAATTGTCCACATCGCGAGACTAGCCCCCGTACGGTACGGCGCTTGGACCAACCCGGCCCCGAACGGCCTAACGAGCGTTCAAACATCCGGGTGAAGTGATCTTGACCTCTATTGCTTTCCGGCGCCCCCGTGCTAGGCTCGCCGCAAGTTGCAGTTTGGTTTCCCTTGCAGTACAGAGCCTGCGGAGCATGTGACCGCGGGCTCTCGTCGTTTTCAGAAGTATGCAGTGGTGCGGCACCGTTTCACACTTGCAGGTTCTGGAGCAGGGCAACCCTTTTGAGCCCAAGGAGGGCTTATGGCTACCGGAACCGTTAAGTGGTTCAACGCCGAAAAGGGCTTTGGCTTCATCGCCCAGGAGGGCGGCGGCCCCGACGTCTTCGTTCACTACTCCGCGATCAACGCCACCGGCTTCCGCTCCCTTGAGGAGAACCAGGCGGTGACCTTCGACGTCACGCAGGGCCCGAAGGGCCCGCAGGCGGAGAACGTCACCCCCGCCTGATTCCCTGCCTGATCGCAGAACCTGAGAGCAGTACCCAAGGAGCCCCACGCCATCCGGCGACGGGGCTCCTGCCTTTTCCCGTTCATTTCCCGTTCACAAACCACACCGGCCCCATGGGCCCGCCGCGTCTCACATGTGCTGCATGAGGAGCACGAGCTTGGCCCCGTCCGCGAGCGCCTCATAGGAGTGCGGCACATCCGCCCGGTAGGACATGTAGTCCCCCGGCCCCAGTTCCACGGTCTCCCCGCGCGGCCCCGCTTTCACCGCGCCCTCACTCACCACCAGGTGTTCCACGCTCCCCGGAATATGGGGCTCCGATTCCCGCACGGCCCCCGGCTCCAGCCACACGGAATACAGGTCCCGGCGGGCGCCCGGCGGGCACGTGGAGAGCAGGGAGGCCGCGTAGCCGGACTGCTCGGAGCGGACCACGGGCCCCTGTCCGGCCCGGATCACCCGGACCTGCCACGCGGGCGGCTCGACCAGCGCGCTGAAGGGCACGCCGAGTGCCACCGCGAGCGCCCAGACGGTCTCCAGGCTCGGGTTCCCGCTCGCCGCCTCCAGCTGGGACAGCGTCGACTTGGCGACGCCGGCCCGCCTGGCCAGCTCGGACAGGGACAGCCCGGCACGGCCGCGTTCCCGCTTCAGGGCGGCGGCGAGCCATTCCAGGGGGAGTCGGACGGGGGTGGCCTCGGACATGTCGTTCACTCCATCACACGAACGTGTGTCTTGACGGACAATGTGCTCAGCGTTCATCGTAGAAAACATGCGTTCGGCACAGCGAACGGACCCCGCCGGGTCCACGGAAACCGCCGACGACCGCGCCCTCGTCCGGGACAGCGCGCTCGTCTGGCTGGCCGGCGGCATCGTGGGCCTGTCCTTCGGCGCCGTGGCCGTCGGGGGCGGGCTGCCGCTGTGGGTGCCGGTGCTGATGTCCGTGGTGGTGTACGCGGGAGCGGCCCAGTTCAGCGCGGTCGGCGTGCTGTTCGCCGGGGGCGGCCCGGCCGCCGCCGTGGCCGCCGGGCTGCTGCTCAACACCCGCACGGCCGCCTTCAGCCTGGCCGTGGCCGAGATCATCGGCTCCGGCCGGGTGAGCCGGTTCCTCGGCGCCCACCTGGTCACCGACGAGACGGTCGCCTTCGCCCTCGCCGAGCCGGACCCGGCCCGTCGGCGCCGGGCCTTCTGGATCGTCGGGCTCGGCCTGTACGCGGTGTGGAACCTGGGCGTCCTGGCCGGCGCGCTCGCGGGCGGCGCCCTCGGCGACACGGGCCGCTACGGCCTGGACGCCGCCTTCCCCGCCGTCCTGGCCGCCCTGGTGCTGCCCGCCCTGCGCACGGACGCGACGGTACGGCGCTGCGCCCTGCTCGGCGCCGGGCTCGCCCTGGCGGTCACGCCCGCCGTCCCGGCCGGCGTCCCGGTGCTGCTCGCCCTGGCCGGCCTGTTCGCGCACAGACGCCGCGCGGTCTCCGGAGCCGCCGTATGAACGCGACCGTCACCGTGATCGTCGCCCTGGCCGTCGGCACGTACGCCTTCCGGATGGTCGGCCCGGCCCTGCACGGCCGGGTCACCGTGCCGCCGCGTGTGCAGGAGCTGGCGTCGGCGGGCGCGGTGGTCATACTGGTCGCCCTGCTGGCCACGGGCACACTGACCGAGTCCGGGCGGTTCGCGGGCTGGGCCCGCCCGGCCGGGGTCCTGGTCGGCGCCGCGCTGGCCTGGCGCCGGGCCCCGTTCGCCGCGGTGGTGCTGACCGCCGCCGCGACGACGGCGCTGCTGCGGCTGGCGGGGACCGGCTAGGCCGTGTCCTCGTCTGGACCATCGGCCCGTAACCCCGCACGTCATGTTCCGGCCAACGGCCATCAGGTACGGGGGTTGTCGGTCCGGGCCGCTAGGGTCCCTCCCCATGTCCGACACCCGTGCCTTCTACGACACCATCGCCGAGGACTACGCCGTCCACTTCCGCGACCAGCTCGCGCACCGGCCGCTGGAGCGGGCCCTGCTCGCCGCGTACGCCGAACAGGTCGGGCCCTCCGGCCTGGTCGCCGACCTCGGCTGCGGTCCCGGTGAGATCACCGCGCACCTCGACGGACTCGGTCTGTCCGTGTTCGGCCTCGATCTGTCCGAGTCGATGATCACGGTCGCCCGCCGCAGGTATCCCGGGCTGCGGTTCGAGCAGGGCTCGATGCGGGACCTTTCCCTGGCCGACGGTTCGCTGGCCGGGGTGGTCTCCTGGTACTCCAGCATCCACACGCCCGCGGCCGAACTTCCCGCCCTGTTCACCGAGTTCCACCGTGTCCTGTCCCCCGGCGGCCGGCTCCTCCTCGCCTTCCAGACCGGCGACGAACCACTCCACCTGGACCAGCCCTGGGGCCACCCCGTCTCCCTGGACTTCCACCGGCGCCGCCCCGAGCGGATGGCCGAACTGCTGAGGGGCGCCGGTTTCGCCGTCCGCTCCAGCACGGTGCGCGAGCGGGTGGCCGAACACGGGGAGTCAGCCCCGCAGGCGTTCCTTCTCGCCCAGAAGAAGGGCTGACCAGGTCTTGGGGGTGAGGTGGGGGCGGGGCCCTGGGAGCCGCGGATGTGGCGCCGACTCCGGTTCCTTGACGGGCGGCCGGAGGACGAGTGCGGGTGCGGGCTGGTCATCGTGCGGGTGCAGGCCCGGCTGTGGGGCGTCGCGGAGCGGGACGTCGGCAAGACCGTGTGGGCCGAACTGCCGCTCAGCGCACGGCGGTGACCGTGTCCGCGAAGGCGCGGGCCGGTGGGCTGAGCGCGTCCCAGCGGCGTACGGCCCAGCCGACGGGGAGGGGGCGCAGGCCGGGCAGGGGGATCAGCCGGAGGGGGCCGTCGCCGGGGACGGGCAGGCCGGGTACGGCGGGGACGACCGCCCTGCCGACGCCGAGTTCGGCGAGGAGCAGGGCGGTGTCCCAGTCGGCCACGCTCGGCTCGTAGGCGAACCGGACTCCCCGTTCCGCGCAGGCCGCCTCCAGGTGGGCGGCGGAGGCGGAGTTGGGCGGGAGCCGGATGAGCCGGGTGTCGGTGAGTTCGGCGGGGTCGAGGTGGGGGCGGTCCGCCAAGGGGTCGTCGGCCGGTACGGCGAGGAGCCAGGGCAGCTCCACGACGGTCCGCTGCTCGATGCCGCGGACCGGGGGGCCGATGGTGATCCAGGCGAGGTCGAGGGTGCCGTCGGCGAGGGCGTCGAAGCTGCCCCGGCCCGAACTGACCGTGCGGAACTCCAGGTTGACCTTGGGGTGGCTGCGCCGGAAGGACACGACCGCCTCGGACATGAAGTGCCGTACGGTCGTCGCGCCGGTGGCGACGCGGACGTGGCCGCTGTGGCCGTCGAGGAGGTCGCGGAGCTGCCGTACGGCCAGGTCGAGACCGTTGATGCCCTCGGCCGCCGCCGTCTCCAGTATCCGGCCGGCCCGGGTCGGGACGACCCCGCGCGGGCGGCGCTCCAGCAGGGCGACGCCGGTCTCCCGCTCCAGCCGCTTCACGTGCTGGCTGACGGCGGACTGGGTGCGGCCGAGGTCGCGGGCAACCGAACTGAGGCTGCCCGCGCGGCACACGGCCACGAACACACGGAGGTCGTCCAGAGTCATGACACCCAAGGTAATGCTTGGGTCTGGGAAGAAAACCCCAGGATTGACTGGGTGTTGGTGTCGTACGAGGATCGTTCCCGGGCCGCGACCGACCCAGGCGGCAACCCTGCTCCCCGCCCCGCCGAGTCCGGACGACGCGGGATGTGCGGGGAGCGGGTGCCGACCCCCTCGGTCAGCCGGTGCCGACCGCTCGGTCAGCCCTGGCCCAGCAGCGCGATCAGGCGCCCCACCGCGGTCACGACGGGCTCGCCGACCGCGCCGACGGCGGCGGCGATCTGGGCGATGGACGCGAGGACCAGACCGCGCTCGCGCAGCGCGGCGCGGTCGGGGGTCAGCGCGGGCAGGGCCTCCTCCACGGTCCGGTCCTGCTCCGGGGTGAGGTGGCGGCGCAGCTCCGCCAGGCCGCGGGTCAGTTCCGCCACGGCCGCGCGGAGTTCGGGATCTCCGGTGGGTCCGCCGACCGTGCCGTAGTTGAAGCCGACGTTGCCCTGGCCGCCGTTGACGTTGGCGACCGGACCGTAGTAGTTCGTCGTGTCGCTCACAGCTTGAACCCCGTGTTCCCCTGACCGCCGTTGAGGTTGGCGACCGGCCCGTAGTTGTTGGTGTTGTACTGGTGCACGACCGCGGTGAACTCGGCCTCCGGGTTGTCGATCGCGTACGCGATCCGGCCGGCGATCTGCCGCAGTTCCTCCATGTTCGGCAGGGTCACGGTCACCGTCGAGCCACTGGCCACCTGAACGGCCAGCACCGGTTTGTCCTCCGCGAACAGGTCCTTGAAGGTGATGAACAGGACCACGATGATCAGGACGGTGATGAGCGCGGGATTGCCGTTGTCCCCGATACGCGCCTCACCACCGGCCATCAGATTGATCACGACATAGATCACGAAGGCGCCGAACAGCCCTTTCATGAAACGGCCGAGGGCGGAGCCCCGGTCGGGCTTCAGCCTGAAGGCGTCGACCATGGTGATGTTGTGCAGCGGGAAGGCCGCCGAGCCCACCCACAGCATGCGGCGGCTCACCCGCAGCACGAGGACGCCTCGCGTCGGCCCCGAGGGCGGCTGAGGGGACGGGGGCGGCGGTCCGGACGGTGGGGCGGGCGGTGGGGGCGGCGGCGGCGCGCCGGTGCCGTTCATGTCGCTCATGTACTCCCCCGATGTGTCTGCGTTCCGGCAGGGTACGGCCTGTTCCAGGCGCTCGTACAGCGCTATTCCAAGCGCTCGTACAGGCTTTCCA
The DNA here is from genome assembly GCF_016860525.1 of Streptomyces rubradiris. Taxonomy (NCBI): domain Bacteria; kingdom Bacillati; phylum Actinomycetota; class Actinomycetes; order Kitasatosporales; family Streptomycetaceae; genus Streptomyces; species Streptomyces rubradiris. Next base: position 3,495,821 of record NZ_BNEA01000015.1, read on the forward strand.
CCTGCGCCGCGAAGTCCTCCAGGACGCGGTCCCGGCGGAGTTTCATCGACGGGGTCAGGTGGCCGGACGCCTCGGTGAGGTCCGTCGGCAGGACGGCGAAGCGGCGGATGGATTCCGGGCGGGAGACCAGCTTGTTCGCCTCGTCCACCGCGCGCTGGAGGACGGCCGTCAGCTCCTCGTCTCCGATCAGGAGTTCCGGCGGCACCGGGTGCTTGCCGAGCATCTGGCGCCAGTGGGTGATGCCGTCGGGGTCGAGGGTGATGAGCGCGCCGACGTAGGGGCGGCCGTCGCCCACCAGCATCACCTGGGAGATCAGCGGGTGCTGGCGCAGCCAGTTCTCCAGCGGGGCCGGGGCCACCGACTTGCCGCCCGCCGTGATCAGCAGCTCCTTCTTGCGGCCGGTGATGGTCAGGTACCCCTCGTCGTCCAGCGTGCCGAGGTCGCCGGTCGGCAGCCAGCCGTCGCGGGTCGCGGGGACCACACCGCCCGCCTGGGCGTCCCAGTAGCCGCGCAGCACGTGGTCGCCGGCGACGAGGATCTCGCCGTCCGCCGCGATCCGCACCCGGGTGCCGGGCAGCGGCCAGCCCACCGTGCCCAGCCGGGGCTGGAGCGGCGGGGTGACCGTGGACGCGCCGGTGGTCTCGGTCAGGCCGTAGCCCTCGAAGATCTCGATGCCCGCGCCCGCGTAGAAGGCGGCGAGGCGCCGGCCGAGCGGGGAGCCGCCGCAGATCGCGTACCGGACGCGGCCGCCCATGGCGGTGCGGATGCGGCGGTAGACCAGCGGGTCGTAGAAGGCGCGCTGGGTCTTCAGGGCGCGGCTCGGCCCGGTGCCGGTACCGGTCTGGCGGGCCTCCAGCGCCTCGCCGTAGCGCCGGGCCACGGCCGCCGCCCGGTCGAACACCGCCGTCCGGCCGCCGGCTTCCGCGCCGGCCCGCGCGGAGTTGTACACCTTCTCCAGCATGTAGGGGATCGTCAGCAGCGCGGTGGGCCGGAAGGCGGCGAGGTCCGGCAGCAGGTCGTCCGGGGCCAGGCTGGGGGCGTGGCCGAGGCGGACCCGGGCGCGGACGCAGGCGATGGCCACCATCCGGCCGAAGACGTGGGACATGGGCAGGAAGAGCAGCACCGACGGGTCGTGGTCGCGCGCCTTGAACACCGGGTGGAGCAGTTCGACGGCGTTGTCCACCTCGGCGAAGAAGTTGCCGTGCGTCAGGGCGCAGCCCTTGGGGCGGCCGGTGGTCCCGGAGGTGTAGATCAGGGTGGCCAGCGTGTCGGGGACGAGCATGCCCCGGCGTACGCCCACCTCCCCGTCCGGCACCGCCGCGCCCGCGTCGGCGAGCCGGGCCACGTGCTCCTTCTCCATCACCCACACGTGGCGCAGGTCGGGCAGGTGCGGGAGTTCGGGGCCGATCGCGGCGGCCTGGGCGGCGGTCTCCGTGATGAGGGCGACCGCGCCGGAGTCGTGCAGGATCCAGCGGGTCTGGTAGGCGGACGAGGTCGGGTACACCGGCACGGTGACCAGCCCGGCCGCCCACGCGGCGAAGTCCAGCAGGGTCCACTCGTAGGTGGTACGGGCCATGATCGCGATCCGCTCGCCGGGCCTCAGGCCCTCGGCGATGAGCCCCTTCGCCACCGCCTGCACCTCGGCGGCGAACCGCGCGGCCGTCAGGTCCGTCCAGCGGCCGCCGGGCAGCTTGCGGCCGATCACGACCGCGTCGGGGGCCGACTCGGCGTTGTCGTACGGCAGGTCGGCGAGGGAGCCGTGGGTGACCGGGGGCGCGAACGGCGGCACCGACACCTCCCGCACCGCGCCGTCCAGCCGCCGGATGTCGGGCTGTACGAGGACCGGCCGGCCGTCGTAGTCGACGGCGGAGACGGGGGCGCCGGAGGAGGCGGGGGCGTTCGGGTACGACGTGGACACGGGCGGCTCCTCCTGCGTGCGTGCACCGGCGGCGGGCCCCGGTGCGGGCGGGGTTACCGCTGGTCAGGCCTGGTGATCGTACGGCTCCACTGTGAGGGGGTTGTGCGGGTTCCGGGCGGGTCCGGGGCCGGGGATGTGCAGCCTCGGGGAGTGAGCACCCACCCGACTTACCTCCGGTAACGTTACTTCAGAGTAGGCAATCCGGAGAGACCGCTGGGGCGTGACCCGATGCACACCGTGACCCTCGCCGCGCCGCCCGCGCTCGGCCCCCTGCTGGCCCGCGGCGCCCTGCGCTCCCCCTTCAAACACCCGGCCCCCGACGCCCCCGTCCCCCGCACCCGGCTGGTGCTGCCCGGCGTACGCGTCGACCTCGCGCGCCTGGCCGCCTACGAGCGGGTCTGTGGCTTCCCCACCGGCGAGCCCGCCCTCCCCCTCACCTACCCGCACGTCCTCGGCTTCCCGCTGGCCATGCGGCTGATGAGCGGCCGGGACTTCCCGCTGCCGCTGCTGGGCCTGGTCCACACGTCCGTCGAGATCGAGCAAGGTTCCGCGCTGCCGGCCGACGCGGAGTACGAGCTCTCCGTGTGGGTGGAGGAACTGGCGGCACGCCGGCGCGGGACCGAGGCGGTGGTGGCGACGGCCGTACGGTCACGGGGCGAGGTGGTGTGGTCGTCCCGCAGCGCCTACCTGGCCCGGACCGGCGAGCCGCGGCGCCGGGGCCCGGCGGACGACGGGGAGCGGCTGCCCACCCTCGCCGAGTGGCGGCTCGGCGCGGACGTGGGGCGGCGGTACGGGGCCGTGTCCGGGGACCGCAACCCCATCCACCTGCACCCGCTCACCGCCCGGCTCTTCGGCTTCCCCCGGGCCATCGCCCACGGCATGTGGACCCTCGCCCGCTGCCTCGCCGCGCACGGCACCCCGGCCGCGACCGCCGTACGGGCCCGGTTCCGGGCGCCGGTACCGCTGCCCGGGACGGTGGCCTACGGGGCGGACGGCGCGGGACGGTTCGAACTGCGGGGCGAGGACGGAAGGCTGTGCCTGAAGGGAACGGTCGGAAAAAGCTGAGGGGCGCCGGTCGCGCTACTCCCGCTCCGGCGGCGGGGCCCAGACCTTGCCCCCCATGAGGTTGCCCAGGCCCGACCAGGCGAAGTTCATCAAGGTGGACGCGGCCTGCTGGGCCGTCACCTGCGGGGTGCTGTTGGCCCACGCGGCGAGCGACTCCGCCGCGCCGACCAGCGCCTCGGCGAGCCCGGCCACCTCGCGCTCCGGCAGGCCGGGATCGCGGTGCGCCTCCCGCGCCGCCACCGCCACCAGCCGGGTCACGAACGCGACGATCTCCGCGCGCATCGCCGCCGCCTCGGACACGAACGGCTCACCGTGCCTGCGGGCCTGGAGGTACAGCACCGACCAGCCGTCCGGATGCTCGGCGGTGTGCGCGAAGAACGCCCGCAGGCCCTCCCACAACTGCCGCTCGACGGGCAGGTCCTGGCGGACCCCGGCGCGCACGGCCGCCGTGAGCGCGGCGGCCTCCCGGCGGATGCAGGCGGTGAAGAGGTCTTCCTTCGAGTTCAGGTACAGATAGACCAACGGCTTGGACACGCCCGCGAGTTCGGCGATCTCGTCCATCGACGCGGCCGTGTACCCGCGCTGCCCGAAGATCCGCACGGCGGCGTCGAGCATCTGCCGCTCGCGCACCGCCCGCGGCATCCGCTTGGTCTTCACGGCACCCATGGGGCAAGCCTAGTTCGGCCGGGTGCCGTACCCGGCCGAGCACGCGTCGGCCGGGAGCGGCCCATCGGCCGGGAGCGTCCCGTCGGCCCGGGCACGCGCTAGCTGGACGCGGTGGCCCCGCCCTGCGCCCGCGCGACGTCGTCGGCGAAGTCCTCCTGGCTGCGGTTGGCCTCCAGGTTGGCCTTCATCCGGTCGACCTTCTTCACGATCCGCACCGAGGCCCGGTCCCGCTCCTTGCGCAGCACCACCCAGCTGATCGGCGCCGACAGGATCAGGGAGAGCAGCAGCACCCACAGGAGGTTGGAGTCACCGAAGCCGCGCGGGAAGATGCCCGAGTAGACGGCTCCCCAGACGATCACGAGGCAGCCCGCGAAGATACCGAGGCGCATCAGCGTGTAGCGGAGCATCTCAATCCACTCGTCCGATTCCAAATAGGGTCATCGTCCAGTAGAGCACGACCCGGTGGCGATCATGCAAGGGGGTCGCGCAAGGGAGTGGTACGGGCGCCGTGCGCCGGGTCAGCGCAGCGGCAGCAGCATGACGATCTCGTCACGGTCGTCGCCGGGCCCGACCCGGATGGCGTCCGGGACCCGGCCGACCTCCTTGTAGCCGCAGGAGGCGTAGAACCGCTCCAGGCCGTGCCCGCCCCGGCAGGTCAGCCGGATCGCCTCGATGCCCCCGAGGCCGCGGGCCGCCTCCTCGGCGGCGGCCATCAGGTCGCGGCCGTAGCCCCGGCCCTGGTGGCGGGGGTGGACCATCACCGTGTACAGCCACAGCCAGTGCGTCATCAGCCGGTGGGTGTTGCGGGCGAGGAAGGCGGTCGCGGCCACCCGGCCGGCCTCGTCGTGTCCGACGAGCAGCCGGGTGCGGCCCTCGGCCATCGCCACGAAGTGGCGCACCAGCTCGGGCCGTATCTCGTCGGAGGTCACCGGGGGTACGAAGCCGACGGAACCGCCCGCGTTCGAGACGTCCGTCCACAGGTCGAGGATGCCCTCGCGCAGGGCGGGGGTGATCGCTGGATCCAAGGTGAAGGTAAGAGGCACCAAGGGAGTGTAACCATTACCCGAGGGTGCGTGCGGCCACCTCCAGATCGGCCACCAGGCCCTGGTACGCGGCCCTGCGGTCGTCGTCCCGCGCCCGCAGCACCGAGGAGGGGTGCACGGTCGGTACGAGGCGTTCGGGGCGTCCGTGGATCTCCCGCTCCAGCACCGTGCCGCGTACCTCGCCCACCCGGAACGACGAGCCCAGCAGGGCCTTTCCGGCCGTGGCGCCCAGGATCACGATCAGCTCCGGCTCCACCAGCGCCAGCTCCGCCGCGAGCCAGGGGCCGCAGGCCGTCATCTCCCGCAGGCTCGGCGCCTTGTGGATGCGGCGCTTGCGGGGTTCGGCCTGGGTGAACTTGAAGTGCTTCACCGCGTTCGTCACGTAGGCCTCGGCGGGATCGATACCGGCCTCTTCGAGCGCCCGGTCGAGCAGCTTGCCCGCCGGGCCGACGAACGGCTTTCCCTGACGGTCCTCCTGGTCGCCGGGCTGCTCCCCGACGAGCATGACGCGGGCGTCGGCGCTTCCGGCGCCGAAGACCGTCTGGGTGGCGGGGCGGTGGAGGGGGCAACCGCGACAGCCTGCGGCGGCTTGGCGGAGGGCGGGCAGATCAGCGCCCTCGGGGACGAAGGGGGCCGCGGTGTACGCGTCCTCGGGTGCCTTCGCTGCTGGCATGCCGGGCGAGTACCCCTCGTTCCGGCGGAGAAGCGAGGGGGTCGTGCCCGCCGTCGCCCGGCTGCGGCTGCGTCGTGGCTTGTCGCGCCCACGCGGTGGAGCCGCATGTCCAACACGGCCCCGCGCCGGGACCAGGCACCGTCGGCTTGCATGGGGCCCGCGCCGGGCCTGGATGCGCCCACGCGGCCCCGCGCCCCTTGGTGGGCCAGGCGCCGCCGCCCGGTACGGGGGCGTCGCGCTGTGGTTCCCCGTTCAGCCTTTCTGCCCACCGAGTCGGGTGGGTGGGCAGGCCGGTGGGTCAGACGCGCATCGGCTGGGGCTCGTCGCGGCGGGACGGGTTCGGGCCCTCGTACTCGCGGATGATCTCGTAGCGGGTGTTGCGTTCCACGGGGCGGAAGCCGGCGTCGCGGATCAGCTCCAGGAGGTCTTCCCGGGTCAGCTTGTTCGGCGTGCCGTAGTTGTCCGCGTCGTGGGTGATCTTGTACTCGACGACCGAGCCGTCCATGTCGTCCGCGCCGTGCTGGAGGGCCAGCTGGGCGGTCTGCACACCGTGCATCACCCAGAAGACCTTCACGTGCGGCACGTTGTCGAACAGCAGCCGGGACACCGCGAACGTCTTCAGCGCCTCCGCGCCGGTCGCCATCGAGGTCCGCGCCTGGAGCGTGTTGCGTACCTTGCCGTCCTTCATGTCCACGAAGTCGTGCTGGTAGCGCAGCGGGATGAAGACCTGGAAGCCGTTCGTCTCGTCCTGCAGCTCACGCAGCCGCAGCACGTGGTCGACCCGGTGCTTCGGCTCCTCGATGTGGCCGTACAGCATGGTGCACGGGGTCTTCAGGCCCTTCTCGTGCGCCAGCCGGTGGATGCGGGACCAGTCCTCCCAGTGGGTGCGGTGGTCCACGATGTGCTGCCGGACCTCCCAGTCGAAGATCTCCGCGCCGCCACCGGTCAGCGACTCCAGGCCCGCGTCGATCAGCTCGTCCAGGATCTCGGACGCCGACAGGCCGCTGATCGTCTCGAAGTGGTGGATCTCCGTCGCCGTGAACGCCTTCAGCGAGACGTTCGGCAGCGCCTTCTTCAGCTCCCGCAGCGACCGCGGGTAGTACCGCCACGGCAGGTTCGGGTGCAGACCGTTGACGATGTGCAGCTCCGTGAGGTTCTCCGACTCCATCGCCTTGGCGAGCTTGACGGCCTCCTCGATGCGCATCGTGTACGCGTCCTTCTCGCCCGGCTTGCGCTGGAACGAGCAGTAGGCGCAGGACGCGGTGCACACGTTCGTCATGTTGAGGTGACGGTTGACGTTGAAGTGGACCACGTCACCGTTCTTGCGGGTCCGCACCTCGTGGGCCAGGCCGCCGAGCCAGGCCAGGTCGTCCGACTCGTACAGCGCGATGCCGTCCTCGCGGGTCAGCCGCTCCCCGGAACGGACCTTCTCCTCCAGCTCGCGCTTGAGCCCGACGTCCATGGCAACACCTTTCTACGACAGCCCGACCAACGGTATCCCTACACCTCTTCCGGCAGTTCCCCGACCCGGTTCTCCCACTTCGTGGACAGCACGATCGTGGTACGGGTCCGGGAGACGCCCTTGGTGCCGCTGAGCCGGCGGATGGTCCGCTCCAGCCCGTCCACGTCCGACGCCCGGACCTTGAGCATGTACGAGTCGTCGCCCGCGATGAACCAGCAGTCCTCGATCTCCGGCAGGTCCCGCAGCCGCTGGGCGACGTCCTCGTGGTCGGCCGCGTCGGACAGCGAGATGCCGATCAGCGCGGTGACACCGAGGCCGAGCGAGGCCGAGTCCACCGTGGCCCGGTAGCCCGTGATGACACCGGCCGCCTCCAGCCGGTTGATGCGGTCGGTGACGCTGGGGCCCGACAGGCCGACCAGGCGCCCCAGCTCCGCGTACGAGGCCCGGCCGTTCTCCCTCAGGGCCTGGATGAGCTGCCTGTCCACCGCGTCCATGCGATCGAAGCCTTCCGGTGAAAGTTCCTGAAGTGATGAGAGGTACGTACTGCTAATCGCCCCGGGTGCCGTCCGTCAGGCCGCCGCCCAGGTCTCCTCGCCAGCGCCGGTACAGGCCGTGGGTGACGCCCGCCGCGTCCAGCACCCGGCCGGCCACGAAGTCCACCAGGTCCTGGATGTGGGTGGCGCCCGCGTAGAAGGCGGGCGAGGCCGGGACGACCGAGGCGCCGGCGTCGTCCAGGGTGACGAGGTGGCGCAGCGTCTGGCCGTTCAACGGGGCTTCCCGTACGGACACCACCAGCGGGCGGCGCTCCTTCAGCGTGACGCTCGCCGCGCGCTGGAGGAGGTCCTTGGACAGGCCGAGCGCCACACCGGCCACGCAGGCGGTGGAGGCGGGCACGACGATCATGCCGCGGGCCGGGTACGAGCCGGAGGACGGCCCGGCCGCGAGGTCGCCCGCCCTCCAGTGGCGGACGCCGCTGACGTCCACGTCGAAGGTCCCGGGCTTGCCGTCGGCGCCGCGGGCCAGCCATTCCGCGAGGTCGTCCTGCCAGTGGGCGTCGCGGAAGGGCAGACCCGTCTCGTCCAGCAGCGTCAGCCGCGAGGCCCGGCTGACCACCAGGTCCACCGCTTCCCCGGCCGCCAGCAGCGCTCGCAGCACGGCCGCCGCGTACGGCGTCCCGGAAGCTCCGGACACCCCCACGATCCAAGGCACGCGCTGCGTTTCTCCTGCGTTCACACCTTGAGAGTACCGGCGCGCGCACAGGGGCTCAGGACCGGTGGGGGTTCGGGGCGGGCGGGAGACGCCCACCGCGAGGCTTCCGTTTTTCAGACGGTCAGACCGCGCACCAGGAGATCGAGCAGCGCGCACACGAACAAGGCGATTCCGATGAACCCGTTGACCGAGAAGAACGCCCTGTTCAGGCGGGACAGGTCGTGCGGGCGGACGATCCTGTGCTCGTAGACGAAGGCCGCCGCGACGATCACCAGGCCCAGCCAGAAGAACGCGCCCGCGCCGGTGGCCAGGGCGTACCAGACGAACAGGGCCGTGGTGACCGTGTGGCAGGCGCGGGCGCCCCAGATCGCGGCCGGGATGCCGAAGCGGGCCGGGACCGACTTCACGCCGATCTCGCGGTCCGTCTCCACGTCCTGGCAGGCGTAGATCAGGTCGAACCCGCCGATCCAGATGCCCACGGCCAGGCCGAGGATCACCGCGTTCCACGACCACTCCCCGCTGATCGCCAGCCAGCCGCCGACCGGACCCATGGCCTGGGCGAGACCGAGGATGGCCTGCGGGAAGTTGGTGAACCGCTTGCCGTAGGGGTAGACCACCATCGGCACCACGGCCACCGGGGCGAGGGCCAGGCACAGCGGGTTGAGCAGGGCCGCCGCGCCCAGGAAGACCACGAGGGCGATCAGCGCGCCGGTCCAGGCGTGCCGGACCGACATCGCGCCCGTCACCAGTTCCCGGTGCGCGGTGCGCGGGTTACGGGCGTCGATCTCGCGGTCGATGATCCGGTTGACCGCCATCGCGAACGTGCGCAGGCCCACCATGCAGACGGTGACCAGGAGCAGCCGGCCCCAGTGGATGTTCTCGTCCCACTCGTACATCGCCGTCAGGGCGGCGATGTAGGCGAAGGGGAGCGCGAAGACCGAGTGCTCGATCATCACCAGGCGGAGGAACGCCGAAACACCCCCACGGGCGCGGGGACCATTCGCGCTCCCCTCTCCGACAATGACCTCGCTGCTCACAGTCCGTACTCCTTCCAGCGCCGGGTCACCCGTTCGGCCGTGTCCGGGTCCGACAGGACCATCTCCGGCCACCCGCCGTCGCGGGTGTAGCCCTCCTCCGGCCACTTCCGCGTGGCGTCGATGCCCGCCTTGCCGCCCCAGAACTGCTGGTAGGAGGCGTGGTCGAGGTGGTCGACGGGGCCTTCCACGACCGTGAGGTCACGGGCGTAGTCGGTGTTGCCGAGGGCCCGCCAGGCGACCTCGTGCAGGTCGTGGACGTCACAGTCGGCGTCCACGACCACGATCAGCTTGGTGAGGGACATCATGTGCGCCCCCCAGACGGCGTGCATCACCTTCTGCGCGTGCTTGGGGTACTTCTTGTCGATCGAGACGATCGCGCAGTTGTGGAAGCCGCCGGCCTCGGGCAGGTGGTAGTCCACGATGTCCGGGACGATGATCTTCAGCAGGGGCAGGAAGAAGCGTTCCGTGGCCCGGCCGAGGGGGCCGTCCTCCGTCGGCGGGCGGCCGACGACGATCGACTGGAGCAGCGGGCGCCTGCGCATGGTCACGCAGTCGATCCGCAGGGCCGGAAACGGCTCCTGCGGGGTGTAGAAGCCGGTGTGGTCGCCGAAGGGGCCCTCGGGCAGCATCTCGCCGGGCTCCAGCCAGCCCTCCAGGACCACCTCGGCGTGGGCGGGCACCTGGAGCGGGACCGTCTTGCAGTCGGTCATCTCGATCCGCTTGCCCGCGAGGAAGCCGGCGAAGAGGTACTCGTCGATGTCGCCGGGGAGGGGGGCCGTGGAGGCGTAGGTCACGGCGGGCGGGCAGCCGAAGGCGATGGCCACCGGCAGGCGCTCGCCCCGGCGCGCGGCCACCTGGTAGTGGTTCCGGCTGTCCTTGTGGATCTGCCAGTGCATGCCGATGGTGCGCTTGTCGTGGCGCTGGAGGCGGTACAGGCCCAGGTTGCGGACGCCGCTCTCGGGGTCCTTGGTGTGGGTCAGGCCGAGGTTGAAGAAGGAGCCGCCGTCCTGGGGCCAGGTGAACAGCGCCGGGAGCCGCTCCAGGTCCACGTCGTCACCCTGCAGGACGACCTCCTGGACCGGCGCCTCCTTGACCTTCTTCGGCGGGACGTGGGCCATCGCGCCCAGCTTCCCGAAGGCCTCGCGCACGCCGACGAAGCCGTGCGGCAGCTCGGGCCGCAGCAGGCCGCCGATCTTGTCGGAGATCTCGTCGTACGACTTCAGGCCCAGCGCCTTCAGCAGCCGGCGGTCGGTGCCGTACACGTTCATGGCGAGGGGCAGGTCCGAGCCGCGCACGTTCTCGAAGAGCAGCGCCGGACCGCCGGACTTCTGCACCCGGTCGACGATCTCCCCGACCTCCAGATACGGGTCGACCTCGGCCTTGATGCGCTTGAGGTCGCCCTCGCGCTCCAGCGCCCGGAGCAGGGAGCGAAGATCGTCGTAAGCCATGTGCCCCAGTATCGCCGACGTACCGCTTTGTCCCGGGGCCCACCCCCCGGTTCCGGCGTGCGGCCGGGTCAGCGGAAGACGGCGACCGGGTACTGGAGGACGACCTCCCGGGCGTCGGGGTCCCAGCTGGTCACCTTGCCCAGGCAGTGCGCCTGGAACTGGCCCTCGGGCAGTTCCTTGTCCGGGGTGAGCAGGCCGTCGCCGCGCAGCACGACCCTGAGGTGCGCGGTGGGGCCGCCGTCGGCGTAGGGGGCCCGCATCAGCAGGGTCTCGCCCCGGCTGTCGCCCGCCTCGAACCGGCCGGTGACCATGACGAACTCCCCTATCTCGCTGAGCGGCACCTCGGTGGCCGGCCCGGTGCGGGCCAGCTCGCCGAGGAGGGCGCGGTTGGGGACGACGGTCCCGGAGCCGGGCCGCAGCCGGACCTCCACCAGGGCGTCGCCCCGGCGCAGCACGGACAGCAGCAGGCCGATCACGGAGATGGGCTCGGCCTTCTCCACGTACTTGGCGACCACCTCGGTGGTGCTGCCGCCGGTCACCTTCAGCAGCAGGGAGACCAGCGGGATGACGGCGAGGCAGCCGGCGTTGCGGATGCGCCGCTCCTCGACCTCCTTGCGCAGGGCCGCCTTGTAGTTGCCCATCTTGAACAGGCCCATGACCGCGTCGTTGTCGAGGTACAGGGGCAGGTAGGCGGGGTCGGCGGTGGTCTTGCCGAGCCGGGCGAGGCCGCGCCGCAGCGCCCGCCCGGCCAGCGCGAGCAGGCCGGCGAGGGCCAGCAGCCACCAGGTCATCGGGCCCCACCAGGCGCTCCACCAGGTGCCGTCAAGAACAGCCACGGATCTCCTTGAACGCGGTGGACAGGGAGGACTGGGAAGACTGGGCAGGGGAGCGGGCGTCGACCAGGCGCCCGCCGGTCAGCTCGGCGGCCCGGCGCAGCCCGTCCGCGTCGGCGTCGCCGAAGCCGATGGGGTAGGTGCGCACGGCGCGGACGTCGGCGGGGCGGGAGCGGTGGCGGGCGGCGAAGGCGGCCGGGCCGATGCCCGCGTTGTTCTCGCCGTCCGTCATCAGCACGATGGACACCAGCCGGCCGGGGTCCGCGCGCAGGGCCCGTTCGGCGGTGCGGTAGCCGTGGTCCAGGGCGGACCAGACGGCGGTGGAGTCGTCGTAGCCGTCCTCGGCGACGAAGCCGGCCAGCGCCTCCAGGTCGGCGGGGCCGCGCACGGTGACGGTGCGCTCGGCCAGCGGGCGGCCGCCGAAGCGGACGACGGTCAGCCGCTCCCCTTGGTGGAAGCGGACGAACTTGGCGCGGGCGGAGCCGTCCGCGCCGCTGAGCGCGGCGAACGCGGCGCGCAGGGCGCGGGTGCGGGCGCCGCGCATGGAGGTGGAGAAGTCCAATAGGAAGATCACCTGGTCGGCGCCCCGGCGGGCCGGGTCGCCGTAGTCGGCGAGGAGGCGGTCGAGGACGGCCGGGTCGTCCGGGTAGTAGAGGGCGTTGTCCAGGGGTGCGGTCAGCCGGGCGTCGCGGGGCACTTCGGTGCTGACCGGGCGGCGCAGGGTGCGGCGCATGATCTCGCGCTGGTGGCCGGGGGCGGTGAGCCAGTCCACCACCCGGTCGTAGGCGTCGCGGCGGCCGGGGTCGAGCAGGAGCAGCGGGTAGTCCGCCAGGACCATGCCGTCGGCGGGGTGGACGATGCGCAGGGGTTCGCGGAGCCGGCCGGAGGCGTTCAGGGCGAGCAGTTCGGACTCGTAGGTGATCAGGGCGTTGGTGCGGCCGGGGCGGGTGGCGAAGGCGTCCAGCAGGGCGCGGGAGCCGGCGGCGGTGAGGGTCTGGCCGGAGCGGAAGCCGCGCAGCCGGTCGCAGCTGACGTCGGCGGGGCGCAGGGCGCGGCCGGTGCCGGCGGCGGCGGTGGCGACACCGACCAGGGCGGCCAGGCCGCTGTTGCTGCGGCGGGGGTCGGCCATGCCGAAGCGTACGGTGCCGGTGGCGGCGGCGTCGGCGATGTCGGCCCAGGACAGGCGCTTGCCGGGGGTGCCCGCGCCCAGGGTGCGGGCCGTGCCGGGGGTGAGGCCGACGACGACCGGGGAGCGCATGATGGAGGCGCTCTGCACTCCGGTGGCGGGGGTGGCTCCGGCGGAGGCGTGCTTGGCCCGCAGGCGCAGGTAGCGGTCGGAGGAGAGCCAGGCCAGGTCGTAGGAGTGGCGGCCGGTGAGCAGGGTGTCGGAGGCGTCGTTGGTGGCGCGGTAGTCCATGTCCAGGCGGACGCCGGTGTCCTTACGGAGCCGGTCGAGCAGCGGCTTCATGTCGGTGAGTTCGTCGCTGGCCAGGACGCGCAGGGTGGTCCTGGAGCCGCCGTCGCCGGAGCAGGAGGAGAGCCCGCCGAGCACCACGGCCAGCACCAGGCACAGGCACAGCGGTCCGAGCGGCAGGGTGCGGGGGGCGGGTGTCATGGGGTCTCCCCGGAGGATGTGGCGGGGGCGGCCGGGGGACAGTCGCCGACGGTTTCGATCATGCGTTCCAGCAGGTCGAGGCGGGGCAGTACGGCCTTGGTGTCGTCGTCGGAGAGCACGGGGGCCTGGATGCCGCGCCCGGTCAGGAAGCGGGCCAGGGCGTCACTGGTGGCCGAGCCGCCCTGGGCGTCGCGGACCCTGAAGCCGAGTTCCATGGCGCGCCGTTGCAGCGCGGGGTCCCTGGTGATCAGCTCGCCGAGCGCGTCGCCGCGCGGGGTGAGCGCGATGAGCTGGGGTTCGCTGACGAAGCGGGCCGAGGGGTAGAGCAGGACCCGTCCGGCGTCGACGTGTCCGGTGGCGGACCGGGTGGCGATCTGGTGGGCGAGGAACTGGTGCTCGTAGATCACGGCGATCGGGGAGATGCTCTTGCCCTCGGCGGAGACGTAGGTCTCGTTCTTCTCCGAGGACGGCATGCCCTGGTCGTTGAGGAGGAGCCGGATGCGTTCGGCGAAGCGGGTGGCCTCGGCGGGGGTCTGCGGGATGTCCTCGTGGTTCCAGACGTAGGAGACCAGGCCGAGATAGGTGCCGGCGGAGTTGGCCTGGCAGATGTCGGAGGTCTGGGCGAGGACCTTGTTGCCGTTGTGGATGCCGTGCCGGCCGATGCCGACGGCCCGGCCACGCGGGTCGGTGCCGAGGTCGTCCCAGCGGCGTCCGGCGGCGGACGCGCCGAGGAACTTCCGCATGTCCAGGGAGTAGTACATCGGCTTCGCCCCGGCCGGGACGCCGGGCAGCGGGGTGGCGATCCCGGCCTCCCGGAGGGTCTCGGCGTACTCCCGGTAGGTGCCGAGCACGATCGGGCTGACGAACGGGCGGTACGTCGTCGCCGGGTGGCCCTCGGCCGCGCGGCGGGAGGTGATCAGGTCGGCGGCGGGCTGTCCGGACGGGAAGACGATGTCGTAGCCGTCGTAGCGCTGGGTGGCGATGCCCCGGGAGCCCATGCGGGTGAGGTGGACGCGATAGCCGTGCCGCACGAGCAGCCGCCGGACCTCGGGGTCCTCGAAGAAGTCGGCCTTGGAGGCCATCTTGGCCTGGATGGTGACGATCCGTTCGAACGGCAGCGCCGCGTGCCCCTGGACGAGGACGACGATCGCGCACAGCGCGGTGGCGGCGGCGACGGCGCGCGGCAGGAGCCTGCGGGCCAGGGAACGGCGCGCGGGCGTGACCGCCGGGGCGCCGACCTTCAGCCGGGGCTCGCGGCCCGGCCGGGGGCTGTCGCTGTCGGATCTGTGAGTGTCCACCCGGTTCTCCTGCGTCGGCGGGGGCAGGATCGTGCACGGGCGGGACGACGGCCGACGGAACGCTCAACCAACGGGCGCGATAAGCGAAGTGAACGTCCGTCAGACAGTTGTGGAGGCCCTCGTTCACCCGGCCGGCGGCCGTCGGACGGATGGCGGGGGCGGGGACCGTGTGCCACGGTGGGGCAGGGGCAGGGGGAGGGACGCGATGGCGGTGGAGTTCGGCCTGCTGGGCGTGATCGAGGTGCGGCTGGGGGGTCGCACGGTGGACGTGGGACACATGCGGCAGCGGTGCGTGCTGGCCGCGCTGCTCGTGGACGTGGGCCGGGCGGTCCCGGCGGACACGCTCGTCGACCGGGTGTGGGGCGACCGGCCGCCGCAGCGCACCAAGGACACGCTGTACGGCTACCTGTCCCGGTTGCGGCAGGCGCTGCGCCCGGCCCCGGAGGTGACCGTCGCCCGGCGCCCCGGCGGGTACGTCCTGGACGCCGATCCGCTCTCGGTGGACCTGCACCTGTTCCGTGACCTGGTCGGGCGGGCCCGCGCGGCCGACGGCGGCGAGGCGGTGGCGCTGATGCGGCGGGCGCTCGGGCTGTGGCGCGGGGAGCCGTTCGCCACCGTGGACGTCCCGTGGTTCGACGACCAGCGCCAGGCCCTGCTGCGCGAGCGGCTCGCGGCCGAGCTGGACCACATCGACCTCCGCCTGGACGCCGGGGACCACGGCGAGCTGCTGTCCGAGCTGGCCGTGAAGGCCCGCGAACACCCGCTGGACGAACGGCTGGCCGGTCAGCTGATGCTCGCCCTGTACCGGGCCGGCCGCCCCTCCGAGGCCCTCGCCCACTACCAGGAGCTGCGGCACCGGCTGGCCGAGGAGCTGGGCGCCGACCCGGGCCCGCGGCTGCTCGCGCTGCACCAGCGCGTCCTCGCCAACGACCCCGGGCTGTCCCCGCCCGAGCCGGCCCCGCCCGCCGAGGAACGCTCCACCACACCCCGGCAACTGCTCGCCCCGCCCCCGTACTTCGTGGGCCGGGACGCCGAACTCGCCGTCCTGGACAAGGCGCTGGCCGCCCAGGCCGGGCCGCGCGCCACCCTGCCGGTGACGGTGGTCTGCGGCATCGGCGGGGTCGGCAAGACCTCCCTCGCGCTGCACTGGGCGCACCGCCGCCGGCACCGATTCCCCGACGGGCAGCTCTTCGTCGACCTGCACGGTTTCACCCCGTCGGAAGAACCGGCCGATCCCCGGGTGGTGATCCGCGGCTTCCTCGACGCGCTCGGCGCCGCGCCCGGGCGCATCCCGGCGGCCTTCGACGCCCAGGCCGCGCTGTACCGCAGCCTGCTGGCCGACCGCCGGGTGCTCGTCGTCCTGGACAACGCCCGGGACTCCGCGCAGGTCCTGCCGCTGCTGCCGGGCACCCCCGGCTGCGCGGTGCTGGTCACCAGCCGCGACCAGCTCACCGGGCTGACCGCCGCGCACCAGGTCACCCACGTGACCGTCGACGCCTTCGACCCCGCCACGGCGCACGAGCTGCTGGCCGGCCGGCTGGGCGCGGAACGCGTCGCCGCGGAACCCGAGGCCGCCGCCGAACTGGTCGGCCAGTGCGCCGGACTGCCGCTCGCCCTGAGCGTGCTGGCCGGGCGCGTCACCACCAACCCGGTCGCCACCCTGACCGCCCTGAGCGAGGAACTGCGCGAGAGCAGCCGCCTGGACGCGCTGAGCACCGGCGAGGACGCCACCGACGTACGGGCCGTACTCGCCGCGTCCTACCGGGCGCTCGACGCCGGTACCGCCCGGGTCTTCCGGCAGCTCGTGCAGGCGCCCGGCCCCGACATCGGCGTGCCCGCGGCCGGCAGCCTCACCGGGCTCGGGCCGGCGCGGGCGCTCCAGGCGCTGCACCGGCTGCGCACCCGCCACCTGCTCCAGGAGCACGCCCCCGGCCGGTTCGCCGGCCACGACCTGCTGCGCGCCTACGCGCTGGAGGCCGCCGCCGGGGACGAGACGGAGGCGCGGGCCGCCCGGCTGAGGGTCCTGGACCACTACCTGCGCACCGCCTGGTCGGCGGACCGGCTGCTGCTGCCGCACCGGGACCCCATCCGGCTGCCGCCGGCGGCCGACGGGGTACGGCCCGAGGAGATCACCACGCACGACCGGGCCATGGCGTGGTTCGCCCGGGAGCAGCCGGCGCTGGCCGCCGCCGTGCACCTGGCCGCGCGGCACGGCCACGACACCCACGCCTGGCAGCTGGCCTGGGCCGTGACCACCTTCCTGACCCGGCGCGGCCGGTGGAGCGACGCCGCCGCCGTGCACACCACGGCGCTGCGGGCCGCGACCCGGCTCGGCGACCCGGTCGCGCGGGGCGAGTCGTACCGGGTGCTGGCGCTGGAACGCATCGAGGCGGGCGACCACGCCTCGGCGCGGCACCGGCTGGACCAGGCGCTGGCCCTGGCCGAGAGCAGCGGCCACGCCCTGTCCGAGGCGCACACCCGGCTGACCCTGGGCTGGCTGTACGAGCACATGGGCGACCGTGCGGCGGCGCTGCGCCAGGACGAGCTGGCCGTCGGGCTCTTCGCCCGGCTCGGCAACCGGGCCGGGCTGGCCCGCGCTCTGAACGCGGTGGCGTGGGACCACGTGCAGGCCGGCGACCACCGGCAGGCCGTGGCCCGCTGCGAGGAGGCCCTGGCCCTCCAGGACGAACTCGGCGACCTGCGCGGCCAGTCCGACACCCTGGACACCCTCGGCTACGCCTACCAGCAGCTCGGCGAGCACGCCCAGGCCCTGCTGTGCCACGAGCGGTGCCTGGAGCTGAACCGCGCCCTGGGCCACCGCTTCAACGAGGCGGAGGCCCTGGTCCACCTGGGCGAGGCCCATCAGGCCCTGGGCGACCGCGGGGCCGCCCGCCGCTGCTACGAACAGGCCCTCGACGTCTTCCGGGACATGGAGGTCAACCCCGCCCGCGTGGCCCAGACCCGCGCCCTGCTCGACGCCCTCGGCTGAGCCCCGGTACGGGGAGGTGTCCCTCCCCGTACCGTCCCCCGTGGGCACCCCCGTGGGCCGCTCGCCGGCCGACTGCCGGGACCACGTCACCCACCTTGGCCGACCGTCCTGGGACGAACCTTGCGGGAAACCTTGAACGCGCAGGTCACAGGGGTGGGGCAGGCCGTCGTCCGGGATCGGACGGTCACCGACCGTTAATCACTTCCGCGTTCGGCCCGCCACCCGTTCCGTTGAAATGGACCGAACGGGCATGTCCCGGCCGCGTCCCACGGCATTGCCTTGGAGGGGGCCCGCAACCAGGGGCCCCTTCTTCGATGGGAGACGCGTGCGAATCACTGACATCCAGCGCTGCGGGGTACGGCCGGGACGGCTCGTCGAGTGGACGCTGAGCCCGGCGACCGTCGCGGCGGCGGCGGCACTCCCCGAGGACTCCCGGCCCCCCGCCTACAACCAGGAGCGGCACATCCGGACGGCCCGGTCCCTGCGGGAGGACGGGCTGTTCGTGCCGACCTGGCTCGGCACCGCCTTCGACCTGCCCGGCCCGGTCGACCTCGACGCGCTGGAACGGGCCCTGCACACCTGGACCGTACGGCACGAGACGCTGCGCAGCGGCTTCCGCTGGGCCGGTGACGAGCTGCGCCGGTTCACCCTGGACGCGGCCGACGTGTCCCTGCACCGGCGGGAGGCGGGCCACTTCGCCGACGCCGACGCCCTCGTCCAGCACCTCCAGGACCGCTTCGACACGATCGCGGACGCGCTTCGCTGGCCGAACCTCGTGTACGCGGCGGTCGTCCGGGACGACGGCGCGAGCGTGTACCTGGCCTTCGACCACAGCAACGTCGACGCCTACTCGGTGCAGCGGATGCCCGCCGAGATCCACGAGCTGTACACGGCGGGCACGGGCGCGGCCGGCTCCGACGCCGTCCCCACGGCCGCCAGTTACGTCGACTTCTGCGAGATCGAGCGGTCGCGCGCCGACGGCGTGGACGGGCGGCACGCGGTCGTGGAGCGGTGGCGGGAGTTCATCCGCCGCTGCGACGGCACCCTGCCGGGCTTCCCGGTCGACCTCGGCCTCGCGCCGGGTGATCCGCTGCCCCGGCAGCGGATGCTGGCCGAGCCGCTGGCCGACGCGGACACGGCCGCGGCGTTCGAGGCGTACTGCCGGCCCTACGGCGGCAGCATGACCGGGCTGCTGGCCGCCACCGGGCTGATCGTGCACGAACTCGGCGGACAGCCGGTGTACCGGACGGTGGTGCCCTTCCACACCCGGGCCGGGTCCCGCTGGAACGAGTCGGTGGGCTGGTACGTGGGCGGCGCCCCCATCGAGGTGCCCGTCGGCAGCACCCGCGGTTTCCCGGAGGCCCTGCGGGCGGTACGGGCGGAGCTGCGGGCCAACCGGGCGCTGGCCCGGATGCCGCTGGCCCGGGTGCTGCGCCTGCTCGGCGCCGACTTCCCGCTGATCTCCCCCGACCCGTGCTCGATCGTCTCCTACGTCGACACCCGCGACCTGCCGGGCGCGCGGCGGTGGGCCGAGCTGAAGGCGTACGGGCTGCTGCGGGTGTCGTACGGCGACCAGGTGTGCGTGTGGGTCAACCGGCTGCCCGAGGGTCTGTGGCTGGCGAGCCGGTACCCGGACACGGACGTCGCGGCGAAGAACATGCGGCTGTACGCGGAGCGGCTGCGGGACCGGATCGTCTCGGTGGCCGACGGCAGCCTGTCCGCCGTGTCGTAGGTCACCGGGGGTCCGCGCCGGGCCGGGGCCGGCCCCCTCCCTGGAGTTCGATCAGTCGTTCGAACCGGTCCCGCCAGCGCTGTTCCGTCTCCTCCTCGCCCTGGAACTCGTGGGTGAAGCGGAGCGCGCTGCCGTCGTCCCCCTCGCGTTCCAGGTGGAACCGGATCCGGCCACCGCCCTCGACCGTGTACTCCGCGACCCGGTCCACGTCCCACGCGGTGACGTGCCCGCTGCCCAGCCCGCCCAGGGTGACCGCGCCGCCGAGCCGGGGTTCGAGCACCTCGGCGGGGGTCCACCAGGCGGCCAGCCCCTCGGGCGTGGACACCGCGGGCCAGACGTCCTCCATGCGCCGCGGGAGCCGCACGACGAAGTGCAGGATGTGCGTGTTCCCGTGGGTCTGGCTGGAACCCTGTGCGATGGCACCGCTCATGTTTCCAGCGTGCCCCCGGCCATGGGTTCACGCACGCCTGTCCCGGAACGGCGAAAGGCCGGTCCCCGTGACCCGCGCCACGGAGACCGGCCTCGTGCCGGTGCGGGGCTTACACGCCCGCGTAGGAGTGCTTGCCGGAGACGAAGATGTTGACGCCGTAGTAGTTGAACAGCCAGCAGCCGAACGCGATCAGCGCCAGGTAGGCGGCCTTGCGGCCCTTCCAGCCGGCCGTGGCCCGCGCGTGCAGGTAGCAGGCGTAGGCGATCCAGGTGATGAAGGACCACGTCTCCTTCGGGTCCCAGTTCCAGTACCGGCCCCAGGCGTCGCCCGCCCAGATCGCGCCCGCGATGATCGTGAACGTCCACAGCGGGAAGACGGCCGCGTTGATCCGGTAGGCGAACTTGTCCAGGGACGCGGAGGCCGGCAGCCGCTCCAGCACCGACCGGGCGAACCCGCCGGGCTTGCCGCCGGCCTGGAGCTTGTTCTCGTACGAGTCCTTGAACAGGTACAGGATCGTGGCGACCGCGCCGACATAGAACACCGCGCCGCAGAAGATCGCGGTGGAGACGTGGATGTACAGCCAGTACGAGTGCAGGGCCGGCACCAGCTGGTCGCTGGCCGTGTACAGCACGGTGACCGCGAGGCCGAGGTCGAGCAGGACCGTGGTGATCAGGAAGAGCCCGAGCCAGCGCACGTTCTTCTTCAGCGCCAGCAGCGCCAGGTACACGCCGACGGCCACCGTGGAGAAGGTGATGTTGAACTCGTACATGTTGCCCCACGGCGCCCGCTCCACGGACGCCGCGCGGGCGATGACACCGGAGAGCTCCACCAGGAAGGCGAGCACGGTCAGCGAGATGGCGATCCGGCCGTACAGGTCGCCCTGCTCGTCACCGCCGTGCGCGCCGGGCCCGTCCGGCACGTCCCGCGCGCCGGCGGCCGAGCGGACGACGACCTTGGGCCGCTCCAGCACCGCGGTGCCGCCGCCCTTGCGGACCGCGACGGCGGGGCCGGCCGTCGTCCGGGCGCCGTCGGCGGTGAGCGCGGCGGCCGTCCGGGCGACCTTGCTGCGGCTGCCGAACAGCCACTCGGCGATGTAGGCGAAGAAGGCCAGGGTGTAGACGGCCATCGACGAGTAGATCAGCGTGTTGCTGACGCTCGCGAGATGTTCGTTGGTCGCGGCGGCGAGAGTCACTTCTCAGCCCCTTCGGCAGGTACGACGTGGCGGTCTGGTGTGGGTGCGGAGGGTTCGTCGCCGGGGTCCGGTGCGCCCGGCGCCCGGTCGTAGAGCTGTCCGGCGAGCTCGCCCAGTTCCTCGGGCACCTTCGCCGACTCGCTGCGGCCGAGGCCGGCCATCTCGACCACCGTGACGCCGTCGTCGCCGCGCACCGCCCGCACCCACACGCGGCGGCGCTGGATGAACAGGGACCCGGCCAGACCGAAGATCGCCGCGACGGCGCCGCCGAGCGCCCAGCCGCCGCCCGGCTCCTGCACGATCTGGAAGCCGGCCCATTCCTTGACGTCCTTCTCGAAGGTCACGGTACCGGCGCCGTTCGGCAGCTTCATGGACTCGCCGGGCTTGAGGTTGACCCTCAGCTGCGCGCCCTTGGCGTCCTTGTAGTCCTTCATGTGGGTCTTGTCGAGCTGGTACACGCTCTGCGGCAGGCCCGAGTCGACGCCCAGGTCACCGTGGTACGGCTCCAGGTTCAGCACCGGGTTCAGCAGCGCGGGGAACGCCGAGGCGATCTCCATGCCGGCCCCGCCGTAGGTCGGCAGGAAGAACGCCTTGATGCCGAGCTGCTCCTTCTTGCCCTTGGCGTCGCGGTAGCCGTCCATGACCTTGACGACGCCCTGGGAGGTGACGTTGCCGTCGAGCGGCAGCAGCGGCACGGCGTCGTGGTAGACCACCTTGCCCTTGCCGTCCCGGACGGTGATCACGGGTGCGTAGCCGTGGCTGACCAGGTAGACCTTGGAGCCGTCGATCTCCAGCGGCTCGTTGACCTTGACGGTGGTCTCGGTCTCCTTGCCGTAGGCGCCCTCGCTGTAGCGGATCTTCGCCTGGAAGGTGCGCGGGGTGCCCCGGTTGGGGCCGGTCAGCTCGTAGGTCCCCTTGAAGTCCTCCAGGTCGAAGCTGTACGGGACCAGGTCGTCCGGCTCGAAGAGGCTGCCGGACTTGAAGTCGTCGTACATCGGCAGCGCGTTGGAGAAGCCGTCGCCCTCCACCATCAGCTTGGTGCCGTCCGACTTGAACAGCTGGCCGGAGGCGAAGGCGATCAGCAGCACGATCAGGGCGATGTGGAAGACCAGGTTACCCAGCTCGCGCAGGTAGCCCTTCTCGGCGGCGACCGCGTCACCGACGGCGTGGGTGCGGAAGCGGCGCTTCTTCAGCAGGCCGAGCGCGGCGGCGCGGACCTGCTCGGGGTCCGCGGTGGTGGTCCAGGTGGTGTAGGCGGGCAGCCGGTCCAGCCGCTTGGGGGCGCCCGGCGGCCGGCCGCGCAGCTGGCCGACGAACTGCCAGGTGCGGGGGATGATGCAGCCGATGAGGGAGACGAACAGCAGGATGTAGATCGCGGAGAACCACACCGAGCTGTACACGTGGAACAGGCCGAGCTTGTCGTAGACCGGCGCCAGCGTCTTGTGCGCGGCGCGGAAGTCCTCGACCTTGGTGGCGTCCGCGCCGGTCTGCGGGATCAGCGAGCCGGGGATCGCGCCGAGCGAGAGCAGCAGGAGCAGCAGCAGCGCGACCCGCATGGAGGTCAGCTGCCGCCAGAACCAGCGGGCCCAGCCGATGACACCGAGGCCCGGCAGGCTCACCGCCTCCTCCTGCGGGGCGGTGGACAGCCGGGAGCCGGCCGCGCCCAGTTCCTCCCGGTCCCGGCCGGTGCCGGTATCGGTCTTGCTCATCGGTCAGATCCCCACATCGAAGCCGTTGGTCCAGGTCTGCATCTGCTGCACCAGCTCGGCCCAGGCGCCGGTGAGCAGCAGCACACCGGTCACGATCATCATCGAGCCGCCGATGCGCGTCACCCAGACATAGTGACGCTTGACCCAGGCGAAGGCGCCGAGCGCCTTGCGGAAGGCGATGGCGGTGACGACGAACGGGACGCCGAGGCCGAGGCAGTAGACCACCATCAGCAGGGAGCCGCGTGCGGCGCTCGACTCGTGGATGGAGAGGAAGTTCACCGAGGACAGCGTCGGGCCCATGCAGGGCGTCCAGCCGACGCCGAAGAGCGCGCCGAGCACCGGCGCCCCGGCCAGGCCGCCCGTCGGCCGCTTGTGGAAGCGGAACTCGCGCATGGCGAACCAGGGCGTCAGGCCCATGAAGAACACACCCATGACGATCATGAGCGCGCCGAGCACCTTGGACAGGACGCTCTGGTAGCTCAGCAGGTTGGAGCCGAAGTAGCCGAACAGGGCCCCGCTGGAGACGAACACGGCGCTGAAGCCGAGCACGAACAGGGAGGCGCCGGCCACCATCCGGCCCCGTTTGGCCTCGGCCAGGTCGGTGCCCGCGACGCCGGTCACATAGGAGAGGTAGCCGGGGACCAGGGGCAGTACGCAGGGCGAGAAGAACGACACGAGACCGGCGAACAGGGCGATCGGCAGGGCGACCAGCAGGGCGCCGTGCAGGACCGTCTGGTTCCGGCCGGTCTCCGCGGCCAGCGTCAGCAGTGCGCTCACGTCACTTCTCCGCGAGGACCGGCTTGATCATCTCCACCAGCCCGGTGTCGTCGAGCGCCTCCAGGGCCCGCGCGGCGACCTTCCCGTGCCGGTCGATGACGAGGGTGGAGGGGACGATCTGCGGGTTGAGCGTGCCCTTCTCGAAGCGCAGCATCAGCTTGCCCGTGGGGTCGTACAGGCTCGGGTACTCGACGCCGTGCTCCTTCTCGAAGTTCACGGCCGGGGTGGTGCTGGTGTCGCGGGTGTTGATGCCGACGAACTGCACGCCCTTGTCCGCGTACTCCTTGGAGACCTTGGCGAAGTACTTGGCCTCGCTGCGGCACGGTCCGCACCACGAGCCCCAGACGTTGATGACGACGACCTTGCCCTTGTAGTCGGCGACGTCCAGGGTCTTGCCGTCGATGGTCTTGCCGGACAGGTCCGGAGCCGTGGCGCGCTTGGCCGCCGCGACGGTGTCGATGCCGTTCTTGCCGGTGACGAAGTGGGTGTCGCCACCGCCACCGGAGACACCGCCCTTGCCACACGCGGACAGGGCCAGGGCCGCTGCGGCGGCCGCGGCGGTGAGCAGGACGGCGCGGCTACGGGTACTCATGTGAAAAGTTTCGCATGACCGTTCCGGCGATTTCGCGCGCCCCCCTGCCGGGCGGAAAACCGCATTTCAGGGCGTATTTACACGGGACATCACGGACATCAGGCGACGTTGGACGCAGCGCCCTTGGCCTCTCGCAGGAACTCCTTCCAGCCCCCGGCGGGCCGCTGCCCGACCCCGAGCGTGCGCAGCTTGGCGAGCACCTCGGGCTTCTGCGCGTCGATCCAGTCCACGAACTGCCGGAAGGAGACCAGCCGCACATCGGCCCCCTTCTCCTTCTCGCGCGCGATGTGCTTGAAGGCCTCCTCGACGGCGTCCATGTAGATGCCGCCGTTCCACTGCTCGAAGTGGTTGCCGATGAAGAACGGCGCCCGGTTCGTCTCGTACGCCCGCTGGAATCCCTGGATGTACGCCTGGGCGGACTGCTTGCGCCAGCCCGGGTAGTTGTGCGCGGGCGCCTTGGTCGAGTTGACCGACTGGTTGGCGAGCATGTTGTAGTCCATGGACAGGACCTCGAACGAACGTCCGGGGAAAGGTATCTGCTGAAGGGGGAGGTCCCACAGGCCCTGGCGCTTGACCGGCCACACCTGACGGCCGCCCGGCGAGGAGGCGTCGTAGCGCCAGCCCAGCTCGCGGGCGGTGGGCAGCAGGTTGTCCTGGCCGAGCAGGCAGGGCGTACGGCCGCCGACCAGCTCCTTGTCGTAGTCGAACGGCAGCGACGGCAGATCGGTCCAGCCGGTGTTGGTGCGCCACTCCTTCACGAACGCCTTGGCCTGCCGGATCTCGCTGGCCCACTGCTGCGGGGTCCAGTGCGCGACCGTGCCGCCGCCCGCACAGAAGTGCCCGTTGAAGTGGGTGCCGATCTCGTGCCCCTCCAGCCAGGCCCGGCGCACGTTGGCGAGCGTGGCCTTGATGTGCTCGTCCGTGAGGTAGCCGATGTCGGAGGCGCCGCGCGGGTTGTTCGGGGGCTCGTACATCCGCTTCTTCGACTCGGGCAGCAGATACAGCCCCGAGAGGAAGAAGGTCATGGACGCGCCGTGCTCCTTGGCGAGGTCCAGGAAGCGCGGGAAGAGGCCGTTGCCGACCTCGCCGGCGCCGTCCCAGGAGAAGACGACGAACTGCGGCGGGGTCTGCCCCGGCTCCAGCGGCTCGGGCGCCGCCGGCTGGTGCGGCTGACTGCCGGTGAAGGAGGTGGAGCCGTCGCCGATGGGCCGCGCCGGGCGCGCCTCGCCCCTGCTCCCCTGGGTCCTGGAACCGCCCGGTCGCCCGGCGTCGTCCGAGGACGTGGAGCCGCCGCACCCGGCGAGCGACACGGCGGCGGCCGCGCCCGCGCCGAGGCCGAGTGCTCCCCGCCGGGAAAGGGTCCGGGAGATGGTGCGCATGGAAATCCCCGATCATCACTGCCTGCTGGTCACCCAGTCAGAGGACAGGAAGATCGGGGAGGTTCCGCTACTTGTTCTGCTTTTTCGCAATAAGGTGCGCAACGGTGCGCTAAGCCACGCCAAACGGACGCTCTGTGACCATCGGCGCCCGTCCGGCCGGCTTCCTCAGGCGCCGAAGGCCTTCCCCTGAGCCGTCCCCTTGCCCTTCTGCGGCTTGGCACCGGCCCGCAGGTGCACCGGGACGAGATCGATGGCGGGCTCGCTGTACCCGACGGAGACGATCTTGTCGCCCTGGTAGGTGAACGACGTCAGGGAGGCGAGCGTGCACTGCCGCTTGCGCGGGTCGTGCCACAGCCGCCGCCGCTCGACGTACGACCGCACGATCCAGATCGGCAGCTGGTGGCTGACCAGCACCGCCTCGTGCCCGCGCGCCTGGTCCCTGGCCGCGTCCAGGGCGCCCATCATCCGCACGACCTGGTCGATGTACGGCTCGCCCCAGGACGGCCGGAACGGGTTGACGAGGTGCTTCCAGTTCTCCGGCCGCTGGAGCGCGCCGTCGCCGACGCCGAAGGTCTTGCCCTGGAAGACGTTGTCGGCCTCGATCAGCCGCGCGTCGGTGGCCAGGTCCAGCCCGTGCGCCTTGGCGATCGGGGTGGCGGTCTCCTGCGCCCGCTCCAGCGGCGAGGCGCAGACGTGGGTCACGTCCCGGGAGGCGAGGTGCTCGGCGACCCGGTCGGCCATCTTCCGGCCCAGCTCGGACAGGTGGTAGCCGGGCAGCCGGCCGTACAGGATGCCCTCCGGGTTCTCCACCTCGCCGTGCCGCATGAGGTGGACGACGGTGATGTCCTTGCTCTCGCTCATTCGGCCGTGGCCTCCGCGGCAGCCCGGGCCGCCGCCGGGAGGGCGTCGGCGATCTTCTGCACGGCCCGCTCGTCGTGGGCCGTGGACACGAACCACGACTCGAAGGACGACGGCGGCAGGTAGACGCCGTTCGCCAGCATCGCGTGGAAGAACGCGGTGAAGCGGTACGACTCCTGCCGCTTGGCGTCCTCGTAGTCCCGTACCCGCCGGTCCGTGAAGAACACCGAGAACATGTTGGAGGCGGTCTGCACCCGGTGCGCGACGCCCTCCTTGGTCAGCGCCTCGCTCACCAGCGTCCGGATCTGCTCGGAGACGGCGTCGACCTTGGCGTACGCGGCGTCGTCGAGCAGCCGCAGCTGGGCGAGGCCGGCGGCGGTGGCGACCGGGTTCCCGGACAGGGTGCCGGCCTGGTACACGGGGCCGGCGGGCGCCAGGTGGGCCATCACATCGGCCCGCCCGCCGAACGCGGCGGCCGGGAACCCGCCGCCCATGACCTTGCCGAAGGTCATCAGGTCGGGCTTGACGCCCTCCACGCCGTACCAGCCGGCGCGGCTGGTGCGGAAGCCGGTCATGACCTCGTCGGAGATGAACAGGGCGCCGTTCTTGCCACAGGCGTCCTTCAGGCCCTGGTTGAACCCGGGGTCCGGCGGCACCACGCCCATGTTGCCCGGCGATGCCTCCGTGATCACACAGGCGATCTCGCCCGGGTACCGGTGGAAGGCTTCCTGGACGGCCTCCAGGTCGTTGTACGGCAGCACGATCGTGTCACCGGCCTGCGCCCCCGTGACACCGGGCGTGTCGGGCAGCGCGAACGTGGCCACGCCGCTGCCGGCGGCGGCGAGCAGCGAGTCGACGTGCCCGTGGTAGCAGCCGGCGAACTTGATCACCTTCGAGCGCCGGGTGAAGCCGCGGGCGAGCCGGATGGCCGACATGGTGGCCTCGGTGCCGCTGCTGACCAGCCGCACCTGCTCCACCGGCTCGACCCGGGCGACGATCTCCTCGGCCAGCTCCACCTCGCCCTGACCGGGCGTGCCGAAGGACGTGCCACGGGCGACGGCCTCCTGCACGGCGGCGATGACCTCGGGGTGCGAGTGCCCGAGGATCATCGGTCCCCAGGAACAGACCAGGTCGACGTACTCGCGCCCGTCGGCGTCGGTGAGGTAGGGCCCCCGGCCCGACACCATGAAGCGCGGCGTGCCGCCGACCGCGCGGAAGGCGCGCACCGGCGAGTTCACTCCGCCCGGCGTCACGGCGGACGCGCGGTCGAAGAGCGCCTGCGAGACGGGCGCGTCGTAGGGATAGGGCGTTTCGCTCATGGCACTCATGACGTGCGGCTACTCCGGCTTCTCGGCTCCGGTTGCGGGGTGACCTCCTCAGGGTAGGCCGCGCCCCGGCGAGGCCGCCCCCGCCCTCGGGACCGAAGCGGCGCCATCCCTCGTCTGCGAGACTGAGAACTGATACACACGGCTCGTACGCACGTAATGATCAGAGCCGGGAATCTTCCGCGCGGATCGCCGTTCCACCGTACGTTTCGGCAGGCGGACGCGGGGGAGGTCACTACACGATGATCGGGTTGCGCGGCGGGGGCCACGCGTCCTAGAAAAGCAGTCGGGTGGAGATATGCATCGCGGTGGCGGACTGGGCGAGGGGACTGATGACCTGGGTCCTCGACGTGCCCGGCGGGGAAGGCACCGGCGCGACGCGGAGGAAACGACCGAGACACGTCGGACACAGGGTGGACCGGGTGAGCCCGAGCGGTACGACCGGCAGCCCCTCCGCGCGGGGAGCGGAAGCGGTGGTCGGGTGGGGGTGACGTACAAGTACTTCGGCGCGCCGGACGGGGCGACCGCGGCCCGCGTCCCGATCTCGATGCGTCCCGAGGAACTCGGCGGCGACGAGCTGGGCATGAACGGCATGTTCACGAAGATCAAGCCGGAGACGATGGCCGCGATGGTCCTCACCGGCATCCAGGGCGTCCCCCTGCACAAGGTGCCGCCCCTCGAACTCGTCGTCCTGCACCCCGACTACGCCGTCGTCAAACTCCCCATGACGGTCGTCGACCCCCTGCGCGGCGTCGGCGAGGAGGCGGTCGGCGCGGCGGCCTTCATCTGGTCCACGGTCCCGGACCGCGGCGGCCCCCGGGACGCGTTCAACGTGTACCAGCTGCTGCACGAGTGGCAGGACTTCTCGGTACGGCTGCATGAGGCGGGGCATCAGCCTTATTGCTTGGTGTGGCCGTGACCTGGGGTTTCTCTGGTAGCGGGCGGGGTTTTCGGACCCCACCCTCTTCATGTGCCGGGAGGGGCCTTCGGGCAGCCAGGGCACATTCAGGGCACATCGGTTTCGCCGGGGGCAGTGACGTGCCCTGGCCTTGCGGTGCCGGATCCGCGGTGAAGGCGTCGTCGATCGCCTTGCGGGTGCGGGTCTCGCTGGTCGGCAGCAGGTGCGTGTACGTCCGCATCTCCAGGCCGCCTATCAACAGGCTGCTGCCGAGCCGCTGGCCGCCCTGGCCCAGCGCCAGCCACCCGCACCATGGAACGCCACGCCCAGCGCATCATCGCGATCCTGCCCGACCACGCCCAACAGGTCCTCGACGACCCCGCCTGGCCCGCACTGGCCGCCGCCCTGACCGAAGCCGAGACCACTGGCCACGACCCCGAACAACTCCACCAGCACGCCGCACGGCAGCACACCCTGGACGACGCCCGCTCCACCGCCAGAACCCTCACCTGGCACATCCAACGCCTCGCTGCCCGGCAGTCCCTCAGCGATCGAGCACGAGCCGCCCAAGCCCGTACATGGGTGACACCACGACCGGCACACTCCGGCCAGACACGACCGAGCCCGTCACAGCCGGGGCCTGCGGCCCCCACGCGACACCGGTAATCCCGGCACTGACGGCCTCGCGCGTCGAGACCGTCAGCCATGGGGATGCACCTTCTTAGCAAGTGACGGACGGAGTCACCGCGCCGTGCTGACCATAGTCTCCAGCAACTCCAGTGCTTCCTCCCAGCGGAAGCGCTCCGCCGCACCGCCGGCCCTCGGCCGGTGCGGTTCGCAGGAACCGATCAGGACGCCTATCCCTCGCAGCCGGTCCAGGCTCTGCTGGTAGGCGGGGTGGGCAGCCTGGGCGGAGTTCAGGTAAGGCAAAGCCACGGTCGGGATGTCCATGCCGTACGCCTCGCACAGGATGCCCAGGGCGAGGGTGTCGGAGATCCCGGCGGCCCACTTGTTGATCGTGTTGAAGGTGGCGGGAGCTACGGCGATCGCGTTCGCCGGGGGCAGGGGGCGCGGGTCTCCCGGTGAACGCCAGGCGGAGCGGATCGGGTAGCCGGTCTGTGCCTCGATCGCCGTGGTGTCGATGAAGCCAAGCCCCTGTGGTGTGGCGATGACGCCGACGTCCCAGTTGGCCTCCTGGGCGGCGGTGATGAGCTTGCCGACGTCACGGGCCACGCCTGCCGCGCACACAACGACGTACAGGAAGGGCTTCTTGTCCGGAGCGGTCGGTTCGGTCACGCGGGGACTCCCAGTTGGCGGCTGAAGTGGTGCAGTTCCGGCAGGGTACGTCGGCGGTCGCGGGCGACCATATCCGCGACCAGGTGGCGGACGTCGGGGCGGCGGATGTCCTGGGCGGCGCAGGTCTCGGCGATGCGTAGGGCTTGGTAGCCGTCGGCCAGGCGGCCCTGCTGGCTATAGGCGCGGGCCGCCTCCACCCATAGTGCGGCGCGGCGTTCGGGCACCGGGATGTGCCGGCGCATGAGGGGCCGGGCCGCCTGAAGGGCGAGGCCCGCGTCGCCAAAGGCCACCAGAGCGCTGAGCTCGTGCAGGGCGACGTTGGTCGGACTGAAGGTGGCCCAGGCGTCGGGCCGGTCGAGAGTGACGTACCGCGAGACTTCCTTCGCCTCGCTGAGAAATTCCTTTGTGGCCGCGCGATCACCGAGGCTGCTGGCCGCAGTCACACCGCGCAGGAGCAGCAGTCCGACAGCGGCGAGGTACTTCGGAGAGCGCCGGTCGTAGGAGCCGGTGAGCTGGTCAGCGGTGTGCCGGACCAAGGTGACGGCCTCAGTGGCGTGCTTCTCTCGGACCAGCACATGGGCCTGGACGCGGACGCTGGAGGCGAGGACCACCGGATCCCCCGAACGTTCGGCCTCGGCCATCGCCCGGCCGACGGCGAGCCATGCGTTGCCCTGGTCGTGCTGCTTGAGCAACAGGCTCGTCGTCGTCTGATACGCCGTGGCCAGGAGCCGGGACACGAGGTCCCTGTCCGTCGCATCGCTGGTAGCCATCCGCAGGTCGGCGATCAGGCTCGGGAGGGTGCGCTCCAGCTCCGTGTAGTGGCAGGTATGGAAGAGCCTGAGTGCTGATCCGACGCGTTCGTAGAGGACTGCCGTGTCCCGTGGGCCACCGGTGCCTGCAGGGCCGGGACCGGGCAGGAGGGCCTGGACGAGGGCGGTGTGCGAGGCCGAAGAGCCGGCCGGGGCCGCGAGCGCTGCGATGCTCGCGGCGAGGAAGGTGCGGCGGTGCATGTCGTCAGCTTCTTGATCGGCGGCGGAGACGTCCTGAGATGGGGCGAGGCCCAACTCATGAGGCGGGATGTTTAGTTCCTGGGCGATGGCGCGTAGTACGCGGATGTCCTCCGTGCCGCGACCGCTCTCCAGACGGCTCACCTTGGACTGGTGATACCCGAGCGCTTCGGCCACGTCGTGCTGTGAACGCCGCTGTAACACCCGTGCCCGACGGATCCGTTCTCCGATCCGTCTCGCTTCGCCATGCGCATCGGCCATCTGCCACGGCTCCTTCCGCCGTCGCTGATCCTGCCTGCTCAATCGAGCATAGGTCAGACCTAGTTGGCGGTGATGCAGCTCCTGCATAAGTCATGCAGCGCCCGCGTCAGGGATCGCGACTCACGGCGACGGACTGGTTGCTTGGTGTGGCCCCACCTACACCGGGAGGCCGCTCATGGAAGCGCACCAGCTCGCTTTCTTCCTACCCGCGACGCTCGCCGCAGCAAGCGAGGCCCGGCACCAGGCCGTGGACGCTATAGCGGGCTGGGGCTTGGGACTGGGCACCGAGGTGGTGCACGCGGCCGAACTGCTGGTCAGCGAGCTCGTCACCAACGCGGTCCAGTACGCCGGCACCGGATCCGTCTCACTCGTGGTCTGTCTCGACGAGACCGTCCTGCGGATCGAGGTCTGCGACACGAACCCGGTGCTGCCCCAGCCGACCCTGCCCGACGCGGACAGCGAGGGCGGCCGGGGCCTGTTCCTCGTCGCCGCTCTCGCCGACCGGTGCCACGCCGAACCGACCGAGACCGGCAAGCGCTGCTGGGCCGAAATCGACCTGCCCAGCAAACCCAGCCAGGAAGTCGCCTGTTTCCTTCCCTTCCAGAGGAGTTGATGATGACGACCACCCACGCCCCCAGCGTGGCCGCCGAGGTGATCGCCGTACGCCCTGGGCCGCCACTCGCCGGCACCGTGAGCGTCGACGGCTCCAAGAACGCCGCTCTGCCGCTCCTGGCCGCCGCGGCGGCCCTCGGTCGCCCGCTCAGACTGAGCAACGTCCCGCACAGCACCGACGTCCAGATCATGCTCACTCTTCTGCACCAGGCAGGCTGGCATGCCGCGCAGCCCGCCGACGAACCGACCACTTACGTGGTCCTGCCAACGGAGGCATCTCGGGGGCTGCCCGAACTTGCGCAGGCAGCCCACATCCGAGCCTCGTACTACCTCGTCCCCGCCCTGCTCGCGCGTTACGGCCAGGCACGGCTGCCCTGGCCGGGCGGCTGCCGGATCGGTGCGCGCGGGATGGAGCTGCACTTCAAGGTGTACGAGGCATTCGGCGACCGGAGCCGGCAGGGCAGCTCCGGTTACGGCATCGAGGCGCTCACCTCTCACACCGGCACCGTCTCCATCACACTGCCGTTCCGCTCTCGCGGTGCGACCGTGGCCGCGACACTGCGCGCCCTCACGACCGGCCGCCCCTTACGGCTGGGCCAGCCCAACCTCTCGCCCGAAGTCCTGAGCGTGCTCGACGCCCTGAGTTCGGTGGGCTGGGAGACGCGCGCCGGCGAGCATGTACTCACTCTCTCACCGCCCTCCTCGCCGTCGGCTGCCCCCGTTGCCTGGACGGTGCCCGGAGACAAGATCGAGGCAGCTACGCTGGCCTGCGCGATCGCCGCGACGCGCGGCACTGCCCGTATCAATGGTGTGCAGGGCAAGGACGTCGGCCCGTTCATAGCTGCCCTGCATCAGCTCGGCATGCCCGTGGACGCGGAGCCGGATGGCCTTACCGTCCGCGCCCAGGAGGCAGCCCTCACTGGTCGTCCCCTGCGGGCCATCGCCTCCCTGAGCCCGGCCGGCCTGGACGCCGACTTCGAACCACCGCTCATGGCACTCGCCCTCGGACTGCCCGGCACGCACCTGTTCGCCGACGCCATCAATCCCGGCCGCCACGGCAACCTGCTACCGCAGCTGAGCCGCCTGGGCGCCGAGATCGAGGAGATTTCCGCCACCGAATGCCGCCTGACCGGGCCCCAGCAGCTGACGGGCACGGGCGCCGAAGCCACCGACATCCGGACCGGGTCCGCCCTCATGGTCGCCGGCCTCACCGCCCGAGGCGTCACCACCATCGGCGGCCTCGACCAGTTGCGCCGCGGCCACGCCGACCTGTCCGGCAAGCTGCGCGCCCTGGGTGCCGACATCTGCGAGGTCACCCCGTGACCGCCGACGGCCGGAACCTGCGCCAGATCGTCGCCACGACGGACGTCCACTCCGCCTTCGACAACGCCGCACCGTTTCTGACCCACCTCCACGCACTCCGCCGGACCTCGCTCATCGTGGACTGTGGCGACTTCTTCGAAGGCAGCGGGTATTACCGCCTCGCTCGCGGCGTGATCGAGCGGGAGATCCTGCTCGGGCTGTACGACGTGTTGGCCCCTGGCAACCACGGCTGGCCCCACCACTTCGAACCCGACCTTCACCAGCGCACTGTCTGCGCCAACGCCGTCGGTGCCAACACCGGCGACGCTCTGTTCCGCCGCCTGTACATCGCCACCATCGACGGACGGCGCGTCGGCGTAACCGCTGTGATCGGCCGGCAAGCCTTCCGCTCGATCCCTGCCACCCAGCGAGCCGGCCACTGCGTCACCGATCCCCTCCAGGCCCTGGACGAGGTGATTCTCGCCCACCACCACGAGGTGGACAGCTGGGTCCTACTCAGTCACTCCGGCTTCGCCGAAGACCGGGAGATCGCGGCGGCCTGTCCCTTCCTCGACGTGGTCTTCGCAGGGCACTGCCACAGCGATCAGTACGGCCCGGTCCGAGTCGACGGCACCCTGGTCGTCAAGGGCCAGGAACTCGCCGGCGGCTATGCGATCGCCATGCCCGTGGGTACGGGATGGGGTGCGGACACCACATCCTTCCCCGATCGGGCCACGAGCGTCATTCCGACGAAGCTTGCGGATCTACGCTCCCGCATCGAAGACGTCAAGCAGCAGCTGGCCGACGTCCTCGGCCCGATCAGTCCGGCATACCGCCACCAGGCCCTCGACCGGCGCAGCCTGCTCCTGGACCTCACCGCCCGCCTGCGCACGGGGCTCGGCGCGGACGCGGTCATCCTCAACGAGACGGCGCTACGCGCCGTACTCCTCGGCGGCAACCTCACCCAGGGCGACCTGCTCTCCATCGAGCCGTTCGGCAACCAGCTGGTGCACGCCCACGTGCCGGATCCAGCACGAAGCGACCTCCCAGGCTGGTTGTCACAGCTCACCACCCAAACCGGCCCGCTCGTCACCGCTCCCGATCCCTTGCCGGACTCCGTCACCACCGTGCTGACCACCGACTACCTCGCCGACACCTACCTCGGTGAGCGCACGCACGAGGCCGGCCTGCGTCTGGACCAGGCCGTCCAGCACGTCCTTACCGCTCCTAACACCACGAAAGGAGGCAGGTAATGATCCTCACCGGCCCGGAGATCACCGCTGCCGCCCATGACGGCCGCCTCCGCATCACCCCGTTCGCCGCCGACCAGGTCAACCCCAACAGCTATAACGTGCGTCTGGGCCCCGCCCTGATCACCTACACAGGCCCCGTATTGGACGCCCACCGGCCCAACCCCACCCACGAAACCACCATCGGCGCAGACGGGCACGTCCTCCAGCCAGGCGAGCTCTACCTCGGCCACACCCTAGAAGAGGTCGGCTCCGACACCTTCGTGCCACTGTTGTTCGGCCGCTCCTCCGTCGGCCGCCTCGGCCTGTTCGTCGAGATCACCGCCCCCATCGGCGATATCGGCTTCCACGGCCAGTGGACACTCATGCTCTCCCCGATCCGACCGCTGCGCGTGTACGCCGGCATGAAGATCGGGCAGATCATGTTCTTCGTCTCCACCGGTGCCGTGGACCTCTACCGCGGCAAGTACCAGGCCGCCACAGGACCGCAGCCCTCCGCCTACTGGCGAGACCTCGCCCGACTCCAGGTGGTGGCATCGTGATCCTCACCGGTCCCGCCATTGCCGCCGCCGTCCAGGCCGGCGAGATCACCATTGAGCCGTACGAGCCCAGCCGCGTCTCCCCCAACGCCTACGACTGGCGGCTGGGCGCCACCATCCGCGTCTGCGATGGCGACCTCGACGCCGCAACCCCCACCGCCTTCACCGAGCAGTCCATCCCCGACGCCGGCTTCGTGCTGCGCCCTGGCCTGCTCTACCTCGGCATCACCCTGGAGCGGACCGGTTCGGAGACGTACGCGCAGCTGCTGAACGGCGACCGCACCACCGGCTCCCTGGGCATCTGGGTCCACGTGTCGGCTCCGCTCGGACACCAGGGCCATGCGATCCGGTGGACGCTGGAAATTCGCGCCGCCCGACCGGTGCGCTTGTATCCGGGCATGACCTTCGGCAAGCTCGTCTTCCTCACCACCTTCGGCGCACCGGCCAGCTACCAGCAACGGCCCGCAAAGTACGCGACCACGGAAGGCATCGACATTTCGCGCCTTTACGAGGAGATCGACGGAGGCACGCGGTGAACGCTCGCCCGATGGCCGCCACCTTCCTGGACCTCCCCGTCGGAAGCCCCGGCGGCAGCGTCGAGCTCTTCCTCGACCTCTACACCGGCCAGCAGCCCCTCATCCCGGCCCGCGCTTTCATGCTCGCACCATCCGGTCACGTTCCTCGTCCACCCGCCGGACTCAACGTGCTCCCCGTGGCGGGCAAATGCCTGGAAGGAACCGCCTTCAGCCGCTACGTCGCCACCCTGCGCAGAGCGCTTACAGCCACGCTCGATCCCACACAGATCGACGTCCTTCACTTGCAGCACCTTACGTTCGGCGCCACACCCGCCCTCATCCGCGCTCTGCCCGCGCATCCTCGGATAGCCCTCGTCCACGGCACGGATCTCCTCTTCGCCGAGACCCACCGAGAACAGCTCCAAGTGCTGCGCGAAACAGCGAGGGCCGCTGACGCCATCGTGGTCCCCACCAACGCAATGGCCGATCGCCTCCTCAGGCTCGCCCCGCAGATCGAACACCGAAAGATCACCCACATCCCCTGGGGCATCCCCGACCACCTGCTCACGAACCCGCCGGCTCGACCTGTGCGCACGTCCACCAGCCACCTTCGCCTTCTGTACGCAGGTCGCCTGACCGCCGAAAAGGGTGGAGAGATGCTGATCAAGTGTCTGGCTCCCGTGCCCGGCGTCGAGCTGAGCGTTGCGGCGCCCAGAGCCCAGTTCCACGCACTGGCCCCGCTGCTGCAACGAACCGGCGTACGAGTGCGCTACCTCGGCTGGCTCCGCCGCCCACAGCTGTGGAAAGCCTTCACCGATCACGACGTGCTGGTCGTGCCGTCCACCACCCTGGAGGCCATGGGACTAGTCGCGCTGGAAGCCCAGGCACGCGGACTACCCGTCCTCTACCAGCCCGTACCCGGCCTCAGCGAAGCGCTCGCCGCTTCCGGCATGGCCACCGACTTCACCCACTCCGCCGTACTCGCGCGCGACCTCGACCGGCTGAGAAAGACACCCGGACTGCTGACCGCCCTGCGACAGGCCGGCTATGCAAACGCAGCACGCTATCCCCTCTCGGCGACCGCACGAACCCTGACCGACCTCGGCCGACAGCTCACGTGAACCGACCGCCAGACGACCCGACACGTCACTACGCGAACCGCTCCGCGAACGTCACTACGCTGACCGACGGGACACCCCGGCGAAGAGGGAGACCATGACGTACGACCGCGACCGTATCGAAGCCCTGCTCGACGAAGGAGTCCGCGACAAGGTGTACCCGGGCGCCGTGTGGGCCCTCGGCGACGCCACCGGCACCCTCGCCCAGGGCACCTCCGGCGTCCTCGACCCCGACGAGCCGGACGTGCCGATGCGCACCGACACCGTCTTCGACGCCGCCAGCCTCACCAAGATCCTGGCCGTCTGGTCCTCCATCGGGGCCCTGTGGCAAGAGGGAAGCCTCGGCCTCGACCAACCGCTCGGCACGTTCTGGCCCGACGTCGCCGGCCACCCACTCGGCATCGTCACCACCCAACAATTGCTGACCCACACCGCCGGTGTCCCGCTACGAGCCCAACTGAAGAACCTCTACGGCACCAACC
This sequence comes from Streptomyces rubradiris, assembly GCF_016860525.1. Classification (NCBI taxonomy): domain Bacteria; kingdom Bacillati; phylum Actinomycetota; class Actinomycetes; order Kitasatosporales; family Streptomycetaceae; genus Streptomyces; species Streptomyces rubradiris. Next base: position 3,532,351 of record NZ_BNEA01000015.1, read on the forward strand.
CCGAGGAGATCCGCCGAGGCGTCCTCCGCGAACAGCTGCACCGACCTCCAGGTGAGGCAGTCGAGTACACCGACCGGGCCGCCCTCATCCTGGGCTACCTCGCCGAACACCTCTCCGGACAGCCCCTGGATCAATTGGCCACCACCCGCACCTGGCACCCACTGGGCATGACCTCCACCCGCTTCGGCCCCCTGCCCGCCGACGTCGCCGCCCGCTGCGCACCGACCGAGCTCGACCAGGACACCGACACCCACCTCAAGGGAGTCGCCCACGACTTCTCTGCCCGCCTCCTGGGAGGCGTCTGCGGCATCGCCGGCGCCTTCACTGTCGTCGACGATCTAGCCGCCTTCCTCCGGTACATGCTCGCCCCTGCCGCTTCCCAGTTCCGGGCTGGTTTCGGGAGCGAGTGGATCACCCGCTCCCTGACGATCCACACTGGCCAACTCCAGCCCGCTCGTGGCTTGTTCTGGCACCCCGCTCCCGGCACCACCGCCGAGGAGGACGTCTGGGTCCACTACGGCTTCACCGGCACAGGCATGTGGATCTCCCCCACCAAGGACCGCTGGGCGGTGCTCCTGACCAACAAGCTCTACTACACCCGCGACCGCGAGCCGCTGGCCGATGTCCGCAACACCTTCCGCGAACTCGCCTTTACGTAAGGACCAGGTGACGCGACCGCCGAATGAAGGGCCCGTCCCGTGCTTCACCAAGAGAGACGGTGTGCCCAGAGTTCACTTCCGGGCTGTAGGCCGAACAGCTCAACGGTTCACCAGGTAGAAGATGAAGGCTGCGCCTATACCGAGGCCCCAGAAGAAAGCGACGGCTCGCGCCCGGTGGTCAGGAAGGATCACCGGTGGAGGTGGGGTCACCGTGGCCTCGATCCGCTCAGCCACGCCATTGAGTGCGATCCCTATCTCCTCGATTCGACCGAGAGGCTTGTCTCCGTTTTGTAATCTGTCCATGTCCCTGACCAGTTGGTCCAGGGAACTCAGACTGCCCTCAAAACGCGTAACCAAGCTGCTGAGGTCTTCCTTGCTGCGCGAGCTGACGGTCCCCTCTAAACGACTAACAATCCTGTCGAATTCATGGAGGTCGAACTGCTTGGACGCCTTGTCGAAGGTCTCTGCGGCGTTGGACACCTGGCCTGCGACATCCTCGTTGATGCTGTAGCTCGCGCGCGTGAGCAACCCAGCGACGTCTTCGTTGATGCGCTGGGAAGCCTGCCAGAGAGTGTGGGCGACATCTTCGTTGATGCTGCGCGCCGCGAGCGCGAGCAGCCTCGCGGTATCGGGGGAAATGACCCCATCGTCCAAAGCCTCTTCAAGCAGCTGGGCCAGGGCGGGTGAATCTTTGGAAATCTTTTTGAGCACCGCTTTGGTCTTCGCATCGACCGCCTCGATGCGGATCTCGCCGTGGTTGTCACCACCGACGAAGGCACCGTCCCCGTGATTGTGCTGCTCGGTGATGTGCCGCTGCGGCTCCGGACCAATATCCGTCACCGTTCCTCCTGCCCATCGACACGGATGGTGCCGTGGTTGTCGCCACCGATGAAGGTGCCGCGCCCGTGGTTGTGCTGAGATCCGATGTGGACCGTCTTCGTACCAGAGGGCAACGACGAGCGCAGCGCCTCGATATCGGCTCGGGTTTCGGGATAGGCAGTGAGGAACGCGGTCAGCAGACTGCTCCACTGGGCAGTGACCTCGGCCTGGGTAACCCGCCGCTGTTCCAGAGCCTCGGCATGCTCTTCAAGCGCACGCAACGCAACCGACTCTTCCCTCGCGGTCCCGCGCTGGAAGATCGCGGAGATCCGGGTGCGCAGGGCGTCGGTCTGACCCTGAAGCAGGTAGGCCAGAACGTTACCGGCGGCGCCGGTGGCAACGGCTAGGGCTGCTGCATCAAGCACGTGGAAGACCCCCGAGGTAGATGCGGAGCACAGTGCTACGCGCGTCCGTGACCGATAGATGGTCCCTCGTAACAGAGATCAAGCGCCGATGGTCTTCAGCAACCGACCGGTTTATCTCAGGAATTGACCGAAAATCACGACCTGAGTGGTGGAATCACTGCGGAACACCATGAGGCCGTCGCTCGCAGCGGTGCCCTGCCGGCGCTGTGGTCAGCGCGGGCAGGGCACCATGGAGTCGCCCACTCCGCCTCGCTGCACCACTCCGCGGGACGTGACCCGACAGCTTTCTTAGCAGCGATTCGGAGGACATCGGGGCCGCGACTGGATCAGCCCCCTACCCGTGCCGTCTGTGATGGCAACGACCAACCCGGCCCTGAGCTGTGTCACAGGCTGGTCCACCACCGCAACAAGAGGACCGCCAGTTCCCTCAGCACGACGCCGGCCATCCACCGCACAACGAGTGCGGCCATCCGCCGCCGAAGCCTTGGCGTGCGCCACACGTACCGCGCCTTACGACAGAGATTGCGCATTGCCCGTCCCATCCGTGGACTTGACCAACCAAGCGATCGGTCACACGCCACCTGACCTGTTCGGAGCGGGGTTCGACGAGAAGCACCTCATACCGGACTACAGGTATGTGCTGGTCGGACAGGCAAGGAATAAGGTTCGCAGAAGGTTCGGAACGAACGGGGAACGGCATGGTGGACGTCCCGGCGGCAGCATCGCGCCTGGCCGAGGAACTGAGGGCAAGTCGGCAAGCATCTGGGCTCTCGTTCGGTCAGATCATCCGGCAGGGCGAGCGGCAGTCTCCTCCCGTCACCCTGACCAAGAGCACCCTCAGTGCATGGTTCAACGCTCAGAGTGTTCCGCGGGCCGGACGCGCTTTTGTCTTCCTGACCGAACTCCTCGAAAGCCGAGCCGATTCGAGGCCCGGGCCACGGTCCCGCGCTCGGTGGGAGAATCTGCGCCGAGCGGCCGAGCGAAGCAGGGCCACAGCTCGCCGGGACAGTGCGGCGACCGGGCCCCGCACGCAGAGGCAGCATGGCGATAAACTCCGCAGCGCACGGCCACTGCGCATTGGTCTGGTCCCCGACACAGCCGATGTGCTCGTCGATCGGGCACATCGCGAGGCCCTAGCGCGTGCTCTGGACGGCCCCGAGGACAGTGACCTCGGGGACGCATCCGGCGCAGCCGTTAGGGGGCGCGTGATCACAGGAACCGGGGGCGTCGGGAAAACCTGCCTGGCCGCCGACTACTGCCGCAGTGCCGCCGACGAGGCAAACGGTGGAGTGGACGTGTTGATATGGGTGACGGCAAACACCACTCCAGCCGTGACCGGTGCCTATGCCCAGGCATCCCGCGAGCTTGAGCTGGTACCCAGTAGCGAGAACACCGCATCCGCCGCTGAACAGTTCCTCAACTGGCTCCGCATCACCGATCGCAGCTGGCTCATCGTCCTCGACGACGTGCACTCCGCTGGCGTGCTGGAGGGACTACGGCCGCCTCGACGCACCGCCGGTCGCGGCAGGGTCATCGTCACCACCCGCAGCCGCGAAAGCGACCTCGCCGCAGCGAGCGGCCATCCGTTCCTGTCCGTTGGCGTCTTCACTCCCGAGGAATCCCTCACGCACCTACGCAACACACTGCAACGAGCCGTGCCAGCCGGTGCGGACGCGGAGCTGGCGGGACTCGCCGACGATCTCGGTCATCTTCCCCTGGCCCTGTCGCGGGCGGCCGCATACCTCGACTACAACGCCTCTTGCAGCATCGTCCGTTACCGACGCCTGCTCGCGGACCGTCGGCTCACCCTCGAACGACTGATCCCTGCGGTGCGCGGCAGTGCTGCAACGAACTCACTGGCAGCGCTGTGGGACATCTCTGTCGAGCAGGCCGACCAGCACACCGGCATGCTGGCCCGGCCTATGCTCGAACTGGCCGCCGTCCTCGACGGGGCAACCGGCATTCCCGCCCCTCTGTTCACCAGCGACACCGCCCGTAATTGGCTGACCGAGCGCAGCAGAGCAGACCGCCCCGTCGACGAGTTCGATGCCGAGCACACCCTGGCAACGCTGGACCGACTCCACCTCATCGATCACACCCCGGGCGAGGATTGTGATGACGCATGGCTGGTCCGTATGCACCAGCTCATTCAGCGTGCCGTGCATGAACATGAACCTCCTGGTTCATCGCCCGACATTCGGTCACAGCGCAGGAACGCAGTCCTGCCGGCGGCTGCCCACGCCTTGCTTGACATCTGGCCCGACACTGGGCACGACCAGGACCACGCACAGCGGCTGCGGGCCAGTGCCCGCTCGCTGGCCATCCACGATCAGGTCGGAGAGAGCCACCCGCTGTGGCAGGACGACACCGCATACACCCTCCTCTTCCGGCTGGGCACGAGTGCAGGTGAATCCGGCGACATTGCCTGGGCACGCGCCCATTTCGACGCGCTCTGCTCCCTCGCCCACCAGCACCTTGAAGCCGACCACCCGCACGCCCTTTTCGCCCGCAGCGAGCTGTCTCGCTGGCAAAGCCGAACCGGAGATCATGCCGGAGCAGTCCGAACCCTGGAACGTCTTGAGGCTGACCACATCCGGTTGTTCGGCTACGAGGCCCCCGAGACACTCGTGACTCGTCACAACCTTGCAGTCGAGCGGGGTGAGGCGGGCGACGTGGGCGGCGCCATCGCTGCCCTCAAAGAGGTACTCGCTGTCCGCCAGCGCAACGGAGCGAGCCGTGGGGCGATACTCGCCACTCTCCACAACCTTTGCTATTGGATGGGCGTCGCGGGTGACGCAGCAGAGGCTGCTTCCGCTTACCGCAGGCTGATCCCTCTCATGGGAGAGGAGTTCGGTGCCGATGCCGATGGCACACTGACCGCCCGCCATAATTTGGCCCGCTGGCTGGGCGAATCAGGCAACGCTGCCGAGGCCGTCAGCTTGCTCGAAGCGCTGCTACCCGACCAGACACGAGCGCTCGGGCCCCGGCACCTGCGCACCCTGATCACCCGGCAAAGCCTTGCCCGTTGGCAGGGCTCAGCGGGCGAGACAGACAAAGCAATCGCCGGTTATCAAGCGTTGATCCCCGACATGAGGGAAGCCCTGGGCCCTGACCATCCCGAGCTGCTCACATCCCGGCACAACCTCGCCTATTTGCAGGCAAGAAGCGATCCGGCCGCCGCAGGCGAAAACTTCGCCGCCGTCATTGCCGACAGAACCCGAGTCCTGGGCCCCCACCACCGCGACACACTCAGCTCCCGACAGGGCCACGCCTTGTGTCTGGGCTGGGCAGAAAGGCCGCAGAAAGCTGTACAAGCGCTGGAAGACGTCCTCCGTGACCAGCGACACCATCTCGCACCAGAAGACACAGGCACTCTCAGCACCCGTCACAGCCTCGCCGTCATGCGTGGCTATGCAGGAGCACCCCAGGCAGCCATCGCCGAGCTTCTAGAGCTCCTCCCCGATCAGGAGCGCATCCTGGGCCCTGGCCACCCCCAAGCCCTGGCGACCTTAGAAGACCTCGGCCGCCTGCAGGGCACAACGGGCGACGCACAGGCGGCAAGCGACACCTACCAAACCCTGCTGACCCAGATCGAGCGCCACCTCGGCCCTGATCACCTCGCCGCACTCTCGGTACTCAACAAACTCGCCATGTGGCGCGGACGCGCGGGCCACCCCAGAGAAGCAGTCCACTTCCTCATCCGGATGCTCACCGGTACACGACGCCTCGTAGACCCTGCTCATCCCGTCCTCTCCACCATCAACGACAACATCGCCTATTGGCTGAATCAGGCCGACATCGCGGAACAGCGCCACGGACGCTGAAACCCTCACCTCACGAGAGTGCTGCATCCATCGCACGGCCGACGGAGCGTGCACAAAGCTGGCGCAAAACGGATGCAGCACACATGAAGCCGGGTAGCCTCGTGAACATGCGAGAACTACGGAGGGCTGTTTCCCCAGGCCACGGCTTACCCGATGTTTCCGCAAGTCACAGCCCTGCCGAGGGAAAACCCCTAAAGCGGGTGTCGGGTAGGCGCTTCGGCAGCCCAAGCAACCTTGGCCGTCCGGCTCGGGCACAACCCCACCAGGAGCGCTTCCAGGGCACATGAGCCTGGGTAACGGCGTTGACGGGTGAGAACTACGGAGAGGAGTTTTCCCAGGTCAACGCACACATTGCGAAGATACCCCAGGTCACCGCCCCACCCCTCCCATTCGCTGCACAAGTGGCAGGACTTCTCGGTACGACTGCACGAAGCGGGACACCAGCCTTATTGCCTGGTGTGGCCGTGAGCCGGGGGTGCACGGGGCCGGGCGGCGCTGAGCGGCCCTCGGGTCCCGCCGGCCCGAGCGGTGGGCGGCAGTGCGACCCAGGCCGGCACCTCGACCGGGTGCTCGGCCGACAGCCCGGCAGGCGGATCACGTACGGTTGAAGTACCGAGGGCATCACGCACTCCGGCCGCCACGCCGGGTCGTCCTCGGCGAGAGACGAGTGGATCCGGGCCGCCCCCGTGGCCGGCGCGGAGACGGGTCGGCACCATGTCCGCCACGGTCGAAGCAACCCCGCGCGAGCCCTTCACGGCAGGGGCCGCACCGAGCGCCCACGCGGGCCCGCCACCCCGCCGAGGGGAGGCGTGATGACCCTTTCCCGGCTGGACATCCATCGGCGGAACCGAGGAGAGCGAACCCTCGTCACGCTCGCCGGAGACATCGGGCCGGCCACGACGCCGCTGCTGCGGGCCGCGGTGGAGCGGTGCCTGCTGGACGGTGTCACCGTGATCGACATCGACCTGGCCACGGTCGGTTCCTGTGACGCCAAGGGCTTGGACGTCCTGCTGTCGGCAGCACAGCGCGCCGGCCGGGTCCACGCTCGCCTGCGGCTGCACCATCCGTGCGCGCAGATCGCCCGGCTCCTCGATGCCACCGGATCGAGTGCGCTGCTCCTTACGGCCCCCGCGAGTCCGGTCCCCAGGGGCGGGATCCGGCTTCGCCGGCTGACCCGCGGGCAGGCGGAAGACATGCGCGAGGACATCGCGGACCTGGCTGCGGCGTCCGTCGCGGGCACCGGCGGCGAGGCGTACCACAACCGAGGCGCCTTCCTGCACCGCTTGGCGGTCACCGCCCACCGGCCCGGCTTCGCCCTGCTGGTCGCCGAGACGACAGTGCTGGTCGGTTGCGCCTTCGGTTTTCCGATGGGCTCCGACGGCTCCGGCCCCCGGGGGTCCGACGGAACGCTCCAGGAGATCATCCAGCGGCTCACCTCCCGAGCGCGGTTCGTCGTCCTCACCCAGGTCGTGGCCCATCCGCACGTTCAGCACCGCGATATCGCCCACCGTCTGCAACAGCGTCTGCTCACGGACCTGCGCTCCTCTGTCGGGGTCACCCTGCTGCACCCCGCCGACCAGGCGGGACAGGCCGCCTTCTCGTCCTGGGGCTGGCAGAACATGGGTGAGGTCGTGGGGCTGCCCGGCGCCGTCGCCCCGTGCGTACTGGCCCTGTCCGTCGAAGGACAGCCCTCTTGACCCTGTCCGTCGAAGGGCAGCCCCCGGCACACCGATGACGTGGCAGGGGAACGATGGGCCGGCGGTCGTACCGGCCGGGGCGACTCACGCCACCCGCCGTCCGCCGTACGGGCGTGTCGCGACGCGATGGCCGTCGGCCCCCCTCCACGCGATGGCCGTCGGCCCCTCCACGCGATGGCCGCGCGCCACGCCGCCCGTCACGGCCGGGAGTAGCCTGACAGGTACCGAGAACTTTCGGGCGCACGATCACGGTGGCGCCGTTCCCGGCGAGTGTCAGACACGGGCAGCCGGAAAACGCACGGCCCGGAACGGGATCGCACGATGGACACCACCACAAAGCCCGCCGAAGGTACGGCACCAGAATCGGGACACTCCTACGGGATGCCCTTGCCCCGGCTGCGCCTCACGCCGGATGTCAGCCATGGCTCGCTGGACGGCGCGTGGTGGCCGCGCTGTGACGCACTGGAACCGGAGCCGCCCGCGCTGGTCGGTTCCTCGGACCCGGGCGTCGGCACCGTCACCCGCGTGACCGTGGGGAGGGCCGTCTGGCCCGGTGCCCCGCGGCAGGTGACGGCGCCGGGGCATGTGATCGAGGTGGCCCTGAGCGACGACGCCGCCGAGGCGCATGCCATCACCGTGGACTGCGGCAGCGTGGGACGCTGGGAACTGCTGGTGGTACCCCCGCACGAGCCGGCCGGAGTGATCACCCGGCTGCCGACCGCCGCCGCCCCCGGGAACCCACTGACGGCTCCGCGCCTGCTGGCCTGCGCCGAGAGCGGCCCGGACGGACAGGAGGCATGGGGCACGGAAGGAGGAGCCGGACCCAGGTGAGCAGCCCGACCCGGCCGACTCCGCCCGACCGGAAGGCCGGGCGTCCACGACCGACCCCGTGATGGAGCCCCATGGAACCGACGGATCCTGTGGCGTCCCAGCCCGCTCCGAGCGTGACCGAGGCGGGCGAGGGAATGACGGCGGGACGGCGCGCGGACCGGTCCGAGAGCTTGGGGGAAGCTCTCCTCGGAAAGATCCTCGACAGCGCGCACTCACTCCCGCCCCATCTCATCGGGCCCCTGGTGGCCGATGTGGTGCAGCGGCTCGGTGGCCGCCGTCCGCAGGTGCTGTTGCAGGACTACGGCCAGCTGCTGCTCGTACCGCTGCCCGGTGAGGGCCTCACGGGCGGGGAACCGCAGGTGATCGACGACTCCGAGGCGGGCCGCTGCTTTCTCGACGCGGCCCCCGTGGAGGTACCCCAGGAGGACGGCGTCCGGGTCCATCTGCCCCTCCTGGACGGCGGTGACCAGGTGGGGGTCATGGCGGTGACGCTGGACAGCATCGATGACGACGACCGCCGCCTGCTGTTCCGGATCTCCGGCCTGGTGGCCGACCTCCTGGTGACCAAGCACGGCTACTCCGACCTGTTCTTCAACGTCCGACGCGGTGAGGCGATGAGCGTCGCGGCGGAGATCCAGTGGTCCGTGCTGCCACCGCTGGCCATGATCATGCCCCGGGTCGCCGTGGCGGGGATCCTGGAACCCGCCTACGACGTGGCCGGCGACAGCTTCGACTACGCGCTGAACGACGACGTCCTCCACGTGGCCATGATCGACGCGATGGGTCACGGGCTGGACGCGGCCACGATGGCCACGGTGGCCATCGGCTCCTACCGCCACGCCCGCCGCGCCGGTATCGGACTGTCGGAGATCTACGCGTTCATGGACCGCGCCGTGGCCGGGCAATTCGGTCCCGAGCACTTCGTCACCGCGCAGATGCTGCAGCTGGACACGACGACGGGGCGGGTGCAGTGGGTCAACGCCGGGCACCCCCCGCCGATCCTTGTCCGCGACCACCGCGTCGCACAGCGTCTGGTCTCCCCGACGACGCTCCCCGTCGGCCTGGGTGGTGCGGAGCCCCGGGTGAGCGAGCTGGGGCTGGTGCCCGGGGACCGCGTGCTCTGCTTCACCGACGGAGTGGTCGAGGAGCACGAGAGCGGTGGGGAGGAGTTCGGTGAGGACCAGCTGATCGACTGCGTGAACCGACTGGAGCGGACCGGGCGCGGCATCCGGGCGGTGACGCGCTCGCTGTCCCACACGCTCAAGCGGGCGCGGGGCGGCCAGACCAGCGATGACGCGACGCTGCTCGTGGTGGAGTGGCGCGGCTGACCTCCGCTCGCCGTACGACGCCGTTGCGCGGGTCGCGCCCGGCGGCGGGCCCGTCAGCCGGACGGACCGCGCCCGCTCCCGGTCTCGATGAGGATCTGCTCCGCCTGGCTGCTGTTGTCCGCCCGGACCGCCTGGGCCATCGCGGCGCGGGCGGCGTCCGGTGCCGCGTCCGGCGGGACCACCAGCAGCGAGAAGATGTCCCTGTCGCCCCGGGTGATCAGGACCGTGTCGTCACCAACCGGGAAGGAATCGACGCGCACCACGTGGTCGTCCACGATGATACGCGTCGGGAGACCCTCCCAGGCGGCGGCGTCCAGCCCCACACGGGTCACGGGGCCGAGGTGGGCGACGAGGGCACTCAACAGGGTGGGCAGCTCGGCACCGATGTCGCGCGAGCGCGGCCACCACGCACCGTCGAGGACGCCTTCGCGTGATGCGGTCGTCTCCAGCCGCAGAAGCGCGCACCCCGGCCGCACGGCCTCGTGGACGCCGCTGGGCAGACACGGGGGAACAGGTGGTGTATCCGAGCCGGTCATGACGACCACCCGTCTGTAGGACCGGTGCGACGACGGGACTCCGCCCCGCACCTGCCACGTTACTCCTGGCACCACGCACGACGGCGCCTGTGAAGCTCCCCCTCGTCCGCCGCTCCGCTGTGACGCAGGAGCGTGGCCCTCTCGCCTGGCCAAGCTCGTACGTCCGCGGCGTGAAGCGCGCCACGGGACATTCCATGACTCCTTGAATACCCCCCGGGGTAACCATGCTACCGTCGAATACCCCCGGGGGTAATTTGGGACGGAGCGGAGGAGCGCATGTTCTTCGTCGGCACACGGGTGGCGGTGCGGGACGCCGCGCGGCCCACCGGACGGGTCGGTGCCGCTCCGCCGCTCGACGTACGCGACGAGTGCGGCCGCTCGCGGCGGGCGGCCGGACCCCTGCTCGCCAGGGGCTGCCGGTCCTGCGGTCCCGGGGGCGCGACGCCGTACGGGTCCCGCCGTGTCGCACCGCTCCGTGGAGGCCGCCGACGTGACCGGTGGCACACGGGACCGGGCCGTCACCGGTCTGCCGGTGGTGGACGGGCACGGCGGGAACTGCTCGGCGTGGGCGGCGGCTTCCTCGCCGTACCGGCACTGGTCGACGTCCTCGGCCTGCGCATGCGCGCGGCGGTGGGCACCAGCCTGCTGGTCATCACCGTCGACTCGCTCGCGGCGCCGGCCGTGCGCGCCGGCACGGCGAGCGGCCTGAACCGGGCCGCCAGTCGGCCCCTTCGCCGGCTCGGCGATCCTCGGCGCCTGGGACGGCGAACGCCTGTCGGCCAAGCTGCCCGGGGAGACCCTGCAACGCGTCTTCGCGCTCGTCCTGCTCGCGGTGGCCGGCTTCATGCCGGTCGACGCGGTGGCGTGACCGCGGCCCTCACGCCAGGGACAGGAACAGCTTCTCCATCCGCGCGCGCATCGCCTCCGCGTCCTCCCCGTTCTTCCTGCCCGACTCGATGTCCGCGACGCATTGCTGCAACCCGGTGGCGATGATCGCGAAACCCGCCCGGTCCAGCGCCCGCGAGGCCGCCGCCAGCTGGGTGACGACCTCCTCGCAGTCCCGCCCCTCCTCGATCATCCGGATCACCCCGGAGATCTGCCCCTGCGCCCTGCGCAGCCGGTTCAGCACGGCCTTCAGGGACGCGCCCTCAAGCTCCAGTTCCACGGTCACTCCTCCGCCTATACCCCTAGGGGTACTTTACGTCCCCGGTTGCGCGGACGGGGCCGATCGGACACTCAGACGATCACCGACACGACAAGGATCACCGCTGCCATGACCAGCCCCCTCGCCCCCACCACGCTCGGCACCGACCAGGTCCGGGAGCGGCTCCACGAACTCACCGTCATCGACGTCCGCACCCCCGGCGAATACGCCTCGGGTCACCTGCCGGGCGCCCTCAACATCCCCCTGGACCACATCCGCCGCGCACTGCCCGAACTCCGGCACGCGGCCGGCCGGCGAGACGTGCTCGTGGTGTGCGCCTCCGGTGCCCGCTCGGAGAACGCCTGCGCGCTCCTGGCCGAGCAGGGCATCCCGGCCGCCGGCCTCGCGGGCGGCACCAACGGGTGGGCCGCGCAGGGGTACGACCTGCACCGGCCCGCCGCGTGCGCCACCCGGGCCCGCTGGAGCATGGAACGGCAGGTCCGCTTCACCGCCGGAGCGGTGGTGCTCCTGGGGCTGCTGCTCGGCCTGCTCGCGCACCCGGCGTTCCAGCTGCTCTCCGCCGGCATCGCGGGCGGCCTCGTCTTCTCCGCCCTCACCGACACCTGCGGGATGGCGGCCGTGCTCGGCAAGCTGCCGCACAACCGGCCCCGCGCAGCCGGCCTCGACGCGACGCTCGCCGCGCTGCGCTGCCGCTGAGCCGGGTGGACGCCCTTCGCCAAACTTCGTGCTCACCGGGTGGCGGACGGCGTCACCGCGCCGCGCCGACCACAGGCCCCAGCAACTCCAGCGCCTCCTCCCAGCGGAACCGTTCCGCGGCGCCGCCGGCCTTCGGCCGGTGCGGTTCGCACGAGCCGATCAGGACCCCCATCCCGCGCAGCCGGTCCAGGCTCTGCCGGTAAGCGGGGTGGGCGGCCTGGGCGGAGTTCAGGTAGGACAGGGCCACGGTCGGAACGCCCATGCCGTACGCCTCGCACAGGATGCCCAGGGCGAGGGTGTCCGAGATCCCGGCGGCCCACTTGTTGACCGTGTTGAACGTGGCCGGCGCCACCGCGATCGCGTCCGCCGGGGGCAGGGGGCGCGGCTCCCCCGGCGAACGCCAGGCGCAGCGGATCGGGTGACCGGTCTGCGCCTCGACCGCCTCGGCGTCGATGAAACCGAGCCCCTGAGGCGTGGCCACGACACCGACGTCCCAGTCCGCCTCCTGGGCAGCCGTGATCAGCTTGCCGACATCACCGGCAACGCCCGCCGCGCACACGACGACGTACAGGAAGGGCTTCTTGTCCGGGGCGGTCGGCTCGGTCACGCGGGAACTCCCAATCGGCGGCTGGAGCCGTGCAGTCAGGCGATGTGACTAGGCTTTCGATCATGTGGAGACAGGCAGTGACAGAGGTCTTCCCGGGCGTGGGCCTCCGGGAACCGGCGGAGCCGTCCGACCTCGTCACGGCGGAGAAACGGCTCGGGCGAAGCGTGCCGGCCGAGCTGCGGCAGTTGCTCCTCGAAAGCAACGGGGTGATCGGGCACTTTCTCGTGAACACCGTCTGGTCCCTCGACCGGATCGTCGAGACGAACCTCTACTTCCGGTCCGACGAGACGTTCGCCCAGTTGTACATGCCGTTCGACGCCCTTCTTTTCTTCGGGGACAACGGAGGCGGCGACCAGTTCGCCTTCGTCCGGAAGCCCGAGCGTCCCGACATCTTCGTCTGGGAGCACGAGAGCGACAGCCGCCGCTGGGTGGCCAGGGACCTGCGGGACTACCTCGGCCGTGCGCTCCGGACCGGCGACGACGACTGGTACCAGCCGTAAGACACCGGCCAAGCCGCGACACCCCTCTACGATCACCCCCCATGGACTGGTTGGACCGAATAGCGGCGTTGCGTCAGTGGGCCAGGAACGGAACGCGGGCTCCGCACAAGCCGTTGCTGCTTCTGTACGCCCTCGCGCGGTTCCAGGAGGACGCCGACGGCGGGCTGCGGTACACCGCGGTGGAGCACGACCTGCAGAGCCTGCTCGCCGAGTACGGTCCGCCCAACAGGACGACGCCCGCCTACCCCTTCCATCACCTGGTCAGTGACGGGGTGTGGGAGGTGCGTACCGACCGGGGAGGCGGCAGCCCCGGGAGCGGGGTGCGGGAGTTGCGGGAGACGGGTGCGACCGGGCGGCTCGCGCCGGAGTTGCGGGCGGCGTTGCGGCGCGAACCGGACCTGCTCGGCAGGATCGCGCGGCTGCTGCTCGACCTGCACTTCCCGCCCTCCCTCCACGGTGAACTGTGCGAGGCCGTCGGACTGGAGCTGGAGCCGGCCGAGTCCGAGCGGCTGGTGCCGGCGCGCAGGCAGCGGGACCGGCGGATGCGGGAACTGGTGCTGACCGCCTACGAGTACCGGTGCGCCTTCTGCGGCTACGACGGCCGGATCGGCTCGGTACCGGTCGGGCTGGAGGCCGCCCATGTGCGCTGGTGGGCGTTCGGCGGCCCGGACGAGGTCGACAACGGGCTGTGCCTGTGCTCGCTGCACCACAAGCTCTTCGACAAGGGGGTCCTCGGGGTGGGGGACGATCACCGCGTCCTGGTCAGCCGGCGCTTCGTCGGGCACAGCGCCGCCGCCCGGCAGCACGTCACAGCCCTCGCCGGCCGGCCGCTCACCGGCCCCCAGCCCGGCACCCGCCCGGTCGCCGCCGCGCACCGCGACTGGCACACCCGACAGGTCTTCCACGGCGAACCGCGCCCCGCCGCGGCGGCCTGACCACCGAGGGTACGGGCACGCGGTCACTCCGGAGCGGCCTGCACGACCGTGAAGTGCCGGTCCATGCCCGGCTGTTCGAGTTCGTCCACGGCCGCCGCCGCCAGGTCCTCCGCGCTGATCCGGGAGCGGCCGTCGGGAGTGGTGAGCAGCGTGTCCGTGCCGCGGCGGTAGCGGGCGGTACGGGTGCCGGGTTCGAGGAGGGCCGGGGGGCTGAGGTAGGTCCAGTCGGGGTGGGCGTGGGCGCGGCAGGCGCGCAGCTGGGCCACTCCGGCCGCGGCGACCGGGCGCAGCTCCGCGGGGACGTAGGCCGGGTTGTCGGCCAGGAGGAGGTCCGGGATGCCGGGGGTGCGCAGGGCGCCGGCGCCGCCGATCACCAGGACCCGGATGCCGAGTCCGGCCGCGGTGTCCAGGACGGTCCGGGTCACGCCGACCAGGAAGTCCTCGTCCGCCGGGTACGTCCGCAGGGCCAGCACCACCGCGTGTGCGCCGGAGTCCGTCAGCGCCCGGCGTACGGCGTCCGGGTCCGCCGCGTCCAGCGGGACCGGGGTCACGGCCGGGTGGCCGCTCGCCGGCTTGCGGGCGAGGGCCAGTACCCGGTGCCCGCGCGCGGCGGCCTCGGCCGTGATCCGGCTGCCGACCGTTCCGGTGGCGCCGAGGACCGCGATCGTCAGGGCGGAGGTCATCGGGGAGGTGCTCCTTCCGTGGTGGGGCGGGTTCAGTTGCGCGGCGAGCAGCGCCGCCAGGGACAGGGCGAAGCCGCAGGCCTGGGCCGGGCTCAGGGATTCGCCCCGCGTCACGCCGATGGCCGTGGCGACCAGGGGGGACAGCAGGACCAGGGGCGCGATGGCCCCCACCGGAAGGGTGGCTATGCCGCGGAACCACAGCGTGTACGCGATCAGGCCGCCCATGCTGCCCAGCCACAGGTAGCCGCCCGCCGCGCCGGCGTCGATCCGCTCCGGCACACCTTCGAAGGCCAGGGTCACCGGGAGCAGGAGCAGGCCGCCGACCGTGAGCTGCCAGCCGGCCAGGGCCAGCGGACCGACCCCCGGCGGGCGGCCCCAGCGCCTGGTCAGGACGACCCCGCCCGCCATGGTCGCCGTATGGCCGAGGCCGGCGAGCAGGCCCACGGCGTCCAGCCGGGCGTCGGGACCGAGGACCACGAGTCCGACGCCGGCCACGCCGAGTACGCCCCAGGCCAGCCGCCAGGGCGTCGGCCGGTCGCGCAGGACGAGGAGGGCCAGCCCGGCGACCAGCAGCGGCTGGACCGCGCCGAGGGTGGCGGCGACCCCGCCGGGGAGCCGTTCGGCCGACACGAACAGCAGGGGCATGCCGCCGATGTTGAGCAGGCCGAGGACGACGGCCTTCCACCACCAGTCCCCGCGCGGCAGCACCCGGGTGAGCGCCAGTCCGGCCAGCCCCGCGGGCAGGGAGCGCATGAGGCCCGCGAACAACGGGTGCCCGGGCGGGAGGAGTTCGGTGGTGATGATGTAGGTGGTGCCCCAGGCGGCGGGGGCGAGCGCGGTCAGCAGGACGGTGGCCGGCCGGTGAGCGGCCGACAGGGCGGAGACCGGCCGGTGAGCGGTCGGCGGGACGGTGGCCGGTGGGTGGGCGGACGAGGACATGCGAGGAGTCTCGGCCGCTCCCCCGCCATGCGTCCAAGACATGGTTGCCATCGCAGCCATGTACGGAAACCATGGCCGGGTGGACCTCCAGCAGATGCGGTACGCCGTCACCGTGGCCGAGACCCGTAACTTCACCCGCGCCGCCGAACGGTGTTACGTGACGCAGTCCTCGCTCAGCCACCGGATCGCGGGCCTGGAAAGGGAGTTGGGGGTACGACTGTTCGCCCGCTCCAGCCGCCGGGTCGAACTCACCGACGCGGGCGAGGCGTTCGTGGCACGGGCGCGCGAGGCGCTGGCCGCCGCCGACCGCGCGGTGGCCGACGCCGCCGCCGCGACCGGCGTGGTGCGTGGCCGGCTCGCCGTCGGCGTGATCGTGACCACCGCCGCCGTGGACGTGCCGGAGGTGTTGCAGCGCTACCGCGCCCGGCACCCGGAGGTGCGGGTGCTGCTGCGCTCCGGGCGCAGTGACGAGCTGGCGGCGGCGATCCGCCGCGGCGAGCTGGACATCGCCTTCCTCGGGCTGCCGGAGGGCGAGCGGCCCACGGGGGTGGAGAGCGTGGTGCTCGACCACGACGAGCATGTGCTGGTGATGGCGGCCGGGCACCGGCTGGCCGGCGCGGAACGGGTCACGCTGCGGGACATCGCCGGGGAGACGTTCGTGGACTTCGTGGCCGGGACGCCCGCCCGGGCCCAGTCGGACCAGGCGTTCGCCGCGGCGGGCCTGGTCCGCGAGGTCGCCTACGAGGCGGGGGTCGTGGAGCTGATCACCGGGCTGATCCGGCGCGGGCTCGGCGTCGCGCTGCTGCCCTCGGCGTTCGTCCGGCCGCTGGCCGCCGCCGGCCCCGGGCTGACACTGGTCCCGGTGGCCGACGGACCGCGCCGCGTGGAGTACCTGGCCTGGAGCCGTTTCCCGCCGAGCCCGGCGACCCGGGCCATGCTCGACGTCCTCGGGGCCGGACCGCGGACCTGACGCACCGCACGCCTCGGGGCGGCGTCAAACGGTCCGGCGCGCGTCCGGCGCGGGCAGGTCCTCCCGTACGGGCGGTACCGCCGTGGCGGCCAGCAGGCGCAGGGCCGCGTCGGACGGGGAGCCGGGCTCGGCGGTGTAGGTGATCACGCGCTGGCCGGCGGTGCCCGGCAGGCACAGGTTCTCGAAGCCCAGCTCCAGGGTGCCGACCGCCGGATGGCGCAGGGACTTGGTGCCGGAGACACAGGTACGGACCGGGTGCCTGGCCCACAGCGCGGTGAACTCCTCACTGCGGATGGACAGTTGACCGATCAGCTCGGCCAGCGCGCGGTCGTCGGGGTGCCGGCCGGCGACCAGGCGCAGGGAGGCGACCGCGAGGTGCGCCTCCTCCTTCCAGTCGGTGTACCTCGCCCGGTACTCGTCGTCCAGGAACAGCATCCGCACCAGGTTGGGCCGGCCGCCGGGAGTCTCCGGAGCCTCCCACGGCAGATGCGCGGCGAGCAGGGCGTGACCGAGCCGGTTCCAGGCCAGGACGTCGCCCCGCCGGTCCAGGAGGAGCGCGGGGACGTCCGTCATCGCGGCGAGCAGCCGGCGGGCCGAGGGGGACGCGTGCCCGGCGCGGGGCGCGGCCGGGCGGCGCGGGGCGGCGGGACGGGCCAGGTCCTTCAGGTGGGCGGTCTCGTCCTCGGTGAGCCGCAGGGTGCGGGCGATCGCCTCCAGCACGGAGTCGGAGACACCGGCCGCGCGGCCCTGTTCGAGGCGGGTGTAGTGGGTGATGCTGACGCCCGCGAGCAGGGCCAGTTCCTCGCGGCGCAGCCCGGCCACCCGGCGGCGGGCCGGCGCGGTCGCGATCCCGACGTCCTGAGGCCGCAGCGCGGCACGGCGTGACTTCAGGAACTCTCCGAGCTCGGACGACGCGTCCATGGCTGCCTCCGGGGCGTGCGGCGTACTCCGACGGCGAGTACGGCGGATACCGCGGTCGTCGTACCGCGGCCTTCGTCCATCCTGCCCGCCCGGCGGCGCGAACGAGATGCCCGAGGGTGGTCACGCGATGACCACCCTCACGGCGACCGGTCCCACGGCGGTGCTGGCTGCGCCGGCCGCGGCGGACGAGTCTTCTGCACGGCGACTCCCGCTGCTCGTGGGCGAGTTCGCCGTATCCCCCGACGCCCCGACCCCGCCGTACAGAAGGGACCCGTCATGTCCGCCACAGCGACACGACCGGCCGACGCCGCGCCCGCCGCGCTGACCCCGCGGCTGCGCCTGGTGCTGGTGCTGCTGCTCGCGGCCCAGTTCATGCTGGCCGTGGACTTCTCCATCCTGAACGTGGCCCTGCCGGTGATCGGCGCGGGCCTCGGCTTCTCCCTCGACCGCCTCCAGTGGATCGGCACCGCGTTCGCCCTGTGCGCGGCCGGGTTCACCCTGCTGTTCGGGCGGGTCGCCGATCTCTTCGGCCGCCGTCGGCTGTTCCTCGGCGGCCTCGTCGTCCTCGGCGCGGCCTCGCTGGCCGGCGGGCTGGCGCAGAGCCCGGAGGTGCTGCTCGCGGCCCGGGTGTTCCAGGGGCTGGCCACCGCGGCGGTCACCCCGGCCGGGCTGTCCCTGCTGACGACCTCCTTCCCGGAGGGCCCGCTGCGGGAGAAGGCGCTCGGTCTCAACGGGGCGCTGATGTCGGCCGGTTTCACCACCGGCGCGATCCTCGGCGGCCTGCTGACCGACCTGCTGTCGTGGCGCTGGGCGTTCTTCGTCAACGTGCCCGTGGCCCTCGCCGTACTCCTCGTCGCGCCCGCCGTCATCGCCGAGTCCCGGCCCGCCGAGCGGCCGAAGCTGGACGTACCGGGTGCCGTCACGGTCACCCTCGGGCTGCTGGCGGTCATCCTCGGTCTGACCCAGGCCGGGGAGCACGGCTGGGGCGCGCCGGCCACACTGCTGCCGCTCGCGGCCGGGGTGGTGCTGCTCGGGGTGTTCGCGGTCGTGGAGCGCCGGGTGTCCGCGCCGCTGGTGCCGCCCCGGGTGCTGGGCCGGCGGTCGGTGGCATGGGGCAACCTCGCCGGGCTGATCGCGTTCCTCACCGAGACGTCCCTGGTGTTCCTGCTGACCCTCTACCTCCAAGAGGTGCTGGGCTTCTCCCCGCTCGCGGCCGGGCTGTCGTTCGGCGTGCTGGGCGCGGGGACCGTGGTCGGCGGCGCGCTCGCCCCGCGGCTGATCGGCCGGTCCGGCGCGACCCGGACCCTGCTGGCCGGCGGCCTGGTGCAGGCCCTGTCCACGGCGGCCCTGCTCGGCCTCGGCACCGGGCACGCCTCGCTGTGGCTGCTCCTGGCCGCGACCTTCGCGGGCGGAGTGGGCAACATGCTGGTCATCGTCGGGTTCATGGTGACCGCCACGTCCGGTCTCGCCGACGACGAACAGGGCCTGGCCACCGGGCTCGCGACGATGACCCAGCAGGTCGGCATCACCATGGGCACGCCGGTGATGAGCGCCGTCGCCACCGCCGCCATGACCGGTACGGGCACCCTGGCGGTCCTCGGCGGCCTGAAGACCGCGATCGCGCTGAACGCGGCACTCGCCCTCGTCGGCACCGTGGGCAGCGCGGTGTTCCTGCGCACGCCCCGCCACCGGTGACGGGCCCGCTGGTGAGTCCTCAGCAGTACGGCGGCTGGTTGGTGAGCGAGGACGCCACCCGCATCCACACCCCGAACTGCCGGTACAGCGCGGGCAGCGGACCGCTCGCCCGGACCGTCCGGGGGTCGTCGGCCGTCACACCCGGGATGCCGAGCAGGGTCGCGGCGACCGACGCGGACTGCCAGCGGACGGCGAGGGTGGCCTCGGCGGCGGACGGGGCGGGGCGGCGCGGGGCCGGGGTGAGCGCGGCGGCCACCGTCTCCTCGATCGCCTCGCGCGCCTCCGCCTCGGGCCGCAGCTCGGCCGCGAACCGGTCGCGGGCGTACTTCACCGGGACGGTGGCGACCGAGGGGTCCCACTCCGTCATCTCCGCGCACGCCGCGTCGTCACCCGTGAGGGCCACGACGGGCACGCCGAGGGCCGCCGCCGTGGCCTGCGCGAGCCCGATCTCGCCGACCGGGCGGCCGTCCAGCCACATGTCCTCGATCTCGTGCCCCATGAAGCTGTGGCTGAGCACGCCCGGCGCACCGGCCCGGGAGTGGTAGCCGACGCAGAGCACGGCGTCGTACTCGCCGGTCAGCCCCTCCAGCATGCCGAGCTGCTTGGGCCTGCCGCGCACCAGGCGGGCCGCCGGGTGCAGGGCCTCGGGGAGGAGGTTGCGCATCGGGCCGTGGGCGTCGTTGACCAGGACGTGGGCGGCGCCGGCGGCCAGCGCGCCCCGTACGGCGGCGTTCACGTCCTCGGCCATCTTGGCGCGGCCCCGCTCGTAGTCCCGGCCGCCCGGCTGGACGTCGTCCGCGTCGACGAGCCCGGTGACGCCCTCCATGTCCGCGCTGATGTAGATCCGCACGGCGTCGACCCTAACCGGCCCTACGTATTGTAGGTTCCCAACCGCCGACAACTACCGGGCCGTTCACACGCCTGTTCAACGGGGGACGCATGCAGGACACGACCGAGACGGAGCCCGGCACGGAGGTCTGTGCGCACAGTCTCGCGCCGACGGTGGCCGTGCTGGTCGTCAGCCTGGTCATCGCCGCCGTCGGCGTGTACCAGCTGTGCGGCTTCGGGCTGCACAGCCTGGACCGGCGCCCGCACCTGTTCAGTGACGGCCTGGCGACCGGCGGGGTGATCGCCGCCGCGGTCGCCGCCGGAGCCGCGGTGGGCAACCTGGCCTGGCTGCTGACGGCGGCCCGGCGCCGCGAGGGGGACGCGGGCGGCGGGGCCTGACGCTCACGCGACGACCGCCTGACGCTCACCGGCCGCCCGGTCCGAGCACGGACGGTGTCACGGCCTCGGCGGCGGTGTCCGGGTCGTACGTGTCGGTGTCGTACGTGTCGCTGTCGCCGTGCGTCCAGGCGGGGTCGTAGGCGCAGGGCACGCCCGCGCCGCCCGTGAAGTACCGCTGCTCCGGGTCCCAGGTGAAGGTCATCCACTCGGCCCGGTGGTCCCGCTGGACGTACAGCGACCAGTCCTTGCCCGCCCCGCCCTCGGTGTACGACGTGACCTTCCAGCCGTCGTCCGCCAGCCGCCGGTGCAGCCGCCGCAGACCGGGGACGGCCTGATCGGCGGGGACGTGGTCCAGCGCCCACTCGTGGTACAGCCGGTAGGCGCCGTCGACGGTCTTGTCCTCCATGCCGAGCAGCCCGCCGTCGTGGCAGTACTCCGCGCCGAACACGTTCCGCGCGCGGCTGCCGGTCCCGCCGGTGCCCGGCGGCAGGGCGCGGGTGAAGCCCAGGACGTCGTACGCCTCCCGGGAGTACCCGAAGGCGCGGTCCGCCCTGTCCTGGGGCGCGGCCCGGGGCAGGTCCGTCCCGGCCCCGGCGTTCCAGGCGAGCACGGCGACCAGGGCGAGGACGAGGGCGACGACCAGCCCCCCGCAGCCCAGGCAGCCGAGGCCCAGCTTCCGCGCGGCCCCGGTGCCGGTACGGGTGCCGGTGCCGGTGCCGGCCGGTGTGATCTTGTCGGGCATACGGCGACGCTACGGCGCTCGGGACGGCCCGGGGATGGGCATGACTACCCGCTCGGGATAGGTACCCGTACTCAGCCACCGCCCCGGGCAGGCCCTCGTACCCGGCCACCGCTCCCGTCCGCACCCGGCTCAGCCACCACCCCCGCCGCCCCCCACCGGCCCGCCGCCCACCGTGAAGCCGATGACCGAGCCGCCGCCCTCGCGGCGGTAGGCGAACGGCGCTCCGCCATGGGCCCGGGCGACCTCGCGGACGATGGACAGGCCGAGCCCGGAGCCGGGCAGTGAGCGGGCGTCGGCGGCACGGTAGAAGCGGTCGAAGATGCGCACGAGGTCGCCGTCGGCGATCCCCGGCCCCCGGTCCAGCACCTCCACCCGTACCGTGCCCGGCCGGGCCGGCCCGGTGACGCCCACCTCGATCGGCGCGGTGCCGTCCCGGTCGAACTTGGCGGCGTTCTCGACCAGGTTGGAGATGGCCCGCTGGAGCATCCCGGACCGCCCGTGGGCCGTCGTCTCACCGCTCACGCGCAGCACGACCTGCCGCCCGGTACGGCGCCGGGCCAGCCCGACCACGTCCTCGGCGAGGTCGGCGAGGTCCACCCGCTGCGGCGGCTCGGCGTCGGACTGCCCGGCGGCGAGGTCGACCAGCTCGTTGACCAGGTCGGTCAGTTCCCGGGCCTCCTGGGTGAGGTCGGCGACCAGTTCCTCCCGGGACTCGGGCGGCAGCTCGTCGATGCGCCGCAGCAGCGAGATGTTGGTGCGCAGGGAGGTGAGCGGGGTGCGCAGTTCGTGCCCGGCGTCCTGCACCAGCCGGCGCTGGTCCTCCTCCGACTGCGCGAGCCGCCCCAGCATCCGGTCGAAGGCGCGGCCCAGCCGCCCGACCTCGTCCAGCCCGGTCACCGGCACCTGGATGCCCAGCCGCCGGGTGCGGGCCACGTCCTCGGCGGCCGAGGTCAGCACCACCAGCCGGCGGGTGATGCGCCGGGCCAGCCACCAGCCGAACAGCCCGGCCGCCACCACGACCGCCGCCATCAGGATCAGCGTCCGCTGCTGGAGGGCCCGCAGCAGGTCCTCGGTGTCGCTGAACTCCTGCGCGACCTGCACCGCGCCCCGCCCGTCGCCGAGCGAGACGGTGGCGATGCGGAACAGGTCCGCCTCCACCCGTACGTCCTTGTGCTCGACGACCTCCCCGGCCCGCAGGGCGACGGCCACCGCACGGTCCTGGGCGGTGACGGGCAGTACCGGAGTGCCGTGGTCCACGATCTGCCCGGACGCGCCGAGCACCTGGACGTCGGTGCGGGCGGGGCGGACCAGGTCGTGCCCGGGACGGGAGGAGGAGAAGTCGTCGGGGCTCATCGGCTGCTGCCGGACCTCGTCCCGGACGTCCTGCATGACCTGGGTGAACACCGACTGCTGGTCGACCCGGACGAGCCGCGCGGCGGAGTTGTACGACAGGATGCCGACGAGGACCGTGACGGCGGCGGTGACGGCGGCGAAGGAGAGCGCGAAGGTGGTGCGCAGGGAGATCAGCCTGGGCCGTGGCCGCTCCGGCAGCCGCCGACGCGGACCCATCTAGTCCTCCCGCAGCACGTAGCCCACGCCCCGCACGGTGTGGATCAGCTGCGGGGCGCCGGGCTCGTCCAGCTTGCGGCGCAGATAGCCGACGTAGACGGCGAGGTTCTTGGAGCCGGGGCCGAAGTCG
This sequence comes from Streptomyces rubradiris, assembly GCF_016860525.1. Taxonomy (NCBI): domain Bacteria; kingdom Bacillati; phylum Actinomycetota; class Actinomycetes; order Kitasatosporales; family Streptomycetaceae; genus Streptomyces; species Streptomyces rubradiris. The sequence continues at coordinate 3,555,249 of NZ_BNEA01000015.1, forward strand.
TAGCCCCAGATCCGGTCGTAGATGGTGGAGTGGTCCAGGACGATGCCCGCGTTGCGCACCAGCAGCTCCAGCAGCTCGAACTCGGTGCGGGTCAGCTCCAGTTCGCGCCGGCCGCGCCAGGCCCGGCGGGCCTGGAGGTCCATGCGCAGGCCGGCGGCCTCCAGCTGCCGGCCCGCGGCCTGCGCCGCCTCCCGCGCCGGGCCCTCCGGGGGGACGGCGGCAGCGGCCGGGGCGGGGCTGGTGCGGCGCAGCAGCGCGCGCAGCCGCGCGAAGACCTCCTCGACGTCGAACGGCTTGACCACGTAGTCGTCGGCGCCGGCGTCCAGGCCCGCGATGCGGTCGGCGGTCTCCACCAGGGCGGTGAGCATCAGGATCGGGGTGCGGTCCCCCTCGGCGCGCAGCACGCGGCACACCTGGAGGCCGTCGATGCCGGGCATCATCACGTCGAGGACGAGCACGTCCGGCGGGTCGGTGTGAGCCTGCGCCAGCGCTTCCACTCCGTCGGCGACCGCCGTGACCTCGTACCCCTCCAGCCTCAGGGCACGCTCCAGGGCATGGCGGATGGCACGGTCGTCTTCGGCGAGCAGCACAGTCTGGGGCACGCCCCCAGTCTGCCAAGGCCTCCGGCAGCCCGGCCGGACACGATGGCCCCAGAGCACGCTTTTTACCGCCCTCTCACCGGCCACCGCCCGCCCGCTTTGCCCGCCGGCCGCTCACCGAGGCCCGGCGGCCCCTCACCGCCCCGGGAGCCCGAACGGCCCGCACGAACCGAACAGGCCACCCGCACCGGCCACCCGCCCCGGCAGGCCACGCAACCCGCCACCCGCCCGGCCCACGAGCCACCCGGACCACCATCATCCCGATCCGACAGACACCCGTCCCGAGCCACCCGCCCCGGCCCACGGGCGCCCGTCCCGAGCCACCCGCCCCGGCCCACGGGCACCCGTCCCGAGCCACCCGCCCCGGCCGACACGGACCTCCCCGCCGTCCCCGCCGGCCAGGACGGGCGACGGTGGCCCGTGGTCCGTCACTGCCCCAGCGCCGCCAGCCGCTCGGTGAACGGCACCACATCCTCGTCCGCCGCGCGCCGGGCCGCCGTCGCCGGCATCAGCGCGGCCAGTTCCCCCGCCGCCCGCTCGATCCGCTCGGGCAGTCCCTCGGCGCCCCAGTCCTCGGAGGCGGCGTACACGGCGGTGGGTACGACCACGGCCCGCAGGTGGGCGAACAGCGGCCGAAGGGCGTGGTCCAGCACCAGCGAGTGCCGTGCCGAGCCCCCGGTCGCGGCGATCAGCACCGGCTTGCCCGCCAGCGCGTCCTTGTCCAGCACGTCGAAGAAGGATTTGAACAGCCCGCTGTACGACGCGCTGAACACCGGCGTGACCACGATCAGCCCGTCGGCCTCCGCCACCGCGTCCTGCGCGGCGGCGAGGGCCTTGCCCGGGAAGCCGTTGGTGAACCGGTGCGCGACCTCGACGGCGAGGTCCCGCACCTCGACCACCCGGACGTCCACCGGGGTGTGCCCGTGGACGGCGGCGGCCAGCCGGTCGGCGAGCAGCCGGGTGGAGGACGGGACGCTCAGTCCCGCCGACACGACGACGAGCTTCATGCGACGGCCTCCTTCTTCCGCGCGGCGGTGGTCAGGGACTGGTGGGTGGGCGCGTCCGGCACGTCCGCCGGACGGTCCTTGGCGAACTCCTCGCGCAGCACGGGCACGACCTCCTCGCCGAGCATGTCGAGCTGTTCCAGGACGGTCTTCAGCGGCAGGCCGGCGTGGTCCATCAGGAACAGCTGGCGCTGGTAGTCGCCGGCGTACTCGCGGAAGGAGAGCGTCTTCTCGATCACCTGCTGCGGGGAGCCCACGGTGAGCGGGGTCTGCTCGGTGAAGTCCTCCAGCGAGGGCCCGTGGCCGTAGACCGGGGCGTTGTCGAAGTACGGGCGGAACTCCCGCACCGCGTCCTGGGAGTTCTTCCGCATGAACACCTGGCCGCCCAGGCCGACGATCGCCTGCTCCGGGGTGCCGTGCCCGTGGTGGGCGTAGCGCGCGCGGTACAGCTCGATCATCCGCTTGGTGTGGTCGGCGGGCCAGAAGATGTTGTTGTGGAAGAAGCCGTCGCCGTAGTACGCGGCCTGCTCGGCGATCTCCGGGGAGCGGATGGAGCCGTGCCAGACGAACGGCGGGACGCCGTCCAGCGGGCGGGGCGTGGCGGTGAAGCCCTGCAGCGGGGTGCGGAACTTGCCCTCCCAGTCCACGACGTCCTCGCGCCACAGCCGGCGCAGCAGGGCGTAGTTCTCGATGGCGAGGTTGATGCCCTGCCGGATGTCCTGGCCGAACCACGGGTACACCGGCCCGGTGTTACCGCGCCCCATCATCAGGTCCACCCTGCCGTCGGCCAGGTGCTGGAGCATCGCGAAGTCCTCCGCGATCTTCACCGGGTCGTTGGTGGTGATCAGGGTGGTGGAGGTGGACAGGATCAGCTTCTCGGTGCGGGCGGCTATGTAGCCGAGCATCGTGGTCGGGGACGACGGCACGAACGGCGGGTTGTGGTGCTCACCGGTGGCGAAGACGTCCAGCCCGACCTCCTCCGCCTTCAGCGCGATGGTGACCATCGCCTTGATCCGCTCGGCCTCGGTCGGCGTCCGTCCGGTGGTCGGGTCGGTGGTCACGTCCCCGACGCTGAAGATCCCGAACTGCATGACCGCCTCCATTTGGTTGATCGTTCAACTACACCTCCCCCAACGGTCGCCCCGGCCCGGGTATTCCTCCCGGCCCCCGCGGGCGCGCGCAAGCCCCACGGGCGCCACATGCCAAGCTGCCCGCATGCCGATCCTCCGCTCCGCCGCCCTGTTCGCCGTCGCCGCGCTGTTCGAGATCGGCGGCGCCTGGCTGGTCTGGCAGGGCGTACGGGAGCACCGGGGCCCGCTGTGGATCACCGGGGGCGTCCTCGCGCTCGGCGCGTACGGCTTCGTCGCCACCTTCCAGCCCGACGCCCACTTCGGCCGCATCCTCGCCGCCTACGGCGGGATCTTCGTGGCCGGCTCGATCCTGTGGGGCGTGGTCGCCGACGGCTACCGGCCCGACCGCTGGGACATCGCCGGCGCGCTGGTCTGCCTCGCCGGGATGGCGATCATCATGTGGGCACCCCGGAACGGCGGCTGAGACCTCACATACGCTGGACGGAACCGTCCCGACGCAAGCCCAGGAGCCGCCATGGCCACCGCCGCCCCGTCCGCCGCCTCCCGCATCGCCGTCGTCACCGGCGCGAGCAGTGGCATCGGCGCCGCCACGGCCCGGCGGCTCGCCGCGGCCGGCTACCGCGTCGTCCTCACCGCCCGCCGCAAGGACCGCATCGAGGCCCTCGCCGAGAAGCTGACGAAGGCCGGGCACTCGGCGGTGGCCTATCAGCTCGACGTGACCGACCGCGCGGCCGTGGACGAGTTCGCCTCCGCCTTCAAGACGATCGGCGTCCTGGTGAACAACGCGGGCGGCGCCCTCGGCGCGGACCCGGTGGCCACCGGCGATCCGGCGGACTGGCGCGCGATGTACGAGACGAACGTCATCGGCACGCTGAACGTGACGCAGGCGCTGCTGCCGAAGCTGGAGGCGAGCGGCGACGGCGTGGTCGTGGTCGTCTCCTCCACCGCCGGCCACGGCACCTACGAGGGCGGCGCCGGCTACGTCGCCGCCAAGCACGGCGAGCACGTGCTCGCCGAGACCCTCCGCCTGGAGATCGTCGGCCGGCCGGTCCGGGTCGTCGAGATCGCGCCCGGCATGGTCCGCACGGAGGAGTTCGCGCTGACCCGCTTCGGCGGCGACGCGGACAAGGCGGCCAAGGTGTACGAGGGCGTGGCCGAGCCCCTCACCGCCGACGACGTGGCCGAGACGATCACCTGGGCGGTGACCCGCCCCAGCCACGTCAACATCGACCTGCTGGTGGTGCGCCCGCGCGCCCAGGCGTCCAACACCAAGGTGCACCGGGAACAGCGGTGACCGACGGCGCGCCCCCGGCGGACGGCCCGGCCGAGTCCCTGGAGCAGCGCAGGCTGGCCCAGGAGACGAAGGACGAACGCCAGGTCTGGTACTTCCTGGCCTACTTCCTCTTCGGCATCCACTTCCTGGCGTTCGTCATGATCTACGCGGTACGGCACGCGAAGTAGCATCCAGGACATCGCTGCATATAGTCGGTCGGATGACGAACTCAGTTGACCGTCGGACGCAGGCGGCACAGAAGCGCCGCCGCCTCGCGGCGGCGGCGGCCCGGGTCCTGCACGAGCAGGGCATCGAGCGCACCACCCTCGCCGACATCGCGCACGAGGCCGGCGTCCCGGTCGGGAACGTCTACTACTACTTCAAGACCAAGGACGAGCTGGTCCGGGCGGCGCTGGGCGAGCACCGCGACCGGCTGGACGAGCTCACCGCCGGGCTGGACCGGCTGCCGGCCCCGCACGACCGCCTCAGGGCCCTGGTCGAGACCTGGGTGTCCCAGCGCGAGACCACCGCCCGGTACGGCTGCCCGACCGGCACCCTGGCCGCCGAACTCGGCAAGCGGGCGGACGACTCCCTGCACGCCGAGGCCGGCGCGGTGCTCCGCCGCCTGTCGGACTGGACCGCCGCCCAGTTCCGCGCCTGGGGCGTCCCCGACCCCGACGACCACGCCCGCACCCTGGTCTCCGCCCACCAGGGCATGTCCGCCCTGACCCACGCCCTGCGCGACCCGTCCGTCACCACCCGCGAGGCCACCCGCCTGCTGCACTGGCTGGACTCGCTGCGGGCCGGTCCCGGCATCAGCCCTTGACGCAGACGACCTGCCTCAGCTTGGCCACCACCCGCACCAGGTCCTGCTGCTGGTCGATGACCTGGTCGATCGACTTGTAGGCGCCCGGGATCTCGTCCACGACACCGGAGTCCTTGCGGCACTCCACGCCCCGGGTCTGCTCCTCCAGGTCCTTCGTGGAGAAGCGCCGCTTGGCCGCGTTCCGGCTCATCCGCCGGCCGGCGCCGTGCGAGGCCGAGTTGAAGGCCAGCTCGTTGCCGAGGCCGCGCACGATGTACGAGCCCGTGCCCATCGAGCCGGGGATGATGCCGTAGTCCCCGGAGCCGGCCCGGATCGCGCCCTTGCGGGTGACGAGCAGGTCCATGCCGTCGTACCGCTCCTCCGCCACGTAGTTGTGGTGGCAGGAGATCTCCTGCTCGAAGACCGGCTTGGCCTTCTTGAACTCCTTGCGGATCACGTCCTTCAGGAGCGCCATCATGAGCATGCGGTTGTACTTGGCGTACTCCTGCGCCCAGAACAGGTCGTTGCGGTAGGCCGCCATCTGCGGGGTGTCCGCGACGAAGACGGCGAGGTCGCGGTCGACCAGGCCCTGGTTGTGCGGGAGCTTCTGGGCGACGCCGATGTGGTGCTCGGCGAGTTCCTTGCCGATGTTGCGGGAGCCGGAGTGGAGCATCAGCCACACGGAACCGTCCGTGTCGGTGCACACCTCGATGAAGTGGTTTCCACTGCCGAGCGTTCCCATCTGCTTCCAGGCACGTTCCTGACGGAACCTGACCGCTTCGGCGACCCCGTCGAACCGCGCCCAGAAGTCCTCCCAGCCGGCCGTGGCCAGTCCGTGGAAGCCCCGGGGCTCGACCGGGTCGTCGTGCATCCCCCGGCCCACCGGGATGGCCTGCTCGATCCTCGACCGCAGCCGGGACAGATCGCCGGGCAGGTCGTTCGCGGTCAGGGAGGTCTTGACCGCCGACATCCCGCAGCCGATGTCCACGCCCACCGCCGCCGGGCACACCGCGTCCCGCATCGCGATGACCGAGCCGACCGTCGCGCCCTTGCCGTAGTGCACGTCCGGCATCACGGCCAGGCCCTTGATCCACGGCAGGGTCGCCACGTTCTGGAGCTGGCGCAGGGCCACGTCCTCGACCGTCGCCGGGTCCGTCCACATCCGGATCGGCACCTTCGCGCCCGGTATCTCCACGTACGACATGTCTTCCTCTTTCCCCCCGGAAATGACAACAAAAGACTTGAAAGCAGCAAAACGCAAAAAGGCGCCAAGGTCGGCGAAAGCGACGAGGGACCGGCGGCCACGGCAGTGCGTGCGATACACATTGTCTGCAAGAGACGCCCCGCCGCGGCAAGCGAATAACCGGCGGGGACACTGGAGCACCGAGTGCGCACACACCGTCGAGAGGAGCCCGACCGTGCAGCGGAAGGCCTACGCAACCGGCACCGCCGCCCTCCTCGCGGCGCTGCTGGCCGGCTGCACGAGCGGCTCCGGGGACGCCGGCCAGGCGGACAACGCCAACCCCGGCGACACCGGCCGGGCGGCCGTCGCCGCGCAGCCCGGCAAGTACCGCACCCTCCCCGAGCCCTGCGGCGCGGTCGGCCACGACGCCCTGGACACGCTGCTGCCCGGCATCCAGCGGATCACCGACCCCGTCCAGCGGGACCGGGCCTACCAGGGCGATGCCGAGCTGACCTTCGACACCGACCGCAAGGTGGGCTGCCGCTGGAAGGTCGAGTCGGCCGACGTCACCGACCGTCTCTCCGTCGACTTCGAGCGCGTGGTGTCGTACGACAACGCGGTCAGCGACGACGACCAGGCGCAGCGGCTGTTCCAGGAGAAGCAGGCCGCCGCCGACCTGCCCGCGACGAGCGGGGACACGGCACCGCCCGCGACGCCCACGCCGACGGCGTCCGCGAAGGGCTCCCCGAGCGGCGGCGCGTCCCCGTCGGCGAAGGACCCGTCCGGCAACTCCCCCTCTTCCTCGACCACTTCGGGCTCCGCCTCGGCCACGCCGTCCGGTTCCGCCGACGCCTCCGCCGAGCTCCAGCCCCGCACCCTGTCCGACCTCGGTGACGAGGCGTACCTGGACGACCAGCTCAGCACCTCCGGTCCGACCGCCGAACAGCGCACGGTGACTGTGGTGTTCCGCACGTCCAACGTCGTCGTCACCCTCCAGTACGAGGAGCAGCCGACGGCCACCGGAACGGTCCCGGACAGCAAGGAAATGCAGGACAGGGCCCGTGACCTGGCCGCCCGGCTGGACGACGCGCTCGGCGGCTGACCGCCCGGCCGGACCCGCCGCCCGGCCCGCGGACGGGCACCGCACGGCCCGCGCACCGCGTACCGTGGCCCCGCAGGAACCCGCACGAACACCGAGCGTCATGAGTGAAGGAACCATGCAGCGAGCAGCCCAGCGAGACGACCGTGCCCAGCGACACCAGCGAGCCAAGCGCCTGCGCCACGCGCTGGTCTGCGCGGCAGCCGTTCCGGCGGTCCTGATCACCGCCGGCTGCTCCTCGGACTCCGGTGACTCCAAGGCCAAGACCGGCGAGAGCGCCGGCGAGACGGCGAGCGGCAGCACCAAGCCGTCCGCGAGCGCGTCGCCGACCGTACGGCCCGCCGCGTACGGCAAGCTGCCCGACCCGTGCACCGCGCTGTCGCAGAAGACCCTGGGCGACCTGGTCCCCAAGGCATCGAAGTCGGGCAAGAAGGGCGGCTCCGACGAGCCGTCGTCGCGGGCCTCCTGCGCCTGGGACAGCCTGGCCAACAACGGCGTGAAGGGCTCGCAGTTCCGCTGGCTGAACGTCTCCCTGCTGCGCTTCGACTCGGACGTCACGCGGGGCGCCGCCGACGAGCAGGCGCACGCGTACTTCAGCCGGCAGGTGCAGGACGCCCAGTCGGTGGACGGCGCGAAGGACACCAAGATGGTGCCGCTGTCCGGGACCGGCGCGGAGGCGGCGGCGGTGCGCTACGACCTGAAGAAGAAGGAGGGCCTCTTCAAGCAGCAGACGGTCGTCGCCCGGGTGGAGAACGTCGTGGTCACCCTGGACTACAACGGCGCCGGTCTCGCGGGCGAGAAGACGCCGGACGCCGACGACCTGATGAAGGACGCGCAGCAGGCGCTGAAGGAGGCCGTGGCGTCGGTGTCGAAGGCCAACGGCGCGTCCGCCGACCCGAGTTCGCAGCCGTCGGACTCCGCGTCCGGGAAGCCTTCGGAGTCGTCCTCGCCGAGCGCGTCCGCGTCCGAGACGGCCGGCAAGAAGGTCTGACCGTACGGGCGTAGCGGGTGACCGGTACCGCGTTCGCCGTACACGTGTGCCACTCTGTTGCGCGCAACAACACGCAACGGGAGGGGAGTACGAGTGGCCGGGCCACCGCAGCTGACTCGGATGCACCGCGTTCTCATCGGCGTGGTCGTGACCGGTGCGCTGATCATCGCCGGTATCGGCTTCGCCGGTTCGTACGCGGCCGTCCGTGAGCTGGCCGTCAAGAAGGGCTTCGGGAACTTCTCCTATGTGTTCCCGATCGGCATCGACGCGGGCATCTGTGTCCTCCTCGCCCTGGATCTGCTGCTGACCTGGATCCGGATTCCCTTCCCGCTGCTGCGCCAGACGGCGTGGCTGCTGACGGCGGCGACGATCGCGTTCAACGGCGCCGCCGCCTGGCCGGACCCGCTGGGCGTGGGCATGCACGCGGTGATCCCGGTGCTGTTCGTGGTGGCGGTCGAGGCGGCCCGGCACGCGGTCGGCCGCATCGCCGACATCACGGCGGACAAGCACATGGAGGGCGTCCGCCTCACCCGCTGGCTGCTCTCCCCGCTGCCGACGTTCCTGCTGTGGCGCCGCATGAAGCTGTGGGAGCTGCGCTCCTACGACCAGGTCATCAAGCTGGAGCAGGAACGTCTCGTCTACCAGGCCCGGCTGCGCTCCCGCTTCGGCCGCGCCTGGCGCCGCAAGGCCCCGGTGGAGTCCCTGATGCCGCTGCGCCTGGCGCGCTACGGCGTCCCGCTCGCGGACACGGCCCCGGCGGGCCTGGCCGCGGCGGGCATCGACCCGGTCCTGCTCCCCGCGGCCCCGCGCCCGCAGGCCCTCGCCCCCGCCACGGCCGACCGCGCCGCCACGGCCGACCGCGCCGCCGCAGCCGACCGCCCGGCCGAGGCGGCCCCGCACCGGCCGGACCCCGCCGCCGCGCGGCGGCCCGCCGAGGCGCCCCCGGCCGACGAGGAGAGCCCCTGGTTCCAGGCCCCGCGCGAGGTCGAGTACCACGGCGGCTACGACCCCACCTACGACCCGATGCTCCAGGAACCCCAGTACGCCCCCGAGGAGCAGTACGAGGGCTGGTACGAGGAGCAGGCCCCGGAGGACTTCCAGCAGCCCTCCCCGGAGGAGACCGGCAGCTTCCCGATCCCGGTGAGCGCGACCCGCACCCGCGAACTCGGCGAGGGCGGCGGCAGCCCGGAGCCGGACCCGACGGAGGAGGACTACTACCAGGTCTTCCGCAAGTCCATCGACGGCAGCTTCCCCACCCCGCACCAGTACGCCGAGGCGGTCGAGGCGACGTACCGCATCACGCTGGCCCCGCGCGACGCCGAGCGCATGGTCAACCGCTTCACCAACCGCTTCAACGCGGAGCTGGAAGAGGACCACATCGCGTGACGGCCGGGCCCACCAGCCCGTACGCCCCGACGACCGACGCCCACACCAGCAGGGGGAACACCGCGACCCGCTCCATGCCCCCCATGCCCATCCCGAGGTAGTTCCCGGAGAGGAAGAGCCCCCACGCGCCGAGCGCCACGACTCCCAGCAGGCCGCCGGCCCGGCGCAGGAGAGCCGGGGCCTCGGGGGCCAGGCCGGACCCCGCCGCCAGCAGCCCGATGTTGCCGGTACCCATGATGAGCAGGGCGCCGAGAACGTGCTGGTTCTCGCTGGTGTCCGCCGGTGCCAGCCCGGCGAGCACGAAGCCCGCGCCCGCGCCGGCCAGGAGCACCCGGGCCACCCGGGCGGTGGCCCCGCGCCGCCACAGCGGCCCGGACAGCACGGCGCCGACGACGAGCAGCGCGCCCAGGACGACGAACGAGCCGTTCATCAGGCCGTGCTCGGGCGAGCACACGTAGCGGGGCGTGGGATCGGGCTGGAGGGCGCACCGGGCGTTGCCCAGGTCGCTGATGTTGTTCCGCGCCCAGCTGTACGGCCGCTCCCAGGCCGACTGCACGATCCCGTGCACCACGAAGAACTGCGCCACACCGGCGAGCCACGCGGCACCGGCGATCCGAACCTTCACTTCTCCCCCTGCCGTCACACGATTCCCGTACCGCCCAGCCGATCACGCGCGACGGGGCCCAGGCACTGCGGCAGGCCCCCGGAACGAGGGTGGGGAGGGCCGTACCAAGAGGCGCGCGGGCATGGAAAAAGGGGCCCTCTCCGAAAGGAAGAGGACCCCTGTCTCCGTACGGCTTACTCCCCGAGCAGCGTCCGTACCCGCTCCTGGCCCACGGCCAGCAGCAGGGTGGGCAGGCGGGGGCCGGTGTCGCGGCCGACGAGCAGGTGGTACAGCAGGGCGAAGAACGTCCGCTGGGCCGTCTTGATCTCCGGCGGCAGCTCCTTCGGCGTGGCGTCGGCGGAGAACCCGGCCTGCACCTTCGGCACGCCGTACACGAGGTGGGTCAGCCCGTCGAGCGACCAGTGGTCGGCGAGCCCGTCCAGCAGCAGCCGCACGGACTGCCGGGACGCCTCGTCCAGGGACTTCAGCAGCTCGGCGTCGGGCTCCTCGCGCACGATGGTCCGCTGGTCGGCGGGCACGTACGTGTTGATCCACGCCTCGGCCCGGTCGTAGCGCGGGCGCGCCTCGTCCAGCGAGGCCAGCGGCTGCTCCGGGTCCAGCTCGGACAGGATGCGCAGCGCCTGGTCCTCGTGACCGGCGGTGATGTCGGCGACGGACGCCAGCGTGCGGTACGGCAGCGGGCGGGGCGTCTTCGGCAGCTCACCGGCGGCGGTGCCGACGGCGCGGGTGTGGGCGGCGACGTCGGCCGGCAGCGCGGAGCCGTCGGCGACCTTCGCGGCCAGCTTGTCCCACTCGTCGTAGAGCCGCTGGATCTCCTGGTCGAAGGCGATCTTGAAGGACTGGTTGGGCTTGCGGCGGGCGTACAGCCAGCGCAGCAGCTGCGGCTCCATGATCTTCAGCGCGTCCGACGGGGTGGGCACGCCACCGCGCGAGGACGACATCTTCGCCATGCCGGAGATGCCCACGAACGCGTACATGGGGCCGATGGGCTGCTCGCCGCCGAAGATCGGCACGATCTGCCCGCCGACCTGGAAGCTGGAGCCGGGCGAGGAGTGGTCCACACCGCTCGGCTCGAAGATCACGCCCTCGTACGCCCAGCGCATCGGCCAGTCGACCTTCCACACCAGCTTGCCGCGGTCGAACTCGCTGAGCCGGACGGTCTCGGCGAAGCCACAGGCGGTGCAGGTGTACGACAGCTCGGTGGTGTCGTCGTCGTAGGAGGTGACCGTCGTCAGGTCCTTGCCGCAGCCGCCGCAGTACGGCTTGTACGGGAAGTACCCGGCGGAGCCGGAGCTGCCGTCGTCCTCGGACGCGGCGCCGGAGCCCTCCTCGGCCTCCAGCTCGGCCGCGTCCACCGCCTTCTGCTGCTGCTTCTTCGGCGCCTTCTTCGTCCGGTACTGGGCGAGGATCGCGTCGATGTCGTGCCGGTGCTTCATGGCGTGCAGGATCTGCTCGCGGTAGACACCGGAGGTGTACTGCGCGGTCTGGCTGATCCCGTCGAACTCCACGCCGAGCTGGGCCAGCGCCTCGACCATGGCGGCCTTGAAGTGCTCGGCCCAGTTCGGGTACGCCGAGCCCTTCGGCGCCGGGACCGAGGTCAGCGGCTTGCCGATGTGCTCCGCCCAGCTCTCGTCCACACCGGGGACGCCGGCCGGCACCTTGCGGTAGCGGTCGTAGTCGTCCCAGGAGATCAGGTGCCGGACCTCGCGGCCACGGCGGCGGATCTCGTCGGCGACCAGGTGCGGGGTCATGACCTCGCGGAGGTTGCCGAGGTGGATCGGACCGGAGGGGGAGAGTCCGGACGCGACGACGACCGGTTTGCCCGGGGCCCGACGCTCCGACTCCTCGATGACCTCATCCGCGAAACGGGAGACCCAGTCGGTGGTCTCGGTGCTCTGAGCCACGATCGGCACGTCCTTCTTTCTGAACGGGGTGAGCCTCCATTCTCACAGACCGCCCGTCGACCGGGAAAACGGCTTTACCCCCCATGGGATACTGGATGGGTCTATCCATCCACGAGGAGAACGGCACCCACACCCATGGCCTCGGTCACGTCCCTCAGCGACAACGTCCAGCAGCACCTCGCGTCCGCCCTCGCGGCCACCCTGCCCGAGGCCGCCGGCGCGGACCCGCTGCTGCGACGAAGCGACCGGGCCGACTTCCAGGCCAACGGCATCCTGGCCCTGGCCAAGAAGGCGAAGTCGAACCCCCGGGAGCTGGCGACCCAGGTCGTCGACCGGGTGGTGACGGGTGACGTGATCAAGGACGTCGAGGTCTCCGGCCCCGGCTTCCTCAACATCACGGTCGCGGACAAGGCGATCACCGCGAACCTGGCCGCGCGGTACGCGGACGACACGGGCCGCCTCGGCGTGCCCACCGCCGCCGACCCCGGCACGACGGTGATCGACTACGCCCAGCCGAACGTGGCGAAGGAGATGCACGTCGGCCACCTGCGCTCCGCGGTGATCGGCGACTCGGTCGCCCAGCTGCTGGAGTTCACCGGCGAGAACGTGATCCGCCGCCACCACATCGGCGACTGGGGCACCCAGTTCGGCATGCTCATCCAGTACCTGGACGAGCACCCGCACGAGCTGGACCACAAGGACGACCAGGTGACCGGCGAGGAGGCGATGTCGAACCTCGGCCGCCTCTACAAGGCCGCGCGGAAGAAATTCGACTCCGACGAGGAGTTCAAGACGCGGGCCCGCCGCCGGGTGGTGGACCTCCAGGCCGGCGACCCGCACACGCTCGCCATGTGGCAGAAGTTCGTGGACGAGTCGAAGATCTACTTCTTCTCCGTCTTCGAGAAGCTGGACATGGAGATCCGGGACGCGGACATCGTCGGCGAGTCCGGGTACAACGACATGCTCGCGGAGACCTGCCGCCTGCTGGAGGAGTCGGGCGTCGCGGTCCGCTCCGAGGGCGCGCTCTGCGTGTTCTTCGACGACATCAAGGGCCCGGACGGCAAGCCGGTCCCGCTGATCGTGCAGAAGTCGGACGGCGGCTACGGCTACGCGGCCACCGACCTGTCCGCGATCCGCGACCGCGTCTTCAACCTGAAGGCGAACACCCTGCTGTACGTGGTGGACGCCCGGCAGGCCCTGCACTTCCGGATGGTCTTCGAGACCGCGCGCCGGGCCGGCTGGCTGGGCGACGACGTCACGGCGGTCCAGCTCGCCTTCGGCACGGTCCTCGGCAAGGACGGCAAGCCGTTCAAGACCCGTGAGGGCGAGACGGTCCGCCTGGTCGACCTGCTGGACGAGGCGATCGACCGGGCGTCGGCCGTGGTCCGGGAGAAGGCGCAGGACCTGTCCGAGGAGGAGATCGCCGAGCGGGGCACCCAGGTGGGCATCGGCGCGGTGAAGTACGCGGACCTGTCGACGTCGGCGAACCGGGACTACAAGTTCGACCTGGACCAGATGGTCTCGCTGAACGGCGACACGTCCGTCTACCTCCAGTACGCCTACGCCCGCATCCAGTCCATCCTCCGCAAGGCCGGCGAGGTCCGCCCGGCGGCCCACCCCGAGCTGCCCCTGGCGGACGCCGAGCGCGCCCTCGGCCTGCACCTGGACTCCTTCGCGGAGACGGTCCGGGAGGCGGCCGCGGAGTACGCCCCGCACAAGCTGGCGGCGTACCTGTACCAGGTGGCCTCGCTGTTCACGACGTTCTACGACAAGTGCCCGGTGCTGCGCGCCGAGACGCCGGAGCAGGTGGAGAACCGCCTCTTCCTCTCCGACCTCACGGCCCGCACCCTCCACCAGGGCATGACCCTCCTGGGCATCCGCACCCCCGAGAAGCTCTGACGCTCAGCCCTTGGGGTTTTGAGAGACCCTGAGGGCATGCTCTTCGACATCGATCACGAGACGCCGGCCGGCGAGGCCGAGGTGTCACGGCTGCCCGAACCGACGGCGGCACGGTACGGCTTCGCCGGCGAGACTCTCGACTTCCTTGTGCGCACCGGGATTCCGAGCGCCGAGGACTTCGAGTTCTCGTTCGGCCTGCCCGTCGAGTTCGACGCGAGGTACGTCTGGGACTGCGCGGAGGAGACGAAGAACGGCTGGACCTTCCCCGACGGGGTGGAGAAGGTCGTGAAGATCGGGAATCTGCCGGTCAACGCGGTCGTGGTGGATCCGGGCACCGGGACCGTGTACCAGTACACCGACGCCGTCCGAGAGGTGATCCCCCTCCATGGCGACGTCTCCTCACTGGTGAAGACCATGGTGTCCTTTCTCGGCTACATCTCGTCCTACAGCCGGGGCGAGGACGAGGACGACGACGAGGAGTACGCCCGCCGGAAGCGTGAAGTCGGCGCGTTGCTGGACGCGATCCGCCGGACCGATCCCCTTCCCTTCGCCCACGAACACAGCGAATGGGTGGAACTGTTCGACAACCTTGAAGGCGGGGTCTTCACCTGAAGGGTGTCCCGTGCATGATCGTTCTGCTGCCGGGAGTTCCTCGCGCTTGCGGCGGCGGTGCTGCCGGTTCCCCGACAGTCGCCGTCGGCGATCGTAGTGGTGTTACCCACGGCGGCCTTGGCGCCGGACTCGGCCCAGGCTCGGCAGTCGTTCCGATTACCCGGCCGCTGCTGAGAGAGCCTCGGCTGTCGCCGGGTCGGCCGGCAGGAACGCCTCCAGCTTCAGCTCGGCAAGCGTCACGTCGACGGCGGTGGCGAAGGTCGTCACAGTAGTCATCAGACGGAGCTCACCGTACGAGGACCGCAGGCGGAGCGGCACCGCGAAACCGAGTTGCCCGGCGGACGGCTCCAGCTCGGGAACGTACCCGGTGAGCTCGGCACGCAACTCCTCCAGATGGCCAAGGCGCACCAAGATGTGGCGCGCCCACTCGGCGAGGTTGAGAATGCGGGGAGCCAGCCCGTCGGGATGCAGCGCCAGGCGGTAGATATTCGTGCCCGGACCCACCAGCTCCTCAGCCGCCCCCTCGGTGATCAAGTCGAATGCGGTATTCGCGGCGACCAGGTCACCGCCCCGGTCCACAACCAACGCCGGATACGGCAGATGCCCGCGGAGGATGTGGTCGATCGCCGTGCGCACGGGGGCCAGCACCGGATCGTCCAGTGAGCTCTCCGCGTAGGCGGGCGCGTACCCGGCGGCCAGCAGCAACTCGTTGCGCTCCCGCAGCGGCAACTCCAGCGACTCGGCCAGGCGCACGACCATGTTCCGGCCCGGGACTGACCTGCCGGACTCGATGAAGCTGAGGTAGCGCTGGGTGGTGCCCGCTCGGAGCGCCAGATCGAGCTGGCTGACATGACGGCGGGTACGACGTTCACGAAGCGCACGAGGGAAGTCCACGAGCTTGTTGTAACGGCGGCGGAGGGTCCCAGGCCATTCCCCGCAGGGAATTGTCGCCACTCGTACCGGTCGTGAACATGGCCGACATGGACATCGGTGTACTGCTTCCGACCGGAACCGCCCAGTGGGGCCCCGCCGACGACCCTCGCGAGCTGGTTGCCTTCGGCCGCTACGCCGAACGCTCGGGCTTCTCCTCGCTCTTCGCCAACGATTCTCTGCTCAGCCCGCGCGTCGAGGCGCTCACGATGCTGGCCGCACTCGCTCCGGTGACCGAGGCCGTGACGCTGGGCACAGCCGCACTGATGCCGTTCCTGCGTCGGCCGATCCAGGCCGCGCAGGCACTCGCGTCGATCGACCTGCTGTCCGGTGGCCGGCTCACCGTGACCGTCGGCGCCGGCTTCCCCGGCCGCTTCGGACGTCCCCTCTACGCACTGTCCGAGCTGCCGTGGGATAGGCGCTTCGCCCGCCTGGACGAGACTGTCGCGCTGTGGCGGGCCCTGTGGGACGGCGCCGACGCCTTCCACGGCGAGATCCTCCGGTTCGACGACATCCCGCCCACGACCAGGCCGCCCCGAGCCGGTGGCCCGCCCATCTGGCTCGGCGGTGCGACCCCCGCAGCGCTGGCCCGCACTGGCCGACTGTACGACGGATGGCTGCCCTATCCGCCCGACCCCGCCGACTACGCGTCCGGCCTCCGCAGCGTCCACGAAGCGGCAACCGACGCAGGACGTGAGACCGAGGACATCACCCCCGCACTCTTCGTCTCGGTACGGATCGACAACGACATCGAGAGCGGCCGTCGGGCACTGGACGACTACGCGCGGGCCACATACGGCATGCCACTGGAGGAGCTGGAAAAGAACCAGGCAGTTGTCACCGGCTCCGCGGACCAAGTGCTTGAACACCTAGGACGGTACGTCGCCGCCGGTGCTCGGCACATCGTCGCCCGCCTCGGTGCCCCCGACCTGCGCTCCCAGCGCGACCAACTCGAACGGATCGCCGACCTGATCCCCGCCGTCCAAGTGGCGGCGGATCGCGCCTCCGCCTCGGAAAGCTTCTGAGTCCGGCCCAGCCGACACGAAGCGACGATGACGGGACAGCGCTCAGGCACTCCGGTCAACGCTGCTCAGGAGTTCCCGGGTCCGATGGATCAGGGCTTCGCGGACCGAGTCGGGGGACAGGACCTGGAGGGGCGTGGCCAGGCCGAGGAGGTAGCGGGCCAGGCCGTCCGGGTCCGGGCCGCCGATGTCGACCACCGTCGCCTCGGGGCCGTCGGGGTAGTGGGTGCCGATGGTCGGGGGGATCAGGCGTTGAGCCTCCCGCAGGGGGAGCGGGAGGCGGATCCTCGCCGACAGGGGGTACGGGCCGTTCGCCGTGTTGTGGGACACCAGCTGTGCCGCGTCCGGCGGGTCGGTGATCTCAACCTGCTGCCCGGTTGGGTTCACGTGCTCCACCCGGTCCGCCCGGAACGTCCGCCACCCCCGGGCCACGTCCCGCGCCACGAAGTACCAGCGCCTGCCGGTGTGCACCAGCCGGTACGGGTCCACGTCCCGGACCGTGTTCCGTCCCTTCCCGTCGCAGTACGACAACCGCACCCGCTCCCCGCGCCGGCACGCCGCCGCCAGCTCCAGCAGCATCCCCGGCCGCAACCGTCCCTCCTCCGGCCACGGCAGCCGTACGAGCGCCTCGTCCCACTCCCCCAGCCGCCCGGCCACCCCCGCCGGCAGCACCTGCCGCAGCTTCAGCAGCGCCGACAGCGCGGCCTGGTCCCCGCCGAGGATGCCGCCGAACGCCACTTCCCGCAGGCCGACCGCCACGGCCAGCGCCTCCTCGTCGTCCAGGATCAGCGGCGGCACCCGCGAACCGGCCCGCAACCGGTAACCGCCCCACGGCCCGGCCTCGGAATCGACGCTGTACCCCAGCTCCCGCAGCTTCGCGACGTCCCGCCGCACCGTGCGGTCCGTGACCCCCATCCGCTCGGCCAGCTCGCCGCACGTCCACGAGGGCCGGGCGGCGAGCAACGACAGCAGACGCAGCAGACGGGCGGACGCGCTCAGCACGGGCGGAAGTTTTTCATACCGCCCGCCCCAACCAGGACCGAACCTGTCCGGGTCACGCCCTACCGTCCTCCCCATGAGCACGGAAACCACGTCCGCACCCGCCTTCCGCTATGTCGCCGTCACCTTCGACTGCGCCGACCCCGCCGAACTCGCCCGCTTCTACGGCGACATGTTCGGCCTGCCCGTCACCTACTCCACCGACGACTTCGTCTACCTCGGCGGCGACGACGGCACGCCCGGCCTCGGATTCACCCGCCTCGCCGACTACCGCCGGCCCACCTGGCCCGACCCCACCCAGGAGAAGCAGGCCCACATGGAGGTGGGCGTCGACGACCTGGACACCGCCGAGGCCCACCTGCTCGCCCGGGGCGCGATCAAGCCGGACGACCAGCCTCAGCCGGAACGGTGGCGGGTCCTGCTCGACCCCGCCGGGCACCCGTTCTGCATCACGACCATGACCTGACGCCGGGCCCGCTCACGGCACGGCGAACTCGCACCACACGATCTTCCCCGGCGTACGCTCCCCCACCCCCCACTTGTCGCTGAGCGCCGCCACCAGCAGCAGGCCCCTGCCTCCCTCGTTCTCCGGCCCACACGGCTCGTCCGGGACGCGAGGGGTGCCGGGGCCGCTGTCGTGCACCTCGGCGCGGACCAGCTCGCCGTCGTACCGCAGGCGGAGCAAAAAGCCCCGGCCCCTCGGTACGCCGTGCAGCAGGGCGTTCGTGGCCAGCTCACTCACGCAGAGCGACAGGTCGTGAGACCGGTTCCAGGACTCCAACCCCCAGTCCTTCAGCGACCCCTCGGTGAGCTGCCTGGCCGCCGGGACCGAGCGGCGGTTGCGGACGTAGAACTGGTCGCGGTGGCAGGGGAGTTCAATGTGCTCGTTCACGGGACGAATGTGGCGCAGCGTAACTACTCTGGTTCAGCGCGTAGTCCCGTACAAGGTTTTTGTACGGGTTGCTGCGGGGTGGTGCACCGGCCAGCGTGGGGAGTTCAGCAGGCATGACGCCTACACGGAGGAAGAACCAGTCGGCCATGAAGATGCTGGGCCGTCAACTCGCTGCGGCCCGTCGCGCGAAGGGGTTGAGTCAGCCCGGCCTGGCCTCAGCGCTGAACATCCACGAGGAAACGGTGGCCAGCATCGAGCAAGGCCGGCGGGTGCTGAAGCTGGACATGGCCGAGCTGTTCGACGAGTTCTTGGAGACCAAGGGAATGCTGGCGGCGGGGGTGGCCAACCTGCCGGAGGTGGATCAGTTTCCGTTGTGGGCGGAGGAGTACATGGATCAGGAGAAGGTCGCCATCTCGCTGTCCTGGTACGACAACGCCGTCATCCCGGGTCTGCTCCAGAGTGAAGCGTACGCTCGCGCCGTCCTGCGGAACCGAGTCCCGGCGTACGAGGACGAGGAGCTGGAGAAGGCCCTACGACTGCGGCTCGACCGTCAGGAGATCCTGCACCGCAAGCACCCGCCAACGCTCAGCTTTGTGGTGTGGGAACCGGCGCTGCTCCTACAAATCGGCACCGAGGAGATCCGCAGGGAGCAGTTGCAGCTCCTGCGAGAGATGCTCGAACTCCCCTGCGTCTCACTGCAAGTGCTGACACTGGACAGTCCCCTTCACGCAGGTCTCAACGGCCCATTCACTCTCATCGAGACTCCAGATCACCAGCACCTCGCCTACACCGAGTCGCAACGCGGCAGCCAATGGGTGTCCGACCCGGAAGAGATGTCCATCCTGGCGCGCAAGTATGCGATGCTGCGGACACAGGCTCTGAACACCGAATACACGAAGGGCCTGCTCGACAGCTTGCTAGGAGAGCGATGAGCTACGAAGCACTTCAGTGGTTCAAGTCGACCTACAGCGGCGACGAGGGCGGCCAGTGCCTCGAAGTCGCCCTCACATGGAGCAAGTCGAGCTACAGCAGCAGCGAAGGCGGTCAGTGCCTTGAAGTGGCCGCGTCTCCCGGTGCGGTGCACATCCGGGACTCCAAGGAAACCCCCACCCAGCACCGCACCCTCTGCATCAGCCCTGTCACGTGGGACGTGTTCACCTCTTCCCTCAAGTGACCGTTGGGCCGCTCGCTTCTTGGTCAGTGTCGTGCTTCCACGGCCCGCCTCAAGGGCGCTGCGCGTCGGCTGCGCCGATGGGCCTGCGGCCCACCCTTGACCCGACCCGCTCCAGCACGAGGTAGAAGCGAGCGAGCGGCCCGGAAGGACAGTGGCCCAGCCCGGCACCGGGCCCCAGGCGAGCCGACCAGGCCCCGTCGGTGAGGGGCGCACCCGCGTCTCGCCAGCACGCCGGGCCGGTTCGGCGGCCTGCGGGTGATCCTGGCTCCCCCTGCCACCCCTCCTTCTGCACCACTCATTCCAAAACAACCCTCCCCACGTTCCGGCGCCCCCGCCTCCCACCGGGCCGCAAGCCGCTAAGCCCACCCGGCGTGCAGGCGAGACGCGAGCGCGCCCCCGACCCAGGATGCGAACGCAGCCCACCGCAGGGCCCAACCAAGTCCAGCCGGCCACTTTCCCCTGGCCGCCCGCTCGCTTCTCCCCCGTGCTGGAGCGAGGTGTGTCAAGGGTGGGCCGAAGGCCCATCGCCGAAGGCGACGCGGAACGCGCCCTTGACTCAGCTCGCGGAGGCACGACAATCGCCGAGAAGCGGGCGGCCCCACGGCAGCCGGACAACCCCGGCCCAGCTCAACGCCGTTGTCAGTGCCTGCCCCTACAGTCGGCGGCATGGCGACTCTTCCCAACCCGCTGCCCAAACTGGCCACCGATCCCAGCGGTCGTTCCCTGGGGCTTCAACTGCCGCCCGGCAGGCTGGTCGACGCGACGGACGACGGGCCCTGGCACCAACCCCTCCTGTGGCACGCGGAAAAGCCCTCCTCCCCCGGCACCTGGAAGGCCCTGGGCGCACCGGCGGCCCGTGCCGGGCTGCTGCCCGTGCTCGTGGACCTGGCCGGCTGCCGGGTCGGCGTGGACGACTGGGGGCTGCTGCCGGGCGACGCCTCGTACCCGGGGGACCACCTGGCCGACGACGTGCTCTCGGAGTACTGGGAGGAGGAGACCGACGGGCAGGACAGCGGTGAGATCGAGCCGTTCGGCACCGAGTGGCCGGGGCTCGCCTCCCCCGGCGTGCCGAACGCCGACCCCGACACCCGCGCCGCCACGGTCGCCGACGCCCTCCACCAGGAGCCGGCGCGATGGGCGGAGTGGATAGAGGAACCGCACCTGGCCCTCGTCCCCGCGCGCCGGTCCGCCGACATACCCGCCGCCATCGGCTGGACCGGTGCCCTGAACTACGACCACGACGTGGCCCGCGTCTGCGCCGTCCTGCGGTCCTGGGAAGACCGGTTCGGCATCCGGGTCGTGGCGCTCGGGCTCGACGCCCTCGTGGTGTCCGTCGCCGCCCCGCCCGGCACCCTCGCCGACGCCGAGGTCCTCGCCGCCGAGCACTACGCCCTGTGCCCGCACGCCGTCGTACAGAGTGGTCCGGGGAGCGTGCGGGCGTACGCCGAGACGCTGCTCGGCGCCACCAGCTGGGCCTTCTGGTGGGACTGAGTCACTCGAACTCCGACGCCGGCTTCCACTTCTGTCCGCCCAGCGGGAACGCGTACGCCGGCCGGCTGTTGTTCCCGCTGGTGCGGAACGGATGGCCGGCGTCATCGATCACCAGCGTGCCGTGGCGGCCACCGCTGGACCACGTCAGCTCCAGGAACCAGCTGACGTCGTACGCCGACGCGTCCGCCGTGACGTAGAAGACCTCCGGGTCCGACTGGCTCACCTTGAAGGGGAAGTTGTCGCTCCCCGCCTCCGGTACGGGTGACGGGCGCATCGCGTCCAGGGAGACCGTGAAGGAATGCGTCGGCACGCCACCGCCGCAGCCGACACCCGGGTAGCCCATGGCGTAGTCGTTCCAGGGGAGCGGCGAACGCTTGCCCGCCATGTGGACCGACAGCCGCTCCAGGACGACCGTCTGGTTTCCGGTGCCCTGCACGGTGAACGTGATGAACTGCTCCCCCGCCGACACCGCCTTGTTGACGGCCACCCACGCGGGCGCCTGCTGCTCCGTCGGCGGCGGGCCCACGGCGGTCGGCGGACGGTCGATCAGGTAGTGCTGCGAGCAGGGGCTCAGCCAGCTGTAGGGGTTGGTGTTGACCGTCAACGGCGCTGCTCCCGACGCTTCTTGGCGCGCGGTGGCCGACGGCTTGCCCGTGTGCTTCCCGTCGGTGGTGTCGGGGGCCAGGTCCCGCGCCCTGGCGGAGGCAGAGGCCGAGGGGGAGGCCGAACGAGTGGCCGAAGGGCTCGGGCTCCCGGACTTCGACGGCCGGGGGGTGGCGCTGTCCTGGACGAGCGCGGAGCCCACGGTGGCTGTCACGGCCTTCGCGTCGTTCCGCCGCTCGCCCTCGTCCGACGGCCGGTTGAGGGCGAACACCGTGCCGCCGACGACCAGCGCGGTGACCGTGACGGCCGCCAGGAAGGCGGTGCGGCGGCCACCCGCGATCAGGGACCGGCTCCGACGCCACCGGGTCGTGGGTGTGGATTCGGGTCCGGGTACGGCTGCCGCCGCCGGCTCTGGTCCGGGTACGGCTGCCGCCACCGGCTCTGGTCCGGGTACGGCTGCCGCCGCCGGCCCTGGTCCGGGTACGGCTGCCGCCGCCAGTCCTGGTTCCGGCGCGGCCTCCGCCTCCGGGGCCCCCTGAGCCACCACCTCCGGGGCCGCGTCCGGTACCGGGGCTGCCACCACCTCCGGAGCCGTCTCCGGTGCTACGACCGGCTCGGCCCCCTTCCGGCCCCGCCCCGCGTCCGCCAGGACCCACCGGCGGTGCAGTTCCACCAGTTCCCCGGGCGTGGCCTTGCAGAGCCGGGCGAGCCGCTCCACGGGGGCGTAGTCCGTCGGTACGGCGTCCCCGTTGCAGTAGCGGTGGAGTGTCGACGTACTCATGTGGAGCCGCTTGGCGAGCGTGCCGTAGCTGTGCCCGGAGCGGTTCTTCAACTCCCGCAGCAGCTCGGCGAAACCGCTTTCGGGGATGCCATCCGACACCGTTCCTCCAGTCCCCCTCGTCCCACCCCGGCGTTCCAGGGAGGTGTTGTTTCCGCAGGTCAAAGCCGGTTCCGGCGTTCCAGCATCCCGGATTGGCGGCCAACGCTGGCCGTCGGGACGAGTTCGCCCACAGGCTGTTGGTCATCCAAGCACGACAACCGGCCCAGCCCGAAAGAGGACTTGCCATGCGTATGCGCCACATTCGTCTGATCGCCGCTACCGGAACCGCCGTGGCCGCCCTTGCCCTCACCGCGTGCGACAACGGCACGGGCACCGAGGACGAGGGCGCCGCCCGCCCGAAGGCGACGGTGGCGGCGGCGACGGCGGACGTCTCGAAGTCGCCCGAGAGCACCACCCCGGCGAAGGAAGCCACCGGCGGCGGCACCGCCGACGCCTCCCCCGTGGCCCGTACCGACGCGCCCAGCGCCAAGCCGGCCGCCCCCACCGCCCGCAAGGGGCAGAGCGCCGGACGCTCCGTGGTGCTGTGCAACGGCACGAACACGTCCGTCACCGCCCAGCTGCTCAACCGGCCGCTGAACCACATGCTGCTGACGGTGAAGAACACCGGCGGCAAGACCTGCGACCTGCCCTACTACCCGGTCCTGCGCTTCGACGAGATGCAGTGGGTGCCGCAGGCCGACGAGGGCACCCAGCCGCAGTCCGTGGTCTCGCTGGCGCCCGGCGAGTCGGGGTACGCGGGTGTGCTGCTGTCGGCCGCCGACGGCAGCGGCAGCGGCGGGATGACCGCGCACAAGCTGACGGTGGGCTTCCAGGGAATGTCCCCGAACAGCGACGGCGGCCCGTCCGCGACGCCGACCCTGCCCGCCAAGGGCGTCTACTACGACAGCACGCTCAAGGTGACGTACTGGCAGAAGGACCTGGGCGCCATCTCCAACTGGTGAACGGCAACGCCTTCATCCGCATATCACCTCTAAGGGCGGTTTGCCGCATTCGGGGCATGCGTCGGGGAAAGGCTCCCGGCGCATGCCCCTCGGAGCGCCTCGGCCGCCGGCGTCGCACGACGCCACGGCCCCGGTCTCCGCAACCCGCTGGATGAAAGGCGACCCTTCATGGCTTTCGCGTTCCGCAAGTCCCTCGGCGTCCTCGCTCTCGCGCTGGCGGCCGCCGCCCTCCCGTCGGCCGCCGCCACGGCCGCCGCGCCGGAGGCCGGCGCATCCAGGATCGGCAACTACTGCCTGTCCAACACGTGGGGGACACCGGAGGCCCGCACCAGGGTGTGCGCCGACGAACCCGGACAACGCTGGAGGATCGCCGGCGACCACGTCGTGCTGGCCGCGGACCCCCACTACTGTCTGTCCAACACGTGGGGGACGCCCGAGGTCCGCACCAGGCTCTGCGCCGACGAACCCGGACAGCGGTGGAAGCTCGTCGGCGACCACGTCGTGCTGGCCGCCGACCCCCACTACTGCCTGTCGAACACCTGGGGCACGCCCGAGGTCCGCACCAGGCTCTGCGCCAACGAACCCGGACAGCGGTGGGCCGTGCTGGGTGACCGCATCACCCTGACCGACGCCTGAGGCCGCGACGCAGCTCCCGTGGGTTCGCCGGCCCGCCGGCCCGGCGAACCCAGGGGCCGCAGAGTCAGCGGAGCTTCTGGGCGACCTCGGTGGCCCAGTAGGTGAGGATGTTCCGGGCGCCGGCCCGCTTGATGCCGGTCAGGGTCTCCAGGATGGCCCGGTCCCGGTCCACCCAGCCCTTCTCGGCGGCGGCCTCGATCATCGCGTACTCGCCGGAGATCTGGTACGCGGCCACCGGCACGTCCACGGCGTCCGCGACCCGGGCGAGGATGTCCAGGTAGGGGCCGGCCGGCTTGACCATCACCATGTCGGCGCCCTCGGCGAGGTCCAGCTCCAGCTCGCGCAGGGACTCGCGCCAGTTGGCCGGGTCCTGCTGGTAGGTCTTGCGGTCGCCCTGCAGCGACGAGGCGACGGCCTCGCGGAACGGGCCGTAGAACGCCGAGGAGTACTTGGCGGTGTAGGCGAGGATCGCCACGTCCTCGCGGCCGATCTGGTCCAGCGCGTCACGGATGACGCCGATCTGGCCGTCCATCATCCCGCTGGGGCCCACGACATGGGCGCCGGCGTCGGCCTGGACCTGCGCCATCTCGGCGTACCGCTCCAGGGTGGCGTCGTTGTCGACCCGGCCCTCGGCGTCCAGGACCCCGCAGTGCCCGTGGTCGGTGAACTCGTCCAGGCACAGGTCGGACATCACGAGCAGGTCGTCGCCGACCTCGGCGCGCACGTCCCTGAGGGCGACCTGGAGGATCCCGTCCGGGTCGGTGCCGACCGTGCCCCGGGCGTCCTTCTTCGACTCCTCCGGCACGCCGAACAGCATGATCCCGGAGATCCCGGCCTCCACCGCCTCCAGCGCGGCCTTCTTCAGGCTGTCCCGGGTGTGCTGCACGACCCCGGGCATGGAGCCGATCGGCACCGGCTCGCTCACGCCCTCCCGGACGAACGCCGGGAGGATGAGGTCGGCGGGGTGCAACCGTGTCTCGGCGACCATCCGCCGCATGACGGGCGAGGTCCGCAGCCGCCGGGGACGCGTACCGGGAAAGGATCCGTACTTCGTCATGCCATCTACGCTACGCCCGCCCCACCCGTGCCTTTGCCGACGCCGAGTCGGCCCGGAGACGAGACGGCCGGGGGCCGACGGGACGTGCCCGCCGGCCCCCGGCCGTGCTGTCTCAGGTGGTCGAACGGCGCCTGCGTGCCCCCGGGCGGCGTTCGCTCGGGCGGGTCACCGGGTCGCCCGCCTCCAGCGCCGCCGCGCGGCGCTTCATGCCGAAGTCGGCCAGCGCCTCGGCCAGCTTGTGCACCGACGGCTCCGGAGCCATCACGTCCACCCGGAGCCCGTGCTCCTCGGCCGTCTTGGCCGTGGCCGGGCCGATGCAGGCGATCACCGTCACATTGTGCGGCTTGCCCGCGATGCCGACCAGGTTGCGGACCGTGGAGGAGGAGGTGAACAGGACCGCGTCGAAGCCGCCGCCCTTGATCGCCTCACGGGTCTCCGCCGGCGGCGGCGAGGCGCGCACGGTGCGGTAGGCCGTGACGTCGTCCACCTCCCAGCCCAGGTCGATCAGCCCGGCCACCAGGGTCTCGGTGGCGATGTCGGCGCGCGGCAGGAAGACGCGGTCGATCGGGTCGAACACCGGGTCGTAGGGAGGCCAGTCCTCCAGGAGGCCGGCCGCCGACTGCTCGCCGCTCGGCACCAGGTCCGGCTTCACGCCGAAGGCGACCAGCGCCTTGGCGGTCTGCTCGCCCACCGCGGCCACCTTGATGCCCGCGAAGGCACGGGCGTCGAGGCCGTACTCCTCGAACTTCTCCCGGACCGCCTTGACCGCGTTGACCGACGTGAACGCGATCCACTCGTAGCGGCCGGTGACCAGGCCCTTGACCGCCCGCTCCATCTGCTGCGGGGTGCGCGGCGGCTCCACCGCGATCGTCGGGACCTCGTGCGGCACCGCGCCGTAGGACCGCAGCTGGTCGGAGAGCGAGGCCGCCTGCTCCTTGGTCCGCGGCACGAGCACCTTCCAGCCGAACAGCGGCTTGGACTCGAACCACGACAGCTGGTCGCGCCGGGCCGCGGCGGAACGCTCGCCGACCACGGCTATCACCGGCCGGCCGCCGTCCGGCGACGGCAGCACCTTGGCCTGCTTCAGCGTCTGGGCGATCGTGCCGAGCGTCGCCGTCCAGGTGCGCTGGCGGGTCGTCGTACCGGCGATCGTCACCGACAGCGGGGTGTCCGGCTTGCGGCCCGCCGAGACCAGCTCGGCCGCCGCGGCGGCCACCGAGTCCAGCGTCGTGGAGACGACCACCGTGCCGTCCGACGTGCCGACCTCCGACCAGCACCGCTCGGAGGCGGCCCGGGCGTCCACGAACCGGACGTCCGCGCCGTCGGCGTCCCGCAGCGGCACACCGGCGTACGCGGGCACGCCGACCGCCGCCGCGACCCCGGGGACGACCTCGAAGGGCACCCCGGCCGCGGCGCACGCGAGCATCTCCTCCGCAGCGCATGTGTCCAGTCCCGGGTCCCCGGACACCGCACGCACGACCCGCCTGCCGCCCCGCGCGGCCTCCATGACAAGATGAGCGGCATCCGGGGCAGCGCCCGGGACAGCGGCGGGTGTTGACGTGCCGTCAACTACCGTCAGCTGGGGCGTGCCCGTGCCCGGCGGCGAGACCGAAGAGGGATCGGCGTCCGTCTGCACGACGGAGACGCCCTGTCGGGCGTGCGTCCGGATGACGTCGAGCACCTCGTGCTCGGCGACCAGGACGTCCGCGTTCGACAGCGCCTCCACGGCGCGCAGAGTCAGCAGTCCCGGATCCCCGGGTCCGGCACCTAGGAAGGTGACGTGCCCGTGTTCCGGACCGGCGGCAGGAAGGGCGGTGGGGCTCAATGTGCTCGCTCCCCCATCAGACCGGCCGCGCCCTGGGCGAGCATCTCGGTGGCGAGTTCGCGACCGAGTGCCCACGCCTGGTCGTGCGTCTGGGGCACGGGACCGGTGGTGGACAGCTGCACCATGCGGGTGCCGTCGGTCGTGCCGACGACGCCGCGCAGGCGCATTTCCTTGACGATCTGCCCGTCGACCAGAAGGTCGGCCAGCGCCCCTACAGGTGCGCTGCAACCGGCCTCCAGGGCGGCGAGCAGTGACCGCTCGGCGGTGACGGCGGCCCGCGTGAACGGGTCGTCCAGCTCACCGAGCGCGGCGATCAGTTCCGCGTTGTCCGCGGCGCACTCGATCGCCAGGGCCCCCTGGCCGGGGGCGGGCAGAACCGTGTCGACCGACAGGAAGTCGGTCACCTCGCCGATGCGGCCGATCCGGTTGAGGCCGGCGGCGGCCAGCACGACCGCGTCCAGCTCGCCGTCGCGGACGTACCCGATGCGGGTGTCGACGTTGCCGCGGATCGGGACCGTCTCGATGTCCAGTCCGTGCGCGCGGGCGTACGCGTTCAGCTGCGCCATGCGGCGCGGCGCGCCGGTGCCGATGCGGGCGCCGCGCGGCAGGTCGGTGAACTTCAGCGCGTCGCGCGCCACGATCACGTCCCGCGGGTCCTCGCGCTCCGGTACGGCCGCCAGGACCAGTTCCTCGGGCTGCGCGGTCGGGAGGTCCTTGAGCGAATGAACCGCGAAGTCGACCTCGCCCTTGAGCAGCGCGTCCCGCAGCGCGGTGACGAACACACCGGTGCCGCCGATCTGCGCCAGCGCCTCCCGGGACACATCGCCGTACGTGGTGATCTCGACCAGCTCGACGGGCCGGCCGGTCACCTCGCGGACGGTCTCGGCCACCTGCCCGGACTGGGCCATGGCGAGCTTGCTCCGCCTGGTCCCCAGCCGCAGTGCCTTCTCACTCATGCTGGCCCTCGGTTCTTGTTCCGCGTGCTGTTCCCGGCCCCTACGGCGGCGGCCGTCTCGGGGTCGAGGTCGAACAGGGTGCGCAGCGCGTCCGCGTACCCGGCGCCGCCGGGCTCGGCCGCGAGCTGCTTGACCCGTACGGTCGGCGCGTGCAGCAGCTTGTCGACGACCCGGTGCACGGTCTGCCGGATCTCGCCGCGCTGGCGTTCGTCCAGGTCGGGCAGGCGGCCGTGCAGGCGGGCCAGCTCGCCGGCGACCACGTCGGCGGCCATGGAGCGCAGCGCGACCACGGTCGGGGTGATGTGCGCCGCCCGCAGGGCGGCGCCGAAGGCCGCGACCTCGTCGGCGACGATGCGCCGGACCTGGTCCACGTCGGCGGCCATCGGCGCGTCGGCGGAGGCCTCCGCCAGCGACTCGATGTCCACCAGACGGACCCCGGCCAGCCGGTGCACGGCCGCGTCGATGTCGCGGGGCATGGCCAGGTCGAGCAGGAAGAAGAAGGGCGCGGGACGCTCGGCCACCGGCTCCGGCTTGCGCCGCTCGGGGACCCGGCCGACGGTGGCGGCGGTCGCGGCGAGCGCGCTGATCAGCTCGGCGTCCGCCTCGGGGCTGCGCCGCTCGCGGCGCTCGGCCGTGCTGCCGCCGGCGACCCAGGCCGCGTGCTGCTCCAGGGTGGCCGCGTCCATGCCGGCCACGGCGGCCTCGCCCATGACGGAGAAGCCGGGCTGTACGGCGGCCAGGTCCAGCGGGCAGTTGTCGTCGGCGCCGAGGCCGGTGTGGCGCTGCGGGGCCGTCGGCTTCACGGCCGTGAAGCCGGTCTCCGCGGCGGGGTGCCCGGTGCGGCCCTCGACCGCGTGCGCGACCGCCTCCGCGGTGAGCACCAGGCCCGTCGCCCCGGTACAGGAGACGACGACGTCGGCGCGCGTGAGCTCGTCGGCGACCGCGTCCATCGGCACCGCGCGGGCGGTGACGGCGTTGTCGTCGGCCTCCAGCAGGATCCGGGCGAGCCGCTCGGCGCGCTCGAAGGTGCGGTTGGCGACGACGACCTCGGCGACACCGGCGCGCGCCAGCGTGGCGGCGGCCAGGGACGACATCGATCCGGCGCCGATGACCAGCGCCTTCTTGCCGCGGGCCCAGTCGGGCACGGCCGCGCCCACGGCCAGCTGCTCCAGGCCGAAGGTGACCAGGGACTGGCCGGCGCGGTCGATGCCGGTCTCGGAGTGGGCGCGCTTGCCGACCCGCAGGGCCTGCTGGAACAGGTCGTTCAGCAGCTTGCCGGCGGTGTGCAGCTCCTGGGCGCGGGCCAGGGAGTCCTTGATCTGGCCGAGGATCTGGCCCTCGCCGACCACCATCGAGTCCAGCCCGCAGGCCACCGAGAACAGGTGGTGGACGGTCCGGTCCTCGTAGTGCACGTAGAGGTACGGCGTCAGTTCCTCCAGGCCGACCCCGCTGTGCTGGGCGAGCAGCGTGGACAGCTCGGCGACACCGGCGTGGAACTTGTCCACGTCGGCGTACAGCTCGATGCGGTTGCAGGTGGCGAGCACCGCGGCCTCGGTGGCGGGCTCGGTGGCGACCGTGTCCTGGACCAGCTTGACCTGGGCGTCCGCGCTCAGCGCGGCCCGCTCCAGCACGCTGACCGGGGCACTGCGGTGGCTGAGGCCTACGACGAGGAGGCTCATGCCGGCATCACGGCGGGGACGTCCCCGTCGGGCCCCTGGTCGGCGGAGGTCCCGCGGGGGGTGGCGGCGGGCAGGGCGCCGTCGCCCGCGGGGGTCTCCTCGCCGGCCTTGCGCTGCTCGTGGAAGGCGAGGATCTGCAGCTCGATGGAGAGGTCGACCTTGCGCACGTCCACGCCGTCCGGGACGGACAGCACGGTCGGCGCGAAGTTCAGGATGGAGGTCACGCCGGCGGCCACGAGCCGGTCGCAGACCTGCTGGGCGGCGCCCGCCGGGGTGGCGATCACGCCGATGGAGACCCCGTTGTCCTTGATGATCTTCTCGAGGTCGTCGGTGTGCCGCACCGGGATGCCCGCGACCGGCTTGCCGGCCATCGCCGGGTCGGCGTCGATCAGCGCGGCGACCCGGAAGCCACGGGAGGCGAAGCCGCCGTAGTTGGCCAGGGCGGCGCCGAGGTTGCCGATGCCGACGATCACAACCGGCCAGTCCTGGGTCAGGCCGAGTTCGCGGGAGATCTGGTAGACGAGATACTCCACGTCGTAACCGACCCCACGCGTCCCGTAGGAGCCCAGGTACGAGAAGTCCTTGCGCAGCTTGGCGGAGTTGACCCCCGCCGCCGCGGCCAGCTCCTCGGAGGAGACCGTGGGGACCGAGCGCTCAGACAGAGCGGTCAGCGCTCGGAGGTACAGCGGAAGCCGGGCGACGGTGGCCTCGGGAATCCCTCGGCTACGGGTCGCCGGTCGGTGTGTTCGGCCAGTTGCCACGGTGCTCCTGCGGGTAGAGCGGGGCTGTAGGCGGTCACACGTCCCCAGACCGCCCCGTCGACAGCAGGCTATGTCTTTGTGAACGCGTGCACAAAGATGGTGTCCGATTTGCCCCGCAGAAGTGACCGGGGTCACGCCATTTTCACGCCCGGAGCGGGAACCGGCGCACACGCGCCGCCGTTCCTTCGTTACTGGGGGCAAAACCGCACACACTCCTCACGAATCCCGCCCCCGAGACCAAACCGCCGTCGATCCTAAGCGACTTTCCGCCTGGTTTGGACTAGTCGGTCAGTGCCCGGCGCAGCCGCTCCTCGTTCACGCGCCAGAAGGTGTGCTGCTCGCCGTCGACCAGGACCACGGGGATCTGCTCCCAGTAGCGGTCGTGGAGCTCCCGGTCCCGCGTGATGTCCTTGGCCTCCCACGGCACCGCGAGGTCGCCGCACACCTTCTCGACCACCGCCTGCGCGTCGTCGCACAAGTGGCAGCCGGGCTTGCGGATCAGGGTCACCAGCCGCGCTCGCGGCTCTGCCTTGCGTCGGAAGAGCGGACTCATACCGGCCATTCTCGCGCGCCCCGGCCTCCCCTTCGCCCGGCGTTCACACCACGCCAACCTCTCGACTCCGGAACCTTCGGACACAGTGGCTATGCTCGCGTCATGGCCGCTCTCGGATGGCTCACTCCCCGTAGGCGCTCCGCCACGGCGCGGAGCGTGTTGGCAGGCGAGGCTTCGGCGGAGGCCGCCCGCAAGTCCTCGCAGGAGACCGCCACGCCCGAGGAACCGGTGTTCCCGGTGATCGGCGACGACAAGGCCGCCGCCTTCTTCGACCTGGACAACACGGTCATGCAGGGCGCCGCGCTCTTCCACTTCGGCCGCGGGCTGTACAAGCGGAAGTTCTTCGAGACCCGCGACCTCGCCCGGTTCGCCTGGCAGCAGGCCTGGTTCCGGCTGGCCGGCGTCGAGGACCCCGAGCACATGCAGGACGCCCGCGACTCGGCGCTGTCGATCGTCAAGGGCCACCGGGTCGCCGAGCTGGAGTCGATCGGCGAGGAGATCTACGACGAGTACATGGCCGACCGGATCTGGCCCGGCACCCGCGCCCTGGCCCAGGCCCACCTGGACGCGGGCCAGAAGGTGTGGCTGGTCACCGCGGCCCCGGTGGAGATCGCCCAGGTGATCGCGCGCCGCCTCGGCCTGACCGGCGCCCTCGGCACGGTGGCCGAGTCGGTCGACGGCGTCTACACCGGACGGCTGGTCGGCGAACCGCTGCACGGACCCGCCAAGGCGGAGGCGGTGCGCGCGCTGGCCGCCGCCGAGGGGCTGGACCTCTCCCGCTGCGCGGCCTACAGCGACAGCCACAACGACATCCCGATGCTGTCCCTGGTCGGCCACCCCTACGCCATCAACCCGGACGCCAAGCTGCGCCGGCACGCCCGCGAGCAGGACTGGCGGCTGCGCGACTACCGCACGGGACGCAAGGCGGCGAAGGTCGGCATCCCGGCCGCCGCGGGCGTCGGCGCGGTCGCCGGCGGCACCGCGGCCGCGATCGCCCTGAGCCGACGGCGCCGGTAGCCGAGGACCGGCCGCGAAACCCCCGTCCGGGCTCCCGGAAACCCCCGTCCGCACTCCCGTCCGCGCGCACGATTGTGCCGCGGCCATTTCAACACGTCGCGTACTTCACCGAAACACGCCTCTTTTCGTTCAACAACCGATCAGATTCTTGAACTTGATCGGGCATCAAACGGCAACAGAAGCGACGCAAACGACGATTTGAGCAACTCGGTGTAGCAGCGCCTGTACGAAGCGTTATTCTCCTCAGACGCAAACCGGAACCCCTCCGTCGCTACGACGGGTGAACGGTCCCGCACTGCACGTGATGGAAGCTCTGCCTCTGGGAGTCCCGTGTACCCACACGTCGGGGTTGACGCCTCGGGCCTGGCTACGCTGCGCGCAACGGTCGCGACGGTCAAGGAAACACTGCGCGGCTTCGTCCCCACCGCGTACGCCGTCCCCGCCTTCGCAGCCGCCGCGCCCGCGGGCCCGTGCTACGCACTGGCCGACGGCAGCGCCGCCGTCGGCAGACGGGGGCGTGCCACCGGCGCGGCCACCGCCCGCCGGCCGGCCGCCGACAGCGACAGCGCCCGCATGATGGACCTCGTCGAACGCGCCCAGTCCGGCGAGGCCGAGGCCTTCGGGCGCCTCTACGACCAGTACAGCGACACCGTCTACCGGTACATCTACTACCGCGTCGGCGGCCGGGCCACCGCCGAGGACCTCACCAGCGAGACCTTCCTGCGGGCGCTGCGCCGGATCGGCACCTTCACCTGGCAGGGCCGCGACTTCGGCGCCTGGCTGGTCACCATCGCCCGGAACCTGGTCGCCGACCACTTCAAGTCCAGCCGCTTCCGCCTGGAGGTCACCACCGGCGAGATGCTCGACGCCAACGAGGTCGAGCGCTCCCCGGAGGACTCCGTCCTGGAGTCCCTGTCCAACGCCGCCCTGCTCGACGCCGTACGACGGCTCAACCCCCAGCAGCAGGAGTGTGTGACGCTCCGCTTCCTCCAGGGCCTCTCGGTCGCCGAGACCGCCCGCGTCATGGGCAAGAACGAGGGCGCCATCAAGACCCTCCAGTACCGCGCCGTGCGCACCCTCGCCCGGCTGCTGCCCGACGACGCCCGCTGAGCGGGAGGGCAGCGGGCGACAGCGGGCTACGGTGGGCGACGGTGGGTGGTGCTCAACTCACGTTCTGTCAAGGCGTGTTGCCTTTCCGAACCGGCCGCCCGCCGTCCGTAACCCAAGTGCCGCGCCAGTCGTTGTGCGGGATACAGGCTCCCTGTGGTCACGTCCCGGCCCTCCCTGATCACCCGATCCGGGGACCCGGCCGTGGGCGTGCAACCCTCAGGACCCCCTGGGGAGTCGACCGTCATGACGAGAGGAGGTGCCGCCAGTGATCGCGAACGTATCGGCGCACCGGCGGGCGAACGCCTTCGCCCAGGCCCTGGAGGAGCAGTCCGACCGGGACACGGCGGCCGAGCAGTCCGAAGACCCGGCGGGTTCCCCGCCGACCGCCGAGGAACCGACCGGACAGGGCGAGCTGCTGGCCCTGGCGGCGGGACTCGGCGCGCTGCCCAGGCCGCAGCTCGACCCGGAGGTCAAGGCCGTCCAGCGGGCCCAGCTGGTGGCCGCGATGGAGGCCATGCTCCAGGAGGGGACCGGGGCGGCGGACACGTCGGTACCGGAACAGCGTTCCCACCGGGCGAGGGGCGAGCACCGGGCGGGCCCGCTCGGCAAGTTCCGCCCGCGCACCAGGCTGACCAAGGGGCTCGCGGCCGGCGGGCTCAGCGTCGGCGTGGCCGCCGGGGCCTTCGGCGGGGTCGCCGCCGCCAGCTCCGACGCCCTGCCCGGCGACTCGCTGTACGGCCTGAAGCGCGGCATCGAGGACTTCAAGCTCAACTACCTGACCGACGGCGACGACCAGCGCGGCCAGAGCTACCTCGACCAGGCCGCCACCCGGCTCGGCGAGGTCCGCCGGCTGTTGGAGCGCGGCCGGGGCGGTCACCTGGACCACGAGTCCATCGGCGAGATCCGCCGCACCCTGTCCGGGATGCGGCACGACGTCACCGAGGGCCACCGGCTGCTGCACGCGGCCTATCAGGCCGACCCGGACTCCCTGGGCCCCATCCAGGCGCTGGACGCCTTCTCCCGGTCCCACCGCCAGGCGTGGAGCACGCTCAGCGACAAGCTCCCCGTCCAGCTCGGTGACGTCAAGCAGGAGGTGTCCTCGGTCTTCGACGCCATAGACGAAGAGGTCGCTCCGCTGCAGTCGCTGCTCCCGCAGCAGCCGGCCCGGCCCGGCGAGGGCGGGCACCAGGGCGGCTCCGGACCGGCGTCCCCGGGCTCCTCCGGCACCGACCGGTCGGCCCCGCCCGGCTCCACCGGCCACGACGCCCCGTCCCCCGGCCGGCACACCGGCACCGACGCGCCGAGCGACCCGGCCACCGGCAGCGGCGGCGAGGGCCTCCTCGGCGGCGACACCGGCGGCCTGCTCGACCCGCCGAAGAGCGGCACCACCGGCAGCTCCCCGTCCGCCGGCAAGTCGCCGTCGGCCCCGCCGGACGTCACCATCCCGCCGCTCATCCCGGACCTGCTCCCCGACCTCGGCATCGACGGCCAGGACGCGGACTAGCCCGGTACGGCCACGGCCGCGGGGCGCCCCTTTCCGAGCAGGGGCGCCCCGCGGCCGTACGCCCTTTCGCGGAACGCGCGGAAGAAAGGCTCAGAAGAACACCGACCGCCGCTGCACCAACAGCTTGTACAGCGTGTGCTGGATCTGCTCGCGGACCTGATCGGTCAGGTTGAACATCAGCATCGGGTCCTCGGCGGCCTCCGGCGGATAACCGTCCGTCGGGATCGGCTCGCCGAACTGGATCGTCCACTTCGTCGGCAGCGGGATCGCCCCCAGCGGGCCCAGCCAGGGAAACGTCGGCGTCAGCGGGAAGTACGGGATGCCCAGCACCCGGGCCAGCGTCTTGGCGTTGCCGATCATCGGGTAGATCTCCTCCGCCCCGACGATCGAGCACGGCACGATCGGCACGCCCTGGCGCAGCGCCGTGGAGACGAAGCCGCCCCGGCCGAACCGCTGGAGCTTGTAGCGCTCGCCGAAGGGTTTCCCGATGCCCTTGAAGCCCTCCGGCATCACCCCGACCAGCTCGCCCTGGCCCAGCAGGCGTTCCGCGTCCTCCGCGCAGGCGAGGGTGTGGCCCAGCTTGCGGGCCAACTCGTTGACCACCGGCAGCACGAAGACCAGGTCGGCCGCCAGCAGCCGCAGGTGCCGGCCGGCCGGATGGTGGTCGTGCACCGCCACCTGCATCATCAGGCCGTCCAGCGGCAGCGTCCCGGAGTGGTTGGCGACGATCAGCGCCCCGCCCTCGGCCGGGATGTTCTCGATGCCCTTCACCTCGACCCGGAAGTACTTCTCGTACACCGGCCGCAGCAGCGACATCAGGAGCTGGTCGGTCAGCTCCTCGTCGTAACCGAAATCGTCGACCTCGTAGTCCCCGGTGAGCCGGCGCCGCAGGAAGGCCAGCCCGGCCGCCACCCGCCGCTCCAGACCGCCGCCCCGGCCGTCGCCCTGCCCGTCGCTCCCCGGCGGCTCCACCTGCTCGTCCTCCCCTGCCCGCTCGCGGCCCGGCAGCGGCTGGACCGCGCCCATCTCGCCCGGCTCCCCGAGCGCGCCGCGCCGGCCGCCCCCGCCGCGGCGGCGTGCCTGGCGCTGTGCGGCGCTCCCCCGGGACCGGTCGTCGTCGAACGGAATGACCTTGGCGTCCGCCATCGTTGCCGCTCCTCAGTTGGCGCTGTGCGTCTGGGGGTGGCCGACCGCCCTCGCGGACAGCTCGGCGACCCGGTCGACGGCCCCGGCGAGGGTCTGAGGCGGCAGCAGCCCCGGGCCCAGCGCGTGCGCGAAGTCCGCGAACGTCTCGGCCGTCGTGTAGCGGGGGGTGAAGCCCAGCGTCTCGCGCATCTGGCCGGTGTCCACCACCCGCCCGTGGGTGAGCAGCCGGATCTGCTCCGGTGAGAAGTCCGTCATACCGAGCGTACGCACCAGGGACCCGGCCCAGGTGACCGCGGGCAGCAGCAGCGGCACGGTGGGCCGGCCCAGCCGCCGGGAGCACTGCGACAGCAGCAGCACGCCGTCCCCGGCGATGTTGAAGGTGCCGCTGTTGAGGGTGGACCGGCGCGGCTCGTGCGAGGCGATTCGCAGCACCTCGATGACGTCGTCCTCGTGCACGAACTGCAGCCGCGGATCGTAGCCGAACACGGTCGGCAGGACGGGCAGCGAGAAGTAGGAGGCGAGCGGGGTCTCCACGGTGGGGCCGAGGATGTTGGCGAACCGCAGCACGCACACGGCGACGTCCGGCCGCCGCCGCGCGAACCCGCGCACATACCCCTCGACCTCGACGGCGTCCTTGGCGAAGCCGCCGCTGGGCAGCGACTTGGGCGGGGTCGTCTCGGTGAACACGGCCGGATCGCGCGGCGCCGAGCCGTAGACGTTCGTGCTGGACTTCACCACCAGCCGGCGCACGGCCGGCGACTTCTGGCAGGCGCCGAGCAGCTGCATGGTGCCGATGACATTGGTCTCCTTGACCGTGGCCCGGCTGCCGCCGCCCAGCGCGGTGCCGGTCACGTCCAGGTGGACGACCGTGTCGGCGCCGGACTCGGCGAGCACGCGGGCGATCGACGGCTGCCGGATGTCGGTCTGGACGAAGTCGGCGCCGCCCAGATGGTGCTCGGGCGGCACGGCGTCCACGGCGATCACCCGGTCCACCTCCGGGTCCCGCTGGATCCGCCGCACGAACCGGCCGCCGAGCTGCCGGGCCACCCCGGTGACGAGCACGACCCTTCCCACGATCGGCGCCTCCCTCCCGCGTATCCGGTATCCCGCGTTCCCCGTGTGCGGCCAACCTAGCCGGTCGGCTGTGCGGTGGGAGGACCCGAGGGGCGCGGGGGGACGGAATTTCCCCCGTCGGCACATGCCCGGAACATGCCTGCGGCCCCCCACCACTGCTGGTGGGGGGCCACAGGTGTCACGCTCTCGCGGCGTCGCTCACGGACACCCGCTTGCGCGGGGGACCGCTTACTTCTTGTTGCGACGCTGAACGCGCGTGCGCTTGAGCAGCTTGCGGTGCTTCTTCTTGGCCATCCGCTTGCGCCGCTTCTTGATAACAGAGCCCACGACTACCCTCGCTCACTTCTCATCACTCGGTTGTTTGGGCGCCATGGGCCCACACGACCTACGAGGGGCTAGCCTACCCAACCGAACGCCGAGGTCGTAATCGAGGGGGTTTCCCCTGGTCACCCGGGGGTCGCCGTCAGGCCGTCTCCACCCCCACATAGCTGTCGCGGAGGTACTCGTGTACCGCTTGCTCGGGGACGCGGAAGGACCGCCCCACCCGGATCGCGGGCAGATGACCGCTGTGCACCAGGCGGTACACGGTCATCTTGGACACTCGCATCACCGAGGCGACTTCCGCCACGGTAAGGAACTGAACCTCGTTCAGAGGCCTCTCGCCAGCTGCAGCCATGACACACCTGAACCTTCCGCACTCGACGGCCACCGGCTTCCCCTTCCGGTGACTCTTCGTCGTTGCGTGCTCACTCCCCAGACTAGGGGCGGGTGATGCGAGTGGGGAAGAGGTGCACCCATCGGCGGCCTACTGTGACAGACAGGCCCGATTGAGCACGTAGCGGGTCAGCGGCCGGTAGTGACCAGACCGGACTGCGTCATCAACCGGAACGACGACGGCCACCCGTCCCTCGGCCTCGCCGACGAACGGCGCCGGGTCGTCGGTGTCGGCCAGCCCGATGGCCTCGAACCCCAGCTGACCTGCGCCGCAGACCCATCCGTGATCGCCGACCACCAGCTCGGGCAGCGGCCCGCCGGCCTGTGCCGCGGCCTCCAGCGCGACCCGAACCGGCAGCGGTGAGTGGCTGTGGGCACCCGGCTCACAACCGGGGCGCCCGCTCGCCGGTTCCCGCATCAGGGCAACCCCTCGTACGTAGTCGAGGCGATGCGGACGTAGGCCGAACCGGGTCAATATGTCGACACAACGACCCTGCGCAGGGGTGAGGATCTCACATCCCGCCGTTGACAGCGCGTCCGCCAGAGCGGCGTAGAAACCGAGCAGTCGCCGGGGGTGCCCGGTGCCCAGCAGCACGGGCGCGCCGCGCCGGGCCGCCGCCCGGATCCGCCCGGCGAAGGCGTCCAGCGCGGCGAGCGTCCGCTCCGGATCGATCACGTCCGGCCCGCTCGTGTGGCGCGGGTCGGCCGAGACCCCGCACCTGCGCGCCATCAGGGCGAGCAGGTCGGGGAACTCCCAGGCGCCCTCGGGATCGATCCCGATCAGCACGCGCGGGTCCCGGGCCGCGAACAGCCGGTAACTGCGCAGGCTTTCCTCCCGTGAGGTCGCCACCGCCCCGGCCAGCCCGGCGGCCACCAGGTGGGCGCGGAGCCGGGCGGGGGACGACACGGATGCGATGGTGGCCCATCGGAGCCCGGGACGGGGCGGAAACAGCGGGATTCGCGCGGATGGCCTAACGACTGTCCGCGTGCGGGGACGGCTTCACCGCCGCCTGTGCGCGCCGACTGCCGCTGGCCCAACGCTGCCCGCGTACGGGGACGGCTCACGGCCCCCTGAGCGCGCCGACTGCCGCACGGTTGCCTGCGTGGCTGCGGGCAGTCACACCGCGGGGGCTCTGCCGCCGGGCGCCGGGCAACGGACGGCGGCCGACCGGGCCGGGTGGCGGGCGTCACCGGCGGCCGACCTGGCCAGGGGCGGGCAGCCTTACGGCAGCAGGCCCCGCAGGGGGAACACCGCCCGGCGGGTGGCCAGTACGGCCTGGTCGATCCGGTCGGCGGGGTCGTAGCCCGTCTCCCAGTCGCCGTACTCCACCGGCCACCGCCCGTCCGTCATCCGCTGCGGGCCGAGCTGCCGGGTCCGGGCGAACACGTCCCGCCGCCAGCCCTCGGGGATCTCCGTCCCGGGCTCGACCGGCCGGCCCGCCACGATCCCCACCAGGTGCGTCCACGAACGCGGTACGACGTCGACGACCGCGTATCCGCCCCCGCCCAGCGCGACCCACTTGCCGCCCGCGTACGCGTGCGCCAGCTCGTGGCACGCCAGCTGCACCGCCCGCTGCGCGTCCAGCGAGACGGCCAGGTGCGCGAGCGGGTCCTCGAAGTGGGTGTCGGCGCCGTGCTGGGACACCAGGACCTGCGGCCGGAAATCGGCGAGCAGCTCCGGCACCACGGCGTGGAACGCCCGCAGCCACCCCGCGTCCCCCGTGCCGGCGGGCAGCGCCACGTTCACCGCGGCGCCCTGGCCCGCGTCCGCGCCCGTCTCCTGCGGCCACCCGGTCCCCGGGAACAGCGTGCCGGGGTGCTCGTGCAGCGAGATCGTCAGCACCCGCGGGTCCTCCCAGAACGCGGCCTGCACCCCGTCCCCGTGGTGCACGTCGACGTCCACGTAGGCGACCCGCTCGGCGCCCAGCTCCAGCAACCGCGCGATCGCGAGCGCCGCGTCGTTGTACACGCAGAACCCCGACGCGCCGCCCGGCATCGCGTGGTGCAGCCCGCCCGCGAAGTTCACCGCGTGCTCGGCGTCCCCCCGCCACACCGCCTCGGCGGCCCCCACCGACTGGCCCGCGATCAGCGCGGACACCTCGTGCATCCCGGCGAACGCCGGATCGTCGAGCGTGCCGAGCCCGTACGACCCGTCGGCCCCCGCCGGGTCCGCCGAGGCGGCCTTCACCGCGTCGATGTAGTCCTGCCGGTGCACCAGCTTCAGCGTCGACTCGCCGGCCGGTCTGGCCGCGACGACCGCCAGTTCCCGGTCGAGCCCGAAGGCACCGACCAGCCGGCGGGTCAACTCCAGCCGGACCGGGTCCATCGGATGGCTCGGACCGAAGTCATAGCCCGTTACTGCCTCGTCCCACACCAGCTGTGCGCGGCCGCTCATGCCCGCCACCGTATCGGTCCGGTTGAGCCGCGAACGACCTGGCGTACCCCAGGGTCACCAGCACCAACACCATCGGCACCAGCATCGCGCCCCGGTAGCTCCAGGCGTCCCCCAGGGCCCCCACCAACGGCGAACCGATCAGGAAACCCACGTAGTTGAAGATGTTCAGTCGCGCGATCGCCGCGTCCGAGGCCCCCGGGCCGTGCCGCTCGAACGCGCGCCGCCCGGCCGCAGCGAAGGTCTGCGGCACGAGCACGCACAGCCCGAGGCCCAGCAGCGTGAACCCGAGCATCCCCGATCCAGGGCCGGGCGCCAGCGCCACCACCGCGAACCCGCCGGCCGCGACCAGCGCCCCGAGCCGGACGACCGCCACCGCGCCGAACCGCCGCACCCCGAGGTCCCCGACGGCCCGCCCGGCCAGCGTGGTCACCATGTACACGTTGTACGGCACGGTCGCGAGCTGCTCCGAGCCGCCCAGCACGTCCTTCAGGTACTTCGCGCTCCAGTTGGAGACGGTGGAGTCCCCGATGTAGGCGAAGGTCATCACCAGGCACAGCGGCAACAGCAGCCTGAAGCCGACGCCACCGCCGTCTCCCGGTGTCTCCCGCACCGGCGTCGGCTCCCCGTCGACGTACCACCGGCTCCCCAGCAGCGCCGCCGGCAGCAGCACGGCCACCACCGGCAGGTACGACACCCACAGCGCGAGCTGCCAGTGCGCCCCGGCCCAGGCGAGCGAGGCCCCCACGATCCCGCCCAGGCTGTAGACGGCGTGGAAACCCAGCATGATGCTGCGCCCGTACGACCGCTGGAGGCTGACCCCGAGCATGTTCATGGACGCGTCCAGCGCGCCCACCGCCAGGCCGAAGACGCCCAGCGCCACCGCCAGCACGGCCACCTGCCCGGCTCCGCCCGCCCCGGCCCCGAGCAGGGCCAGCAGCACCACCGGCTGGGACCAGCGCAGCACCCGGCTCGGCCGGACCCGCCGCACCAGCCACTCCGTGGCCACGCTGCCGGCCCCGGCGAGGACCGGTACGGCGGCCAGGAAGACGGGGAGCAGCGCGTCGGAGACTCCGTACCGGTCCTGGACGGCCGGGATGCGCGTCACCAGCAGGGCGAAGGCGGCGCCCTGCGCGAAGAAGGCGAACGCGAGCGAGGCTCTGCCGCGCCGCAGCACATCGGTCATGGCGGCGAGGGTAGGGCCCCCGGGTACCCGTGGGTAGATCCAGCCAAAGGTGAATTTCCGTCAGCTCCACCGGGTCCGCGGCGGAGTCAGACCGCGGCGGCCACCGCCGGACGCTCGGCCCGGCCGGCCTCCACCTCGGCCGTGAGCATGTCCTCCATCGGTCCGGCGGCCAGGCCGCCGCTGAGCAGGAACCCGATCGCCATGGCCGCGACCAGGAGGACCGAGCCCAGCCACACCATGGTGTCCACCGGAACGGTGTAGGCGCCCACGGCCCGCACCACGCACTCGGCCAGCAGGACCAGCCCCCACACCACGGAGAAGACCCGCTCCTTGCGCCGGAAGGCGGCGGATCCGGCCGCGGCCCCGGACGTCAGCCGCCGGAAGGCGGCTTCCCTGGCCGGGTCGCCCTTCACTAGGAAGGGCTTCATGGCCTCGGTCATCATCGGCTTCCCCAGCCCGACGGAGACCAGGATGCCGATGGCCACCGTGCTGCTGACCCCGCTGTCCTTGGCGAGCATGAGCCGCGGGTCGCCGGAGACGAAACTCAGCAGCAGCGAGACGACGTTGACGGCGAGGATCAGGACGGCGAGCGCGTTGGTACGGCGCTCCTTCACCAGGGCCCATACGGTCCGCAAGGCCGGTACGACGCTGCTCCAGGCGAGCGCCGCGAAGGTGCTCGTCCCGAAGGCTTCCTTGAGGAGGTAGTACGAGCCGAGCGGCACCGCCACATCGATGAGCAGTGGCTTGAAGTTGTCCAGCGCGCTCGGCGTACCGTCCTGGTTCCCCGTGGTCTTCATCATGCCCTCAGCATCGCCTTCGGGCGGGGTCCGGCAGTAGAAACGATCGTCCCCGGCTCCGCATGACAAATGTCAGCCCGGTCCCCGGACCCGGGTCACATCAGCAGACCGGCCAACTCGCCCATGTCCGCGAAGAGTCGACCGGCGCCCTCTAGCCGCTCCGGCGGTGTCATCGCGGTGAACCCGTACACGTCCATCCCGGCCGCCACGGCCGCCTGGACGCCCAGCGGGGAGTCCTCCACGACCACGCACCGCCCGGGGGCCACCCCCATCCGCTCGGCCGCGTACAGGAACAGGTCCGGCGCCGGCTTGCCCCGACCGACGTCCTCGGAGCTGAAGATCCGCTCGTCGGTGAACCACCGGTCGAGCCCGGTCGTACGGTGCCCCACCCGTATCCGCTCGTGGCTCCCGGAGGAGGCCACGCAGTACGGCACCCCGTCCGCGACCAGCTTCTCCAGTACGTCCGTCACCCCGGGCACGGGCCGCAACTCCCGCTCGAACGCGGCGAACACCCGCGCGTGGAAGACCTCGTCGAAGTCCTCCGGCAGCCGCTGGCCCGTGCGCTCCAGCACCAGATCGTGGACGCGGTGCATCGCCGAGCCCATGTAGTCGCGGATGGAGTCCTCGTACGACGTCGGGTGTCCGAGCTCGGTGAGATAGCCGGCCAGGAGCCGGTTGGAAAGGGGCTCGCTGTCCACGAGGACACCGTCGTTGTCGAAGATGACGAGGTCATAGCGCATGCCGTCGACCTTAATGGACCCATGGCGCATGGACCCGAAACGCGGAAAACCCCCGCACCGTAAGGTGCGGGGGTCTCCCTCAAAAATTGTTCGGCGGCGTCCTACTCTCCCACAGGGTCCCCCCTGCAGTACCATCGGCGCTGTGAGGCTTAGCTTCCGGGTTCGGAATGTAACCGGGCGTTTCCCTCACGCTATGACCACCGAAACACTATGAAACAAACAACAACCGAAGGCTGTTCGTGGTTTCAGAACCAACACAGTGGACGCGAGCAACTGAGGACAAGCCCTCGGCCTATTAGTACCGGTCACCTCCACACGTTACCGTGCTTCCAGATCCGGCCTATCAACCCAGTCGTCTACTGGGAGCCTTACCCCATCAAGTGGGTGGGAGTCCTCATCTCGAAGCAGGCTTCCCGCTTAGATGCTTTCAGCGGTTATCCCTCCCGAACGTAGCCAACCAGCCATGCCCTTGGCAGAACAACTGGCACACCAGAGGTTCGTCCGTCCCGGTCCTCTCGTACTAGGGACAGCCCTTCTCAAGACTCCTACGCGCACAGCGGATAGGGACCGAACTGTCTCACGACGTTCTAAACCCAGCTCGCGTACCGCTTTAATGGGCGAACAGCCCAACCCTTGGGACCGACTCCAGCCCCAGGATGCGACGAGCCGACATCGAGGTGCCAAACCATCCCGTCGATATGGACTCTTGGGGAAGATCAGCCTGTTATCCCCGGGGTACCTTTTATCCGTTGAGCGACGGCGCTTCCACAAGCCACCGCCGGATCACTAGTCCCGACTTTCGTCCCTGCTCGACCCGTCGGTCTCACAGTCAAGCTCCCTTGTGCACTTACACTCAACACCTGATTGCCAACCAGGCTGAGGGAACCTTTGGGCGCCTCCGTTACCCTTTAGGAGGCAACCGCCCCAGTTAAACTACCCATCAGACACTGTCCCTGATCCGGATCACGGACCCAGGTTAGACATCCAGCACGACCAGACTGGTATTTCAACGACGACTCCACCCACACTGGCGTGCGAGCTTCACAGTCTCCCAGCTATCCTACACAAGCCGAACCGAACACCAATATCAAACTGTAGTAAAGGTCCCGGGGTCTTTCCGTCCTGCTGCGCGAAACGAGCATCTTTACTCGTAGTGCAATTTCACCGGGCCTATGGTTGAGACAGTCGAGAAGTCGTTACGCCATTCGTGCAGGTCGGAACTTACCCGACAAGGAATTTCGCTACCTTAGGATGGTTATAGTTACCACCGCCGTTTACTGGCGCTTAAGTTCTCAGCTTCGCCCACCCGAAAGTGAGCTAACCGGTCCCCTTAACGTTCCAGCACCGGGCAGGC
This sequence comes from Streptomyces rubradiris, assembly GCF_016860525.1. Taxonomy (NCBI): domain Bacteria; kingdom Bacillati; phylum Actinomycetota; class Actinomycetes; order Kitasatosporales; family Streptomycetaceae; genus Streptomyces; species Streptomyces rubradiris. The sequence continues at coordinate 3,599,114 of NZ_BNEA01000015.1, forward strand.
GTCAGTCCGTATACATCGCCTTACGGCTTCGCACGGACCTGTGTTTTTAGTAAACAGTCGCTTCTCGCTGGTCTCTGCGGCCACCCCCAGCTCACGGCGCAAAGCCGATCACCAGACGTGGCCCCCCTTCTCCCGAAGTTACGGGGGCATTTTGCCGAGTTCCTTAACCATAGTTCACCCGAACGCCTCGGTATTCTCTACCTGACCACCTGAGTCGGTTTAGGGTACGGGCCGCCATGAAACTCGCTAGAGGCTTTTCTCGACAGCATAGGATCATCCACTTCACCACAATCGGCTCGGCATCAGGTCTCACCCTGCAAGAGTGGCGGATTTGCCTACCACTCGGGCTACACCCTTACCCCGGGACAACCACCGCCCGGGATGGACTACCTTCCTGCGTCACCCCATCACTCACCTACTACCAACTTGGGTCAGCGGCTCCACCACTCCCCTTTGCCCGAAGGCTCCAGGGCGGCTTCACGGCCTTAGCATCACTGGATTCGATGTTTGACGCTTCACAGCGGGTACCGGAATATCAACCGGTTATCCATCGACTACGCCTGTCGGCCTCGCCTTAGGTCCCGACTTACCCTGGGCAGATCAGCTTGACCCAGGAACCCTTAGTCAATCGGCGCAAACGTTTCTCACGTTTGTATCGCTACTCATGCCTGCATTCTCACTCGTCAACCGTCCACGACTACCTTCCAGTGCCGCTTCACCCGGCAGACGACGCTCCCCTACCCATCACAACACCCGTTAGGGCTATACGCTGCAATGACACGACTTCGGCGGTACGCTTGAGCCCCGCTACATTGTCGGCGCGGAATCACTAGACCAGTGAGCTATTACGCACTCTTTCAAGGGTGGCTGCTTCTAAGCCAACCTCCTGGTTGTCTCTGCGACTCCACATCCTTTCCCACTTAGCGTACGCTTAGGGGCCTTAGTCGATGCTCTGGGCTGTTTCCCTCTCGACCATGGAGCTTATCCCCCACAGTCTCACTGCCGCGCTCTCACTTACCGGCATTCGGAGTTTGGCTAAGGTCAGTAACCCGGTAGGGCCCATCGCCTATCCAGTGCTCTACCTCCGGCAAGAAACACACGACGCTGCACCTAAATGCATTTCGGGGAGAACCAGCTATCACGGAGTTTGATTGGCCTTTCACCCCTAACCACAGGTCATCCCCCAGGTTTTCAACCCTGGTGGGTTCGGTCCTCCACGAAGTCTTACCTCCGCTTCAACCTGCCCATGGCTAGATCACTCCGCTTCGGGTCTTGAGCGTGCTACTAAAACCGCCCTATTCGGACTCGCTTTCGCTACGGCTTCCCCACCCGGGTTAACCTCGCAACACACCGCAAACTCGCAGGCTCATTCTTCAAAAGGCACGCAGTCACGAGACACCAGCAAGCTGATGTCCGACGCTCCCACGGCTTGTAGGCACACGGTTTCAGGTACTATTTCACTCCGCTCCCGCGGTACTTTTCACCATTCCCTCACGGTACTATCCGCTATCGGTCACCAGGGAATATTTAGGCTTAGCGGGTGGTCCCGCCAGATTCACACGGGATTTCTCGGGCCCCGTGCTACTTGGGTGTCTCTCAAACGAGCCGCTGACGTTTCGACTACGGGGGTCTTACCCTCTACGCCGGACCTTTCGCATGTCCTTCGCCTACATCAACGGTTTCTGACTCGTCCCACGGCCGGCAGACCGTAGAAGAGAGATCCCACAACCCCCACGACGCAACCCCTGCCGGGTCTCACACGTCGAAGGTTTGGCCTCATCCGGTTTCGCTCGCCACTACTCCCGGAATCACGGTTGTTTTCTCTTCCTGCGGGTACTGAGATGTTTCACTTCCCCGCGTTCCCTCCACACTGCCTATGTGTTCAGCAGCGGGTGACAGCCCATGACGACTGCCGGGTTTCCCCATTCGGAAACCCCCGGATCAAAGCCTGGTTGACGACTCCCCGGGGACTATCGCGGCCTCCCACGTCCTTCATCGGTTCCTGGTGCCAAGGCATCCACCGTGCGCCCTTAAAAACTTGGCCACAGATGCTCGCGTCCACTGTGCAGTTCTCAAACAACGACCAGCCACCCATCACCCCCGGACGAATCCGAAGTTCACTGGGGCCGGCAACTGAGGAAAGTTCATTCCCTCAGACACCCAACAGCGTGCCCGACACCCTCGCCTCTCCATCTCACGTTCCACGCCGAAGCAGTACTAGCGACCAGAGAAGGTCAAGTGTGCCGAGTAGTCAACGTTCCACCCATGAGCTGACCACCGTCGAACATTCGCCGACGTAGTGGCTCTGGCTGCCTTGCGGCAGCTAGATGCTCCTTAGAAAGGAGGTGATCCAGCCGCACCTTCCGGTACGGCTACCTTGTTACGACTTCGTCCCAATCGCCAGTCCCACCTTCGACAGCTCCCTCCCACAAGGGGTTGGGCCACCGGCTTCGGGTGTTACCGACTTTCGTGACGTGACGGGCGGTGTGTACAAGGCCCGGGAACGTATTCACCGCAGCAATGCTGATCTGCGATTACTAGCGACTCCGACTTCATGGGGTCGAGTTGCAGACCCCAATCCGAACTGAGACCGGCTTTTTGAGATTCGCTCCACCTCACGGTATCGCAGCTCTTTGTACCGGCCATTGTAGCACGTGTGCAGCCCAAGACATAAGGGGCATGATGACTTGACGTCGTCCCCACCTTCCTCCGAGTTGACCCCGGCGGTCTCCCGTGAGTCCCCAGCACCACAAGGGCCTGCTGGCAACACGGGACAAGGGTTGCGCTCGTTGCGGGACTTAACCCAACATCTCACGACACGAGCTGACGACAGCCATGCACCACCTGTACACCGACCACAAGGGGGGCACCATCTCTGATGCTTTCCGGTGTATGTCAAGCCTTGGTAAGGTTCTTCGCGTTGCGTCGAATTAAGCCACATGCTCCGCCGCTTGTGCGGGCCCCCGTCAATTCCTTTGAGTTTTAGCCTTGCGGCCGTACTCCCCAGGCGGGGCACTTAATGCGTTAGCTGCGGCACGGACAACGTGGAATGTTGCCCACACCTAGTGCCCACCGTTTACGGCGTGGACTACCAGGGTATCTAATCCTGTTCGCTCCCCACGCTTTCGCTCCTCAGCGTCAGTATCGGCCCAGAGATCCGCCTTCGCCACCGGTGTTCCTCCTGATATCTGCGCATTTCACCGCTACACCAGGAATTCCGATCTCCCCTACCGAACTCTAGCCTGCCCGTATCGACTGCAGACCCGGGGTTAAGCCCCGGGCTTTCACAACCGACGTGACAAGCCGCCTACGAGCTCTTTACGCCCAATAATTCCGGACAACGCTTGCGCCCTACGTATTACCGCGGCTGCTGGCACGTAGTTAGCCGGCGCTTCTTCTGCAGGTACCGTCACTCTCGCTTCTTCCCTGCTGAAAGAGGTTTACAACCCGAAGGCCGTCATCCCTCACGCGGCGTCGCTGCATCAGGCTTTCGCCCATTGTGCAATATTCCCCACTGCTGCCTCCCGTAGGAGTCTGGGCCGTGTCTCAGTCCCAGTGTGGCCGGTCGCCCTCTCAGGCCGGCTACCCGTCGTCGCCTTGGTGAGCCGTTACCTCACCAACAAGCTGATAGGCCGCGGGCTCATCCTGCACCGCCGGAGCTTTACAACCCGGGAGATGCCTCCCAGGCTCATATCCGGTATTAGACCCCGTTTCCAGGGCTTGTCCCAGAGTGCAGGGCAGATTGCCCACGTGTTACTCACCCGTTCGCCACTAATCCCCTCCCGAAGGAGGTTCATCGTTCGACTTGCATGTGTTAAGCACGCCGCCAGCGTTCGTCCTGAGCCAGGATCAAACTCTCCGTGAATGTTTACCGGTAATCCGGTGTACACATCACGAGAGCGGTGCGAGAGGAGGAATAGTCCCCTCGCACACAGCGTCCTCGCTGTGTTTTTTCAAAGGAACCTCGTCCCAGCGGATGCTGGAGACGGGGTATCAACATATCTGGCGTTGACTTTTGGCACGCTGTTGAGTTCTCAAGGAACGGTCGCTTCCTTTGTACTCACCCTCTCGGGCTTTCCTCCGGGCGCTTCCCTTCGGTCTTGCGTTTCCGACTCTATCAGATCTTTTCTCGATCCGATTTCCTCGGTGCTTTCCAGGTTCCCGCTCTCGCGTTTCCCTTTCCGGCGGTTCCGACTCTATCAGATCCTTTCGGCGTCTGATCCCCGGTCAGCGGGGTTTGTCTTCGCGGCCGTTGGGCCGTTCCGACGAGTGAGACTTTAGCGGATTCCTGGCTCCCGAGCTAATCGGGGGCCGGCGTTCTTTCGAACGCGGATTCCTCATTTCGCAAATACGCACACCAAAGCAGTCGGCGCCGGAGCGTCGATGAGTGGGTGGTGCTTGCGGAATGGCTGTCCGGGGACCGACCGGAGTCGGCGCTCACGTCGGACAACTCGGAGAACACTACGGATCGGCAGGGGCCGTGTCAACCCACTGCCGTGGAGCACTCCCGAGGCGTACTGTGGACGGCGTGATGACGCGTACGTGTACCCAGTTCTGGTGGGCCGCCTGACGGCGGCCGTACTCACGTATGCACTCAACGGCCGCCGCCTCGGCGGCCGTTCTCGTCTCTCCCTCCGGGTCTGAGGGGGCCGGCCGCAGGGGCGGCGGTCCCGACCAGAAGGTGGAGTGGACATGACCCGGGTTTTCAGCGGGATCCAGCCGACCGGGCACCTGACCCTCGGCAACTACCTGGGAGCCATGCGGCGCTGGGCCGAGGTGGACCAGCACCGGGCCGATTCGCTGTTCTGCGTGGTGGACCTGCACGCGCTGACCGTGGAGCACGATCCGGCGCGGTTGCGCAGGCTCAGCCGGCAGACGGCGACGCTGCTGCTGGCGGCCGGGCTCGATCCCGAGGTGTGCACCCTGTTCCTGCAGAGCCATGTGGACGAGCACACCCGGCTGTCGTACCTGCTGGAGTGCGTGGCGACCGACGGCGAGATGCGGCGGATGATCCAGTACAAGGAGAAGGCCGCGAAACAGCGGGAGCGCGGGGGGAGCCTGCGGCTGTCGCTGCTGACGTACCCGGTGCTGATGGCCGCGGACATCCTGGCGTACGGCACGGACGAGGTGCCGGTCGGCGAGGACCAGACGCAGCACGTGGAGCTGGCCCGGGACGTGGCGGTGCGGTTCAACCAGCGCTACGGGCACACGTTCGTGGTGCCGCGGACGACGCTGCCCCCGGTCGCCGCGCGGGTGATGAACCTCCAGGACCCGACGCGGAAGATGGGGAAGTCGGACGAGTCGGGGACCGGCGTCGTCTATCTGCTGGACGAACCGGACGTGGTGCGCAAGAAGGTGCTGCGGGCGGTGACGGACAGCGGGCGGGAGGTCGTATACGACCGGGCGGCGCGGCCGGGCCTCGCCAATCTGCTGGACATTCTCGCCGCGTGCACGGGCGGGGACCCCGAGGCGCTGGCGGCCGGGTACGACTCGTACGGCTCCTTGAAGAAGGACACCGCGGAGGCCGTGGTGGAGGTGCTGCGGCCGGTGCGGGACCGGCACCGGGAGCTGTGCGCCGATCCGGCGTATGTGGAGGGGGTGCTGCGCGCCGGTGCGGAGAAGGCGCGGGCGCTGGCCCGGCCGACGGTCGATACTGCCTACCGGGCGATCGGGCTGCTGCCGCCCGTGGCGGAGCCCTCGCTGAGCACCGCGCTGTAGACACCGCCTTGCAGACGGGGTTTCCGTGGGCGGCGGTGGCCGCCCGCGGGGGCCCGGGACGGTCACTCCTTCTTGCCGGAGGCGAGTTCGCGGCTGCGGTCGCGGGCGGCTTCGAGGGCGGCGATGAGCGCGGCCCGTACGCCGTGGTTCTCCAGCTCGCGGATGGCGTTGATGGTGGTGCCGGCCGGGGAGGTGACGTTCTCCCGGAGCCTGACGGGGTGCTCGCCGCTGTCGCGGAGCATCACGGCGGCGCCGATCGCGGACTGGACGATGAGGTCGTGGGCCTTGTCGCGGGGCAGGCCGAGCAGGATGCCGGCGTCGGTCATGGCTTCGACCAGGTAGAAGAAGTAGGCCGGGCCGGAGCCGGACAGCGCGGTGCAGGCGTCCTGCTGGCTCTCGGGGACGCGCAGGGTCTTGCCGACCCCGCCGAAGATCTCCTCGGCGTGCGCGAGGTGCCGCTCGGTGGCGTGGCTGCCGGCCGAGATGACCGACATGGCCTCGTCCACGAGGGCGGGGGTGTTGGTCATGACCCGCACGACGGGGGTGCCCGGCGCCAGGCGCTCCTCGAAGAAGGAGGTGGGGATGCCGGCGGCCCCGCTGATGACCAGGCGGTCGGCGGGCAGGTGCGGGGCGAGTTCGTCCAGGAGGGCGCCCATGTCCTGCGGCTTGACCGTGAGGATCAGGGTGTCGGCGGTCTTGGCGGCCTCGGTGTTGGTGACCGGGTTGACGCCGTGGCGGGCGCGGAGTTCTTCGGCGCGTTCCGGGCGGCGGGCGGTCACCAGGAGGTCGGCGGGGGCCCAGCCGGCCCGGATCATTCCGCTGAGCAGGGCTTCGCCGATCTTGCCGGTGCCGAGGACTGCGACTTTCTGGCTCATGTGGATCAGTCTGGCACCGGCGTGCGCCGTGCGGGCCGGTTGTCCGGTGGGCGGAACGGCGGGGATCAGGGCGTGCGGGCGACGATGAGGAGGACGTCGTAGGTCTCCTCGACCATGCCGTCCGGGAAGACCTCGAGGAGGTGGGCGCGCTCCTGTTCCAGGAAGGCGGCCGCCCGTTCCTCGGGGATGACGAGGAAGGCGGAGTGGGTGGCCACGTTGGCGAGGTGGGTGTCGACCGGCACCCGGCGGCTCCAGCGGACCGTGCGGCGGGTGAAGTCCAGGCGTCCGCTGGGGTCGGCCTGTTCGACGCGTTCGCCGGCCTTGCGCTGTTCGCCGGCGACGTCGGTGCCGAGGAAGCGGCCGGCCCGGCCGGCGGCCTCGGCGATCCAGTCGACGTCCAGGGCGTTGGTGTTCCACCACAGGGCCAGCGCGCCGCCCGGGCGCAGGACGCGCAGCGCCTCCGGCACCGAGCGCGCCGGGTCGGTCCAGTGCCAGGCCTGGGCGTAGGTGATCAGGTCGGCGGTGGCGTCGGCGACGGGCAGGGCGTTGCCGTCGCCCCGGACGAGCGGGATGTGCGGCAGGGCGCGGCGGAACTCGGCGGCCATGCCCGCGCCGGGTTCGACGGCGAGGACGTCGGCGCCGCGGGCGTGCAGCAGGGTGCTGGCGATACCGGTTCCGGCGCCGACGTCCACGGCCCTGGCGCCGGACAGGGGGCGGCCGGCCAGTTCCTCGACGGCGTCGAGGAGGGCGGGCGGATAGGAGGGCCGGTTCGCGGCGTACCGGGCGGCGACGGCGTTGAAGGAACCGGCGCGGGCGGTGTGCTGGGCCTGCGGGTCGGCGGGCGGCGGCGGGGCGGCTGTCATGTGCTCAGGTCTACGGCATCCCGGTGATGCGCGGAAAGCCCGGGCGGCGGTTCAGCGGCGGCGCTTCTTGCGGGACGGGTTGCCGGTGCGGCGGGTGGCGCGGCGGGCGTGGGCCTCGCGGGCCTTCTCGTACTCCTCGCGGTGCAGTTTCTCGCCCGGTGCCTCGATGAGGGAGCGGACGAAGTAGGCGAGGAGGGAGCCGACGAAGCCGATGGCGAGCATTCCGCGCAGGGAGGCCTGGCGCTGCGGGTCGTGCCGCTTGCCGAAGCCCTCCCAGGTGTTGCGGAAGGCGAACGCGCTGCAGATCGCGAACATCACCACGATGAGGACGCTCACGAAGGGGCCGGTGTCGGCGATCCGGATGCCCTGGTAGGCGAGGCGGAGCACCAGGCAGGAGACGGCCGCGGCGGCGAGGGAGCCGATGGCGACCCCGGCGCGGCGGGCCGCGTAGCCGTTGTCGTGGCCGACCCAGGAGGTGCCGAAGAAGCGCAGGGGCTCGGGGCGGGGGCCGCCGCCCTGCTCCGTGTCGCCGGTGGAGCCCGCCGCGCTGTCCGGGGTGCCGGTTTCGTCGCTCACGGGCACGATTATCGCCCCGGCCGTGGACGGACTCCCGGCCGGGGCCCGGCCCGGTGCGCGCCGTCAGCCGCAGCGGGGGGCGACGTAGCCGTCGCTGCCGGTGTGGACGTAGGCGTCCGAGACGTACTCGCCGTTGTCGATGAGGTCCCAGATGTTGGTGGTGCCGTAGGGGCCGGAGACCGTGGTGCCGGGGGTCTGGCAGTAGATCGGCAGGCGGACGCCCACCGGCAGCACGCGGACCAGGTTGTACTGGGTGCCCGGACCGCTGCGGACGTTCAGCCGGACGCCCGGGGCGACGGCGTAGGTGCGTACGGCCGCGGCCGCCTGCGTGGTCAGGCCGGCCTGGCCCTCGTCCACGCCTCCGGCCTCTTGTGTGTCGACAGACATGAAAGTGGTCCTCCCCCGTCGCTCGCGAACTCGGTGAGAGCCGGCGCGAACCATGTGCGCGACTCGGGCACAGACGCTAGCAAGCCGCCTTAGTCCCGTACGAGTCATCGATTAGGCTCCGTGCGTCGCGCGCGCGGACGAACAGCACGGGGGTGGTCCATGGCGCCACAGCGCAACGCCGGAGCGAACGCGGAAGCGAATGCGGAAGCGGAACTTCCGGAATACGCCGGCCACTACCGGCTGGAGTCCCGTCTGGGCTCCGGCGGCATGGGGGTCGTCCACCTGGCCCGCAGCACCTCGGGGATGAAGCTCGCGGTAAAGGTCGTGCACGCGGAGTTCGCCCGGGATCCCGAGTTCAGAGGCCGTTTCCGGCAGGAGGTGGCCGCCGCCCGCCGGGTCAGCGGCGCCTTCACCGCGCCCGTCGTCGATGCCGATCCGGAGGCCGAGCGGCCCTGGATGGCCACCCTGTACATCCCCGGGCCGACCCTCTCCGAACACGTGAAGCGGAACGGCCCCATGACCCCGGAGCAGTTGCGCCGGCTGATGGCGGGGCTGGCCGAGGCGCTGCGCGACATCCACCGGGTCGGGGTGGTGCACCGGGATCTGAAGCCCGGCAACGTGCTGCTCGCCGAGGACGGGCCGAAGGTCATCGACTTCGGGATCTCCCGGCCCAAGGACAGCGAACTGCGCACCGAGACGGGCAAGCTGATCGGCACCCCGCCGTTCATGGCGCCCGAGCAGTTCCGGCGGCCCCGCGAGGTCGGTCCGGCCGCCGATGTCTTCGCGCTGGGCTCGGTGATCGTGCACGCGGCCACCGGGCGCGGCCCGTTCGACTCCGACAGTCCCTACGTCGTCGCCTACCAGGTCGTCCACGACGAGCCCGATCTGACCGGCGTGCCGCTCGGGCTCGCGGCGCTGGTGCGGCGGTGCCTGGCCAAGGAGCCCGAGGACCGGCCCACGCCGGACGAGCTGATGCGGGAACTGCGCTCGGTGGCGGCCTCGTACGACACCCAGGCGTTCATACCGGCACAGCGGACGGGTGAGGACACCCCCGCACCGGCGTCCGACTCCCCGCCGGCCGGGCGGCGCCGGGTGTGGCGCCCGGGGCGCGGCCGGGTGGCGGCGCGGCCCGTGTCGGAGCCGGTGGCCGCCGGTGCCGGGCGGCGCCCGGGGTGGCGGCCCGGCCGGGGGCGGGCGGCGGCGCTGACGGCCGGGGTGCTGGGGCTGACGCTGGCCGGCGGGCTCGCCGCGGTGTGGGTGACCGGGCGAGACGATCAGGCTCCGCCGGACGCGCCGGCCCTGACGGCGGCTTCCGGCGGCTGGACGGCCCGGCCCGCGGTCGGCGGCGCGGGCATGCCGCAGTGCTCGTACGACGCCGGGAAGCTGTTCTGCGCGCGGCCGGGCGTCGTCTACGCGCTCGGCGCCGCCGACGGCCGGCTGCTGTGGCGGCAGACGGTGGACACCCGGACCACGAGCGGTCCGCCGGCCGTCTCCGGCGGCCTGGTGCAGCCGTACACCGACGGCGGCTCCCGGCTCGCCGGGCTCGACCCGGCCACGGGCGAGGAGGTGTGGCGGCGCCGGCTGCCCGCGGGCACGACCGTGCGGTACGCCGGTGACACGGCGCTGCTCACCGGTGCCGACGGCACGGTCACCGGCGTGGACGGCGCGACCGGCCGTACCCGCTGGCACGGGGCCGTGCCCGGGCAGGGCGCGCCGTCCCTCGCCGCGTTCCCCGGCGGCACCTCGGCCTACGCGACCCGTACGTCCGCCGACGGCGGGCACACCCGGGTGACCGCCGTGGATCCGGCGAGCGGCCGGGTGCGGTGGGACGTGCGGCTGCGCGGCTGGCTCAAGCCGGTCGCCGACCGGGCGGCCGACGGGTCGGTGTTCTTCCTGGCGATGGACAGCGGCTACGGCGCCCGGGAGGTCGTCCGCTACACCCCCGCGAGCGGCGCGACCCGGCGGGTCGCGCTGCCCGCCGTGCTTGACGGGGCGCACGCCACCGTGCGCGGGGACGTCGTCTACGTGCTGGCCACCGGCGGTTCCCTGGACGCCGTGGACGTGGCGGCGGGCAGGCGGCTGTGGCATCTGGAGACATCGGTGAGCCGTGGCTCGCTGCCGGTCGCGCGGAACGGGCGGGTGTACCTGACCGCGGGCGACGGCCGGCTGCTCGCCGTGGACGCGGCGAAGGGGCGGCTGGTGGGGCAGACGCCCGCGCGGCTGGGCGCCGACTCGGCGCGGGTCATGAGCACACCGCCCGCTCCGGTGCCCGTGGGCACCCGGATCTGCGCGACCGCGCCGGACGGCACGGTGTTCGCCGTGGACGGCCGCGCGCCGGGGGCCTGGTGAGGCGGAGGCCGACGGCGAAAGGGCCGCCTCCCGGGGGAGGCGGCCCTTGTCGGTGAGCGGTCAGCCCAGGCGGGACACGTCGCGCACCGCGCCCTTGTCGGCGCTCGTGGCCATCGCGGCGTAGGCGCGCAGGGCGGCGGAGACCTTGCGGTCGCGGTTCTTCGGGGCGTAGACGCCGTTCAGGGCCTGCTCGCGGCGGGCCAGCTCGGCGTCGTCGACCAGCAGCTCGATCGTGCGGTTCGGGATGTCGATGCGGATGCGGTCACCGTCCTGGACCAGGGCGATGGTGCCGCCGGAGGCCGCCTCGGGGGAGGCGTGGCCGATGGACAGGCCCGAGGTGCCGCCGGAGAAGCGGCCGTCGGTGACCAGGGCGCAGGTCTTGCCCAGGCCGCGGCCCTTCAGGTACGAGGTCGGGTACAGCATCTCCTGCATGCCGGGGCCGCCCTTGGGGCCCTCGTAGCGGATGACGACGACGTCGCCGTCCTTGACCTCCTGGGTGAGGATGCGCTGGACGGCCTCCTCCTGGGACTCGCAGACGACCGCCGGGCCCTCGAAGGTCCAGATCGACTCGTCCACGCCGGCCGTCTTCACCACGCAGCCGTCGACCGCGAGGTTGCCGCGCAGCACGGCCAGGCCGCCGTCCTTGGAGTAGGCGTGCTCGGCGGAGCGGATGCAGCCGTTCTCGGCGTCCTCGTCGAGGGCCTCCCAGCGCTCGGACTGGGAGAAGGCCTCGGCGGAGCGGACGCAGCCGGGCGCCGCGTGCCACAGCTCGACCGCCTCGGGCGAGGGCGAGCCGCCGCGGACGTCCCAGGTCTTCAGCCAGTCGGCCAGGGACGGGCTGTGCACGGCGTGCACGTCCTCGTTGAGCAGGCCGGCCCGGTGCAGCTCGCCCAGCAGGGCCGGGATGCCGCCGGCGCGGTGCACGTCCTCCATGTAGTACGTGCGGTCCTTGGCGACGTTCGGGGCGACCTTCGCCAGGCAGGGCACGCGGCGGGAGACGGCGTCGATCTCGTCCAGGCCGAACGGGACGCCCGCCTCCTGGGCGGCGGCCAGCAGGTGCAGGATCGTGTTGGTGGAGCCGCCCATCGCGATGTCCAGGGCCATGGCGTTCTCGAAGGCCTGGAAGGTGGCGATGCTGCGGGGCAGGACGGTGTCGTCGTCCTGCTCGTAGTAGCGGCGGGTGAGGTCCATGACCGTGCGGGCCGCGTTCTCGTACAGGGCGCGGCGGGCGGTGTGGGTGGCGAGGACCGAGCCGTTGCCCGGCAGGGACAGGCCGATGGCCTCGGTCAGGCAGTTCATCGAGTTGGCGGTGAACATGCCGGAACAGCTGCCGCAGGTCGGGCAGGCGTTCTCCTCGATGCGGAGGATGTCCTCGTCGGAGATCTTGTCGTTGACGGCGTCGGAGATCGCGTCGACCAGGTCGAGCGTGCGGACCGTGCCGTCGACCAGGGTGGCGCGGCCGGACTCCATGGGGCCGCCGGAGACGAACACCGTCGGGATGTTCAGGCGCAGGGCCGCCATCAGCATGCCCGGGGTGATCTTGTCGCAGTTGGAGATGCAGACCAGGGCGTCGGCGCAGTGCGCCTCGACCATGTACTCGACCGAGTCCGCGATCAGGTCGCGGGACGGCAGGGAGTACAGCATGCCGCCGTGGCCCATGGCGATGCCGTCGTCGACCGCGATCGTGTTGAACTCGCGCGGGATGCCGCCGGCCTCCTTGATCGCCTCGCTGACGATCCGGCCGACCGGCTGGAGGTGGGTGTGGCCGGGCACGAACTCGGTGAAGGAGTTCGCGACGGCGATGATCGGCTTCCGGCCGATGTCCGCACCGGGTACACCGGAGGCGCGCATAAGGGCGCGGGCGCCCGCCATGTTGCGACCGTGGGTGACTGTGCGGGACCTCAGCTCGGGCATCGTCGCTCGCTCCTTCAGACGGGTGTGCCTTCTGTCGAGCGTACGCCGCTCATCCAGCTGGCGGGACGAGGTGTCCGAATCCCGGGACACCTGTTTCACGGCGGGCTCCGGACGACCCCTCAGGGGGCCGTCAGATGGACCTGTACGACGGGTGCGACGCGGGCGATGATCTGCTCCAGGTCCGCCGACGCCAGCGGCTCCAGCCTGATCACGTACCGCAGCATGGCACAGCCCACCAGCTGGGCGGCGGCCAGTTCGGCGCGCAGCTCCGCGTCCGGCAGCTCCAGCCGGGCGGCGATGCGGCGCATCAGCTGGGCGGCGACCAGGCGGCGCAGGACGGCGGCGGCCGTGTCGTTGTCGACGGCCGAGCGCACGATCGCCAGCAGCGGGGCCCGGGTGGCGGGGTCCTCCCAGATGCCGAGCACGAACCGGGCCAGCCGCTCGCCGACGCCGTCCGCCGGGCCCTCGGCGATCGCGTCGGGCGCGGCCAGCGCGGGGGCGAAGGCGACCTCGACCGCCGCCTCGAAGACCTGCTCCTTGGTGCCGAAGTAGTGGTGCACCAGCGCGGAGTCCACCCCGGCGGCCTTGGCGATGCCACGCACGGACGTCTTCTCGTACCCGCGCGCGGAGAACTCCTCGCGGGCTGCGGCGAGGATGCGGTCCCGGGTGCCGGCGGACTCGGTCCGCGGGGGGCGGCCCCGGCGGCGGGCGGGGGGACGGGGGGCGCTGTCGTCCGTTTCCGGAGGACGCGGGGCACTGCCGGCCGCCTCCGGAGAACGCGGGGCACTGCTGTGCGTCGCCGGGGGGCGGGGAGCGGTGCCGCCCGTGGCCGGGGGGCCGGGCGGGGTCATCGGCGGGGCACCCGTACGGCCGCCGCGCTCAGGTGGGCGCGGGTGAAGGCCAGGGCCTCGGCGAGGTCGGCCTCGCGCTCGGCGCCGGACATCGCGCGCCGGGTGTTGACCTCGATCACCACGTGGCCGTCGAAGCCGGTGCGCACCAGGCGTGCCAGCAGCTCGGCGCAGGGCTGGGTGCCACGGCCGGGCACCAGGTGCTCGTCCTTGGCCGAGCCCCGGCCGTCGGCGAGGTGGACGTGCCCGAGCCGGTCGCCCATGCGGTCGACCATGTCCAGGGCGTCGGTGCGGGCCGTCGCCGTGTGGCTGAGGTCGATCGTGAAGTGCCGGTAGTCGTTGTTGGTGACGTCCCAGTCAGGGGCGTAGGCGAGCATCTCGCGGTCGCGGTAGCGCCAGGGGTACATGTTCTCGACGGCGAACCGCACGTCCGTCTCGTCCGCCATCCGCCAGATGCCCTCGACGAAGCCCCGGGCGTACTGCCGCTGCCAGCGGAACGGCGGGTGGACGACGACGGTGGAGGCACCGAGCTTCTCCGCCGCCGCCCGGGCCCGCGTCAGCTTCGTCCAGGGGTCGGTGGTCCACACCCGCTGGGTGATCAGCAGGCAGGGGGCGTGGACGGCCAGGATGGGGACGCCGTGGTAGTCCGACAGGCGGCGCAGCGCCTCGATGTCCTGGCTCACCGGGTCGGTCCACACCATGACCTCGACACCGTCGTAACCGAGGCGCGCGGCGATCTCGAAGGCCGTCGCCGTGGACTCCGGGTAGACGGAGGCGGTCGAGAGCGCGATGCGCACGTCCGTTGGTTCAGCCACGCTCGTCACCATACGGCGTCGGGCGGCCCGGGTGCTGTGCGCCCGTTCACCCTTGTGACGTTCGCCATTTGCCCGGGTGGGGTGCGGGCGCGGGAGGGTTTACGCGGGCGCGGGGCGCCAAGCCGACGCGGAGCGCTGAGCGGATGCGTGGCGCCAAGGGGACGCGAGGCGCCAAGCGGACGCCGAGCGCTGAGCGGATACGAGGCGCCAAGCGGACGCCGAGCGCTGAGCGGATACGAAGCGCCAAGCGGGCCGGGGTGCTAAGCGGAGCCCATGTGGTCGAGGCGCCGCAGGATCACGCCCTCCCGCAGGGCCCAGGGGCAGATCTCCAGCCTCTCCACGCCGAAGAGGTCCATCGCGCCCTCGGCCACCAGGGCGCCCGCGAGCAGCTGACCGGCCCTGCCCACCGACACCCCGGGGAGTCCGGCGCGCTGTTCGGCGGTCATGCCCGCGAGCTTCGGGACCCATGCCTCCAGGGACTGGCGTTTGAGTTCCCGCTGGACGTAAAGGCCGTCACCGCTGCGGGCGGCGCCGGCGATGCGGGCGAGCTGCTTGAACGTCTTGGAGGTGGCCACCACGTGGTCGGGGGCGCCGAAGCGGGCGAACTCGCCGACCGTGCGGGCGATCTCGGCGCGGACGTGGCGGCGCAGGGCCCGGACGTCCTCCGGGGCGGGCGGGTCGCCGGGCAGCCAGCCGGCGGTGAGGCGGCCGGCACCGAGCGGCAGGGAGACCGCCGCGTCCGGCTCCTCGTCCAGGCCGTAGGCGATCTCCAGGGAGCCGCCGCCTATGTCCAGGACCAGCAGCTTTCCGGCGGACCAGCCGAACCAGCGGCGTACGGCGAGGAAGGTGAGCCGGGCCTCCTCGGCGCCGCTGAGGACCTGGAGCCGTACGCCGGTCTTGTCGGCCACGCGCCCCAGGACGTCGTCGGCGTTGCGGGCCTCGCGGACGGCGGAGGTCGCGAACGGCAGCAGGTCCTCGACGCCCTTGTCCTCGGCGGCCTGGAGCGCGTCCTGTACGACGTCGATCAGCTTGTCTATGCCGTCGTCGCCGATGGCACCGCTGTCGTCGAGGAGCTGGGCGAGCCGGAGTTCGACCTTGTGGGAGTGCGCGGGCAGTGGGCGCGCGCCGGGGTGGGCGTCCACCACCAGCAGATGCACCGTGTTCGAACCCACATCCAGGACACCGAGTCTCATGTACGGAACGCTACTGCCAGAGTCACCGTCCTCGGTGTCCCCGGTGGTCCCCGGCCACTTACCCTGGACGGGTGCCAAAGACGAAAAAGGCCAAGTCCGACAAGACTGGCAAGGTCGACAAGGCGGACAGAAAGCGCAAGTCCGCCATGGCTCCCGAGGAGGCGAGGGTGAGCGACGAGAAGGGTCTCGACTTCGCCCGCGCCTGGGTGGAGTTCCCGGACCCGGCGGACGACGAGCAGGTCTTCCGGTGCGATCTGACCTGGCTGACCTCTCGCTGGAACTGCATCTTCGGCAGCGGCTGCCAGGGCATCCAGGCGGGTCGCGCCGACGACGGGTGCTGCTCGCTGGGTGCGCACTTCTCCGACGAGGACGACGAGAAGCGGGTCGCCGAGCACGTCGCGCGGCTCACCCCGGAGATCTGGCAGCACCACGACGAGGGCACGCGCGGCGGCTGGATCTCCGAGGACGAGGAGGGCTCCCGGCAGACGCGGCCGTTCCAGGGCTCGTGCATCTTCCAGAACCGGCCGGGGTTCGCGGGCGGCGCGGGCTGCTCGCTGCACATCCTGGCGCTCAAGGAGGGCCGGGAGCCGTTGGAGACCAAGCCGGACGTGTGCTGGCAGCTGCCGATCCGGCGGACCTACGACTGGATCGACCGCCCGGACGACACGCGCGTGCTCCAGGTGTCCATCGGCGAGTACGACCGCCGGGGCTGGGGGCCGGGCGGTCACGACCTGCACTGGTGGTGCACCTCGGCGACCTCGGCCCACGGGGCGGGCGAGCCGGTCTACGTCTCCTACCGCGCCGAACTGACGGAACTGATGGGCAAGGCCGGCTACGACCGCCTGGTCGAACTCTGCGAACAGCGCCTGGCCTCCCAGCTGCCCCTGGTGGCACCCCATCCTGCGGACCCGGTGAGCTGAAGCCGAGGAGCGGGCAAGCCGGGGGCCTGCGGAACCCGGTGGACTGATCCCAGGAGCGGGCGAGCCGGGGGCCTGCGGAACCCGGTGAGCTGATCCCGAGGGCGAGCGGGTGGGCCGGGGCCGTCGATTCGGTCGGGGCCAGGGGTGAGCGCGCCCGCCTGTCCCTGGCCCTGCCCCTTGGCCGACGGGCGGCCTGACCCGCTCCGCTTTCCCGCCGCCTAACTCCCCGAAGGGCTCGGTGGTTCCGTTTCCGGTGGCGGCGGGGCCGGGGTCTCCGGGGTGGTCGGGGGTGGGCTCGACGGGAGCGGGGTCGGGGCCGGGGTTGGTGTGGAGCTCGTCGGCGGAGTGGTGGCGGGGGTCGACGGGGCCGGAGAGGACGGTGTGGCCGGCGGGCGCGGGGCCGGGCGGGACGGTGCCGTGCCGTAGCCGTCGATGGAGACCACCGCGCCCGCCGGGGCCACCGCCACGCGCGCGTGCCAGGGACCGGACGGCTCGCGGAGGTGATCGACGTACACCTTGATCGTCAGTGTCCGGCCGGGGGCGAGGGTCCCCGAGGACCGGCTGAAGTACAGCCACGCGGCCGACGTGGAGACCGACCAGCGGATGTCGGACGACCCCGGGGACGCCGTGAGGGTGATCAGCGTGGTGTCCCCGTCGTTCGCCGCGCCGACCGTCAGCCGTGCCGCGTCCCCGCGTCCCCTTCCGCCGACGCTGACGACATCCACGGAGACGTCCGCCTTGCCGTCGCTGCGGATACGCGGGCCCGCCTTGGCCTTGGTGCTCCCGGCGTTCTCGTAGGCCCCGGCCGGGCCGTCGCCGAGCGCGTCGGGGCCCTGTGCCTCGCGCGCGGTCGCGGACGGGCCGTCGCCCTCCCCGGCCGGCCCGCCCCGGTACGCGGCCCACAGCGCCAGGACCGGTGCGGCGACGACCGTGGCGACCACCGTCGTCGTGACGGCCCGCGCCCGCAACCGGTCGCGGCGGGCCGCCCGGTCCTTGGGGCCCATCGGGAAGCCGCGCCGGTCGAAACGGGGTACGGCCGCGCCACGCGCGCGTGGCTGATGCGCCAGGACCATGTGGAGGGCCGCGCGCGGGGCCTCCAGCACGGGCAGCTCGGCGGGGGTGACCATGGCACCGGGCCAGCGGCCGGGGACGGCACGTTCGGCGGTACGGCGGCAGCGCGGACAGTCGTCCACGTGCCGGACCAGCTCGCGGCGCAGGGCGGTGCCCAGGACCAGCCGGCCGTCGCCGGTGAGGTGGGCCACGCCGGGGCAGCCGCCCGCCTCCACGACGGCGAGGGCCGCGCGGGTGCGCTCGACCTCGCAGGCGGCGGAGGCGAGCAGGTCGCGCGCGGCGGCGGGCTGCAAGCCGAGGACCGCGGCGACTTCGTGGGCGGAGAGGTGGTGACGGACGGCGAGTTCCAGTGCCTCACGCTGCTCGGGGGTGGTGCCGGCCGCCTCCGGCCAGGCCAGCAGGGCGAGTTCACGGCACCTGCGCTCCTCGGCCTCCGGTGCGAGAGCCGCCTCCTCCGGGACGCCGTTCCCGGCCGCTTTCCCGATCCCTTTCCCGCCCTCTCTTCCGCCGCCTCTTCCGACCCCGGCTCCGGCCCCGGCGGCACTCGCGCCCAACGACCCCCCTGCGCCTCCCCCCGCCCCGGCCCCTCTTCCCGCGCCCCTCTCCACTCCGCCCCGTCCAGCCGCGTGCGCGCGCTGGCCTTTCTGCTTCGGCTCGGCCAGTTTGCGCAGGCACGCCCAGCGGGAGAGGGCGTACAGCCAGGCTCTGAGGTCGTCGGCGGAGTCGGGGAGGCGGTGACGGCGCCGCTCGGCCACCGTGAGGGCGTCGGCGAGGGCGGTGGTGGCCGCGTCGTGGTCGCACAGCACCGACAGACAGTAGGTGAACAGGCCGTCCAGATACGGCTCGTAGCGAGTCGGCTGGCGCTGGGCGATGGCGCGCGTGGCGGCGCGGTCGCGCGCCTCACGGGCCTCGCGTGCTTGTCGAGCCTCATGGGCCTCGCCCGCTTCTCCAGCCTCACGGGCCTCTCGTCGTGCGTCACACGCCTCGCTGTGCGCCTGGCGCGCCCCCGTCGTGCGGGTGGTGGTCTCCGGGCTGCTGCTCATCACCCGTGCGACCGTAGGCGTCGGTGGAGTGCTCGTTCCGGAACCTTGAGCAGTTTTAATCCATACGGGTGAAACGATCCCTCATAAGGGGACAGGAAGGCTTTGTTCCAGGGCCCGATCCGGTAGGCAGCGGCCGGGAAGTGATCGTTCCCGCCGCGTTGTCAGTGCCGCGGGCTACGGTTTGCGCATGGCTGCCCGTACCAAGACCACCAAGGACCGTCCGTCGTACCGCTGCACGGAGTGCGGCTGGCAGACGGCGAAGTGGCTCGGCCGCTGCCCCGAATGCCAGGCGTGGGGCACGGTCGAGGAGTACGGCGCGCCCGCGGTCCGCACCACGGCGCCGGGCCGGGTGAGCGCCTCCGCGCTGCCCATCGGCCAGGTCGACGGCCGGCAGGCCACCGCCCGCACCACCGGCGTGCCCGAGCTGGACCGGGTGCTCGGCGGCGGTCTCGTGCCGGGCGCGGTGGTCCTGCTCGCGGGCGAGCCGGGCGTCGGCAAGTCCACCCTGCTGCTGGACGTGGCCGCCAAGTCGGCGAGCGCCGAGCACCGCACCCTCTATGTCACCGGCGAGGAGTCCGCGAGCCAGGTGCGGCTGCGCGCCGACCGCATCGGCGCCCTGGACGACCATCTGTACCTGGCGGCGGAGACCGACCTGGCCGCCGTCCTCGGCCACCTGGACGAGGTCAAGCCGTCCCTGCTGATCCTCGACTCGGTGCAGACGGTCGCCTCGCCCGAGATCGACGGCGCGCCCGGCGGCATGGCGCAGGTCCGGGAGGTGGCCGGCGCCCTGATCCGCGCCTCCAAGGAGCGCGGCATGTCCACGCTGCTGGTGGGCCACGTCACCAAGGACGGCGCCATCGCCGGCCCCCGCCTGCTGGAACACCTGGTGGACGTCGTCCTGCACTTCGAGGGCGACCGGCACGCGCGCCTGCGCCTGGTGCGGGGCGTGAAGAACCGGTACGGGGCCACGGACGAGGTCGGCTGCTTCGAGCTGCACGACGAGGGCATCACGGGCCTCGCCGACCCCAGCGGCCTGTTCCTGACCCGCCGCGCCGAGCCGGTGCCGGGCACCTGCCTGACCGTCACCCTGGAGGGCCGCCGCCCGCTGGTGGCCGAGGTGCAGGCGCTGACCGTGGACTCGCAGATCCCTTCCCCCCGGCGTACGACGTCCGGCCTGGAGACCTCGCGGGTGTCGATGATGCTCGCCGTGCTGGAGCAGCGTGGCCGGATCAGCGCGCTCGGCAAGCGGGACATCTACTCGGCGACGGTCGGCGGGGTGAGGCTGTCGGAGCCCGCCGCCGACCTCGCCGTCGCGCTCGCCCTGGCCTCCGCGGCCAGCGACACCCCGCTGCCGAAGAACCTGGTGGCGATCGGCGAGGTGGGCCTGGCCGGCGAGGTCAGGCGGGTCACGGGGGTGCAGCGCAGGCTCGCCGAGGCGCACCGGCTGGGCTTCACGCACGCCCTCGTGCCCTCCGATCCGGGGAAGGTGCCGCCCGGCATGAAGGTGCTGGAGGTCGCCGACATAGGGGACGCGCTGCGGGTTCTGCCGCGCTCCCGTCGCCGAGAGGCCCCACGGGAGACGGAGGAGCGCCGGTAGACTTTGCCCTGGTCTCGCCCGTCCGTACGAACCGAGTGCGGGCGCGGGAGCGCGTCAGAACCTGCGACCGGAGGAGTGCAGTGGCAGCCAACGACCGGGCAGCGGCTCCCGGCAAGTCCGGTGGGAGTGCCGGTTCCGACGGTCTGATGCGCGCCTCGCTGAGCGCCGTGGCGCCGGGCACGCCCCTGCGGGACGGCCTGGAGCGGGTTCTGCGCGGCAACACCGGCGGTCTCATCGTCCTCGGGTCGGACAAGACGGTCGAGGCGATGTGCACGGGCGGGTTCGTGCTGGACGTCGAGTTCACGGCCACCCGACTGCGGGAGCTGTGCAAGCTGGACGGCGGCATCGTGCTGTCGTCGGACCTGTCGAAGATCCTGCGCGCGGGCGTCCAGCTGGTGCCGGACCCGACGATCCCCACGGAGGAGACGGGCACGCGGCACCGCACGGCGGACCGGGTGAGCAAGCAGGTCGGCTTCCCGGTGGTCTCGGTCTCCCAGTCGATGCGGCTGATCGCCCTGTACGTGGACGGTCAGCGGCGCGTCCTGGAGGACTCGGCGGCGATCCTCTCCCGCGCGAACCAGGCGCTGGCGACGCTGGAGCGGTACAAGCTGCGGCTGGACGAGGTCGCGGGCACCCTGTCGGCGCTGGAGATCGAGGACCTGGTGACGGTCCGGGACGTCTCGGCGGTCGCGCAGCGGCTGGAGATGGTCCGCCGGATCGCCACCGAGATCGCCGAGTACGTGGTCGAGCTGGGCACCGACGGCCGGCTTCTCGCGCTCCAGCTGGAGGAGTTGATCGCGGGGGTCGAGCCGGACCGCGAGCTGGTCGTCCGCGACTACGTGCCCGAGCCGACGGCCAAGCGGTCCCGCACGGTCGAGGAGGCGCTGGCCGAGCTGGACGCGCTGACCCACGCGGAGCTGCTGGAACTGGGCACGGTGGCGCGTGCGCTGGGCTACACCGCGTCGCCCGAGTCGCTGGACTCGGCGGTCTCGCCGCGCGGCTTCCGGCTGCTGGCGAAGGTGCCACGGCTGCCGGGTGCGATCATCGACCGGCTGGTGGAGCACTTCGGTGGCCTGCAGAAGCTGCTGGCCGCGAGCGTGGACGATCTGCAGACCGTGGACGGCGTGGGCGAGGCGCGGGCGCGCAGCGTACGGGAGGGGCTGTCGCGGCTGGCCGAGTCGTCGATCCTGGAGCGGTACGTCTGAGATTCGGCCGGGCGCCTGAGAGCTCGGGCCCTCGCGTCGTACGGCGGCTGCGGGATCGTCGTGGTTGCTCGCGCCGTTCCCCGCGCCCCTTTGGGGCGCGGCCTACGTACCCTAGTCCGCCGACAGTACGAACGACGCCTGGAGCTTGCCGTGGCCGGGGGCCTTGGCCTCCAGCAGGTAGGTGCCGGGCTTGGCCGGGCCGCCGGCCGGGGTGCCGCAGTGGGCGGCGCTCGGCTTGCGGTCCCACTCGACGGTGTAGGTGATGCTCTGGCCGGCCGGCACCCGGAAGGCCAGGCTGCCCGGACCCTTGGGGCAGTCGTCCGAGGACCAGAAGGTGTCGTCACCGTCCGCCGGGGTGATCGTCAACACCGCGCGGCTCGGGCCGAGATCGACCTTGCAGTCCGCCGACGAGCCGTTCTTCGCGGTGAGTTCGAAGGTCGGAGTCTGGTCCGGCGAGTAGGAGTTGCGCACGCTGCGCAGGCCGAACTCCACGGCGCTGGAAGGGCAGTCGGGCAGCGTGGAGGATGCGGGGAGCGCGTCGCCCGCGGCGACGGCGGCACCGGAACCCGTACCCGTACCGGTGGAACCGGCCGAGCCGGAGGAACCACCGGCGCCGGACGAGCCGCCGGAGCCGCCGGCCGACCCCGTGGCGCCGCCGCCGGAACCCCCGGAGTCCGCTCCGCCGCCGGTGTCACCGTCGCCCGACTCGTCGCGTCCGCCCGGGTGTTGGCTGATCGCGGGGCCGGACTGGCTCGGTCCGGGCGTGATGACGTGCGTGGGGTTCTTGCCGTCGGATCCGGTGGTGTCCTTCTTGCCGCCCCCGCCACCGGTGGTGACGATCAGCGTGATCACGAGCGCCAACAGGGCGACCACGGACAGCAGTACGACCCTCCGACGCCAGTAGATGGAGGAGGGAAGCGGCCCGACCGGATTGCGCAGAGATCCCACGCGCAAACTGTACGAGAGATCGCCGCGCTTGCTCGCGTCACCCGCCGCGCCGAAGTGAACTTTTCCGGATCATCATCCTGGTAACTGCGTTGGGCGGCACGGTTCTTCGTCTTTCGCCACGCTCGGTGACCGCGCCCTCACGCACGACGCCCGGCCACCCGTGGCAGGATCGAAGGGCCATGACTGAGAAGCTCCACGCCCCCGTGATCGCCTGGTTCGACGCCCATGCCCGTGACCTCCCCTGGCGCCGCCCGGAGGCGGGCCCGTGGGGCGTGATGGTCAGCGAGTTCATGCTCCAGCAGACCCCGGTGAACCGGGTCCTGCCCGTCTACGAGGAATGGCTGGCCCGCTGGCCGCGCCCCGCCGACCTGGCGAAGGAGGCGCCGGGCGAGGCGGTGCGCGCCTGGGGCCGGCTCGGCTACCCGCGCCGGGCCCTGCGGCTGCACGGCGCCGCGGTCGCCATAACGGAGCGGCACGGCGGGGACGTGCCGACGGACCACGCACAGCTGCTGGCACTGCCCGGGATCGGCGAGTACACGGCGGCGGCCGTCGCCTCGTTCGCGTACGGGCAGCGGCACCCGGTGCTGGACACCAATGTGCGGCGGGTGATCGCACGGGCGGTGACCGGGGTGCAGTACCCGCCGAACGCGACCACGGCCGCCGAGCGCCGCCTGGCGCGGGAACTGCTGCCCGAGGACGAGCGGACCGCCGCGCGCTGGGCCGCCGCCTCCATGGAGCTGGGCGCGCTGGTGTGCACGGCGAAGAACGAGGGGTGCGGGCGGTGCCCGATCGCCGGGCAGTGCGCCTGGCGGTTGGCGGGCAAGCCGGAGCACTCCGGGCCGCCGCGGCGCGGGCAGACGTACGCCGGTACGGACCGGCAGGTGCGCGGCAAGCTGCTGGCCGTGCTGCGGGAGGCGCTCGCGCCGGTGCCGCAGGCGGTGCTGGACCGGGTGTGGCACGAGCCGGTGCAGCGGGCCCGCGCGCTGGACGGGCTGGTCGCGGACGGTCTGGTGGAGCCGCTGCCCGGCGGTCTGTACCGGCTGCCGCTGGGCTGACGCACAGCCAGGTCACAGTCCCACGGCGTCCCGTTACGAAGGATCCGAAGCGGCAAAACCTTCCATAATGGGACGTAATCCCCGCACTGTCTTCCCTGTTGCGGCTTCCGTTACACAACCGACGGATAGCCGATTGCCGGCCGCAGGCTGGTCCGCACAGCCCCGTGACAACCACTCCGTAGCTTCTTCTCCGTGCCCGGCGGACCACCGGGCGCGGGGACAGCGGGACCTCCGGCACGAGCCGGGGGCACGACGGGGAACGGAGGCGGTTGATCATGGCGCAGGGCGAGGTGCTCGAGTTCGAGGAGTACGTCCGCACCCGGCAGGACGCGCTGCTGCGCAGCGCCCGCCGGCTGGTCCCGGACCCGGTCGACGCCCAGGACCTGCTGCAGACCGCTCTGGTGCGCACGTACGGCCGCTGGGAGGGCATAGCCGACAAGCGGCTCGCCGACGCCTATCTGCGCCGGGTCATGATCAACACGCGGACCGAGTGGTGGCGGGCGCGCAAGCTGGAAGAGGTGCCGACCGAGCAGCTGCCGGACGCCTCCGTCGACGACTCCACCGAGCAGCACGCCGACCGGGCCCTGCTGATGGACGTCTTGAAGGTGCTCGCACCGAAGCAGCGCAGTGTCGTGGTGCTGCGACACTGGGAGCAGATGTCCACAGAGGAGACGGCCGCGGCCCTCGGCATGTCGGCCGGTACGGTCAAGAGCACGCTGCACCGGGCGCTCGCCCGGCTCCGGGAGGAGCTGGAGGCCCGCGATCTGGACGCACGCGCGCTGGAGCGTGAGGAGCGGGAGCGTTGCGCGGCCTGACCGGGGCCGGACCCGAAGGGGTCCGTAGGAGTTCACAGGCGGTGATCGCGGTGGGGGCCGCGCTCGCCGCCCTCGCCCTTTTCCTCGCCGCCTGCGGCAGCGGGGGCACCGGCGCCCGGGACGAGGGCCCGGCGCACGCCTCGGCCGCGGCGGTGGCCGGCGCCTCCCCCTCGGCGAGCGCCTTCGGCAAGTTCCGGCGGGTGGACGCCGTGGCGCTGCTCAAACGCGACCCCCAGGTGTCGCCGGCGGTCAAACGGGAGCTGAAGCCGTGCGACGGCGACGACTACCAGGTGGACGTCTCGTACGGAGATCTCACCGACGCCCCGGTGGACGACGTCGTCATCAACGTGATGACCTGCGCGGACTGGGTCGGCATCGGCTCGTACGTGTACCGCGACGACGACGGCGTGTTCAGAAACGTCTTCAAGAGCGAGGAGTCCCCGGTCTACGCGGAGATCGACCGCGGCACCCTGTCGGTGACCAGGCAGTATTACGAGCAGGACGACCCGATCTCCAGCCCGTCCGGGGACGTCGTGACCCCTTACACCTGGAAGTCCGGGCGGTTCGTCCCGGGCAAACCCACCCGCAACGAGTACGGCAAGTCCGCCGACGGGTCCCCGCGGCCCGTACCGAGCACCTGATCCCCCACACGCACACCACGAGGACTGAGAGCACCGGGATGGCAGACCAGACCCACGTCCTGTTCGTCGAGGACGACGACGTCATCCGCGAGGCCACCCAGCTCGCCCTGGAGCGGGACGGCTTCGCGGTCACCGCGATGCCCGACGGCCTGTCGGGCCTGGAGGCGTTCCGGGCGAACCGTCCCGACATCGCCCTGCTGGACGTCATGGTGCCGGGCCTGGACGGGGTCAGCCTGTGCCGGCGGATCCGGGACGAGTCCACCGTGCCGGTGATCATGCTGTCGGCGCGCGCCGACTCCATCGACGTCGTCCTCGGCCTGGAGGCGGGCGCCGACGACTACGTGACCAAGCCGTTCGACGGTGCCGTGCTGGTCGCCCGGATCCGGGCCGTGCTGCGCCGCTTCGGGCACGCGGGCGGGGAGCGGGCGCAGGAGTCCGGGGCCGCGGTCACCGGCACGCTGGCCTTCGGGGACCTGGAGATCGACACCGACGGCATGGAGGTACGGCGGGCCGGGCAACCGGTGGCGCTCACCCCGACCGAGATGCGGCTGCTGCTGGAGTTCTCCTCCGCGCCGGGCACCGTGCTCTCCCGCGACAAGCTGCTGGAACGCGTGTGGGACTACGGCTGGGGCGGGGACACCCGGGTCGTGGACGTGCACGTCCAGCGGCTGCGGCAGAAGATCGGCCAGGACCGGATCGAGACGGTCCGCGGCTTCGGCTACAAGCTGAAGGCCTGAGCGGGGCGGTATGCGGGGAATCCTGCGGCACCCGGTCCGGCGCATGGAGCGCGCGGGACTGCGCACGGGGCTCAGATGGAAGCTGAGCGCGGCGATCGCGCTGGTGGCCGGTCTGGTGGCGGTCGTGCTCAGCCTGGTCGTGCACAACGCGGCCCGGGTCTCGATGCTGGACAACGCGCGCGAGCTGGCCAACGACCGGCTGGTGCTGGCCCAGCGCAACTACGAGCTGAACCGGGGACCGGTCTTCCCCTACGTCAAGGTGGACGACCCCGAGCTGCCGGACGCGCTGCGCGAGAGCGTCGGGCGCAGCCGGCGGGCCAGTGACGTCTCCCGGCACGGCACGGACCCGGACATCTGGGCGGCCGTGCCGGTCAAGGGCGGGCATGTGCTGTCCGTGCACATGCACCTGCCCGACCGCAGCGTCGACATGCTCAGGGACCTGGACCAGGCCCTGGTCATCGGCTCGGTCGCGGTGGTGCTCGGCGGCAGCGCGCTCGGCGTGCTGATCGGCGGCCAGCTGTCCCGCCGGCTGCGCAAGGCCGCGGCGGCGGCGAACCGGGTCGCCAAGGGCGAGACCGACGTGCGGGTGCGGGAGGCCATCGGCGGGGTCGTACGGGACGAGACCGACGATCTGGCACGCGCGGTGGACGCCATGGCGGACGCGCTGCGGCAGCGGCTGGAGGCCGAGCGGCGGGTCACGGCCGACATCGCGCACGAGCTGCGCACCCCGGTGACCGGGCTGCTGACGGCGGCCGAGCTGCTGCCGCCCGGCCGGCCCACGGAGCTGGTCCTGGACCGGGCCAAGGCGATGCGCACGCTGGTCGAGGACGTGCTGGAGGTGGCCCGGCTGGACAGCGCCTCGGAGCGGGCGGAACTCCAGGACATCATGCTGGGCGAGTTCGTGGCCCGCCGGGTGGCGGCCAAGGACCCGGACATCGCCGTACACGTGGTGCACGAGTCCGAGGTCACCACCGATCCGCGGCGGCTGGAGCGGGTGCTGTTCAACCTGCTCGCCAACGCCGCCCGGCACGGCCGGCCGCCGATCGAGGTCAGCGTGGAGGGCCGGGTCATCCGGGTGCGCGACCACGGCCCCGGCTTCCCCGAGGAACTGCTGGCCGAGGGGCCGAGCCGGTTCCGCACCGGCAGCAAGGACCGCGCCGGGCAGGGACACGGGCTGGGGCTGACCATCGCGGCCGGCCAGGCCCGGGTCCTCGGCGCCCGGCTGACCTTCCGCAACGTACGCCCCGTGGGCATCCCCGCCGGCCTGCCCGCGGAGGGCGCGGTGGCCGTCCTGTGGCTGCCGGAGCACGCCCCGACCAACACGGGCAGCTATCCGGTGCTGCCGGTGTCCGGGGCGGGTTAGCGCGTCGGGGACGCGGAATACCGCCGGGCGCGGGCCAGTTGATCACGGTCGACCCCGTCCGCCCACGGAAACGGAGCCCCCGATGAGCAGTCCCGTCCCCTCCCCCGGGCCCGTGCCAGGCACCCCGGCCCTGCGGGGGCGCACCGTGGTCCTGATCGGCGGGGGTTCGGGCATCGGGCTGCGGGTGGCGCACCAGGTCGTGGCGGCGGGTGCCGAGGTGGTGCTCGGCGGGCGGACACCGGGCCGGCTGGCCGACGCCGCGCGGCGGCTGGGACCGGCGGCCTCCTGGCGGACCGTGGACATCACCGACCGGGCCTCGCTGGCCACGTTCTTCGCCCCGCTGGAGCGGGTGGACCACCTGTTCACCTCCGCCGCCTCCTACCGGGTGGGCCCCATGCTGGAGTTGAGCGACGAGGACGCCGAGAGCCCGTTCGTCTCCAAGTTCTGGGGGCAGTACCACGCCGTCCGGCACGCCGCGCCGAAACTGTCCGCCGACGGCTCGGTGGTCCTGATGTCCGGCGCGGCCGGTGCCCGCCCGCCGGCGCCCGCGCCCGCCTACGCGGCCTGCAACGCCGCGATCGAGGGGCTGGGGCGCGGCCTGGCGGTCGAGCTGGCGCCGGTCCGGGTCAACGTGGTCTCGCCGGGCACCGTCGACGGCAACCTGTGGGCGGGCCGTCCCGCCGCGGACCGGGAGGCCGCGTTCACGCAGTACCGCGGGGACACGCTGCTGCACCGGCTCGGCACGGAGGACGAGATCGCGCAGGCCGTGGTGTTCCTGTTCACCAACGGCTTCACGACCGGCTCGACGCTGTACCCCGACGGCGGCTACACACTGCGCTGACCCGCACGGCGACGCGAGGGACACCTCAGGTCTCCACCGCCCTGGGAGACGGCCGAAGACCCCGGAAAACGGCCGAAGACCCCGGTGGCGGACACGCGCCGGGGCCTTCGCGACTGGGGACCTGTAAGACCGGGGTCTCAGGGACAGGGGCGGCTCCGGCGGACACGCGCCCGCCGGAGCCTTCCGGACCGGGAGGGTCAGACGGCCTCGGCCATCGGCTGCGGTGCCGCGTCGGCGCCCTCGTCGGCCGCCTTCGGACCGCCCTTCAGCGGCACCTCCTTGACGAACAGGGCCGCGATCAGCACCGGCACCCCTACCACGGCACCGAGCAGGAACGCGGAGTGCGTTCCCGAGGACACCGCGTGCTGGTAGGCCTCGCGGGCCGCCGCCGGCAGCTTGTCCAGGCTGTCCGCGTCCAGCTGCGCCGACTTGGCGGTGATCTGCGCGCCGATCGCGCCGGCCCGCTCGGCCATGACGTCCTGGACGCGGTGGTTGAACAGCGCGCCCATGATGGCGACGCCGAAGGAGGAACCGAGCGTACGGAACAGGGTGGCCGAGGACGAGGCCACGCCCATGTCCTTCATCTGCACGCTGTTCTGCGCGACCAGCATGGTGATCTGCATCAGGCAGCCCATGCCCGCGCCCACCACGGCCATGTAGACGCCGGAGACGAACCGGGTCGTGCCGGTGTCCATCGTCGACATCAGGTACAGGCCGACGATCATCAGGGCACCGCCGACGATCGGGAACACCTTGTACCGGCCGCTGTTGGTGGTGATCCGTCCCGCGACCATCGAGGTCAGGAGCATCGCGCCGAGCATCGGCAGGAGCAGCAGACCGGAGTTGGTCGCGGACGCGCCCTGCACGGCCTGCTGGTACAGCGGCAGGAAGAGGGTGGCGCCGAACATCACGAAGCCGGTGATGAAGCCGATGACGGCCATCAGGGTGAAGTTGCGGCTCTTGAAGATGTGCAGCGGCACCACCGGCTCGGCGGCCTTGGTCTGCCAGAACACGAACCCGATCAGCGCGGCCACACCGATGCCGGTCAGCTCCATGATCCGCGCGGAGGTCCAGGCGTACTCGGTGCCGCCCCAGGTGGTGACCAGCACGATCGCGGTGATGCCGACGGTCAGCAGGACGACGCCCAGGTAGTCGATGCCCGCCTTGGACCGCTTCTTCGGAAGCTGGAGCACGACGGTGACCAGCACGAGGGCGATCGCGCCCAGCGGCAGGTTGATGTAGAAGGCCCAGCGCCAGCCCCAGTTGTCGGTGATGGTGCCGCCGACCAGCGGCCCGCCGATCATGGCCAGCGCCATGACACCGGCCATCATGCCCTGGTACTTGCCCCGCTCCCGGGGCGGCACCAGGTCACCGATGATCGCCATGACGCCGACCATGAGACCGCCGGCGCCGAGCCCCTGCACCGCCCGGTACCCGATCAGCTGGCCCATGTCCTGGGCCATACCGCTCAGCGCCGAGCCGATGAGGAAGATCACGATGGAGCCGAGGAAGGCTCCCTTGCGCCCGTACATGTCGCCGACCTTGCCCCAGACCGGCGTGGAGGCCGCGGTGGCCAGGGTGTAGCTGGTGACGACCCAGGAGAGGTGCTCCAGGCCGCCCAGGTCGCCCACGATCGTGGGCATCGCCGTACCGACGATCATGTTGTCGAGCATCGCGAGCATCATCGCGATCATGAGCGCGAGCAGCACCACTCGCACGCTTCGGGGGCGTTTGCCCGCTATGACGCGGTCCGCCGTGTCCGCCATCGTCTTTCCGTTCCCCCCGGGGCGGCACTTACTTGCCGCCCGGCTAGCTCTCAGTACACTGGGACGCTAGAGGGATTACTAGCCGGGCGTCAAGTAAGTTTCCATGGAGGCCCGAGGAGTACGAGGATGGGCGGCACCATGGACGGCACCAAGCAGCAGCGCCGCGGCAACACCCGCCAGCGCATCCAGGACGTTGCCCTCGGGCTCTTCGCGGAGCAGGGATACGAGAAGACCTCCCTGCGGGAGATCGCCGAGCGCCTCGACGTCACCAAGGCGGCGCTGTACTACCACTTCAAGACGAAGGAAGAGATCATCGTCAGCCTCTTCGAGGACCTGACGAAACCGATCGAAGACCTGATCGAGTGGGGCAGACGACAGCCGGGCACCCTGGAGACCAAAGAGGAGATCATCCGCCGCTACGGCGAGGCGCTCGCGGGCGCGGAACCGCTCTTCCGCTTCATGCAGGAGAACCAGGCGACGGTCCGCGAACTGCGCATCGGCGACACCTTCAAGGACTGGATGCGCGGGCTGCGGGACATCCTCATCGACCCCGACGCGGAGCTGGTGGACCAAGTCCGCTCGGTCAGCGCGATGTTCACGCTGCACGCCGGGATGTTCGTGATGCGGGACCTCGAAGGCGACTCCGAGAAGAAGCGCGAGGCCGTTCTCGAAGTCGCCTTGGACATGATCCGGCAGGCGCACGAACACGCCCGCCACAAGGGGGACTAGGTCAGACCTTCACCCCGTGGGCGCGCAGGAACGCGGCCGGGTTGACGGCGGAGCCGTAGTTCGGGGTGGTGCGGATCTCGAAGTGCAGGTGGGGGCCGGTGGAGTTGCCGGTGGAGCCGGACAGCGCGATGTGCTGGCCGGTCGCCACGACCTGGCCGACCCGCACGTCGATGCGGGACAGGTGCGCGTACTGCGAGTAGGTGCCGTTGCCGTGCTTGATGACGATGGCGTTGCCGTACGCCGGGCCGTCACCGGCACCGTTGGGGCCGGCCTTGACGACGGTGCCGCCGTGCACGGCGACGACCTCGGTGCCGGTCGGCACGGCGAAGTCCTGACCGCTGTGCTTGGCGACCCAGTGGCTGCCGGCCTGCATGTAGCCGGCGGAGAGCGTGTAGTGCTTCACCGGGTCGACCCAGGACGTGGCGGACGCGGTGGCGGCGCTCGCGACCCCGGTGCCCAGCACGGCCGTGGCGCCGAAACCGGCGGCCAGGACGGCCACGCGGGTGCGGAGCGAGGACATACGGGCGGAGCGGGACGTGAAGCGTCGGAACATCGTGACCTCGTGAATTCGGGGACTGGTCGGCCACCCGGTGCGCGGACGTCCACGAGGACATCCACCGGAGCGGCCATTACTTGGTAACCGAGCACCCCGAAGCCTGACAAAGGGCTCATCTACGGCGCCGAGTAGTAGATGCCTACCAAAACGGCCAATTCCCGGCACGGTCCCACTCGGGCGGACACCGCCCCTGACGTCGAAGTTCCCTTCACCGCCCCCCATGATTTAGATGACAAAAGTCCCTTTTATGCCCCTATTTCCATCCACCAGGTGCCTTAGTAGGTGACTTACGTCCTGTGCGGCACATCACCGGCCGGATAACCCGGCGAACTCGGAATTGTGACGCAGACCTCTATTCACCTACCGTCCGGTAACCCTACGGTTCCTCTCGCGCCACCCTCGGCTCAGATCATGCCCCTGACATTCAGGACGCGTACGGACGCGCGTCCGGACGTGAGAGGACCCCCACCGATGACCAGACGCCCCTGGGCGCGCCGCAGCTCCGTGACCGCCGTCTCCGTGGCCGCGCTGGCCGCCCTGGCCGTACAGACCGCCCCGGCCGTACAGGCGGCGGACGGCACGCCGACGGCACGCTCCGCGGCCACCGCCCCGGCCGCCTCCGTGACCGCCGCCACCGCCGCGAAGGTCGACTACGCCACCTGGCAGAAGGACTGCCAGGCGGTCATGGACCAGGCCCTGCCCTACCTGAAGCAGCGCATCGCCGCCGCCCGGCCCGGCGAGAAGCAGGCGATCGTCCTCGACATAGACAACACCGCGCTGGAGACCGACTTCGGCTTCAGCTACCCCCAGCCGGCCAACCGGCCCGTCCTGGACGCCGCCCGCTACGCCCAGGAGCACGGCGTCTCCCTCTTCTTCGTCACCGCCCGCCCCGGCGTCCTGTACTGGCCCACCGAGTACAACCTCGAACACGACGGCTACGAGGTCTCCGGCCTGCACGTCCGCGGCCTGACCGACCTCTTCAAGGACGTCGCCGCCTACAAGACCGCCCAGCGCGTCGGCATCGAGAACGACGGCTACACGATCATCGCCAACATCGGCAACAACGCCACGGACCTCTCCGGCGGGCACGCCGAGAAGACCTTCAAGCTGCCCGACTACGACGGCCAGTTGTCGTAACCCTCGCCGCGCACCCTTGGCTAGGCTCCCTCCGTACGCGGTATGCACACGGGGGTGACGGATGGAGCCGGTCGTACTGGGCGGCAAGCTGGTCTCCGGCTTGATCGGCCCGCTGGTGCGGAAGCTGTTCGTCCAGGACGGTCCGGGCGCGGGCCTGGTCGACCGGCCGGTACGGCTGTCGGCACTGGTGTCGTTCCGGGGCGAGAAGCGGACGCTGGGCGAGAAGGAGGTCCACCGGCTCGCCGAACGGATCGTGACCCAGGCGGTGGAATCGCCGGGCGAGCCCCCGTTCCCCGCCGACGAGCGGGCGGCCGTGGCCGACGCGCTCGCCCGCCGCCTGCTCGCCCTCGGCGACCTGGAGACGGACGACGTGCAGGCCGTACGGCTCGGCAGCGCGGAACTCGCCCGGCTGCTGCTGCGCCACGCCCCGCCGCCGGACGGCCTGTCCGCCGACGCCCACGCATTCCTGGACTCCGCCACCGAGTGGGCCTGCCTGCACATCCTGGAGTTCTTCACCCGCAGGTCCACCTTCGTGGCCCGCACCCTGGTCGAGCAGAGCCGGGCGCAGGCGGAGCTCATAGCGAAGGTGGACGAGCTGATCGCCCGCACCCCGCGCCCCGACGCCCGCGACGCGGCCTTCGAACGCCGCTACCTCCCCTATCTCGCCGACCGCCACGACCACATCACCATCTACGGCGTCGACCTGCGCGACTCCCCCGACCGCTGGCCGCTCGAAGTCGCCTATCTGAGCCTGGAGGCGACCACCGACGACGAGCGGCCGTCCGGCCTGGAGCCCCATGGGCACCCGCCCGCCACGCCCGCCCGGCTGCCCGCCGAGGAGGCGCTGACCGGCGGCTCCCGGGTACTGCTGCGCGGGGACGCCGGCTCCGGCAAGACGACGCTGGTGCAGTGGCTGGCGGTCACCGCGGCCCGCGAGGCCGGCCGTATCCCGTACGTCCTGCCACTGCGCACCCTGATCCGCACCGGCCCGCTGCCCGCGCCGGACGGCTTCCTGGCGGCGGTGGGCTGTCCGCTGACCCCGCCCCAGGGCTGGGCCGAGCGCGTGCTGGCCGCGGGCCGGGGCCTGATCCTGGTCGACGGCCTGGACGAGATCCCGGCCGCCGACCGCCACCGCACCCGTGACTGGCTGCGCTCCCTGCTCGCGGCCTACCCCGGCAACGCCGCCCTCCTGACCTCCCGCCCGACCGCCGTACGCCCCGACTGGCTGGCCGAGGAGGGCTTCCGGGAACTGACCCTGGCCCCGATGCGCCGCGCCGAGGTGGCGACGTTCGTGCACCGCTGGCACGAGGCCGCGCGGGCACCGGAGTACGAGCAGCCGCTCCTGGACTCCCTGCGCACCAAGCGCGACTTGGCCCGGCTGGCCACCAACCCCCTGATGTGCGGCCTGATCTGCGCCCTGCACCGCGAGCGCCGGGGCTACCTCCCCACCGGCCGCAAGGAGTTGTACGACGCCGCCCTCACCATGCTCCTCGCCCGCCGGGACCGGGAGCGGGGCATGGGCACCGAACTGGGCGAGGAGGCGCAGCTGGAGCTGCTCCAGCGACTGGCGTACGCGCTGGTGCTGAGCGGCCGCACGGAGATGGACCTCGACACGGCCGAGGGGATCGTGGAACGCTGCCTCCCCACGATCGCGTCGGCGTCCGGGGACGCGGCGACGGTACTGCGCGCGCTGCTGCTGCGCAGCGGCCTGCTGCGACAGCCGGCGGAGGGCGTGGTCGACTTCGTCCACCGCACCTTCCAGGACTACCTCGGCGCCCGCTACGCGGTGGAGGAGGGCCACCTCGATGTCCTCGTCAGCCACGCCGACGACACCCAGTGGGAGGACGTCATCCGCATGGCGGTGGCCCACGCGAGACCACGTGAACGGGCCTCGGTCCTCCGGCGGTTGCTGGCCCGTGACACCCCTCGCCTGACCCTGCTGGCCCTGGCCTGCCTGGAACACGCGACGGCGGTGGACCCGGGCGTCCGGGCGGAGATCGAGGAACGGGCGAGCGCGCTGATCCCACCCCGCACGACAGAGGACGCGAAGGCCCTGGCGAAGGCGGGCCCCCTGGTGCTGGAACTGCTGCCGGGCCCGGAGGGCCTGACGGCCGAGGAGGCACACGGGGTCACGGTCACCGCGTCCCTGCTCGGCGAGGAGGAGCCGGAGGGGGCGCTGGCGGTACTGCGACGGTTCCGGAAGCATCCGGACCTGAACGTACGGCGGCAACTGGTGGGGACGTGGTGGCGTTTCGACGCCGGTGTTTACGCGGCGGAGGTCCTGGACCATCTGGACCGTACACGCCTCGTGCTGACCTGCGAGTCAGCGGTACAGCGCGCGACTCTGTCCCGGATGCGCCCGTGGCGCTCCCTGCATTTCCAAGGTGGACACCAGGTCGAAGACATCCTCGCCGCAGCACCGGCACCCGAGCTACTCATCCTGGCGGACAACCCTTATCTCACGGATCTGGGCGTCCTGTCGCCGATTCGCTCACTACTCAGGCTGATAGTGCACGACTGCCCTGCGGCAGGCGGTGTGGAACGCCTCGCCGAGCTGCCGCTCACGCAGTTCGGCTGCTCCGGCATCGCCGATCCGACCGGGCTGCGTGCCTTGAGGTCGCTCACCAGGCTCGACGTGCGCCAGCGATTGCCGGGCACCGACCTCCGCGACACCCTGCCGCTTGACGCGCCGCTGGGGTTCCTGCACCTCGGCGAGCACAGCACCGACAGCACAGGGCTGCGCGGGCTGGAGCACTGGCCGGGACTGCACACGCTGAGTCTCGGACCGCTGACCACGGAACTGACGGCCGCCGACTGGAGGCGGGTCGCCGAACTACCCAGTCTGACCGAACTCCACCTCACCGGGAGCTTCCCCTGGGGCTTCCCGGGCTCACTGGACGCCATGCCGCAACTCCCGGTTGTCCAGCGGTTGCGCGCCTCCTCAACGATCAGCGCCGAGGACCTGTCCGCTCTGGCAGCCCGGCTGCCCGGCCTGCACACGGTGGTCCTGACCGCACGCCTCGGCGATTCCGTCCCGGTGTCCCACTTCGAGCCCCTCTTCCCCCACGCCGAAGTCACCCTCGAACAAGACTGAAGGGGCCGGCGCCCGAAGGCACCGGCCCCTTCACCCGGCTGAACCGCCGGAGGCTTACGCGTCCTTGCTCAGGTTGGGACCAGCCCCACCCGCGGCCTGCTCGATCGGCGGGGCGTCCGGCAGGGCCGACTTCTCCTCACCGCGGAAGGTGAAGGTGGCGGCGTCGCCCTCGCCCTCGGTGTCCACGACCACGATGTGACCGGGACGCAGCTCGCCGAAGAGGATCTTCTCCGAGAGCGTGTCCTCGATCTCGCGCTGGATCGTGCGGCGCAGCGGCCGGGCGCCCAGCACCGGGTCGTAACCCTTCTTGGACAGCAGCTCCTTGGCGGACTGGGACAGCTCGATGCCCATGTCCCGGTCCTTCAGGCGCTCGTCCACCTTGCCGACCATCAGGTCGACGATCCGCAGGATGTCCTCCTGCGTCAGCTGCGGGAAGACGACCACGTCGTCGACGCGGTTGAGGAACTCGGGGCGGAAGTGCTGCTTCAGCTCGTCCGACACCTTGTTCTTCATGCGCTCGTAGTTGGTCTTCGTGTCACCCGCGGCGGCGAAGCCGAGGTTGAAGCCCTTGGAGATGTCCCGGGTGCCGAGGTTGGTCGTCATGATGATGACCGTGTTCTTGAAGTCCACGACCCGGCCCTGGGAGTCGGTCAGCCGACCGTCCTCCAGGATCTGCAGCAGCGAGTTGAAGATGTCCGGGTGGGCCTTCTCGACCTCGTCGAACAGGACGACCGAGAACGGCTTGCGGCGGACCTTCTCCGTCAGCTGACCGCCCTCCTCGTAGCCCACGTAGCCGGGGGGCGAACCGAAGAGGCGGGAGACCGTGTGCTTCTCGCTGAACTCCGACATGTCGAGGGAGATCAGCGCGTCCTCGTCACCGAAGAGGAACTCGGCGAGCGCCTTGGACAGCTCGGTCTTACCGACACCGGAGGGGCCGGCGAAGATGAACGAACCACCCGGACGCTTCGGGTCCTTCAGGCCCGCGCGCGTACGGCGGATCGCCTTCGACAGCGCCTTGACGGCGTCGTTCTGGCCGATGACCCGCTTGTGCAGCTCCTCCTCCATGCGGAGCAGGCGGCTGGACTCCTCCTCGGTCAGCTTGAAGACCGGGATGCCGGTGGCCGTCGCGAGGACCTCGGCGATCAGCTCGCCGTCGACCTCGGCGACGACGTCCATGTCGCCGGCCTTCCACTCCTTCTCCCGCTTCGCCTTGGCGGCCAGGAGCTGCTTCTCCTTGTCGCGCAGGGAGGCGGCCTTCTCGAAGTCCTGCGAGTCGATCGCGGACTCCTTGTCCCGGCGGACGGCGGCGATCTTCTCGTCGAACTCGCGCAGGTCCGGCGGAGCGGTCATCCGGCGGATGCGCATCCGGGAGCCGGCCTCGTCGATCAGGTCGATCGCCTTGTCCGGCAGGAAGCGGTCCGAGATGTAGCGGTCGGCCAGGGTGGCCGCCTGGACCAGGGCCTCGTCGGTGATCGAGACACGGTGGTGCGCCTCGTACCGGTCGCGCAGGCCCTTGAGGATCTCGATCGTGTGCGGCAGGGACGGCTCGGCGACCTGGATGGGCTGGAAGCGGCGCTCCAGGGCGGCGTCCTTCTCCAGGTGCTTGCGGTACTCGTCCAGCGTGGTCGCACCGATGGTCTGGAGTTCGCCGCGGGCCAGCATCGGCTTCAGGATGCTCGCGGCGTCGATGGCGCCCTCGGCGGCACCCGCACCGACCAGCGTGTGCAGCTCGTCGATGAACAGGATGATGTCGCCGCGGGTGCGGATCTCCTTGAGGACCTTCTTCAGGCGCTCCTCGAAGTCACCGCGGTAGCGGGAGCCGGCGACCAGGGCGCCGAGGTCCAGGGTGTAGAGGTGCTTGTCCTTGAGCGTCTCGGGCACCTCGCCCTTGACGATGGCCTGGGCGAGGCCCTCGACGACGGCGGTCTTGCCGACGCCGGGCTCACCGATCAGGACGGGGTTGTTCTTCGTACGGCGGGACAGCACCTGCATGACCCGCTCGATCTCCTTCTCGCGCCCGATGACCGGGTCGAGCTTGGACTCACGAGCGGCCTGGGTGAGGTTCCGGCCGAACTGGTCCAGGACGAGAGAGGTCGAGGGGGTGCCCTCGGCCGGGCCGCCCGCGGTGGCGGTCTCCTTGCCCTGGTAACCGGAGAGCAGCTGGATGACCTGCTGCCGCACCCGGTTGAGGTCTGCGCCCAGCTTGACCAGGACCTGGGCGGCGACGCCCTCGCCCTCGCGGATCAGGCCGAGCAGGATGTGCTCCGTGCCGATGTAGTTGTGGCCCAGCTGAAGGGCCTCGCGGAGCGACAGCTCCAGGACCTTCTTGGCACGGGGGGTGAAGGGAATGTGGCCGGACGGGGCCTGCTGGCCCTGACCGATGATCTCCTCCACCTGCTGGCGGACCGCCTCAAGCGAAATGCCGAGGCTCTCCAGGGCCTTAGCGGCGACACCTTCGCCCTCGTGGATGAGACCCAGGAGGATGTGCTCGGTGCCGATGTAGTTGTGGTTGAGCATCCGGGCTTCTTCCTGAGCCAGGACGACAACCCGCCGCGCGCGGTCGGTGAACCTCTCGAACATCGTTAATCGCTCCTCAGAGCGGTCAGGCAGTGGGGGGAACTTCCCCTCCCTGTCCTTCCGCAGCTTAGTCCCGCAAGCGGGGACCGCTCATTCCAACTGCCGACACCGTCGATGGCCTCCTGACCGTGTGCGCCGACATCTGCTCCAACCCGATGGTGCGAGACGATGTTCCCGCAGGCCAGGCAGTTACCCCACTCGCCAGTACGCCGTTGGCGAACGTGAGACGGCCCGTCCTGCGTGTCGCCCCCTCCCACTAGGGATGTCTTACCCGCACGGACTGACACTCCATGCCGCGCGCACCGGTTCCCTCCGCTATGGGCGAACAGCCTTGCGCCTCCCCGGACCCCCACGCACCCCCTCCTCCGGCACTGAGCGCAGCCGTTGGGGCACCCAGCGTAACCCGAATGCCGCTGCGGCGGTTGCACTTGGCATGGCTGGCCCGGTCCCCGCGACACCCGTGCTCCCCCTCCCCCGCCGCCCCTCCGCCGCCCCGGACCCACCGGCGACCGGCGGTCCCGGCACCGACGTCGGTCCGGACACCGGGGCCCGGCGCTGGTACGAGGAGGAACTGGGCTGGCCGACCGCGCCCGGACGGCCGTTGCGGCTGGTCACGGGGGTGCGGTTCGACGTGCTGGAGGTGCCGGCCGAGGCGGGCGCGCGAGCGCTCCGGCATCTCGCGCCGGGCTCCCCGGTGATCCTCCGGGGCGACCGCATGGAGTTGCTGGTGGCCCCGGGCAGCGCGGAGGAGCTGCCGGGACTGCTGGAGTGGCTGGAGTGGGGCCCGGTCTCCCTGGACCTGCGGGCCCTGGGGCCCGGCGGCGCGTTGGAGGCTCCGACACCGGCCGGCCCCGCGTGGGCCGCGTCCGGGCGGCCGGCGTCAGCGCAGGGGGCCGCTGTGTGGCTGCGGCCCCCCGGGCCGGGACGCGAGGCCGTCGAGACCTCGCTGCCGGCCATGCCGGGCATGCCGGGTACGACGGCCGCTCCGGCCGTGGGGCGCGAGGGGAGCACCCCCGATCTGGTGCGGCTGGTGGACACGGTGGCAGCGCACTGTCACCGGGTCCGGCTGCGGCGCGGGTGCGCCGGGCGCCCCGCCGGCCGGCGGGATCAGCCGTTGGCCTTCTCGTAGGCCTCACGGATCGACGCGGGAACACGGCCGCGGTCGTTGACCTCGTAACCGTTCTCCTTCGCCCAGGCGCGGATGGCCGCGGTGTCCTGGTTGCCGCCGGAAGCGGCACGCGCCTTTCCACGCCCGCCGGAAGCACGGCCACCGGTACGGCGTCCGCCCTTCACATAGGGCTCCAGAAGACCGCGCAGCTTGTCCGCGTTGGCGGTCGTGAGGTCGATCTCGTACGTCTTGCCGTCCAGCGCGAACGTCACGGTCTCGTCCGCCTCGCCGCCGTCGAGGTCGTCGACAAGAAGGACCTGAACCTTCTGTGCCACCGCATTTCCTTTCATCGATAACGTTGAGGACCAGGGGTGTGCGGCGTCCGCCGTTTCGCCGCCCCTGTTATATGCAGTACTGCAGTACGTCGGAAAGCAAACCGCTTTTGCCGGAAAAACACAAACCCTCGGCGGCACCTCGGCACCCCGGCCCCGCCCGGAAACATGCGCGTTTCGGACATAGGGCACCAGGGCATTGGCGATCACAGATGCAGAAGCATCCGGCTGTTGCCCAAGGTGTTCGGCTTCACTCGTTCGAGACCGAGGAACTCCGCGACGCCCTCGTCATAGGAACGCAACAGCTCCGCGTAGACATCGGTGTCGACCGGCGTCTCGCCGATCTCCACGAAGCCGTGCTTCCCGAAGAAGTCCACTTCGAAGGTCAGGCAGAAAACCCGGCGAACGCCGAGCCAGCGTGCGGTCTCCAGCAACTTCTCCAGCAACTGATGGCCCACGCCGGCGCCCTTGAGGCCGGGCTTCACCGCCAGAGTCCGCACTTCCGCCAGGTCCTCCCACATGACGTGCAGCGCGCCGCAGCCGACCACCTCGGCGTTGTCATCGCGTTCGGCGACCCAGAACTCCTGGATGTCCTCGTAAAGCGTGACGGTCGCTTTGTCGAGCAGGATGCGGTCGCGGACGTAGGCGTCGAGGAGGCGGCGCACGGCCGGGACATCGCTGGTCCGGGCCCGCCGGACGGTGATGGCTTTTGCGGAGACTTCGGGACGCTCTGCTGACATGAGCGGACGCTATCGCCCGTCGGCGTCCTCCGCCGAGCCGGGGTTCTCCTCTTGCGGGGCTTCGGCGGCTCGGGGTTGCCGGGCTTCGGGCGCTTCCCGGGTTTCTTCCGGGCCCTGGACGATGCGTACGGCGTCTCTGAGGGCCTGACGCTGTTCCTCGCTCATCATGCCGAAGAAGGCGACGAGAGCGGCGGCCGGGTTGTCACTCTGGGACCAGGCGTCGTTCATCAGGGCCGCGGCGTACGCGGCGCGTGTCGACACGGCCTCATATCGATAGGCCCGGCCTTCCGCCTCACGACGCACCCAGCCCTTCTGATGGAGATTGTCCAAAACGGTCATCACGGTGGTGTACGCGATCGACCGTTCCTGCTGGAGGTCTTCCAGGACTTCTCGAACGGTCACCGGGCGGTTCCACTTCCACACCCGCGTCATGACCGCGTCTTCGAGTTCTCCCAATGGGCGAGGCACAGCTCAGAACAATAGTGGGAGATCCGCCCGATGGCGTGCCGGACGTGCGCTAAGACTACAAACCAGAACAAAAAGGGCGCATGGCCGGAAAGAGCGGGCCTGGTGGCGGTGGGCACGCCGGGATCACCGCCGAGGGGACACCGGCGGCTGAGCGCGGGCGGGAACCACGGCCGGGCCCTCCGCGTCGCGGGCCCGCATCACCGGGGCGGGTGCTCGGCCGGGGCTCTGTCCGTCCGGCCGGGGGCTGCTCAGGCGCCGGCGGGGCTCTCGGGCGCACCGTCCGTGCGGGCGAGCGCGGCGTCGACGGCCGCGTCCTCCTTGGTCTTGGCGGCCCCACCCTGGGTCTTCACGATCACCCTGACCACACCGATGAAGAACGCGGCCATGACGACCGGCGGCACAAGCGCGGAGACGTAGTCCATGCCCTCCAGAGTAGCCACGGCGGAACGGGCGAAAGGGGCGGGGTACACGAACCCCGCACCACGTGTCCCGGCCAGCCGGCGTACCAGCACTCCGCCAATCCCTCACCAAAGGCCACGGCCGCCAACGGCGACAAGCCCCCCCCGGCAAGGCCACCCGGAGCCGGTCACGAACCGACACGGGGCCGACGCGGACGACGCGGACAGCGCGGACAGCGCGGACAGCGAAACCCACCACCCCGCACCCGCCGGCGGCGACCAGCCCCCGACGCCCCCACCACACCAACCCGCACAGGCGCGGCGCGGGCGGGAAAGCCCACCACCCACCGACCCGCACCGACCGACGGCGCCCAACTCCCGGCGGAGCCGCCCGCACCCGGCCGCGAAAGCCGCACGGGTGGTGCCGGTGGGAACAAC
Source organism: Streptomyces rubradiris (assembly GCF_016860525.1). Taxonomy (NCBI): domain Bacteria; kingdom Bacillati; phylum Actinomycetota; class Actinomycetes; order Kitasatosporales; family Streptomycetaceae; genus Streptomyces; species Streptomyces rubradiris. The sequence goes on from NZ_BNEA01000015.1 coordinate 3,640,231, forward strand.
GTGCCCGGCCGGAAGCCGGGTCAGACCGCGGCCAGCTGCTGCGGAGCGGCCGGCGGCATCGGCTTGCGCCGCGGGAAGACCTCCCCCGGCGTGGGAATGGGCCGCTTCGGCTCCCCCGGCTTCCCCTTCCCCGGTTCCGCACCCGGCCGCTCCGCCGGAGGCGTCGGCGGCTCCTCGGCCGCCCCGTCGTCCCGACGCGCCCCGGGCTCCCCCGCGCCGCCCGCGAGGGCCAGCAGGCGTGTCCGCGCGGGCGGCACGGCGGGCGCCGGCACCCTGCGCGCGCCCTGGGCGAACCGCGCCCGTACGTCCTGTTCGGCCAGCGCCTGGCAGCGGTCCAGCAGCACCGCCGCCACCCGGTTCCCGCGCAGCGCCCGCAGCGCGGCGAGATCGTCCGGCGTCGGGCGGTGCCCGGCCCCGAGGGCCTCCTCCAGAAGGGCGAGATAACCGGCGGCCGTACCCGGCAGAGCGGCCCGGTACCGGCCCAGGTCGGCCACCAGGAAGGCGCGCAGTCTGGCGCCCTCGCTCAGCGCCTCGTCCAGCGATTCGGCGAGCCGGAGGCAGTCCTGCACGTCCTCGGCGGAGGCGTGGCCGGGGTGGAGGGCGAGGGCGAGGGCGCGGCGGAGCACACGCAGCTCCTCCGCGCCGAACGCCATGCCGCCGCGGGATCCGTATGGCGTGGGCATGCGGCGACGCTATCGCTAATCGGACAAAAGTGACCGAAAGGGGTGTTTTGTCGCTGCGTGTCGCTCCGTGGTTCCCCCGTCCGGGGCCACCGGCGAGACCGCCGGGCGCCCCGGGGCGGGCCGGCGGTCTCGCCGGCGCCTCCTCAGAGCCGGGACACGTTCCGCTCGTAGACCAGGCGCAGTCCGATCAGCGTCAGCCACGGCTGGTGCTCGTCGATCACCGAGGACTCCCCCAGCACCATCGGAGCGAGCCCGCCCGTGGCGATCACCGTCACGTCGTCCGGGTCGTCGGCCAGCTCCCGGGCCATCCGGTCCACCACCCCGTCGACCTGGCCGGCGAACCCGTACACGATGCCCGCCTGCATGGCCTCGACCGTGTTCTTGCCGATCACGCTGCGCGGCCGGGCCACCTCGATCTTCCGCAGCTGCGCGCCCTTGACGCCCAGCGCCTCCACGGAGATCTCGATGCCGGGCGCGATCACCCCGCCGACGTACTCCCCGCGCGCGGAGACCGCGTCGAAGGTGGTCGCCGTGCCGAAGTCGACGACGATCGCCGGGCCGCCGTACAGCTCGACGGCCGCGACCGCGTTGATGATCCGGTCGGCGCCGACCTCCTTGGGGTTGTCGGTGAGGATCGGCACGCCCGTCTTCACGCCCGGCTCGACCAGGACGGCGGGTACGTCGCCGTAGTACCGCCGGGTGACCTCGCGCAGCTCGTGCAGCACCGACGGCACGGTCGCGCAGATCGCGATGCCGTCGATGCCGTCGCCCAGTTCCTCGCCGAGCAGCGGGTGCATGCCCATCAGGCCCTGGAGCAGCACCGCGAGCTCGTCCGCCGTGCGGCGCGCGTCCGTGGAGATGCGCCAGTGCTCGACGATGTCCTCGCCGTCGAACAGGCCGAGGACGGTGTGCGTGTTGCCGACGTCGATGGTGAGCAGCATGGGCGTTACTCCGCTTCGCGCAGATCCAGGCCGATGTCCAGGATCGGCGAGGAGTGGGTGAGCGCGCCGACGGCCAGGAAGTCCACGCCCGTGTCGGCGTACGCGCGCGCGGTGGCGAGCGTCAGCCGGCCGGAGGCCTCCAGCAGCGCCCGGCCGCCGACGATGCCGACGGCCTCCTCGCACTCGCCGGGCGTGAAGTTGTCCAGCAGGATCAGGTCGGCGCCCGCGTCCACCACCTCGCGCAGCTGGTGCAGGGTGTCGACCTCGACCTCGATCGGCACGTCCGGGAAGGCCTCCCGTACGGCCTTGAAGGCCGGTGCGACGCCGCCGGCGGCGACCACGTGGTTGTCCTTCACCAGAGCCGCGTCGGACAGCGACATGCGGTGGTTGACGCCGCCGCCGCAGCGGACGGCGAACTTCTCCAGCGCGCGCAGGCCCGGAGTCGTCTTGCGGGTGTCGCGCACGCGCGCCTTGGTGCCCTCCAGCGCGTCCGCCCACGCGCGCGTGGCGGTCGCGATGCCGGACAGCCGGCACAGCAGGTTCAGGGCGCTGCGCTCGGCGGTGAGCAGGTCGCGGGTGCGCGTGGTGACCGACAGCAGCTTCTGCCCGGCCTCGACGCGGTCGCCGTCCTCCACGTGCCGCTCGACCTCGAACTCGTCCGTGCAGACCACGGAGAGCACGGCCTCGGCGACCCGCAGGCCGGCCACGACGCCCGCCTCGCGTGCGGTGAAGTCGCCGGTGGCCACCGCGTCCTCGGGGATGGTCGCGACCGTGGTCACGTCCACGCCGCCGGCCAGGTCCTCCTGGATGGCGACGGTGGCGATGTCCTCGACCTCGACGGGGTCGAGCCCGGCGGCGGTCAGCAGCTCGGCGAGCGCGGGGTCAAGCCCGCACTCCAGGTACTCCTCGTCGCCCTCGGCGCCGCAGCCGCAGCCGTCGCCGCAGCCTCCGGTGGGGGCGAGAGGAAGGTCGTCGGTGCTCACGTCTGTCACTGCTCCTGGGGGCGCTGGGTCTGCCGGGTAGGGGGGAAGTCTGCGGTGTCGGTGGTGCGTACGGCCAGCGACCGGTCGGGGTTGAGCCGTACGACGATGTGGCGCCGCCAGTGGGTGTCGTCGCGGTCGGCGCGGTCCTCGCGCCAGTGGCAGCCGCGGGTCTCCTCGCGCAGCCGGGCGGCGGCGACCAGGGCCCGGGCCACACACAGGAGGTTGGTGGCCTCCCAGGTGTCCACGCCGGGCTCGGCGGTCTTGCCGTTCTCCTCCAGCGCCTGGCGGGCCTCGGTGTGCAGCCGCTGGAGCTCTCCGGCGGCCCGGGCGAGGGACTCCTCGGAACGCAGCACGCCCGCGCCCTCGGTCATGATCCGCTGGATGGCGAACCGGGTCTCGGCGGCGAGCAGCGGGTGGTCCGGCTGGCCCGGCTGCGGGACCGGCACGGGCACGCGCGCGTGCAGGCCGCCCGCCGCCCGCTCGGCGGCGATGTCGGCGGCGATCCGCTCCGCGTAGACGAGCCCTTCGAGCAGGGAGTTGGAGGCGAGCCGGTTGGCGCCGTGCACGCCGGTGCAGGCCACCTCGCCGCACGCGTACAGGCCGGGCACGGTGGTGCGGCCGTGGGCGTCGGTACGGACGCCTCCGGAGGCGTAGTGGGCGGCCGGGGCGATCGGGATGGGCTCGGTGACCGGGTCGATGCCGTTGGCGCGGCAGGCGGCCAGGATGGTCGGGAAGCGCTGCTCCCACATTCGGGCGCCGAAGTGCCGGGCGTCCAGGTACATGTGCTCGGCGTCCCGCTCCAGCATCCGCCGCAGGATGCCCTTGGCGACGATGTCGCGCGGCGCCAGCTCGGCCAGTTCGTGCCGGCCCACCATGAAGCGCACGCCGTCGCCGTCGACCAGGTGGGCGCCCTCGCCGCGCACCGCCTCGGAGACCAGCGGCTGCTGGCCCTCGGCGTCCGCGCCGAGGAACAGCACGGTCGGGTGGAACTGCACGAACTCCAGGTCGGAGATCTCGGCACCCGCGCGCAGCGCCAGCGCCACGCCGTCGCCGGTCGACACCGACGGGTTGGTGGTCGCGGAGTACACCTGGCCCATGCCGCCGGTCGCGAGGACCACCGCGGGGGCGTGCACGGCGCCCACGCCGTCGTGCTGGCCCTCGCCCATCACGTGCAGGGTGACACCGGCCGTACGGCCGTCGGCGTCCGTCAGCAGGTCCAGGACCAGCGCGTTCTCGATGGTGTGCAGCCCGCGCGCGCGGACCGCCGCCACGAGGGCGCGGGAGACCTCCGCGCCGGTGGCGTCGCCGCCGGCGTGCGCGATGCGGCGCCGGTGGTGGCCGCCCTCGCGGGTGAGGTGGATGTCGCCCTCGTCGTCGGTGTCGAAGTGGGCGCCGGTGGAGATCAGCCGCCGGACCGCGTCGGGGCCCTCGGTGACGAGGATCCGCACGGCCTCCTCGTCGCACAGGCCCACGCCGGCCACGAGGGTGTCCTGAAGGTGCTGTTCGGGTGTGTCGCCCTCGCCGAGGGCGGCGGCGATGCCGCCCTGCGCCCAGCGCGTGGAGCCGTCGTCCAGCCGGGCCTTGGTGACCACGACGGTGGTGAGGCCGGCGGCCTGGCAGCGCAGGGCCGCGGTCAGGCCGGCCACTCCGGAGCCGACGACGACGACGTCCGCGGAGATGGCCCAGCCCGGGGCGGGAGCGTGCAGTCGTATGCCTGTGCTGGTCACGAGGCGGCTCCGAAGGTGAGGGGAATGTTGTCGATCAGCCGGGTCGAGCCGACCCGGGCGGCGACGGCGAGGACGGCCTCGCCGGTGAAGTCGTCGCCGATCTCGGTGAAGTCGGCGGGGTCGACCAGCGCCAGGTAGTCCAGCCGCAGCGGCGGGTCGAGGCGGGCGGCCTCGTCCAGCACCTGGCGGGCGGCGGCGCGCACGGCCGCCGGGCCGCCGGGCGCGGCGGTGGCCACGGCGTGCGCGTCGGCCGCCGCGCGGGACTCGCCTATGGCGCTCAGCGCCTCGGCACGCGCGTGCGTGGAGGGCACTTCCCGGGCCCGCGCGCGCAGCGCCTCCTGGGCCGCGTGCCGGTCCCGGCCGGCGAACAACGCGCGGGACAGCGCGAGCGCGGTCCGGCGCTCGTCCGGCGACAGGTAGCGGTTGCGGCTGGACAGGGCGAGCCCGTCCTCCTCGCGCACGGTCGGTACGGCGACGATCTCGACGCCGAAGTTCAGGTCCCGCACCATGCGCCGGATCAGGGCCAGCTGCTGGGCGTCCTTCTGCCCGAACAGGGCGACGTCGGGGCGGGTGAGGTGCAGCAGCTTGGCGACGACGGTGAGCATGCCGTCGAAGTGGCCGGGCCGCGCGGCACCCTCCAGGCGCTCCCCCATGGGCCCGGCGCAGACCCGCACCTGGGGCTCGCCGCCGGGGTACACCTCGTCCACGGAGGGCGCGAACACGGCGTCCGCGCCGGCCCGCCCGGCGAGTTCCAGGTCGGCGTCCAGGGTGCGCGGGTAGCGGTCCAGGTCCTCGCCCGCGCCGAACTGGAGCGGGTTGACGAAGACGGTGACGACGACCTCGCCGTCCGGGCCCGCGATCTCGCGCGCGGAGCGGATCAGGGTCGCGTGGCCCTCGTGCAGGGCGCCCATGGTCATCACGACGGCGCGGCGGCCGTGGCGCACGCGCGCGTGCAGCTCTTCGGCGGTGCTCAGCAGGGCGGTGGTCATCGGTCGTTCCCCTCGGTGCCGGTCGTGCCGTCGTCTCCCTGGTCCGGGTGGCCCCCGTCGGCGAGTACCCCGAGGAGGTCCTCGGCGAGTTCCGCCTTCAGCAGGCCGGCCGCCAGCGCGCGGTCCGCGGTCGCGCGGGCCATCGCCAGATAGCCGGCCACGGTCTGCGGGGCGTGCTTGCGCAGCTCGGTGATGTGCGCGGCGACCGTGCCGGCGTCCCCGCGGGCGACCGGGCCGGTCAGGGCGGCGTCGCCGGAGCGCAGCGCGTTGTCCAGGGCGGCGCCGAGCAGGGGGCCGAGCATCCGGTCGGGCGCGCCGACGCCGGCCGTGCGCAGCAGGTCCATGGCCTGGGCGACCAGGGTCACCAGGTGGTTGGAGCCGAGGGCGAGGGCCGCGTGGTACAGCGGGCGGTTCTCCTCGCTGATCCACTCCGGTTCGCCGCCCATCTCGATCACCAGGGCCTCGGCGGCCAGCCGCAGCTCCTCGGGCGCGGTGACGCCGAAGGAGCAGCCCGCCAGGCGCTGCACGTCCACGGGGGTGCCGGTGAAGGTCATCGCCGGGTGCAGGGCCAGCGGCAGCGCGCCCGCGCGCAGGGCGGGGTCCAGGACCTTCGCGCCGTACCGGCCGGAGGTGTGCACCAGCAGCTGTCCCGGCCGCACCGCGCCGGTCTCGGCGAGGCCGGCGACCAGGCCGGGCAGGGCGTCGTCGGGGACGGTGAGCAGCACCAGGTCGGCGCGCTGGAGCACCTCGGCCGGCGGCACCAGCGGGACGTCCGGGAGCATGGCCTCGGCGCGCCTGCGGGAGGCGTCGGAGACCCCGGAGACGGCCACCGGGCGGTGCCCGGCGAGCTGGAGGGACGCGGCCAGCGCGGGGCCCACGCGGCCGGCGCCGACGACACCGACGGTGAGCCGCGCGGGGCGGTCCTTGAGGTCTGGCTGGTGGACTGTACTCACGCGACGGCGGCCTTCCCGTTCCAGTCCGCTCTGGGTACCGGACGATTTCTCGTCATGTTAACGCTATCGGGTGGGGCGGCGGCCGGTTGTCCACAGGCTGTGGTTTTGTCCACACCCTCCGGCACGGAAATCCGACTGCCCGCGCGCGCGTGGGACGGCATGATCCGCCCATGACTGACACGGTGGTACCGGACGGACACGAGGACGACGACCGGTCGGCGGGCGCGGAGCCCACGGCGGCGGAGCGGATGCGGGAGCGGCGCCGGGCCGCCTTCGCGGCGGCGGAACGGGTGCTGTGGCGGCCGGGCTTCCGGCGCACGGTCCGCGAGCGGCTGGCGGACCTGGACGCGGCGTCCGAGGTGTACGACCTGGACCGGTACGTGGACATGTACGGCGACGGGATCGTGGAGGACCTGGAGCAGCGGGTCGCGGACCTGCTCGGCACGGAGGCCGCCGCGTTCTTCCCGACCGGCACGATGGCCCAGCAGGTGGGCCTGCGCTGCTGGGCGGGCCGCACCGGCGACCCCACGGTGGCCCTGCACGCCCTGGCCCACCCCGAGGTGCACGAACGGCATGCGTTCAGCCAGGTCAGCGGGTTGCGGCCGGTGCGCGTGACCGGGGCGCCCCGGCTGCCCACGGCGGCCGAGATACGCGACTTCCCCGAGCCCTTCGGGACGCTGATGCTGGAACTGCCCCTGAGGGACGCCGGTTTCGTGCTGCCCACCTGGGAGGAGCTGACCGAGGTCGTCGAGGCCGCGCGGGAGCGCGACGCGGTGGTGCACTTCGACGGCGCGCGCCTGTGGGAGTGCACGCCCCACTTCGGCCGGTCCCTGGCGGAGATCGCGGGCCTGGCCGACAGCGTCTACGTGTCGTTCTACAAGTCACTCGACGGCTTCGGCGGGGCCGCGCTGGCCGGCCCGGGAACGCTGGTGGAGGAGGCCAAGACCTGGCGGCACCGGTACGGCGGCGCGGTCTTCCAGCAGTTCCCCACCGTGCTGTCCGCGCTCGTCGGGCTGGAGCGCGAGCTGCCCCGGCTGCCGGACTACGTGCGACACGCGCGCGTGGTCGCCGCCGCCCTGCGCGAGGGCTTCGTGGCGGCCGGGGTGCCGTGGGCCCGTGTGCACCCCGAGGAGCCGCACACCCACGAGTTCCGGGTCTGGCTGCCGTACGACGCCGACGTGCTGATGGAGGCCGCCGTGTCCCAGGCCGAGGCGACGGGCACGTTCCTCTTCACCGACCCCTGGGACCAGGGCGGGCCGGGGCTGGCGTCCACCGAGGTCTCGGTGCGCGCGGAGGGCCTGGGCTGGACGGCGGACGACGTACGGGCAGCCGTCGCCGACTTCGCCCGCCGGCTGCCCGGCGGCTGACCGTGCCTGCCCGGTGCGCCCGGTGCCCGGAAGAGGCCGTCGGCGGGGGCGGGTGCGCTGCCGCGCCCGCGGGCCGGAACCGTGGCACACCACGGCAGCGCGGCGGCGGGCGGTGGCGGGGCCGTCGGTGACACGTTCTCCGGTGGCGGGGCCGTCGGTGACACGACCGTCGGTGACACGTTCTCCGGTGGCCCGGCCGCCGCGACCGCGGACCGCGCGGGCCGTCACAGCGCTCTCGGGCTCAGCCACCGGCGCAGGGCGTACCGCAGCCGGCCGCGGGCCGGGCGCTCGGCGACGACGGCGCTGAAGCGCCGGTACTCCCGCACCTCACGCAGCGCGGCCAGGTCGTGCCGGCCCGGCACGGGCGGTTCGGGCTCGCCGTGCCGGTGGGCGCGGTAGCTGTCGAGGAGGTACTGCTGGGTGATGCTCATGGCGGACCGCCTTCTCGGGACGTGGCTGACCGGGTGACTGATCGGGCTCCGCGGCTGCCCCGGTGCCCTCAGCCTGCTGTCCGTCCCGTGCGGTTGTCCCGTCGATTGACAGCAGCCGTCAATCGACGGAGGCGTTGTCAGTGGGCGGGTGCACGATGGGGGCATGAGCGTGACCATCGACATCACCGGACTGCCCTTGGAGCGGGTCGCCGTCGTGCCGTCTCCGCTGGCGGAGCTGGGGATGGCGCTGCACGCGCTGAGCGAGCCCGGCCACCATCCCGACCTGCGGGGCTGGGCGACCGCGGTCTCCTCCCGGCTGGAGCCCTGCCTGGCCGACCGGCTGTGCGAGGCGGACTTCCTGTGGCGTTCGACGTTCTCGGACGTCTTCGCGCCGTTCGCCGGCATCCCGGGCGGGCGCGCGATGCCCGGGGCCACGCTCGCCGAAGAGCTGGACCTGCTGGACAAGCTGACGGACGAGCAGTTCGTCCACGCGGCCCTGGAGTTCACCTGCCAATTGCGCTACGACGTCCAGGAGGCCGGTCCGCTGGACGATCCGGAGCTGCGCCGGCGCTCCCTGGAGCTGGCCGCCGCGCGCGGGTCCGTGCAGGAGCGGTTCACCCGCCGTCTGCTGTCGGACCCGCCGGCCGTGCGCGCCTGGTTCCGGCAGCTGATGCTCGATTGCGACGACGCTTTCTTCGCCGACACCTGGGCCCGTATCCAGCCCCAGCTGGCCGCGGACGCCCGGCACAAGACCGAGCTGCTGCGCCGCAAGGGGCTCGGGGAAGCCCTCGGCTCCCTGTCCGGGGCGGTGTCGCTGGACGAGGAGGGCCGGGTGATCACGGTCGACAAGCTCCTGGTGGGCCGGACCGCCACCGGCGACGGCGGCCTGGTGCTGGTGCCGACCAGCCTCGGCTGGCCGCACGTGATGGTCCTGCACCGGTACGGCTGGCAGCCGACGATCACCTATCCGGCGAGCGGTCCCCGGCCGCAGGCCCCGTCCGTGGAGCAGCTCACGCGCCGGCTGGAAGCGCTGGCGCACCCGGTGCGGATGCGGCTGTGCCGGCACCTGGCGCGCTCCCCGCACACCACCAGCGAGCTGGCCGAGGCGCACGGCATGACCGCGCCCGAGATATCCCGGCACCTGTCGGTGCTGAAGAAGGCGGGCCTGATCACCGACTGCCGGCGCGGCCGGTACGTCCAGCACCAGCTGGACCTGACCGCGGTGGCCCGGCTGGGCAGCGACTTCATCGAGGGCGTCCTGCGCTGACCCACCGGCCCGGGACCGGCCGAAAACATCCCGCGCCGAACCACCGGCCGCAACCCGCCGCGAACACCCCCCGAACCAGCAGCCACAACCCGCCGAGAACATCGCCCGAACCACCGGCCGCAACCCGCCAGGGCGCCCCGCGCCGGGCCACCGCCCGGAGCCGGCCGTTTCCGTCAGCCGTGGCCGCCCGCGCGCACGAGTCCCGTCTCGTACGCCAGGACCACCACCTGCACCCGGTCCCGGAGGCCGAGCTTGGTCAGGATGCGGCCCACGTGGGTCTTCACCGTCGCCTCGCTCAGCACCAGCCGGGCCGCGATCTCGCCGTTGGACAGGCCCTGCGCGACCAGCACCATGACCTCGCGCTCGCGCTCCGTGAGCCGTTCCAGCTCCTTGTGCCGGGGCTCCTTGCCGGTGGAGGGCAGCATCGGCGCGAAGCGGTCCAGCAGCCGCCGGGTGGTGGAGGGCGCGACGACCGCGTCACCGCTGTGCACGGCGCGGATCGCGGCCAGCAGGTCGCCGGGCGGCACGTCCTTGAGCATGAAGCCGGAGGCGCCCGCCTTCAGCCCGGAGAAGGCGTACTCGTCCAGGTCGAACGTGGTCAGGATGAGCACCTTCGGCGGGTCGGGCTCGGAGCAGATCCGCCGGGTGGCCTCCACGCCGTCCAGCTTCGGCATCCGGACGTCCATCAGGATGACGTCGACGGCGGTGGACCGCAGCACCTGGAGGGCCTCCACGCCGTCGCCCGCCTCCGCGACGACCTCCATGTCCGGCTGGGCGGCGAGCACCATCCGGAACCCGGTGCGCAACAGCACCTGGTCGTCGACGAGCATCACGCGGATCGTCATGGGTCCTCTTCCGTGTCTTTTCGGTTGCCGTCTTGATGGTGCGGTGGGGCGCGCGGGGGCGTGCGCCGAGATCAGTGCGCCGGCTTGAGCGGCAGCAGGGCGCTGATGCGGAATCCTCCGCCGGGGCGCGGTCCCGCGTCCAGCGTGCCGCCGACCATGCCGACGCGCTCGCGCATGCCGATCAGGCCGTGCCCCCGGCCATCGGCGCCACCCTCCTCGTACAGCTCGTGCGGGGCGCCCTTGCCGTCGTCCTCGACCAGCAGGCCCAGGCCGTCGTCGAAGTAGACCAGCCGTACGCTCGCGCCCGCGCCCGGCCCGCCGTGCTTGCGGGTGTTGGTGAGCGCCTCCTGCACGATCCGGTACGCCGTCAGCTCCACCCCGCTGGGCAACGGGCGCGGGGTGCCCTCCACCTTGAAGTCGACCGGCAGCCCGGAGCTGCGGCACTGCTCGATCAGGTCGTCGATCTGCCCGACGTCGGGCTGCGGGACGTACTCCCCGGTCTCCTGGTGCTCGCCGGTGCGCAGCACGCCCAGCAGGCGGCGCATCTCGGCCAGGGCCTGGCGGCCGGTGGAGGAGATCGTCTCCAGGGCCTTCTTCGCCTGGTCGGGCGCGGTGTCCATGACGTAGTTGGCGCCGTCGGCCTGCACCACCATCACCGACACGTTGTGCGCGACCACGTCGTGCAGCTCGCGAGCGATGCGGGCGCGCTCGGCGGCGACCGCGACCTTCGCCTGCGCCTCGCGCTCCTTCTCCAGGCGGGCCGCGCGCTCCTCCAGCTGGGCGAAGTAGGCGCGCCGGGTGCGCATGGAGTCACCGAGCACCCAGGCGAGGGCGAAGGGCACCGTCTGGAACACCGCGATGGCGATCTGCCCGCCGAAACTGGCCTGCTCCTGCGGCCAGCGGATCTGGGCCGCGGTCGCCGCGCAGAGGCTGACGGTGAGCGCGAGCCGGGAGGCCCAGCGCGCGCCGACCGCCGCGACCGTGTACGTGATCACCAGCATGGCGAAGTCGGCGACGGTCGTCTCGACGTCCAGGACGAGCTGGGCCAGCCCGGTCACCAGGGCGACCAGCAGCATCGGCTCCGGGAAACGGCGGCGCAGCGCCACGACCACGGACAGGACGGCGGACACGGCCAGACCGGCGGGCAGCGACCCGTGGTGATGCGGCGATCCGTCCCAGCTGACCTCGCTCAGGCCGGACATCCCGAACAGGACGACGGCCCAGAAGGTGTCGACCCAGGTCGGGTGGCGACGGAGGAAGTCATAGAGGCGCTGCACGTAACCCAGCGTAGGGAAACCGGGTGCGTGTAGGGGTCAACCGGAGGGCCGATCCGCACCCGCGCGCGTACTCCGCAAGGTGGATGCCGTGATCACCTGCGCGCCTAGTCTGGCTCCGTGACGGATGAGACGACGGGGGCGTTCCCCGGGGACCCGGGCCCGCGCGGCTGGCGCGCGGCGGCCGGGGCGGCGCTGTACGGGCCGGGTGGCTTCTACCGGCGCCCGGAGGGGCCGGCCGGTCACTTCCGCACCTCCGTGCACGCCTCCCCGCTGTTCGCGCGGGCCGTGGCCCGGCTGCTGTGCCGGGTCGACGCGGCGCTCGGCCGGCCCAGCGTGCTGGACTTCGTCGACATGGGCGCCGGGCGGGGGGAACTGGCCCGCGGGGTGCTCGCCGCGCTGCCGGCCGAGGTGGGCGCACGCACGCGCGCGTACGCCGTCGAGATCGCCGAGCGCCCGGCCGGCCTGGACGAACGGATCATCTGGTGCGGCGAGCTCCCGGACGGGGTCACCGGGCTGCTGTTCGCCAACGAGTGGCTGGACAACGTCCCCGTGGACGTCGTGGAGGTGGACGCGGCCGGGGTGCCCCGGCTGGTGCTCGTCGCGCGGGACGGCTCCGAGCGGCTCGGGGAGCCGGTGGCGGGGGCGGCGGCCGACTGGCTCGCGCGCTGGTGGCCGCTGCCGGCCGAGGAGGGGCTGCGGGCGGAGATCGGGCTGCCCCGGGACGAGGCCTGGGCGTCGGCCGTGGCGCGGCTGGCGCGGGGGCTCGCGGTGGCCGTGGACTACGCGCACACCGTGGACACCCGCCCGCCCTTCGGGACGCTCACCGGCTTCCGGGAGGGACGCGAGACGGCACCCGTGCCGGACGGCTCGTGCGACATCACGGCGCACGTCGCGCTGGACGCGTGCGCGGCGGCACCGAGCGCGTATTACCCGGCGGGCAGGCCGCACCCGCTGTCGGCTCCGGCTCCGGCGTCCTCCGAGGCGGCGCACGGAATTCCCGGAACAGCGCACGGAACTCCCGGAACAGCGCGCGTACTGCCCCGCCCGCGCCTGCTCACGCAGCGCGCCGCCTTGCGCGCCCTGGACATCACCGGCGCGCGCCCCCCGCTCACGCTGGCCTCCACGGACCCCGCCGGCTACGTACGCGCCCTCGCGAGCGCCGGGGAGGCCGCCGAACTCACGGCGGCGGGCGGCCTCGGCGACTTCGGCTGGCTGCTCCAGCCGGCCGGCATCCCGGACCCTCTGGAAGCGGACGCGTAGGCCCCGGGCGGGCCCGGCGGGGCCTACTTGTCGATGTCGCCGACCACGAAGAACATCGAGCCCAGGATCGCGACCATGTCCGCCACCAGCGTTCCCGGCAGCAGCTCGGTCAGCGCCTGGATGTTGTTGTACGAGGCCGAGCGCAACTTCAGCCGGTACGGGGTCTTCTCGCCCTTGCTCACCAGGTAGTAGCCGTTGATGCCGAGCGGGTTCTCGGTCCACGCGTACGTGTGCCCCTCGGGCGCCTTCAGCACCTTCGGCAGCCGCTGGTTGATCGGCCCGGGGGGCAGTTCGGCGAGCCGGTCCAGGCAGGCGTCGGCGAGGTCCAGGGCGTTGTGGGTCTGCCCCAGCAGCACCTCGAAGCGGGCGAGGCAGTCGCCCTCGGTACGGGTCACCACCTTCAGCACGTCCTGGAGATCGCCGTAGGCCAGGTACGGCTCGTCGCGGCGCAGGTCGAAATCGACGCCCGAGGCGCGCGCGATGGGTCCGCTCACGCCGTAGGCGTGCACCGCCTCGGGCGCGAGCGCCCCCACCCCGCGCGTGCGCCCCCGGAAGATCTCGTTGCCGAGCACCAGGTCGTCGAAGACGTCCATGCGCGAGCGCACCGCGGCGACGGCCGCACGCGCGCGGGCCGTCCAGCCCGCCGGCAGGTCCTCCTTGAGGCCGCCGACACGGTTGAACATGTAGTGCATGCGGCCGCCGGAGACCTCCTCCATCACGTTCTGGAGCACTTCGCGCTCCCGGAACGCGTAGAACACCGGCGTGATCCCGCCCAGCTCCAGCGGGTAGGAGCCGAGGAACATCAGGTGGTTCAGCACCCGGTTCAGCTCGGCGAGCAGGGTGCGCGTCCACACCGCCCGTCCGGGGACCTCCATGCCGAGCATCCGCTCCACGGCGAGGACCACGCCCAGCTCGTTGGAGAACGCCGACAGCCAGTCGTGGCGGTTGGCGAGCACGATGATCTGCCGGTAGTCGCGCGCCTCGAAGAGCTTCTCGGCGCCCCGGTGCATGTAGCCGATCACCGGCTCCGCGCGCACGATGCGCTCCCCGTCCAGCACGAGCCTGAGCCGCAGCACGCCGTGCGTGGACGGGTGCTGGGGCCCGATGTTGAGCACCATGTCGGTGCTCTCCGCCGCACCGCCGATGCCGACCGTGGTCTCCGTCGTAGGAGTCATGGGCCCAGTTTCCCCTACGTACGCTGGGCACATGGAAACGGGGAGCCTGGACGGGACCGGAGCGCCGGCGGAGCGGCCGGTGTGGCGGCGGCCGGAGCCGGGGCTGCTGCGCGTGCGGCGGCTGCTGCTGGTGGTGTGGGCGGGGGTGCTCGCGGTGGCGGCCGGGGTGCTGCCGGGGCTCTTCGCGGGCCCGGCGTGGGCCGCGTGCGCGCTGCTGCCACCGGCGTGCGCCGCCGTGTGCTGGCGGCTGCTGGAGCGCAACTGGCGTTCCTGGCGGTACGCCGAGCGCGCCGACGACCTGCTGATCAGCCGCGGTGTCCTGTGGCGCGAGGAGACGGTGGTGCCGTACGGGCGGATGCAGCTGGTGGAGGTGACCTCCGGGCCGGTGGAGCGGCGCTTCGGGCTGGCCACCGTACAGCTGCACACGGCCGCCGCCGCGACCGACGCGACCATCCCCGGCCTTGACCCGGCCGAGGCGGAACGGCTGCGCGACCGGCTCACCGAGCTGGGCGAGGCACGATCGGCGGGCCTGTGACATCCCGGGAGCGGGCCGAGCGCGTGAGCGGCGGCATACCCGGGCGGGCCGAGCGCGCGGAGGGCAGTGCATCGGAGCGGGCCGAGGGCGCGGACACCGGCATACCCGAGGGAACCCAGCGCGCGGACGGTGGTGTGGGTGGGCACGGACCCGTCGTCGAGCGCCGGTTGCACCCGGTCACGCCCCTGCGCCGGGCGTGGGCGCCGCTCGCCGTGCTGGCCGGCTGGGCGGTGCACGACCCGAACGCGGCGCAGGAGCAGCTCGCACGGCTCACGGACACCATGCTCCTGCTGGGCATCGCGGTACTGGTGCCGGCGGCCGGCCTCTACGGCTTCCTGTCCTGGTGGTTCACGCACTACGCGGTCACCGACACCGAGCTGCGCATACGCACCGGACTGCTGTTCCGGCGCACCGCGCACATCCGGCTGGAGCGCGTCCAGGCCGTGGACGTCTCCCGTCCGCTCCTCGCGCGCGTGGCGGGCGTCGCCAAGCTGCGCATCGACGTCGTAGGCACCGACGACAAGGACGAACTGGCCTTTCTCAGCGAGCGCGAGGCGCGCGCCCTGCGCGCGGAGCTGCTCGCGCGCGCGGCCGGTTTCGCGCCCGAGACGGCGCGTGAGGTCGGAGAGGCACCGGCGCACGTCCTGCTGCGCGTGCCCCCGCGCGAGCTGGCGCGCTCCCTGCTGCTGACGGGCGCCACCTGGGGCTCGCTGTGCGCCGCGCTGATCGTCCCCACCCTGCTGTGGCTCTTCACGGACAACGTGTGGACGGTCCTCGTCACCGCCCTGCCACTGCTCGGCACGGCCGGGGCGAGCAGCGTGGGCCGGTTCGTCACCGAGTTCGACTGGACGGTGAGCGAGTCGCCGGACGGGCTGCGCATCGACCGCGGGCTGCTGGACCGCGCCCACGAGACGGTGCCGCCGGGCCGGGTGCAGACGGTACGGATCGTGGAACCGCTGCTGTGGCGGTGGCGCGGCTGGGTCCGGGTCGAACTCGATGTGGCCGGATCCGACAACTCCGTGCTGGTCCCGGTCGCCCCGCGCGCGGTCGCCGAGGCGGTCCTCGCGCACGTGCTGCCCGGGGCGTCGGTGCCGCCCGAACTGTCGCCCGTGCCGCGCCGGGCCCGCTGGTGCGTGCCGGTGTGGTGGCGCGGGCACCGGCTGGCGGTCACCGGCCCGGTGTTCGCCGCCCGCGGCGGCCTGCTGTGCCGCCGGCTCTCGCTGGTGCCGCACGCCAAGGTGCAGAGCGTACGGCTCACCCAGGGACCCTGGGAGCGCCGCTGGGGGCTCGCCGACGTACACGTGGACACCGGCGCCGACAAGACCGTCACGGCCCGGCTGCGCGACGCCGGGGAGGCCGCGCGCCTCCTCACCGAGCAGGCGGAGAGATCCCGCACGGGCCGCAGGGACGCCCCACCGGACCGCTGGATGACAGCACGCTGACCGCCGCGCGACCGGCGCGCCGACACGGCTCGGGCCCGGCTCCCTCAAGGGAGGCCGGGCCCGTCGCGGTGCTGTCGCCGGTGGCTCAGGAAGCCGCGCTGCGCAGCCCCTGGACATCGATCTGCTCGGTCTCGTCGTGCGCCGTCAGGTCGATGATCTGACCGACCCCACGGGACCGCTCGTCGGCGGACTTGAACCCGGCCTCCGCCTCGGCCTTGTGCACGGCGAGCGCCTCGGGGCCCACGACGTCGGCCAGGTCCTCGTTCTGCACGGAGTCCAGCGCGGCCTTCGGGGTGCCCTTCTGCGTGCCGAAGAAGTCGAACCCGCCCTCGGTCACCGGCCGCCGCGCGGGCGCGGCCGGTACGACGGCCACGGCGGGCGGCACCCCGAGGTTCCCGGCGGACGGCGTCACGGGCCCGCCGGCCGGCGGTACGGCCTCGACCTCGCCGTACGGCCGGGCCGCGACGCCCTGCGCCTGCTCAACGGGACCGGGCCGGGAGGCGGGAGCAGCGCCGGACACGGACCCGGCAACCGGAGCGGACCCGGCCGTGCCCTCACCACCTGCGGAGTCCGCCTGCCCGGGGGCCCCCGCCGGACCGGCCACCGGCGCCACCGCACCAGGCACTCCGGCCCCGAGTTCCTCCGCACCCGGCTTCTCCGCCAAGGGCTCCGCCACCCCGGACGCCCCAGTCACAGAATCCCCAGTCCCGGAGCCCCCAGACCCGGCATCCCCGGTCACGGTTTCCCGAACCCCGGCCTCAGCGGCCCCAGCCTCATTGGCCCCGGCCTCAGCCGACCCGGACGCAACGGACCCTGCCTCATTGGCCCCGGCCTCAGCCGACCCGGACGCAGCGAACCCTGCCTCAGCCGGCCCGGACTCAACCGCCCCTGACTCGGCCTCGGAAGCGGTCTCCGCCCCCGTGTCCCGCTTGCCCTCCGGGCCGCCCCCGGGTTCGCCCGGAGTCTGCCGTTCGAAGCGGGCCAGTGCCGTGAGGGCCCGCCGGTACAGCCGGGCGCCCTCGGGGGAGAACACCGCGGGCGCCGTCGGGGCGGCCTCGGCGGGCCGGGAGGGCTCGCCGGCGCGCGCGGGCGGCAGCGCGGGGGCCGACGGGCGCGCGGGGGCCGGCTCCGGCGCCGCCGCTTCGAGTTCCAGCAGCCGGCGGCCCTCCAGGGCGCTGGCCCGCTCGGTCTCGGCGGTGGCGTACCGGCGCAGCAGGGCCGCGTGCTCGTTGCGCAGGCCGGCCAGCTCGGCGCGCTTGGCGCGCAGCCGCTGCTCCAGCTTCGCGCGCAGTTCGCGGGACTCCTCCAGGTCGGTCTCCAGCTCGGCGACGCGTTCCTCGAAGCGCCACTCGTCACCGGCACGCGCGCGCGTCAGCTCGGCGACCCGCCGGCCCGCCTGCACGTCCCAGCGGCGCATCACGAACGCGCCGACGACCGCTGTCGCCGCTGCCGCGGCGGCCAGCGCGCGCAACACCGCGGCCTCGGAGAACACCCAGGGAGCCGACGCGCAGGCGACGGAGACGCCGGCGATCGCCGAGGGAGGCAACAGCCGGTGCAGAGGAGAGGAATGGCGGTGGCGTCCACGTGGCATGGCCAGAAACTTACCGCGCGTAGGGAGATCGTGGGCCCCGGCCCGTAAAAACACGGCCACACCAGGCGTCTCACGAGGCGTCAGGACGTACGCCGGCTCAGTGGCCGCCCAGCCTCCCGCTGAGCCACTGGAGCGTCGGCGGGATCTCGCGCCGCCAGGTGTTGAAGTTGTGCCCGCCGCTGTCGAGGATGATCGACGAGATCCGGGTCCGGTCGGTGTCCCGCACCCGCTGGATGAAGTCCAGCGTGTCCTTGTAGTTGTGCTCACCGACCTTGCTGCTGGTGACGAGCAGCGAGGTGTCCGGCGCGGGCTCGTGCCGCAGCAGCCAGAACAGGTCGGCGCGGTTGCGCAGCTTGGCGTCGCCGTGGAAGAGGTCGCCGGTGGTGGGGTCGATCGGCGCCTTGTAGTACGCCGACAGGCCGGCGCCGGCCGCGTACACGCGCGGGTGGTGCATGGCGAGCTTGAGCGCGCAGTAGCCGCCGGTGGAGTCGCCGACGATGCCCCAGCCGCCCGGCCGCTTGCCGGCCCGGTAGTGACCGAGGACGGCGTCGGGCAGGTCCTTGGCGAAGAACGTCTCCGTCTGCGGCCCGCCCGGGATGTCCACGCACTCGGTGTCCCGCGGCGGCGCCACGGTCGGCCGCAGCATCACCAGGATCATCGGCTGCACGCGCCCGTCCCTGGCCATCCGCTGCGCGGTGCTCGGGTAGTCCAGCTTGTCCACCAGCGACCACGCGGTGCCCGGGTAGCCGGTCAGCACGACGGTCGTCGGGAACGTGCGGGTGCGGTACTGCGGCTGGAAGTACTCCGGCGGCAGGTACACGTACGCCGGGGTCGCGATGTGCGTCGTACGGCCGACGATGTCCACCTTCTGGATCTGCCCGCCCCGCTCCGGCCGCGCGGAGTGCACACCGGGCACCTCGGAGGTGGAGACCACCTGGAGCGGGCCGCCGCTGCCGCCGTGCGCCGAGTGGTCGACCACCACGCCCTGCCCGGTCTCCGTACCGAACAGGTCGGCCCAGCTGGCGTAGAAGCCGAAGGCCTGGTTGGCGGCGAGCCCGACGGAGGCGAACAGCGCCACCTGGGTGGCCAGCAGCAGACCGACCCGCCCGCCGACGGACCGCCAGTGCTGCCGGGCCAGGCGCGGCCACAGCCACACCGTGCCGATGAACAGCACGGCGGCGATCACTATCGCCAGCCACAGCACTTTGTTGCTCGTGAGACCCATGGGCTGTTTCCTGTCCGCGCTTTCCGCCCGTGCCGTACCCACGCCTGGTGCGCGCGCTTGCCCGGGGCTTTCCTTGGCCTTTGACCCGACTTTCCGGTGGGGAGTGAACCTCCCTCCCCCAGACATCGTCCTAGAGGGCGCAATGTCGCCGGATGCCCCGATGGCACCGGATTCAAGGTCTCTCGCAGAACTACGGGATGCGATGTCTGTCAGGATAGATGGGGAAGTGTCGGGCGGGGTTCCGGGCCGATCAAGCCGCGGGCGGCGCCTGCTGCGCGGTCCGCGCCCCGAGTCCGTTCCCGTTCTGGTCGGCCGGGCGGCCACGCTCGTAGGCCTCCTGGACATCGCCGCGGGTGTCTTCCCGCGTTTCCGGCACAGCCGCATGCACGCCCTGGCCGAGGTGCTGCCGGGCTCGTTCGGGCCGTTCGCGGCGGCGCTCTCGCTCAGCGCGGGCGTGCTGTTGCTGCTGCTCGCGCACGGGCTCAAGCGGCGCAAGCGCCGGGCGTGGCGGGCCGCGGTGGCGCTGCTCCCGGCGGGCGCGGCGGCCCAGTTCGCCTACCGGCACTCGATCGTCGGCGCGCTCATCGCGGTCGCCCTGCTGGTGCCGCTGCTGCGCCACCGGGACCAGTTCGCCGCCCTGCCCGATCCGCGCAGCCGGTGGCGCGCCCTCGCCAACTTCGTGCTCATGAGCGCCGGTTCGGTCCTCCTCGGGCTCGTCATCGTCAGCGTCCACCCGGGCCGGACGATCGGCGACCCGAGCCTGGCCGACCGGCTGACCCACGTCATCTACGGCCTGTTCGGCTTCGAGGGCCCGGTCGACTACCGGGGCAACACGTCCTGGACGGTCGCCTTCTCCCTCGGCGCGCTCGGCTGGATCACCGCGGTGACCACCATCTACCTGGCCTTCCGCCCGGAGCACCCGGCCGCCCGCCTCACCGAGGAGGACGAGGAGAAGCTGCGCGCCCTGCTGGCCAGGCACGGCGGGCGCGACTCGCTCGGCCACTTCGCGCTGCGCCGCGACAAGGCGGTGGTGTTCTCGCCGAGCGGCAAGGCCGCGGTCACCTACCGGGTCGTCTCCGGGGTGATGCTCGCCAGCGGCGACCCCATCGGCGACGTCGAGGCCTGGCCGGGCGCCATCGAGCGCTTCATGGACGAGGCCCGGGCCCACTCCTGGACGCCCGCCGTCATGGGCTGCTCGGAGACCGGCGGCGAGGTGTGGACCCGCGAGACCGGCCTGGACGCCCTGGAACTGGGCGACGAGGCGGTGGTGGACGTGGCGGATTTCTCGCTCGCCGGACGCGCGATGCGCAATGTGCGCCAAATGGTCAAGCGCATCGAGCGGGCCGGCTACGAAACCCGGGTGCGGCGCATCCGTGACCTCGGCGAGGCCGAGCTGGAGCGGATCCGCCGGGCGGCGGAGGACTGGCGCGGCACGGACACCGAGCGCGGCTTCTCCATGGCGCTCGGCCGCATCGGCGACCCGGCCGACGGCGACTGCCTGATCGCCACCGCGCACAAGCAGGACGACGAGCCGGGCGAGTACGGCGACCTGAAGGCGATCCTGCACTTCGTGCCGTGGGGCGAGGACGGCGTCTCGCTGGACCTGATGCGCCGCGACCGCTCCGCCGACCCGGGCATGAACGAGCTGCTGATCGTCGCCGCCCTCCAGGCCGCCGGGAAGTTCGGCATCACCCGGGTCTCGCTGAACTTCGCGATGTTCCGCTCCGCGCTCGCGCGCGGGGAGAAGATCGGCGCCGGTCCGGTGCTGCGGGCCTGGCGCGGGCTGCTGGTGTTCCTCTCACGGTGGTTCCAGATCGAGTCGCTGTACAAGTTCAACGCCAAGTTCCAGCCGCGCTGGGAACCGCGGTTCCTGGTCTACCGGGCCCCCGCCGACCTGCCCCGCATCGGCTTCGCCGCCATGCAGGCCGAGGGCTTCGTCACCCTCGCCGTGCCGCTGCCGCGCTTCCTGCGCCGGCGCCGCCCCGCGCCGCCACGCCCGTGCGGGCACGTGGGCGAGCGGGACGTCCGGGCCGCCTGAGCTCCGCGTACCGGGCGTCACGGCCCGCTGACCGGCCCCCTCGCCGAGGGGGCCGCCGCGCGTTCCCGGCACCGGCCTGGGCCTACGCTGAACGTATGAACAGCATCAGCGGGCGCGGCCGGGTGGCCGGCCTTCCGGCATGGGACCGGTGCGCGGTCATGGGGGTCGTGAACGTCACCCCCGACTCCTTCTCCGACGGCGGCCGCTGGTTCGACACCACCGTCGCCGTCAAGCACGGCCTCGACCTGGTCGCCGAGGGCGCGGACCTGGTCGACGTGGGCGGCGAGTCCACCCGGCCCGGCGCCACCCGCGTGGACGAGGCCGAGGAGCTGCGCCGGGTCGTCCCCGTGGTGCGCGGCCTGGCCTCCGAGGGGGTCGTCGTCTCCGTCGACACCATGCGCGCCTCCGTCGCCGAACAGTCCCTCGCGGCCGGTGCCGCCCTCGTCAACGACGTCAGCGGCGGCCTGGCCGACCCCGCGATGATCCCGGTGGTGGCCGCCGCGGGCGCCCCCTTCGTCGTCATGCACTGGCGCGGCTTCCTCCAGGGCGGCAACGTCAAGGGCGTCTACGCGGACGTGGTCGCCGAGGTCGTCCAGGAGCTCCACGCGCGCGTGGAGGCCGTGCTGGCGGGCGGCGTCGCCCCGGACCGCGTCGTCATCGACCCGGGCCTGGGCTTCTCCAAGGAGGCCGAGCACGACCTCGCCCTCCTCGCCCACCTGGACCGGCTGCGCGGCCTCGGGCACCCGCTGCTGGTCGCCGCCTCCCGCAAGCGGTTCCTCGGCCGGGTGCTGGCCGGACCGCAGGGCCCGCCCCCGCCGGCCCGGGAGCGGGACGCGGCCACGGCCGCCGTCTCCGCGCTCGCCGCGCACGCCGGCGCGTGGGCGGTACGCGTCCACGAGGTGCGCGCCACGGCGGACGCGGTACGGGTCGCGCGAGCCGTGGAAGAGGCGCGCGGCACGGAACGCACGCCCGGCGCGGACGGCGAGCACGGGCCGGAAGGAGCCCGGTGAGCGCCCCCCACACCGACGTCGAGCAGGTGGAAGCCGCCAACACCGCCTTCTACGAGGCACTGGAGCGCGGCGACTTCGAGGAGGTCTCCGCGCTGTGGCTGACGCCCGCGGAACTGGGCGTGGACGAGACGTACCACGACCCCGCGGACACCGGCGTGATCTCCTGCGTGCACCCCGGCTGGCCGGTGCTGACCGGCCGCGGCGAGGTCCTCAGGTCGTACGCCCTGATCATGGCCAACACCGACTACATCCAGTTCTTCCTCACCGATGTGCACGTCTCCGTGACCGGCGACACCGCGCTGGTGACGTGCACCGAGAACATCCTCAGCGGCGGACCCGCCCCGGAGGAGGGCGCGGAGCTGGGGCCGCTGGTCGGCCAGCTCGTCGTCGCCACGAACGTGTTCCGGCGCACCCCCTCGGGCTGGAAGCTGTGGTCGCACCACGCCTCCCCGGTCCTGGCCGAGACCGCCGAGGACGACGACACCGGTGCGAACGGCGTGGACCCGGACGACGGCTCCCTCGCCTGACGGGGGAATCCGCCCCCGGCGGCGGACCGGCCGGGGGACGGGCACGTGGCCGGAATCACCTACCACCGGGTAGCAGCGGCGACCGGTCCGTGACTGGGCCGGGTTCCGCGGGGGAAACCGTCGGTGAACCCTGCGGGTTCCGGCCCGGCCCCGCGCCCCTCGGCCGGGCCCTGTCGGTGCCCGCGGGTAGATTCGTCTCAGACCGGCGTGCCGCCCGCACGTGGTACGGGCCGGTCGTTCCCGACGATTGCAGGAGTGATTCGCGTGGACCGTGTCGCGCTGCGCGGCCTCAAGGCCCGTGGGCACCACGGGGTGTTCCCCAAGGAGCGCGAGGAGGGCCAGACCTTCATCGTGGACCTCGTGCTCGGCCTGGACACCCGGCCGGCCGCGGCCGACGACGACCTGTCGAAGACCGTGCACTACGGCATCGTGGCCGAGGAGGTCGTGGCCGTGGTCGAGGGCGACCCGGTGGACCTCATCGAGACCCTCGCCGAGCGGATCGCCCGGACCTGCCTGAAGCACGAAGGGGTTCAGGAGGTCGAGGTGTGCGTCCACAAGCCGGACGCGCCGATCACCGTCCCCTTCGACGACGTGACCGTCACCATCACCCGGAGCCGAGTATGACCCGACCTTTCCGCCAGGGTCACAGCGACCCGACCGTCCAGCCGGTACCCGCGTCGGTCGTCGAGAAGGTGGACGCAGCCGACACGACCCTGCACAACCCCCAGTGGGCCGTGATCTCCCTCGGCTCCAACCTGGGCAACCGCCTGGAGACCCTCCAGGGGGCCGTGGACGCCCTGGAGGACACCCCGGGCGTCCGGGTGAAGGCCGTCTCGCCGGTGTACGAGACCGAGCCGTGGGGCGTCGAGCCCGGCAGCCAGCCGTCGTACTTCAACGCGGTCGTGGTCCTGAAGACGACCCTGCCCCCCGTCTCCCTGCTGGAGCGGGCGCACGCCGTCGAAGAGGCCTTCCACCGCGTCCGCGACGAGCGCTGGGGCCCGCGCACGCTGGACGTCGACATCGTCGCCTACGCCGACGTCACCTCGGACGACCCGGGACTCACCCTGCCCCATCCGCGCGCCCACGAGCGCGCCTTCGTGCTGGCGCCCTGGCACGACGTGGACCCCCAGGCCCAGCTCCCCGGCCGCGGCGCGGTCGCCGAACTGCTGACCGCGATCACCCGTGAGGGTGTGGCGCACCGGAAGGACCTGGAACTCCGGCTGCCCGAGTAGTCGTTAAGGTCGAGTCGGGTCGAGACCAAGAACGACCACCGTCCGGGACGGTCCGGGGGAACAACTGAAGGGACACCGTGAGAGAGCTGCGCATCAGGGTGCTGGCGGGCGTGTTCGTCGTGGCCGGCGTCCTGTCCTGGGCGGGCGCCCGCCTCTGGAACTCGATCGGGACCCTGCCGAGCGTCCCACTGGCCGCCCCCGTGGTCCTCGCGCTGATCGCGGTGGTGCTGCTCTCCACGGCGCTCTCCCTGCGCGCCCGGCTGAAGGCGCAGCGCGAGCGCCGGCCCGGCGCCAAGGGCGTCGATCCGCTGATGGCCGCCCGCGCCGTCGTCTTCGGCCAGGCCAGCGCCCTGGTCGCGGCCCTCGTCGCCGGCATGTACGGCGGCGCGGGCGTCTTCCTGCTGGAGCTGCTGGACTTCCCGGCCCGCCGCGACCAGGCGATCTACGCCGGATTCTCGGCCCTGGCCGGCTTCGCCGTGATAGCGGCCGCCCTGTTCCTGGAGCGGGTGTGCCGGCTCCCCGAGGACGACGACCAGAACCCTCCGGGGGCGCAGCCGGCGGCCTGACCGCCCGCCGCGCCCGGCGGCCGGGTCAGCGCGCCATGATCAGGCTCATGGCCTCGTTGCGCGTGGCCACATCGCGCAGCTGACCGCGCACGGCGGACGTTATGGTCTTCGCGCCCGGCTTGCGGATGCCGCGCATCGACATGCACATGTGCTCGCACTCGACGACGACGATGACGCCCCGCGGCTCCAGGATCTCCATCAGGGAGTCCGCGATCTGCGTGGTCAGGCGCTCCTGCACCTGCGGCCGGCGGGCGTAGACGTCGACGAGACGGGCCAGCTTGGACAGCCCGGTGATCTTGCCGCTCTCGGACGGGATGTAGCCGACGTGGGCGACGCCCCGGAACGGCACCAGGTGGTGCTCGCAGGTCGAGTAGACCTCGATGTCCTTCACGAGGACCATCTCGTCGTGACCGAGGTCGAACGTCGTGGTCAGGACCTCCTCCGGCCGCTGCCACAGACCGGCGAAGATCTCCCGGTAGGCGCGCGCGACCCGGGCCGGCGTCTCCCTGAGCCCCTCGCGGTCCGGGTCCTCCCCGACCGCGATCAGCAGCTCCCGCACGGCGTTCTCGGCGCGCTTCTCGTCGAATTCTCCGATGCGGCCCTCGCCGTCCAGCGTCACCGGGTCGGTCATCTGGTTCCTCGTTCCCGCGCCATGACGCGCGTCTGTCTCGCCTTGCCGAAACTGCGGACATGCGAAATGCCGCGCCCCCCAGGCTAGAACCTGGGGGGCGCGGCATTCATTCCGGGCCGTGTGTCCGCGGGGCGGTCAGCTGTCGGAACGGTCCTCGGGGGACTGGTCCGTCACCGGGGCGGACTCCGCCGCCGTCGACTTCGCGGTGCTGATCGACGCCGTCGCGCCGTTCGCGCCGTTGGTCAGTGCCAGCTCCTTCGGGGAGAGCACCGGCGGGCGGGTGGACGGGGTGCGGCGGGAGGAGCCGGTCCAGGCGGGCCGCGGCGGGCGCTTGACGATCGGGGCGAAGATCTCGGCGATCTCCTCCTTGCCCAGGGTCTCCTTCTCCAGCAGCTGGAGAACGAGGTTGTCGAGCACGTCGCGGTTCTCGACCAGGATCTCCCAGGCCTCGTTGTGCGCGGTCTCGATGAGCTTCTTGACCTCTTCATCGACCAGCGCGGCGACCTCTTCCGAGTAGTCCCGCTGGTGGGCCATCTCACGGCCGAGGAACGGCTCGCTGTTGTCGCCGCCGAACTTGATCGCGCCGAGACGCTCGGTCATGCCGTACTGCGTGACCATCGCGCGGGCCAGGTTGGTGGCCTTCTCGATGTCGTTGGCGGCACCGGTGGTCGGGTCGTGGAAGACCAGTTCCTCGGCCGCCCGGCCGCCCAGCATGTAGGCGAGCTGGTCGAGCATCTCGTTGCGGGTGGTCGAGTACTTGTCCTCGTCGGGCAGGACCATCGTGTAACCGAGGGCACGGCCGCGGGACAGGATCGTGATCTTGTGGACCGGGTCGGAGTTCGGCGAGGCCGCCGCGACCAGGGCGTGACCGCCCTCGTGGTACGCGGTGATCTTCTTCTCCTTGTCCGACATGATCCGGGTCCGCTTCTGCGGGCCCGCGACCACGCGGTCGATCGCCTCGTCCAGCGCCTTGTTGTCGATCAGCTTCTGGTCGCCGCGGGCGGTGAGCAGCGCGGCCTCGTTCAGCACGTTGGCGAGGTCGGCACCGGTCATGCCCGGGGTGCGGCGGGCCACGGCGGACAGGTCGACGTCGGGCGCGACCGGCTTGCCCTTCTGGTGGACCTTGAGGATCTCCAGACGGCCCTGGAGGTCCGGCGGGTCGACCGCGATCTGCCGGTCGAAGCGGCCCGGCCGCAGCAGCGCCGGGTCGAGGATGTCCGGCCGGTTGGTGGCCGCGATCAGGATGACGCCGCCCTTGACGTCGAAGCCGTCCATCTCGACCAGCAGCTGGTTCAGGGTCTGCTCGCGCTCGTCGTGACCGCCGCCGAGGCCGGCGCCGCGGTGGCGGCCGACCGCGTCGATCTCGTCCACGAAGACGATCGCCGGGGCGTTCGCCTTGGCCTGCTCGAACAGGTCACGCACCCGGGAGGCGCCGACACCGACGAACATCTCGACGAAGTCGGAACCGGAGATCGAGTAGAACGGGACGCCCGCCTCGCCCGCGACGGCA
This sequence comes from Streptomyces rubradiris, assembly GCF_016860525.1. Taxonomy (NCBI): domain Bacteria; kingdom Bacillati; phylum Actinomycetota; class Actinomycetes; order Kitasatosporales; family Streptomycetaceae; genus Streptomyces; species Streptomyces rubradiris. The sequence goes on from NZ_BNEA01000015.1 coordinate 3,666,436, forward strand.
CGCGCGAGCAGGGTCTTGCCGGTACCCGGGCGGCCGTAGAGCAGCACGCCCTTGGGGATCTTGGCGCCGACGGCCTGGAACTTGGCCGGCTCCTGGAGGAACTCCTTGATCTCCTGGAGCTCCTCGACGGCCTCGTCACAGCCGGCGACGTCGGAGAAGGTCGTCTTCGGGGTGTCCTTGGTGATGAGCTTCGCCTTGGACTTGCCGAAGTTCATGACCCGGGAGCCGCCGCCCTGCATCTGGTTCATCAGGAACAGGAAGACGACGACGATCAGGACGAAGGGGAGCAGGGAGAGCAGGACGCCGACGAACGGGTTCTGCTTGGACGGCGAGACCGTGTAGCCGTCCGTGATCTGCTTTTCCTGGTACTTGGTCTGCAGCGTGCCGGCGAGCTGCACACCCTGGTCGCCGATGTAGCTCGCCTGGATCTTCGAGCTGCCCTCGACCTTGTAGCCGTCCTTGAGCGTGACCTTGATGCTCTGCTCGTCACCGGTGGTGAGCTTGGCCGACTCGACCTTGTTCGCGTTGATCGCCGCCACGACCTGGCCGGTGTCCACCGTCTTGTAGCCGCCGGACGAGCCGACGACCTGCATCAACACGACCACGGCAAGGACGGCCAGCACGATCCACATGACCGGCCCACGGAAGTATCGCTTCACGTCCATCCATACGGAGCGGTGCCGCCCCGTCCCTCCTGCCATAGTGAGTTTGATAAGACAGTTCTTCTGACGGTACCCCAGCATTGTTGCCCGAAGCCGCACGGAGCCGATTCGACGGCTGGGAAAACCCGTCTCCGCTTGCTTCAACGGCGCGGAACCCGCTGGGGTTCCCGATCGTCCTACAGGGCTTGGGCCGAGTGGCTCAGCCGCCGTAGACGTGAGGCGCGAGCGTACCCACGAACGGCAGGTTGCGGTACTTCTCGGCGTAGTCGAGGCCGTAGCCGACGACGAACTCGTTCGGGATGTCGAAGCCGACCCACTCGACGTCGATGGCGACCTTGGCGGCCTCCGGCTTGCGCAGCAGCGTGCACACCTTCAGGGAGGCGGGCTCGCGCGAGCCGAGGTTGTTGATCAGCCAGGACAGGGTCAGGCCGGAGTCGATGATGTCCTCGACGATCAGGACGTGCCGCCCCTTGATGTCGGTGTCGAGGTCCTTGAGGATGCGGACCACACCGGAGGACTGGGTGCCCGCGCCGTAGGAGGACACGGCCATCCAGTCCATGGTGACGGGGGTGGACAGCGCTCGGGCGAGGTCCGCCATGACCATCACCGCGCCCTTGAGGACGCCGACGATGAGCAGGTCCTTGCCCTCGTACTCCGCGTCGATCTTCGCGGCCAGCTCGGCCAGCTTCGCGTCGATCTCTTCCTTGGTGATGAGCACCCGCTGGAGGTCGGCACCCATGTCTTTCGCGTCCACCCGCATCACTTTCGGTCGTCCCGCACTTACGGCCGCGTGCGCGGCCACCGGCTGGGGCCGCGTGTACGGCCCCCGGGGCCGCCCGGCCCGCCGGAGGGCACCGGGTGTGGGCACTCCGCGGGGGCCGGTCGTCAGCCTTGCCGAATCACCAGTCTGCCACCCTGCCGCTGGGCGACGACTTTGCCGGGGAGGTTGATGGCTCCCTGGCCGCGCCAGCCGGTGATCAGGCGGTCGACTTCCTCGATGTGGCGGGCGAACAGCGCACCGGCCGGGGCTCCCGCCTCGATGGCCGCGCGGCGCAGGATCCGGCGGCGTACGGCGGGCGGCAGGGCGTACAGCTTGGCGCACTCCAGCAGGCCGGCCGCGTCCCGTACGGATGCCTCGGCCTGCCTGGCCCAGGTGTCCAGGGCGTCGGCGTCGTCGCGGGAGAGCTGGGCGGTGCGGGCCAGCGCCTCCACCACGCCCTTGCCGAGGGCCTTCTCCAGGGCGGGCAGCCCCTCGTGCCTGAGCCGGGAGCGGGTGTAGGCCGGGTCGGCGTTGTGCGGGTCGTCCCACACCGGCAGGGACTGCACCATGCAGGCCTTGCGGGCGGTCTGCCGGTCCAGGTGCAGGAAGGGCCGCCGGTAACGGCCGCCGGCCCCCGAGACCGCGGCCATGCCGGACAGGGAGCGGATGCCGGAGCCGCGGGCGAGCCCCAGCAGGACGGTTTCGGCCTGGTCGTCGCGGGTGTGGCCGAGCAGGATCGCGGTCGCGCCGTGGCGTTCGGCGGCGGCGTCCAGGGCGGCGTAGCGGGCGTCCCGGGCGGCGGCCTCGGGGCCGCCCTCGCGGCCGACGGTCACCGCGACGGACTCCACCGGGTCGAGGCGCAGCTCGCGCAGCCGCACGACGACCTCCTCGGCGCGGAGGTCGGAGCCGGGCTGGAGGCCGTGGTCGACGGTGACCCCGCCGGCGCGGACGCCGAGCTTGGGGGCCTCGAAGGCGAGGGCGGAGGCGAGGGCCATGGAGTCGGCGCCGCCGGAGCACGCGACGAGGACGAGCGGGGAGGGGAGCCGCTCGGCCGTCGGGCCCGCGGGGGCGCGGGAGGTCTGGTCGTTCAGAATGTCGTGGAGGACGCGGCGGACCGCCAGGCGTATCGCCGCGACCGCAGGATGGGGACCCATGTCCGGTTCCCTTCATGAAGTTTTCCGGGGGGCGAGCCCGGTTCGGTCACTCAGAGTGTGTAGATGGTGACAGAACCGGGGTGTTCCCCGAGCATCGCACGCCTACGCATGGCATACGGTCCCTCGGACGGGTGATTGGAGGGGCGTTCGCCTGCCGTCGGCCGGACTCCCTTCACGACTCCGCCGCGCCGTTCACCCCTCGGCCCTGCCGTGCACCCGCGCGACCCAGTCCGCCGGTTTGGCGATCTCCGCCTTGGTCGGAAGGGTGTTGGGCGAGGTCCACACGCGGTTGAAGCCGTCGGTACCCACCTGTTCCACGACGGCTCGCACGAACCGTTCGCCGTCGCGGTACTGCCTCAGTTTGGCATCCAGGCCCAGCAGCTTGCGCAGGGCGGCGTCCAGGCGGGAGGCGCCCTTGGCACGGCGCTGCTGGAACTTCTCGCGGATCTCGGCGACGCTCGGCACGACGCTGGGGCCGACGCCGTCCATGACGTAGTCGGCGTGACCCTCCAGCAGCGACATCACGGCGGTGAGCCGCCCGAGGATCTCCCGCTGGGCCGGGGTCTGCACCAGCTCCACGAAGGAGCGCCCGCCGTCCTCCTCCTCGCCCTCGGGACGTCCGCCGGCCAGGGACTGGGCGGCGTCCCGGATGCGCTCCAGGAAGGTCATCGGGTCGACGTCGGTCTCCGCGAGGAACGACTGGATCTCGCCCTCCAGGTGGTCGCGCAGCCAGGGCACGGCGGTGAACTGGGTGCGGTGGGTCTCCTCGTGCAGGCACACCCACAGGCGGAAGTCGTGCGGCTCGACGTCGAGTTCGCGCTCCACGTGGACGATGTTGGGCGCCACCAGCAGCAGCCGGCCGCCGCCGTTCGAGCCGGCCGGCAGGTCGCGGCCGGCGGGGGCGAAGGTCTCGTACTGGCCGAGGACCCGGGAGGACAGGAACGACAGGAGCATGCCCAGCTCCACGCCGGTGACCTTGCCGCCGACGGCGCCCAGGACGGCGCCGCCCGGGCCGCCGCCGCGCCGTTCCTGCATCTTCTCCAGCAGCGGTTTGAGGATCTCCCGGAAGCCCGCGACGTTGGCGCGGACCCAGCCGGGGCGGTCGACCACGAGGACGGGGGTGTCGTGGGTCTCCTCCGTTCCCATCCGGGTGAAGCCACGGACGTGTTCCTCCGAGGCCTTGGCGTGCCGGCGCAGCTCCGCGACGACGGCCCTGGCCTCGTCGCGGCTGACGTCGGGGCCGGGGCGTGCGAGCCGTGTCGCGGTCGCCACCGCGAGGTTCCAGTCGACCATCCCGGGAGATGCGGTGCCACCGAAGCCAGTCATGTTGTCAACCGTACGTGCTCGCCGCCGCTTGGGGCAGGCCGTGGCGGGTCGGCAGGGGCCGGGGGAGTCGCCATGGGACCCGGTGGCGGTGCTCACCTCGCCAGTGCCGTCGCCGCCTCGTCCAGGGTCGACTGGGCCCGCGTGGGGTCCGTGGTGCCGGAGGCCAGGAAGGCGAAGGCGAGGAGGTGGCCGGTGTCGTCCACGACCGTGCCGGCGAGGGCGTTCACGCCGGTCAGGGTGCCGGTCTTGGCGCGTACGACGCCGGACGCGCCGTCGGCGAAACGATTGCTCAGGGTGCCGGTGAAGCCGGCCACCGGCAGGCCGGTGAGGACCGGGCGCAGGCCGGGGCGGTCCGGGTCGGCCGCCCGGACCAGGAGACCGGTCAGCAGGTCGGCGGTGAGCCGGTCGGCGCGGTCCAGGCCGCTGCCGTCGCGGAAGACGGCGCCCGCCACCGGCAGGCCCAGCCCCCGCAGTTGCGTGGCGATGGCCTCGCCGCCGCCGGCGAAACTCGCCGGACGCCCGCCGGCCAGGGCCGTGTGCCGGGCCAGGGCCTCGGCGATGTCGTTGTCGCTGTTGGTCAGCATCCGCTCGACCAGGGCGGACAGCGGGGGCGAGGAGACCTGGGCGAGGGTCTGCGCGCGCGTGCCGGCCTTGGACGGGCCGGGGGGCGTGGTCGTGATGCCGGCCTGCTTCAGGAAGCCCGCGAACCGGGCCGCCGCGTCCGCCGCCGGGTCGCCCACGCGGATCGCCGGGCCGCTGGTGGAGTCGTCGGTGCGGCCCTCGTCGGCGGCCAGGGCGCTGACCGGGGCGAGGTTGTCGTTGACGCCGATGGGGTGCAGGGCGGGGCCGGTGAACAGGGTGGTGTCGTAGGACAGGGTGATCTCGCGGATGCCGCGCTCGCGCAGGGCCTTCGCGGTGTCCGCGGCCAGCGTCCGCAGGCTCGCCCAGCCGCCGCCGCGGGCGCGCGCGGTGAGGGTGGGGTCGCCGCCGCCGACCAGGACGAGTTCCCGGGTGTCGGGTTCCAGGGCGGCGCGGGTGGTGAGGCGGTGGTCCGGGCCGAGGGCGGACAGGGCGGCGACGGCGGTGGCGAGCTTGGTGGTGGAGGCGGGGACGAGGGCCTTGCCGGCGTCGGTGTCGTAGAGGCGTTCGCCGGTCGTGGCGTCCACGACGGCCGCCGCGTGGCTGTCGCCGAGCGCGGGGGCGTCCAGGAAGGGCTCCAGGGCGTCGGAGACGGCCTGCGCGTCCGGCGCGGTCCGTTTGGTGCCCACGGCGCCCGTGACGCCGCCCAGGCCCGCGAGGACGGGTCCGGCGCTCGGCGCGGGCCGGGGCGGCGCACCGGGGCGGCCGTGATCTGCGCCACCCGCACGCTCCAGGGCGGCGGCGCGGTCCCGCTCGGCCGTACGCTGACCCGAGGCGTCCCAGGGTCCGGCCGCGGTCACCACACCGGCGGCCAGTGCCAGGCCGGCGGTGGCGGCGCCCGCGGTGTACTGCCAGGTCCGGACGGTACGCGGACGGGGGAGACGGGGGAGGTGCACAGGGCCGGTCCGCACGGCCCGCGACAGCCGCGCGAGCGGCGGCCGCACGGCCGTCACGGCGCGCGTGAGACTCGGTCGGACGGCGTTCGCGAGCCGCGCCACCCGCGGTCCCGCGGCTCGCCAAGGCCCCAGCTCTGGCACGACCACCAGCCCCTTTCGCGATCACACACCTGCGTGAGGGACACTTAACCACCAGAACTATGTGCTGATCATGGAGGAGCCACCGGTGGAGTTCGACGTCACGATCGAGATCCCGAAGGGTTCGCGGAACAAGTACGAGGTGGACCACGAGACCGGCCGGATCCGCCTGGACCGTCGCCTCTTCACCTCGACCGCCTACCCGACCGACTACGGCTTTGTCGAGAACACCCTCGGCGAGGACGGCGACCCGCTGGACGCGCTGGTCATCCTGGACGAGCCGACCTTCCCGGGCTGCCTGATCCGCTGCCGTGCGATCGGCATGTTCCGGATGACGGACGAGGCGGGCGGCGACGACAAGCTGCTGTGCGTCCCGGCCACCGACCCGCGTGTGGAGCACCTGCGTGACATCCACCACGTGTCGGAGTTCGACCGCCTGGAGATCCAGCACTTCTTCGAGGTGTACAAGGACCTGGAGCCCGGCAAGTCGGTCGAGGGCGCCAACTGGGTGGGCCGGACGGACGCCGAGGCGGAGATCGAGCGGTCCTACAAGCGCTTCAAGGAGCAGGGCGGTCACTGACCCCCGCTCCGTTGACGGGCCGCACGCGCAGGCGTGCGGCCCGTTCGCATGTGTGCACGCATGCGCCCCATCGGGGTACGTGTGCGCATACTGAGGGCTACGCGAGGTGTGGTGCAGGGAGCGGTGCGAAGTGACGGAGGCGGAGGACCGCAAGCCCCGGTCGGACGAGGCTCGGTACGACCCGGAGATCACCTCCGAGTTCGCCATCCCCGAGGGTCTCGACGTCCCGAAGACCGGCGGTGAGAGCGAGACGACCTCCGAGTTCGCGGTGCCGGAGGGGCTACAGACACCGCAGCCGCCCGGTGCCGAGCCGGAGGGTTCGGCGTTCACGCCGCCGCGCACCTACAGCGCCAAGGAAGCGCCGGCCGCGTTCACGCCCGCGACCGGGGTGCCGCTGGTCAGCCTGATCAAGGACGCGCCCTGGCAGGACCGGATGCGCACGATGCTGCGCATGCCGGTGACCGAGCGGCCGGCCCCGGAGCCGGTGCAGCGCGAGGAGGAGGGCGGCCCCGCCGTCCCGCGCGTGCTGGACCTGACCCTGCGCATCGGCGAGCTGCTGCTGGCCGGCGGCGAGGGCGCGGAGGACGTGGAGGCCGCGATGTTCGCGGTGTGCCGGTCCTACGGCCTGGACCGGTGCGAGCCGAACGTCACCTTCACGCTGCTGTCGATCTCGCACCAGCCGTCGCTGGTGGAGGACCCGGTGACGGCGTCCAGGACGGTACGGCGGCGGGGCACCGACTACACCCGGCTGGCGGCCGTCTTCCACCTCGTGGACGACCTCAGCGACCCGGAGACCGAGGTCTCCCTGGAGGAGGCCTACCGGCGCCTGGCGGAGATCCGCCGCAACCGGCACCCCTACCCCGGCTGGGCGCTGACCCTGGCCGGCGGGCTGCTGGCCGGTGCGGCCTCTCTGCTGGTGGCGGGCAGGGGCGACCCGGTCGTGTTCCTCGCGGCGGCCGTCGGCGCCATGCTCGGCGACCGGCTGGCGTGGCTGTGCGCGGGGCGCGGGCTGCCGGAGTTCTACCAGTTCACGGTGGCCGCGATGCCGCCCGCGGCGATCGGGGTGGCGCTGACCCTGGCCCACGTGGACGTGCAGGGCTCGGCGGTGATCACCGGTGGGCTGTTCGCGCTGCTGCCGGGGCGGGCGCTGGTCGCGGGGGTGCAGGACGGGCTGACCGGCTTCTACATCACCGCCTCCGCGCGGCTGCTGGAGGTCATGTACTTCTTCGTCGGCATCGTCGCCGGGGTGCTGACCGTCCTGTACTTCGGCGTGAAGATCGGCGGCAAGCTGGACCCGGAGGCCGCGCTGAGGGTCTCGGAGGAGCCACTGCTCCAGATCGCGGCCTCGATGCTGCTGTCCCTGACGTTCGCCGTCCTGCTCCAGCAGGAACGTTCCACCGTGCTCTGGGTGACCCTGAACGGAGGCGTCGCCTGGTCGGTGTACGGCGCGATGCACTACGCCGGCGACATCTCACCGGTGGCCTCCACGGCGGTCGCGGCGGGCCTGGTGGGCCTGTTCGGGCAGTTGCTGGCCCGTTACCGGTTCGCCTCCGCGCTGCCGTACACCACAGCCGCGATCGGGCCGCTGCTGCCCGGTTCCGCGACCTACTTCGGGCTGCTGTCCATAGCGCAGAACGACATCGACAAGGGGCTGGTGTCGCTGGCCAAGGCCGTGTCGCTGGCCATGGCCATCGCCATCGGGGTCAACCTGGGGTCGGAGATCTCCCGGATGTTCCTGCGCATCGGCTCCGCCGGCAAGCGCCGGGCGGCGAAGCGGACCAGGGGATTCTGAGCGCCGTACGGCCCGGGGCCCCGGGGGCTACTGGCGGCGCTGGTCGTACGGGTAACCGTTCTCGTCGTACCGCTGCTGGTCGTAGCTGCGGTGCTGGTCGTAGCCCTGCTGCTGGTCCCAGTTCTGCTGCTGCGGGTACTGCTGCGGCTGGTACGGCTGCTGGTACTGCTGCTGCCCGTCGTAGTACTGGTCGTAGCCCTGCTGCCGGTTCCAGTCCTGCTGCTGGGGCTGCTGCGGCTGCTGGTAACCGGGCTGCTCGTACCGCTGCTCCTCGTAGTGCGGCTGCTCCGGCTGGACGCGCCGCAGCTGGGTCGTGGCGTCGTCCATCACCGGGGGCTGCTGCCGGTACGACGGCTGGGGCTGCTGGTAGGCGGGCTGCTGGGCCGGCACCGGCTGGGGCTGCGGCCGGGACTGGGCTGCCTTCTTCTGCTTGCCGCGGGCGCGCAGGAACTCGATCGCGATCGGGATCACCGAGATGAGGACGATCAGGATGAGGATCGCCTCGATGTTGGTCTTGACGAACTCGATGTTGCCGAGCCAGGAGCCGAGCAGGGTGACGCCGGCCCCCCACAGGACGCCACCGATGACATTGAAGATCAGGAACGAGCGGTACCGCATGCCGCTGACGCCCGCGATGATCGGCGTGAACGTGCGCACGATCGGCACGAAACGGGCCAGGACCAGGGACTTCGGGCCGTACTTCTCGAAGAACTCGTGCGCCTTGGTGACGTTCTCCTGCTTGAACAGGCGGGAGTCCGGGCGGTTGAACAGGGACGGGCCGACCTTCTTGCCGAACATGTAGCCCGCCTGGTCGCCCAGGATCGCGGCAAGGCAGATCAGGGCGATCGCCCCCCACAGCGGGAAGTCCAGCTCGCCGGAGGTGATCAGCAGGCCGCAGGTGAACAGCAGCGAGTCACCCGGCAGGAAGAAGCCGATGAGCAGGCCGGACTCGGCGAAGACGATGAGCAGCAGGCCCCAGATGCTGTAGGTGTTCAGCAGGTAGTCGGGATCGAGCCAGCTCGGGCCTAGGGCGAGTGTCATCACGGGTCCGGGCTCCTGAGGGGGTGAGGGCGGCTACGGCGTCCAAGTGCGGCCGCACAAAGCTATCAACGCGACGTGACCGCCCCAGGTTCCACCGGTGGCACCAGGATGCCCTGTGCGAGACCCCTGAGAAAGCTGTGACGCAGGGGACTTCTGGGGTCGGGCCCGGGAGCGAACTCCGCGCGCTCCCGGGCCGGCACCACTCAGGACGCGGTGTGCCGGGCCGTGTTCGCCACGATCGCGTCCCGCAGATAACGGGCCAGACCGGGACGGACGGCCTCGTACGTGGCGGTGAACCGCTCGTCGGTGACGTACATCTCGCCGAGGCACGCGTGCAGCTCGTGCCCGCAGTCGTAGTACGCGCCCGTGATGAACCGGCGGTGCTCCTCGGCGACCTCCATGGCCGCTTCCGAGTCCGCGGGCACGCCCTCGGCGAGCAGGCCGGCCATCCGGCCGTGGATCGCGTCCAGCTCGGCGGTGAGCCGCTTCCAGTCCTCCTTGGTGTAGGCGGCGGTCCGGTGCTGCGACTGCCGGTAGGCCTCGGTGTGCCCCCAGCGCCGCTCCACCTCGTCCGCGTGCTCGTCGGGGTCGAAGTCGCCGAAGACCTCGAACTTCTCCTCCGGGGTCAGGTTGACGCCCATCCTGCGTGCCTCCATGGCGTGCTCCACGGCCGCGGCCATCTGCTGGAGCTTCTCGATCCGGGCGGTCAGCAGGTCGTGCTGGCGGCGCAGGTGCGCGCGCGGGTCCGCGTCCGGGTCGTCGAGCAGGGCCGCGACCTCGTCGAGCGGGAAGCCGAGCTCCCGGTAGAACAGGATCTGCTGGAGCCGGTCGAGATCGGCGTCGGTGTAGCGCCGGTGCCCGGCGTGGGTGCGCGCGCCGGGCACGAGCAATCCGATCTCGTCGTAGTGGTGCAGGGTGCGCACCGTGATCCCGGCGAAACCGGCGACCTGCCCCACGGAGTAGACCCCGCCCGGTGACCGGTCCTGTCCCACAGGGTGGCTCACTTCTTCCGCTCCTTCGGTCGGTACGCCGTCCACCCTGGGGCCTCACGTCGCGTGAGGTGCAAGCCGGTCGCTCCGGCCCCGGGGCCGGAGCCGCTCAGCGGTCGTCCTCCGGGTGCCGCTCCCCCGTCGCGTACGGGTTCTCCTGCCCCTCGGCGAGGACCCCGACGAACGGCTCGCCCTCCCCCGCGAAGGTGTACGCGCCCGCCTCCAGGCGGTCGATCAGGCCCTGGGTCCAGGCCGCGTCGGAGTCGGCCGTGTGGATCCACATGCGCATGATCTCGCCGATGTGACCGAGCTGCTGCGGGCCGCCCTCGGGGAGGTACTCCCCGGTGACCGAGTCCCGCCACCGCCCGATCCGGCGGATCCGCTCCCGCAGCAGCTCCAGGGCCTCGGCGCGGGGCAGCTCGACCAGGAAGCCGATGGCCGCCGACCGGACGTCGGGCTTCTGGTCGTAGGAGACCAGGGACTCGCGCAGCAGCCGGAAGAACTCCTCCTCGCCGCGGCCGGTGATCTCGTACTCGGTGCGCGGCGGTCCGCCGGCCGTGGACGGCGCGGTCTCGTGCGCGTGCAGCAGTCCCTGCCGGGCCATCTGCTTCAGGGCGTGGTAGACCGAGCCGGGCTTGGCGTTGGACCACTCGTGCGCGCCCCAGTACTCCAGGTCGTTGCGCACCTGGTAGCCGTGGGCCCGGCCGTGCTGGCGGACCGCGCCCAGCACGAGGAGACGGATCGCTGACATGGGGTCCAGGTTAGGACCCGCGCTCAGGCCGGAGAGCCGCCCTGTTCCCGGGCCACCAGCTCGAACGCGGTCCTGCCGTCCAGCGACTCGCGGATGATGTCGGCGTGGCCGGCGTGCCGGGCCGTCTCGCGGATCAGGTGCAGGCACAGCCAGCGCAGCGAGACGCGGCCCTCGGGCGGGAACCACGGGTCGGGCGGCAGCGGGAAGGTGTCGTCCAGGCTGGGCGCGGAGCGGATCAGCTCCTCCGTCCCGGCGGCCACCCGCTCCCAGTACGCCAGCTGCGCGGCGACCGTCTCGCCGTCCGTCAGCCGGAACGTCTCGTGCCAGTCGGAGGCGTCGCGCTGCACGGCGGGCGGCTCCTGCCGCGCCCGGGCCACCCAGCCCTGCTCCACCTCGACGACGTGCTTGAGCAGGCCGCCCAGGGACAGCTCGCTCGCGCTCGGGCGGCTGCGGGCCTGCTCCTCGGTCAGCCCGAGCAGCGCCCTGCGGATCCCGCCGCGCTGTTCCTCGATGAACGCGAGCAGCGCTCCCCGCTCGTCGCCCTTGTCCTCCGCCGGCACGTGCGTGACCATGGCCCGCCGCCTCTCGTCTGGCCGTCCGCCGGGGCGGTCACCCCGACGGGAGAGACGCTAGGGGCCATTGCGGTCGGATCCTGACCGCAATGGCCCCGGGCGGGACAGGTGCCGCGGCTAGAACGGGAATCCGCTGCGGCCGTGCTGGATCGAGATCCACTTGACGGTGGTGAACGCCTCCATCGTGGTCTCGCCGTTGAGGCGGCCGACCCCGGAGTGCTTCTCCCCGCCGAAGGGCACGATCGGTTCGTCGTGGACGGTGCCGTCGTTCACGTGGAACATGCCGGTGTCGATCCGCTTGGCGAAGGCCACACCGCGCTCGATGTCCCCGGTGTGGACGGCGCCGCTCAGGCCGTACGGGGTGCCGTTGACGATCCGCACCGCGTCCTCCTCGCCGTCGAACGGGATGAGGAAGACGACCGGGCCGAAGACCTCCTGCTGGAGCAGCGGGGACTCGGCCGGGACACCGGTCAGCACGCTCGGCTCGACCAGGTTGTTCGTCGTGCCGCCGTGCACCAGGGCGGTGGCGCCCTCGGCGATCGCCTGCTCGACGGTCCCGGAGATCGCGGCGGCCTGCGCGGAGTTGATCATCGGGCCGATCACGGTCTGCGGGTCGCGCGGGTCGCCGGTCTTCAGGCTCCTGACCTTGGCGACGAACTTCTCGGTGAACTCCTCCTGGACGGAGCGGTCCACCAGGACCCGGTTGGCGGCCATGCAGACCTGGCCCTGGTGCACGAAGCGGCTGAAGACCGCCGCGTCCACCGCGTAGTCGATGTCGGCGTCGTCCAGCACCACCAGGGCGCTGTTGCCGCCGAGTTCGAGGACCGAGCGCTTGAAGTGCCTGGCGCAGACGGTGGCGACGTGCCGGCCGACCTTGTCGGAGCCGGTGAAGGAGATCACCTTCGGGACGGGGTGTTCGAGGAACGCGTCACCGATCTCGGCGATGTCGGTCACCAGGACGTTCAGCAGCCCCCCGGGCAGCCCGGCGTCCTCGAAGATCTTCGCGATCAGGGTGCCGCCGGCGATCGGGGTGTTCTGGTGCGGCTTGAGCACCACGCCGTTGCCGAGCGCGAGGGCCGGGGCGACCGACTTCAGCGACAGCAGGAAGGGGAAGTTGAAGGGGCTGATCACACCGACGACGCCGACCGGCACCCGGTAGACGCGGTTCTCCTTGCCGTCGACCGGGGAGGGCAGGATCCTGCCCTCGGGGCGCAGCGCGAGGTGGATCGACTCGCGCAGGAACTCCTTGGCGAGGTGGAGTTCGAAGGCGGCCTTCACGCGCGTGCCGCCCAGTTCCGCGATGATCAGGTCGGCTATCTCCTGCTCGCGGTCCTCCACCAGCCGCAGCGCGCGCTCGAACACGGCCCGCCGGGTGTAGGGGTTGGTCTCCGCCCACTCCTTCTGGGCACGGGCGGCGGCCCGGTAGGCCAGGTCCACCTCCTCGACGGTGGCCACGGTGATCGAGGCCAGCTTCTCGTCGTTGTAGGGGTTGAAGTCGATGACGTCCCAGGAGCCCGTGCCCGGGCGCCACTCGCCGTCGATGTACTGCTGGGCCAGGTCGCTGAAGTAGGACGACATGTGATCCCTCAATCGCTAGCGGACACCAGATCTACGCCGTGTCTGACAGGACGTCATCGTACTGGTGGGTACAGCGAGTTGAGAGCCCTCCTGGGTCAGGAGAGTTGCAGGAGGCCGCGGAGCAGGTCCCGGCTCTCGTCCGGGCCGGGGCTGTCCTGCTGGAGCTCCTTCAGGGCCTGCTCGTACTGGGCGACGTCCTCGCGCTTGTCCAGGTACAGGGCGCTGGTCAGCTGCTCCAGGTAGACCACGTCGGACAGGTCGGACTCGGGAAAGCTGAGGATGGTGAAGGCGCCGCTCTCGCCGGAGTGCCCGCCGAAGCTGAACGGCATGACCTGGAGCCGCACGTTGGGCCGCCCGGAGATGTCGATCAGGTGCTGGAGCTGGCCGCGCATCACGTCCCGGTCGCCGTAGGGGCGGCGCAGGGCGGCCTCGTCCAAAACGATGTGCAGTTCCGGGGCGTTGTCGGAGAGCAGGTGCCGCTGCCGCTCCAGGCGCAGGGCGACCCGGCGCTCGATGTCGGCGGCGCTCGCGCCCTTCATGCCGCGCCGGACCACCTCGCGGGCGTAACTCTCGGTCTGGAGCAGGCCGTGCACGAACTGCACCTCGTAGACCCGGATCAGCGAGGCGGCGCCCTCCAGGCCCACATAGGTGGGGAACCAGCTGGGCAGGACGTCGGTGTAACTGTGCCACCAGCCCGCCACGTTGGCCTCCCGGGCGAGGGACAGCAGCGACTCGCGCTCCGCTTCGTCGGTGATGCCGTAGAGCGTCAGCAGGTCCTCGACGTCTCTGGTCTTGAAGCTCACCCGGCCCAGCTCCATCCGGCTGATCTTCGACTCTGAGGCGCGGATCGAGTATCCCGCCGCCTCGCGCGTGATCCCCCGCGCTTCCCGCAGTCGCCTGAGTTGCGAGCCGAGCAGCATCCGCCGCACCACCGATCCGGGCTCTCCCGCGCTCACTTTCGCCAGCCTCCCCAACCGTCTCTCAGGGGCCGAAGTCTGCCACTAAAACACTCCGAGCAGTACTCGCACGGTTACGGAAACGGAAAGAGCTCGGCCGTTTCCACCGTGCCCGGACCGGGCCAGAGGTCCGGACCTCTGGCGGCTTCCCGGGCGAAGTCGGCGGAAAAAATGGCCAAGAAGCGGTACGGGCTGTGCCATTTCGGCCGCGTGCACGTGCATCTGCCCTTGCATCTGCTCTGCGCATCCGAAACCATGGGTGCCGCGCCACCGCTGCATCGCAACGACCGCGAATTCCCGGGAGTGCCTCGCATGGGGACGAATGGATCGACCATGCTCAAGCCGTTACGGCAGGGCCTTCCGCCGCTGGATCCCGCGGCCGTGTCCGATGCCGCCTCCTGCGCCCTCCCCGCCCGTTACGAGGCGGTGCGCGAGGCCCGGCGCTTCACCCGCGACACCCTGGGCCGGTGGGACGTCGGCGACCGCTTCGACGACGTGTGCCTCGTCGTCTCCGAACTCGTCACCAACGCCCTGCGCCACGCCGTGCCGACGGACCCCTGTCCCGCCGACGGCCTCCCGTCCGTGCGGCTGCACCTGATGCGCTGGAGCGAGCGGCTGGTGTGCGCGGTGCGCGACCCGAGCCACGAGACGCCGGCGCCGAGGGACTCGGACGACTTCTCGGCCGAATCGGGCCGCGGCCTCTTCCTCGTCGACTCCTTCGCCGACAGCTGGGGCTGGCACCCGCTCGCGGGCACCCTCCACGGCAAGGTGGTCTGGGCGCTGTTCCGGATGCAGCCGGCGGGCTGAGTCCCGTTACCGCGCGGGCGCACGCCCGGTTTCTACGCGCGTACACCCATGGCTCACCGATGCGTGCGCGTGCTGGTGTGACGTGGCCGCGCGTGACGGTCGCCGCGTGGGCAGGCGTGCCGGTCGCCCTGTGGGCAAGCATGCCGGCCGTCAGGTGGGCGCGCGTGCCATTGTCATATGCACGTGCACGACGGCGAAGGCGGTCGTCAGCTCGCGATCAGATGGTCGAACTCGCCGTCCTTGACCCCGAGGAGCATGGCCTCGATCTCCGCGCGCGTGTAGACGAGCGCCGGCCCGTCCGGGAAGCGCGAGTTGCGCACGGCGACATCACCGCCCGGCAGCCGCGCGAACTCCACGCAGGAACCCTGCGAGTTGCTGTGCCTGCTCTTCTGCCAGGCCACTCCGTCCAGCTGCGTGGCAGCCATGCCGTTGTACACGTCGTACCCCCCGTACACGCTGTCAACGTCGCGGTCCACAGGTCGCTCCCCGGTGGTGCACTGGCTGGTGTGGCCATAGGTGCTGTGGTCAACTGACCCGGATCATAACTCTGTTCACGTGCAGATGCATGAGCAGATGCACGTGCACGAGCAGTGCTCCCGTGATTACACCTTTGACGTGTGCTTTACCAGAGCTGCTCCGCCGACTGCCCCGGAGCAGGCAGGACATGCCTCGCCCCGCACCGGATGAGACGCGTACCGCACCGCTCATGTTCCCCTGCCCGGCAACCGGTCGGCCCGGCGGACTGGCCGGAACGGCGTCCGTCCACCGGAGGGACGGCCTCCGCATGGTGGCGTAGACCCGCCGCCGCGCCGCTACGACAGCGGGACGCGGGCGCCGGGACACGTGACGGAGATCATCCGGTACCGGTCGGCGTAGCACCCCGGGGCGGTCCGCGACCGGCACCGGCGGCACGGCAAGAGACAGGCGCCGCCCTACGGGGGAGCGTAGGGCGGCGCCTGCCTGTGCGGGGGGCTTCAGCGGCCGGCGTACGGCAGCAGCGCCATCTCGCGGGCGTTCTTCACGGCCCGCGCGAGCAGCCGCTGCTGGCGGACGGTGACCGGGGTGACGCGGCGGCTGCGGATCTTGCCGCGGTCGGAGATGAACTTCCGCAGCAGGTCGGTGTCCTTGTAGTCGATGTAGGTGATCCCGGCCTCGTCCAAGGGGTTGGGGCGGTTGCGGACGGAGGGGCGTTCGCTCTTGCGGGGCATCAGACCTCCAGCAGGGTGTCGAAGGCGGGCGGGAGCCGGCGCCAGGACTCCCGCCCGGCGGCGTACTCGGCGTCGGTGAGCAGGCAGGACTCCAGCAACCCGGTCAGTCCCTCGCGGTCGAGGCCGGGCGAGGTGAACACCAGGTGGTTGCAGCGGTCGCCGTGCTCGGGGTGCCAGTCGAGCGCGGCGGCGGCGCGGCGCACCGGCGGCACCAGTTCCCAGGCCGCGTCCGGCAGCGCGGCGAGCCAGGGGCCCGCGCTCTCCACGCACAGCGCCCCGCCCGCCGCGTCCCAGTGCAGCAGCGAGTCCGGCTTGTCGGCGAGCCAGAACCGGCCCCGGCTGCGGGCGGCGGCGCAGGTCAGGTCCTCCAGCGCCGCGTACAGCCGCTCCGGGTGGAAGGGCCGGCGGCGGTGCCAGACCAGGGTGGAGACGCCGTGGTCGTCGGCCTCCTGGGGCAGCAGTGCGCAGGCCGGGTGTTGGGCAGCGGCGGCGGCCTCCACGTCGAAGCCGGCGAGGGCGGCCCGGGCGAGCGGACCCGGGTCCCCGGCTCCCGGGTCCCCGGCTCCTGGATTCCCGGCGTCCGCGCCGCCCGGGACCGGCCGGGCCGTCGAACGCGGCCGCGCCGGCGGCCCTCCGTCCCCGGCGGGCGCGTCGATCGGCACCCGGCGGGCCGTCGGGTGCAGCTGCGCCAGCAGCTCCATGTCCTCGTCGTCGGCCTCCGGGGAGTCGGCCAGGGCGAGCACGGGGGCGTATTCCAGCTGGCGGGCGAAGGTGTCGGCGACCGTGCGCCGGTCGGTGGCCGCCGCGGCGAGCCCGGCCTCGGCGAGGTCGTCGCCGTTGCCCAGGTACGGCAGCACCAGCGCCGGGTCCACGGCCGTGATCACGGACGTGACGGTCAGCCCGCCGGAGGCGATCACCTCGGCCATCGCCTTCGGCTCGACCGAGTCCCACAGTTCGACGATCGCCAGCCGGGTGGTCGCCGCGTCGGCCAGCCGCCGCAGTTCGGGCACCAGGTCCTCGCGCAGCGCGCAGCAGGCGCAGTCGTTGACCAGAGGCGTCTCGCCGCGCGACACGATGCCGTCGCGGTCCCGGACGGTCCGCGCGACCCGGCCGGCGGGGGCCGTGGAGAGGTCGTGGTGCAGGACGACGCTCCCGGGCACGTCGGCGAGCAGCCGGTCGACGGCCGCCGTGCGGGCCGCGGCGTGCAGCCCGCCGACGACGGCCACGGCCAGGCTCACGCCCTGCCCCGCTTCCCGAACCGGCGCTCGAAGCGCTCGACGCGTCCGGCGGTGTCCAGCACGCGCGCGGTGCCGGTGTAGAAGGGGTGGCTGACGTTCGAGATCTCGACGTCCACGACCGGGTAGGTGTTGCCGTCCTCCCACTCCACCGTCTTGTCGCTCGTCATCGTCGACCGGGTGAGGAAGGCGTGGCCGGCGGCGCGGTCGCGGAAGACGACCGGTCCGTAGGCGGGGTGGATTCCCTTGCGCATGGCGGGGGTTCAGCGCTCCTCTCGGAAGTCGACGTGCCGGCCGGCGACGGGGTCGTACTTGCGCAGCGTCAGACGGTCCGGGTCGTTGCGGCGGTTCTTGCGGGTCACGTAGGTGTAGCCGGTCCCGGCGGTGGACCGGAGTTTGATGACCGGGCGCAGCTCGTTGCGTGGCATGCTGCTACCTTACTGAAAATGAATTCCATTTGCTGACTCGATACGAGGAGAGCTACGTCACCATGTCCGCGCACTGCATGCTCACCGGGGCCCGGCCGGGCTTCGGCAACCGCGTCTCCCACTCCCACCGGCGCACCTCCCGCCGCTTCGACCCCAACATCCAGACCAAGCGCTACTGGCTGCCCGGCGAGGGCCGGTACGTCCGGCTGCGGCTGAGCGCGAAGGGGGTCAAGACGGTGGACGCCATCGGTGTGGAGGCGGCCGTCGCCCGCATCCGCGCCCGGGGGGTACGGGTCTGATGGCGAAGAAGAGCAAGATCGCGAAGAACGAGCGGCGCAGGGAGATCGTCGCCCGGTACGCCGAGCGCCGCGCCGAGCTGAAGGAGATCATCCGCCGGCCCTCCACGCCCGAGGCCGAACGGCTCGCCGCCCAGCGGGAACTGCGCGCACAGCCGAGGGACGCCAGCGCCACGCGCGTCCGCAACCGCGACCGGATCGACGGCCGCCCGCGCGGCCACCTGCGCGCCTTCGGCCTGTCCCGGGTGAACCTGCGAACGCTGGCACACCAGGGCTTCCTGCCCGGGGTTCGCAAGTCGTCGTGGTGAGCGGCGGTTGACCGGGCCCGGCCACGGGCGCTTCGGAGGGCGAGCCGCGACCGGTGGAGGTCGGTCGGCAGCCGTCGGGGGGCGGCGGCCGGGGCCCGCTGCGGGCCGTTGAAGGCGGTCCGCTACCGGCAGCGGGCCGTTCGGCGGGCGGGCCGCGACCGGCGGCAGCTCAGTCGACAGTTGCCGGCAGTGCGGGCCGCGACCGGCGGGGGCGCGGCTGGTCGCGCCGTCAGGTGCGTTCCTGCGGCTCGCGCGGGTGCGCGGGCGCGGGCTCACGGAGGTGGCCGTGGGCGGTGGGGTGCCCGGAAGGTGCCCCGGCCGCGCGGGCTTCGCGGGGCCGGGGCCCGGGTTCCGGAGGGGCGGGCGTACGGGGTTCGGGGGCAGGCGCCATGATGCAAGGGCACCGTCACCACCAGGACAGGGACCCGCCCATGCGCGCCATTCCGCTCACCGTCACCGCTCTCGCCGCCGCCCTGCTGCTGACCGCCTGCGACGACGGTGGCGGAAAGAAGGGGAACGGCGCCGACTCGGCCTGCGAGTTCGGCGGGGTCTCCGTGCAGATCGGCTCGGCGAGCGTGGCTCCGGCCGCCGGGGACACCGGCGAGATCCCGGTCAGCCTCACCAACCAGAGCGCGCCCTGCACCCTGGACCACTTCCCGGGCGTCGTGCTGAGCGGCGGCGGCAGCGACGCCACCGTGCCCACGCTCAAGGGCGCGAAGGCGCAGAAGCTGAAGCTGGCCAAGGGCGACTCCGCGTCCTTCTCCCTCACTTACGTACGCGGCAAGGACGGCGCCGAGAACTCCCTCGCGGCGAAGACCGTGAAGATCACCCTGCCCGGTACGGACACCGGCCGCAGCTTCCCGTGGAAGTACGGCCCGGTCGCCGGGAAGGCCGACGGGAGCGGGCCGGACGCCTCGGTGAGCGCCTTCCAGCAGGTCGGCGACTGAGGCCGGGGACAGGTAAGACGCGCTTCGGCAGCGAGGCTCACTCCAGTCGCGGCCGGGCCCTGACCTGGGCCTGGTCCGCCGCGCGTGCGCCCTCGGTCCAGCCGGCCGCGTCGCTGACGCCCCTGAGCCGGGTCGTCGTGGTCTGCGGGAACATGGTTTCCAGCCGGCCGGTGACGGCTATCGCGCGCGTGGCCAGCACCGGCAGCAGGTCCTGGGGCACCTGGGTCTCCGCGGCGGCCGCGAGCCGGTCGCCCACGCGGTGCGCGTAGGCCGCGAGGAACGACTGCCGGAAGGTCTTGGTCCGCTTGCGCCCGCCGGCCCGCTGGGCCGCCTCGGCCCTGGTCATGGCGTGCGTGGCCTGCACCAGCAGCGAGGTGTAGAGCAGCTCGACGGCCTCCAGGTCCGCCTCGAAGCCGACGACCGTGGAGAAGCCGAGCGGTTCGTTCCACACCGCGCGGCAGTGGTTGGCCGTGGCCACCGCGTCCAGCAGGACGGCCTTGGCCTGTTCGTACGGCGGCTCGACGCCGATCCGGCAGGCGCCGGGCGCGTCCGGCGCGGGTGCCTCGGCGGCGAGCAGCGCCTCGTCGACGCTGTGCCGGGCCATCAGCTCCTGCGCCTTGGCGCTGAGCGCCTCCGCCTCCTCGGGATACCCGGTGGCCTCGGCCTTGGCGAGCAGCGCGCGGATGCGGGTGAGCATCCGGGACGCGGCCGGGCCGGGGGCGCGCCGGGGCTCGTCGTCCAGCGGCTCCAGGGCGGGCAGGCGCAGCAGCAGGCGGTACAGCTCCAGGACGGTGGTGGCGTGCGAGAAGCGGTCCGTGGCACGGTCGGGGCCGGCGGGCAGCGCGGCCAGCTGATCGGCCCAGCGGCGCCCGCGCGGACGGTCCCGCCCGGCCTGCGCCCGGATGAGCGAGGCGGTCAGGTGGACGTGCGGGTCCTCCAGCTCGCGCCGCACCAGTCGTACGACATCGGCGGGCTGCCAGCCGCGTCTCCAGGCCGCCGCCACGAACTCCTCACCGCGCCGCGCGAGTTCGGCGTCGGCCTCCGGATCGGCGGCGAGCAGGGAGGCGCCCGTGTCGAGCCCGGTGTCGGTGTCGTCGTAGAGAGCGGCCCGGAAGGCCCGCTCGACGGTGCTGGCAGTACTGGTCACAGACCCGATCGTGCCACGCGCCACCGACAGGCGGGGGCGGCTGTCCACAGGCTGTGGACAACTCCCGTACGTGACCGTCCGGCTGGTCGACGCCGACGACGCGGTGCCCGCCGAGCTGCTGCGGGCGGAGGCGGACCTCGGGGCCGGCTCGGCGGTAGGCCCCAGCACGCCTGAGGAGTCCTACGGCTCCTACGCAGGGGCGTGACGCCGTACGAGAGTCCGGACCGGTGGGCGTGACGCCGTACGGCTCCTGCGCCCGTACGGCGCCCGCACGCCCGATGCCGCCACTCCCGCCCGGCCGGGCGGGAGTGACCCCGGGCCACTGTCTCACCTTCCGGAATCCCGCCCCCGCGCGCGGGCCGGTGCCGAGCGTGGCCGCATGATCGACACGTTCGCGGTCAGGGCGTTCCGGGGCGACGGCGAGCCGGCCGGGGCCGGGCCGGCGCCGGACGAGGGAGCGGGCCCGAAGGCGGGGCCGGCGCGGCGGCGGGCCTTCTGGCGGGGAGCCGTCACCAACCTCCTCAACCCGAAGGTGATCCTCTTCAACGTCTCCTTCCTGCCCCAGTCCGTGACCCCCGCCCTGGGCCACGTACAGGAGCAGTTCCTCCTGCCGGGCCGCACGATCACGGCGATGGGACTCCTGGTGGACGGCTCGGTCGGGCTGCTCTCCGGCGGGCTCGCCGCGCTGCCGCGGCGCAGTCGACGGGTGGCGCGCGGCCTGGACTGCTTCAGCGGGACGGTGTTCGCCGGACTCGCGATACGGCCGGCCACACCCAAGCAGTCAGACGGAACCACATGTCAACCACCGGTTGACACCCCAGAGGGCGCAACCTACGGTTGACGACATGGCGACCAATCAGAAGATCACGTCTTCCGTGCGCCTCGACGACCTCATCGAGGCCATCAAAAATGCCCACCCCGAACCCCTCGACCAGCTTGAGGACGCGGTGATCGCCGCCGATCACCTCGGTGACGTGGCCGATCACCTGATCGGGCACTTCGTCGACCAGGCCCGCCGCTCGGGCGCGTCCTGGACCGACATCGGCCACAGCATGGGCGTCACCCGGCAGGCGGCGCAGAAGCGGTTCGTGCCCAAGGAGTCCACCGACCTCGACCCCAGCCAGGGCTTCAGCCGCTACACCCCCCGCGCGCGCAACGTGGTCACGGCCGCGCACAACGAGGCGCTGGCCGCCCGCAACACCGAGATCCGCTCCGAGCACCTGGTCCTCGGCCTGCTGTCCGAGCCCGGGGGCCTGGCCGCGAAGGCGATCACCTCCCAGGGCGTGCTCCTGGACGCCGTACGCCAGGCCGCGACCGCCGCGCTGCCGCCGGCCGCGGACGACGTCCCCGACCTCGTCCCCTACGCCCCCGACTCCAAGAAGGTCCTGGAACTCACCTTCCGCGAGGCCCTCCGGCTCGGCCACAACTACATCGGCACCGAGCACATCCTGTTGGCCCTGCTGGAGCACGAGAACGGCCAGGGCGTCCTCAGCGGCCTGGGCATCACCAAGCCGGCCACCGAGGAGGAACTGCACAAGATGCTGGCACTGCTGCTGGAGAACACCCCGGAAGCGGGCGGCTCGCAGGGGTAGATCCGCAGGTCAAGCCCGAGATCACGGTCGATTGTCAGACCCGCCTGCCACACTCGCGGACATGACGGACCGGTGGGCGCTCGCACCGGCCGAGGACGGAGGCGTGGACGTCGCCCCCCTCGGCCCGGACGGGCTGCCCGCCGGACCGGTGCGGCGGGAGAGCGATCCCGCCGGGGCGGTGCGGAGCCGCCCGGAGGTGACGCGCTGGGTGTGGCGGTCGACCGCCGAGGTCTATCCGCGTCTGCTCGCCACGGGGGTGCGAGTGGAGCGGTGCTACGACATCGAGGACGCCGAGACACTCCTGCTGGGCCACGAGGGCCGGTACGGCGAGCCACGCTCGGCCGCCGCCGCCCTGGCCCGCCTCCGCGGCGGCCCCGTCCCGCCCGATCCGCCGCAGCGCGCGGCCGAACCGGGCGCCCAGTCCCCGCTGTTCGAACCCGCCGGCGCCCCTCTGCCCCTGCCGGACCTGCTCGCGGTCTACGCCGAGCAGCAGCGCCGCCACCAGAAGGCCGCCCACCCGGACCGGATGCGGCTGCTGACCGCCGCCGAGTCGGCCGGCATGCTGGTGGCCGCCGAGATGAACCGCTCCGGCCTGCCGTGGCGCGCCGAGGTGCACCGCGCACTGCTGCACGAACTGCTCGGCGAGCGGTACGCGGGCGGCGGCGAGCCGCGCCGCCTCGCCGAGCTGGCCGACGAGGTGTCCGCGGCCTTCGGCCGCCGGGTGCGGCCGGACCTGCCCGCCGATGTGGTCAAGGCCTTCGCGCAGGCCGGGATCAAGGTGAGGTCCACCCGCCGCTGGGAGATCCAGTCCGTCGACCACCCGGCCGTCGCCCCCCTGCTGGAGTACAAGAGGCTGTACCGCATCTGGGTGGCACACGGCTGGTCCTGGCTCCAGGACTGGGTGCGCGACGGCCGCTTCCGCCCCGAGTTCCTGGCCGGCGGCACGGTCACCGGCCGCTGGGTGACGAACGGCGGGGGCGGTCTGCAGATCCCCAAGGTGGTCCGGCGGGCCGTGGTCGCCGACCCCGGCTGGCGGCTGGTGGTGGCCGACGCCGACCAGATGGAGCCGCGCGTACTCGCCGCGATCTCCCGCGACCCCGGCCTGATGGAGGTGGCCGGCCGCGACGGCGACCTCTACCAGTCCGTCTCCGACCGCGCCTTCTCCGGCGACCGCGCGCAGGCCAAGCTCGCCGTGCTCGGCGCGGTCTACGGCCAGACCTCCGGCGACGGCCTGAAGAACCTCGCCGCGCTCCGCCGCCGCTTCCCGAAGGCCGTCGCCTACGTCGACGAGGCCGCCCGCGCGGGCGAGGAGGGCCGGCTGGTGCGCACCTGGCTGGGCCGCACCTGCCCGCCGGCCGCCGGGTCGGGCGAGGACACCGCGGAGGAGGCGGGCATCCCGGGCGGCGAGGAGGAGAGCGAGGGCCAGTCCGGCTGGGTCCCCGGATACGCCTCGGCCGACACCCGCGCGCGGGGCCGCTTCGCGCGCAACTTCGTCGTTCAGGGCAGCGCCGCCGACTGGGCCCTGCTGCTGCTCGCCGCGCTGCGCCGGGCGCTGTGGGACATGGCGGCCGAGCTGGTCTTCTTCCAGCACGACGAGGTGATCGTGCACTGCCCCGCGGAGGAGGCCGAGGCGGTCGTCCGGGCCATCCGCGACTCCGCCGCCCTGGCCGGCCGGCTGACCTTCGGCGACACCCCGGTGCGGTTCCCGTTCACGACGGCGGTGGTGGAGTGCTATGCCGACGCCAAGTGAAGGGATGCGGTGGACCGTGGGGGCTCGTCGGCGGTGGTCCGGGCTCACTGGCCGAGCGGGGTTCAGCGGGCGGCCGACTCGGCGGCGAGTGGGGGCTCGGCGGCGGGCGGGGGTTCGGCGGTCGGCCGGAGCTCAGCGGGTGGCCGGCTCGGCGGCGAGTGAGGGCTCGGCGGCGGGCAGGGGTTCGGCAGTCGGCCGGAGCTCAGCGAGCGGCCGGCTCGGCGGCGAGTGGGAGCTCGGCGGCGGGCAGGGGTTCGGCAGTCGGCCGGAGCTCAGCGGGCGGCCGGCTCGGCGGCGAGTGAGGGCTCGGTGGCGGGCAGGGGTTCGGCAGTCGGCCGGAGCTCAGCGGGTGGCCGGCTCGGCGGCGAGTGAGGGCTCGGCGGTCGGCCGGAGTTCAGTGGGCGGGCAGGCGGGGGCTCGGTCCCGTTCAGCCGGTCTCCGGGTTCTCGCTCGGCGGAACCGGTTCACCGGAACCGCCAAGGCCCCCGCCGTCCGGGGCCCCGCCCCGTCCGCCGACCCCGCCCCGTCCGCCGACCGCGCCCGGACCGCCGCCCGACGGCCCCGCTCGGACAGCGGCGTCAGTGGCATGAGCGGTGTCAGCAGCGTGCGCGGCGTCAGCGGCTTCGGACGCGTCGGAACCGTCGCCCAGCAGGTCCCGCAGCTCCGCCAGGACCGCCTGCTCGTCCGTGCCGTCCAGTGCCGCGCGTGCCGCGCGCCAGGCGTCGTAGGCCTCCCTCCGCCGCCCCTGCTCACGCAGCAGCAGCCCGTGCTGGTGCAGGGCCAGTCCGCCCGTGTAGCGGTCGGCGCGGGCGTCGGCCCGGCGCAGCAGCTCGGCGCACTCCTCGGCTGCCCGCTCGGTCCGCCCCAGTTGCCGCAGCGCGCGGACCAGACCGAGCCGGGACTGGGCCTCGCCGTGCCAGTCGCCGTGGCCGCCCAGGATGCGCAGGCTCTCCTCGAAGTGCCGGGCGGCGGACTCCGGTTCGCCGAGGGTGAGATGGGCGTAGCCGATGTTGCAGTGCGCCGAGTGCCGCACGATGACCGCGCCGATCCTGTCCCCGATCGCCAGCGAGCGCCGGTGCTGCTCGATGGCGGCACGCGGGTCGGTGTGCTCGTAGAGGTTGCCGAGGTGGCTGCGGGTGACGGCCTCGCCGTAGGGGTCGTTCAGCATCCGCGAGTAGGCGAGGCTCAGGCGCAGCGTCTCCCCCGACTCCGCGAACCGCCCGAGCCCCTCCAGCAGCAGCCCCCGGTTGTTCAGGCAGCGCCGGATCCGGGAGACCATGCCCAGCCGCCCCCAGATCTCCAGGGCCTGGTCGGTGAGGGCGAGGGAGTCGTTCTGCCGGCCCGTCAGGAAGTGCAGCGCGGCGAGGTCGCACAGCGCGTACCCCTCGGCCACCGGGTCGCCCAGCCGACGTGCCGCGCCGAGCCCGGCCCGGCCCAGCACCTCCATCTCGGCGACCCGGCCGCTGCGCTGCACGTACGGGGAGAGCAGTCGTGTGAGCACCGAGAGGCAGGCGGCCGTGCGCGGGTCGTCGGTGTCCGCGTTCCGTGCCACCAGCGCGACGATGTTCTCCAGCTCCGTCTCGCCCCAGGCGAACGCCTGCTCGGCAGACTCGAAGTGCGCGAGGGCGGCCACGTCCGTGGCGTGCTCGGCCGGCTGCGCCGCGGTCGGCCGCCGCCGGTCGTCCTGGTCGATGCCGGGTTCCACGATCGCCTCCAGCGCCCGCTCGGACACGGCGGCGTACCAGCGCAGCGCGACGAGGTCGGCCCAATGGTGAAGGGCGGTGGTGCGGGACTCGCCCGCCTCCGGGATCGCGTGCCCGGCGGCGGCCCGCGCCGGATCAGTCCGCGCGGGGGTGGCCTCCGCGGGGCCGGCCTGTGTATGGGTGGCGGACTGCGCGACGGTGGCGGACTGCGCAGGGGCGGCGGACTGAACGTGGGTGGCCCGCGCGTCGGCGTCCGCCAGTTCGCGGGCGAAGTCGCGGACCAGGTCGTGGGGCGCGTAACGGCCGTACGCCGTCTCCTCCAGCAAAGCCACGTCGACCAGGCGGTCCAGCGCGGCCTCGGCGCGCCGCTCGTCGGTGCCGGTGAGACGGGCGATCAGCGAGGCACCGTATGTCGGCAGGTCGAGCGCGCCGATGCGGCGCAGGGCGAGGGCGGCGTCCCGGTCGGCCTCGCGCTCGGCGGCGGCGAGCGCGTCGTGGGCGACGGCCAGGGAGCGGCGGACGCTCAGATCGTCGTACTCCAGATGGTGCAGCCGGCTGCCGGTATCGGCCAGCTGACCGGCCAGCACGTCCGGGGTGAGGGCGCGGCGGGCGGCGAGCCGGGCGGCGACCACGCGCAGCGCCAGCGGGAGCCGGCCGGTCAGCTCGACCAGCGGGTGGCCCGCGTCCAGCCCCGCGCGTCCGCTGACCGCGCGCAGCAGGGCAGCGCTGTCCTCGCCGGTCAGCGGGGCGAGCGGGAAGCGCCGGGCGCCGTCGAGTGCGGTGAGCGGCGAACGGCTGGTGACGATCACCGCGCAACCGGGCCCGGCCGGCAGCAGGGGCCGGACCTGGGCCGCGTTCGCCGCGTCGTCCAGCACCAGCAGGAGGCGCGCGGGGGCGAGCAGCGAACGGAGCAACGCGGCCGCGGCGTCGGGGTGTTCGGGGATGTTCCGGGGGCCCACGCCGAGGTCGCGCAGGAGCGCGGTGAGTGCCTGGGCGGCGGTGAGCGGGGTCACGCCGGGGGTGGCGCCGTGCAGATTGACGTAGAGCTGACCGTCGGTGAAAAGCTCCCGCAGCTCATGGGCCACGTGCAGGGCCAGGGCGCTTTTGCCGACCCCGGCCATGCCGCTGATCACCGCGACGGCGGGGACGGAGGCGGGCGGCCCGGTCAGCGCCCGGCGCAACTCGCGCCGTACGTCCGCCCGCCCGGTGAAGTGGGCCGGCGGCGCGGGCAACTGGGCCGGAGGCGGCGTCTGCGGCACGGGCCGGGCGGCGCCGTCCTGCGGGGAACCGGAGACCGAGGGACCGGAGGTCGCGGGACCAGTGGCCGTGGGACCGGGGTCCGTGGGACCGGAGTCGGTGCGTGGGCACAGCTGTGGGGCCGGGTCCGCGGGGGAGGCGGTTCCGTCAACGGCGCTCGCGAGGCCGACGGCATCGTCATCAGTAGTGCCCGAGCCGGTGCCGTCGTCGGTACCGGCCCTCCCGGCGGCGGCCGGCGCACCGGCGTCAGCGACACGCGGCTCCTCCCCGGGCCAGGGCTCCGGCCGGAAGTCGTCACGCGCCTGCCCACAGCGGTCGCGCAGCACCTCGACATGCGCCTCGCGGACCGCCGGACCGGGTTCGATACCGAGTTCCTCCACCAGACGGGCGCGCAGGTCGCGGTGGACGGCGAGGGCCTCGGCCTGGCGCCCGGTGCGGTGCAGGGCGAGCATCAGCTGACGGTGGTACGCCTCGCGCAGCGGATGCTCGGCGGCCAGGGCCGTCAACTCCGGGACGAGGGCGGACAGGCGGGTGCCGCCGAGGGCGAGTTCGGCGTCGTACCGCCATTCCAGCAGGAGCAGCCGGGCCTGCTCCAGGCGCTGCACGAAGGCGTAGCCGCCGATGTCGGCGGGGAGCCCGCTGAGCGGGGTGCCGCGCCACAGCGCGAGCGCGTCGGCGCAGGACCGCAGCACGCCCGGCCAGTCCCGCCGGGCGTGCGCGGCCCGCGCCTCGGCGGCCCGGGCGTCGAAGACGTGCACGTCTAGTTCGCCGTGGTCGACCCGCAGCACATAGCCCGGCGGTACGGCTCTGAGCCGCTCGGAATCGTCCAGGAGCCGGCGCAGCCGGGTGACGTGGTTGTGCAGGGACGCCCGCGCGGAGACGGGCGGCGCGCCGCCCCACAGCGCGTCCTTCAGCACCTCGACGGAGACGACCCGGCCGGGCTCCAGCAGCAGCGCGGCGAGCAGGGCGCGGACCTTGGGGCTGCCGATGGAACGGACGTGACGGGCGGGAACGTCGGCCCCGGACTCACCGGCCTTCCCGGTGACACGGCGGGAAGCCACGGGACCAAAGGCCCGGGGCGAGGCGGCGTCCGGGGCCCCGGGTGAGGGCTCGTACGAGACTCCGTACGACGGTCGGTCGTAGAGAACCGGCGGTCCCAGCAGTCCGAAGCGCAGCTCGCACCGCCGCATCACGCCGCTCCACAGCCTTCCCGCGCGGCCGGGCCGACCGCGCTCCGCGGCAAGCGCCTGCCCGCCGTCGTCTGGCGGAAACCCGCCCCGTCCACAACGGTTTCCCGCCACTTCCTGCCCACCGAACGTCCTGCGGAACCACCCTCGTTCGAGGGACCGTTCCCGCTCCCGAAGGGCGAGTTCGAGCCAGCCGTTCAGCGGCCTACCGACGAACCGTTGGCCACATGTTAGCGATCCGTTGGCGAATCCTGATGTGATCATTCCATCGGATCTGGCTCGACGGCGCGCGCGTATGTCGCGTAACTCGGGGGAGTGTCGCCGCAGGCCGGATCCGGGGACGACAAGGGCCCCGGCCGGCGGAGGTGAACGACCGGGGCCCCGTCCCGCCCCTCCTGTGACTGGAAAGCGCGGCGAACCACGCCCGCCCCAAGGCGATGAAGGCCGCGATCGACGCGATGCCACCCTTCCGCCCCGTCACCAGCCCCGCAAGGCGCCGGCACATCAAGCCCACGCCCAGTACGCCCCTGAACTCCCGTATCCCAGACCGTCACCTGCGCCGATGGGCCCTGCCGATACCAGAAGCCTCAGGTCGTGACGCGTGAGTCCGGAACATCATGCCTTCCGGACCATGCGAAGCCGTCCGATCCCGCTAACCGAGCTGCACGGCATCCGCTACCATCAGCCTCCCTGGGGGGTCAGGTTTCCGCGCGTGTCCTATGCCGTGGCGCTCACCCCTGTCTTGCGGAGGAGCTGGTCGCCGAGATGCCGTACACCGCCGAGATCAGCCGGACCAACCCCGGTTGCTTCATCTTCCTCGTGGACCAGTCGGCGTCGATGAGCGATCCCATCGGCAGCGGTGAGGCGGTGCAGCAGCGCGCCCAGGTCGTTTCGGACGCCATCAACCGGCTGCTGACCGAGCTCTCGGTCAAGTGCGCGAAGGAAGAGGGCGTCCGCGACTACTTCCACGTCGCGGTGATCGGCTACGGCCACAACCAGGTCGGTTCCGCCTTCACCGGCGCGCTCGCCGGCCGGGACCT
This sequence comes from Streptomyces rubradiris, assembly GCF_016860525.1. Taxonomy (NCBI): domain Bacteria; kingdom Bacillati; phylum Actinomycetota; class Actinomycetes; order Kitasatosporales; family Streptomycetaceae; genus Streptomyces; species Streptomyces rubradiris. The sequence continues at coordinate 3,695,175 of NZ_BNEA01000015.1, forward strand.
CGTACCGCTGAGCGAGATCGCGAACAACCCCGCCCGTCTGGAGAGCCGTATGAAGAAGGTTCCGGACGGCGCCGGCGGCCTCGTCGAGACGACCGTTCAGTTCCCCGTCTGGATGGACCCGGTCACCAACGGCGGCACTCCGATGACCCGCGCCCTCGGCTACGCCGACTCCCTGGTGGCCCGCTGGGTCGATGAGCACCCGGGCGGTTTTCCGCCCATCGTTCTCAACCTGACCGACGGCGAGTCCACCGACGGCGACCCCACGAGCGCGGCCATCGGGCTCGCCTCGCACGCCACCGCCGACGGATCAGTGCTCCTGTTCAACCTGCACGTGTCCGGGGCCGGCGGGACCCCCGTCACGTTCCCGGACAGCGAGGCCGAACTCCCGGACACCTACTCCCGGCTGCTCTTCCACATGTCGAGCGTGCTGCCCAGCCACATGCGCTCCTACGCCGCTTCGCAGGGCCACCGGGTCAGCGAGACCACACGCGGTTTCGTCTACAACGCCGACATCACCTCCATCGTCGAGTTCCTCGACATCGGTACGCGCGCCACGGAGCTGCGCTGATCAGCATGGGCGCACACCCGACGCCCATCGACCTCCACTGCTTCCTGGTGCCCAAGGCAGGCAGCCTCCCCGAGGAATGTGAGGACGCCACCTACGTCGCGTCCTCACCCGACGAGCATTCCGTCTTCGCCGCCGTGTCCGACGGGGCGTCCGAGAGCCTGCTCTCCGGAGCGTGGGCCAGGAAGCTCGTACGAGGTGCCGTCGCCTCGATGGCGGCTGCCGACGACCGGCGGCACGACACGGAGAACAGCCGGTCCGAGTCCTTCGTCGAGGACCTCCTGGCCCGCACCGTCGACCAGTGGGACGGCTACATCGCGGAGTACCGGACCGAGCGGGCGGCCCGCGGCCGGCCCATCACCTGGTACGAGCAGCCGGGGCTGGACAAAGGGGCTTTCGCCACGCTCCTGGCCGCCCACGTCCGGGCGGCACCAGCCGTCCCGGAAGACCCCACGGCCCCGCGGCCTTGGACCTGGCACGCCTTCGCCCTCGGCGACAGCTGCCTCTTCCACCTCCGCGAGGGCCGGCTGATCGCCTCGTTCCCCATCGCGGACGGCGACGGCTTCGGCATCACCCCGCAGCTGCTCGGCAGCCGCAACCGGGACGCCGCCCTGATCACCGACCGCGCGTCGACCGCGACCGGCGAACTGCGCGCGGACGACGAGCTGCTGCTGACGACCGACGCGTTGGCCGCATGGCTGCTCGCACACCCTGAGCTCGCTTCGGGCGGACCCGGCAGACAACTCGGAAAGCTCGCCGATCTGGGCGAAGAGACCTTCGCCGAGTGGGTCCAGAGCGAGCGCGACAAGTCCCGGATGCGCAACGACGACGTGGCCCTCATTCGCGTGCGGGTGAAGACGGAGGGGTAATGGCGGTCTCCCGCACCGGCGGACCTGCCGCCGGACGGAAATTCCCGACCGGCGCGAACTACGTGGAAACCCTCCAGAACCCCACACTGTGCTTCGAGGACCCGGACCTCAAGCACGGGACGGTCCAGCAGAGCCCCGTACTCGGCCCGAAGGCGATCTCCGGAAATTTCGCAAGCGTCTTCTCCATCACCGCCCCGGGCGGACAGCGGTACGCCTTGAAGTGCTTCACCCGCGACAGCAGCACGCTGGAGGCCCGCTACCAGGCCATCAGCGGGCAGCTCGCCGGCCTTGAGCCCGCCAAGCTGTCCCAGCCCTGGCCGGTCGGCATCGAGTACCTGCCGAGGGGCGTCCTCGTCGCCGGTGAGTGGTACCCGGCCCTGAAGATGGCCTGGGTGGAGGGCACCAACCTGATCACGTGGATCGAGCGGAACATCCGGGACACGACGGCCGTTCACAAGATGGCTGAACGCTTCGCCGCGCTGGTCGCCGACCTGGAAAGGCTCGGCGTCGCCCACGGCGACCTCCAGCACGGCAATCTCCTGGTCGCCGCCGACGGCACATTCCGTCTCGTCGACTACGACGGGATGTACGTGCCCGCTCTGAAGGGGCAGGGCGCCACGGAGAACGGTCACCGCAACTACCAGTCCCCGACGCGTACGAGCGCGGACTTCGGCCCTGCCATGGACCGGTTCTCGGCCTGGGTCATCTACCTCAGCCTCGTCGCGATCGCCACCGACCCCGCGATCTGGGACCAACTGCACGAAGCCCACGGTGAGTTCCTGATCCTGAAAGAGGACGACTTCAAGGAACCGCGATCCTCACCGGCCTGGAGCCTGCTGCTGACCCATGCGGACCCGGACCTGCGGGCGCTGGCCGCGCAGACGCACGGGCACCTCACGGCGGCCGCGCCGGCAGTACCTCCGCTGACCACGTCAAAGGCGGCCCCGACCCCGCGTCCGGCCCCTGCGGTGAACCAGCAGGGCGGAACCCCCTCCTGGCTGGCAGGGCACATTCCGCAGCCCCGGAACGCCCCTGCGGCAAGCGGCGCGAGTACGGGTACGGGTACGGCCGCCGGTGCGGGCTTCGCACGCCGACGCCCCGGAGACATCCTCGCCGGCATCTTCGCGCTGACCGGATCGGCGGCACCGGCCACGCTGACGGCCATCGGCACGCTGCCGACCGGCTCCATGGCCGCCGCTCAGCTGGGAGCGCTGCTCCTGTCCGGCGGCGCCCTCCACGCCACCCGGCGCTCCCGCCCCGAAGCCCGGGCTTCGAAGGCCCGGATACTGGTGCTCCGGCAACAGGTGGACGCGTTGGCCGACTCCGTGGCGGCGGCGCAGAAGATCGACCAGGAGATCGAATCCCTGAACGCGGCCGGCGCGAGCCGGGACACGGAGATCAGCCGGCAGATCAAGAGCCTGCAGACCCAGCTGCGCGACGAGCAGTCGCGGATCACCGTCAGGCTCAACAAGGAGACCGGCGAACTCAGGACCAAGCTGAGCGGTCTCGCCGCCAAGGAGCAGCAGCGACTGGATGCCGCGCTGGCGTCGGCGGTAAGGACGCACATCCAGGACACGCTGCGCCGGACGTCCGTCCAGGACGTCAAGAAGCTCTCCAACATGGGCAGCGGAACGGTCACGAACCTGATCGCCGCCGGTATCCGCACAGCCGCCGACTTCACGGGGGTCCGGTACGTACAGGGCAGCAGACACGGCAATCGTGACGCGTACCTCGTCCGCCCCAACGGATACAAGGTCAAGGTCCCGGGCGTCGGCGAGGTCCGGGCGGCGGCGCTCGAAAGCTGGCGGGCCTCACTGGAGCAGCGGGCCCGGAAGTCGGCCCCCACCAGTGTGAGCGCCCAGGAACGGGCCGCGATCCGGCAACAGTTCGCCGCACAGAAGAAGAGGTACGAAACAGACATCACGCAGGCCGAGAGCGCGGCCCGACACGAGCGTGATCAGCTCCAGCAGCGCATCACCACCCGTCTGCAGCAGATCAACAAGGAGAAGCAGCAGCACCAGGCGACCACCCAGCAGCAGCGCGCGGTGCTGCTTCAGCGCCAGAGCCAACTCGCCGACGCCACCACCACGCACGGCCGTCTGGTCACCCAGCTCGCCACGGCCCGCATGGAGCACCGCCGCGCCTATGGCCTGCGCCGATACATACGCTTCGTCACAACGGGCCGTTGACCGCCACTCGCCACGGCGACAGAAAACCCCAGGCCACGGGCAATGTGACCTGGGATTTCACTGAGCCGCTTTCGGGATTCGAACCCGAGACCTACGCATTACGAGACCGAGAGCGTTCATGACGTGTAGTACCGCACAGTGCCGCCTGATGACGTTTCTCCTGATCAGACCGTGTGCACTCGGTTTCCCCATGCTGCCTGGTACTGCCCCGTCCGAAGGCGTCTGTCCACCGGCTGTCCACCGGAGGGAAACCCCGTTCAGCACGTGGTGAGCACCTGCTGGCACGCTGGCACCGTGAAGACTCGGCTGGTTCCCTACTCTGACGCGCTTGACTCTTACGCGCTTGCCGAGACCCAACAGTCACTCGTTCCAACAGCTCTCCGGAAAACGAGGTTGCCCCGAGATCGGCAGCCGGTGGGGCGTGCCGCGCGGAGGCGGGAGCCCCCGCGCGGCACAGGTTGGGTCAGATACCGAACGCAGCGGCGTAGTGGACGGTGCCGCTGGGGAGCGGGTGGTCGGCGTCGAGGCTGAGTGCCATCAGGGCCTCGTCGGGGACGTCGATAGTCAGGCCGATGCCGTGGTTTGAGGCACGGGTGAACCCGAACCGGGGGTAGTAGGCCGGATGGCCGAGGACGACCACGTGGTGCTCGCCCAGCGCATTCGCCGCGGCCAGGGCGGCGCGGATGGCCGCGGTGCCCGCACCGGTGCGCTGGTGTTCCGGGCGGACGGCGCACGGGGCCAGGCACAGGGCCGGTGTGGTGTCGATGTGGCAGCGGGTCAGCAGGGCGTGGCCCACCGCGTGGCCGGTCTCGTCCGCTGTGACGAGGGAGAGTCCCTCGATCCAGGCGGTCGGGTCGGCGCGCAGGCTCTCGATGAGGTCGGCCTCCGCCGGGGTGGGGAAGGCGGCGAGGTTGATATCGCGGATGGCGGGGATGTCGGCGCTGGTTTCGGCGCGCGTGATCCAGGTGTTGCCCATGACGATGGAAGATCCGTTTCGGAAGATGTTCGTGTGATTGCCCCGCAAGCTCACGCTCTCGGCAAGGGCGGGCAGGAGAGTCAGGCCACGGCCCGGGACGTGAGGCAGACCCGGGCGCTACGCACGGTGGCCTTGAGCGCGGTCATCAACCTCACCTCCCTACTACTCAGCTCCTGATCAAATACGAACACAACAACCATACACGGCTCCGGCTGCCCACCCGCGGTCGTGCCGGCCGTGCTGCTGTCGAAACGCGTGTACATCTGCATCCGAGTATTCGAATTCAGGCGCCTTCCAATGTGCTGTCGAAGCGCCGTCCATTCTCGTGGCCAGAGCCACGAGGAGGACACATGACCGACGACCAGCAGCTCTGGGGGTACCCGGAGGTCGCCGCCCACCTGGAAATCAGTGTCGGAGCAACCCGCAGCCGAAAGAGCCGGGGGGAGCCTGCCCGCGCCCTGCGACAACTTCTACCTCGCCTCGAACCCGACGCCTGTCCGTGACGCCATCACGAACTACCGGCGCGCGTTCGACGAGAACCCGCGCAGCTTCCTCGACGACAACATGTTCGCCCGGGAAGAGGACATGCTGTGGCGCTCCGTCCGCGCCGAGGCTGCCGAGTACGTCGGCGGACAGGCCAGCGAGGTCGCTCTGACCAGCAACACCACCATGGGACTTGCGCTGACCTACAACGGCCTGTTCACAGCCTGAGCGACGACTTCGCCGTCCGGAAGGGTAGGTGCCTTGGTCACGGTCTCACCGGGGATGTGTTCGGCACGACCCGGTGCCGGTGCGTGTGCCGTTGAGGACGAGGGGCGAGCGGACTCCTTGCGACCGGCGTCGGGTGCGTGGCTGTCATCGCTGCTGCAGCCGACGACGGCGAGAACCGCTACGGCGGTCAAAGTGGTCGCGTATGCGAGAGGGCTCAGCTTTCCCACAGGTACCAGCCTGTGCGGTAGGGGGAGTAGCTGGTCACGGTCTGCTCCGGTGTGACGGGACCCGCCACTCGATGACCAACGGGCGCAGCCCGCCAACCCGCGCCTCGCAAGGTCATACGTTCGGTCTCACCTTCGGTACTGCTTGCGCCAGTTCTCGATCAGGGCGGGCAGTTCGCGGCCCATGTACGCGTAGAAGTCCTGCATCTCCTGTAGGCGGATGACGGTGAGGGAGCCGCCCGCCGCCGCGTCGATGCCTTCCCGTGCCGCTTCGAGCATGGTGTTCTGCTGGGACATGAGCGTTGCCCAGGCGCCCTCGCGAAAGCGGTAGTGGTCATGCCGACTGCCGGGGGCGGGACCCGCTCGACCAGGCCGACGGGGATGAGGTGCTTGATCGCGGTGGACACCGCACCCGAGCTGATGGCGGGCACCGGTGATGTGACCGAGTCAGCGACCGGCCAAGTCGTGGGCGCAGGCGGCCAGGACGGCAGGTGCGGTGAAGAGCGCGGATGCTGCGGAAGGCTGGTGTGTGGCAGCTGACCAGGCTTGTGCGACCGTGCGATGTCGCGGGCGGTGATGATGCCGGTGAGGTGCTGGCCGTCCATGACGAGGAGGCACACTCCCCCGAGTGGCTCGAGCTTGCCGCGGCTCCTGGAGCACGAAGGCGCGCTTGGCACCGCTCGGCCGACGAACGCCCTCAGACGTCCGCTCGTCGACCGTGCCGCATGCTCGTTGTCCGCATGTCCACCGGCTGTCCACCGGAAGCGATCATGGCGCTTGCCCGAGGGGCCTCTACCTCTGCGGACCGATCTTGAGAAGCATAAGGCCCAGGTCAGACGATGTCTGTCCTGGGCCTAATGTGAGCCGCTTTCGGGATTCGAACCCGAGACCTACGCATTACGAGTGCGTTGCTCTGGCCATCTGAGCTAAAGCGGCGTGCTGCTCGCACCATGGTGCGATCGGCAACGTCGGTAAGTCTACACAGTTTCCGAGGGTGCTTCGTACCCACCCCGGAGCGGAGGGGCCCGGGGTGGGGGGTGAGGTCAGGAGCAGCGCTTTCCGGAGGGTGGCGGGGTGCCTCGGAGGAGGTAGGTGTCGATCGCCGTGTCCACGCAGCCGCTGCCCCGCCCGTACGCCGTGTGGCCGTCGCCGGCGTAGGTCAGCAGGCGGGCCGAGGAGAGCTGGCCGGCCAGGGACCGGGCCCAGCGGTAGGGCGTCGCCGGGTCGCGTACCGTGCCGACCACCACGATCGGCGCCGCCCCCTTCGCCTCGATGCGGTGCGGCTCCCCCGTGGCCCGCACCGGCCAGTACGCGCAGTTCAGCGAGGCCCAGGCCAGGCCGGGCCCGAAGACCGGGGACGCCTTCTCGAACGCGGGCAGCGCCTTCTCGACCTCCTCGGGGCCCGAGAACGCCGACGGCAGGTCCAGGCAGTTCACGGCCGCGTTGGCCATCATCAGGTTGCTGTAGTGGCCGTCGGCGCCCCGCTCGTAGTAGGTGTCCGCGAGGGACAGCAGGCCCGCGCCGTCGCGTTCCTTGATCGCCGAGGTGAGCGCCTCGCGCAACTGCGCCCAGGCCCCCTCGTCGTACATCGCCGCGATCACCCCGGTCGTGGCCAGCGCCTCCCCCAGCCTGCGGCCGTCCGCGTCGCCCGCCGGCAGCGGGCGGGCGTCCAGCTCGCGGAAGAACGCCCGCAGGCGGTCGCCGACCCGCGCGGGCGTCGCACCCCTGCCGCCGAGCGGGCAGTCGGACCGCCGTACGCAGTCCTTCGCGAACGCCTGGAACGCCGTCTCGAAGCCCGCCGTCTGGTCCAGGTTCATCCTGCGAGCGTCCAGGGACGGGTCCATCGCGCCGTCCAGCACCATCCGGCCGACCCGCTCGGGGAAAAGCCCCGCGTACGTCGCCCCGAGGAACGTGCCGTACGACGCCCCCACGTAGTTCAGCCTCCGGTCCCCGAGCACCGACCGCAGGATGTCCATGTCCCGGGCCGCCTCCACCGTGGAGACGTGCCGCAGCAGCCGCGCCGAGTGGGCCCCGCAGCTCTCCGCGAACCTCCGGTCCGCCGCGACCAGCGCGTCCCGCTCCCGCTGGTCGTCGGGTGTCATGTCCGTCTGCGTGTACGCGTCCATCCGCCGCCCGTCGAGGCACTTCACCGGCTCGCTGCGGGCGACGCCCCGCGGGTCCATCGCCACCATGTCGTAGCGGGCGCGGATCCGCGCCGGGTAGCCGAGGCCCGCGTACTGCTGGAGGTAATCCACCGCCGAGCCGCCCGGACCACCCGGATTGACCAGCAACGAGCCCAGCCGCCCGGCCGTACCGGTGGCCTTCTTCCGGGCGACGGCGAGCCGGACGGTGCCCGCGTCGGGATCGGCGTAGTCCAGCGGGGCCTTCATCGTCGCGCACTCGAATCCGGGGACACCGCACTCGCGCCAGCGCAGCCGCTGACCGTAGTACGGCGTCAGCGCCGCCGGCGTCGTACGCGGCAGCGCGGCGAGCGCCGCCTGCACCGTCCGGCCGGACGGCGTGGCCGGGTTCCCGGGAGAGCACGCGGACACCAGCAGTGCGGCGGCCCCGAGGAGAGCGGCCGTGAGACGGGCCGTCGCCCGGCGGCGGGTGCCTCGGATCCGGTGGGCGCGGCGGGAACCGCGGGTACGGGGAGATGGCCTGGTTCGCATCAGGCGAGCGTAACGCTCCGCGACGGATCAGGTGCGGTGCGTGGGCTTTGTGCCTCCTACGGGGGACACGCACGCCACCCGGACCGGTCGGCGCTCCCCGCTGACTTCACACCCCTGAGCGCTTCAGCACCGCGGTGCCACCGTCTCAGCCCGCCCGCAGCGCCATCGTCATCGCCTCGACCGCGAGCAGCGGGGCCACATTGCGGTCCAGGGCCTCGCGGCACGCGGAGATCGCCTCGATGCGGCGGAGCGTGGACTCGGGGCTGCTGCCGCGCGCCAGCCGCTCCAGGGCGTCCTCGGCGTCGGCGTTGGCGATGGCGACGCGCGTGCCGAGCTGGAGGGCGAGGACATCGCGGTAGAAGGCGGTGAGGTCGCCCAGGGCCACGTCCAGGCTGTCGCGCTGCGTGCGGGTTCTGCGGCGCTTCTGCATGTCCTCCAGGTCCTTCATCACCCCCGCCGTCCCGCGCGGCAGCCGACCGCCCTGGGCCGCGCCGAGCGCCGCCTTGAGCTCCTCGGTCTCCTTGCCGTCCATCTCCTCGGCGAGCTGCTTGGCGTCCTCCGCCGCCGCGTCGACCAGCTCCTGGGCGGCCTTGAGGCAGGCGCCCACCTCGTCCAGCCGCGACGGCAGCCGCAGCACGGCGGCGCGGCGCTCGCGGGCCGCCGGGTCGGTGGCCAGCCGGCGGGCCCGGTCGACATGGCCCTGGGTGGCGCGGGCGACGGACGCGGCGACCTCCGGCTCGATGCCGTCGCGCCGTACGAGCATGTCGGCGACCGCGTCGACGGACGGCGTGCGCAGGTTCAGGTGGCGGCAGCGGGAGCGGATGGTGGGCAGGACGTCCTCGATGGAGGGGGCGCACAGCAGCCAGACCGTGCGCGGGGCGGGCTCCTCCACGGCCTTGAGGACGGCGTTGGCCGACTTCTCGTTCAGCCGCTCGGCGTCCTCGACCAGGATGATCTGCCAGCGGCCGTTCGCCGGGGCGGTGAAGGACTTGCGGACCGTGTCCCGCATGTCCTTGACCAGGATCTCGGCGCCGACCGCGGCGACCGTCGTGACGTCCGCGTGGGTGCCGAGCAGCGCCGTGTGACAGCCGTCGCAGAAGCCGCAGCCGGGGGCCCCGCCGAGCGCGCGGTCGGGGCTCACGCACTGCAGGGCCGCGGCGAAGGCCCTGGCCGCCTGGTTCCGGCCCGCGCCGGGCGGGCCCGTGAACAGCCAGGCGTGGGTCATCTTCGACGCCTCGGGCAGCGGCTGGTCCGCCGAGGCGGCCGTGACGAGGGCGTCGGCGTCCCGCGCGGCCGCATCGAGCACCGCGCTCACCTTCTCCTGCCCGACGAGGTCGTCCCACACGGTCATGGGTCACGCCGCCCTTCCGTCACGTTCCGCGTTCCGGAATCCATTGTGCGGGTGACCACTGACAAGGGGCCGCCGACCGAGGACGCCGGGGTGCCGATCGAGGGGTCACGGGGCGTCGGCCGAGGACGCCGGGACGCCTACCAAGGGCTACGGGGCGCCCGCCAAGGGCAACGGAGCACCGGCCGAAGGCGTCGGGGGCCTAAGGCGTCGGGACGCCCGGTCAGCCCCGCCGTCCCCGGCCCCGGCCTCGGCCCCGGCCGCCCTGCTCCTCGCTCTCGCCCCCGTCGCCGTACTGCCGCTCGCCGTACTCCCCCTCGTCGTACGACCCGAGCAGTTCGTCGGCCAGCGACGGCAGGTCGTCCAGCGGGGTCTCCTCGGCCCAGTCGGGGCGCGGGCGGCGGCGGGGCGTGCCGTCGGCGTCGAGCTGGGGCATCTCACGCGTGCGGGCCTCGGAGCCGTCGGGGCTCGCCGCGGGGCGTTCGTCGCGGAAGTAGCCGGGCGGCACCCGGTCCGCCGGGTCGTCACCGCGTACGGGCGGCAGCACCGCCGTCTCGTCCGCCGCCCCTGGAGCCACCGGCGGCAGTACGGCTGTCGCGTCCCCCGGTGCCGGACGCGCCGACCGCGGGTCGGCCGATCCGTCGGCCACCGGCGGCAGTACGGCCGTCTCGTCCGCCGCCCCCGGTGTCACCTGCGGCAGCACCGCCGTCTCCTCCCCCGGCCCGGTCGGCGCCGGCGGCTGCGGCAGTTCGGCGGTCACCTCGGAGTCGGAGTAGGCGTCCCGGGGGCCGTCGGCGGGCCGGTCGCGCTCTTCGCGCACCGGTCGCAGCACCGTCGTGTCGTCCGTGGCCGGTCCGTCCGTACGCCGCCCCGTCGTACCCGGTGTCCGTGGTGTCCGCGCGTCCGGCGACACCGCCGGCGTCGGGACGGTCTCCTCGATCTCCGCGACGCCCTCGGCGCCGTGGGCCGCGCCCGGGGCCGTGGGAAGCGGCGCGCTGGGCCTGCGGGCCGCCGCGTCGGCCACCGCCGCGGCCTCGGCGGCCTGCCGCCGGGCTTCCTCGGCACGCAGCAGCGCCTCCTCGGCCTTGCGCTGCGCCTCCAGCCGCCGCGCCTCCTCCTCGGCACGCAGCTTCGCCTGCCGGGCCTCCTCCTCGGCGCGCAACCGGGCCTCCTCCTCGGCCTGCTTGCGGCGCTGCTCCTCCTCGGCCTTGCGGCGGGCCTCGGCCTCGGCGCGCGCCTTCTCCTCGGCGAGCAGCCGCTGCCGCTCCTCCTCCGCGCGCCGGCGCGCCTCCTCGGCCCGCTGCCGGGCCTCCTCCGCCTGCCGCTCGGCCTCGCGCCGCTGCGCCTCCTCCAGCTCGCGCCGCTTGCGCTCCTCCTCCTCGGCGCGCAACCGGGCGAGCTGCTCCTGGCGCTCCCGCTCCAGACGCTCTTCCTCGGCCTTGCGGGCGGCCTCTTCCTCGGCCTTGCGGCGGGCCTCCTCCTCGGCCTTGCGCCGGGCTTCCTCCTGGGCCTTGATCTCGGCCTCGGACAGCGGCAGCACGGTGTCCAGCCGGTGCCGGATCACGGTGGTGACGGCCTCGGGCTCCTGTCCGGCGTCCACCACCAGATAGCGGCCGGGGTCGGACGCGGCCAGCGTGAGGAAACCGGCCCGCACGCGCGCGTGGAACTCCGCCGGCTCCGACTCCAGCCGGTCCGGCGCCTCGGTGAACCGCTCGCGGGCGGTCTCCGGGGAGACGTCCAGCAGGACGGTGAGGTGCGGGACCAGGCCGTTGGTGGCCCAGCGGTTGATGCGGGCGACCTCGGTCGGGGACAGGTCCCGGCCGGCGCCCTGGTAGGCGACGGAGGAGTCGATGTAGCGGTCCGAGATGACCACCGCGCCGCGCTCCAGGGCGGGCCGTACGACGGTGTCGACGTGCTCGGCGCGGTCGGCGGCGTACAGCAGCGCCTCCGCGCGGTGCGACAGCCCCGCCGAGGACACGTCCAGCAGGATGGAGCGCAGCCGCTTGCCGACCGGGGTGGCGCCGGGTTCGCGGGTGACCACGACCTCGTGGCCCTTGGCGCGGATCCACTCGGCGAGGGCCTCGGCCTGGGTGGACTTGCCGGCGCCGTCGCCGCCCTCCAGGGCGATGAAGAAGCCGCCGGCCGCCGGTGCCGTGACCGGATCGTCGCCGCCGAGCAGCGCGTCCCGCAGGTCCTGGCGCAGCGGGACGCCGGAGCGGTCGTCGACCTTGGCGAGCACCAGCGCGGCCACCGGCAGCAGCAGCGCGCCGACGAGCATGAGCGTGAAGGCGGCGCCGCCGTGCGCGAAGACGAACTTGCCGTTCTCCAGCCGGTGCGGGCCGATCAGCGCCGCGAACAGCGGCGCGATCAGGACGCCGAGCGCTATGAAGACGCGGACCACGGCGTGCAGGTGCTCGGTGGTGCGCGCCCGGCGGTAGTCCTCGGTCTCCTGGTCGAGCAGGGTGTGCCCGGTGTTCGCGGCGACGCCCGCGGCGGCACCGGCCAGCGTGACGATCAGCACGACCGTGGTGACGTCCGGGACCAGTCCGGCGGCCAGCAGCGCGATGCCGGCGACGGCGATCGCCAGGGCCAGCAGGCGGCGCCGGGACAGGGAGGGCAGCAGCGCGGGGGCGATCCGGATGCCGGCGGCGACACCGCCGGTCAGGCCCAGCACCAACAGGCCGTAGAGGACCGGGCCGCCGCCCAGGTCCCGGGCGTGCAGCACGCACACCGAGACGGCCGCGGCGATCGCGCCGGCGACTCCGGCACAGGCCAGGACCAGCAGCGGGGCGACGCCCGTACGGCCCTTGTCGACGCCGGTGCCGGTGCGCGGGCGGCGCAGACCCTCCAGCGGGGACCGCGCGCGCGGGGTGCGCGCGCCGGGCACCTCCAGGGACGTCAGCACGGACAGGGAGGCGGCGAACAGGCCCGCCGCGACATACGACCCGAGGGCCGCCTGGTGCTGGTCGAACCAGTCCACGCCGGTGCCCAGCAGGTTGTTCAGCAGGGCGGCGACGATCAGGGCCGCCGCGGCCAGCGGGACCGCGAGGAAGGTGGTGCGCAGGGCCAGGCGGCGCAGGGCGTCCAGGTGGTCCGGCAGCGGCCGCACGGTCGCGCCCTCCGGGGGCGGGGCCGGCAGCAGGGCGGGGGCGGCGCTCTCCCGGCACACCGTCCACAGCCGCTCGGCGACGCCGGTGACGAAGGCGGTGACCAGCAGGACGGCGAGCGCGTCACCGTGGATCCAGTCGATCCACAGGGGCGCGACGATCAGCAGCGCGGCGCGCAGGCCGTCGGCGCCGACCATGGTCCAGCGGCGGTCGAGCGGGCCCTCCTCGGAGGTGAGGGAGGTCAGCGGGCCGAGGAGGACGGCGCCGAAGAGCAGCGTGGCGAGGATGCGCGCGGCGAAGACCGTCGCCACTGCGAATGCCACGCCTCGGTAGCCGCCGCCGAGGGCGTCCTCGGCGACCGACGCCTGGAGGACCAGCACGACGAGGACGAGGAGGGACAGGGTGTCGCCGACACCGCTCACCAGCTGCGCGCTCCACAGGCGCCTCAACTGCGGTCGGCGCAGCAGGGAACGGACGGCGCGCTCGCGGGAGTCCGCGACCAGGGCGTCGTCCGGGGCTGTGGGGTGGGCCGTTGGCTGCTCGGCTCGCGTCATGCGTTCAGCCTATCCGCAGCCGCTGACACCACACCTCGCGTGTCCGGACGCACGTCCGCCCCGGCGCCGTGCGGGCGCCGGGGCGGGCGTACGTTTCGCGAAGCCGGACGCGAAGCGCGACACGGCAGGCAAGGCCGAGTGCACGGCGACGGAATGCCGTGAGCGGACACCCCTGCGAAAGAGACGCCCGCTCACCCGCGAGGAAGGCCTCAGCCGGCCCCCGCCCCGGCTCCGTCGTCAGTCCTCCGCCCCGGAACCCGACGCCTTGGCAGCCGTGGTCTTCTTCGCGGTCGTCTTCTTGGCGGTCGTCTTCTTCGCGGCGGCCGTCGTCTTCTTGGCGGTCGTCTTCTTGGCCGCGGTCTTCTTCGCCGGAGCGGTCTTCTTGGCCGTCGCCTTCTTCGCGGTCTTCTTGGCCGGTCCCTTCGCCCTCTTCTCGGCGAGCAGCTCGAAACCACGCTCAGGAGTGATCGTCTCGACGCTGTCGCCGGAGCGCAGGGTCGCGTTCGTCTCGCCGTCGGTGACGTACGGACCGAAGCGGCCGTCCTTGACCACGACCGGCTTCCCGGAGACCGGGTCCTCCCCCAGCTCCTTCAGCGGCGGCTTGGCCGCGGCCCGCCCCCGCTGCTTCGGCTGGGCGTAGATCGCCTGGGCCTCTTCCAGCGTGATCGTGAAGATCTGGTCCTCGGACTGCAGTGAACGCGAGTCCGTGCCCTTCTTCAGGTACGGGCCGTAGCGGCCGTTCTGCGCGGTGATCTCCACGCCGTCGGCGTCCGTGCCGACGACACGCGGCAGCGACATCAGCTTCAGCGCGTCCTCGAGCGTCACCGTGTCGAGCGACATGGACTTGAACAGCGAGGCCGTCCGCGGCTTGACCGCGTTCTTGCCGGTCTTCGGGGTGCCTTCGGGCAGCACCTCCGTGACGTACGGGCCGTAGCGGCCGGCCTTGGCGACGATCTGGTGGCCCGTCTCGGGGTCGGTGCCCAGCTCGAAGTCGCCGCTCGGCTTGGCCAGCAGTTCCTCGGCCAGCTCGACGGTCAGCTCGTCCGGCGCCAGGTCGTCCGGGATGTCGGCGCGCTGGTGCTCCTCGGTGTCCTTCTCGCCGCGCTCGATGTACGGGCCGTAGCGGCCGACACGGAGCACGATGCCGTTGCCCACCGGGAACGAGGAGACCTCGCGGGCGTCGATCGCGCCCAGGTCGGTCACCAGCTCCTTGAGGCCGCCGAGGTGGTCGCCGTCGCCGTTGCCCGCCTCGGCCGCGCTGCCGACGCCCCGGCCCTCGCCGAAGTAGAAGCGCTTCAGCCACGGCACGGCCTGCGCCTCGCCCGCGGCGATCCGGTCGAGGTCGTCCTCCATCTTGGCGGTGAAGTCGTAGTCGACGAGCCGCCCGAAGTGCTTCTCCAGCAGGTTGACCACGGCGAAGGACAGGAAGGACGGCACCAGGGCGGTGCCCTTCTTGAAGACGTAGCCGCGGTCCAGGATCGTGCCGATGATCGACGCGTACGTGGACGGGCGGCCGATCTCGCGCTCTTCCAGCTCCTTGACCAGGCTGGCCTCGGTGTAGCGGGCCGGGGGCTTGGTGGCGTGGCCGTCGGCCGTGATCCGCTCGGCGGACAGCGCGTCGCCCTCGGCGACCTGCGGCAGCCGGCGCTCGCGGTCGTCGAGCTCGGCGTTCGGGTCGTCGGCGCCCTCGACGTAGGCCTTCAGGAAGCCGTGGAAGGTGATCGTCTTGCCGGACGCGCTGAACTCGACGTCCCGGCCGTCGGCGGACGTGCCGCCGATCTTCACCGTGACGCTGTCGCCGGTCGCGTCCTTCATCTGGGAGGCGACGGTCCGCTTCCAGATCAGTTCGTAGAGCCTGAACTGGTCGCCGGTCAGACCGGTCTCCGCGGGCGTGCGGAAACGATCACCCGACGGACGGATGGCCTCGTGGGCCTCCTGCGCGTTCTTGACCTTGGCGGCGTACGTGCGGGGCTGCGGCGGCAGGTAGTCGGCGCCGTACAGCTGCGTGACCTGGGCGCGGGCCGCGGAGATCGCGGTGTCGCTCAGGGTCGTGGAGTCCGTACGCATGTACGTGATGTAGCCGTTCTCGTACAGCTTCTGCGCGATCTGCATCGTCGCCTTGGCGCCGAAGCCGAGCTTGCGGCTCGCCTCCTGCTGGAGCGTCGTCGTGCGGAACGGCGCGTACGGCGAGCGGCGGTACGGCTTGGACTCGACGGAGCGCACGGAGAAGCGGGTGTTCTCCAGGGCGGCGGCGAGGCCACGGGCGGTCGCCTCGTCGAGGTGGAGAGTGCCCGCGCTCTTGAGCTGTCCCACGGAGTCGAAGTCGCGGCCCTGCGCGACCCGCCTGCCGTCGACGGTCTGGAGGCGCGCGACCAGCGACGACGGGTCCGACGGGTCTCCGGCGCGGCCGGTGGCGAAGGTGCCCGTCAGGTCCCAGTACTCGGCGGAGCGGAAGGCGATGCGCTCGCGTTCCCGCTCCACGACGAGCCGCGTGGCGACGGACTGCACGCGGCCGGCCGACAGCCGGGGCATGACCTTCTTCCACAGCACCGGGGAGACCTCGTAGCCGTAGAGGCGATCGAGGATGCGGCGGGTCTCCTGGGCGTCGACCAGCTTCTGGTTGAGCTGGCGCGGGTTGGCGACGGCCGCGCGGATCGCGTCCTTGGTGATCTCGTGGAACACCATCCGCTTGACCGGGATCTTCGGCTTCAGGACCTCCTGGAGGTGCCAGGCGATCGCCTCGCCCTCCCGGTCCTCATCGGTGGCGAGGAACAGCTCGTCGGAGTCCTTCAGCAGGTCCTTGAGCTTCTTTACCTGGGCCTTCTTGTCCGCGTTGACGACATAGATCGGCTGGAAGTCGTGTTCTACGTCCACACCGAGGCGGCGGACCTCGCCGGTGTACTTCTCGGGCACCTCGGCGGCACCGTTGGGAAGGTCGCGGATGTGCCCGACGCTCGCCTCGACGGTGTAACCGGGGCCGAGGTAGCCCTTGATCGTCTTCGCCTTGGCAGGCGACTCGACGATGACGAGTCGGCGACCGCCGTGTGCGGTCTCGCTGGTCGGGGACAACTTCGCTCTTCTCTCCGGTCGACGCTGGGGCCTCCCCAGGCCTTGGTCCCGGGGTCGCGGCGTACTGCTGGCTCGTGTGACGCTGCGGAGTGTGACGCTACATCCCGCCCCCGTGTCAAACGGGAAAAGCCCACAACGGCCACTCGAACGGTAACCCGACTACCGCCATTCCTGCCGCCCGGACCACCCGGCCGCCTCCGCACCCCTGTCCGGAGCGTAACGCTCCTCTTACCCGCCGGAGCCGCGTTCCACGGCCTCAGAGCCGGGTCAGGCAGTACCCGCCGAGGGCCAGGGCGACGGTTCCGGCCATGGCCGCGAGGGCGGAGGATGCGATCCGGTTCACACCGAGGCCCACCGGTTCCCCGCGCCGCAGCCGCGCCCAGGTCCACGCCAGCAGACCGGCCCCGAACAGGGCGAACACCGCTCCCGCGAAGATCGTCGGCCCACTCTCCATCGCCCGCCCACCCCTTTCCCGCCGCCGGTTCCGCCCGGCGCGGGGAGAGTGGCACGCACGGGAGACGGGCGGGCGACATCAGGGTGAACGGAAGATCGACGCATAATCAAACATACGAGCGAGGGGACACTCTCCGGATTCCTCGGCCATATTTTTCCGGCCGTTTTACGAAGAGCGGCGCGCCCCGGCGCCTCCGGGACCCTTTCCGGGCCCCGGCTCGCGGTGTACGACCGGTGCGCGCGGCCGCTCAGTGCGCCGCCGGCTCCAGGAAGCCCTGCTCCACCAGCAGCCGGATCTGGGCGGGGGTGCGGTCGCGGAGCAGTACCGCGTCCTCGCCGACGAGCTGGGCGATGGCGTCCAGGATGCGGCCCGCGCTCAGCGTGCCGTCGCACACGCCCGCGAACCCGGCGCCGACCGTGTCCACCTTCGTCGCCCGCCGCATCCCGCGGTGCTGGCGCAGCACGACATGCTCGGGGTCCTCGGCGCCGGGCAGCCCGACCTGCTCCTGGACCACTTCGGGGGCGAGCTTGAAACGGCTGTCCAGCAGCGCCGCGTCATCGTGGTCCCGGAGGTAGTCGAGCCGGTCGAAGTGCGCCCGGATCGTCTCGCCGAGCGGCTGCTCGACCGGGTGCGGCCACTCCTCCACGGTGACGACGGGCTCGGCGGAGCCGGTCTTGCGCAGGGTGATCCAGCCGAAGCCGACCGCCCTGACCTTGCGCGCTTCGAACTCGTCGAGCCAGGCGTCGTAGCGCGCCTGGTACTCCGCCGGGTCGCCGCGGTGGTCACCGGCGTCCCGCAGCCACAGCTCGGCGTACTGTGTGACGTCCTGCACCTCGCGCTGCACGATCCAGGCGTCGCAGCCGCGCGGCACCCACGACCTGAGCCTGTCCTGCCAGTCCTCCCCCGCCACGTGCTGCCAGTTCGCGAGGAACTGCGCGAACCCGCCCTCGGCCAGCCGTTCCCCCGCCTGCCGAACGAGCGAGCGGCACAGATCGTCCCCGCCCATGCCGCCGTCCCGGTACGTCAGCCGGGCGCCCGGGGAGATCACGAACGGCGGGTTGGAGACGATCAGGTCGAACGTCTCGTCGTCGCGGACCGGCTCGAAGAGCGAGCCCTCGCGCAGCTCGGCGGCGGGCGCCCCGGACAGCGCCAGCGTGAGCGCCGTGATGTGCAGCGCGCGCGGGTTGAGGTCGGTCGCCGTCACGCGCGTGGCGTGCTGGGCGGCGTGCAGCGCCTGGATGCCGGAGCCGGTGCCGAGGTCCAGGGCGGAGGCGACGGGGGTGCGCACGGTGATGCCGGCGAGGGTGGTGGAGGCGCCGCCGACGCCCAGCACGACGCCCTCCTCGTGCTGCCCGATGCCGCCGGCCCCGCCGACCGCGCAGCCGAGGTCGGAGACGATGAACCAGTCCTCGCCGCCGGGACCGCCGTAGGGCCGCACGTCCACGGTCGCGGCCACCTCGTCGCCGCCCACGCGTCGCAGCCAGCCGGCCTCCAGCGCCTCCTGGACGGGCAGCACGGCCGCCACGCGCGCGTGCGGCACCGGCTGCTGGAGCAGGAACAGCCGTACGAGCGTCTCCAGCGGCGTGTCGCCGCGGGTCGCCCGCAGGGCGGGCACGGTCTCGCTGCGGGCCAGGGCCGCGTACGCGGGCGCGCCGAGCAGGTCGAGCAGTCCGTCGGCGGTGAAGGAGGCGGCCAGCAGCGCGTCCCTCAGGCGCGCGGCGATGTCGGGCCGGTCGGCGGCGGGCAGGGAAGCGGGTCCGGTGTCAGTCACGCCCCCATTGTGGCCCGCGGCGGGCCGCCGGGGCGGACTCCGCGCGGGCCGTTCGCCGACGTCAGCCGGTCGCCGCCGAGCCGGTGGGCTGTGCCGCCGCGGACGCGGCGACCTTGCAGCTGGGCTGCTCGGCCATGGCTTCCTTGACCTCGCCCTGCTCCAGCCGCTTCAGCGCCTCGGTGCCGTCGTCGCCCTGCTTGCCGACCTCCTTGGTCTGCCCGGCGACCGTCTTCAGGCCCTTGGCGAACTTGCCCTGGTCCTTGGTGTCGAGCCCCTCGACCGTCTTCTTCAGCTCGGTGTACGACGTGGCAAGGCCGGCCAGGTTCCTGGCGGCGTCCTTCTGGAGCTTGGCTCCGCCGTCGATGCCGGGGGGCGCGCCGGCGCTGTCGAGGGCGCCCGCGAGGGCCTTGTAGCCGTCGGCGAGGTTCTGGAAGGCCTCGACGTACGTCTTCTGGGCCTCCTTGGGCGGAAGGTTGCTGTCCGTGGCGATGGACGCGATCGACGCGTTGGCCGACTTGATCCTGGCGCTCTGGGCGGGCACGGCGTCGCACACCGTCTTGGCCCAGGACACCAGCTTGGGGTCGGGCCCCTTGTCTTCGCTGCCGCCGCACCCCGTCAGCGCGACTGCCAGTACCGCACCGCTGGACAGTGCGGCCGCGAGCTTCTTGTTCACCGGATTGGTCCCTTCCATGGCTCTCGGCCCCCGGAATCTACACGGCGGGCGGCCTCGCCCCCGCTACCGGGCGAGAGATCAGCCAGCTTTTATGACCTTTTGTGCCATGGGAGAGAAGGCTCACGACGTGGCCGGGCCCACACGGCAAGACGGGCGGTCGGCGCGTCAGCACGCGCCGGCCGCCCGTCCGTCACCCGGGTCCTGCCGGTCCGGGCTAGGAAACCACCGCCGCGTCGGGCGAGTTGGTGACCCGCTCGGCGTTGTCCTCGTCACCGACGGCGATGCCACGCCGCTTGGAGACGTACACGGCCACGATGATCACCAGGAGCGCGAAGACCGCGATACCGATCCGCACACCGAGGTTCTTGTCGTCGCCGTAGGAAAACCTGATCACCGCCGGCGCGATGAGCAGCGCGACCAGGTTCATGACCTTCAGCAGCGGATTGATCGCGGGTCCGGCGGTGTCCTTGAAGGGGTCGCCGACCGTGTCCCCGATCACCGTGGCCGCGTGCGCCTCGCTGCCCTTTCCGCCGTGGTGGCCGTCCTCCACCAGCTTCTTGGCGTTGTCCCAGGCGCCGCCGGAGTTGGCGAGGAACACCGCCATCAGCGTGCCCGCGCCGATGGCACCGGCGAGGTAGGAGCCGAGCGCGCCGACACCGAGCGTGAACCCGATGAAGATCGGCGCCATGACGGCGAGCAGACCGGGCGTGGCCAGCTCGCGCAGGGCGTCCTTGGTGCAGATGTCGACGACCTTGCCGTACTCGGGCTTCTCGGTGTAGTCCATGATCCCGGGCTTCTCGCGGAACTGCCGCCGCACCTCGAACACCACCGAACCGGCCGAGCGCGAAACGGCGTTGATGGCCAGCCCGGAGAACAGGAAGACGACCGCGGCGCCCGCGACCAGCCCGACCAGGTTGTTGGGCTGCGAGATGTCCAGCGACAGGCTGAGCGGCGAGCCCGGCCCGGTCAGTTTGGCGCCGACGTCCTGCACGTTGGTGGTGATCGCATCGCGGTACGACCCGAACAGCGCCGCCGCGGCGAGCACGGCGGTGGCGATGGCGATGCCCTTGGTGATGGCCTTGGTGGTGTTGCCGACCGCGTCCAGGTTGGTGAGCACCTGCGCGCCCGCGCCCTCGACGTCACCGGACATCTCGGCGATGCCCTGCGCGTTGTCGGAGACCGGCCCGAAGGTGTCCATGGCGACGATCACGCCGACCGTGGTGAGCAGGCCGGTGCCGGCCAGGGCCACCGCGAACAGCGCCAGCATGATCGACGTACCGCCGAGCAGGAACGCGCCGTACACCCCGAGCCCGATGAGCAGGGCGGTGTACACGGCCGATTCCAGTCCGACCGAGATGCCGGACAGGACGACGGTGGCCGGCCCGGTCAGGGAGGTCTTGCCGATGTCCCGCACCGGGCGGCGGGTGGTCTCGGTGAAGTAGCCGGTCAGCTGCTGGATGACGGCGGCGAGCAGGATGCCGATGGCGACCGCGACCAGCGCGAGGACGCGCGGGTCGCCGTCCTTGCCCTTGATCGCCGCGTCGGTGACGCCGTCCAGGCCGGCGTAGCTTCCCGGCAGGTAGACGAAGACGGCCACCGCGACCAGCGCCAACGAGATCACCGCGGAGATGAAGAAACCGCGGTTGATCGCGGTCATGCCGCTGCGGTCGGCGCGGCGCGGGGCGACCGCGAAGATGCCGATCATCGCCGTGATCACGCCGATGGCGGGCACCAGCAGCGGGAAGGCCAGTCCGAAGTCGCCGAAGGCGGTCTTGCCGAGGATCAGCGCGGCCACCAGGGTCACGGCGTACGACTCGAAGAGGTCGGCCGCCATGCCCGCGCAGTCGCCGACGTTGTCGCCCACGTTGTCGGCGATGGTCGCGGCATTGCGCGGGTCGTCCTCCGGAATGCCCTGCTCGACCTTGCCGACCAGGTCGGCGCCGACGTCGGCGGCCTTGGTGAAGATGCCGCCGCCCACCCGCATGAACATGGCGATCAGGGCGGCGCCGAGGCCGAAGCCCTCCAGCACCTTCGGCGCGTCGGCGGCGTACACCAGCACCACGCAGGAGGCGCCCAGCAGGCCGAGCCCCACCGTGAACATGCCGACGACGCCGCCCGTGCGAAACGCGATCTTCATCGCGGTGTGCGAGACGGTGGTGAGATCCTTTCGCGGTTCGCCTTCCGCGGGAGTCGCTTCCCGGGCCGCCGCGGCGACCCGCACGTTGCTGCGCACGGCGAGCCACATGCCGATATAGCCGGTGGCCGCCGAGAACGCCGCTCCGATCAGGAAGAACACCGAGCGGCCGGCCCGCTGATTCCAGTCGTCCGCGGGCAGCAGCATGAGCAGGAAGAACACGACGACGGCGAATACGCCGAGCGTGCGCAACTGCCGGGCGAGATAGGCCTTGGCGCCTTCCTGGACCGCCTCGGCGATCCGTTTCATGCTGTCGGTTCCCTCGCCCGCCGCGAGTACCTGCCGGACCAGGACCCCCGCGACCACCAGCGCGGCCAGGGCGACGGCCGCGATAACGGCGACGATGATCCGATTGTCGTCGGTCAGGACCGCTGCTGCGAGAGAAGTGGGATGACCCAGATGAGGGGTAGAAAGCCCCGCCATTCGTCCTCCTTGACGCTTGGGCTGAGCTCAAGATGTGGACGGATTGTAGGTACCCCGGAGTGATCTAAACAGGGGACGGTAAACGGATTCGGCCTGCTCGCGCTCTTCAGCAAATGATCGAGAGAACGACATGGAACCCGAAAGAAGTAATGCCCTCAGGGCATTGACGGCCGCATTGGCGCTTGATCAAATTATCGGGCTATTGATCGTGAATTCCTTCACGAATTCCGGAGCGGCCGGAAAATACGACGAGGGCCCTGCTGAGCAGGGCCCTCGCGGGTGCGGCTGCGCCGTCGGTCAGACGAGCGCCGTGGCCGGCGGTGTCGTCGGCCAGGTCATGCGGATCAGTCCGCCGTTCGGTCCGGTGGTGACCTCCACGTCGTCGACGAGGCCGCTGATGACCGCCAGGCCCATCTCGTCCTCCTCGACCTCGGTCTCGCCGTCCCGTGCGGTGCCGGGCGCGTCACCGCCCGCGACGGCGTGCGGCGCCTCGTCGCCGACCTCGATGGAGAACTGTTTCTCCTCTTCGATCAGCGCCACCTTCACCGGTGCCGTGACGCCGCTGCTCTGGTGCAGTCCCACCGCGCGGGAGCACGCCTCCCCCACGGCCAGGCGCACCTCGTCCAGGACGGCCTCGTCCACTCCCGCCCTGCGTGCCACCGCTGCCGCCACCAGCCGGGCGGTCCGGACGTGTTCGGGCAGCGCGCTGAAGCGGAGTTCGACGGTGGCCATGCATCCCCCTCGCGACTACGGGCGTGCGGTCGGGGACGGGGCCGCCGCCGGGCGACCGCACCCCCTGGTGTCCTTGCTCTACCCCGGGCCGCCCTGTCCGCAGCGTCTGGTCTGCGTCATCCGCGTCGTCGGCGTCCGCGTCGTCGGCGCGGCCCAGGACGGGACCGGCCGACGACGGGCCCCGGAGGGAGCCCGGCGCCGGCGACCGGTCCCGGAATCGGCCTGCGGCCGATCAGTCGGTGGCCTGCACCGCTTCCTCGACCGTGGTGTGGATCGGGAACACCTTGGTGAGGCCGGTGATACGGAAGATCTTGAGAATGCGCTCCTGGTTGCAGACCAGGCGCAGCGAGCCCTCATGGGCACGCACCCGCTTCAGGCCGCCGACCAGCACGCCGAGCCCGGTGGAGTCGAGGAAGTCCACGCCCTCCATGTCGACGACGAGGTGGAAACTCCCGTCATTCACCAGCTCGACCAGCTGCTCGCGCAGCTTGGGCGCGGTATACACGTCGATTTCGCCACCGACTCGGACGACCGTACGATCGCCGACGGTCTCGGTCGACAGGGACAGGTCCACGGATCCTCCAGCACCTTGCTATCGAGCGTTTGTCCCTCGGGCACCTCGGCTTGCGGCCCCCGGGACGCTTCGCCAGCCGCGATGGCATTCAATCACTTACCGGCAGGCGTGCACGACGCCTTGACTCCATTGTCCGTCACACCAGTGACACACTCGGTGCCGATGGCCAAGAATCACCGATCCGATCGAACCCCGGCGGGCCCGGCGTCCCGACCGTCTCCGGGCGCGGTCCTGGACCGGCTCGCCTCCGGGCCGAGCCGGGCTGCGCGCATCACTCATACGGAGCACTTGCCCCCGCGCGCGGGCCGCCATGCCGTCTGGCCTGACCGGATTCGCCCCGAGGTGATCGCGGCCGTCCAGGCGTGCGGAATCGCGCATCCCTGGGCACACCAGGCACAGGCGGCCGAGCACGCCCTCGACGGCAACTCCGTGGTCGTCGCCACCGGCACCGCCTCCGGCAAGTCCCTCGCCTATCTCGTGCCCGTCCTGTCCACCCTCCTGGACGGGTCCGAGGCCCCGAACGGACGCGGCACCACCGCCCTCTACCTGGCGCCCACCAAGGCGCTCGCGGCGGACCAGTGCCGGTCGGTGAAGGAACTTTCACAACCTCTCGGCACCTCGGTACGCCCCGCCGTGTACGACGGCGACACCCCGTTCGAGGAACGGGAGTGGATCCGGCAGTACGCCAACTACGTCCTCACCAACCCGGACATGCTGCACCGCGGGATACTTCCCTCCCACCCTCGCTGGTCCTCCTTCCTGAAGTCGCTCCGGTACGTCGTCATCGACGAGTGCCACACCTACCGCGGTGTGTTCGGCTCGCACGTCGCCCAGGTGCTGCGCCGACTGCGCCGCCTGTGCGCCCGCTACGGCTCCTCCCCCGTGTTCCTGCTGGCCTCGGCGACCTCCGCCGAGCCCGCGGCCTCCGCCCGCCGGCTGACCGGCCTGCCGGTGCTGGAGGTCGCCGACGACGCCTCCCCGCGCGGTGAGCTGGTCTTCGCCCTCTGGGAGCCCCCGCTCACCGAGTTGCAGGGCGAGAAGGGCGCTCCCGTACGGCGCACCGCCACCGCCGAGACCGCCGATCTGCTGACCGACCTGACCGTGCAGGGCGTGCGCTCGGTCGCCTTCGTCCGCTCCCGGCGCGGCGCCGAGCTGATCTCGGTCATCGCCCAGGAGCGGCTCGCCGAGGTCGACCGCTCCCTGGTCCGGCGTGTCGCGGCCTACCGCGGCGGCTACCTCCCCGAAGAACGCCGCGCCCTGGAACGCGCCCTGCACTCCGGCGAACTCCTCGGTCTCGCGGCGACGACGGCCCTGGAGCTGGGCGTGGACGTCTCCGGCCTGGACGCGGTGGTGATCGCCGGCTACCCGGGCACGCGCGCGTCCCTGTGGCAGCAGGCGGGTCGCGCGGGCCGCTCCGGCCAGGGCGCCCTGGCGGTCCTCGTCGCCCGCGACGACCCGCTGGACACCTTCCTCGTCCATCACCCCGAGGCCCTGTTCGACCAACCGGTGGAGTCGACGGTCCTCGACCCCGACAACCCCTACGTCCTCGCCCCGCACCTGTGCGCCGCCGCCGCGGAGCTGCCGCTGACCGAGGAGGACCTGGAGCTCTTCGGTCCCGGCTGCGCGGACGTGCTGCCGCAGCTGGAGGCCGCGAAGCTGCTGCGCCGCCGCACCCGGGCCTGGCACTGGACCCGCCGGGAGCGGGCCGCCGACCTCACCGACATCCGCGGCGCCGGGGGCCGCCCGGTGCAGATCGTGGAGTCCGGCACGGGCCGGCTGCTCGGCACGGTCGACGCGGGCGCCGCGCACTCCTCGGTCCACGAGGGCGCCGTCCACCTGCACCAGGGCCGCACCTACCTGGTGCGCTCCCTGGACCTGGAGGACTCCGTCGCCCTGGTCGAGCAGGCCGACCCGCCGTACTCGACCGTCGCCCGCGACACCACGTCGATCTCCATCCTGGAGACGGACACCGAGATCCCGTGGGGCTCCGGCCGCCTGTGCTTCGGCTCGGTGGAGGTCACCAACCAGGTGGTCTCCTATCTGCGTCGGCGCCTCATCACCGGCGAGGTGCTGGGCGAGACGAAACTCGACCTCCCTCCTCGTACGCTGCGCACCCGCGCGGTGTGGTGGACGGTCACCGAGGACCAGCTGGACGAGGCCCGGATCACCCCGGAGATCCTCGGCGGCTCCCTGCACGCCGCCGAGCACGCCTCCATCGGCATGCTGCCCCTCTTCGCGACCTGCGACCGCTGGGACATCGGCGGAGTCTCCGTGCCGCTGCACCCCGACACCCTCCTGCCCACGGTCTTCGTCTACGACGGCCACCCCGGCGGCGCGGGCTTCGCCGAGCGCGCCTTCCACACCGCCCGCACCTGGCTGTCCGCCACCCGCGAGGCCATCGCCTCCTGCGAGTGCGAGGCCGGCTGCCCGTCCTGCATCCAGTCCCCCAAGTGCGGCAACGGCAACGACCCACTGCACAAGCGGGGGGCGGTACGACTTCTCACGGTGCTGCTGCGGGGAGCGGCGGCGGAGCCGGCGGACGGGGTGGGTGCGGGTTAGGGGCGGAGGGGGAACCAAGGCTGGTCAGGGTTGTGGCCAGGGGCTGGTCAGGGGCTGGGCGGTTCCGGGTGCGCTCCCGGTCCGGCGGGCGGCACGCCCCGGAACCCGTCCGGGATCATCGGCGGCACCGGCCCCGGCGGGCCCGCTCTCGCCCTGACCTCCGCCGCGAACGGCCCTCTCCCTACGGCCGCCGTCACGTCCGAGGTGTCACCCACGATCGCGCACCGCACCAGCCGTACCCCTTGGGCCGCCGCCAGCCGCCCGGCGCGGGCGCAGGCCACGGTGCCGCCCTCGGCCCAGTGGTCCGCCGCCGCGAGCGCCGCCAGGTCCGCGCCGCCGGCCGCCCGGTGCCGTACGGCGACGGCCTGCCCGTAGAAGAGCACCGCGCCGAACACCGCGCACAACAAGGCCATCGCCCCCAGGCTCCACACGGTGGCCGACCCCCGGTCGGCCCCCCACCGCCACGCCACGCCCGCGTGCACGCGGCCCGGCACCGACGCACGACGTCCCCGGCCGAACCACGACCACCGGGACACCGCCCGCGCCGCCTCCACGCAGATCCACCGGCCCGGCACCCCACGCCCAGACTCCCGGGTCGCGGCACACCTCCGCCGACCACACTCCCGCCGGCCACGCCCTTGCCCGGGCGTTTCCTCACGGTGCCCCCGGCCGGCCCGCCACCGGCCCAGTCGGCCGCGTCCACCCCCGGGCGCCCTCGTGTCTTCCCGTACGCCGTCGGCGGGCCGCTGTTCGCCGGTCAGCTCGTACCCGCGCCTCACGGCAGCGCCTCCCCCGTGCGCACGGTGTCCTCGGCAAGCGCCACCGCCTCCTCGCGTACCTCGACGGGCAGCCCGCTCAGAAGCGGGGGCCGGGCCACCACCGTGACCCGGACCCGGTCGCCCTCGCGTGCGACGGTCACCCGCGCTCCTCGCGGAGCCGTATCCCGCGTCACCCGCACCACCGCGCCGGGCGGGTCCTGCCGGGCGGCGGCCCGGGCGCCCGCGCGGGCCGCGTCCACGCACTCGATCCGCGCCGCCATCATGAGCAGCCCCGAGACCAGCGCCATCGTGAACGCCACCAGCACGGACAGCGCCATGGCCGCCTCCACGGTCACGAACCCGTGGTCCCCGCCCCGCGTTCCTCCTTCCTCACATCCGGGCACTGAGGGCCTTCTTCACGATGGCCTGGAGCTCCGCCTGGACCTGGCCGCTGGTGACGACCTGGTAGAGCAGCACCGCGAACCCGACGGCCGCGACGATTCCCATGGCGTACTCGGACGTCACCATTCCGGTGTCCTGCCGGCACACCCTGCGCAGCCTCGCCGCTACTTTCCTGATCTTTCCGAACATCTCAACCCCCGTAAGGTTTCGGGTCTGTAGTCGTTCTCCGTGCTCGCCGGACGGCTTCCTGCCCGTCCGCTCTCGTCCGCCTCGCGCTCACCCCCCTCCCGTCACCCCGCCCGCCAGACCGATCACGACAGGCACCACCCCGACCGCGACGAACGCGGGCAGGAAGCACAGTCCGACCGGAGCGGAGATCAGTACGGCCGCCCGCCGCGCCCGAGCCGTCGCCGTACGGGCCCACTCCGCGCGCGCGTCCGACGCGAGACGGGCGACCGGGCCGGCCGCGGCGAACCCGGAGTCGTCGGCCCGCTCCAGCAGCCGCGCCAGGGCTCCGGCACCGGGCAGCAGGGCGAGGCTCCGCCAGGCGTCCGCCGGCGCGCCGCCGAGCCGGACCTCCGCGGCACCGCGCGCCAACGCCTGCCCGACGGGCCCGCCGAGGGCCTCTCCCACGGCCTGGGCGGCGAGCACCGGGGCGGCACCGGCGGCGATGCAGGCGGCCAGCAGGTCGGCCGCGAGCGGGAGCCTGCGCGCGGCCCCGGCGATGTCGACCGCCTCGGACCGCCCGGCCGCCGCCGTCTGCCGGTCCCGCCACCGCCAGAGCGCGGCACCGACGCCCAGTCCCAGCACCACTCCGGCGGCCCCGCCGACCAGCACCCACGCCCCGCACGCCGCGCCGGCCGGTGCCAGCAACCGGCGTGCGCCGCGCGGCAGCGCGAACGGCACCGCGCCCGCCGGTCCCGACGGCACCTCGTACCCCAGCAACCCGGCCACCCGGCGCCGCGCCCGACGCCGCCGACGTGCCAGCTCCAGCCGCCGGGCACCCCAGCCGAGCACCAGTACGGCGGCCCCGGCCATCCCCAGCCTGTGGACAACGTCCCCGCTCACCCGACCCGCCCCTCTCGCATCCCGGACCTCCCTGGCCGTCCCGCCTCGCGGACCGGCCGCTTCCCCGGAACCCGCCGATCCGCCCTCACACCGCCTCCGCCCCTCGTACGATCCGTGTCGCCCACCACATCCCGGCCGCTTCGCACACCGCCCCGGCCATCAGGCAGCCGAGGCCGGCCCCGGTGTGCAGCAGTACGCGCAGTGGGTCCGCGCCCATGGCCGTGCCGAGCAGCAGTCCGAGGACGGGCAGTACGGCGAGCAGCACGGCGGTGGCCCGGGCGCCCGCCAACTGGGCACGCAGGTCGGCCCGGCCGTCCCGCTCGGCGCGCAGGGCACCGTCCAGCCGGTCCAGGCCCGTGGCGAGTCCGGCGCCCTGGTCCACGGCCACCCGCCAGCACGCGGCGAGTCCGAGCAGCCCCTCGGCACCCGGCTGCCGGGCCGCCGCGGCGAGCGCGCCCGGCACGTCTCCGCCGAACCGCGCCGCCGCCACCACCGCGGCCTGCGCGTCACCGAGCCCGGCGGAGTCCCGCGCGGCCCGCAACAGCGCCGCCCCCGGCTGCCGCCCGGCCCGGACCTCCCCGGCGAGCACCCCGCACAGGGCGATCACCGCGTCGGCCCGCCGCTCCCGGGCGTCCCGGGCCTGCCGGGCCAGCCGCACCCGGCGCAGCACCGGCACCCCTGCCGCCCCCGCGAGGACCGGGATCACCGAAGCGCCCCACAGCGCGATCACCAGCCCGGCGCCGAGGGCCGCCCACTCGGCACCCCACCGGCCGCGCCATCGGCGCAGGTCCATGAGGGCCTGCTGGCAGGCGGGCGGTCCGGTCGCCACCACCGGGCCGCCGGCCAGCACCAGCCGGGCCCGCCGGACCCCGTAGTGCCGGCCGCCCAGCAGCCAGGCCAACGCGCCGAGGCAGAGCAGGGCGCCTCCTGTCGACACCTCACCGATCACTTCCATCGCCATCCGTCCGATCGCTTCCATCGCCTCTCCCCTCGCTCCCGGCACGGCCTCCTGGCGGACGCCGTCCGTCCTCGGTGCACACCCCTTCCGGACCGCGTCCGTCCCCAGCCCGCACCGGCCGGGATCTCGTTCACCCCGCTCCCCCTCCGCCGCTCTTCATCCGCCCCCGGCCTCCGCGCACGGCCCCAGCAGCTCCCGCAACCGCCCCCACCCCCGCTCCCGGACGAACGCCCGCTCGCCCCAGCGCAGGGCCGGTACCGTCCGCACCAGCCCGGTGGGGTCCCGCTCCAGGACGTGGACCTCGTCGATCCGGCGCCGCCCGGAGCGGTCCCGCACGAGGTGCACCACCACCGAGAGGGCTGCCGCCAACTGACTGTGCAGCGCGGCCCGGTCCAGCCCGGCGGCCGTGGCGAGCGCCTCCAGTCGGGCCGGTACGTCGGCGGCGGCGTTGGCATGGACCGTGCAGCAGCCGCCGTGGCCGGTGTTGAGGGCAGCGAGCAGATGCACGACCTCGGCGCCCCGCACCTCGCCGACGACCAGCCGGTCCGGCCGCATCCGCAGCGCCTGTCGTACGAGGTCCTCAAGGGTGACCAGGCCGGCCCCCTCCTGGTTGGCGGGCCGGGTCTCCAGCCGGACCACGTGCGGGTGGTCCGGCCTCAGCTCGGCCGAGTCCTCGGCGAGCACGATCCGCTCGCCCGGTCCGACCAGCCCCAGCAGGGCGCTCAACAAGGTGGTCTTGCCGCAACCGGTGCCACCGCTGACGAGGAACGAGTGCCGGGCCTCGATCAGCGCTTCCAGGATTCGCTCGCCACCGGGCGGCACCGTGCCCGCCGCGACGAGTTCCCCGACGGTGAACGCCCGGGGCCGCACCACGCGCAGGGCGAGGCAGGTGCAGCCGACGGCGACCGGGGGCAGCACCGCGTGCAGCCGGGTGCCGTCGGGCAGCCGGGCGTCCGCCCAGGGCCGGGCGTCGTCCAGCCGGCGTCCGGCCACCGCGGCCAGCCGCTGCGCGAGACGCCGTACGGCCGCCGCGTCCGGGAAGGTGACCGTGGTCAGCTCCAGGCCGCCGCCGCGGTCCACCCACACCCGATCGGGGGCGGACACCAGCACGTCGGTGACGTCCGGGTCGGCGAGCAGTGGCTCCAGGGGGCCGGTGCCCACGAGTTCGGACCGCAGGCGTTCGGCCGTGCCGAGCACCTCGGCGTCGCCGAGCACCCGGCCCTGTTCGCGCAGCGCCTGGGCCACGCGCGCGGGAGTGGGTTCGGCACCGCTCTCGGCGAGCCAGCGGCGGACGCCGTCGAGCAGGGCCGCGCCGTCGGCCCGGTCGAGTCCGGGCAGGCTCATCGGGTGCCTCCCGACTCGACCAGCACGCGCTCCCAGAAGTGCGCGCAGAACCGGGCGAGCGGGCCGCGCCCGGTCGCGCCGGGGGCCTTGGCACTCGCCTGCGGGCGGAGCAACCCCGGTTCGACGGGCAGTTGGCCGGCCAGTGGCAGGCCGAGCAGCCGGGCCACCTCGTGGTCGTCCAGCCCGGGTGCGTAGGGTCCGCGGACCGCCACCCGCAGATCGCGGACGACCATGCCGACGGCGGCGGCGACCCGGTCGGCCGCGGCGACCGCCCGCAGTTCGGCCGGGACGACGAGGAGGACCAGGTCGATCTGGGCGAGGGCCTCGGCCACCCCGTCGTCGAGACGGCGGGGCAGGTCGACCACGACCGTGCCACCGCGCCGCCGGGCGGCCGCCAGCACCGCCCGCACCGCGGGTGGAGGCACGGCGACGCAGTCCCCGCGGTCCCAGCTGAGCACGCGCAGGGAGTGCAGTTCGGGCAGCGACTCCTCCAGGGCACCGCCGCCGACCCGGCCGCGGGAGGCGGCGAAGGCGGGCCAGCGCAGCCCGTCGGCGCTCTCGCCGCCGAGGAGCACGTCGAGTCCGCCGCCCAGCGGATCGGCGTCGACCAGCAGGGTGCGCACTCCCTCGCGCGCGGAGGTGACGGCGAGCGCGCACGCGAGGGTGGACGCCCCGGCGCCGCCCCGGCCGCCGATCACCCCGACGGTGAGGGCCGGACGGCCGATGCCCTCGGCGACGTCGGCGATGCGGTCGACCAGCCAGGCCTCGCCGTCGGGGAGCATCAGGACGTGGTCGGCGCCGATCAGGACGGCGCGTTTCCACACGTCGGGGTCGTCCTGGTCGCGGCCGACCAGGACCACGCCGGGCCGGCGCGCGGCCCCGCCCACCCGGCGGGCGGCGTCGTCGCCGACGAGCACGAGCGGGGCCGTCGTCCAGCCGTCGCCGGAGTCCGGCACGTCGTGGCGCACCTCCGGGGTGGCGCCCGCCGCCGCGCACAGGCGCAGCAGATCGTCCAGGAGGTCGGCGTCCTCGGTGATGATGAGCGGCCGTCCGGGCCGGTCCGCGGGGCCGGGCGGCGGGTCGTGGGTGACGGTTCCGGTCACGGGTGTTCCCCCTTCGCTGTACGGGCCGCGCGGCTTGCTCGGGCCACGCGATTCCCAAAGGTGTGAAGAACCGCCGAGCGGCCTCCCTGTGAACGGCCGGCGGAAACCGGCCATACGCGCTGCGGGCAATCGGAACCGGCCAAGAACTCGCCGCGGCCGGAGCGCGCTGGAAACACCGTGGACCGATCCGCGAAATAATGTGGATCTTGGTGGAAAACTGTGGACAACGCAGGTCCTGTGAATAACTTCGTCACCCATACCGGTGACCCCTGCACCGATCCGCGGGCGACTTCCCCAGAGCAGTCCAGCGATTACCCTGGGTAACGAATCATGGGCATGCCGAAGGAGCGGCAACGGCGGCGTGACGCCGGCCGTACGGCCGCGTGAAGAACGGGGAAGAGCGAGAAAACCCGCCCGGACATGCGACGACCCCCGCCGGGGGGGAGAGCGGGGGTCGTCCCCACGGCCGACTCGGGGGGGGAGGAGTCGGACCGGGTTAGCACGGTCGCGAACGATCCGTGACTTCCATGGTGTACCCGAGAGCCCTCTCAGGCAAACCCACGCGCCCCACCTTACGCCGAATGGTGGGCCCCTATGCTCAAGGGTGTGGAAAACCACTCCTTGCCCCGCGCGGCGGCCTTCTTTGACCTGGACAAGACGGTCATTGCGAAGTCGAGCACGCTCACCTTCAGCAAGTCCTTCTACCAAGGCGGCCTGATCAACCGCAGGGCCGCCCTGCGTACCGCCTATGCCCAGTTCGTCTTCCTGGCCGGCGGTCTGGACCACGACCAGATGGAGCGGATGCGCGAGTATCTCTCCGCGCTGTGCCGCGGCTGGAACGTCCAGCAGGTGCGGGAGATCGTGGCCGAGACCCTGCACGACCTGATCGACCCGATCATCTACGACGAGGCGGCCTCCCTCATCGAGGAGCACCACGCGGCCGGCCGCGATGTCGTGATCGTGTCCACTTCCGGCGCGGAGGTGGTCGAGCCGATCGGCGAACTGCTGGGGGCGGACCGGGTGGTCGCCACCCGCATGGTCGTGGGCGAGGACGGCTGCTTCACCGGAGAGGTGGAGTACTACGCCTACGGCCCGACCAAGGCCGAGGCCATCCGGGAGCTGGCCGCGTCCGAGGGCTACGACCTCGACCGCTGCTACGCCTACAGCGACTCGGCGACCGACCTGCCGATGCTGCGCACCGTCGGGCACCCGCACGCGGTGAACCCTGACCGCGCACTGCGGCGCGAGGCCCTCGCGCAGGGATGGCCGGTCCTGGAGTTCCGCCGCCCGGTCCCGCTCAAGAAGCGGCTGCCGACGTTCTCGGTACCGCCCCGCCCCGCGCTGGTCGCGGCGGCGGCGATAGGCGCGGCGGCGGCGACCGCCGGGCTCGTCTGGTACGCCAGCCGGCGCCGCGCCACGGCCTGAGCCGCGCCCGTTCCGCCCTGTTCGAAGGCGAAAGTAAAGAAGTGCGGGGAGGGGTTCCGCTTCCTCCCGGCTCGCGGTACAAAGAACCTAGGCCCGCGAGACCAAAAGGACATCCGGGAGGATTCCCTGTCTACGCACTTGGCCCACGGACCTCGCATGAACACCGGGCACCCACGCGACGTCGACCCGTCGATTACGGGCCAGCCGCACCAGGACGGGCAAAGCACCCCGACCTGATGGGCGACATATCGAGGACGCCTGGTAACCCGGTGAGCATGCCAGCGGCGGTACGACAATTCGTACCGCCGCATCTCTTTCTCCCGCTCAGGCAGTCCGCTCAGGCAGCGCCGCGCTGGAGCGCCTCGCAGACCGCCGTCGACTCGCGCACGCCCAGCTCGACCGCTCGCCCGCAGTGGGCGATCCACGCCGCCATACCCTCGGGCGTGCCGGATACGTAGCCCTCCAGGGCGGCCAGGTAGGGGGCGCGGCCCAGTTCGGCGTGGCCGACCTCGGCCGGGCAGACGGCCTTCGGGTCAAGGCCGCTGCCGACCAGCACGATCCGCTCGGCCGCGCGCGCGATCAGGCCGTTGTACGAGGTGAAGGGGCGCAGCGCCAGCAGCTCGCCGTGCACGACGGCGGCCGTCACCAGCGCCGGGGCCGAGGTGCCGGCGATGATCAGGTCCGCCAGCCCCTCCAGCCGGCCGGAGACCTCCCCGGCGTCGGGCAGCGGCAGTTCGACGAGCGGCTCGTCCACCGGCTCGCCGGCCTGACGCGGCCTGCCCACCTGCTCGGCGCCGTCGGCCGCGGCCACCAGGTGCAGCCGGGCCAGCACCCGCAGCGGCGACTGGCGCCAGATGGACAGCAGCTGCCCCGCCTCGGCGGTGAGCCGCAGGGCCGCGCCCATCACGCGGGCCTCCGCGTCGACGCCGAAGTCGGTGCGCCGCCGCACCTCCTCCAGGGCCCAGTCCGCCCCGGACAGCGCCGCCGAGCCCCGGGCGCCGCGCAGGGCCGCCTCGGAGGTGATCTCGTTGCTGCGGCGCCGCATGACACGGTGGCCGTAGACCCGGTCCACGGCCTTGCGTACGGACTCCACGGATTCGGCAACACCGGGCAGCGAGCCCAAGGCGGAGAGCGGGTCGGCGGTCGCGCCTGTCGTACTCATGGGTACGACAGTACGCACCCCGGCGGCCCGCCCCACGAAGGAGTGGTCTTCTTCACTTCCCCGTGACACATACAGCGATCATCCCGCTACCCTTGGTGAACATGAAAATTGCTTTCGTCGGGAAGGGCGGGAGCGGCAAGACGACGCTCTCCTCCCTCTTCATCCGCCATCTCACCGCCGCCGGCGCCCCGGTGGTCGCCATCGACGCGGACATCAACCAGCACCTCGGCCCCGCCCTCGGCCTCGGCGAGGAGGAGGCGGCGGCGCTGCCCGCCATGGGCGAACAGCTCCCGCTGATCAAGGACTATCTGCGCGGCACCAACCCGCGCATCGCCTCGGCCGCGACGATGATCAAGACGACCCCGCCCGGCGAGGGATCGCGGCTGGTCCGGGTGCGCGAGCCCAACCCGGTCTACGACGCCTGCGCGCGCCCGGTGGAACTCGACGGCGGCGCCGTCCGCCTGATGGTCACGGGCCCCTTCACGGACGCCGACCTGGGGGTCTCCTGCTACCACTCCAAGACGGGAGCGGTGGAGCTGTATCTGAACCACCTCGTCGACGGCCCCGACGAGTACGTGGTGGTCGACATGACGGCCGGTTCGGACTCCTTCGCCTCCGGCATGTTCACCCGCTTCGACATGACGTTCCTCGTCGCCGAGCCCACCCGGAAGGGCGTGTCCGTCTACCGCCAGTACAAGGAGTACGCCCGGGACTTCGGCGTGGCCCTGAAGGTCGTCGGCAACAAGATCCACGAACCGGACGACATCGACTTCCTGCGCGCGGAGGTCGGGGACGACCTGCTCGTGACGGTCGGGCGCTCGGACTGGGTGCGCGCCATGGAGAAGGGCCGGCCGCCCCGGTTCGACCTCCTCGAAGAGGCCAACGCCCGCGCCCTGGAGACCCTCCGGGCCGCCGTGGACGCCACCTACGAACGGCGCGACTGGGAGCGCTACACCCGTCAGATGGTGCACTTCCACCTGAAGAACGCCGAGTCCTGGGGGAACGAGCGCACCGGGGCCGACCTGGCGGCGCAGGTCGACCCCGGCTTCGTGCTCGGCGAGGGCGTGGTGACCCCCGCCTGACGCCTACCGCTGGACCGCCGGCGCCCCGGGCACGCCCTTGGGCGCCGGGGCCGGGCTGCCGGACAGGAAGGACGCCCAGCCCTGCCGGGGCGCCTCGCCGACCTCCAGAGAACGCAGCCGCGCCAGCGTCCGCGGGTCCTGGGCGTCGAGCCAGTCGACCAGTTGCCGGAAGGAGACACAGCGGACCTCGGGCTTGGTGCACACCTCCTTCACCACCTCTTCCACGGCGCGCATATAGGTGCCGCCGTTCCAGGACTCGAAGTGGTTGCCGATGACCAGAGGCGCGCGGTTGCCGTCGTAGGCGCGGTAGAAGCCCTTGAGGAGGCCGTCGCGCATCTGGTCGCCCCAGTAGTCGAACTTGTCGGGGTCGCCCTGGGTCTGGGTGCCGGACTGGCCGACCATGAAGTTGTAGTCCATGGTCAGCTGCTCATAGGTGTGACCGGGGAAGGGCACCAACTGCATCGACAGGTCCCACAGACCCTCCTTCTTCTTGGGCCAGACCTGGTCGTTGACTCCGCTGGAGTCGTAGCGAAAGCCGAGGTCACGGGCGGCCTTCACGAAGTTCTTCCGCCCCTCCAGGCAGGGGGTGCGGGCACCGATCAGCTCCTTGTCGTAGTCGAAGGGCAGCGGATCCTCACCCCGCATGCCGGTGTTGGACCGCCAGGACTTCACGAACCTCTTGGCCTGGTCGATCTCGCTCTTCCACTCGTCCACCGACCAGGTGCCCACCCCGCCGTCGGGCCCGCAGAAGTGGCCGTTGAAGTGGGTACCGATCTCGTTGCCCTCCAGCCAGGCCAGCCGCAGCTGCTCAAGGGTGTCGGTGATGCCCCGTTCATCGTTGAACCCGATGTCGGAGAGGCCCGCGGAGTGCTGCGGCGGCTTGTAGAGGTCGCGTTTCTCCTCCGGCAGCAGGTACACCCCGCTGAGGAAGTACGTCATGGTCGCGTTGTTCTCCTTGGCGACCTCGCGGAAGTGCGAGAACAGTCTCTGGCTGTCCTCGCCCGCGCCGTCCCAGGAGAACACGACGAACTGCGGGGGCTTCTGACCCGGGCTCAGCCGTTCCGGCCTGGGCAGATGCGGCTGGGCTCCGGTGTACGCGGTCGATCCGTCGCCGATCGGCCGGAACACGCTGCCCGGCGCCGGCGCACCCTGCTCCGGGCCGGGCGCCCCGGGTCGCACGGCGGTGGCGTCTCCCGCACAGCCGGCGAGTGACGCCGCACAGGCCGCGGCGACCATGGCGCCGACGGCGATCCTCTGGGTGGCGGCCATGTTCCGCCCACCTTCTTCCTTCTCTCAGGCACACGCTGACTTGGGCCGTTTCTGGCGATATGCCGGGCTTGCTCCGGCGGCGCGGCCAAGGTCGCACGGGGCCGAGAAGGGATGAGGATGACAAGCCGATCAAATGATTAATTCACACCCAGAGGTGATCTCTTCCTCCATTTACTCCGAAATCCTATTCCAGACCTTTACGTGGCATTACGATTCTTTTACCAAACCCCGACCATTCCGTCGGCGCCCGCCCTCCACCCCCTCCAGCCGCAACCACGCGACAGCCTTCCGCGCGGCCGGGCGCGGTCCTGCCAACTGGCGCCCCGGAAGCCGGAGGTGACAGACAACAGCCTTCCGACAGGTCTAAACCAATTTTCCGGGCGACCCTTGTCATCGGCCCCCCGGGTCTGATGAGCTGTGGCCTGGGACACAACGGACACCCTTGGAAAGGGAGATGTCGTGAGCAATGAGAGCCTGGCCAACCTGCTGAAGGAAGAACGCAGGTTCGCGCCCCCCGCCGACCTGGCCGCACACGCCAATGTCACGGCGGAGGCGTATGAGCAGGCCAAGGCTGACAGGCTCGGCTTCTGGGCCGAGCAGGCCCGCCGGCTGACCTGGGCCAAGGAACCGACCGAGACGCTGGACTGGTCCAACCCGCCGTTCGCGAAGTGGTTCAAGGACGGCGAGCTGAACGTCGCCTACAACTGCGTGGACCGCCATGTGGAGGCCGGTCACGGCGACCGCGTCGCCATCCACTTCGAGGGCGAGCCCGGGGACAGCCGCGCGATCACCTACGCGGAGCTCAAGGACGAGGTCTCCAAGGCCGCCAACGCCCTGCTGGAGCTCGGCGTACGCAAGGGCGACCGGGTCGCCATCTACATGCCGATGATCCCGGAGACCGCGATCGCGATGCTGGCCTCGGCCAGGATCGGCGCGGCCCACTCGGTCGTCTTCGGCGGCTTCTCGGCGGACGCGCTCGCGACCCGCATCCAGGACGCGGACGCCAAGGTCGTCATCACCGCCGACGGCGGGTACCGGCGCGGCAAGCCGTCCGCCCTCAAGCCCGCCGTCGACGAGGCGCTGAGCAAGGCCGACCAGGTCGAGCACG
Organism: Streptomyces rubradiris; assembly: GCF_016860525.1. Taxonomy (NCBI): domain Bacteria; kingdom Bacillati; phylum Actinomycetota; class Actinomycetes; order Kitasatosporales; family Streptomycetaceae; genus Streptomyces; species Streptomyces rubradiris. The sequence continues at coordinate 3,732,518 of NZ_BNEA01000015.1, forward strand.
TGCTGGTGGTGCGCCGTACCGGTCAGGAGGTCGCCTGGGCCGAGGGCCGGGACCTGTGGTGGCACGACGTGGTGGGCCGGCAGTCCGCCGAGCACACCCCGGAGGCGTTCGAGGCGGAGCACCCGTTGTTCATCCTCTACACCTCCGGCACGACGGGGAAGCCGAAGGGCATCCTGCACACCTCCGGCGGCTACCTCACCCAGGCGGCCTACACCCACTGGGCGGTCTTCGACCTCAAGCCGGAGACGGACGTGTACTGGTGCACGGCCGACGTCGGCTGGGTCACCGGCCACTCGTACATCGTGTACGGCCCGCTGGCCAACGGCGCGACGCAGGTGATGTACGAGGGCACGCCGGACACCCCGCACCAGGGCCGGTTCTGGGAGATCGTGCAGAAGTACAAGGTCACGATCCTCTACACCGCGCCCACCGCGATCCGGACGTTCATGAAGTGGGGCGACGACATCCCCGCCAAGTACGACCTGTCCTCCCTGCGGGTCCTCGGCTCGGTGGGCGAGCCCATCAACCCCGAGGCGTGGATCTGGTACCGCAAGCACATCGGCGCCGACCGCACGCCCGTGGTCGACACCTGGTGGCAGACCGAGACCGGCGCGATGATGATCTCGCCGCTGCCCGGCGTCACCGAGGCCAAGCCCGGTTCGGCGCAGCGCCCGCTGCCCGGCATCAGCGCGACGGTCGTCGACGACGAGGCGAACGAGGTGCCCGACGGCGGCGGTGGCTACCTGGTGCTGACCGAGCCGTGGCCGTCGATGCTGCGCACCATCTGGGGTGACGACCAGCGGTTCCTCGACACCTACTGGTCCCGCTTCGAGGGCAGGTACTTCGCCGGCGACGGCGCCAAGAAGGACGAGGACGGCGACATCTGGCTGCTGGGCCGGGTGGACGACGTGATGCTCGTCTCCGGGCACAACATTTCCACCACCGAGGTCGAGTCGGCACTGGTCTCCCACCCGGCGGTCGCCGAGGCCGCCGTCGTGGGCGCCGCCGACGAGACCACCGGGCAGGCCATCGTCGCCTTCGTCATTCTGCGCGGCTCGGCGTCGGAGACCGAGACGCTCATCGGCGAGCTGCGAGGCCACGTCGGCGCCACCCTCGGCCCGATCGCCAAGCCCAAGCGGATCCTGCCGGTGGCCGAGCTGCCGAAGACCCGCTCGGGCAAGATCATGCGCCGCCTGCTGCGGGACGTCGCCGAAAACCGCCAGCTCGGCGACGTGACCACCCTCACGGACAGCACCGTCATGGATCTCATCCAGGCCAAGCTGCCCGCCACCTCCAGCGAGGACTGAGCAGACCGGGAGGAGTCGAACGGCGTCCTGCGGGGCACTCGGCCGGTGAACGTGCCGGGTGGCCCGGGGACGGCTACGGTGAAGATCATCGGACCGGCGCACGCTACTTTAGGTAAACTAAGGAAAGTGTCGCGGCACGTGACACATCAGGTGCGCCGGGAAGTCTGGTCGGCATGTGATTCCGCCTGCCTGCCTCCGGAGGTCTCCCGTGACCGCGCCCCGCACCCCCACCACCGTCCGCAAGGCCCTCGGACGCCTGTCCCTGCCCGAGCGGACCTTCATCGCGGACGCGCTGCGCACCGAGACCGTCGGTGGTGTCCTGCTGCTCCTGGCCGCCGTGGCCGCGCTGCTCTGGGCGAACGTCCCCGGACTGCGCCACAGCTATGAGACGGTCAGCCACTTCCACCTCGGCCCCGGCGCGATAGGCCTGAACCTGTCCGTCGCCCACTGGGCCGCCGACGGGCTGCTCGCGCTGTTCTTCTTCGTCGCCGGCATCGAACTCAAGCGCGAGCTGGTCGCCGGGGACCTGCGCGACCCGAAGGCGGCCGTGCTGCCCGTGGTGGCGGCCCTGTGCGGAATGGCCGCCCCCGCGCTCGTCTACACGCTCACCAACCTCGCCGGGAACGGCTCCCTCCAGGGCTGGGCCGTGCCCACCGCCACCGACATCGCCTTCGCGCTCGCCGTGCTCGCGGTCATCGGCACCTCCCTGCCCAGCGCCCTGCGCGCCTTCCTGCTCACCCTGGCGGTCGTCGACGACCTCTTCGCGATACTGATCATCGCCATCTTCTTCACCGACCAGCTGAACCTCGCCGCCCTCGGCGGGGCCGCCGCCGGGCTCGCCGTCTTCTGGCTGCTGCTGCGCAAGGGCGTACGCGGCTGGTACGTGTACATACCGCTCGCCGTCGTCACCTGGGCGCTGATGTACAACAGCGGCGTGCACGCCACCATCGCCGGTGTGGCGATGGGCCTGATGCTGCGCTGCACCACCCGGGAGGGTGAGCAGCACTCGCCGGGCGAGCACATCGAGCATCTGGTGCGGCCCCTGTCGGCCGGGCTCGCCGTACCGCTGTTCGCCCTGTTCAGCGCAGGCGTGTCGATATCCGGCGGGGCGCTCGGGGACGTGTTCGCGAAGCCCGAGACGCTCGGTGTCGTCCTCGGCCTGGTCGTGGGCAAGACGATCGGGATCTTCGGCGGCACCTGGCTGACCGTCCGCTTCACCCGCGCGCGGCTCAGCGAGGAGCTGGCGTGGGCCGACGTCTTCGCGATGTCCTCGCTCGCCGGGATCGGCTTCACGGTGTCACTGCTGATCGGCGAGCTGGCCTTCGGGGGCGACACCGTACTGACCGGCGAGGTGAAGGCGGCCGTCCTCATCGGATCGCTGATCGCGGCGCTGTGCGCGACGATGCTGCTGAAGCTGCGCAACGACCGGTACCGCAGGCTGTGCGAGGAAGAGGAGCGCGACGAGGACCTCGACGGCATCCCGGACGTCTACGAACAGGGCAACCCGGCGTACCACCTCCGGATGGCCGAGATCCACGAGCGCAAGGCCGCCGAGCACCGGCGGCTGGCCGCCGAGGCACGCCGCGGGCTTGCGGAAGTGCCGGGCGGGGCAGGCGAGGAGGGCGACCGTCCGGCATGATCTGACGAGACGGTACAAAACAAGACGGCCGCACGCGCGCGACGGCTACCCGGACGGCCGTACGAGCAGCACGGCCGTCCCCACAGCACATGTGTGGCACGAGACCTCTGAGGGAGAACGCGATGAGCGCACCCGACGGCAGCCCGGTCGGCGCCGAACGCAGTATCGGCCAGCTGTTCGCCTCGGCGACGACCGAATTGTCGGCGCTGGTGCACGACGAGATCGCGCTGGCCAAGGCCCAGCTCAAGCAGGACGTGAAGCGCGGCGCGGTGAGCGGCGGCGCCTTCTCCATGGCGGGCGCGGTCCTGGTGTTCTCCCTGCCGATGCTCAACTTCGCCCTGGCGTACGGCATCCGCACCTGGAGCCACTGGAACCTGGCGATCTGCTTCGTGCTGTCCTTCGCGGCCAACGTGCTGGTCGCCGGCCTGCTCGGGCTCATCGGCGTGGTGTTCGCGAAGAAGGCCAAGAAGGGCAAGGGCCCGCAGAAGGTGGCCGCCTCGATGAAGGAGTCGGCGGGCGTCCTGCAGAACGCCAAGCCGCACCCGCGTCCGGAGCTGCCCGGGGAACCGGCTCCCGCCGCCATCGAGGCTGTGGCACGCTCGTCGTCATGACGGACCCAGCCGCCCCCTCGCCCGTACGGATCGACCTCCCGGACGGGACACGGGTCACGCACCGGGATGTCGCCGCCAACGGCGCCCGCTTCCACATCGCGGAGCTGGGCGACGGGCCCCTGGTGCTGCTCCTGCACGGTTTCCCGCAGTTCTGGTGGACGTGGCGGCACCAGTTGACCGCGCTCGCCGGCGCGGGCTACCGGGCGGTGGCGATGGACCTGCGGGGCGTCGGCGGCAGCGACCGCACGCCCCGCGGGTACGACCCGGCCAACCTGGCGCTGGACGTCACCGGGGTGATCCGCTCGCTCGGCGAGCCCGACGCCGCGCTGGTCGGCCACGACCTCGGCGGCTACCTGGCGTGGACGGCGGCGGCCATGCGGCCCAAGCTGGTCCGGCGCCTGGCGGTGGTGTCCATGCCGCACCCGCGGCGTTGGCGCGCGGCGATGCTGCGGGACGCCCGGCAGACGGCCGCCAGCTCCTACATCTGGGGATTCCAGCGGCCGTGGCTGCCCGAGCGCCAACTGACCGCCGACGGGGGCGCGCTGGTGGGCCGGCTGATCCGGGACTGGTCCGGGCCGCGGCCGCCGGAGGACGCGGACGTGGAGACGTACCAGCGGGCCATGTGCATCCCCTCCACGGCGCACTGCTCCATCGAGCCGTACCGCTGGCTGGTGCGCTCCCTGGCCCGCCCCGACGGTGTGCAGTTCTACCGCAGGATGAAGCGGCCCGTACGGGTGCCGACGCTGCATCTGCACGGCTCGCTGGACCCGGTGACCCGGACCCGCAGCGCGGCCGGTTCCGGGGAGTACGTCGAAGCCCCGTACCGCTGGCGCCTGTTCGACGGTCTCGGGCACTTCCCGCACGAGGAGGACCCGGCCGCGTTCTCCGCGGAACTGGTCAACTGGCTGAAGGATCCCGAGCCGGACCGGTGACCGTCGGGGGCGGTTTCCGGTGCGTTCGGCATCCGGCTCCCCACCCGTGCCCCGTGAGACGCCACATGCCTTGCGCATAGGCCAATTAGGGGGCGCGCGGGCGGTTATCGACCTTTGGGCGGGGGCACACGTCGGGGTATGGGCTGGACGCACGACTACAGTGACGCACCCCGCAACCGCCGCTCGGCCACGGGCCCGGGCACGCCCCAGCGGGTCACACCGCAACTCGCGGTGGCAGACCCCAGGGTGGGGATTCCGCGCATCCTGCGCCGCCGGGCCCGCTGGGTCTCGGTACGTCTGCGTCACCCGCGGGGCTGACCGCCACCGCGCCGCCCTACAGGGCGCAGCTGTCCGTGCCCACCTGCTCGTTCGCCGTGCGACCCCGCTCGATGTCGGCCCGGATCTCGTCCGCCGTCAGCGCGTACCCCGTGTCCGCGTCGTCGAGTGACTTGGCGAACACCACGCCGTACACCTCCCCGTCCGGAGTGAGCAGCGGGCCACCGGAGTTGCCCTGCCGGACGACGGCGTACAAGGAATAGACATCGCGGCGGACCGTGCCGCGGTGGTAGATGTCCGCGCCGCTGGCCGTGATGCGCCCGCGCACGCGCGCGGCGCGCACGTCGTACGCGCCGTTCTCCGGGAAGCCCGCGACGATCGCGCCGTCCCCTCCGGCCGCGTCCTCACGGGTGAACCGCAGGGCGGTCGCGCGCAGGTCGGGCACGTCGAGCACGGCGATGTCGCGCTCCCAGTCGTACAGCACGACCCGGGCGTCGTACTTGCGGCCCTCGCCGCCTATCTGCACCCGCGGCTCGTCGACACCGCCGACCACGTGCGCGTTGGTCATCACGCGCCGGTCGGCGAACACGAAGCCGGTGCCCTCCAGGACCTTGCCGCAGCTGTGGGCGGTGCCGGTGACCTTGACGATGGAGTTGCGGGCGCGCTGGGCGACCGGGCTGCCCGCGAGGGCCGGGTCGGGCGGCAGCACGTCCTTGATCGGCTCGTCGGCGAACGGGCTGAAGACCTGCGGGAAGCCGTTCTGCGCGAGCACCGAGGAGAAGTCCGCGAACCAGGTGTCGGCCTGCTCGGGCAGCGCCCGGGACACACCGAGCAGCACCTTGGAGCCCCGGACCTCCTTGCCGAGCGTGGGCAGGGTCGTACCGGCCAGGGCGGACCCGATCAGCCAGGCCACCAGGAGCATCGCGACGACGTTGACCAGGGCGCCGCCGGTGGCGTCCAGGGCGCGGGCCGGGGACCAGGTGATGTGCCGGCGCAGCTTGTTGCCCAGGTGGGTGGTCAGGGCCTGGCCCACGGAGGCGCAGACGATCACGACGATCACGGCCACGACGGCGGCGGTGGTGCCGACCTCCTCCTTGCCGGTCGTGGCGTCCCAGATCACGGGCAGCGTGTACACGGCGAGCAGACCGCCGCCGAGGAACCCGGTCACCGACAGGATGCCGACGACGAAGCCCTGGCGGTAACCCACCACCGCGAACCACACGGCCGCGACGAGCAACAGGATGTCCAGCACGTTCACTGCTTCAGGCCTCGCCTACTCACTCCGCTCCCAGCAGCTCGGCCGGGCCCCGGGGCCGCCCCCCGGGGATTCAGCACGGGGATCACCCTGTCACGCGCGCCAGTCGAGCGGGACCCGCTTGCCCCGGTCCCAGGGACGCTCCCAGCCCGCGAAGTGCAGCAGGCGGTCGATCACCCCGGCCGTGAAGCCCCACACCAGAGCCGATGCGACCAGGAACGCCGGGCCGCTGTGGCCCCTGGGGTGGACGGCGGTGGCGCGGTTGGCGGGGTCCGTGAGATCCGCCACGGGCACGGTGAAGACCCGGGCCGTCTCGTTCGGGTCGACCACGCCGACCGGGCTGGGCTCGCGCCACCAGCCCAGCACGGGTGTGACGACGAAGCGGCTGACCGGGATGTACAGCCGGGGCAGCACGCCGAAGAGCTGCACGCCCGACGGGTCAAGACCGGTCTCCTCGCGCGCCTCGCGCAGCGCGGCCCGCAGCGGCCCGTCGCCCCGCGGATCGCCGTCCTCCGGGTCCAGCGCGCCGCCCGGGAAGGACGGCTGGCCGGGGTGCGAGCGCAGGGAGCTCGCGCGCTCCATGAGCAGCAGCTCCGGGCCGCGCTCGCCCTCGCCGAACAGGATCAGCACAGCCGACTGCCGTCCCGAGCCGTTCTCCGGCGGCAGGAAGTGGCTCATCTGCGCCGGCTCGACCGTCTCCGCGACGCGCAGGACCGGCGCCAGCCAGTCCGGCAGCCCCGCGCCGCTGAGCGTCAGCGGACCGTCCTGCGTGCCGCTCGTCCTCGTCATCGCCACCCCCGTCGTCCTGCCCTCTCCAACGCCCGAGGACACCGAGATCGTTCCGTCACGCGGCCCCCAGGGGCGGCGCCGGTCTGCCGCCGGCGTCGAGATAGGCCTGCGGCGGGTTCAGGCGCTGGCCCGGGAAGCCGCCCTTCTCGTACTTGAGCAGCTTCTTCGCCTTCTCCGGGTCGGTCTCGCCCTCGCCGTACGCGGGGCACAGCGGGGCGATGGGGCAGGCGCCGCAGGCGGGCTTGCGGGCGTGGCAGATGCGCCGGCCGTGCCAGATGACGTGGTGGGACAGGTCGGTCCACTCGCTCTTCGGGAAGAGCGCGCCGACGGCGGCCTCGATCTTGTCGGGGTCGGTCTCGTCGGTCCACTTCCAGCGCCGCACGAGCCGCTGGAAGTGGGTGTCGACGGTGATCCCGGGGCGGCCGTAGGCGTTGCCGAGGACGACGAAGGCCGTCTTGCGGCCCACGCCGGGCAGCGTGACCAGGTCCTCCAGCCGTCCGGGCACCTCGCCGTCGAAGTTCTCGACGAGCGACTTGGAGAGCCCTATGACCGACCTCGTCTTGGCCCGGAAGAAGCCACAGGGCCGCAGGATCTGCTCGACCTCGTCCGGGTCGGCTGCGGCGAGGTCCTCCGGGGTGGGGTACCGGGCGAAGAGCGCCGGGGTGGTCTGGTTGACGCGCAGGTCGGTGGTCTGGGCCGACAGCACGGTGGCGACCAGCAGCTGGAAGGGGTTCTCGAAGTCCAGCTCGGGGTGGGCGTAGGGGTACACCTCGGCCAGCTCGCGGTTGATGCGGCGGGCACGCCGGACCAGGGCGGTGGGGGACTCGCCGCCCGGCGGCCGGACGGCGATCTTCTTGACGGGCGCGGCCTTCTCGACGACGGCTTCGGCGGGGAGGACCACGTCGGCCGGCTTCACCTTCTTGGCGACCGCGGTCTTCTTGGCGGAGGTCGTCTTCGTGGCGGCGGTCTCGGAAGGCGCGGTCTTCTTGGCGGCGGGCGTCTTCTTCGCGGCGGGCGTCTTCTTCGCGGACGCGGCCTTCTTGCCGGGAGCCGTCTTCTTGGCCGCCGGTGCCGGTTTCTTGGCCGCCGGTGCCGGTTTCTTCCCGGCGGGCGTCCCGGGGGATTTCTCGACGGGCTTCTCAGCAGGTGTCTCGGCGGGGTTCGCGGCCCGCTTCGTGACCTTCTTCGCCGCCTTCTTCGCGGGTGAGGTCTCCCCCTCCGCCCCGACAGCCTTTTTAGCCGATTTGCCTGTTTTACTACTTCCATCAGGCGCGCGTTCGCCCACAGCGGAATCGCGACGTACAACCACCCGTCCAGCCCCCTTGTCCTGTGCTGTCACCGGCGATTTGGACACCCGGCCAGCCTAAAGCCCGGCACCGACATCCGCCCCGGACCCGGCGGAGCGGCCCCCGATCGGACCCCTGACGCTTACCCCGGGAGACGGGTGCGGCATCCTTGTGACAGATCACACTGTTTGGACCGTCCGGCAAAATGGGGAACACGGTCCCCTGGCACACGGGGGAGCAAGATCCCCTGAGCAGGTCGACAAGGAGAGAACTCGTGGACGACGTTCTGCGGCGCAACCCGCTCTTCGCGGCTCTCGACGACGAGCAGGCCGCGGAGCTTCGCGCCTCCATGAGTGAGGTGACCCTCGCACGCGGCGATTCCCTGTTCCACGAGGGCGACCCCGGGGACCGGCTGTACGTCGTCACCGAAGGCAAGGTCAAGCTGCACCGCACTTCCCCCGACGGCCGGGAGAACATGCTCGCCGTCGTCGGCCCCGGCGAACTCATCGGCGAACTGTCGCTGTTCGACCCGGGCCCCCGCACCGCCACCGCGACCGCGCTGACCGAGGTCAAGCTGCTCGGTCTCGGCCACGGTGACCTCCAGCCCTGGCTGAACGCCCGCCCCGAGGTGGCCGGCGCCCTGCTGCGGGCCGTCGCCCGCCGTCTGCGCAAGACCAACGACGCCATGTCCGACCTGGTCTTCTCCGACGTCCCCGGCCGGGTGGCCCGCGCCCTGCTGGACCTCTCGCGCCGCTTCGGCGTGCAGTCGGAGGAGGGCATCCACGTCGTCCACGACCTGACCCAGGAGGAACTGGCCCAGCTGGTCGGCGCCTCCCGCGAGACCGTGAACAAGGCCCTCGCCGACTTCGCCCAGCGCGGCTGGCTCCGCCTGGAGGCGCGCGCCGTGATCCTGCTGGACGTGGAGCGACTGGCCAAGCGGTCGCGCTGACGCCGGCCTCGGCCGTACGTCTCCGGGGCCCCGCTCGCACGAGCCGGGCCCCGCTGTCGTGCCCGGGCTAGATCAGCCCGTGCTCGCTGAGGTAGTCCAGCTGGGCCCGGACCGACAGTTCCGCCGCCGGCCACAGCGAACGGTCCACGTCGGCGTAGACGTGGGCGACGACCTCGGCCGGGGTGCGGTGACCGTTCTCGACCGCGGTCTCCACCTGGGCGAGCCGGTGGGCGCGGTGGGCGAGGTAGAACTCCACGGCACCCTGGGCGTCTTCCAGGACCGGCCCGTGGCCCGGCAGGACGGTGTGCACGCCGTCGTCCACCGTCAGGGACCGCAACCGCCGCAGGGAGTCCAGATAGTCCCCGAGCCTGCCGTCCGGGTGCGCCACGACCGTCGTACCGCGCCCGAGGACGGTGTCGCCGGTCAGCACCGCCCGGTCGGCCGGGAGGTGGAAGGACAGCGAGTCCGCGGTGTGCCCGGGGGTGGGTACGACCCGCAGCTCCAGACCGCCGACACTGACCACGTCCCCGGCGGCCAGGCCCTCGTCGCCGAGCCGCAGGGCCGGGTCCAGCGCGCGCACGCGCGTGCCGGTCAGCTCGGCGAACCGGGCGGCGCCCTCGGCGTGGTCGGGGTGACCGTGGGTCAGCAGGGTCAGGGCTATGCGTTTGCCGGCCTTCTCCGCCGTGTCCACGACGTTGCGGAGGTGTCCGTCGTCGAGCGGACCGGGGTCGATCACCACGGCCAGGCCGGAATCGGGCTCGGCGACGATCCAGGTGTTGGTGCCGTCCAGGGTCATCGCGGAGGCGTTGGGCGCGAGGACGTTGACCGCCCGCGCGGTGGCCGGCCCGGACAGGGCTCCGCCCCGGGGCTGGCCCGGCAGCGCGCTCGCGTCGGTCATGCGGGACCTCCACCGGTGGTCGAAGGGGTGGGCGAGGCCGTGGTCGAGGAGGTGGCGGAGGGCGTGGTCGTGGGCGCGGCCGGGCGGGTACCGGCCGGGGAATCCGCCGGGCCGCCGGCCGGACCGTCCGCCGACGCCTCCGGCGCCCCGGGCTTCCCGGACGCCGTAGGCATCGTCGTCGCTGTCATGGACGTCTCGGACCTCGTAGGCGTCGCAGGTGTCGTAGCCGTCGTAGGCCCCGCGGCTGACTCCGACGCCGTGGGCCGCGCCGGCTCGCCGGTCGACGGCCACGTCGGCTCGGCCGCCGTAGGCCCCGTAGGCTCCGTCGGCCCCGTCGGCCCCGTCGGCCCCGCAACCGTCCGCCCCGCCGGTTCCGCGGCCACCGCTCCCGTCGGCTCCGCGGCCGCAGGGATGTGCTTGGTGAACTCCTCGTGCCCCGGCCAGGACAGGACGATCTCGTCGCCCTGGAGGCGGGCGGTCGCCCGTACCGGCGTCATCTCGCGCGCGGGCGCGGCGGCCAGTGCCTCGGCGGCGGTGCCGTAGGGCAGCAGCCGGCGCAGGGTGGCGATGGTGGGCGGCATCATCAGCAGCTCGCCCCTGTCGTACCCGGCGGCGGCCTCGGCGGGGCGGATCCACACCGTGCGGTCGGCCTCCGTGGAGGCGTTGCGGGTGCGCTGCCCCTCGGGGAGCGCGGCCACGAAGAACCACGTGTCGTAGCGGCGGGCCTCGAACTCCGGGGTGATCCAGCGGGCCCAGGCGCCCAGCAGGTCCGAGCGCAGTACCAGGCCGCGCCGGTCGAGGAACTCCGCGAAGGACAGCTCACGCGCGACCAGGGCGGCGCGGTCGGCCTCCCAGTCGTCCCCCGTGGTGTCGCCGACGACCGAGTCCGGGCCGGGGCCGGCGAGCAGTACGCCGGCCTCCTCGTAGGTCTCCCGTACGGCCGCGCACACGATCGCCTGGGCGGCCGCTTCGCCGACGCCGAGCCGCTGTGCCCACCACGCGCGCGTGGGGCCCGCCCAGCGGACCCGACGGTCGTCGTCGCGTGGGTCGACACCGCCTCCGGGATACGCGTACGCGCCCCCGGCGAAGGCCATGGAGGCGCGTCTGCGCAGCATGTGGACGACGGGGCCGTCCGGGGTGTCCTTGAGGAGCAGCACCGTGGCCGCGCGCCTGGGGGCCACCGGGGTGAGCGAACCGTCCGCGAGCGCGCGGATGCGGTCCGGCCACTCCGGGGGATACCACTGACCGTTCGCCATGGCCGGAGGCTATCCCGTGCCGGGCGATTGTTCGAGAGGTGCCCGGGCCGGCGGGGACACCGGTCGGCTACTCGGCCAGCTCGACCTGGATCTCGACCTCGACCGGCGCGTCCAGCGGCAGCACCGCGACGCCGACCGCGCTGCGGGCGTGCACGCCCTTCTCGCCCAGGACCTCGCCGAGCAGCTCGCTGGCGCCGTTGACGACACCGGGCTGCCCGGTGAAGTCGGACGCCGAGGCGACGAAGCCGACGACCTTCACCACGCGCGCGACGCGGTCCAGGTCGCCGACGACGGACTTCACGGCGGCCAGCGCGTTCAGCGCGCAGACGCGGGCCAGCTCCTTGGCCTCCTCGGGGGTGACCTCGGCGCCCACCTTGCCGGTGACCGGCAGCTTGCCCTCCACCATCGGCAGCTGCCCGGCGGTGTACACGTACGCCCCGGACCGCACGGCCGGCTGGTAGGCGGCCAGCGGCGGCACCACCTCCGGCAGGGTCAGGCCCAGCGCGGCCAGCCTGGCCTCGACCGCGCTCACGCCTGCTTCTCCCGCTTCAGGTAGGCCACCAGCTGCTCCGGGTTCGGCCCGGGCACGACCTGGACGAGTTCCCAGCCGTCCTCGCCCCAGTTGTCCAGAATCTGCTTCGTGGCGTGGACGAGCAGCGGCACGGTTGCGTATTCCCACTTGGTCATGGGCCGACTGTAGCCGCTGTGGCCACGGGGACGGTGACCTGCGTTATCCACAGCCTCGCGCGTGACCGTCGGCCGGACTGGTTAGTCTCGAAGACGTGAGCAGGCTCCAGGTCGTCAGCGGCAAGGGCGGGACCGGAAAGACGACGGTCGCCGCCGCACTCGCGCTGGCCCTCGCGACCGAGGGGAAGCGGACGCTTCTCGTGGAGGTCGAGGGCCGGCAGGGCATCGCACAACTCTTCGAGACGGAGGCGTTGCCCTATGAAGAGCGGAAGATCGCGGTCGCTCCGGGCGGCGGGGAGGTGTACGCCCTCGCCATCGACCCCGAACTGGCCCTCCTGGACTACCTCCAGATGTTCTACAAGCTCGGGGGCGCGGGCCGGGCCCTGAAGAAGCTCGGCGCGATCGACTTCGCCACCACCATCGCGCCCGGCCTCAGGGACGTCCTGCTGACCGGCAAGGCGTGTGAGGCGGTGCGCCGCAAGGACCGCTCGGGGCGGTTCGCGTACGACTACGTGGTCATGGACGCCCCGCCGACCGGCCGTGTCACCCGCTTCCTGAACGTGAACGACGAGGTGGCGGGCCTGGCGAAGATCGGCCCGATACACAATCAGGCGCAGGCCGTGATGCGGGTGCTGAAGTCGCCGGAGACGGCGGTGCACCTGGTGACGCTGCTGGAGGAGATGCCGGTCCAGGAGACCGCCGACGGCATCGCCGAACTCCGCGCGGCCCGGCTGCCGGTGGGCCGGGTCATCGTGAACATGGTCCGGCCGCAGGTGTTGGACGCGGCCGACCTGGAACTCGTACGGACCGTGGAGCGTTCCTCCGTGGCGCAGGCGCTCTCGGCGGCGGGCCTGGGCGGTGCCCGGCCCGGCGGGAACGCCGAGAAACTGGTGGACCCGCTGCTGGAGCAGGCCGCGGAGTACGCCGAGCGGTACACGCTGGAGCAGGAGCAGCGCGCGGTCCTCACCGAGCTGGGCCTGCCGCTGCACGAACTCCCGCTGCTCGCCGAGGGCATGGACCTGGCGGGCCTGTACGAACTCGCCACCGAGCTGCGGAAGCAGGGGTTGTCATGAGTCCGGACCCGGCCGAGGCATCCGAGGCGGCACAGGAGCCCGAGCAGGCCCGCCGCCTGTCTTCCGCGCGCGAGCTGGACGTGGACCCGCTGCTGGACGACCCGAAGACCCGGATCGTGGTGTGCTGCGGCTCGGGCGGGGTCGGCAAGACGACGACCGCGGCGGCGCTCGGGCTCAGGGCCGCCGAGCGGGGCCGCAAGGTGGTCGTGCTGACCATCGACCCGGCCAAGCGGCTGGCCCAGTCGATGGGGATCGACTCCCTCGACAACGTGCCCCGCAGGGTGAAGGGCACCGAGGGCGACGGCGAGCTGCACGCCATGATGCTCGACATGAAGCGCACCTTCGACGAGGTCGTGGAGGCGCACGCGGACCCGGCACGGGCCGCCGCGATCCTGGCGAACCCCTTCTACCAGTCACTCTCGGCGGGCTTCGCTGGCACGCAGGAGTACATGGCGATGGAGAAGCTGGGCCAGCTGCGGGCGCGGGACGAGTGGGACCTCATCGTGGTCGACACCCCGCCGTCCCGCTCGGCGCTGGACTTCCTGGACGCGCCCAAGCGGCTCGGCTCCTTCCTGGACGGCCGGCTCATCCGCCTGCTGACCGCTCCGGCGAAGCTGGGCGGCCGGGCCGGGATGGCCTTCCTCAACGTCGGCATGTCGATGATGACGGGCACGCTCGGCAAGCTGCTGGGCGGTCAGCTGCTGAAGGACGTGCAGACGTTCGTGGCCGCGATGGACACCACGTTCGGCGGCTTCCGCACCCGCGCGGACGCCACCTACAAGCTTCTCCAGGCGCCCGGTACGGCGTTCCTGGTGGTTGCGGCCCCGGAGCGGGACGCTCTGCGTGAGGCCGCGTACTTCGTGGAGCGGCTGGCCGCGGAGAGCATGCCGCTGGTGGGCCTGGTGCTGAACCGCGTCCATGGCAGCGGGGCCGGCCGGCTGTCGGCCGAGCGGGCGCTCGCGGCCGCGGAAAATCTTGCGGACCCCCGCATTGTGGATCAGGCGGGCGGGAAAGCTGGACATCGTAACTCTCCCGACACGCAAGGCAGTTCACAATCTTCCGCACCGGAGACCGCTGCCCCTGCTCCCGAGGAAGGCTCCCCCGCCGACACGGAGCGCTCGGTCGACCGGCTCACCGCGGGCCTGCTGAGGTTGCACGCCGAGCGCATGCGGCTGCTCGCCCGCGAGCGGCGCACACGCGACCGCTTCACCGCCCGGCACCCCGAGGTGGCGATGGTCGAGGTACCCGCGCTGCCCGGCGATGTCCACGACCTCGCGGGCCTGCGCGACATCGGGGACCGACTGGCGGCCCAACGGCCTGAACGGACGGAGCACATATAGGCGCACCGCACTACGGACTTACGCCGGCGCGTACAGGCGCGCATACGGCCCCCGTCGGGGCTCACGCCGCGCGGACGGGCACGCACAGGACTTGCGTCGCGCGGACGGGCACGCACAGGACCTGCGTCGCGCGGACGGGCACGCACAGGGCTTTCGTCACGGCTTGCGACACGCGGGGAGCCGCGCGTACGGCTTACGTAGTGGCTCATGTCGTGGCTTACGTCGCGTGAGCAGGCACGCGTACGACGCATACCGGCGCATGCAGGCGACCCACAGAGGCGTGCGAAAGACGCGCTCGCGGCTGCGGACGCCACAGCCGTACACCCGTCGTGCGGCCGGCCGTACCGGCCCCCGCACCGAACCCGAGCCCTGACGTGGTGAGCTGAGCGGGGAAGCCCTCAGCTCACCGCGGCGTAGTTCTCGTACACCTCGTCGTTGTCGAGGGATACGATCCCCGCTCCCCGCTCGTACTCCGAGCGGGCGGTTTCCAGGAGTCTGCGCCAGGAGGTCACGGTGGGCCGCCTGCGCAGCAGCGCACGGCGCTCACGCTCCGTCATGCCTCCCCACACGCCGAACTCCACGCGGTTGTCCAGCGCGTCGGCCAGGCACTCGGTACGCACCGGACATCCGGTGCACACCGCCTTGGCCCTGTTCTGCGCTGCTCCCTGAACGAACAGTTCATCCGGATCGGTAGTGCGGCAGGCGGCCTGCGCACTCCAGTCGGTTACCCAGCCCATACCGGCGCCGTCCTCTCCCGAATCGAGGCTCCCCCACGGCGGCAGCGGCATATTCACCGCCGCCAGTTGAGGACGTTACGGAAGGTGGGGACCGTGCAACACCCCCTTCGGGCCCAATCTTGAATGGCCCGAACGGACTATGGGTAAGCGGCAGATCACCCACGGGAGTGAGCTGGCGACATGCGTGATCATCCCGGCAAACCGGGGCAGTCGCGGTGGGCCACACCGGGCGCCGGACGGCACCAGGGGCGCGCCCGGGACCGCCCCTGGCAGGGAAACAAGGCCGTTTCCCGGGAATTCCCGGCCGTGTCCGGAACGATCCGGGGTAGCCGCACGCAGGAATGGGTGACCGCACGGTTGTGACAGTCGAGAGCAGCTTAGGCCAATGCCTGTGCGCGTGTCCGGCGAATGGGGAGGCGGACATCCCCTCTTTGCGTGACCATGACGGAGGCCGGTGCCCCGGCGATCCCTCGGGGGATACGTCACGATCGGCACTCGGAACATCCCGAGAAGCGGTCGCTCCCTCGGAACGCTCAACAGTACGGATTAGGCTGCCCCCATGCCAAAGAAGCGCTCGGGCGGTGGTCTGTCGCCCATGCAGCAGGCCGCCAAGTTCCTCGGTGTCAGTGTGCTCGCCGGAGCCGTCATGGCGGGCATCGCGCTGCCCGCGGCCGGAGCGCTGGGCCTCGCGGCCAAGGGCTCGGTCAAGGGCTTCGACGAGATCCCGGCCGACTTGAAGAGCCCCCAGCTGAGCCAGCGCACCACCATCCTGGACAGCCAGGGGAAGCAGATCGCGACGGTCTATTCCCGCGACCGTACGGTGGTGGACCTCAAGGACATCTCGCCGTACATGCAGAAGGCGATCGTCGCGATCGAGGACTCGCGCTTCTACAAGCACGGTGCCGTCGACCTCAAGGGCGTGCTGCGCGCCCTGAACAAGAACGCGCAGGAGGGTGGGGTCGCCCAGGGCGCTTCCACACTCACCCAGCAGCTGGTGAAGAACTACTTCATCGAGGAGGCCGGCGACGACCCGACGAAGGTCGCCGAGGCCACCCAGCAGACACTGGGCCGCAAGATCCGCGAGCTGAAGTACGCCATCCAGATCGAGGACAAGCTCGGCAAGAAGAAGATCCTCGAGAACTATCTGAACATCACGTTCTTCGGCGAGCAGGCCTACGGCGTCGAGGCCGCCTCCCAGCGTTACTTCTCCAAGCACGCCAAGGACCTCAACCTCCAGGAGTCGGCACTGCTGGCCGGCATCGTGCAGTCCCCGAGCCGGTACGACCCGGTCAACGACGAGGCCGAGGCCACCAAGCGGCGCAACATCGTGCTCCAGCGGATGGCGGAGCTGGGCGACATCTCCCAGCAGGAGGCCGACGAGGCGAAGCGCGAACCGCTCGGCCTGCACACCAGCCGCCCCAAGAACGGCTGCATCACCGCGGTCAAGGGCGCCGGCTTCTTCTGTGACTACGTCCGCCAGGTCATCCTCACCGACCCGGTCTTCGGCAAGACGAAGGAAGCGCGGGCCAAGCTCTGGAACCGGGGCGGCCTGACGGTCCGTACGACGCTCGACCCGCAGGCGCAGGAATCCGTGCAGGACTCCGTCAAGGACCACGTCTACCGCAGCGACGCCGTGGCCACCGCCGCGACCATCGTCGAGCCCGGCACCGGCAAGATCCTCGCCATGGGCCAGTCCCGCCCGTACGGCGTCAACGTCAACGACGGCGAGACGACGATCAACCTGTCCGTGAACCAGGACATGGGCGGCGGCGCCGGCTACCAGCCCGGCTCCACGTTCAAGCCGATCGTCGCCGCGGCGGCCGTCGAGGGCGGCAAGTCCCCGGGGCAGGAGTACTCGTCGCCGTACGAGATGGCGTACCCGAGCCCGGTGACCGCGTGCGGCGGCAAGGTCTGGCGCAACGACCCGAGGCGGCCGGAGAAGCTGAAGAACGAGAACGACTCCGAGCGCGGCCCGTACGGCATGGCGGAGGCCACCGCGAAGTCGGTCAACACCTACTACGTGCAGCTGATCAGCGACATCGGCATCTGCCCGGTCATCGACATGGCCAAGAAGATGGGCGTGGCGCGCGCGGACGGCCGCAAGATCGTCCAGGCGCCCTCCATCGCGCTCGGCACCCAGGAGGTGTCCCCGCTGACGATGGCGAGCGCCTACGCCGCCTTCGCCTCGCGCGGCATGTACTGCACCCCGGTCGCCATCGAGTCGGTCACCCAGAAGATCGGCAGCGAGCAGAAGTCCCTTCCGGTGCCGAAGTCGACCTGCTCACGGGCGATGTCGGAGAACACCGCGGACACGATCAGCACGCTCCTCAAGGGCGTGGTCGAGGACGGCACGGGCCAGGAGGCCGGCCTCGGCAGCCGCCCGAGCGCGGGCAAGACGGGTACGACGGACGAGCGCTTCGCAGCCTGGTTCGTCGGCTACACCCCGAACATGGCGGGCGCGGTCTGGGTCGGCGACCCGCAGCACAAGCGCAAGATGACCAACATCACCATCGGCGGCGTCCCGCACGACAAGGTCTACGGCGGCGAGGTCCCGGGGCCGATCTGGCGCGACATGATGTCCGGCGCGCTGGAGAACAGGCCCGCTCCGGACTTCCATCTGGTCGACCTTCCCGACGACGGCCACGACGAGGACGACCGGGGAAAAGGCGACCGGGAGGAGACCGACGACCGCAACGGGGACACGACGGGGCGGACGACCGGGGGACTGATCGGCGGCCTGACGAACGGCGGCACCGCTGACGGCGGCACCACCGCGGGCGCCCTCGGCGGCTCCTTCCCGACACCGACGTTCTCCCTCCCCGAGAACTTCATCCAGGGGCAGGGGGATGGCTGGAACGGCGGGAACGGGGGGATCGGCGGAAACGGTGGCAACGGCGGCAACGGCCGCGGGGGCCGGGGGCACTAGGACGGGCCGGGTACGGCCGATCGTGTCCGGCGCCGGATGAGCGGGGTCGCACCTCTGGGAAGGGGTGCGACCCCGCGGCCGTAGAGACGCGGTACCTATGCGGCCGGCACTGCAGAAGGCCAGCTCTGGAGGACAGCGCACGCGGCCACCGGAGAGAAGGCCGCCCAGGGAGCCGGTCCAGAAGGAGGCCGGCCCAGAAGGAGGCCGGTCCAGCAAGAGGCCGGCTCAGGAGGAGGCCGGTCCGGGAGCTCAGCCCTGGAGGTGCTTCTTCACCGCGGCGGCGACCCGGCCGCCCTCGGCCTGACCGGCCACCTTCGGGTTCACGATCTTCATGACGGCGCCCATGGCCCGCGGCCCCTCGGCACCGGCCGCCTTCGCCTCGGCCACCGCCTGGGCGACGATCGCGTCCAGTTCCTCGTCGGACATCTGCTTGGGCAGGTAGTCGGCGAGTACCTCGCCCTCGGCCTTCTCCCGCTCGGCTTGCTCGGCACGGCCGCCCTGCGCGAAGGCCTCGGCCGCCTCACGGCGCTTCTTCGCCTCGCGGGTGATCACCTTGAGGACCTCGTCGTCGGACAGCTCCCGCTTCTCCTTGCCCGCGACCTCCTCCTTGGTGATCGCGGCGAGGGTCAGCCGGAGCGTCGAGGAGCGGAGCTCGTCGCGCCCCTTGATCGCGGCGTTGAGGTCGTCCTGCAGCTTCGACTTGAGCGTGGTGGTCATGGCCCGATTGTCGCAGGTGCGCGGTCACCCGTGCCTGCGCATTTAGCCGCGGGCGCGCGATCGCCCGGGTCCGCCCCTCATAACCGCCATAACCGTCGCTCGGCCGGGGCGGCCGTCCGCTCAGCCGGCGCGGCCGTCCGCTCGGCTGGGGGCGGCCGTCCGCTCGGCTGGGGGCGGCCGTCCGTTCGGCTGGGGCGGCCGGTCTCGGCGCGCCCAACCCGTCTGACACGATGGACAGATGCGCGCGCGATACGGAATCCCCCTGGGAATCGTGGCGGCCGGCACCGCCGGCCTGGTCTATGCGGCGGGCTTCGAGGCCCGTTCCTTCCGCCTCCGACGGGTCACCGTCCCCGTCCTGCCCCCGGGCATGCGCCCGCTGCGCGTGCTCCAGGTCTCCGACATCCACATGGTCGGCGGCCAGCGCAAGAAGCAGCGCTGGCTGCAGTCGCTGGCCGGGCTGCGCCCCGACTTCGTGATCAACACCGGGGACAACCTGTCGGACCCCGAGGGCGTCCCGGAAGTGCTGGACGCGCTGGGCCCGCTGATGGAGTTCCCGGGCGCTTACGTCTTCGGCTCCAACGACTACTACGGCCCCAAGCTGCGCAACCCCGCCCGCTACCTGCTGGAGAAGGCGAGCGGACGCCACGGGCTGAACGGCAACGCGCCGGCGGTGGGCGCGATCCACAACCCGTGGGAGGACCTGCGGGACGGCTTCGACGCGGCGGGCTGGCTGAACCTGACCAACACGCGGGGAACCCTCAAGATCGAGGGCGTCTCCATCGAGATGACCGGCCTGGACGACCCGCACATCAAGCGGGACCGCTACGCCCGGGTGGCCGGCGGCCCGTCAGAGGGGCACGACTTCTCGATGGGCGTGGTCCACGCGCCGTACCTGCGGGTACTGGACGCGTTCACGGCGGACGACTACCCCCTGATCCTGGCCGGCCACACCCACGGCGGCCAGCTGTGCATCCCCTTCTACGGCGCCCTGGTCACCAACTGCGACCTGGACACGGACCGCGTGAAGGGCCTGTCCACGCACACCGTGGAGGGCCGTACGTCCTACCTCCACGTCTCGGCCGGCTGCGGCACGAACCGCTACACCCCGGTCCGCTTCGCGTGCCCGCCGGAGGCGACGTTGCTGACGCTGGTGGAGAAGCGGTAACGGGCCGGAGGGGGCCCCGGCAGCCCATTCGGCCGACGCTCGATGACGGAAGGCCGGGACGCCGGAGCGACCGGATGACGGAGAGACCGGGGTAACGGAGAAGCCGGACGACGGAGACACCGGGGTAACGGAGAAGCCGGGACGACGGAGACACCGGGGTAAGGGAGAGACCGGGACGGCGGAGAGGCCGGTGATCGTCCCGTAACCCACCTGGCCCAATCCGTCTGGCCGCCCCCCTCCCCCGCTCCTAGCGTGAGGGCATGACCGCCCCGATACCCAGGGACATCCCGGACCTGCCCGCGGTCCCGGGCCCGCCCGTCCTGCTGCCCGCCCCCGTCCCGGCCACGGCGGTGGTGGCCCCGGTGCGCCGCCCGACGGCCGCGGTGTTCCGTCTGCTGATCGCCGTGACGGCGGCGGTCGGGGTCGCGCTGGAACTACTGCTGGGCGGTCCGGCCCGCATGCTGAGCTACTTCAGCGTCCAGGCCACCGCGCTGCTGGCCGTGATCACGTTCCTGTCGGCGACGAGGGCCTGGCGGGCCCGCCGCCCGCTCCCGCCGGCGGTGACCGGCGCCGCGCTCCTCTACGTCGTGATCGGCGCCCTGATCTACCACCTGCTCCTGGCCCACACGACGCCGCCGTTCTCCATGACCGGCGCGACGACGGCCCCGGAACGCTGGCACGCCCAGTGGACGGCGCTCCAGATTCTCCACGTACTGGTCCCGGCGGCGGCGGTACTGGACTGGCTGCTGCTCACCCCCGCGGCCCGCCTGCGCCTCCGCCAGACCGCGGCCTGGCTCCTGTACCCCTTGGCCTACCTGGCCTTCACCTTCATCCGGGGCGCGCTCCTGTCACCGTCCGCCCCGTCCCGCCACCTCTATCCCTTCCTGGACGCGACGGCCCACGGCTACCGCGGCACCCTGGCGAACGCCCTCCTCCTGGGCCTCGGGATCTACGCCCTGTCGGTCCTCCTGGTGGCCTTGGACCACACCCGCCCGACCCCGACCCGCCACCGCCTCTGAACCGGATTTCGTCTACAGCCCCCAGTGGGCTAAAGTAAACGTCGTCGCCGCGAGAGCAGCGACACCGGGGTGTAGCGCAGCTTGGCAGCGCGCTTCGTTCGGGACGAAGAGGTCGTGGGTTCAAATCCCGCCACCCCGACGCTGGACAGAGGCCACATACGAATTGTCGTATGTGGCCTCTGTCGTGCTCAGGGGGCCAACCGAAGTTGATCAGGCCACCGCGTCGCCCTCTTCGTCGTCCTCCGCGTCCTCCTCTTCCTGATCTTCGGCGAAGATGTCATCCATGGCCTCGGCGCCCTCTGTGATCACGGGCCTGAGCTGCTTCCGGTAGACCGCTTCCGTGGTGGCCTGGCTGCTGTGGCCGACCAGGAGCGCGATGCGCTCCAGAGGGATGCCGTGATCGGAGAGCAGTGACACGAAGCTGTGTCGGAGCTCTCGGGGGGTCCACTCCGGCTTCAGACCCGCCTTTTTCACGATGGCCTTGAAGTCGCGCCGGACATTCGCGGCATCGAGCGGCTCGCCGCTCCGAGTGGTGAAGACACGGCCGGTCGGGCTCCACTCCATCCCGCGGGATGCACGCTCCTGCTTCTGCCATCGCTTGTGCTCTTCGAGCACGTCGACCACCTGCCTCGGCAGGGCGATGGTCCGACGGCTCTTCCTGGTCTTGGTCTCGCCGTGCTTGCGTACGGAACGCCACACCGCGACGTGAGGCGGGATACCTTCCTTCGGCTCCAGAAAGGCGTGGTCCCAGGTGAGTGGTCGTGCCTCTTCCGCGCGTACGCCGCTGAGGAGCGAAAGCACTAGGTAGGCGTACAGGCGAGACGGACGGGCCGCGGCAAGAACGGCCTTCGCCTGCTCCAGGTCGAGCGCCTTACTCGGCCGACCGGGACGGCCCTCCGGCACGGTCACCAGCAGCGCGACATTGCGGGCGGCCTTGTCCCTGCGCTGAGCGTGTGCGATGGAGCGGCGCAAGATGGCGAGCAGGTCACGCAGGCTCCGGGTCGCCAGCACTTCCGCCCTGTCGTCCAACCAGTCGTCCACGTCGTCCGCGCTGAGATCCTTCAGCTTCGCCTTACCGATGAGCGGGATCAGGTGCTTGTTCGCCATCGAGCGGTTCTTGCCGATGGTTCCCTTCTCGTCGCGCCCCTTGAGTCCGCGCTCCAACCAGTCGTTCACGGCGTCGGCCACGGTGTAGTTCGCCGGCGACTTGACGCCCGCCTGGACCTCCTTCTTCAGGTCCCGGATCTTCTGCCGGACCTCGGTCTTCGTCTTGCCGTACACCTTCGGCCGGCGACGCTTCCCGTTCGGGGCGTACCCCAGGGAGACCGCCCCGACGTATCGGTTCTTGGCCGCGTCCCAGTAGATGGTGTCCTCCCCGTGGCCAGCCCGGCGGGCGCGCTGCGGGGTGTCGGTCATGCTGTGTTGAGCCTCCATAGGGCAGGGCCGCGCCCCGATGGGCGCGGACCCTGCGCAATTGAGTGATGAGAGCTTCAGGCGGCAGCCTCCGCCTCGCGCTTGAGCAGTTCGACGTACCGCTCGATGTACTCCGGGGGAACGAGGCGGCGACGCGATCCGGCAGCTCCGGACCGACGGGCTTGCGGTGAGCCACCAGGGCAAGGGAGCGTTCCTCACCCGTGACGCCACCACGGCCGCGAAGCTTGCGGACCCGGTCGGCGCGATCACAGAGCTGCAGGAGGAGGTCGCCCGGCTTCGGACCGAGGTCGGCGACCTGCGGGAGCGCGTAGCAGCACTCGAAGGCAACTGACCTCCGCCGCCCCTCACCCGACCCGCCATGGCCGCAGTAGTGAGACATGAACACCTCCTCGCTCGGACGTGTCCTATTTCACTGCTGCGGCCTACAAACCTGTATCACGTCGCCCTGGCTGACTGAGACTCACAGGATTTATACATCCGCTTACACATGCTCTATCGCTGTTTTCATGGGCCTAGTCGAACCGCTACACTCGCGACTCCGGCTAGCTATCTAGGAGGGGTAGATGGCTCGGAAGCACCCGGATTGGAATCCCGATCTTCTGCGGCAGCACAGAGAAGAGATCGAGCTACCCCTGGAAGAGACGAGGGAAAAGCTCCGAGAAATTGCGGAGCGGCACGGCTTCAACATTGCGGCCAACTTCCAGACGATCTGGGGCCACGAGAAAGGCTCGGTATATCCCGGCCCTCACTACCGTCGGGCATATTGTCGCCTCTATCGTCGGAACGAAGCCCAATTGGGGTTCCGCCGAGCACTGCCCGGAGAGGATGCTCCAATGGAGTCCGTCCCCGTACCCGCGCCCAGGAATCCAGCACTTCCCGACCAGCCTCAGGCGGTTCGCCAGGCACTCAGCAGCATCCGCGAGGGAACGCAGAATGTCGACAGCGGCACTCTGATCAGCCGTGTAATGGACGCATGGAAGCGTCGCACGACCGGCGGCTCCCTCGACGGACCGTCCGTCGTCCTCGTCGGCGGCTTCGCTGGCTCTGGCAAGTCTGAGTTCGCCAAGTTCCTCGGCGGCCTCACCGGGTGGCCCATTCTCGGCAAAGAATCACTCACTCGGCCACTGGTGGATCAGCTCTTGGTCGCGCTTGACGGAGAAGCAAATGATCGAAGCTCAGACCTGTACCGAGAAAAGGTCCGGCCGCTCGAATACCGATGCCTCATGGAGGCGGCTTGGGACAACGTCGACTGTGGCATTTCCACGATCCTCGACGCCCCGTTCATCTCGGAGTTCTCGCAGGCCGAATGGATGCAGCGCTTTCACAATCGGTGCCGCTCCAAGCGCGTATCCGTGGCGACCATTTGGGTTGAGTGCGACCCGGAGTCGATGCGTGAGTACATCGAGTTCCGAGGCGCCGCCCGCGACGCCTGGAAGGTACAGGCGTGGGATGAGTACGTGGCCGACTTGGACCTCACGCTGCGACCGCAAGGACCGCACTTCGTCGTCGACAACCGCCTCGGCGCCGCCGTCGCACTCGTCGACGAAGCCAGGGACGTGCTGAGCGGGGGCGGACTGTGACCTCATCTGGAGTCATCCTGTACGGCCCGCCGGGCTCGGGTAAGGACACGGTGTCGGCAGAGTTCTCGCGGCTGCGGCCAGCGTTCACCCTCTTCCAGCGACTCAAGGCTGGCCCCGGACGTAGTACCAGCTACCGCCTTACGACCGCCGAGCACATCGAAAACCTGGCGCGCTCCGGGGAACTGCTCTACCGGAACGCGCGCTACGGAGCCGAATACGCCATCGATCGCGGCGAGGTGTCGGCTTTGCTCGCCGCGGGACGCATCCCTGTACTGCACATGG
Organism: Streptomyces rubradiris; assembly: GCF_016860525.1. NCBI lineage: Bacteria > Bacillati > Actinomycetota > Actinomycetes > Kitasatosporales > Streptomycetaceae > Streptomyces > Streptomyces rubradiris. The sequence goes on from NZ_BNEA01000015.1 coordinate 3,756,676, forward strand.
GCCAGGTCGCCGGCGCACGCGCCGTTGAGGTGTTCCCCACGCACTGGGTCAAGGTGCTGCTGTGGTGTCCCGAGGAGACCACGCGGGCCCGGTGCAGCCGTCGCGGTGACAAGGACGTCGACGCTCGGCTCAAGGTCTGGCACGAGACCCGGCAGGACCTCTTGAACCACGCGGGTGAACCGTGGTCTCTCGTGATCCGTACCGATCAGGTCACCGCTGCTCAGGCCGCGCAGTCGATCGACAAAGCGCGGGCGGCCGGCGTGGCCGCCCAAGTTCGTGACATTCGGGGGCTGGTCGGGTGACCGTCGTCGGCATCCTGCACCCCGGTAGCATGGGCGCCGCGATCGCGGCTCAGGCCAAGCAGAGCGGGGCCAAGGTCGTCTGGTGTCCTTCGGGCCGCAGCTCGGCGAGCAGCGAACGCGCGGGGAAGTATGGACTTGAGCCCGTCGGCAGTCTCGCGGCGATGGCCGACCAGGCCGACATAATCCTGAGTATCTGCCCTCCCGCTCACGCGGTGGAAGTCGCCGCGGCGGTGGCCGCTCAGCCGTTCTCCGGCGTCTATGTCGACGGGAACGCGATCTCCCCGGCGACCATGGACCGCATCAGCACGCTGTTCGACCAGAGCGGGGCCACGGTCGTTGACGGCTCGGTGATCGGCTCCCCGCCGTCAGCCTCGAAGTCCACCCGCCTGTACCTTGCTGGCCCGCGTGAGCCAGTGGCCGCGGTGGCGTCTGTCTTCTCGGGCTCGGCGGTGCACGTACGTCTGCTGCCGGGCCCTCTCGGCCAGGCGTCCGCACTGAAGCTGTCCTACAGCAGCTATCAGAAGGCCAGCCGCGCGCTGGCGGCAGTCGCCCACGCCCTGGCCGCCGAGCATGGGGTGGAAGAGGAGCTGGACGAGATCGCACAGGGCCGGACGACCAGCTACCTCGCCGAGACCGCGTACTTCCCGAAGGTCGCGGCTCGGGCGTGGCGGTGGGCTCCCGAGATGGAGCAAGTGGCCCGCGCGCTCGATGAGGCGGGGTTGCCCTCGGAACTGGCGACAGCTTCGGCCGGCGTGATGGAACGGTGGGGTGCTCTCAGGGACACGCCCATGACGGTGCCCCAGGCCCTTGCTGCCTTGCACACGCGCGCGAGCAGCCAACAGGCAGGCCCAGAGACCGAGCGATGAGGGTGCGCCCATCACCTTGGTGACGGCTGTCCACCGCCCCATTGCCGCTGGCGCGGGGGGCCAAACGGGGGGTCAAATGAGGCGAACCCGCGAGGACGCTCCCGGACTGTAATGGACTGCCACGCCGCCCAGGGAGCAAGCGGGACAGCGCCGTTCCAAGGTCGCACAGGCACGGAATCGCGTTCGGGACGAAGAGGTCGTGGGTTCAAATCCCGCCACCCCGACGCCGTAGTACCAGGTCAGGGGCCTGATTCACTAAGTGGATCAGGCCCCTGAGTGGTTTCCGGGGACCGTTTGGGAGAAACCTGGGAGAAGATCTTGGTCGGCTTCTCCCAGGGGGTGGCCGGTGAGGCCGTCTGAAGTGCGACGGCTGAGGGCACTCGGACCTGCGCGTTCGTGAATGCCTGTGCGACGCAACCGGTGAGCTGGCACTGGCCGTTGGCGCCTCGTGGAATGGCGATGGAAAGTGGCTGGCACGCCGCCTTGAGACGACCGCGCCAGGGCTCAACACACGCCTCCACCACGGCCTACAGGAGGCACTGGACGGGAGAGTCGAGCCCCTCGTGACCGTCGCGGACGAGGTGCTCGGGCAGACCGGTGGCCGATTGTGGATCGGCTACCAGCGTGCCGGGGCGCCCTGAGCGATCCCGCGCTGCGGACGTCGCAACGTCTGTGCCTCCACATGCAGATCACGCGATCGACAGCAAATCCCGAGTCTCCTCGGCGCACCCCCACGACAGCGTGACGCCAGCACCGCCATGCCCGTAGTTGTGCACGACCACAGTGCCGTCCTCCCCCACCTCTTCCTCCACACGAACCGTGGCGCGGGTCGGTCGAGCGCCGACCCGGTGCTCCAGGACACGGGCCTCGGCGAGGCGGGGCTCGACCTCGGCACAGCAAACGAGGATGCCGGCCGCCGCCTTGTCGTCGGGAGCCAGATCGCATTCGCCGTCGATCGCTGTGCCGCCCAGGACGACAGTGTCGCCGTGGGGGTAGAAGCACAGGAGGTCCGGGGAGAGGCCGGTGTCCTCGGAGAAGAACTCGGTCAGCCCGGGGTTGGTGACGACGACGTGCTGGCCGCGGATGGGCCGGAGGTCAGGGTCCGGGACCAGGCCGCGTGCCCCGAGGCCCGCGCAGTTGACGATTGCCGAAGCCGGACCGGCGTCCGAGAGCGAAGTCAGCCGTCGCCGCTCGACCACACCCCCGGCGTCGCGGAGCCGGCGCAGGAGGTAGTCGAGGTAGGTGGGCATGTCGATCAGTGGCACGGTGAACCGGTAACCCGCCGTGAACCCGGCCGGAAGTTCGGCCCGCTCGCACGGTCGGAAACCCGGCAAAGTGGTGGCCCAGTCCGGCGCGGCTTCGGCCGTGCGGGATGCCTCGATGCCACTGGTGAGCCGGACGCCCGTCGCCGGGTCCTGGGCCAGTTCCCGGAAGATCTCCAGGGACCGTTGCCCCCACGGGTCGACCTTGTCCTTCGGCTCGACCAGGTAAGGCCCCACATCGCCCCGGCCGCCAGCGACGTGCCCCCCGGCACCTGCTCGGCGATCACGTGCACCGAAGCCCCGGCCTCGGCGAGAACGACGGCCGTGGTGAGCCCAGCCACCCCAGCCCCGACGACGACAACGCACTCCCCTGCGGTCACGAACCTGACCCTAACGGCCGGGTTGCGTCGATGGGGCGTGTTGGGCGAGGGCGTTCTCCAGGGCTGGCAGGAAGCCGCGCACGTGAGGGTTGCGCTGTCGGCGACGGAGGTCGGCGGCAAGCTGGTGGAGCAGTGCCGCGCTGCGAGGCGAGCGGACGACATCAAGGCGGTCGGCGGCGATCTGGCCGATCTCGCAGGCTGCCTCCAGGTCTCCGTGCGCGCTGTGGCCCAGGGCCAGCCAGGCTCCCTCGAACAGGGCTCGGCGCTGGCTTGGGTCGCCGCGCGGGACGTCGTACGCCCCGATCTGAGCATCTCGGTCCCCTGGGCGAGGAAGCGGCGGCTCTTCTTTCCGCTCTCCGCCTTCTGCTGAGCACGACCCATCTGGATGAGGCCGTAACCGGCCTGACAGTCCAGGTGGTTGTCGGTGAGGAAGTACATCCAGCGGGGCTCTTCTTGGCCGCCGTCCCGGCCTGCGACCAGTTCGCGGGCAGCGCCACGAGTGTGGGCGAAGTCGTTGTCACGGCCGGCGGCGGCGTACGCGTAGGCGAGCCGGGACAGGACGGACGCCCGGACAGCCAGCGGAGCGGCGTCACTCGCACGGCGGGCGGCCTCTCCGAGGGCGATGGCGTCCGCGGGGTGTCCTCGACTCGCCGCCTGGAAGGACAGGTCGCCCAGGATGTGGGCACACAGGGGAAGATCATTGACCTGATGCGCGGCCCGAAGCGCCGTGACGAAGTAGCGCTGCGCCAGTCCGTGGTCGGCCGCGTCGAAGGCCATCCAGCCGGCCAGCTGACCGATCTCCGCGAGCGCGCGGATCAGACGGCTCCCGACAGCCGGAGAGTGGCCGCCTTCGCGAATCAGCAGCCCGACAGCCCGGAACTGGGCTCCGACATAGGGCAGATGACGTGCCCCTCCGTGCTCGTCATCGAGCAACTGGAGCATGGGGAGATGCTGCTCGACCTGGTCCACGAGCGGATCGGTGCCGAGTGACGACGTCATCCGAGGCGTGTACTGACCACGTCCCGCGGCGCCGTCGAGGTACTGGGCGACGATCGCGAGGAGTCCCGCGCCCGAGATCGCGAGGAACCGGCGACGGTCGACAAGCCCTCCCATCACCCAGTCCTCCACGATCGCCTCCATGCCCTGCGCGGTCCAGGGTCGCGCGAGATCCGTGTCCGCGGGGGCGAGCGCTGACGAGTCGCCCACACGGCCCTGCCACAGTTCGGCCACCGAGACATTCCTACCCAGCTCCTGGGAGAGCACGTAGGCGGCCATCATCGGCAATGGCGAACGCGGCAGGGAGCCGGCGTCCCGCCAGTGGTACGGCGCCGACTCGGCCACCGTCCCCGCGCCGAACACTCGGGTGAGCTTGCGAGCGAGCGCCTTCGGGCTCCACCCGAGTTCGTCGAGGCACCCCGCCAGTACGACATTGGGCTCGCCTGTCTGCGGTGCCACGTGCGACCACCCTTTGCCATCGCCCGGCGCCAGCACGAGCACCGTGAACGCACAGTCAGCCGGCTCTCCGCCGTCCTCGCGTCGGGGCTGCTCCCTGATGAACTGGTCGAACTGACCACGTATTACCAGGCGAAGGCTCAGCGGGACCTCGGGCGGACCGACGATTCCCGTCGCGGCATGCAGCGTGTCGCCTCCGCCGGCGGTCGGCTCGCTTCCGCCGCTCGGCGGGGTCTGGCGCACCTGAGCCGAGTGTCCGGAGATTTCCCGGAGGTGGTGGAGGCCGCCGGGAGGCTGGGCTGGGCCGGGCGGCACCATCGGGTGCTGGGGGACGTCTGGTGGGTGCAGGGAGACATGGAGCGGGCGGCGGTCGCGTATCTGGCGGCCCGGAGTGAGGCGGAGGAACACGGTGCGGTCGGCGAGACCGCCGTGGCCCAGGCCCATCTCGCCTTCGTCGTGTCCTTCGTCGACCCGCTCCGGGCCGATGACGAACTCGACCTCGCGAGCCGCCTGCTGTCGCCCCTGAGTCTGCGCTCCGACGAAATGACCGCTCACATCGCCACGCTCGTGCGCGACGCGGGATTCGCCGCGGACCTGCCTGACCGGGCGGCCGTCCAGCTCGCGGAAATCGGCGTCTCCGGCATCTCCTACGCCGCGGCCAAACTGCAATTGGCCCTGTGCTTCCACCACGCGGTCGTTGATGCCCGGGACGACCTCGCGGCTGACATCGCCCGCTTGCGCGAGCTCACGCAAAACGGCTACTACGCCTACTACGTCGAAATCGCGCACTTCATGGGCGACCTCCCACTCCCCCCGAACACCGTACGAGCACGATGGATCGACGGGGAACGACAGACCCGGGAACGATGGCGCAACATAGTACTGAGACGCCGCGATCATGTCGGCACGGATTCGCTTCCGTGACAGACCGGCGCGACGGTCAAGGACGGCACCCTGGCACATCAGAGGGGCGACGACGGTACACACGCGAGCAGGTCAGGCGGGCACTGCACCCAGCACCTTCCTGGCCTCTCCGCGTCTCATGTACCGGGCGCGGCAGAAGACGTGCAAGAACTCGCCGACGGGCGGGGGAAGAAGGTCTTCGCGGTCGCGCACGACACGTACGGTGGCGGAACGGTCCTCATGGACGAGGTCGGCCGGTTCTTCTCTCGCGAGACCATCACCCAGGCGGCGGGCCCGGCCCGTCCGGGCCGTCCTTCGACTGGGGGACTGAAGGAACGCCCCGCAGGGACTGGACACCGCCTCGTTGTGGGCGAGTTGGCTCGGCGTTCCGGCTCTGGCGGATCGGGTACGGCACGCCTTCAGGTGCCCCAGCCGCGTGTCGGCCGGTGCCCCTGTGCCCACACGGCCCGCAGGTCCTCGCACTGGATGGTGATCGACGCGTCGGTGAGCGCGATCTCGTGCCGGCAGCCGCCGTTTCCGTCGGGGAGGATCTCGTCGAGGAGTACGGTGTCGACGCTCATCCAGTCGATCGAGTGGTCGTAGTCGATGGCGAAGTGCCGCACGCCCGAGTAGCTGATGCGCAGGCCGAAGTCGTGCTTGAACGCGTTCGGCGCGAAGTCCAGGACCAGTCCGCCGCTCTTGTCGGTGGCGAGGTGGATCCCGGCCAGCTCCAGGTCCTTCACGCAGCGGGTGGCGCCCGGGATGTCGTAGTGGCCGGGGTCGGTGGCGAAGGTCCGGGCGCCCGGGGGCAGGCCGGCGCGCAGCCGCGGCAGCTCGGCCAGGTAGGCACTCGCGTCCACGTGGAAGCCGCCGTCGTCCCAGCCGGCCGTGACGTACTCCATGCCCACCCCTTCGCCATGCCATCCCTGGTGCCCTGGTGCCGTGGCTATCGAAGTCTGCCGGACGTGCAGACAGACCTTCATCCCCGCGCATCTCGGCGCCTGCTTGGCACCAAGTGGTGTCACTGTGGCGCCGGATGGTGGTGTCGCCCGGCCCCGCAGGACGCCTTGACACCGATTGGTAGGGCTGTCGAGTCGCTTCAGCACCTGGTCTGACCTGGGCGTATACGGAGTCGGCGCCACTCATGGCCCCACTAATGGCACCACAGGGTTGCTTATGGCGCCACGATGGTGTCATGATGGCGTCATGGACCTCACGCCCTATGTCGAAACCCTCCGCCGCGAACTCGCGGTGGCCGCTGAAGCCGGTGGGGAGGATGCCCGGGAGCTGGCCGAGAGGCTGACCGCTCCGCTGGAGTCGGCGGCTCGGCTGACCATGCTGAACGTGCTGTCCGCCGCCATGGACGAAGTCACCCGGGAACTCGCCCCGGGCTCGGTGGACGTGCGGCTGCGCGGGCTCGACCCGGAATTCGTGGTGGCGCTGCCGGCCGTCGAAGCCGGGGGCCCCGCGGAGGCGACCGCGCCCGTCGAGGCCTTCAAGGCGCCGGCCGAGGGGGACGAGGGCGGGACCGCCCGCGTCAATCTGCGGCTGCCCGCCCAGCTCAAGGCCCGGGCCGAGGAGGCCGCGAGCCGCGAGGGGCTGTCGGTCAACGCCTGGCTGGTGCGGGCCGTGTCGGCCGCGGTCGACGGTGGCTCCAGGCCGCGTACGCCGGAGAAGAGCCAGACCGTCGGACAGCGCTTCACGGGCTGGGTGCGCTAGCCGCACCCCGCCCGCGCCACTTCACCTCACTTCACTCACACCGCGTCCCACCTGCGGGGACGTTCCCAAGACTCACGAGGACGGGACAGCCATGCCTTCTTTCGACACTCCCGAACCGATCTCGGTCACCGCCCGGGTGGACGCCGGCTCCATCCAGTTCACCGCGAGCGACCGCCTCGACACCGTGGTGGAGGTGCGGGCCCGCAACCCGAAGAAGGACCTGGACGTACGGACGGCCGACCAGACCGAGGTCTCCTACGCGAGTGGGGCGCTGACCATCCGGACGCCCAAGTCCAACCTGTTCGGCCGCTCCGGCGTGGTGGACGTGACGGTCGAGCTGCCCGCGGGCTCCCGCGTCGACATGACCGGGGCCTGGACCCAGGTGCTCGGCGAGGGCCGGCTCGGCGAGGTGCGGGTGAAGACCTCCTCCGGCGATGTCCGCCTGGACGCGACCGGACCGCTGGAGCTGACCGCCTCGCACGGCTCGATCACCGTGGACCGGGTCGCGGGCCGGGCCGAGATCAGCACCAGCACCGGCAGTCTGCGCGTCGGCCTCCTCGACGGCCCGGCCGTGCTGAAGAACTCGCACGGCGGCACGTCCGTCGACGTCGCGACCGGTGCGCTGCGGGTGAGCAACGCCAACGGCGACATCGAGGTGCGGCGCGCCGAGGACTCGGTCACCGCCACCACCGCCCACGGCACCGTGCGCGTGGGTGACGTGGCCCGCGGCACCGTCCAGCTGGAGACCTCCTACGGCGCCATCGACCTCGGCATCCGCGAGGGCACGGCCGCCTGGCTCGACGTCAGCTCCGGTGCCGGGCAGGTGCGCAACGCGCTCACCGCCTCCGACGCCCCGGACACCGCCGAGGACACCGTCCAGGTCCGCGCCCGCACCCGCTACGGCAACATCGACATCCGCCGCGCCCGCAGCTGAGCACCGGGCCACGGCCCGCCGGCTTCCCCGCTCGCTTCCTCTGCTTCCCCGCTTGTCCTCTGCTTCCCCGCTTGCTCCACCACTCCATCCGCTTCCTCGGCTCGAACGGGAGGGCTCCATCGACATGTCTGTCATGCCCACGTCCAACACGGAGCGGTCGGCCGCCGCCATCTCCGCCGTCGGGCTCCGCAAGTCCTACGGCGACAAGACCGTCCTGGACGGCCTCGACCTGCACATCCCCGCCGGCTCCGTGTTCGCGCTGCTCGGACCGAACGGCGCCGGCAAGACCACCACCGTGAAGATCCTCTCCACGCTCGTCACCGCCGACGGCGGGCAGGCCCGGGTCGCGGGCCACGATCTCGCCGCCGCACCGCAGGCCGTGCGCGCCGCGATCGGGGTCACCGGGCAGTTCTCCGCCGTCGACGGGCTGATCACCGGCGAGGAGAACATGCTCCTCATGGCGGACCTGCACCACCTGTCCAAGCGCGAGGGGCGGCGGGTCGCCGCCGGGCTGCTGGAGCGGTTCGGACTGGCCGAGGCCGCCAAGAAGCCCGCCCAGAGCTACTCCGGCGGCATGAAGCGCCGTCTGGACATCGCCATGACCCTCGTCGGCTCCCCGCGGATCATCTTCCTCGACGAGCCGACCACCGGCCTCGACCCGCGCTCCCGGCACTCCATGTGGCAGATCGTCCGCGAGCTGGTCGCGGACGGCGTCACCGTCTTCCTCACCACGCAGTACCTGGAGGAGGCCGACCAGCTCGCCGACCGCATCGCCGTGCTCAACGGCGGGAGGATCGCCGCCGAGGGCACCGCCGACCAGCTCAAGCGCCTCGTCCCCGGCGGACACGTGCGGCTCCGCTTCGCCGACCCGTCCGCGTACCGGTCCGCCGCCTCCCTGCTGCGCGAGGCCACACCGGACGACGAGGCACTGGCGCTGCGCGTCCCCAGCGACGGCAGCCAGCGCGAACTGCGCTCCCTGCTCGACTGGCTGGAGGCCACCGGCATCGAGGCGGACGAGCTGACCGTGCACACCCCCGACCTCGACGACGTGTTCTTCGCCCTCACCGCCGGCGCCGACCAGCCGGCCCTGTCCCCGGAGGATGTCCGATGAGCTCCCTCTCCCTCGCCGTGCGCGACTCCTCGACGATGCTGCGCCGCAATCTGCTGCACGCCCGCCGCTACCCGTCGCTGACGCTGAACCTGCTGCTCTCGCCGATCGTCCTGCTGCTGCTCTTCGTCTACATCTTCGGTGACGTGATGAGCGCGGGCATCGGCAACGGCGGGGCGGACCGGTCCGCGTACCTCGCCTATCTCGTCCCCGGCGTCCTGCTGATGACCATCGGCAGCACCACGATCGGCAGTGCGGTGTCCGTGGCCACGGACATGACCGAGGGCATCATCGCCCGCTTCCGCACGATGGCGATCCACCGCGGGTCGGTGCTCGTCGGGCACGTCGTCGGCAGCGTGCTCCAGTGCGTGATGAGCGTGGTGCTCGTGGGGGCCGTCGCGGTGGCCATCGGGTTCCGGGCCACGGACGCCACCGCCCTGGAGTGGCTCCTGGCCGTCGGACTGCTGACGCTCGTCTCCGTGGCGCTCACCTGGATCGCGGTCGGCATGGGCCTGTCCAGCCCGAACGCCGAGGCGGCCAGCAACAACGCCCTGCCGCTGATGGTGCTGCCGCTGCTGTCCAGCGCGTTCGTGCCGGTCGACGCGATGCCGGGCTGGTTCCAGCCGATCGCCGAGTACCAGCCGTTCACCCCGGCCATCGAGACCCTGCGCGGACTGCTGCTCGGCACCGAGATCGGCCACAACGGGTGGCTGGCCGTCGCCTGGTGCGTCGGGCTGGCGGTGCTCGGCTACGTCTGGTCCACCTCGCTCTTCGCCCGCGAACCGAAGTAACGGCCGTCCCCGCTGACGCGTCCCGCTCCGGGGCGGTGTACGTCCGGCACCACGCCGGCGTACACCGCCCCGGAGTCGTTTCGTACGGCCCCGGGTGACGTCACGGAGCCGCCGTCAAGGAGCCGTATGCGGGCGTCAGGGACGTGTCATGGTTCCCGGTTCCGGCTTGTCCGGGGTGCGCGGGACGGCTTCGATGGACGGCGTGAACAGCGCCCGGCTCCTCCCCGGCCGGCCGCCGGGTCCCGCTCGCCGGCCGAGTCCGCTCGGTCATCGAGTCCCGCCCGGCCGCCGTGCCATGCGCCGGCGCTGACCGGAAGCGCCCGCACCGGGCGGACGCCGTGTCCCGTCGGCACGGCGCGTCCACCGGTGTCGCGTCCCGCCGACGCCGGCTTCCGTGGCCCGAGGGGCGCCGAGCGGCTCCGGCGCCCCTCGGCATCCCCTCGCGGCGCGGGCATCCGCGCACGCTCCTGACCGACCTGGAGAGGGTGGTACCCCCTCGCCCCGGCCTCGATCCCGTCAGTCCTTGATCTCGCAGATGGCGGCACCAGGGGTCAGGGAGGCGCCGACTTCGGCGGTCAGGCCCTTGATGGTGCCGGCCTTGTGGGCGTTGAGGGGCTGTTCCATCTTCATGGCCTCCAGGACGACGACGAGGTCGCCTTCCTTGACTTCCTGGCCCTCCTCGACGGCGATCTTGACGATGGTGCCCTGCATGGGGGAGGTCAGGGTGTCGCCGGAGGCGACGGGGCCGGACTTCTTCGCCGCGCGCCGCTTGGGCTTGGCCCCGGCCGCGAGCCCGGTGCGGGCCAGGCTCATGCCCAGGGACGCCGGGAGGGAGACCTCCAGGCGCTTGCCGCCGACCTCGACCACGACCGTCTCACGGGCCGACTCCTCGTCGGCCTCGGCATCGGCCGGGGCGGTGAAAGGCTTGATGTCGTTGACGAACTCGGTCTCGATCCACCGGGTATGGACCGTGAACGGCTCGTCGGAGCCGGTCAGTTCGGGGGCGAAGGCGGGGTCGGTGACGACCTTGCGGTGGAAGGGAACGGCGGTGGCCATGCCCTCGACACGGAACTCCTCCAGCGCGCGGGCGGCCCGCTCAAGGGCCTCCTTGCGGGTGCGGCCGGTCACGATCAGCTTGGCCAGCAGGGAGTCCCAGGCCGGGCCGATGACGCTGCCGGCCTCCACACCCGCGTCCAGCCGCACACCCGGACCGGAAGGTGCCTCGAAGGTGGTGACGGTGCCGGGGGCGGGCAGGAAGCCCCGGCCCGGGTCCTCGCCGTTGATCCGGAACTCGAAGGAGTGACCGCGCAGCACCGGGTCGTCGTAGCCCAGTTCCTCACCGTCGGCGATACGGAACATCTCGCGCACGAGGTCGATGCCGGCGACTTCCTCGGTGACCGGGTGCTCGACCTGCAGGCGGGTGTTGACCTCCAGGAAGGAGATCGTGCCGTCCTGCCCGACGAGGAACTCACACGTGCCCGCGCCCTCGTAACCGGCCTCCTTCAGGATGGCCTTCGACGCCCGGTACAGCTCCGCCATCTGCTCCTCGGACAGGAACGGGGCGGGGGCTTCCTCGACCAGTTTCTGGTGGCGGCGCTGCAGGGAGCAGTCACGGGTGGAGACCACGACGACGTTGCCGTGCTTGTCGGCCAGGCACTGCGTCTCCACATGCCGCGGCCGGTCCAGGTACCGCTCGACGAAGCACTCGCCGCGGCCGAAGGCGGCGACGGCCTCGCGGACGGCGGAGTCGTAGAGTTCGGGGACTTCTTCGAGGGTGCGGGCGACCTTCAGGCCGCGCCCGCCGCCACCGAAGGCGGCCTTGATCGCGATCGGCAGGCCGTGCTCGCGGGCGAAGGCCACGACCTCCTCCGCACCCGACACCGGGTCGGGTGTACCGGCGACCAGGGGGGCGCCGGCACGCTGGGCGATGTGCCGGGCGGCGACCTTGTCGCCGAGGTCGCGGATCGCCTGCGGCGGCGGGCCGATCCAGATCAGACCCGCGTCCAGCACGGCCTGCGCGAACTCGGCGTTCTCCGACAGGAAGCCGTAACCCGGATGGATCGCGTCCGCGCCGGATTGCTTGGCGGCCAGCAGCACCTTCTCGATGTCCAGGTAACTGGTGGCCGGGGTGTCACCGCCCAGGGCGAACGCCTCATCCGCGGCACGGACGTGCACAGCGTCCCGGTCCGGGTCGGCGTAGACGGCCACGCTCGCGATCCCGGCATCCCGGCAGGCCCGGGCCACGCGGACAGCGATTTCGCCACGGTTGGCGATGAGCACCTTGCGCAGACTCATTTCGAGATCCCTTCCCCGGCGCACCGCACCGGCGCCAACAGTGACTGCCACCCGTTCCCCATCCGTACCACCCTGGCGCCCGCGCCGATGCCGCCCATCCGGTGACCTCGTCGCGGAATCCGGTGCGCTGGAGCGGGGGGGGTCCACCGGTGGCCGACGGCGGCGCGCGGTCCTACACGGTGGGCCGGGCAGGACGTAGGAACCGGGCGGCCCGCCGGCTGTGCGAGGCCAGGAATCCGGCGTCGCGCTCCAGTCGGCACCAGGTCCTGTTCGTCCGTTCGTCCGTACGCGTGCGCGCGGAATGGAGCCGGGGAGCCCCGGCCGACGGGGGTCGCGCAGGCCGTTTCGCGCCTGCCGCACGGCCGGGCACTCGCCGACTCCCTCTCCGGCGCGATGCGTCGACGACGCGACAATCGCTCCGGGAAAACCAGCGCCTGTTCGAAAACCAGCGCTTGTTCAGTTCCGGCGGACGGGCCGCTGACCAGCGGACACCTCCTGGGCCCCGGCCGGCTCCGGCTCCCCGGCTCCCGCCCCGGCCCGTTCGGTGCGGGCGGCGGCGGCCGTGACCAGCGCCGCGGCCACGGCGAACGCGGCGCCCGCCCAGGCGATCCACACGGCGCCCGCCGCGCCGAGGATCCCGGCGCCCAGCGCGCTGGACAGCGAGATCGCCAGGTACATCACGGCGGCGTTGAGGGAGACGGCCAGGGGTTCGCTGCCGGGGCTGGCCAGCGCCATGACGCGCTGCTGCTGCGGCGCGGTCACCGACCAGGAGGCGATGCCGCACACCGCCGTCAGCGCGATGGCCGCCGGGTAGGAGGAGCGGATGCCGGCCATGGCCGCGAACACCACCGTGAGCAGCAGCGTCGCGCCGATGACGACCGTGCGCGGCCCCTTGCGGTCGGCGAGCCGGCCCGCGGTGAGGTTGCCGGCGGTCCCGGCCACGCCGAAGACCAGCAGCAGCACGGCGACCTTGCCGCCGTCCCCGCCGGTGGCGGGCTCGAAGACGGCACTGATGTAGGTGTAGGGCAGGTAGATGCCGATGAACGCGACCAGCGTGCCGGCCAGCACCATGGCGACCTTGCGGTCGGCGAGCGGGGCGAGGCGCCGGCGCAGCTGGGTCGGGCCGCCGAGAGTGACGTCGGGCAGCCGCAGGGCGATGACCGGGGCCACCACCAGGGCGAGCGCGGTGACGAACCACATGGTGGCCTGCCAGCCCAGCGCCTCGCCGATGACGGTGCCGAGCGGCGCGCCCAGCGCGAGCGAGGCGGTCAGCCCCACGGTGACGATGGCGATCGCCCGGCCCCGGTGCTCGGGTCCGGCCAGGGTCGCCGCGGTGGCGCCCGCGTTGGGGGTGAACATCGCGGCGCCGGCCGCGGCGATCACCCGGGACGCCAGGACCAGCGCGTAGTCGGGGGCGAGGGCGGTCACCACGTTCCCGACGGCGAACACGCCGAGGCCCGTGATCAGCACCGTACGGCGTGACCAACGCGCGGTGAACGCGGCGAGCACCGGGGAGAGCAGGGCGTAGGCCAGCGAGAAGACGCTGACGAGCTGGCCCGCCGCGCCCACGGAGACATCGAGGGAGTCACTGAGGTCGGGCAGCAGACCGGCGATGACGAAGGCGTCGGTGCCGACGGCGAACGTGCCGAGCGCGAGCACACAGGCGTGGGTCCGCCAGGCGCGCCCCTGCTGTGCGGCGGGAGGGGTCATGGAAGCACCTGAGTTTCGATGAGCGTCGGGTATGTCGACGCAGATCGTAATAGAGGTTCGATGTGTATCGTAGATGTCGAGCGACATCGCCATAGACGCGTGACCTCGCCATAGTCGCGCGACCTCGCCTCCCTCGCCCCGGTGCCGCCGGGCCGCGCGAGGCGGGAAGAGCCTGGAGGCAGGATGCGAATGACGGAGGAGACCCGGCTGCCGCAGCCGGATCTCGCCACAGTGGAGATCGGCACCGTGCTGCAAGCCCTCGCGGACCCGGTACGGCTGCAGATCGTGCGGCTGCTCGACACCGTCGGCGAGGCGCCCTGCGGCGCGCTGGAGCTGCCGGTCGGGCGCTCCACCGTCTCCCACCACCTGCGCACCCTGCGCGAGAGCGGCCTCGTCGAGACCCGTCTGCGGGGCAACACCCGGGTCAGCCGGATCCGTGGCGAGGAGCTGGAGCGGCGCTTCCCCGGCCTGCTCGCCTCCGTCCTGGGTGCCACACCGGCCGCGCGGCAGGGCGCGGCCTCGGACGTCGGGGAGGGAGAGCGCTAGATGGGACGGTTCGCACACCTCGCCTACACGGACAGCGTGCGCCGCGTCCAGGAGGAGCAGGGCAGCGGCCTGTTAGGGGTGCGCGCCCTCGCCCAGCCCGACACCGGCCCGGACGAACTCGGTCCCGACGAGGCCGCGTTCCTCACCAGCCGGGACGGGTTCTACCTGGCCAGCACGGGCGAGACCGGCTGGCCCTACATCCAGTTCCGCGGCGGCCCCGCCGGTTTCGTCCACGTCCTGGACGAGCGGCGGCTGGCCTGGGCGGAGGTGCGCGGCAACCGGCAGTACATCACCACCGGCAATCTGCGGACCGACGGCCGGGTCGCGCTGTTCTTCATGGACTACGCCCGGCAGGCCCGCCTGAAGCTGCTGGGCCGGGCCCGCACCCAGGGGCTCGACGAGGATGCCGCGCTCACCGAACGGCTCGGCAAGCCGCGCACCGACGGCAAGGTGGAGCGCCTGATGATCGTCGAGGTCGAGGGCTTCAACTGGAACTGCCACCAGCACATCACCCCGCGCTACTCCGAGGAGGAGCTGGAGACCGCCCTCCGCCCCGTCCGCGCCCGCATGGACGCCCTGGAGCAGGAGAACGCCCGCCTGCGCGCCCGCCTCGCCGAGCTCGGCGAGGCGGACTGACCCCGGCCCACGGCACCCCCGAAGCGGCCCACCGCGGCGCGGCCCGCCCCGCCAGTCTCCGGATCGCGGCGTCTTTTCTTCCGGACCGGTGCCTTCCGCCCGTCCCCGCGTGCTGGTGATGGCCGGCGCGCGGACGCACGCCCCCTACGACAGGTGCCCGACGGTGGGTGGCTCGCCGCCGGCGCGGGCGCGGCGTGCGAAGGTGATCGCTCCCGTCGCGGCGGCGGTCGCGGCGAGGCTGCCGAGTGTCACCAGGCCCACGCCGATCACGAACAGGCCGCTGGCGTCGTCGGACCAGTCGTAGTACGCGGCGGCGGTCAGGCCGGCCGAGGTGCCGAGGACGGCGGCGAGGGGGTGGCGGCGGGCGGTGGCCCAGTACACCGGCGCCAGCTGGGTCAGGACCAGCCCGAGCACCTGCCATGCCTGGTACGGGCCGGTCGTCGTGCCGTCGGCGTGGACGTCCCGCTGCTGGTCCCAGCCCAGCCAGCCGGCCCACGCCAGCGGCGCGACCACGGCGGGCGCGAGGACCGGCAGCGCCCTGAGGGCCGTGCGCGTGGATTTCCCTGCTCGTTTTCGCATGCCTCCACCGTCGCGCCGCGCGCCGCCCGCGCACAGGGGACAGATACTCAGCCGCACCCGAGTACGTGCCCGAGTACGGCCCCGGGCACCCGCCACGTACGTGCCCGAGTACCGGCCCCCGGGCACCCGCCAGGTACATGGCCGCCTACCAGCCCCCGGGCACCCGCCGAGCACATGGCCGGGTCCCGGGCTCCGCGCGGCCGGGATCTAGGCTTCCCTCAGGAGGAGATTCGCTTCGTCAGTGCGGTCTGTTGAAACATGAAGGAAGCCCCGTTGAACTTCTGGTCGCTGTACAGCCACGGCTTCGCGCGCATCGCCGCGTGCACGGGCCACACCGTCATCGCCGACCCGCACGCCAACGCCGAGGCGGTCCTGCGCCAGGCCCGCCGGTGCGCGGACGAGGGCGTCGCCGTCGCCGTCTTCCCCGAGCTGGGCCTGACCGGCTACTCCATCGAGGACCTGCTCCTCCAGGACGCGCTGCTCGACCAGGTCGAGGCGGCGCTCCACACGGTCGTCGCCGGCTCGGCCGAGCTGCTGCCCGTCGTGGTCGTCGGCGCCCCGCTGCGCCACCGCCACCGGATCTACAACTGCGCGGTCATCGTCCACCGGGGCCGCGTCCTCGGCGTCGTACCGAAGTCGTACCCGCCGAACTACCGCGAGTTCTACGAGCGCCGGCAGATCGCCGACGGCCACGACGAGCGGGGCGGGACCATCCGCGTCGCCGGCGCCGAGGTGCCGTTCGGGGTGGACCTGCTGTTCGCGGCCGAGGACGTGCCCGGACTGGTGCTGCACACCGAGATCTGCGAGGACATGTGGGTGCCGGTGCCGCCCAGCGCCGAGGCCGCCCTCGCCGGGGCCACCGTCCTGGTCAACCTCTCCGGCAGCCCCATCACCGTCGGCCGCGCCGAGGACCGCGCACTGCTGTGCCGCTCGGCGTCCTCCCGCTGCCTGGCCGCCTACGTCTACGCGGCGGCCGGCCTCGGCGAGTCCACCACCGACCTGTCCTGGGACGGACAGACCATGATCTACGAGAACGGGGTGCTGCTCGCCGAGTCCGAGCGCTTCCCGCTCGGCGACCAGTACACCGTCGCCGACGTCGATCTCGACCTGCTGCGGCAGGAACGCCACCGGATGGGCACCTTCGACGACAACCGCCGGGCCCACGCCGCGCGCACCGGGGACTTCCGGACCGTCTCCTTCGAGCTGGACCCGCCGCGCACCGACCTCGGGCTGCGCCGCCGCGTCGAGCGGTTCCCGTTCGTGCCCGCCGACCCCGACCGGCTCGCCCTGGACTGCTACGAGGCGTACAACATCCAGGTCGCCGGGCTCCAGCAGCGGCTCGCGGCGATCGGCGGGCCCAAGGTCGTCATCGGCGTCTCCGGCGGCCTGGACTCCACGCACGCGCTGATCGTCGCCGCCCGGGCGATGGACCGCGCGGGCCGCCCCCGCAGCGACATCCTGGCCTTCACCCTGCCCGGCTTCGCCACCAGCGACCACACCAAGGACAACGCGCACAAGCTGATGCGCGCGCTCGGCGTCACCGCCGCCGAGCTGGACATCACGCCGACCGCACGGCTGATGCTGAAGGAGATCGGCCACCCCTTCGCCGCCGGTGAGCCGGTCTACGACGTCACCTTCGAGAACGTCCAGGCGGGCCTGCGCACCGACTACCTGTTCCGGCTGGCCAACCAGCGCGGCGGCATCGTGCTGGGCACCGGCGACCTCTCCGAGCTGGCGCTCGGCTGGTCCACGTACGGCGTCGGCGACCAGATGAGCCACTACAACGTCAACTCCGGGGTGCCGAAGACCTTCATCCAGCACCTGATCCGCTGGGTCATCGCCAGCGGCCAGTTCGACGACGAGACCGGCAAGGTCCTGTCCGCCATCCTGGACACCGAGATCAGCCCGGAGCTGGTGCCGGGCGAGGAGATGCAGTCCACCGAGTCCAAGATCGGCCCGTACGCGCTGCACGACTTCACCCTCTTCCAGGTGCTGCGCTACGGCTTCCGGCCCTCGAAGGTCGCCTTCCTGGCCTGGCACGCCTGGCACGACCCGGAGGCCGGCGCCTGGCCGCCCGGCTTCCCCGAGGCCAAGCGGGTGGCGTACGACCTCGCCGAGATCCGGCACTGGCTGGAGGTGTTCTGCCGCCGCTTCTTCGCGTTCTCGCAGTTCAAGCGCTCCGCGATGCCGAACGGGCCCAAGGTCTCGGCCGGCGGCTCGCTCTCCCCGCGCGGCGACTGGCGCGCCCCCTCGGACGGCAACGCGGAGTCGTGGCTGCGCGACCTGGCCCGCTTCGACTTCGACGCGGCGGCGGCCGAGGCCCGCTAGCCGCCTGGAACCGGGCTCCGGCTTCGGCCACTCTTTCCCCTCGTGGCGAGCGTTCCGTATCAGGGGGGACCAGGAGTCCCGCAGGCACACATGGTGGTGTGCGGTGACGACGGGCTCGCGCACCGGCTGGCCGCCGAGCTGCGCGGGGTCTACGACGAGCAGGTGACCCTCGTCGTACCGCCGAACCGGCGCACCGCGCGGCCCCCGGTGGTCGGCCGGGCCCGGGCCGCGTCGGCGGCGCTGTTCGACCGGATGGTCAGCGCGGCGGTGGGGACGGTCGGCCGGGCGGGCGCGGCCGGGCAGCCCACCACAGGTCCGTCGGCCGGCCAACGCGCGGACGCCGAAAGCGTGTTGGAGGCCGCCGAGCCGTCCGAGGCGGTACTCGCGGAGGCCGGGGTGGCGCGGGCCGCCGCACTGGCCCTCGTGTACGACGACGACGAGACCAACATCCGCGCCGCGCTGACCGCCCGCCGGCTCAACCCCCGGCTGCGGCTGGTCCTCCGGCTCTACAACCGGCGGCTGGGCGGGCACATCGAGGAACTCCTCGACCAGGCCGCCGCGCTGGCCGCCGGGGACGGGGTGGCCGGCCCGGGCGCCGGGCTGGAGGCATCCACGACCGTGCTGTCGGACGCCGACACCGCCGCGCCCGCGCTCGCGGCCACCGCCGTCACCGGCACCAGCAGGGTCGTACAGACCGAGGGCCTGCTGCTGCGGGCCGTGGAACGCCCGCTGCCCGGGGAGGACGGGGCCGGGCTGTCCACCCTCGCCCTGCTGTCCGACGGCGAGCAGCCACCGGTGCTGCTCCCCGGCGACGAGCAGGTACGGCGGGCCGCCGGCCGGCAGGCAGTGGTGCTGGAACACGTCTCCTCCCCCACGGACGCGGAGTCCGCCGCGCCCGTCCGCCGGCTGACCGGCGCCATGCCGCTCGCCTCGCTCTTCTCCCGGCGGCTGCGCTGGTCGCTGGCCGGACTGGCCGGCTGCGTGATCGCCCTGGCCGTCGCCCTGTGGCTGGTCACCGGCATCGATCTGCTGCGCGCCTGCTACATCACCCTCCTCGACCTGTTCGCCATCGACGACCCGGCGTTCAAGGAACCCCTCGGCCGTCAGGTCCTCCAGCTCCTGTCCGCACTCGTCGGACTGCTCCTGCTGCCGGTGCTGCTGGCCGCCGCGCTGGAGGCGTTCGGCACCTTCCGCACCGCCTCCACCCTGCGCCGGCCGCCCCGCGGGCTGAGCGGGCACGTGGTGCTGCTGGGCCTCGGCAAGATCGGCACCCGGGTACTGGCCCGGCTGCGCGAGCTGAACGTCCCCGTGGTGTGCGTCGAGTCCGACCCGGAGGCACGCGGTCTGGCCACCGCCCGCCGGCTGCGGGTGCCGGTGGTCCTCGGGGACGTCACCCAGGAGGGCGTCCTGGAGGCGGCCCAGATCCACCGGGCGCGGACGCTGCTCGCGGTGACCAGCGCCGACACCACCAACCTGGAGGCCGCGCTCTACGCCCGCACGGTCCGCCCCGACCTCCGGGTGGTGCTGCGGCTGTACGACGACGACTTCGCCACCGCCGTCTACCGCACCCTGCGCGCCGCCCACCCCAACGCCCTGACCCGCAGCCGCAGCGTCACCCATCTGGCCGCGCCCGCGTTCGCCGGGGCGATGCTCGGCCGGCAGGTCCTGGGCGCGATCGCGGTGGAACGGCGCGTGCTGCTGTTCGCCGCGGTCGACGTCGACGGCCACCCCCAACTGGAGGGCCGCACCCTGCGCGAGGCCTTCCACACCGGCTCCTGGCGCGCCCTGGCCCGCCTGGGCCACCCGGACACCTCCTCCGACCACGTACTGGAGAAGGGGGACCGCGTGGTCGTGGCGGCGACCCGCACGGGCCTGGCGGAACTGCGCTGACGCGGAGCCGTTCAGAAGCCCGCCGCTTCCGGGTCAGTCGGTCCGCAGCGTGCGCACCATCACCGAGTACACGGGAGAGTCGTGGGAGGGCTTCGCCTCGTCCCGCTTCTCGTAGCCCCACTTCTCGTACAGAGCTTGCACCTTGGCGTGCGTGGAATCGACGAGGAGCGTCACGAAGTCGACGTCGACCGAGTGGATCAGCGCGTCATGGATCTGCCGTGCCCGGCCGGTGCCCTGCCACTGGGGCACCACCATCAGCTCGGACAGGGCGAAGATCCGGCCGCGCACGCCCCTGGGCCGGACCGTTCCCTTCCACCAGCCGCCCGGTTTGAACGTCGAACCGTACGCGTACCCGACCGGGCCACCGTCCTCCCAGCCCGAGACGCAGCGCCAGTCCTCGCGCCCTGACCACAGGTCGACGAAGTACGAGAATCTTTCGCGCGAGTGAAAAGGGTCGGGATCGTTCGCGTACACCTCGTCGTGAATGTCCAGGAGCAGGGAGCGGACGTCCGGTGCGTCGGCATGCGCGTACCACTTCAGATCCATCGGCGCGACTCCTCGATCCAGTCCACGACCTCGGGCGCCTTCGTGCCCGTGGCTTCGATGACTTGGCGCGTTCTGGCGAGCGTGTTCGTCGTACGTTGCGACCCGGACGCAAGCAGCAGCATGTCGAAGGCCCGCCGTCCGGTGGCGCAAGCCAGTTCGGCCTCCCCCTGCCTCGCCTGGGACAGCGACAGGTGCGCCGTGTAGAGCGCCTGGTTACGGACCATGCCGCCGGGGATGGCCGCGAGCGTGCGGTGCAGGCAGGACTCGGCCCGCTCGTGCTCCCCGAGCGCCGTCCAGACGTACGACGACAGGGCGTCGAACTCGGCCCGACCGTAGAACCCGATCCAGGCGGACGGCCGCTCGTCCCGGGGCCGTTCGAAAGCCCTCTCCGCGAGGTTCAGGGCCCGCACCGCCGCCACGGGCCGGTGCAGCCTGGCCATGGCGTTGGCGTGCCGCATGTGCGCCAGCGACGCGTACGACGGGTCGCGCCGAGCCACCGACGACCGCTTCATCACCTCCGCGCCGGCCGCCGCCTCGGCGTGGTTCTCCCGCTGGCTGGAGGTGAGCATCAGGTGGTCCCAGACCCGGAACATGGCCTCGCTGTCGCGTGCGAGTCCCGCGAGAGTGAGGGCCTTGTCCAGGTGGGTACGCGCACGATGCGGAGCGCTCGCGTCGATGGCGGCGAAGGCCGCCAAGCACGTGACGTCGGACGCGAGTCGGTACAACTGACGCCGGACGCGGTCCGAGGCACCACCGTCAGCGAGCGAGGACTGAATACGCGCCGCGAGTTCGACGCTCCTGTGCTCGATCCGCCGCGTCCCGCCGAGCCGCGAGTCGTCGCCAAGCAGGCTGGCGTACTCCAGGTGAAATCGGTCGGCGTCCGACCACCCCAGCCGCGAGCGTCGTGCCGGGGTCGCGGTGGCGACGACAGCTCCGGTCGCTGAGACAAGGAAAGTACGGCGGTGCACTGGGTCCTCCGCTTGTGCGGCAGTACGTGGTGGGTCGAACCCTAAAGCCGACACTGGACACCCGAACACCGCTTCCAGCGCGGCGCAGGTGCGACCGATCGGCCTGCGGGTGCTCCCGCTGAGCAGATTCCGCACCGTCCGCGCGGACACATCGCCCGGCTTACCCCCGAGCGCTTCGAGCGCGACGTTCATCTGACGTGCTAATTCGTCTTGCGTGAGGCCGAGTTCGTCCATCCGGCCTTTGAGGATGACGTTCGCTCCCATGCCACAGAACGTAGCCGTGAGCCCACTGCCGGAACCAGCAACGGAGTAATACGGACGCAAAGTCTTCCGGTTCGCTGCGAGGAAGTCGACGGCGACCTTTCCTGTGCGCCGCCGTCGCAAAGTCGTTGACTGGTCATACGCCCAAGCGGTCGCAGGACCCTCCGGGCGGTCCCGAGGCAGCGGGTCGCGCCATGTCCCATCCAAGCCACGACCCGCTGCTGCCCCGTCCGAGAGGAGCGACCGAGTGACGAACCTCCGAACTGGTCCGCGCCGACACACACGAGTTCCACAGCCACGGCGGGGTCCGGGCCGCGCACATCCGGCCCGAGAACGGGGTGGAGTGGACGACCTCAGGCGACAACGTCCGGCTCGTGCCGTGACTCGATGAGTCTCTGGCCCGAGTGGCGCCAGCAACTCGCCGTTCTGGCATCGGCGTCGCCACCGTCGCCGTGGTCCCACCGGCCATCGCCGAAACGCCCGACGGTGGACTAGCAGACTTGCGCCCGCCCACCGGACGAAGCGGTTGCACGATCCCGTACCACTCGCAAGACCGTCGAAAGGAGCACCACCATGAGCACCACCACCATCGAACGCCGCGAACTCGGCCGCTTCCTGGCCATCTCTGGGCAGCGATTCAGGAACGGCGAGGGCCCCGCCGAGATGTTCTCGCCGGCTGTGGATGCCGCGTGGCACCAGATGCTCGCCACCCCCCAGTACGCCGAGTTCAGCACCGAGCATGCCGGCGCCGTCCTCGGGCACCGCGAGATGAGCGGCTCCGGCCCGATCGCCTGGGTGGCAGCGTACGAGGAGGCATACGGCCCGCTGCCCGAGATGTGGTTCACCGACGCTGACGGCGTCCTCGACGAGGACGCGCTCGCCCGCTACAAGGAGACCGGCAAGGTCGTGGCCGAGTGGGACTGCGGTCCCACCACCGGTGACGGCGACGACGCCGCGCCGGGCAGCCGGTGACCCTCACCCGCGTCAACGGAGCGTCCCGGTCGACCGCTGGGGCGCTCCGCCTCGTTGAGGCCAGCACCACCAGGCCGCGATCCATCGATATCACCGGGTACGCGGAACAGATGACGGCCCATTGCCCCTACCTGTCCCCCTCTGCCGAGCGCGGGCTGACCACCTGGACCGTCTACCACGCCGACGGAAGCGCGGACGCCGTGGAAGCCGAGCTGTTCCATGCCGGCGCACAAGCCGCCGAGTGGCTGCGCCCCCTGATCCACCGGCCGCACGGGTTCCTGCGGTGCGAGAACATCGTGATCCTGGGCGAGGTTCCCGGCGCCCGGCACCGCGACCTGCTGACGTGGCCGCACTGGGCCCTCAAGAACCTGTACAGCCCTGTCGGGATCATGTTCGGCAAGTTCCACGCGGGCGAGGAGGAGAACACGCGGGCCGGCGAACGCATCCCGGCCGCCCCCGTTTCGTTCCTCCCTGTGAGAGCCGCGATCCGCCGACGCGACCCGCAGTTCCTCCACGCAACCCCCGACCTGGCCGCCGCGCTCGCCGTGGCCGACGACGACGGCCGCGATGTCTTCGAGCACATCCCCTACGACTGGACGGAGATCCGCACATGGGCGAAGCGCTTCCTCCCCCCGCTGAAGCCGTCGGTCTCCTGAGAGACCGCGTCGGCGAGCCCTTCACGACCCGGCTGCTGAGTGACCGGCGCGGCTCCCGGGCCTGGAAGATAGAGGGCCCCCGGGGTGCCGTCGCGTTGAAGGCGAACAACCCCGACGGAGACCCTGCACGGGACAAGGCCACCGAGATGGTGCAGGAAGACAACCACCTGGTGCGCCTCATTGGGGCCGGCGCGCTGAACCCCGGCTACCGAGTCGACGCCGGAGCCTGGGAGGGTGGCCGGTGGCTCGCGGTGCGGTGGGTCGACGGCGTTCC
Source organism: Streptomyces rubradiris (assembly GCF_016860525.1). Classification (NCBI taxonomy): domain Bacteria; kingdom Bacillati; phylum Actinomycetota; class Actinomycetes; order Kitasatosporales; family Streptomycetaceae; genus Streptomyces; species Streptomyces rubradiris. The sequence continues at coordinate 3,780,054 of NZ_BNEA01000015.1, forward strand.
GGTGTGGCGGGCGTTCGCCCTGGCACGTGGACCCGAAGGTGACCGCCCCTCGGTGCGCCCCTGGCTCCTGGGCGTCGCCCGGACGTGGGCCGAGCGCTTGGCGCGGATGCACGTCGCCGGGTGGGCTCACGCTGACGTCCAGCCCACCAACACCCTGATCGCGAACGACGGCCACGCCGAGGTCATCGACTACGCCCTTGCATGCGGCCCCGACGACGGGCCACGTCTGCCCTACCGTGGCGCGCTCACCCACACCACCGCCCCCGAGATCGCGGACGCCATTCTCGCCACCACTGCCGACACTCACATCCAGGCAGAGCCACCGGCCGACATCTGGGGACTGGGCGCTTCGCTGTTCTGGTGCTGGACCGGACGCCGACCGGTCTCCTACGAGGACGACACCCCGCGCGAGGACAAGCTCAAGGCCATCGCAAAGACAGCCACGCTACCGCTCAACGACGTCCGTCCCTGGGCGTTCCCCGAGTTCGAGGCAGCAATCCGCGCGTGCCTGGCCCCAGCCCCGGAGAATCGGCCGTCCGCCACCGATCTGGCCGCCCTCCTCACCACTTCATGATCTCCCTCCGACCGCTTACGTCCTCCGATGCCCCGGCCATCCGCCACATCTACAGCGGGGCCGCCGTCACGTTCCTCGGACGCCCCGCGATGACCGGCGAAGAGGCCGAGGGGTACGTAGTGCGCGTGCAGGAATGGGCCAACGCCGAACCCACCGAGCAATACATCCTCGGTGTGGATGTCGCCGGGGACCTGGCCGGCGTCGTCAAGCTGGGCCGCCGTCCCGACGGGCACGGACGACTGGGCTACGTCCTTCGCGAAGACTGCTGGGGCCGGGGCTACGCGACGAGCGCCGTCCAGGAACTCATCCTCTTCGCCTTCACCACCGCCGGCCTCGAATCTCTGGGGGGCAGGCACCACCCCGAAAACCCCGCCTCGGGCCGGGTGTTGATCAAGGCTGGATTCACACGGCTCGGATTCCGAGACGGGATGATCGAATACCACCTGAGCGACAGACCTTGAGCGTCCAGCGGTTCGACCGTCACGTCCACCAACGTCCCCGCCGCGAAACGACAGGGCCATCGGACGGCCCCCGGACAAAGGCCCCCGCGCCCAAGCAGCCCCCGCACGAGGAGTTCGAGCACGGACGCGGCCTCGCCCTGGTCGAGGCGCATGCCGCCCGCTGGGGTATCACGTTCTTCGGCGGCTTTTCCCCGCGGTCGAAAGCCGTCTGGTTCGAGCATCGTGAGGCCGCGGAGGTGCGAGGCGCCGGTGCCATACGGCCGGATCTCCCGTAGCGGCACACGGCACGGGGAAGGTCTTCCGCAAGGGGCCCTCGGTGGCTCGGTCGTCGAGGGCCCCGGTCGGCATGCCGGCCGGGGTTCCCCACACCCCGGCCGGTGAGCCGGCAGGCCAAGCTCGGACCGGTCAGGACGGCAAATACCGCGCCGCGAAGTCCAGTTCCAGTCTCACCTGCTTGATGCGTTCGTCCACCACCAGGGAGCCGTGGCCCGCGTCGTAGCGGTAGACCTCGTGGACCGCGCCGCGGGCTTCGAGTCTCTTGACGTAGTTGTCGATCTGGCGGATCGGGCAGCGGGGGTCGTTGACGCCCGCCGAGATGTAGACCGGGGCCTTGACCTGGTCGACGTAGGTGAGCGGGGAGGACGCGGCGAAGCGGTCCGGGACCTCCTCGGGGGTGCCGCCCAGCAGGGTACGGTCCATGGCCTTCAGGGCCTCCATCTCGTCGTGGTACGCCGTGACGTAGTCCGCGACCGGCACCACCGCGATGCCCAGTGCCCAGGCGTCCGGCTGGGTGCCGACGCCGAGCAGGGTGAGGTAGCCGCCCCAGGACGCGCCGGTGAGGACCAGGCGCGCGGGATCGGCGAGGCCCGAGGAGACCGCCCAGTCACGCACCGCGGCCACGTCCTCCAGCTCGATCAGGCCCACCCGGTGCTTGAGGGCGTCGGTCCAGGCGCGGCCGTAGCCGGTGGAGCCGCGGTAGTTGACGCGGACCACCGCGTAGCCGTGGTCGACCCAGGCCGCCGGGCCCGCCGCGAAGGAGTCGCTGTCGTGCCAGGTCGGGCCGCCGTGCAGGTCGAAGACGGTGGGGAGGGGACCCGTGGCGCCCGCCGGCTTCTGGACGAGGGCGTGGATGCGGCCGCCGGGGCCCTCCACCCACACGTCCTCCACCGGCACCGACGGCGGGCACGCCATGCCCGGGGAGTCCAGCACCACACCGCCCGCCGTGGACCGCACCGCCGGGGGTTCGGCGGCCGACGACCACAGGTACTCCACGCTGCCGTCGGGGCGGGCCGTCGCGCCGGAGACCGTGCCGGGCGGGGTCGGGATGCGGGTCAGCTCGCGGGCCGCCAGGTCGTACCGGAACAGCTCGCTGCGGGCCTCGAAGCCGTGCACGACGAGCAGCGCCGAGCCGTCCGGGTACCACTCGGCGCCGAGGTCGCCCGGCAGGTCCAGCGCCAGGTCCGTCTCCTCGCCCGTCGCCACGTCCCACACCATCGGCTCCCAGCGGCCCCGGCGCTGATGGCCGACGAGCAGCCGGGTGTCGCCGTCGACCGGGGCGAAGCCCAGCACCTCCAGGCCCAGCTCCTCGACACCGCCCTTGGTGTCGTCCAGCTCGGCGACCGTCGTGCCGTCCGGGCGCAGCACCCGCAGGGCCGCGTGCATGGCGTCGCCGTGCTCGGTGTGCTCGATCGCGATCAGCGAGCCGTCGTGGGAGAGGTCGCCGACGCCCGCCGACTCGCGGTGCCGGTAGATCTCCACCGTCTCCGCGCCCTCGCGCGCCAGGTGGACCGTCGTGCCGTCGTCGTCCGTGGAGCGGCCCACGACCGCCGTGCGGCCGTCGCGGGACAGGGCCAGGCCGGCCGGGTAGGACGGGGCCAGGCCGGGCACGGCCGGCTCGTCCGGGCCGCCCGTGAAGGGCTGGCGGCGCCAGATGCCGAACTCGTCGCCGTCCTTGTCGTCGAACCACCAGATCCACGCGCCGTCCGGGGAGAGCACGCCGTCCGTCGTGCCGTTCGGCCGGTCGGTCACCTGCCGCCGCTCGCCCGTCGCGCGGTCCCACGCGTACAGCTCGTACGTCCCCGTCGCGTTCGACACGAACAGGGCGCGGTCCGGCGCGTCCTCCGCCCAGTCGGGCAGCGAGACCCGCGGCGCCCTGAAACGCTGCTCCCAGTCCGGCATGTCCGGTGTGTCCGGCGTCCTGCTCTCACTCATGGCCCCAGTCATGCGCCCATACTGCCTGGCCGCGCCGACAATTGGGTGGCGGGTGTGCGCAGCCTGTGGATAACTTCCGGGCATGAGCATTTCCGCCGCCTCCTCGCCCATATCCGACGGATCCGGCGCCGAAGGGTCCTCTCCGTCCGGCCTCGACGGCCACATTCCCGACGCCCGCGCCACCGACGGCCGCGCCACCGACGGTCACATTCCCTACGGCCGCGCCGCCGACGGCCACATTCCCGACGCCCGCGCCGCCGACGGTCACACTCCCGACGCCCGCGTTCCCGACGGCTGGCGCGAGGACAACCGGGCCATGTGGGACGAGCGGGTGCCGCTCCACGTCGCCGGTCCCTTCTACGACCTCGCCGGCTTCCGCACCCGCCGCGACGACCTGCGCGACTTCGAGACGGCGGAGGTCGGTGACGTCACCGGCAAGACGCTCCTGCACCTGCAGTGCCACATCGGCACCGACACCCTCTCCTGGGCCCACCGGGGCGCCGCCCGCGTCGTCGGCCTGGACTTCTCCGCCCCCGCCGTGGCGGCGGCCCGCGCCCTCGCCGCCGACCTCGGCTACGGCCCCGAGCGGGCGGCCTTCGTCACCAGTGACGTGTACGACGCGGCCGAGGCGGTGCCCGAGCCGTCGTACGACATCGTCTACACCGGGCTCGGCGCCCTGTGCTGGCTGCCGGACATCCGGCGCTGGGCGGAGACGGCGGCCTCCCTTGTCGCGCCCGGCGGGTTCCTGTACCTCGCCGAGTTCCACCCGATCACCGAGTCCCTGGACGACGAGACCGGCACCCGGATCGTGCGGGACTACTTCGCCCGGGACGCGCAGGTGTGGGACGACCCGGGCACCTACGCCGACCGGGACGCCGCAACCGTCCACAACCGCAGCGTGGAGTGGCAGCACACCCTCGGGGACGTCGTCTCCGCGCTCGCCGCCGCCGGGCTGCGCGTGGAGTTCCTGCACGAGCACGACGTCTCGCTCTTCCCGCGCTTCGCGAACTTCGAGGTCCGCGACGGCTACCACCGCTTCCCCGCGGGCCATCCGCGCGTCCCGCTGATCTACTCCCTGAAGGCGAGCAAGAGCTGACCCGAGGCCGGGGCACCGGGGCGGGCGCCGTACCGTGGAGGGCGTGTACCGGTTTCTGCTGACACCCCGCTGGTGGGGCATCAACGTCTTCGTGCTGCTCGCCATCCCGTTCTGCGTCTTCATGGGGTCGTGGCAGCTGAGCCGGTTCGAGGGGCGGGTGCAGGACCACCGCTCCGCGACCGAACAGGCCACGTCCGGCCGGGCCGAGGCCGCGCGCCCGCTGGCCTCCATGCTGCCCGTCGACAAGAGCACCTCCGGCCGGCGGGTCACGGCCAGCGGGCACTACGGCAGGCAGCTGCTGGTGCCCGGCCGGGAGCTGGACGGCAAGCGCGGCTTCTACGTCCTCACCCTGCTGCGCACCGACTCCGGCAAGGCGCTGCCCGTGGTCCGGGGCTGGCTGCCGGGCACGGCGGACCCCGCCAAGGCTCCCGCCCCGCCCGCCGGCGAGGTCACCGTCACCGGCGCGCTCCAGGCGTCCGAGACCCCGGGGGACAACGGGGTCGCCGCGCAGGGCGGGCTGCCGGCCGGGCAGACCGCGGCGATCAGCACCGCGTCGCTGGTCAACCTGGTGCCGGACCGGCTGTACGACGCGTGGGTGACGCTGGACGAGGGCGACGCCGGGATGAAGGCCGTGCCCGCGAGCGCGCCGAGCGGTACGGGGCTGGACCTGAAGGCGTTCCAGAACCTCGGTTACACCGGCGAGTGGTTCGTGTTCGCGGGGTTCGTGGTGTTCATGTGGTTCCGGCTGCTGCGGCGGGAGCTGGAGTTCCAGCGGGACGCGGCGCTGGGCCTGGTCCCGGAGGACGCGGAGCGGACGCCGGTCCCCAGCGGCTGACCCGGCAGGGCCCGCGCCCGGCAGGAACAGGCCGGAACCGGCAGGAACAGGCCGGAACCGGCCGCGATGCCTACCCGCCCGCCAGCAGCCCCGTGTAGTACACCGTCCCCGCGCACGCCCCCGGCACCACCGCGGTAGCCGACGGTGCGCCGTCCTGCGCCGTGTGGGTGACCGCGACGCTGCCGTCGGCCGTGCCGCCCTCGGCGACCAGCTGCGTCGTGACGCCCGGCGACCCGGTGCCGGTACCGGTGTCGGTCGAGCCGCCGGCGGCGCCCGCCTCCTGGGTCGGCGACGGATCCGGTGACGGACCGCCCGTGCCGGAGCCCCCGTCCGTGCCGTCGCCGCCGGTGACGGGGCAGGTCTCGGAGGGCACGAAGGCGAACCTCTCCTCGTAGGCCGCCCCGGGTTCGAGGACCAGCGAGGCGACCTCCAGCGAGGGGTCGGGCAGGGCCGTGGCCGCCTGGTCCCCCGCGGTGTGCCGTACGGCGCCGACCTTGGCCGGGTCCGCCGCGCCCTGGGCCGCGGTGGTGACGCTGCCCGGGCCGGACACCGTACAGGCCGTGCCGGAGACGTTGACGATGCGGAAGATGCCGGAGACCACGCCCGCGGAGTCGGGGGCGTTCACGGTGCCGCTCGCGGAGCCCAGCCGGTCCGGCGAGCACGCCGGGATGCCGGTGGCCGCGCTGGCCGAGGGTCCGGCGCCGCCGGGGGAGCCGGCGCGGTGGCCGTCCTCGTGGTCCTTCCCGCCGCCCTTGTCCGGCTTCTTGCCGGGCTTGGTCTTCGTACTCCCGGTGTCCTTCTCGCCGTCCTCGCCGACGGGGCCCTTGTCCTTGCCCTGGCCGGTGCCGCCCTGGGCCTGCGAGGTCTGGCCGGCCATGGCGGTGTTGGGGCCGGAGCCACCGGAGTTCGAGACGTGCACCAGGGCGGGGATCGCGGTGCCGACGAACAGGGCCGCCGCCGCCACGCCGACCACCGCCTGGCGCTTGCGGGCGCGGCGGGCGGGGATCGCCCGGCGCAGATGCTCCAGGGTGTCCCCGCGCGGCTCGATGTCCTCCACCGCCGAGTGCAGCAGGCGGCGCAAATCCGGCTCGTCCGCGTCGGGTCCGAAGAGGCCGTCCGGTGAGTCGGTGACCGGGCCGGGCCTTGCGGGGCCCGTGCCGTCGGGGCCGTGGTTCACAGTTCCGTTCCCAGCGTGCGTTGGCGTGTGCGGTTGCCCGTCGCGGCGTGCCGGCTCGTGCCAGGCGCGGGGCTCGTGACGTTCATGGGGGTCGCCCCCTTCGGCGTGGTCGCTCATGCCGGTGTCCTCATGGCCACCCGCAGCGCGGCGATGCCGCGCGAGCCGTACGCCTTCACCGAGCCGAGGGATATGCCGAGCGTCTCGGCGACCTGGGCCTCGGTCATGTCCGCGAAGTACCGCAGCACGAGCACCTCGCGCTGGCGGCGCTGGAGGCCCTTCATCGCCTTGATGAGGTCCCGGCGCTCCAGCTGGTCGTAGGCGCCCTCCTCCGCGCTCGCGGCGTCGGGCATCGGCTTGGAGAGCAGCTTCAGGCCGAGGATGCGGCGGCGCAGCGTGGACCGGGAGAGGTTGACGACCGTCTGCCGCAGGTAGGCGAGGGTCTTCTCGGGGTCGCGGACGCGTCGGCGGGCCGAGTGGACGCGGATGAACGCCTCCTGGACGACGTCCTCGCAGGAGGCGGTGTCGTCGAGGAGGAGCGCGGCGAGACCCAGCAGCGAGCGGTAGTGCGCCCGGTAGGTCTCGGTGAGGTGGTCGACGGTGGTCCCGGCGGCCTCGGCCGTCACGGCGCCCGGAGTCTCCTCGGCGCCGTCACGCTGACTGGGTATGCGGGCGGGCCGCGCTGCGGGCATGGGCGCGATCACCGGCATGCCGCCGGACGTGCGGGGCCGGAGCGCCGGACGCGGCCGCAGGGCCGCGCCGCCGGGGGCCACACTGAGTTCGAGTACCTCTGCCACGCCAGTTGGACACGCCTCCCCCCTCGGGGGTTGTACGTGCCGGGCGTCACATGTGCGACAACCGGCCGTGCCTCAAGTGCCGTCATGCGTCCCGCTCTTCCCTTATGTCCCATTTGAACGGGCGTCCCCACGCCCCGATCACGGCGTCCCCACGCCAGGATCAACACGCCCCCAGGCCCCGCAAGGGTGACCGCAAAGACGCTCCCCGCCCTCCGTACGGTTGCGGAAGACGGGGAGTGAAATCCTCTGCTGCCAAGAGGGACGGTTCAAGGGAATTGGACCATGCTCCCGGCCACACTTCTTACGCGGATCCTACAAAGCCGTCACACCCGGCCGGCCGCCCCGGCCTCTTCCCCGTCGGCCGGCCCGGCGAGCAGCTCCGCGATCTGCACACAGTTCAGGGCGGCGCCCTTGCGCAGGTTGTCGCCGCACACGAAGAACTCCAGCGCGGCCGGATCGTCCAGGGCCCGGCGCAGCCGCCCGACCCAGGTCGGATCGGTGCCCACCACGTCGGCCGGGGTGGGGAACTCGCCGGCGGCCGGGTCGTCGCACAGCACCACGCCCGGCGCGGTCGCGAGGATCTCCCGGGCGCCGTCGACCGCGACCTCGCGCTGGAAGCGGGCGTGCACGGTCATCGAGTGCGTGGTGACCACCGGCACCTGGACGCAGGTCACCGCGACCGGCAGCGCGGCCAGGCCGAGGACCTTGCGGGACTCCTCGCGCACCGCCAGCTCCCGCGCCGACCAGCCGTCCGCCCGCGGCGGCCCGGCCCACGGCACGACGTTCAGCGCGACCGGCTCCGGGAACGGCCCGGCGGCGTCCCCGACGGCCCGCCTGAGGTCCCCCGGCTGCGTGCCCAGCTCGGTCCCGGCCACCAGGGCCAGCTGGGCCCGCAGGGCGTCCACCCCGGCCCGCCCGGCCCCGCTCGCCGCCTCGTACGACGACACCACCAGCTCGCGCAGGCCGTACTCGGCGTGCAGCGCGCCCAGGGCGACGATCATCGTCAGGGTGGTGCTGCCGGGGCTCGCGACGATCCCGCGCGGGCGGGAGCGCAGCGCGTGCGGATTGACCTCGGGCACCACGAGCGGCACGTCCGCGTCGGCCCGGAAGGCACCGGAGCGGTCGACGACGACCGCGCCGCGCGCGGCGGCGACCGGCGCCCAGGCGGCGGCGACCTCCTCGGGCACGTCGAACAGCGCGATGTCGACCCCGTCGAAGGCGTCCTCCGACAGGGCCGTGACCTCGACCTGCACCCCGCGCACGGTCAGCTTGCGGCCGGCCGAGCGCGCGGAGGCGATCAGCCGGATCTCGCCCCAGATGTCCGCGCGCTCGGACAGGATCCGGAGCATGACCGTGCCGACGGCCCCGGTCGCTCCCACGACCGCGAGCGTCGGCCCACCGGTCATCGGGCCGTACCCCGGCTCATCGGCCGGTGCCTCCGTAGACGACGGCCTCGTCGGAGTCGGAGTCGAGCCCGAAGGCGGTGTGCACGGCGCGGACGGCCTCGGGCACGTCGTCGGCGCGCGTGACGACCGAGATGCGGATCTCGGAGGTGGAGATCAGCTCGATGTTCACGCCCGCGTTGCTCAGCGCCTCGAAGAACGCGGCGGTGACGCCCGGGTTGGTCTTCATGCCGGCGCCGACCAGGGAGATCTTGCCGATCTGGTCGTCGTAGCGCAGCGAGTCGAAGCCGATGCCGGGGCGGTTCTTCTCCAGCGCGTCGATGGCCTTGCGGCCCTCGGTCTTCGGCAGGGTGAAGGAGATGTCCGTCAGCCCGGTGGAGGCGGCGGACACGTTCTGCACGACCATGTCGATGTTGACCTCGGCATCGGCGATGGTCCGGAAGATCGCGGCGGCCTCACCCGGCTTGTCCGGCACACCGACGACCGTGATCTTGGCCTCGGAGGTGTCGTGCGCGACACCGGAGATGATGGCCTGCTCCACCTTCTTGTCCCCAATCGGCTCACTGCTGACCCACGTGCCCTGCAGTCCGCTGAACGAGGACCGGACATGGATCGGGATGTTGTAACGGCGGGCGTACTCCACACAGCGGTGGAGCAGCACCTTGGACCCGGACGAGGCCAGCTCCAGCATGTCCTCGAAGGAGATCCAGTCGATCTTCCGGGCCTTCTTCACCACCCGCGGGTCGGCGGTGAACACGCCGTCGACGTCGGTGTAGATCTCGCAGACCTCGGCGTCCAGCGCGGCGGCCAGCGCCACGGCCGTCGTGTCGGACCCGCCACGCCCCAGCGTGGTGATGTCCTTCTTGTCCTGGCTGACGCCCTGGAACCCGGCGACGATCGCGATGTTGCCCTCGTCCAGCGCGGTGCGGATGCGGCCCGGCGTGACGTCGATGATCCGGGCTTTGTTGTGGACCGAGTCGGTGATCACGCCCGCCTGGCTGCCGGTGAACGACTGGGCCTCGTGGCCCAGGTTTTTGATCGCCATCGCCAGCAGGGCCATGGAGATCCGCTCTCCGGCGGTCAGCAGCATGTCGAACTCCCGGCCGGCAGGCATCGGAGACACCTGCTCGGCGAGATCGATCAGCTCGTCCGTCGTGTCGCCCATCGCGGAAACGACGACGACAACCTGGTTGCCGTTCTTCTTCGCTTCCACGATCCGCTTGGCGACGCGCTTGATGCCCTCGGCATCGGCTACGGAGGAGCCTCCGTACTTCTGCACGACAAGGCCCACGTGCGCTCCTCGCTCGGTTCGTTTGTGTCGGCTCAGTCTATCGAGCGTCCGAATTCCACCCACCTGCTCCCGCATGGTGAGACATCGTCCGCCCAGGTCCGACCCTGCCCAGCGGGCCGCGCACCACTCCGAAAGTGCCCCGGCTCACAAACGGCCGCCCGGCCGCTACTTCACCGGCCGGATGCCCAGCGGCGCGCCGATCTCCTGGGCCATGACCCGGCCGGCCTCGAACTCCAGCGTCTCGTCGCCGATGTCGGCCTGGTCGGTGTCCAGGCCGTCCAGCTCCTCCAGCGGCTGGTTCAGCCGGACGTGGATGAGGACGGACTGCAGGGCGCGCAGCACCGCCGAGGCCGTCGCCCCCCAGTTGGAGAAGTACGAGAACTGCCACCACCACAGCGCCTCGGTGGCACGGCCCGCGCGGTAGTGGGCCATGCCGTGCCTGAGGTCGGTGATGATGTCGGCGAGGTCGTCGGAGATCCGGGCCGGCACGGGCGCCTTGCGGGGCTCGTACGGGTCGAAGACCTCGGAGTAGACGTCGACCGGGTCCAGCAGCCGGGCGAAGTTCTCACGCAGCCCGTCCACGTCCGGCTCGGGGCCCGGGTCGGGCTCGTAGCGCTCGTCGGGGACGAAGTCCTCGTGGGCGCCCAGCCGGCCGCCGGCGAGCAGCAGCTGGGAGACCTCCAGGAGGAGGAAGGGGACCGCCGAGCCCGGCTCGTCGCCCCTGGCCACCTCCGTGACGGCCACCAGGAAGCTCTCCACCTGGTCCGCGATCTGCACCGCGAAGTCGTCCGGGTTCTGCGTCGTGGCATGCAGCGTGGCGTCAGACATCCAGCAATCGTCTCCCCTCGAAGGCGCGGCCGAGGGTCACCTCGTCCGCGTACTCCAGGTCGCCACCCACCGGGAGGCCGCTGGCCAGGCGGGTGACCTTCAGGCCCATGGGCTTGATCATGCGAGCGAGGTACGTGGCCGTGGCCTCGCCTTCCAGATTCGGGTCCGTCGCCAGGATCAGCTCCGTGACCGTCCCGTCGGCCAACCGCGCGAGAAGTTCCCGTATACGCAGGTCGTCGGGTCCGACGCCCTCGATGGGGCTGATCGCGCCGCCGAGCACGTGGTAGCGGCCCCGGAACTCGCGGGTGCGCTCGATCGCGACGACGTCCTTGGGCTCCTCCACCACACAGATGACGGCGGGGTCGCGGCGCGGGTCGCGGCAGATGCCGCACAGCTCCTCCTGCGCCACGTTGCCGCAGGTCGCGCAGAAGCGGACCTTCGCCTTGACCTCCATCAGGGCGTGCGCGAGCCGCTTCACGTCGACCGGCTCCGCCTGGAGGATGTGGAAGGCGATCCGCTGCGCGCTCTTGGGACCGACGCCGGGCAGCCGCCCCAGTTCGTCGATGAGGTCCTGGACCACGCCTTCGTACAACGGACTGCCCTTCCTGGAGACCTTTCGGTACGTACGGTAGTTGGCTTCCGCCTCCGCCCGGAAGGCGGTGCGGCGGAGCGGGTCAGAACGGCAGGCCCGGAATGCCGCTGCCGCCGCCCAGGCCCTGGGCCAGCGGGCCGAGCTTCTGCTGCTGGAGCGTCTGCGCGTTCTGGTTGGCCGCCTGGACGGCCGCCAGGATCAGGTCGGCGAGGGTCTCGGTGTCCTCCGGGTCCACCGCCTTCGGGTCGATCTTCAGCGCGCGCAGCTCACCGGCGCCGGTGACGGTGGCCGTCACCAGGCCGCCGCCCGCCTGTCCGTCGACCTCGGTGTTCGCCAGTTCCTCCTGCGCGCGCGCCAGGTCCTGCTGCATCTTCTGGGCCTGCTGGAGCAACTGCTGCATGTTGGGCTGGCCACCGGGGATCACGATCAGCTCCTCGCCGTCTTCCGTGTCGTCATCGTCGTTGTCGTCGTTGTCGTCGTTGCCGTTGTCGTCTCCGACGTTTTTCTCAGTCGTCAATGAGCCTACGTGGTCCACGCGGTCCCTGCCCTGCCACTCTTTCGGGTGAGAAAGGCGGCTGTCCTATACCTGATCAAGGCCCTCTTCCGGGCGGAAAAACGGGGAAACCTCCCTCTCCGTCATCCGTTGGGCGGTAGGAAGGTGGCCGCGCGTCGGCATGGAATGTCACGCAACGCGACCGGTCGTGATCAGTAGGGAGTGCCGGGTGGGTCAGCCGGAGATGCAGCCCGAGGGTCCGACTCAGGACGGGCGGGGCGAGGACGCGGCCGGGCTGCGGCCGGGCGATCTGACCGGGCGGACGTTCCCGCTCGGGGACTGGGGCGAACCCGCCGAGCGGCTGGACGAGCTGTACCGGTGGGTGGAGCGCCGGGGGCTGGAGACGGCCGACTGGTACCTGCGGGACCGGCTCTGGAAGCGGCGCGGGGCGCGCGCGCTGCGGATCACCGCGGCGGCCGGGGCGGTGGCCGGGGCGGCGCTGCCGCTGCTGGACCTCACCGGGGTGGCCGCCGGGGTGGCGCCGTGGGGCTGTCTGGCGCTGCTGCTCGCGGGTGCCGGCCTCGGCGTCGACCGGTTCTTCGGGTGCACGTCCGGCTGGATGCGGGACGTGGCCACGGCCCAGGCGGTGCAGCGGCGGCTCCAAGCCCTCCAGTTCGACTGGGCGTCGGAGAGCGTGCGGGAGGTGCTGGGCCCCGCGGAGGGCACGGCGAGCGAGGCGGCCGAGCGGTGCCTGACGGTGCTGCGGCGCTTCTGCGAGGACATCGCGGAGCTGGTGCGCGCGGAGACCACCGACTGGATGGTGCAGTTCCGCACGGGCCCGACCCCGCTGGGCGTCCAGACGGCGTCGGCCACGGTGCCCCGGCAGGAGGCGGGCACCGCGGGCGGGGCGCGTTTCCCGCTGCCCCCGGCGAACGGTAGCCGCCCGAACATGCCGAGACAGCGCCCCCCGGAACCCCGCTGACGGTCACACCCGGGGCCGTCGCTCCTCGCCGTACGGGTCGTTACTCCTTGCGGTACGTCAGGCTCTCCCCGCCGCCCGCCTTCGTCCGCTCCAGCCTGCCGTCCGGCAGCAGGGTGACCTCGGTGGCCTCGCCCGGGGTGCAGGAGGAGGCCGGTTCCCCGGTGGTGACGGTGGACGGCCCGATCCGCAGCGGCCCGTCCGCGCCGGGTGCTGCGGTCAGCTCGGCCTCGAAGACACAGTGGTACGAGCCGCCGCCCTCGGTCGGCCCGTCCGCGACCAGGGTCAGCACGGTGTCCCCCACCTCGCCCTGGCGGATGGTCAGTTCACGGGTGCCTGTGCCGCTCTCGCCGCCGATGGCGGTCCGCCAGGTGCCCAGGTAGGCGTCGGGTATCGCCCCGGCGGCCGGCGTTTTCGAGGCGGTCGGGGTGGGCGCGGCGGAGGTGGGGGGCGCCGCCGGGCCGTCCGGGGACGCGGAGCGGTGGGCGGGGGCCGTGCCGACGGTGCCGCCGGCCTTCTCGTCGGTGCCGCCGTTGTTCATCAGCGCGTACACCGAGCCACCCGCACCCACCGCCACGACCAGCGCGACGACCACGAGCAGCGCGGTGGACCGGCCGCTGCGCCGCTCCGGCTCCTCCGGCACGGCGGGGTCCGGGGAACCGTACGGCGGTGTGGCGCCGGGTCCGCCGGCGTACGGGCCGTAGCCCCAGGCACCGGCACCGGCGCCGGGTTGCTGCGGATAGCCGTAGCCGGTGGGGTGCTGCTGCGGCTGCGGGTACGACCGCGGTGGCGGAGCACCGTACGCCGGGCCGAAGCCGTGCGGTGCCGGAGGTGCGGTGGGCGGCGGCGGAACCCGGGGGGTGGGAGCGGCGGGCTGGTGGTCGACGGGCTCGGGGGCTCCGCCGTCGGAGACGGGGGCGTGCTCGGGGGACCCGTTGGCCGCCATGAAGGACACCCCGGCGCCGTGGGGCACACCGGGCCCCTCCGGGGCACCGGGCCCGTGAGGCACACCGGTCCCGTACGAGGCACCAGGCCCCTGAGACACACCGGTCCCGTACGAGGCACCAGGCCCCTGAGACACACCGGTCCCGTACGAGGCACCGGACCCCTGCACCCCGGACCCCTGCGGCACCCCTGGCCCGTGGGACGCGCCGGCGCCGTGCGCCCATGACTCCTGCGACGCACCGGCCCCGTGGGGCACACCGGGCCCCCCGAGCGCGTCCGCGCCGGCCGGCGGTGCCGTTCCGTTCCCGTGCGCGGCCGGCCCCGGCGCCGGCGCTCCCCCGGCGCCCTCCGGGTTCTCCGCCTCCAGCAGCCGCACGGCGTGCCGGCCGAGCTGGGCCACGAGGGCGCTGGGCAGCCAGGGATCGCGGGAGCGGCCCCCGGTCACCGTGTCCTCCATCCCGGTGCGCTCCAGGATCTCCGCCGGCGAGGGCCGGCTCGCCGGGTCCTTGCGCAGGCAGTCCCGTACGAGGTCGGCGATCCCCTCCGGGACCCCGGTCAGGTCCGGCTCCTCCTGGGCGATGCGGAACATCAGCGCGTGGACCCCGCTGTCGGCGGTCCCGAAGGGCAGCGACCCGGTGGCCGCGTAGGCGAGCACGGAGCCGAGGCAGAACACGTCGGACGCGGGCGTGATCCGGTCGCCGCGCACCTGCTCGGGCGCCATGAACCCGGGCGACCCGACCAGCGCCCCGGTGCGGGTGAGCCCCTCCTCGCCCGGCGCCGTCGTCTCCAGCGCCCGCGCGATCCCGAAGTCGATCACGCGCGGCCCGTCGATGGTGACCAGCACGTTCGACGGCTTGAGGTCCCGGTGCACGAGCCCGGCCGCGTGGATGTCCGCCAGCGCCTGCGCGAGCCCCGCCGCCAGGATCCGTACCGACCGCTCGGGCAGCGCCCCGTGGTCGTGCCCGACGACCTGTTGCAGGCTCGGCCCGGCCACGTACCCGGTCGCCACCCACGGCACGTCCGCCTCGGTGTCCGCGTCCAGCACCGGCGCGGTCCAGTACCCGCCGACCCGGCGCGCGGCGTGCACCTCCTGCCGGAACCGCGCCCGGAACTCCTCCCGCTCGGCCAGCTCCGCGCGGACCAGCTTCACGGCGACGGTCCGGCCCCGGTCCGACCGGGCCAGGTAGACCTGTCCCATGCCGCCCGCGCCGAGCCGTGCCAGCAACCGGTAGGCCCCGATCGCCGGCGGATCCCCCGGTCCCAGCTTCTCCATCCCCGCGCCGCCTCCCCCCATAGGTCTGCAACGCCCGACAATAGTGCGCCGGTACGGCACCGGGTCCGGTACCGGTTCCACGGTTCCGTAACAGGGGCCGGCCGCGCCGGGAACCGGCCACACCGGACGCCACCGGAAACGCGCCACCTCCGCCCGAAGCCCCGCCCGTCGACAACCTGTCGCGGATTCCCCCCGTCCACGGAACAAGACGCCGATATGCCTTCCGCATCGCGGACATTTACCCTCACCGGCATGACCCCTCAGCCCAGCCCCGAAGCCGGCGCCGCAGTGAAGGCCGCCGACCGCGCGCACGTCTTCCACTCCTGGTCCGCGCAGGACCTCATCGACCCGCTCGCCGTCGCCGGCGCCGAGGGGTCGTACTTCTGGGACTACGACGGCACCCGCTACCTGGACTTCACCAGCGGGCTCGTCTTCACCAACATCGGCTACCAGCACCCCAAGGTCGTCGCGGCGATCCAGGAGCAGGCCGCGAAGCTGACCACCTTCGCGCCCGCGTTCGCCGTCGAGGCCCGCTCGGAGGCGGCCCGGCTGATCGCCGAGCGGACCCCCGGCGACCTGGACAAGATCTTCTTCACCAACGGCGGCGCGGACGCCGTGGAGCACGCGGTGCGCATGGCCCGGCTGCACACCGGCCGCCCGAAGGTGCTCTCGGCCTACCGCTCGTACCACGGCGGCACCCAGCAGGCGGTGAACATCACCGGTGACCCGCGCCGCTGGGCGAACGACAGCGGCTCGAACGGGGTCGCCCGGTTCTGGGCACCGTTCCTCTACCGCTCCCGCTTCTACTCCGAGACCGAGGAGCAGGAGTGCGCCCGGGCGCTGGAGCACCTGGAGACGACGATCGCCTTCGAGGGCCCGGGGACCATCGCCGCGATCATCCTGGAGACCATCCCGGGCACCGCCGGGATCATGGTGCCGCCGCCCGGCTATCTGGCCGGCGTGCGCGAGCTGTGCGACAAGTACGGGATCGTCTTCATCCTGGACGAGGTCATGGCCGGCTTCGGCCGGACCGGCGAGTGGTTCGCGGCCGACCTGTTCGGTGTCGTCCCCGACCTGATGACCTTCGCCAAGGGGGTGAACTCGGGTTACGTGCCCCTCGGCGGTGTCGCCATCTCGGCGCAGATCGCCGAGACCTTCGGCAAGCGCCCCTACCCCGGCGGCCTCACCTACTCCGGGCACCCGCTGGCCTGCGCCGCCGCCGTCGCCACGATCAACGTGATGGCGGAGGAGGGCGTCGTGGACAACGCCAGGCGGCTCGGCGAGAGCGTCGTCGGCCCCGGCCTGGCCGAGCTGGCCGCCCGCCACCCGAGCGTCGGCGAGGTGCGCGGCGTCGGCATGTTCTGGGCACTGGAGCTGGTGCGCAGCCGGGAGACCCGCGAGCCGCTGGTGCCGTACAACGCGACCGGCGAGGCGAACGCCCCCATGGCCGCCTTCACCGCCGCCGCCAAGCGGCACGGCCTGTGGCCGTTCGTGAACATGAACCGCACCCACGTCGCCCCGCCGTGCACCGCGACCGAGGCCGAACTGAAGGAGGGCCTGGCCGCGCTCGACGCCGCGCTGACCGTCGCCGACGAACACACCGTGTGACCGTAACTGCCGCAACACCTGTTCGAACGCGTAAGGTGACGTGCTCGTAAGGGAAGAGGGACCCGCGGCTGTCGCGGGTCCTCACGAGCACCGCATCCGGACGTGTGAGGAGAGGCACGGAGCATGCCCGGCAACGGCCCCGTGACGCGCAGCACCCTGCGCCAGCAGATCGCGGACGCGCTCCGTGACGAGGTGCTGGGGGGACGGCTGCGCCCGGGCCGGGCGTTCACCGTCAAGGAGATAGCCGACCAGTACGGCGTCTCCGCCACACCGGTCCGCGAGGCGCTGGTCGACCTGTCCGCGCAGGGCATCCTGGAGGCCGACCAGCACCGCGGCTTCCGGGTGCCCGAGTACTCGGTCGGCGACTACCGGCACATGATCGAGGCCCGCGGCCTGGTCACCGACGGCATGTTCCGGGCGCTCACCGCGGACCACCCCGCCTTCCGCACCCCGCCGGAGGACCCCCGCACGGGCGCCGCCCTGAGCACCGTGCGGCGCCGCGGCGAGGAGGCCCAGCGGGCGGCCACGGCCGGCGACCTGACCGTCCTCATCGGCTACGACCTGCGCTTCTGGCGCGAGTTGAGCGCCCTGTTCGGCAACCCCTACCTCGGCGACTTCCTGCACCGGCTGCGCGTGCAGTCCTGGGTGTGCGCGGTGCAGTACCTGCTGCGCCTGCCGGAGCTGCGCGGCCGGCTCTGGGACCGGCACACCGAACTGGTCGACGCGCTCGCCCGGCGCGAGGCGGAGACGGCCCGCGCGATCGTCGCCGACGCGAGCGCGCACTCGCTGGCGCTGCTGGAACGCCTGGCGGGCGGGTAGACGACCGATACGGGCCCCGCGGGGGAGCGTCCCCGGGCCGCAGCGACTACCCTTCCCTGACCACCCGCCGCCGCGCGTGACGGCGCGCCCGCCGATGCGAGGAGCCCTCTTTGGCCTGTGACCTGTGGCTGGTACCGCTCGTGGACGTGTTGTGCCACACCCCGGACAACCCCTTCGCCGAGGAACTCGCGCAGTACGACAAGGCGCTGGCCGAGGCCGGTCTGCCGACGGTGCCGGTGTACCAGTACATGCCCGGCCTGTCCGGCGACGTCGCCCCGGTCGCCGGTTTCGACTACGACGCCCTGCACTTCCTGCGCCGCGCCTACCTGCTCCAGGTCTGCGGCCTGCCGGTGACACCGGTGGACGAACTGGGTGGCGACTACGAGCAGTTGCTGGAGATGTTCGAGTCGACGGCCCAGCGGTCACACCTGGTCTGGCACTACGACCACGCGGGCGCCTACGTCCCCGTGGACTTCCCGCACCCGCTGTCCAACGACGAACTCCTCGCGGGCGGCGGCCCCTTGGGCTCCTCCCAGACCCTGCTGCGGGAACTCCAGTACGTGGCCCCCGTGATCGGCATCGATCCGGCCAACCCCCCGGCCGCCCCCGCCCCGCCCCCGGCCCCCACGGAGCTGGAGGAACCGGCGGTCCCGGCCCCCTACGACCCCAGCCCCTTCGCCCGCGAACGCCACGTCTGGCTGGGCCTCCACGCAGCAGCGACCCGCTCCCTGGCCCAGGGTTCGATGATCGTGTTCAGCTGACGTGCCACAGGCCCGGAGGACCGGAGGGTGATGATGGCGTCCCTCGCCTACTTCGAGAAGGAGTCCGAGGACAGGGACGGGGACGGGGTCGTCATCCGCTATTCCTTCGGTGAGGACCCCGGCGCGATGACTCGGCTCCTGACCATGAACACGCGCACACGGACGGCCCGGCCGGACGACGGCGTCCTCGACCACACCTTCCTCAAGGCGTCCCGGAGGATCAACGCCGTGTACGACGAGCGGGCACGGTGGCCGGACCGGGGGATGAGCGCGAGTTGAGCTCCCCCGGGCGCTCGGCTCGCGGCCGGGCCGCGCGGGAACAGGCGGACGCCCTGCCGGCCGGCCCGGCAGGGCGTCCTGTGCGGGCGCTCGGCCTACAGGAACGAGTTGATCTCGATCGTCTCGTCGCGGCCCGGGCCCACGCCGATCGCGGAGATCGGGGCGCCGGACATCTCCTCCAGGGCCTTGACGTACGCCTGGGCGTTCTTCGGCAGGTCGGAGAACGTCTTCGCCTTGCTGATGTCCTCGGACCAGCCCGGCAGCATCTCGTAGACGGGCTTCGCGTGGTGGAAGTCGGTCTGCGAGTAGGGCAGCTCCTCGACCCGCTTGCCGTCGATCTCGTAGGCGACGCAGACCGGGATCTGCTCCCAGCCGGTGAGGACGTCCAGCTTGGTGAGGAAGAAGTCGGTCAGGCCGTTGACGCGGGTGGCGTAGCGGGCGATGACCGCGTCGAACCAGCCGCAGCGGCGGTCCCGGCCGGTGGTGACGCCCCGCTCGCCGCCGATGCGGCGCAGCGCCTCGCCGTCCTCGTCGAACAGCTCCGTCGGGAACGGGCCCGCGCCGACACGGGTCGTGTAGGCCTTCAGGATGCCGATCACCCGGCTGATCTTCGTCGGGCCCACGCCCGCGCCCGTGCAGGCGCCGCCCGCGGTCGGGTTCGAGGAGGTGACGAAGGGGTACGTGCCGTGGTCGATGTCCAGCAGCGTGCCCTGGCCGCCCTCGAAGAGCACGACCTTGTCGTCCTCCAGGGCCTGGTTCAGGACCAGCACCGTGTCGGCGACGTACGGCCGGATCTGCTCGGCGTAGCCCAGCAGCTCCTCGACCACCTGGTCCGCGGCGATCGCGCGCCGGTTGTACAGCTTCGTCAGGATCTGGTTCTTGACGTCGAGGGCCGCCTCCACCTTCTGCTGGAGGATCGACTCGTCGTACAGGTCCTGGACCCGGATGCCCACGCGGTTGATCTTGTCCGCGTAGGTCGGGCCGATGCCGCGGCCGGTCGTACCGATCTTGCGCTTGCCGAGGAAGCGTTCCGTCACCTTGTCGACGGTCACGTTGTACGGCGTGATGATGTGCGCGTTACCGCTGATCAGGAGCTTGGACGTGTCGACGCCACGCTCGTTCAGACCGCTCAGCTCGGAGAGCAGGACCGACGGGTCGACGACGACACCGTTGCCGATGACCGGCGTACAGCCGGGCGACAGGATTCCGGAAGGGAGGAGGTGCAGTGCGTACTTCTGGTCGCCCACGACGACCGTGTGGCCGGCGTTGTTGCCACCCTGGTAACGCACCACGTAATCGACGGAACCACCGAGGAGATCCGTCGCCTTTCCCTTGCCTTCGTCACCCCACTGAGCACCGAGCAGCACAAGTGCGGGCACGCGCGTACACCCCTTCCGGGCGGGGCATGTCCAAGGTCGGGGGCATGGGCGTAACGTTCACCGCCGCGTACCACCGCGACCGTCGTCGGTCGCACAACCGTCGGACCGGATGCCCCGGAATAGACGAAGCCCCTGGCGCAATAGCGCAAGGGGCTCTTGCACAAAGATGCTACCCGAGGAAGCGAGGCAGGACCGAGGTGGCGACTTCCGCGACGTCCGATCAGCTGCTGGTGATCATCGATCCGGCGGCACGGCAGACGGACGGGGAGTCCGTACGGATCGCGAAAGACGTGCTCAGCGCGGGCGCGTCGGCCAAGCTGTGCCTGCCGGACGGCCCGGAGGAATTCGCCCGCGCCCTGGCCCGCAGGGGGTCGCGGCGGCCGGTCGTGGTGGGGGACGGCCGGGCGCTGACGCGGGCCGTCACCCTGCTGCACCGGCGCGGGGAGCTGACCGGATGCGCGCTGTCCGTGGTGCCGGTCGGGGACACGGCGCTCGCCGAGTCGCTCGGGGTGCCCGGCGGGGCGGTGGCGGCGGCCCGGGCGGTCCTGGACGGCGTGGAGCGGCGGCTGGACCTGCTGGTGGACGACGGCGACGGCGTGGTGCTGGGCGCGCTGCGCATCCCGCCGGTGCCGGTGCGGGCGGGCGCCGCCTCCCCGGTGCCGCTCTCCGCGGGCCGGCCCTGGTACCGCTCGCTGGTCCGCACGCTCGCCGCCCGCCCGACCCGGCTGACCGCCGTGCCCGCCCCGCACGCGGCCCGGCTGCGGGTGGAGGTCGACGGGCGGCCGGTGGTCGACACGGACGAGCCGGTGGAGGCGGTCTCGGTGACGCCGGGCGCGGCCGGGGTGGCCTCGGTGGAGGTCCGGCCGCTGTCGCTGGGCGCGGAGGCGACCCCGCTGCTGGCCACCGGGCACACGGTGACGGTCACCGGGGCGGAGTTCCGCTACCGCGCGGACGCGGCGGTGTCCGGGCCGGTGCGCCGGCGGACCTGGCGGGTGGTGGAGGGCGCCTGGGGCCTGGTCCTGCCCGCCGGGCGCTGAATTCCCGTGGGGAACTCAGCGCAGCTCCACGCGCAGCCCCCGCAGTCCCCTCATCACGAAGTTCGGGCGGCGTTCCGGCTCCGCCGCGAGGGCGAGCGTGGGCGCCCGCTCCAGCAGGGCCGTCAGGGAGGCCGCCAGCTCGATACGGGCCAGGGGCGCGCCGACGCAGTAGTGGATGCCGGCCCCGAAGGAGATGTGCGGGTTCTCCGCGCGGGCGAGGTCCAGGCGGCCGGGGGCGGCGAAGACGGCCGGGTCGTGGTTGGCGGAGCCGAAGAGCAGGGCGACCTCGCTGCCTCTCGGGATCGTGGTGCCGCCGATCTCGATGTCGTCCAGGACCCAGCGCTCGAAGAGCTGGAGCGGGGTGTCGTAGCGCAGCAGTTCTTCGATCGCGGACGGCACCAGGGAGTGGTCGGCGCGCAGGGCCGCGAGCTGCCCGGGGTGGCGGAACAGGGCGTACCAGCCGTTCACCGTGGCGTTGACGGTCGCCTCGTGGCCCGCGTTGAGGAGCAGCACCGCCGTGGAGACCAGTTCCTGCTCGGTGAGGCGGTCGCCCTCGTCGTGGGCGGCGATCAGGGCGGAGACCAGGTCCTCGCCGGGCTCGGCGCGGCGGGCCGCGATCAGCTCCCGGAGGTAGCCGGAGAACTCCACCGACGCCCGCACCGCCCGGGCCGCCGCCTCCTCGGACGGGTTCAGCTCGTACATCCCGCAGATGTCCGCCGACCACGGCCGCAGCAGGGGCCGGTCCGCCGCGGGGATGCCGAGCAGCTCGGCGATCACCGCGACCGGCAGCGGTTCGGCCACGTCCGTCAGCAGATCGCCGCCGCCGTTGCCGACCAGGGCGGCCACCAGCTCGTCGGCCAGCGCGTGCGCGTACGGCCTCAGCCGCTGCACCGTGCGCGGGGTGAACGCCTTCGCCACCAGGCGCCGGATCCGGGTGTGGTCCGGCGGCTCCAGGTCCAGCATCCCGTGGTCGTTGAGGGTGTGGAAGGGCTCGTGCCCGGGCGGGGGCGGGGTGCGGCCGAACTCCTCGTGCGTGAACCGGTGCAGGTAGGTGCGGCCGAGCCGGCGGTCCCGCAGCAGCGCCGAGACGTCCGCGTGGTGCGGCACCAGCCACTGGTCGCTCGGTTCGTACCGGATCACCCGGCCGCGGGCGCGCAGCTCGGCGTAGGCCGGGTAGGGGTCGGCGACGAACGCCGGGTCCCAGGGGTCGAAGACGTGGTCCGCAGCGGCTGCCATGAACGGACGCTAGCCCGTCCCGCCACGCGTGGCCAGCCTCCACCCGGACCCGGCCCGCGTGGCCAGCCTCAGCCCGGGCCCAGCCCGCGTGCCCGGCCTCCGCACGGGCCCGGCCCGCGCGGCCAGCCTCAGCCCGGGCCCGGCCCGCGTGCCCAGCCTCCACCCGGGCCCACCCTGCGTGGCCAGCCTCCACCCGGACCCGGCCCGTGTGCCCGACCTCCACCCGAACCCGGCCCGCGCGGCCAGCCTCAGTCCGAGCCCAGCCCGCGTGCCCGGCCTCCGCACGGTCCCGCCCGCTGTCAGCGGGTGCCGGGACTGTCAGCGGGTGCCGGGGCGGACCACTCCGGACTCGTAGGCACTCCGGACTCGTAGGCGTAGACCGCGGCCTGCGTACGGTCGCGCAGGCCCAGCTTCACCAGGATTCGGCCCACATGCGTCTTCACGGTCTGCTCGGCCACGACCAGCCGCTCGGCGATCTCCGCGTTCGACAGGCCCTGCGCGATCAGCGCCAGCACCTCCGTCTCCCGCTCGGTCAGCTCGCCGACGCGCCGTCTGAGCGGGGTCCGGCCGCCGCCGTCCAGGCGGGAGAACTCCGCGATGAGCCGCCGGGTGATGCCGGGGGCCAGCAGGGCGTCGCCCGCGGCCACGACCCGGACCGCCTCGGCCAGCTGGTCCGCGGAGGCGTCCTTGAGCAGGAAGCCGGAGGCGCCCGCCCGCAGCGCGTCGTACACGTACTCGTCCAGGTCGAACGTCGTCAGCACCAGCACCCGTACGCCGGGGTGGTCCTCGGTGATGCGGCGGGTCGCCTCGATGCCGCCCAGCTCCGGCATCCGGATGTCCATCAGCACCACGTCCGGGGACAGCTCGGCGGTCCGGGCGATCGCGTCCCGGCCGTCCACCGCCTGCCCGATCACCTCGATGTCGCTCTGGGCGTTGAGCAGCACGGTGAAGCCCTGCCGGACCATCTGCTGGTCGTCGGCGATCAGGACACGAATGCTGCCGGTACCGCTCGTCATGGGGTCTGTTCTCCTGTCGGGCGCTGGTCGGGCGGGTCCGGGACGTCCCCGGGGAGGAAGGCCGTGACGCTGAAGCCGCCGCCCTCGGTGCCGCCCGCCACGAGACGGCCGCCGAGCATGGCCACGCGCTCCCGCATGCCGAGCAGCCCGTGACCGGCGCCCGGGGACGGCGGGACGGGGTGCCGGGGCGGGGAGTTGTCCACCTTCAGCCGCAGACCGTCCGGGAGGTGCCCGACCTCGACCCGCACCCGGGACCCGGGCGCGTGCCGCAGGGCGTTGCTCAGCGCCTCCTGCACGATCCGGTACGCCGACAGCTCAACGCCCGGCGCGTAGGGCCGTGCGCCGCCCACGACCTCGGCGGTCACGTCCAGTCCCGCCGCGCGGGTGTTCTCGATCAGCGCGCCGAGCCGGTCCAGCGTGGGCTGGGGGGCGTCCGGGGCCGCTCCGGTGCCGGGGGCACCCAGCCCGTAGGGGTCCTCGGGGTTCTCGGGGTGCTCGGACCGCAGCACCCCGAGGACCCGGCGCAGCTCGGTCAGCGCCTCCAGCGCGTTGGCGCGGATGCCGGAGAGGTTCTCCAGCAGCTCCGGGGAGGGGTTCTCCACCAGGTGCGGGGCGACCTGGGCCTGGATGGAGATCACCGACATGTGGTGGGCGACCACGTCGTGCAGCTCCCGGGCGATCCGGCTGCGCTCCTCCAGCAGGGTGCGGCGGGCCCGCTCCTCCACGCTGATCGTCGTCTGCTGGACCAGTTCGCTACGGGCCTCCTGACGGCTGCGCAGGGCGGCGCCGGTGACGGCCATGACGGCGCACAGGGCCACCGTCAGCGTGCCGGTGCCGGAGTAGTGGCCCGCCGCCAGGCCGCCCTGGACAACCCAGGTCACCGCCGTGGTCACGGCGAGCGCGGCCACCACACCACCCAGCCGGACACGCAGGGCGAGCAGCAGGAAGACCGCCATGTGGGCGATCACCGTGGGCGTGGTCCAGGGCCAGTTGGTGCCGGGGCCGTCGGGCGGGAGGGCGGCGAGGTGGGGGCGGGCGAGCAGGGCGGTGGCGGTGGCGGCGGTCAGGGACAGCGCCCAGGCGGGCAGCGGGCGCCAGCCGGCCAGGAGGAGGGCGGCGGCCTGGAGGGCGGTGGTGGTGAGGGCGAGGGGGAAGGCGATGCCGTAGGAGTCGGAGACCTCGGCGCCGCCGCCCACGGCGATGGCCAGCGCGATCCAGCCGAGCAGGAAGTAGGTGAGCAGGCGGGCCCAGCGGTACCGGGAGTAGGGGGGCGAGTGACGGACGGGGGCCTCGCCCAGCCAGACCCGCAGGAGGGCGGTGGTGCGGGGCGGGGTACGAGGGCCCTCGGCGGGGGTGGTGGGGTCCTCGGGCTGCACGGGGTCAACCTTAGGCATGGTGCGGGGACTTCGTCGGCGGCAGATGGCGGTGGACGATCCGGGACGAACGGCGGCGCGTGCGGCGCGGGCCCCGCTCGCGGTGGCGGAAGGCCGCCAGGCACAGGGCCAGCGCCACGGCGAACACGGGCAGCCAGGCCAGCCGGTACGCCACCCAGAGCGGGGAATCGGGCGCCGTGTGCAGACCGGGCAGGCGGCCGGCCGCGAGCCCGGTGGCGGTGGTGGCCATCATCGCCGTCTGGTGCCACAGGAAGACCGTCATCGCCGAGAGGTTGACCAGGGCCACCGCCGCCCAGACCAGGGGGCGGGCCGCCGCCCGGCGCAGCCGGTCGCGCAGCAGCAGCGCCAGCCCGCACTGGGCCAGGCCGAACGTGACGGCCGCCAGGGTCGGCGGGTTCAGGTTGGAGACCGCGTCGCCGGGGACGCCGACCATGGACGCCGGGTAGCCGGCGCAGCCGATGAGGAGCGCCGTGGCCGCCGTACCGCCGAGCAGCAGGGCCCGGGCCGAACGGCGGCTGCGCAGCTCGCCCCGGGCCCAGGCCGCGCCCAGGGTGTAGGGCACCAGCCAGCCGGCGGCCAGGTTGGTCCAGCCGAGCCAGGACGGGCCGAGGTGCAGGCCGAAGCGGAGCAGGTCCACGTGCAGGACCACGGCGAGCGGCCAGAGGGGGTTGAGCCGGGCGACGAGCGGGGTGGCGGCCGTCAGCGCGGCGAACACCACCAGGAACCACAGCGGGGACAGCGCGAGTTTCACCAGGCTGTGGACAGTGGCCAAGGGCGTGCCGCTGAGCAGCAGGGCGGCGGCGGTCACTGTCCACAGGGCCAGCAGGGCGGTGACCGGGCGGAGCAGCCGGGCCGTGCGGGCGCGCAGCCAGCGACCGTAGGAGTCCCCCCGGCCCTGGGCGGTGGCCAGACTGCGGGTCGCCACATGGCCGCCGACCAGGAAGAACACGGCCAGGGTCTGGAACAGCCAGGAGAGCGGGGCCAGCCAGGGCTGGTGGCGCAGCGGGCTCTCGGTGTGCAGGGCGCCGTCCTGTGCGACCAGGGCGGTGACCAGCCAGTGGCCGAGGACGACACCGAGGATCGCGAGGGCCCGTAGCGCGTCGACCGCGCGGTCCCGGGAGGCGGGAGTGGCGGCGTCCAGGCGCCGGGCGCCCCGGCGGAGGGTGGCGAGGCCGAAGGCGGCCGGGCCGAAGGCGGCCGGGACGCGGGTGCGCCGGCGAAGGGCGTCCAGGGGGCGGCGCGGAGCGTGGGCCCCGGGGGTCTGCTCAGGCACGGGTCACCTCCGAGGTCTCGCCGAGGGCGATCCGGGCCAGGTTGGCGAGCGAGGCCGAGCCCGGGGTGAAGTAGCCGCTGTGGTCGGCGCCGGCCGCGTCGAAGACCCGGGCGCCGAAGGCGGCGGAGACGGGGTCGGTGCCGAAGCCGACGGTGACGCCGGTGCCGAGCAGGCCGGTCCGGACGTGGGGGACGTGCGCCACCCAGTCGGCGGCGCCGCGGGCCGCCCAGACGCGGGCGCGGGTGTGCAGGGCGGTGGCCGAGCCGGCGCCGGTGCCGGGGCTGCCGATCAGGGCGATGTCGTCGGCGGCGAGGCCGGGGGCGGCCCGGCCGCAGACCACGGAGCCGTAGGAGTGGCACAGGAGGGTGAGGTGGGCGCCGGCGGGCGCGGCGGTGCGCAGGTCGCGGACGAAGGCGCGCAGGCGCGGGGCGGCTTCGTCGGCGCGGGCGGTCGTGGTGACGGTGGTGCTGACCGTGGCCGGGGTCTCGTAGCCGAGCCAGGCTATGACGGCGACCGCGTTTCCGGGCGTACGGCTTTCACCGGGGCGGTGGGTGAGGGCCGCGTACAGGGACGCGGCGGCGCGGTGGAAGCGGGGGTAGGTGTCGAGGGTGGTGTCCGAGCCGGGGACCAGTACGGCGATGTGACGGGCGTGGGCCAAGTCGCCCATGACCTCCGTGACTTGTCCGTTTCCCCGGCCGTCGAAAGCGAGGAGGTGACGGGAGGGGGCGGCGAGGGCACGGTCGGCCGCGGCGCGGTGGGTATCACCGTGCGCGGCGGCCATGCGGGCGGCCTCGCCGGCGTTCTTCCGGTTCGCCTCGTAGGCGGCGGGGAGGGCGGCGGGGGTGAGGGGGGTGGTGAGGGCCGCGGGGGGCGGAGCGGGAACGGTGGGGCGGGCCGCGCCTGCGAGGGGGAGGACTATGGCGGCGGTCAGGAGGGCGGGGAGCAGGAGACGGAGAAGGGCACGGCGGAGGGGCTGGGGGTGCCGGTGGGGGTTACGGTGCGGGTGCGGGTGGCCCCCATGGGGGGCGTTCGCCGTCGGCGGCTGCGGGTGCGCCGCGGGAGAGGTACCCATCCGGACCACTCGCGCGGCAATCGTCGTCGGATGCGGGTGACCCCCATGACGAGCATTCGCCGTCGGCGGCTGCGGGCGCGTCGTGGGCTTGTCCTCCGGCCGCGCCGACCGTGCGGGGGTCGGTGCCGGGCGCGGAACGCCCTCATGGGGCCCCATCACCACCGGCGGCCGCGGCAACAACGCGGGCTCGCCCTCCCCACGCACCGACCCCGCGGCAATGGACACCGGACGCGGGACACCCTCGTACGGCGCCACCACCGTCGGCAGCTGCGGGAGCGTCGTGGGTCGCGGGTGGGCCCCCATGGTGGCTTCCTTTCCGGTCGCCCGGCCGTCGGGCTTGACTGGGAAGGAAATTACGGATCGGGGGGTGTCGTCGGCGTCCCGCCAGGGAGCTGTTGTGGCGCGTAGCTCTCAGGTACTACGGGTATCACCAGGCCAGTTGGGCGATCTCCTCCGCCACCACCGCGCAGGCGTCCGCCGCCGGGTCGATCAGCGGGAAGTGGCCCACGTCCTCCAGCAGCGTCAGCCCGACCACCTCCCCCGCCTTCGCCGCCGCGTCCGCGTACGACTCGGCCACCTGATGCGGCACCGTGACATCGGCCCGCCCCTGCACCAGCGTCGTGGCGATACCCGTCGGCAGCAGCCGCGCCGGATCCGCGTACCGGCAGCGCTCGGCGAACACCCCCTGCCCACCCAGCAGTTGCCGCGCCGCGTGGTCGCACACCTCCAGCTTCTCCGCCACCTGGAAGTCCGCGATCGGCGCCAGCGCGACGACACCGCGCAGCGGCGCCGGGCGGTCGGTACGCCATGGCGCGTCCGCCGGGAGCACATGCCGGGCCGCCGCCCACAGCGCCAGGTGGCCGCCCGCCGAGTGCCCGGTCAGCACCGTACGGCCGGTGTCCGCCTGCGGAACCACCTCGCCGGCCAGCGCGGGCAGGGCGTCCAGGGCCGCCGCGACATCGTCGAACGTGTCGGGCCAGCGGCCGGCGGGAGGCACGCTCCCCGCGCTCCCCTCACCGGCCGCACCGGCAGCACCACCACCGGCACCGCCCACCCCCTCCCCGCCTTCCTCGCCGCCCCTGCGGTACTCGACGTTGGCCACCACGAACCCCCTACGGGCCAAATAGGCCGCGAACGGGGTGACATGACGGCGGTCGTAGCGCGCTCGCCAGGCACCGCCGTGCAGGAGGACGACCAGCGGGGCGTGGGCCGCGGGGGCGGTGGCGTCCGGGCCGGGGCGGGGGACGTAGAAGTCGATCACCTGGTCGGGGAGGTCGCCGTACGCGGCCGTGGCATCGGGGTCGACCGGCGGGTGCGAGAAGGCCGACTCCTCTTCGGCGGCGGCGCGGGCTGCTGCGGCGTCGTCCGGCATGCTCCAACCTCTCAGCTACGGAACGGGGATGGCGGACCAGGTGGGAAACGGCCGTCGGCCGGGACGGTACCAGGCCGGTGACGTGCGGGGACACGGGCATTTCCCGCACGTCGAGGGGAAGCGGAGCGCGAAGCTGACGGGAACCCGTCCGGCCCCCGCCTCCCCCTCACGCCCGCACCCGGACCCGGGCCCGAATCCGAACCTGAACCCGAACCCGAACCTGAACCCGAACCCGAACCCCCTAAGCCAACTCCTCCCCCAGCACCCGCGCCGCCCGCTCCACATCGCGGAACCCCACGTACAGCGGGGTGAAGCCGAAGCGGAGGATGTCCGGGTGCCGGAAGTCGCCCACGACACCCCGCCCGATCAGGCGTTTCATCACCTCACCCGCGTCGGGGCAGCGCAGGGCGATCTGGCTGCCCCGCTCCGCGTGCCGCTCGGGGGTCACACACTCCACCCGGCCGGGCTCGGTGTACGCGGCCACGCACCGCAGGAAGAAGTCCGTCAGCGCCAGGGACTTGGCGCGGACGGCGGTGACGGACACCCCGTCCCACACGTCGAGCGCGGACTCCAGCGCCAGCAGGGAGAGGATGTCCGGCGTGCCGACCCGCCCTCGCACGGCGCCCGCCGCCGGGGCGTACTCGGGGCTCATCCCGAACGGCTCGGCGTGGGAGTTCCAGCCGGGCAGCGGGGAGTCGAAGCGGTCCTGCAGCTCCTCGCGGACGTACAGGTACGCCGGTGAACCCGGGCCTCCGTTCAGGTACTTGTAGGTGCAGCCGACCGCGAGGTCCACGCCGTGCTCGTCCAGGCCCACCGGCAGCGCGCCCGCGCTGTGGCACAGGTCCCACACCGCGAGGGCGCCGCAGGCGTGGACCGCGGCGGTGAGCGCCGGGAGGTCGTGCAGCCGGCCGGTGCGGTAGTCGACGTGGTTGAGCAGGACCGCGGCCGTACGGCCGGACAGCGCGCCCGGCACCTCGGCCGGGGTGACCGGGCGCAGGGTGCTGCCGGTCAGCCGGGCCGCCGAGGCGGCGATGTAGCCGTCCGTGGGGAACGTCGTGGCGTCGACCAGGAGTTCGTCACGGCCGTCGCCCGCCATGCGGACCGCCGCGACCAGCGCCTTGAAGACGTTGACGCTGGTCGAGTCGCCCACGACGATCTGGCCCGGCGCCGCGCCCACCAGCGGGGCGATCCGGTCGCCGACCCGCTCGGGCGCCGTCCACCAGCCGCTCTCCTCCCAGGAGCGGATGCGCAGTTCGCCCCACTCGCGACGGACGACGTCCGCCAGCCGGCCGGGGACGTGCGCGGGCAGGGCGCCCAGGGAGTTCCCGTCCAGGTACACGACGTCGTCGAGGACGAACCGGTCCCGCAGGGGCGCGAGTCCGTCCTCCGCGTCCAGCTTCTCCGCGTGCAGGGCCAACTCAGACATGGGACCTCGCCGTCCACAGCTCGGGGAACACGTTCTTGCGGGCGCGCTTCTCCAGCCAGGCCACGCCGGCGGAGCCGCCCGTGCCGGGCTTGGCGCCCATCGCGCGCCGGGTGGCCACCAGGTGGTCGTTGCGCCAGCGCCACACCAGTTCGGCCACGTCCGTCAACGCCTCGCCCAGCCGGGCGAGTTCGTCGCTCTCGTCGCCCGCGTAGACGGCGGTCCAGGCGGCCTCCACGGCCTGGGACGGCTCGTACCGGGCGGCCAGGTCCCGGTGCAGCACGGAGTCCGGGATCGGGTGCCCGCGCCGCGCGAGGAGCCGTAGCGCCTCGTCGTACAGGCTGGGCTCGTGCAGGGCCTTCTCCAGTTCCGCGTGGACGCGCGGGACGCCCTGGTGCGGTACGAGCATGGAGGCGGACTTCTCGCCGAGCAGGAACTCCAGGCGCCGGTACATCGCCGACTGGAAGCCGGAGCCCTCGCCGAGCGCGCCGCGGTAGGCGTTGAACTGCGCCGGGGTCAGCTGGCCGAGCGGCTTCCAGGAGGCGTTCAGCGCCTCCAGCTCCCGCACGGAACGTTTCAGCGCGGCGAGCGCCGTCGGTACGTCGTCCGAACGGAGCGCATGGGCGGCCGTCTCCCACTCGTGCACGATCACGGTGAACCACAGCTCCATGACCTGGGTGGTCACCAGGAAGACCATTTCCCCGGGGTCGTCGGAGAGGGTGTGCTGGAGGTGGGTGAGGACGTCGGCCTTGACGTAGTCCTCGTACGGCGTCGTCCCCGCGAAATCCAGGTTCGGGGTCTCGGGCTCAGCGGCCTGGTGAGGGTGGTGAGCCTGTTGGGACATCGCTGTCTCCTGTATTACTCCGGGTAGCGGTCCGCCCCTGCCGATGCCGGCACGGGGGCCCCGGTCCCCACCCCGCCATCCTCCGCAATGCCCCGGGGGACGGCAAGGCCCGCCTGTCGCCAGACGGGCCACACCGGTGACGTGCGTCCCGCCGGTCAGCCCAGGGTCTGGGCCGCCGTCGGCGAGGAGTCCTTCAGGAACTGGGAGCAGCGCTCGTACTCCTCCTGCTCCCCGATCGCCTGGGCGGCGCGGGCGAGGGCGTGCAGCGCGCGCAGGAAGCCGCGGTTCGGCTCGTGCTCCCACGGGACCGGGCCGTGGCCCTTCCAGCCGTTGCGGCGCAGCGCGTCCAGGCCGCGGTGGTAGCCGGTACGGGCGTAGGCGTACGACTCCACGACCGAGCCCCGCTCGAACGCGTCGTCGGCCAGCCGGGCCCAGGCGAGGGACGAGGTGGGGTGCTGGGCGGCGACCTCCGCCGGCGCGGTACCGGCCGCGAGCGCCTCGCGGGGCCCGGGGTCGTCGGGGAGGTGGGTCGGGGGCGGTCCGCCGAGAAGGTTCTGGTGAATCGTCATGGGTTCAGTGTGTCTCACGGGGGTGTGCGGGCGTGCGCGGCAGGGGGTACGGACAGCGCCCTGCTAGGGGCGCGGGGAACTGCGCGGGCAACCCACCACCGGGCCGCACCCGGAAGATCACCGCACACAAGAGCCGCACCCGGGAAGCGGCCGTGCCTACCGGCCCCCCTCCAGCGCGGAGCCGTCACATTGCCATGGGTCCGGCATGCCGGGCGGCGGCAGTCCGGGGCCGGGCGACGGACCAGGGTGGCGCCGAGGACGTCGAAGCAGCCGCGGGCGGGGGCGCCGGCGGGCTCCGGGACGTGCCGCAGCGCGACCGGCACGGACAGCGCCGCCAGCGGCACGTTGAGCAGGAACCCCCGGCGCCGGCCGGGCCCGGCCACCAGCCAGCCGCCGAGCAGGCTCAGGCCGGCCGGCGTGACCAGGTAGGCGTTGACGGTCCACTGGAGGCGGCGCGGCCCGTGTCCAGGTCGCGGCCGATGCGCGGCGGGGCGACGTTGACGACGGTGGAGTCCAGCATCGCCATGGCGGAGCCGAGGACGGTGGTGAACAGCAGCCACCTGCCCTGGGGCGAGGCCGGCCGGGCGTCGGGTATGCCCCAGGTGTACGGCGGGCCCGGCGGCAGGGACAGCCGCCGGGCCCGCCGTGGGGTACCGCTTACTTGATCTTGTTGCCCGCCGAGCGCAGGTGCTGCGTGGCCTGCACGACGCGCGCGGCCATGCTCGCCTCGGCCAGCTTGCCCCAGGTACGCGGGTCGTAGGCCTTCTTGTTGCCGACCTCGCCGTCGACCTTCAGGACGCCGTCGTAGTTCTGGAACATGTGGGCGGCGACCGGACGGGTGAAGGCGTACTGGGTGTCCGTGTCGATGTTCATCTTCACCACGCCGTTCTCCAGCGCGGTCAGGATCTCCTGCTCGGTGGAGCCGGAGCCGCCGTGGAAGACGAAGTCGAACGGGG
Organism: Streptomyces rubradiris; assembly: GCF_016860525.1. NCBI lineage: Bacteria > Bacillati > Actinomycetota > Actinomycetes > Kitasatosporales > Streptomycetaceae > Streptomyces > Streptomyces rubradiris. The sequence goes on from NZ_BNEA01000015.1 coordinate 3,812,044, forward strand.
ACTCCTTGCCGAACCGGGCGGCGACGCCCTCGTTCAGCTCCTTCAGCAGCTCGGGACGCAGCACGACGTTGCCCGGCTTGTACACGCCGTGCACGTTGCCGAAGGACGCGGCCAGCAGGTAGCGGCCCTTCTCGCCCAGGCCCAGGGCCTCGGCGGTGCGGATGGCGTCGTCGACGGTGGTGTACAGCTCGTCGTTGATCTCGTGGGTGACGCCGTCCTCCTCACCGCCGGTGGGGGTGATCTCCACCTCCAGGATGATCTTGGCGGCGCGGGCCTGCTCCAGCAGCTCCTGCGCGATCTCCAGGTTGTCGGCGAGGGTCTCGGCGGAGCCGTCCCACATGTGCGACTGGAACAGCGGGGTGAGACCGGCGTCGACGCGCTTCTTGGACAGCGCGAGCAGCGGACGCACGTACCCGTCGAGCTTGTCCTTCGGGCAGTGGTCGGTGTGCAGGGCGATGTTGACCGGGTACTTCTCGGCGATGACGTGCGCGAACTCGGCGAGCGCGACCGCGCCGGTCACCATGTCCTTGCTGTACTGGCCGCCGAGGAACTCCGCACCGCCGGTCGAGATCTGGACGATGCCGTCGCTCTCGGCCTCCGCGAAACCGCGCAGCGCCGCGTTCAGGGTCTGCGTGGAGGTCACGTTGATGGCCGGGTAGGCGAACTTGCCTGCCTTCGCCCGGTCGAGCATCTCGTTGTAGACCTCGGGGGTTGCGATGGGCATCTGTCCGCTCCTTGTGTTGCGGGTAGGGGTTCTGCGTTACGGCCCTGACCTAGACCTGGGGGGGCGACGTCATCGTCGGCCCCATCTTCCCAGACATGACCCGATGGTCCACGCGCCGGTCAAGACCGGAACGTCCGGATCGTCAGTCCAGCCCCAGTTCGTCCTTCGAGAAGGCGAAGCGGTAGGGAACACCAGCTCCCGCTTCGATCTTCTCTGCGGCTCCGGTCGCCCGGTCCACGATCGTGGCGACGGCGACGACCTCCGCGCCGGCCTCCCGCACGGCCTCCACGGCGGTCAGCGGGGAACCGCCGGTGGTGGAGGTGTCCTCGACCACCAGGACCCGGCGGCCCGCGATGTCCGGACCCTCGACGCGCCGCTGGAGCCCGTGTGCCTTGGCCGCCTTGCGGACCACGAACGCGTCCAGGCGCCGGCCGCGCGCGGCGGCGGCGTGCAGCATGGCGGCGGCCACCGGGTCGGCGCCCATGGTGAGCCCGCCGACCGCGTCGAACTCCAGGTCCGCGGTCAGGTCCAGCAGCACCTGGCCGACCAGCGGGGCGGCCTCGCCGTCGAGGGTGATGCGGCGCAGGTCGACGTAGTAGTCGGCCTCCAGGCCGGAGGAGAGGGTCACCTTGCCGTGCACCACGGCCTTGTCCTTGATCTGCTGCAGCAGCGCGCCGCGCACGTCGTCCGTCATGCCGACCAGCTTAGAGCCGGCGCCAGCTCCAGGTCGTACTCGCCTCCAGCGGCTGAAGCGGGGTGACCAGGCGCGGAAGGGTGTTCAGGCCGTTGGGCGGGCCGGTCTGCGGCTCCACGCAGACGGCCTCGGCCTGTTCGTCGTAGACCACCACCCACTCCTCGCGGCTCGCCACCTTCAGCTCCAGCCGGTCCGGCCAGGTGAGGGTGACGTCCACCCCGCCGGGCATGCCGAAGCAGTCGTCCCAGGGGCCCGGCCGGGGGTCGGTCCGATTGCCGGTGGGCAGGTGGTCGGCGCCGCGCTCCTCCTGCCAGGCGGGCGCGAAGTCCAGCCGTACGTCCGCGCCGTCGAGGTTCCGGTTGAACCACGGGTGCCAGCCGAGCTGCGCCGGGAAGGAGTCGTCGTACGCCTCCACGGACATGGTCAGGGTCAGGCCGTCCTCGGTGAGCGCGACGACCTGGGTGACGCGCCCGGGGTGCGGCCAGGGGTCGGTCAGCTCGTACGTGATCACCGCCTCGTCCGCCGAGACGCGCGCGGTGCGCCAGGCGCCGTCGCGCGCGGTGCCGTGGATGGCGTGCGGCGGGGAGTTGAGCGGCATCCGGCGGACGGTGCCGCCGTCCAGGAAGCGGCCGTCGCGGATCCGGCCGCACCAGGGCACCATCGGGAAGCAGCCGTAGCGCGGGCCCTGCCGCAGCAGCTCCAGGGAGCCGATCCTGAGCCCGCTGATCCGGCCGCCGTTCGCGGGGCTGACGCGTACTTCCGCTTCGCCTGCGGTCAGCGTGATGTCTTCGTTGCTCACGGGACGACACTACTGGGGCGCGCGGCGGGTGCGCGGGCGCCGGTCAGCGTCGTCTGCGCAGGGCGCGGGTGACCACGATCGCCGAGGCCAGGGCGAAGGCCGCGGCGGGGGCGGCCCAGCGCAGGGCCGGGTTACCGACGACGGTCTGGGGGGCGGGCACGGGGGCGTACCGGCCGCGCGGCGGGGCGTGGTCGACCTCCTCGGCGCTGCGCCCGATCATCGTCCGCCGGGCATGCGCGGCCTCGGCGAGCGGCTCTCCGGTGCCCTCCAAGTCCTCGGCGAGCACGTCGGAGGGAACGGGGCCGGTGTCTTCGGTGGCATCGGCCTCTACGGTGCCGTCGTCCGCGTCCGCGTCCCCGTCCAGCTCGTCCGCGTCGCGGTCGAGGGAGGGCGGCGGGACCTCGGTGTCGAAGACGGAGCGGTGGGGTTCGCCCGCCACCGCGTCCCGATCGGCAACGTCGGCCTCTTGGGGCTCGTGAGCCTCGTGCGTCTCCCCGTTCTCGGCGGTCTCGTCGGTCTCGGCGGTCTCGTCGGTCTCGGAGGTCTCATCGGTCTCCGACGACCCATCGGCCCGGGAGAGCTTCCCGGCCCCCGGGTGCTCGTCCGCCGACGAAGGCTCACCCGGCTCGTCGACCGCCGGCTCGTGCTCCACCGACGGTTCGTCCGCAGCCCCTGACTCGTCGCCCGCCGGCGTCTCCTCCGCCGCCAGCGACTCCAGGAACCGGCTCAGCAGCCTCGTCGCCGCCGATGTCACCGACTCCGCCGGGAGTTCGGTGATCCGGCCGGACGCGGTCGCCGTGCCCTCGGCCGTGACCGTGCAGCCGTCCTCGGCGTCCGCGAGGCGCAGGGTCAGGGACAGCTTCACCGAGCCGGTGCCGCGGGCCTCGGTGGCGTCGGCCTCGACACCGTAGGTGCCGTCGGCGCGCGGGGTCACCCGGGCCGTGCCGCGGTAGGTCACGGAGTGCCCACCGACGCGGAGTTTCAGGCGGCCGGTGATCGGTTCGGCACCGGCGTCCCGTTGCAGCCCGGGAACGGCGCGGGCGACGCGAGCGGGGTCGGTCAGGGCGGCGCCGAGCCGGTCGGTGGAAGCCTGGACGAAGACCTGGTGCTCCATGGTCCGGGAGCCTACCCACTCGCGGCCGGAACTCACCCGGGCGTGCGGACGGCTCCGCGCCCGGCCCCCCGTTCGCGCACGCGCCCACCGGTCCGCCCGGCGGGAAGGCGGCCGTCGGCTTCCCCGGGGCGGCGCCTCAGTACCGCGGACGCACCAGTGTGGAGGCCCGCAGCCCGTCGATCCGGGTGCGGTCGGCGGCCCGCGCGTCCGCCGTCAGCCGGGCCTGGGTCAGCGTGCCCGGCCGCCAGGTGCCCAGGCGCAGGGGCGGCGGGGTGCGGCCCGGGGCCGCCAGCAGGAAGCCCCAGTCGTGCGGGGCCCGGGACGCGCCCGCCGAGCGGTCGGGGCCGGCCGCGGAGCCGCTGTCGTGGCCAGGCACCCGGTACGGGGAGACGCCGAAACCGGCCGCGCGGAGGGTCGCGGCGACGGTCCAGTAGACGCGCGGCCGGGTGGTGACGGGACCGGCGTGCACCACCAGGCGGCCGTGCGGGGCCAGCACCCGGCGGGCCAGGCCGTAGAACTCCTGGGAGTACAGCTTGGCGCCGGCGGTGATGCCCGGATCGGGCAGGTCGGCGATCACGACGTCGTACGCCCGCACGCGCGTCCCCCGCAGCCAGGCGAGCGCGTCGGCGGTGGTGGCGTGGAGGCGCGGGTCGGCGAAAGCGTGCGCGTTGGCAGCGGCGAGGCCGGGGTCGCGGCGGGCCAGCTCCAGCAGGCCCGGGTCCAGTTCGACGAGGTCGACGCGGTGTACGTCGCGGTGGCGCAGCACCTCGCGGGCGGCCAGTCCGTCGCCGCCGCCGAGGATCAGCACGCGCGCGTGCGGGCCGGTCAGGGCCGGGTGGACCAGGGCCTCGTGGTAGCGGCGTTCGTCGCGGCCGCCGACGCGCAGCCGGCCGTCCAGGAAGAGGTCGAGGGGCCGGCCGTGGGTGCCGCCGGCCAGGACGATCTCCTGCACGCCGGTCCGCACGGCCACCCGGACATCGCCGCCGTACACGGCGCGGCGGGCGGCCCGTTCGAAGTCCCCGGCGAGGGCGGCGGCACAGGCGAGGACGCCGAGGACGAGCAGGCCGGTGCACAGCAGGAGCCGGCGGGCGCGGCGGCCGAGGTCGCGCCGGAACAGGCCGAGGACCAGGGCGCCGCCCGCGACCACGTTGACCGTGCCGGTCAGCAGCGCGCCGGTCAGCTGACCGAGGAACGGCAGAAGCAGGAAGGGAAAGGCGAGGCCGCCGACCAGGGCGCCTACGTAGTCCGCGGCGAACAGGTCGGCCACCGCGCCGCCCGCGTCCTGCCGCCGGATGCGCTGGATCAGCTCCATCAGCAGCGGCACCTCGGCGCCGATGAGCAGGCCGATGGCCAGGGAGAAGGCGACGAGCAGGCAGCACGGTCCGGCGGCCCAGACCCCGCCCCAGCCGGCGGTCCAGGCGAACACGGCGTACAGCGCCATGGCGCTGCATCCGCCGACGAGTGCGAGCGCCGTCTCCACCGCGACGAAGCCGGCCGCCGCGTGACAGCGCAGCCGTTTGGCGCCGAGGGAGCCGATGCCCATGGCGAACACCATCACGGACAGCACCACGGACGCCTGGGTGACCGAGTCGCCGGTCAAGTACGAGGCGAACGCGACCAGTTCGAGTTCGTACACGAGTCCGCAGGCGGCGCAGACGAAGACGCACGCGAGGACCAGGAACCGCCCGGTGCCGGGCCGGACGGGCAGCCGTGCGGGGCTCGTCCAGGAAGGCGGGGCGCCTGGGGGCGCGGGGGCGTGCGGTTCGATCACGCTGCGACGTTACGTCACATCCCGGCCACGCTTCGTCACCCACACGTGTGGATCTGGGGGCGGTTGACGCATTGCGGGTTTATGTCGCCGGAGAAGGCTCAGCTCGGCTGGGCCACCCGCGCCCGCTCGCCGACCCGGGTCCGGGTGGCCACCAGCTGTCCGTCCTGCGGATAGGCGTGCCAGGTGCGCCAGTGCACCTGGCCCTCGTACCGCTGGGCCAGCATCGCGGTGAAGGCGTGCGGGCTGCCCGGGAAGACTCCGGCGAGGCCGTGCGGATGGTCGGAGACGAGGGCCAGCAGCTCCTGGGCGCGGCCCGCGAACGAGCCGGGGGTGAGCACCTCGACGCGGGCGGCGAATTGGTACTCCCAGTCGCCGACCCGCTTGGCGACGCCCAGCGGCAGCGGGGTGCTGGAGCCCGGGATGCACGCGACCGTCTCCGAGCAGTTGCCGCGCTCCTCCTCCAGGAGCACCTGGTGGGAGGCGCCGAGCAGCCGCAACTGGAGTCTGGCGCCGGTGAGTTCGAGATCGAGGGTGGCCAGGGCGGGCAGCGGTTCACGGCCCAGGGCCCAGGCGAGGTCGGCAGCGCGCGTATCGGTATAGGAGGTGTTCAGGGTCGTGAGCATGGATCGGCTCCGCTAACACGCAATGGGGGGAAATCAGCCAATTTCAGCCCAGCCGGCCCGGCCGGAATGGGGAGTCAGGGGGCGTTCGAGGGGCTGCGTTGGCGTTTAGAGGGAACCATGAACAAGGCTGCCGCCACAGGGTTTTTACCCAACTTCGTTGGGTTTCCATCCCTCGGGGGGCTCACAGCTCACGTGTTCAACTACGGCGTGCGCCGGTCGTGAATAAGACACGCCGGGCGCCTGCCGGATCTTTGTCCGGCAGGCGCCCGGCGCGGTGCGGCCTGGATGCGGTTCCCCCTCTCCCAGGGCGCCGGCTGCCCCGTGTCAGCCGCCTCCCCCGCATCCGCCCCCGCCACCGCCACCACCGCCGCACGACGAGCCCCCGCCGCACGACGAACCCCCGCCACAGGACGAACCCCCGCCACAGGAGTGCCCGCCGTGCCCGTGTCCCCCGTGGTGCCCGCCGTGGTGCCCCGACGAGCCGGAGTCACCGTCGGCCCACCAGCTGCCCGACTCCGAACCGCCGTAGACCGCGCCGGACGAGGACGACGACCTGCGGTACGCCCCGCCGCGTCCCCGGCCGGCCGCCGGCCTCGTCCGCCGGAGGTAGCGGCCCAGCCTCTCCGAGATGACCGCCACCGCGATGAGCGCCACCACGACCAGCGCCAGGAAGTTGCCCTGGGACATGGCGTCACCCTCCTTCCGTTCCCCCGAAGCGGCCCCCCGTGGGCGCCTCGCCGTGTCACCGCGTCTCGCGCGGTGCCGGGGAATTTCCCGGCCGGGCCGGCGGCCAAAGCGGAGTTGAGGAACTCCAGAGCTTGAGCGCAGGATGACGGGCATGACCTCCAGCGCACGCCCTCATCTCAACCGCCGGCTCGCCGAGTTCGGGACCACGATCTTCGCCGAGATGTCGGCGCTCGCCGTGGCGACCGGGTCGATCAATCTGGGCCAGGGCTTCCCGGACACCGACGGCCCCGAGGAGATCCGGGAGGCCGCCGTGCGGGCGCTGCGCGACGGGCGCGGCAACCAGTACCCACCGGGCCCCGGCGTCCCTGAGCTGCGCACCGCGATCGCCGCGCACCAGGAGCGCCGCTACGGCCTGTCCTACGACCCCGACACCGAGGTGCTGGTCACGGCGGGCGCGACGGAGGCGATCGCCGCCGCGCTGCTGGCGCTGGTCGAGCCGGGGGACGAGGTGGTGGCGCTGGAGCCGTACTACGACTCGTACGCGGCGAGCATCGCGATGGCGGGCGGCCGGCGGGTGCCGGTGACCCTGCGGCCGCACGAGGGCCGCTTCCGGCTGGACCTGGACGAGCTGCGCGCGGCCGTCACCGACCGCACCCGGCTGCTGCTGGTCAACACCCCGCACAACCCGACCGGCACCGTCCTCACCCGCGCCGAGCTGGCCGCCGTCGCCGAGCTGGCGGTGGAGCGGGACCTGCTGGTGGTGACCGACGAGGTGTACGAGCACCTGGTCTTCGACGACGCCGAGCACCTGCCGCTCGCCACGTTCCCGGGGATGCGCGAGCGCACGGTGAGCATCGGTTCGGCGGGCAAGACCTATTCGTTCACGGGCTGGAAGGTCGGCTGGGTGACGGCCGCGCCGGAGCTGGTCGGCGCGGTCCGCTCGGCCAAGCAGTTCCTGACCTACGTCGCCTCCGGGCCCTTCCAGTACGCGGTCGCCGAGGCGCTCGCGCTGCCCGACAGCTACTACGAGGAGTTCCGCCGGGGCATGCTGGCCCGCCGGGAGATCCTCGCCGAGGGGCTCACGGCGGCCGGGTTCGAGGTGTTCCGGCCGGCCGGCACCTACTTCATCACCACCGATATCCGGCCGCTCGGCGAGAAGGACGGCTTCGCCTTCTGCCGGGCCCTGCCGGAGCGGGCGGGCGTGGTGGCCATCCCGAACGCGGTCTTCTACGACGACCGGGAGGCGGGGGCACCGTTCGTACGTTTTGCCTTCTGCAAGCGCGAGGACGTGCTGCGGGAGGCGGCGGAACGGCTGCGGGCCATGTGAGCGCGATGCCGCTCCGGCCGGGGCGGAAACCCGGGCCGGAGCGGGCAGTCGCCTTACTCGGCGTCGCCCTCGGGCGTGTCGTCCTCGCCGCCCTCCGGGTCCAGGCCGAGCTGCTCCACCAGCCACTTGTCGAACTCGATCGCGGCCCGCACCCAGCTGACCGTGGAGGAGACGAAGTGGTTGATGTCGACGCCCGTGCCGATCAGCATCTGGGCCTCGCCGATCAGCCGGACGGTGCCGTCCTCGTGGGTGTGGGTGTACACCTTGGGCCACAGGGTGCGGCGGTTCCACTCGTCCACGGTCTCCAGCAGCCGCGGCTTGTCCTCGATCGCGTGCGGGCGGTCGAAGAAGGTCCGCACCGAGAAGATCGCCTGTTCGGGCTCGTCCCCGCGGAACATGAAGTAGGTGCGGAACTGCTCCCACGGCGCGACGAGGTCACCCTCCTCGTCGACGACGTACTTCAGCTCCATCTGGTCGAGAAGCTGCTTCACCAGGTCCTGATCCGGGAGGACGGGGCCCGCCGGTCCCTGGGGCTGCGGTTCGGGCTGGCCCCCGAAGTTCGGAATCGAGGACGGGTCGATGCTCACCGTGTTTTTCCCTTCATGCGGATGCCGCCATCCTCCCCCATGCGGGGAGGGGCGTGGCAAGCCCCGACCCGCCGCTCCGCCCTGAGCTGAAGGGCCGTGTCACAGCGCCCGGCCCCGGGCCGAGGGGCCCCGGACCGCTCACCCCAGGGCCCGGGGGCGCGTCAGAGCGTCTTGCCGGTGGCGGGGCCCACCAGCAGCCCCTCGCCGAAGCGGTCCACACGGACCGTGTCGCCGTCCTTGACCTCGCCGGACAGGATCTCCTTGGCCAGCCGGTCGCCGATGGCGCTCTGCACCAGGCGGCGCAGCGGGCGGGCGCCGTAGGCCGGGTCCAGGCCCTCCTCCGCGAGCCAGGCCAGCGCCTCGGGGCTGACCTCCAGGGTGAGCCGCCGCTCGGCCAGCCGCCGGGCGAGCCGGTCGATCTGGAGCCGGGCGATCCGCTCCAGCTCGGGCTTGGTCAGCGCGGAGAAGACCACCAGGTCGTCCAGCCGGTTGAGGAACTCGGGCTTGAACGAGGCCCGCACCACCTCCAGCACCTGCTCCCGCTTCTGTTCCTCGCCGGTCAGCGGGTCCATCAGGAACTGGCTGCCCAGGTTGGAGGTGAGCACCAGGATCGTGTTGCGGAAGTCGACCGTGCGGCCCTGGCCGTCGGTGAGCCGGCCGTCGTCCAGCACCTGGAGCAGGACGTCGAAGACCTCCGGGTGGGCCTTCTCCACCTCGTCCAGCAGCACCACGCTGTACGGGCGCCGCCGCACGGCCTCGGTGAGCTGGCCGCCCTCCTCGTAGCCGACGTAGCCGGGGGGCGCGCCGACCAGCCGGGCCACGCTGTGCTTCTCGCCGTACTCCGACATGTCGATGCGGACCATGGCCCGCTCGTCGTCGAAGAGGAAGTCCGCGAGCGCCTTGGCCAGTTCGGTCTTGCCGACGCCGGTCGGGCCGAGGAAGAGGAAGGAGCCGGTGGGGCGGTCGGGGTCGGCGATGCCGGCGCGGGAGCGGCGCACGGCGTCCGACACGGCGCGCACGGCCTCGCTCTGGCCGATCAGCCGCTTGCCGATCTCCTCCTCCATGCGCAGCAGCTTCTGCGTCTCGCCCTCCATCAGCCGGCCGGCCGGGATGCCGGTCCAGGCGGCGACCACGTCGGCGATGTCGTCGGCGCCGACCTCCTCCTTGACCATGGTGTCCCGGGCGGCCTCCTCCTCGGCGGCGGAGGCGGCCTCCAGCTCCTTCTCCAGCTGCGGGATCTCGCCGTACAGCAGCTTGGCCGCGGTGTCGAAGTCGCCGTCGCGCTGGGCCCGTTCGGCCTGTCCGCGCAGGTCGTCCAGCTTCTCCTTCAGCTCGCCGACCCGGTTGAGGGACTGCTTCTCCTTCTCCCAGCGGGCGGTGAGGCCGCGCAGCTCCTCCTCCTTGTCGGCGAGGTCGCGGCGCAGCTTCTCCAGCCGCTCGCGGGAGGCCGGGTCGGTCTCCTTGCCGATCGCCAGCTCCTCCATCCGCAGCCGGTCGACGGCGCGCTGGAGTTCGTCGATCTCCACCGGGGAGGAGTCGATCTCCATGCGCAGCCGGGAGGCGGCCTCGTCCACCAGGTCGATGGCCTTGTCCGGCAGGAAGCGGGAGGTGATGTACCGGTCGGACAGGGTGGCGGCGGCCACCAGCGCGCTGTCGGCGATCTGCACCTTGTGGTGGGCCTCGTAGCGGCCCTTCAGTCCGCGCAGGATGGCGATGGTGTCCTCGACGGACGGCTCGGCGACCAGGACCTGCTGGAAGCGGCGCTCCAGCGCGGGGTCCTTCTCGATCCGCTCCCGGTACTCGTCCAGGGTGGTGGCGCCGACCATGCGCAGCTCGCCGCGGGCGAGCATGGGCTTGAGCATGTTGCCCGCGTCCATGGCCGAGTCGCCGCCGGCGCCGGCGCCCACGACGGTGTGCAGCTCGTCGATGAAGGTGATGATCTGGCCGTCGGAGTCCTTGATCTCGGCGAGGACGGCCTTCAGCCGCTCCTCGAACTCGCCGCGGTACTTGGCGCCGGCCACCATCGCGCCGAGGTCGAGCGCGACCAGCCGCTTGTCCTTCAGCGACTCGGGCACGTCGCCCTTGACGATCCGCTGGGCCAGCCCCTCCACGACGGCGGTCTTGCCGACGCCGGGCTCGCCGATGAGGACCGGGTTGTTCTTCGTGCGGCGGCTGAGCACCTGGACGACCCGCCGGATCTCCTGGTCCCGTCCGATGACCGGGTCCAGGCGGCCCTCGCGGGCGGCGGCGGTGAAGTCGGTGCCGAACTTCTCCAGGGCCTTGTACTGGCCCTCGGGATCGGCGGTGGTCACGCGGCGTCCTCCCCTGGCCTTCTTGAAGGCCTCCAGCAGCTTCTTGGCGTCGGCGCCCTGCCGGGTGAGCAGTTCGCCCGCGGCACCGCCCTGCGCGGCGATGCCGATCAGCAGGTGCTCGGTGGACAGGTAGTCGTCACCCAGCTCCTTGGCGCGCTCGCCGGCGTCGGCGATGACGGCCAGCAGCTCGCGGTTGGGCTGCGGCGGCGCCACGGTGGACCCGGTCACGCTGGGCAGCCCGGCCAGGATCCGCTCGGCGCCGGAGCGCACGGCGGCCTGGTCGGCGTCGACCGCGGCGAGCAGGTCGGTGATGTTCTCGTTGTCCCGCCCCTGGAGCAGAGCCAGCAGCAGGTGGGCGGGGGTGAGGTCCGGGTGCCCCCCGGTCACTGCGCGATTGCTCGCGGCGTTGATCGCGTCCCGGCTCCTGTTGGTCAGCTCGGCGTCCACGTCTGCGTTCTCCTCCTCGACCGCTTCCCAGTGCTGACTTAACCAGCGTACACAAAGTTGAGTCTATTCCGCTCAAGCTTCGAACGGGAGTGCCGAGGGGCTAGGTTGCGCGCATGACGAGGAACTCCATGAGCCCGGGTGCCCCCGGCGAGTCGTACCTCGCCTTCTGGCGGGAACGGCATCTGTGCACCCTGACGACCCTGCGCCCGGACGGCAGTCCGCACGTGGTGCCGGTGGGGGTGACGTACGACGCCGGGGCCCGGCTGGCCCGGGTGATCACCAGTGGGACCAGCGCGAAGGCCCGGTACGTGGCGGCGGCGGGCGAGGCGGGCGCCCGGGTCGCGGTGTGCCAGGTGGACGGCCGGCGCTGGGCGACGCTGGAGGGACGGGCGCGGGTGCGGACCGAACCGGACCGGGTGGCCGAGGCGGAGCGGCGCTACGCCGAGCGCTATCAGCGGTCGCCCCGGCCGAATCCGGCGCGCGTGGTGATCGAGATCGAGGTGTCCCGGACGCTCGGCAACGCCTGATGAACGGCGATTTTCGGCCAGCATGGAAATATCTGCATACTCCGATATATCCCCGCAAACGGCAGCGGCGTCACCGTGTTCAGGTCACGGTGACGCCGCTGCGGGGGGGAAGTACCTGAGCGATCTTTTACGACGGGGGAATCGCGTCAGGCACTGCGGGGGGTGGCCGAGATGGTCGTCAGATCGGACTCCGCCGGCTCGGTCAGCCGGTGGTCCCGCTGGTCCAGGTTCACGAAGATCATTCCGTACCGGATGGCACACCGCACCGGCTGCGGGGCACCACGCGGCCTGCGCAGGCACCGGTACGCCCGCACGTCCCCGTCCTCGCCCCGGGTGACGACGACCGGTTCGCCGAACACGGTCACCATCAGCGAATCACCGCTGTGGGGGATGGCGGTGACCAGGTCGATGAAGTGCCAGCCGGACCGGTAGGCGGTGGCCATTTCACGACGGAAGGAACGGTCGTCGGGTGGGGTGGTCATGACTCCACGGCCCAACTGCTGTCCGCCGGCGGGACCCACGAGCTGTCGCCCGGGACACCGGACGCCACGATCACCCAGCTGCTGTCACCGGCGCCGGGACCAACAGCGGCCTGTACGCGCCAACTGCTGTCCTGCGCGACAGCATCCTTCGTCCCCGCATGACCGGTCAGTACGCCGAAGGCCAAGGCGGCGGAGAAGGCGGCGACAAGCGCCGAGCGAAGCATTGTCTTATGCATAGTCGGCTTCGTCCTCATGTGAAGGTCACCTCTCCCCCGTCCGGATACGACGATGGCCCATTCCGGCACGTCATGGCCACACAAACGATGCATCATGTTCCTGCACGTTCATGACCCTGGGGGGTGGAGATTTGGCGATAAACGAGATTAAACGGACACATCCCCACGGTCTGACCGACCTGTGCGAGGAAGGGAGCCGTCTGTACGGGAATGCCCTCCGAACGGGGCGCATAGCCCGCGCCGACGTGGAAGCCGCCCCCTGCCTGATGGAGTTCGCCCTCCTCCACCCCGATCCCGACGACCCCAACTGGCTGCGCCCGGTCCCCCCGTCCATCGCCCTGGCCCAGCGGCTCAACCCGATCGAGCAGGAGATCACCCAGCGCCGCCGGGAGTCCATCGAACTCGCCGACGCTTTCGAGCCGTTCATGAGCATCAGCGCCCAGCCGACGGCGACCACCCACTCGATCACCGTGCTGGAGGGCCTGGACCGGATCAACGCCGCGCTGGACCTGGCCACCTCCCAGTGCCAGAGCGAGATGCTCACGGTCCAGCCGAGCCGCCGACGGCTCGAACACACCCTCGCCAAGGCCCTGGAGCGCGACCGCCCGCTGATCGAGCGCGGCTGCCGCATCCGCACCCTCTACCAGCACCCCGCCCGCTACAGCCCCGAGACGCTGGCCTACGTGGCCCAGTTCGCCGACGGCAAGGTGGAGTACCGGACGATCGACGAACTGGCCGAGCGGCTGATCATCTGCGACGAGACGGTGGCCTTCATCCCCACCCGGGACGACGGGGAGGTCGCGCTCGAACTGCGCCATCCCGGGCTCGTCCGCTACCTGGTCAAGGTCTTCGAGTTCATGTGGGCCCGCGCGGTCCCGCTGAGCGCCGGCGCCCCCTACGAGACCGCCTCCGACGGCATCACCGAGGTCCAGCACTCCATAGCCAAGCTGCTGGTCGAGGGGCACGTGGACGAGGCCATCGCCCGCCGCCTCGGCATGAACGTGCGCACCTGCCGGGCCCACATCGCCAAGCTGGCCCACGCCCTCGGCAGCGGCAGCCGTGCCCAACTCGGCTATCTCATCGCCCAGTCCGGCATCCTGGACCGCGACCACTGAGCCGGCCCGGCCGGTTCAGCCCGCCGGGGGTTCCGGGTCCGCGCCGGCCATCGCCCCGGCCGGCCGGGGCGGACGGTGCCCGTCCAGGCCCACCTGGGCGATGCGCACACCGAGCTGGGTGCGGCTGGCCGCGCCCAGGGTCTCCGACAGCCGGGCGATGTGCGCCCGGCAGGTACGCACGCTGATGCCCAGCCGCTCGGCGATCACCGCGTCCTGGTGGCCCTCCGCCAGCAGCGCGGCGATGGACTGCTCCCGGTGCGAGATCCCCTCGATGCCGGTGTCCGGCAGCGGCGCCGTCAGCGGGATGGCCAGCCGCCACAGCCGCTCGAAGACCGTCACCAGGTACTCCACGAGCGCCGGGTGGCGCAGCTCCAGGGCCATCGTGCGGTCGGCGTTGGCGGGGATGAAGGCCACCGTGCGGTCGAAGAGGATCAGCCGGTCGATGACCTCGTCCAGGGTCCGGGCCTCCACCGTGTCGCCCATCAGCTCCAGGTAGTTCAGCAGCCCCTGCCCGTGCCGCGCCACGTGCGTGTACAGGTCGCGCATGCGCACGCCCCGGCCGCGCAGCGCCAGCGCCCGGTGCAGGCCCTCGGTGAGTTCCGCCTCCCGCCGGATGCCGCCGGGCTGCACGGTGAGCACCTCGGTGGTGCACGCCTCGGTCGCCTCGTCCATCGCGGTCTGGATGCGGGCCAGCCCGTCCAGGACCCGGATGGCGCTGCCCTCGGCCGGTGCCGCCAGGGCGTCGCGCTGCCGGCCCAGGCCCGCGTACCACTCGAAAGCGGACACCGCGGAGCCCACCCGCCGCTGGCTCGCGCTGACCTCGTCGTAGACCCCGCGCAGCAGCCGGGTCATGACCTCCTGCGGGGAGGTCGGCACCAGCCAGTCCATGTCGTCGGGGTCGGGGTGCAGCAGCGCCAGGTCCAGCAGGCAGGGCACGGGCCCGGCGTCCGAGCGCGGCACCCGCCCCCGGCGCACGGCACGGGAGTACACCCGATCCCCGGCCTCACACAGCCGGTCGGCACCGTGAGGATGCTCCTCCGCCCCGTGCCCGGCCATCGCCCATTTCACCCCCGGTGTGCTGCCACTTCCGCAGCGCAACTATGCGCGGCGCCGACCGGCTCCGCAACACGGGTGCCCCGACGGCGCCACCCAAGTGATCCCGGTCCGCCCGGGTTTGGGGGGGTGCCCGGCCATCACATCACACCGGGGTGGCGAGGGCGGCGCACCGGTGGCTCCGGCACCGCCGGACACGCACCGGACCGGTCACTTCAGCCCGATCGCCGCGCAGGCCGTCTTGTACCTGGCGGTGCAGATGTCACCGGCCGAGTAGATGCCGTCCGCGATGACCGTGTCCTTGATGGTGTCCTTGGTCAGCGCGCTCACCTGGAGCAGCCGCGCCGGGATGTCCTTGGTGGTGGGGCTGTCCACCCGGTCCCGGGTGAGGGCGTCGAACTGGATGCCCTTGCCCTGGATGCGCATGACGGCCATCTGCGCGGCGGCCTCGGCCTCGTCCGGGTAGGACTTGTAGACGCTCATGTACTGCTCGCCGGCCACGACCCGCTGCACCGCGTCCAGGTCGGCGTCCTGGCCGGTGACCGGGGGCAGGCTGGTGACGCCCGCCGCCTTCAGGGCCTTGATGACACCGCCCGCCATGCCGTCGTTGGCCGAGTAGACACCGGCGATGCCGGCCTTGCCGAGCTTGGCGATCGCCTTGGCCATGTTCGCCTCGGCGTTCTCCGGCTTCCAGTCCGTGGTGTCGTAGCTGTCGGCGATCGTCACCTTGCCGTTCAGCTCGGAGAGCGCGCCCTGCTTGAACTGCTTGGCGTTGGGGTCGGTGGGCGAGCCGTTCATCATCACGATCTTGTCGGAGGTGTCGGCGGTCGAGCCCAGCGCCTCCAGCAGGGTCCGGCCCTGCACCTCGCCGACCAGCTCGTTGTCGAAGGAGACGTAGGCGTCGATCGGCCCCTCGGCCAGGCGGTCGTAGGCGATGACCGGGATGCCGGCGTCCTTGGCCTTCTGCACCTCGCCGGCGATGGCGTGCGCGTCCACGGCGTCCAGCAGGATGACGTCGGCCTTGGCGTCGATCATGTTGCGCAGCTGCTCGGCCTGGCGGGCGGCGCTCGCCTCGGCGTTGGCGTACTCGACCTTGCCCTTGTCGTGGGTGAGTTCGGCGACCTTGCGCTTGATGATGGGGTAGTCGAACTTGTCGTAGCGGGTGTTCGCCTTCTCCGGCAGCAGCAGGCCCACGGTGATGTCGTCGCCCTTGGTCGGGCTCGCGCTCGCCCCGTCCTCCGTCGCGTTCAGCACGCCGCAGCCGGCGAGCGAGAGGGTCATCGTGGAGGCGGCCACGGACATGGCGATACGACGCATTCGGGGGCTCACTTCAGGTGTGGTACGGAGGGGTACTGCGCTACGACCAGATGTCTGAAAAGACAACGCGCAGCGCCCACCCGGCGTCAAGAAAAATCACTTAACGAGTGCGCAACACCACGCTCGGCTGACCCTGTGAAGGTCACGCGAAACCGCCTGCAAAGGCCCTTTACCCACCCTCCATCTCAAGGAAGTTCACGCGGCGGACCAGATCCGCACAACCGGCCCGGTTCACCACGAGTGGTGATCACCGGCGGCCCCGGGCCGGGCTCCGGACCGGTCAGGAGAACGAATGATTCCGGCCAGCGCGCCGGACAACGCGAAAGGGGCCCGGTACACACCGGGCCCCTCTCCACGCGCTGTACGCGTTCAGTCCTGCTGCTGCCGCTTGGGCCGCCACACCACCAGCGCGCTGGTCTGCTGGACCTCCTGGTACGGCACCAGATCGCGCCGGTAGGAGGCGTGCACCGCGGCCTCGCGCTGCCGCATCGCCGCCGCCGCGCCGTCCAGGGCCGCCTCCAGCTCCGCGACCCGGGACTGGAGCGCGGCGACCTGGTTCTCCAGCTCGATGATCCGCTTGATACCGGCCAGGTTGATGCCCTCGTCCTGCGACAACTGCTGCACCTGGCGGAGCAGTTCGATGTCACGGGCCGAGTAGCGCCGGCCCCGGCCGGCGGTGCGGTCGGGGGAGACCAGGCCCAGGCGGTCGTACTGGCGCAGCGTCTGCGGGTGGAGTCCGGAGAGCTGGGCCGCCACCGAGATGACGTAGACCGGGGTCTCGTCGGTCAGTTCGTACGGTGAGAAACCCCCGCGCTGGCGGGGACGACGGCCATCCATCTCTCTCAAGCTCCCTTCGCGGCCTCGAACAGCTCCGCCCGCGGGTCCTCGCCCGCGGTCGCCTCGCGATACGCCTCCAGCGCGTCACGAGCCTTCCCCGACAGGTCCTCGGGAACACGCACCTCCACGGTGACCAGCAGATCGCCGCGGGTGCCGTCCTTGCGGACCGCGCCCTTGCCCCGGGCCCGCATCGTACGGCCGTTCGGGGTGCCCGGGGGCAGTTTCAGGGTGACGGGCGGGCCGCCGAGGGTCGGCACCCGCACCTCGCCGCCGAGGGCCGCCTCGGGATACGTCACCGGCACGGTGACGGTGAGGTTGTCGCCC
Organism: Streptomyces rubradiris; assembly: GCF_016860525.1. Taxonomy (NCBI): domain Bacteria; kingdom Bacillati; phylum Actinomycetota; class Actinomycetes; order Kitasatosporales; family Streptomycetaceae; genus Streptomyces; species Streptomyces rubradiris. The sequence continues at coordinate 3,829,020 of NZ_BNEA01000015.1, forward strand.
TTGCGCCCGAACACCGGGTGCTCCCGGACGTGGACGACCACGTACAGATCGCCGGCCGGGCCGCCCCGCTCGCCGGGCGCGCCCTTGCCGCGCAGCCGGATGCGCTGGCCGTCGGTCACCCCCGCGGGGATGCGGACCTGCATCGTCCGCGACGACTTGGCGCGCCCGCTGCCCTTGCACTCCTCGCAGGGGTGCTCGGCGATCAGGCCGCGGCCCTTGCAGTCGGGGCAGGGGTCGGTGAGCGAGAAGCCGCCGCCGGAGCCCCGCGCGACCTGTCCGGTGCCGACGCAGGTCGGGCACACGCGCGGTGTGCCGTTCTTGTCGCCGGTGCCCGAACAGGCCTTGCAGGGCGCCTGGGAGGACATCCGCAGCGGCACCGTGGCGCCCTCGATGGCCTCCGTGAAGCTCAGCGTCACCTCGGACTCGACGTCCTGGCCGCGCCGGGGCTGGGTCCGCGGACCCGCGGCGCCGCCCCGGTTGAACAAGCCCCCGAAGACGTCACCGATGCCGCCGCCGAAGCCTCCGCCCTGGGCGGCGCCGCCGAACAGGTCGCCCAGGTCGAAGTTGAAGGAGCCGCCGGCCGCGCCCGGTCCGGGGCGGAAGCCGCCGTTTCCGAACAGCGCGCGCGCCTCGTCGTACTCCTTGCGCTTCTTGGGGTCGCCGAGGACGTCGTTCGCCTCGGAGATCTCCTTGAAGCGCTCCTCGGCCTTGGCGTTGCCCTTGTTGGCGTCCGGGTGGAACTCGCGGGCGAGCTTCCGGTACGCCTTCTTGATCTCGGCCTCGGTGGCGTCCTTGGGGACGCCGAGGACCTTGTAGTAGTCCTTCTCGATGAAGTCCTTGGTGCTCATCCCCGACGTCCCTCCTTCCCCTGTGCCGTCACGTCAGCCCTCGTCCGGGCCACCGTTCTCCTTGTCGCCGTCCGCCGCGGTCTTCTCCTCGGCGGCGTCCTCCGCCTGGTCCGCCTTGACGGTCTGCGCGCCGGGCTGCGGCTCGGCCACGGCCACCCGCGCGGGGCGGATGGTGCGCTCGCCGATGCGATACCCCGGCTGGAGGATCGCCACGCAGGTCGTCTCCGTGACGTCCGGCGCGTAGCTGTGCATCAGGGCCTCGTGGATGGTCGGGTCGAAGGGCTCGCCCTCCTTGCCGAACTGCTGCAGGCCCATCTTGGCCGCGACGGTCTCCAGCGACTCGGCCACCGACTTGAAGCCGCCGACCAGTTCGCCGTGTTCCCGGGCCCGGCCGATGTCGTCGAGCACCGGGAGCAGCTCGGTCAGGAGGTTCGCCACGGCGATCTCCTTGACCGCGGCCCGGTCGCGCTCGACGCGGCGGCGGTAGTTCTGGTACTCGGCCTGGAGGCGCTGGAGGTCCGCCGTGCGCTCGCTGAGCGCCGTACGCACCTGGTCCAGCTGGGCGACCAGCCCGGCGTTCTCTGCGTTCCCGTCCCCGGCCGGGGCCGCCCCCTCCTCGGAGGCGGCCTTCGGCTCGGCGTCGTCGGAGGTGGCGCCGGAGGGGACGTCGGGCTTCTCCTCGAAGCCCGGGGTCTCCTCCGTCACGCGGCACCGTCCTTGCGCTCGTCGTCCACGATCTCGGCGTCCACGACGTCGTCGTCCTTGGCGTCACCGGCGGGGGCGCCGCCGGCGGCCTGGGCGCCCTGGGCGTCGGCGTACAGGGCCTGGCCCAGCTTCTGCGAGACGGCCGCGACCTTCTCGGTGGCGGTGCGGATCTCGGCGGTGTCCTCGCCCTTGAGCTTCTCCTTCAGCTCGGCGACGGCGGACTCCACCTCGGTCTTGACCTCGCCGGGGACCTTGTCCTCGTTGTCCTTGAGGAACTTCTCGGTCTGGTAGACGAGCTGCTCGCCCTGGTTGCGGGTCTCGGCGGCCTCGCGGCGCTTGTGGTCCTCCTCCGCGTAGCGCTCGGCCTCCTCGCGCATGCGGTCGACCTCTTCCTTGGGGAGCGAGGAGCCGCCGGTGACGGTCATCTTCTGCTCCTTGCCGGTGCCGAGGTCCTTCGCCGTGACGTGCATGATGCCGTTGGCGTCGATGTCGAAGGAGACCTCGATCTGCGGGACGCCGCGCGGCGCCGGCGGCAGACCGGTCAGCTCGAACATGCCGAGCTTCTTGTTGTACGCCGCGATCTCGCGCTCGCCCTGGTAGACCTGGATCTGCACCGACGGCTGGTTGTCCTCGGCCGTGGTGAAGATCTCCGAGCGCTTGGTCGGGATCGTGGTGTTGCGCTCGATCAGCTTGGTCATGATGCCGCCCTTGGTCTCGATGCCGAGGGACAGCGGGGTGACGTCGAGCAGCAGGACGTCCTTGACCTCGCCCTTGAGGACACCGGCCTGGAGCGAGGCGCCGATGGCGACGACCTCGTCCGGGTTCACACCCTTGTTGGCCTCCTTGCCGCCGGTCAGCTCCTTGACCAGCTCGGCGACGGCGGGCATACGGGTGGAGCCACCGACGAGCACGACGTGGTCGATGTCGTTGATGGAGATGCCGGCGTCCTTGATGACGTTGTGGAACGGCGTCTTGCAGCGCTCCAGCAGGTCGGCCGTCAGCTGCTGGAACTGGGCGCGGGTGAGCTTCTCGTCCAGGTGCAGCGGGCCCTCGGCGGACGCCGTGATGTACGGCAGGTTGATCGAGGTCTCGGTGGAGGAGGACAGCTCGATCTTGGCCTTCTCGGCGGCCTCGCGCAGGCGCTGGAGGGCCATCTTGTCCTTGGACAGGTCCACGCCGTGGCCGGACTGGAACTGCTTGACCAGGTAGTCGACGACGCGCTGGTCCCAGTCGTCACCACCGAGGTGGTTGTCGCCGTTGGTGGCCTTCACCTCGACGACGCCGTCACCGATCTCCAGCAGCGACACGTCGAAGGTGCCGCCACCGAGGTCGAAGACGAGGATCGTCTGGTCGTCCTTGTCGAGGCCGTAGGCGAGCGCCGCGGCGGTCGGCTCGTTGACGATCCGCAGGACGTTCAGACCGGCGATCTCGCCGGCCTCCTTCGTCGCCTGGCGCTCGGAGTCGTTGAAGTAGGCCGGGACGGTGATGACCGCGTCCGTGACCTTCTCGCCCAGGTAGGCCTCGGCGTCCCGCTTCAGCTTCTGCAGGATGAACGCGGAGATCTGCTGCGGGTTGAAGTCCTTCCCGTCCAGCCCGATCTTCCAGTCGGTGCCCATGTGGCGCTTGACGGACCGGATGGTCCGGTCGACGTTGGTGACCGCCTGGCGCTTGGCCACCTCGCCGACGAGCACCTCGCCGTTCTTGGCGAAGGCGACGACGGACGGCGTGGTCCTGGCACCCTCGGCGTTGGTGATGACGGTGGGCTCGCCGCCCTCCAGAACGCTGACGACGGAGTTAGTCGTGCCCAGGTCGATGCCGACCGCACGTGCCATGGTTGATTCCTCCAGCTGACTTGAGTGGAACAGGCTCAAGTGTGCCCGAGGAGACCCGCGGGGTCAACAGACCTGAGTCAATCAGGCTCAACTCTTATCCGCTCCTTACACGCAACGGCCCGCTGACCTGCGTAGACGCCGTGCGTTGAGGTGGCGGCACAGGCATCCGAAGGAGTACGAGGACGATCACGGTGACGGCGACCGCGCCGGCCACCCAGAGCGCGGCACCCTCCCCCGTCCACCCCGCGTGCACCAGTACCCCCACGAGCACGGAGGAGAACGAGGCGGCCCCCAGCAGCACGACCGACCCCGGCGGGGTGAGCCCGAGCCGGCGCAGCCGGTGCGCGAGGTGGTCCGGGCCGCGCCGCAGCAGCGGGCGCCGGGCGGTGGTCCGGGCGAGCACCACGAGCAGGGCGTCGGCGACGGCGACGGCACCCAGGCAGAACACCACCGCCGCGCTCGGGCCGAGCGCGTACCCCGCGCGCGTGAAGACGACGGCGGAGGACAGCACGAACCCGGTGAACAGCGAACCGCACGCGCCGAGGCCGATCCGCGCGGGATGCCAGTTGTGCATCAGGAAGCCGGTGAGGGCGGCGGCGACCACGCTCAGCAGCACGGCGAGGCCGTCCATCACCTCGGCGGCGGCGCAGGCGCCCACCCCGAAGGCGGTGATCACCCCGACCGTCCCGGCCAGCCCGTCGGCGTGGTCCAGCCCCCGGAAGGCGAGGGTGGTGAGCACGATCCAGCCGACGGCCAGCGCCCCGCCGGGCAGGCCGGTGTCGTCGTAGGGCACCACGCAGACCGCCGCCACGGCGGTTCCGGCGGCGAGCACGCGGGCGCGCAGCCGCCACACGTCGGCCACCAGGCCCAGGGCGGCGACCGCGGCGGCGGCCGTCAGCAGCTCCCCGACCCCTTCCCCGAGCGGCGCCACCCGGCTCCACTGCCCCATCCCGGCGACCAGGCAGGTGACGGCCACCACGGCGAGCCCGCCGAGCAGCGGGAGGGGACGCTGCCGACGCCGGTCGAGGATGCCGGCCCGCAGGGCGGGCGCCCGGAGCGCCGCGGTGAGCACGGCGGTCAGGAGCAGGGCGGCGGTAGCGGCGGCGATCCCGTAGAGCACGGCTCTAAGGTAGGGGCGAAAGTATCAATTCGGTACGAATAACACGATCCGATTGCCTGGCGGCGACCCAGATCACCCCGCGCTCTGCTGCATCCCGACGGAAGATGGGGGTAGTCTCAGACGGACTACATAAGTTACCGCTTAGTAATGTCCGTCAGCCCAGACAGCTCGTTCCGACCGAGGCCGCTTCAGGAGCCCCAATGCAACTCGCCGCGATCATCGTGTCGCTGGTCCTGATCGTGGTCGGCGTGGCACTGTTCGGCCGCGCCCTCCTCCAGATCTACAACCACATGCGGCTGGGCCAGCCGGTACCGGCCGGCACGCGGACCAACGATCCCACACAGCGCACCATGACCGTGGTCCGGGAGTTCCTCGGCCACACCCGCATGAACCGCTGGGGCATCGTCGGCGTGGCGCACTGGTTCGTCGCCGTCGGCTTCTTCACCCTGCTGCTGACGATCGTCAACGCCTTCGGGCAGCTGTTCGAGGCGGACTGGATCCTGCCGGTCATCGGCGACTGGGCCCCGTACAACGTCTACGTCGAGTTCATCGGCACGATGACCGTGCTCGGCATCCTCGTGCTGATCGCGGTCCGCCAGCTGAGCCACCCGCGCGACCCGGGCCGCAAGTCCCGCTTCGCCGGCTCCAACTTCGGCCAGGCCTACTTCGTCGAGACCGTCATCCTCATCGTCGGCGTCTGCATCTTCATGCTGCACGCCCTCGAAGGCGCCCAGCACCACGTGGACGGCTACGAGGCCTCGTTCTTCATCTCGTACCCGGTCGTCGCCTGGCTGCGCGGGATGGACCTCTCCACGCTCCAGAACCTCACCTACTTCTTCGCCGGCCTGAAGATCGCGACCAGCTTCATCTGGATGATCACGGTCTCGCTGAAGACCGACATGGGTGTGGCCTGGCACCGCTTCCTGGCCTTCCCGAACATCTGGTTCAAGCGCAACGCCGACGGCTCCACCGCGCTCGGCGCGCTCCAGCCGATGACCTCGGGCGGCAAGCCGATCGACTTCGAGGACCCGGGCGAGGACGACGTCTTCGGCGTCTCCCAGGTCGAGCAGTTCTCCTGGAAGGGCCTGCTGGACTTCTCCACCTGCACCGAGTGCGGCCGCTGCCAGTCGCAGTGCCCCGCCTGGAACACCGGCAAGCCGCTCTCGCCGAAGCTGCTGATCATGTCCCTGCGGGACCACGCGCACGCCAAGGCGCCGTACCTGCTCGCGGGCGGCGGCAAGACCATGGAGGGCGAGGAGAAGGCGACCGAGGAGCAGCTCGCCTCGGTGCCCGCGTCCGCGCTGGCCGAGGCCGAGCGCCCGCTGATCGGCACCGCCGAGGAGAACGGCGTCATCGACCCGGACGTGCTGTGGTCCTGCACCACCTGCGGCGCCTGCGTCGAGCAGTGCCCGGTGGACATCGAGCACGTCGACCACATCGTGGACATGCGCCGCTACCAGGTGATGATCGAGAGCGCCTTCCCCTCCGAGGCGGGCACGATGCTCAAGAACCTGGAGAAGAAGGGCAACCCCTGGGGCCTGGCGAAGAAGCAGCGCCTGGAGTGGACCAAGGAGGTCGACTTCGAGGTCCCGGTCGTCGGCAAGGACATCGAGGACCTCACCGAGGTCGAGTACCTGTACTGGGTCGGCTGCGCCGGTGCCCTGGAGGACCGCGCCAAGAAGACCACCAAGGCCTTCGCCGAGCTGCTGCACATCGCGGGCGTGAAGTTCGCGATCATGGGCGGCGACGAGAAGTGCACCGGTGACTCCGCCCGCCGCCTGGGCAACGAGCCGCTGTTCCAGGAACTCGGCATGGAGAACGTCGCCGCGCTGAACATGGCGTTCGGCGAGGATGACGAGGACCCGGCGACCAAGAAGCCGAAGTCCGCGAAGAAGATCGTCGCCACCTGCCCGCACTGCCTGAACACGCTCGGCAACGAGTACCCGCAGCTCGGCGGCGACTACGAGGTCATCCACCACACCCAGCTGCTCCAGCACCTGGTGGACGAGGGCAAGCTCATCCCCGTCACCCCGGTCGAGGGCATCATCACCTACCACGACCCCTGCTACCTGGGCCGCCACAACAAGATCTACACGCCCCCGCGCGAGATCATCGGCAAGGTCCCGGGCCTCAGGAACGAGGAGATGCACCGCCACAAGGAGCGCGGCTTCTGCTGCGGCGCCGGCGGCGCGCGGATGTGGATGGAGGAGCGGATCGGCAAGCGCATCAACAACGAGCGCGTCGACGAGGCCCTGTCCCTCAACCCCGACATCGTCTCCACCGCCTGCCCGTTCTGCCTGGTCATGCTCACCGACTCGGTGAACGGCAAGAAGAACGACGGCAAGGCCAAGGAGTCCATCCAGGTCGTGGACGTCGCCCAGCTGCTGCTCGAATCCGTCAAGACGCCGGTCGACCCGGCGGGCGACGCGGAGGCCGAGAGCGCGCCGGAGCCGGAGCCGGTGAAGTAGCTCCGCTCCCCCGGCGTACGGCGCCCCCTGCTTCGCACAGGCAGGGGGCGCCGTCATGTCTCCGCGGGGTCTCTGCGAGGGCCTCCGCGGGGTCTCTGCGGGGTCTCTGCGGGGGCGTACGGCTCAGGCGCCCTTGGGACCGGCCTGCTGGACCACGTCGAAGGACCACAGGGTCGAGCCGGAGGCCGCCGGCTTCGGACGCTCGCCGCCTTCGCCACCGCCCTCGCCGCCACCCTGGTGCGCGGCCTTCATCGGCCCCTCCATCCACGCCTGGAAGGACTCCTCGTCCCGCCAGCGGGTGTAGACGAGGTACTGGTCGGTGCCCTCCACGGGCCGCAGCAGCTCGAACCACTCGAAGCCGTCGGAGTTCTCCACCGCGTGGGCCCGCGAGGCGAACCGCTTCTCCAGCACCTCCCGCTGCTCGGCGGGAACGGTCAGCACGTTGATCTTCACTACGCTCATGAACCCATCCTGGACCATGAGCCCCCGCCGAACAGCGCGGAACCCCGAGGGGATTCGGGGTTCGGTGCCTGACGGCCCCTTAGGGGATGTCACAGGTCGGCCGCAAAGCCGGGCGAAGGCCACAGGCCCCGTCACGCGGGCCGCCCGGACCAGGTACGTTCGATGACGTGGCTGGATTCAGGATCGGACGCGGGGGCCGGGACGACCGTACCCCCCAAGGACAGCAGGCGCCCCAGGGACCGGCGTACGGACACGGGCACGGCCCCGCGCAGCCCGGGGGACCGGCGTACGGACAGCCGCCGTACGGCCGCCCGGGCCCCTCGGCGCCCGCGGGCCCCTCGTACGGCTACCCGTCGGCGCCACAGCCGCCGTACCCGCATCAGGGACAGCCCTACGGCTACCCGGGCCCCTCGGACGACGGCCCCGAGTACTTCGGCGACGGCGGCCACCAGGGCGGCGGCCACGGCGGGCACGACCCCTACGCGGCGAACCAGCCGGGCCACACCCAGGCGTTCTCGGTCGACGAGGCCGCGGCCTACACGCAGGGGGCGACCTACCAGGCCGGCTCGGCCCCCGCGCCGGCCGCCCCGATCGGCCCGCCGCTGCACTGGAAGGACCTGCTGAAGGGGATCGTGCTCGCCCCGAACGAGACGTTCCTGCGCATGCGGGACTACACGATGTGGATCCCCGCCCTCATCGTGACCTTCCTCTACGGCCTGCTCGCCGTCTTCGGCTTCGACGGCGCCCGCGAGGACGCGATCAGCGCGACGCTGTCCAACGCGGTGCCGATCGTGCTGGTGACGGCGATCGTGATGGTGCTGGGCCTGTTCGTCCTGGGCGCGGTCACCCACACCCTGGCCCGCCAGCTCGGCGGCGACGGCGCCTGGCAGCCCACGGTGGGCCTGTCCATGCTGATCACGGCCCTCACCGACGCGCCCCGGCTGATCGTCGCCATGTTCTTCGGCGGCGACGCCGGCTTCGTCCAGATCCTCGGCTGGGCCACCTGGATCGGCGCCGGCGCCCTGCTGACCCTGATGGTCTCCCGCTCCCACGACCTGCCCTGGCCGAGGGCGCTGGGAGCGGCGGCGATCCAGCTGATCGCGCTGCTGTCGATCGTGAAGCTCGGCACGTTCTAGGTACCGGCGCATGGGAAAGGGGCCCCCGCGGGGGCCCCTTTCCCATGTCTGCGCGCCGGAGGCTAGGCGTCGAGAACCTGCCCGGCCCGCTTCACGACGGGCGGCTCGACGCTCCAGGGGAAGTTGATCCAGTCGTCGGTCCGCTTCCACACGTACTCGCACTTCACGAGCGAGTGGGACTTCTCGTAGACCACCGCGGAGCGCACCTCGGCGACGGTGTCCAGGCAGAAGTCACGGACGAGCTTGAGCGTCTTGCCGGTGTCGGCGACGTCGTCCGTGATCAGGACCTTCTTGTCGGAGAAGTCGATCACGTTGGGCACGGGGGCGAGCATGACCGGCATTTCCAGGGTGGTCCCCACGCCGGTGTAGAACTCCACGTTGACCAGGTGGATGTTCTTGCAGTCGAGGGCGTAGGCGAGCCCGCCGGCGACGAAGACACCGCCCCGGGCGATGCTCAGCACGATGTCGGGCTCGTACCCGTCGTCGGCGATGGTCTGCGCCAGTTCCCGGATGGCGGTGCCGAACCGCTCGTAGGTCAGATTCTCCCGCACGTCTGCGCTGCTCATGCTGTAGTCGCCCTCACACCTGGGTCCGATGGAAATTGAGGAAGGACCGCGAGGCGGTCGGCCCGCGCTGCCCCTGGTACCGCGAGCCGTAGCGCTCACTGCCGTACGGGGACTCGGCGGGCGAGGTCAGCCGGAACATGCACAGCTGCCCGATCTTCATGCCCGGCCACAGCTTGATGGGAAGCGTGGCGAGGTTGGACAGCTCCAGGGTGACGTGCCCGCTGAAGCCGGGGTCGATGAACCCGGCGGTGGAGTGCGTGACCAGTCCGAGCCGCCCGAGCGAGCTCTTCCCCTCGAGCCGCGAGGCGAGGTCGTCGGGCAGCGTGATGACCTCGTAGGTGGAGGCGAGCACGAACTCCCCGGGGTGCAGGATGAACGGCTCGTCCCCGTCGGGCTCCACCAGCCGCGTCAGGTCCGCCTGCTCGATGGAGGGATCGATGTGCGGGTAGCGGTGGTTCTCGAACACCCGGAAGTAACGGTCCAGCCGCACGTCGATGCTCGACGGCTGCACCATGGATTCGTCATAGGGATCGATCCGTACCCGCCCGGCGTCGATCTCGGCCCGGATGTCCTTGTCTGAGAGAAGCACGTAGCGAGGATACGCAAGGCGCGCGGAACCATCGCAATCACGACGGCCCCGCGCGCTCCCTGTCACGCCCCGGCTACGCCCGGTGTGCGCTGCTCTCCCGCCTACCGCTTCTCCAGCACGACAGGCACCGCGCTGCGCAGCCGGGCGCATCGCGGACACCGCACGAGCCGGCCGGGGCCGAGCCGCTCGGCCTGCTGCATCGGGAACGAAGCGGTGCTGAAGACGTGCCCGTCCGCGCAGCGGACGACGGTGCGTTGCATCAAGTCCCTCAAGTCCCTTCCCCAAGAGCCGCGTCCGGCGTTCTGCCCGGACGCCAAAAGCCACATTACGGGATCAAAGAGACGACTCTCCAGGCGGCACTCCGGCCCCCACGGTACGCCCCAACTCGCGTCACCCTCAGCCGGATCCCCGACCCTGGAACACCAGGACTCCGCGATGATGTAGAGTGAGCGAGCGTCCGGACAAGGGATTCCTCAGACCCCATGTCCGTACATACGCGGGTGTAGTTTAATGGTAGAACATCAGCTTCCCAAGCTGAGAGCGCGAGTTCGATTCTCGTCACCCGCTCCAGAGAGAAGCCCCAGGTCAGCGGCCTGGGGTTTGTTTGTTGTCTAGTCCAATTCGGGGTAGGCGCCCTTCGCGTGCCCTAAGTCGAGGCGAACGGGAGGGGCCGAGGGGCCTTGCATGGCAGTTGAGAGCCATGCGGTCCCGGGTTATCTCGCATCGCGAGATCGGTTTCGCGTGATCCGCGCCACAAGCGGGCCGGGTTCGTGTGAAGTCGCGTACGCGAAGCCGGGTGCGGCTGCGTCCAGGGCCGTGATGGGCCGGCCCTCGTCCAGCAACGGAAATCGAGGACGGTGCGGACCACTCCTAGCATCCGTTCGCGGACTGCCGTTGGTGCCGGACCTCATCCAGTAGAGGTCGTCCAAGAGGGAGGAGCGGGCTCTCTTTTCCCCGAGGGCGTCACTGCGGCGACCGGCGCCGGGGCGGCCCTCGGCAATCGTCCCGTCCACGGACAGGAGCCCCCACCCGGCCGCGGGCCCAGTGATCGCCGAGAACAGGCGGGTCTTCCGCGATGTACTCGGCGTACTCGTCGGCACTGAGGAGGCCGTTCGCCCATCACGTCGTCCGTGCGGAGTCGCTTTTGAGCGGCACCGAACTAGGGGGTGTATCGAAAGTGGCGACGGTTCGCTGCTCCTCGAAAAGATCAGTAGCAGTGATGCTCACGAAGGTTGCGGACTCTGGGCCGTGCCGTGGGCCAGGTCGGCCAGTCGTTCCGCGTCGAGGGTGCCGGGTTCGGCCGACCAGAGCACGAGTTGCTGTTCTGGTGCACCGGCGTAGCGGAAGGTGTCCCAGTCGAGGGCGAGTTCACCGACGAGGGAGTGGGTGATGCGTTTGCTGCCGAAGTCCTGGTGCGCGACGCGGTGCTCGGCCCACCAGACCCGGAATTGCTGATCGGCGACGGCCAGCTCGCCCACGAGAGCTGTGAGGGCTGGGTCCGTCGGATTCGTTCCGGCTTCCATCCGCAGGACTTCGACGCATGTGCGGGCCACGTCTTCCCAGTCCGGGTAGATGTCGCGCATCACGGGGTCGGTGAAGACCATGCGGACGTAGTTGCGCTCGGGCTCGGGCACGGCCGCGAAGTCGCACAGCAGCTGTGCTGCCAGTGGGTTCCAGGCGAGGATGTCGAGGCGTGGGCCGAAGACGATGGCGGGTGTACCGGTGAGCTGGCCGAGCAGCCGGGTCAGGTGCGGGTGCACCTTGGGGCGCGGGGACCGGCGCGGCGTCTTGCGGTGTCCGGCGCGCGCGGCCTGGTCGACCAGTCCTTCCACGTACGTCCTCTGGTCGGCGTCCAGCCGCAGCTCCCGCGAGAGGGACTCGAGCACCGGCGGCGACGGTGCCAGCCGGCCCTGCTCGATGCGTACGTAGTAGTCGGTGCTGATCGCGGCGAGCTCAGCCACTTCCTCGCGGCGCAGTCCCCGCACGCGGCGTCGGGTGTGGGTGCGCTCGGGGAGCCCGACCTGCGCCGGTGTGAGCTCGCCACGGCGGTGCTTGAGGAACTCACCGAGCTCACGAAGATGCGCGGAATCAGCCATTCCTCCAGCATGGCACCGAGGGAAAAGCTCTGCCTGGGAGAGATCCTTCCTAGGAAGCAGCCCGACCTTCCCGGGCCCCGGCCGTCGGCCGGACAGTGGACACAGGCCCGCAGATCGCCGGCCGGCACTGATTCCCCCAGGAGCAGAACATGAGGACCGACGTCCGTTTCCCCACCAACGGCCTGGAGCTCGCCGGTCACCTCTACCTTCCCGAGGACAGCGACGGCCCGCTCGCCGCCATCGTCGTCGGCCACCCCACGACCGGAGTCAAGGAGCAGGCGCCGGCGGTGTACGCCACACGCCTGGTCAAGGAAGGGTTCGCCGTCCTGACCTTCGACGCCGCCTTCCAGGGCGAATCCGAGGGCATGCCCCGCGGCCTGGAGGACCCCTTCCAGCGCGCCGAGGACTTCCGCGCGGCGGTCACCTACCTCACCACCCGCCCCGAGATCGACCCAGACCGCATCGGCGTGATGGGCGTGTGCGGCTCCGGCGCCTATGCCCCCTACGCCGCCCAGACCGACCACCGGATGAAGGCCGTGGCCGGCGTCTCCGGGACCGACGTTCCCAGCTTCTTCCGCGGCGCCGACCCCGAGGGCTGGCAGCAGATGGTGGCAAACTCCGGAAACCTCCGCAGCGCCGAAGCCGCCGGCAAGCCCGCGACGACGTTTGCCGTGCTTCCCGAGACGGCCGATGCCGACACCCCCGCCCCGGTCGCCGAGTTCATCGACTACTACAAGACGCCCCGCGGCAGGCACCCGCGCTCCACGGGAGACGTGGTCGTGCGCAGCGCGGATCTCCTCGACCAGTTCGACTCCTTCGCCGACGTCGCCAAGATCGCGCCTCGCCCGCTGCTCATGATCGCCGGCACCGAGGCGGTGACCCGTGGTTTCTCCGAGAAGGCCGTCGCCGACAGCCCCGGCAACGCCGAGCTGTTCCTCGTCGAGGGCGCCACCCACGTTGACCTGTACGACCGCGACCAGTACGTGACTCCCGCCGTCGCCAAGCTGGCCGAGTTCTTCAGCAAGCACCTCGGCTGAGCCGGCAAGCGTGAGCGGTCATCCAGCGGACGCCTCGTCCGCGCTGCGGGTAGATCCCCTTGGTCAGGGTGGAACGTCCCCGGCGAGAGTCAGGCGCCCGAGTGTCGCGAAGGTGCTGGTCGCAGCCACTCTCCGATGGCTGCGACCAGCACCATGGCCTCGTAGCGAACGGCAAGCTTGCCGTATCTCGTGGCGACCGCGCGATGTCTCTTGAGGCGGTTGATCCCACACTCGACCGCATGGCGCTCGCGGTAGTCGACCGGGTCGAAATGAGGCGGCCGGCCACCGCGGGAGCCGAGTTTTCGGCGGTTGCGTGCCTGGTCGGCCTTCTCGGGAATGGTGCATCGGATCCCTCGCCGACGCAGGTAGGCGCGGTTCCTGCGGGAGGCGTACGCCTTGTCAGCACGCACCCGACTGGGACGGATGCGTGGCCGGCCGGGCCCAATGCGAGGCACGCAGACCTTATCCGGCACCGGTTCGAACTGCGGAGAGTCCCGCGCTGCCCGGCCGTGACCACGGTCGATCAACCGCCGCCGAGGCCAGACGGGCGGCCGCCCCGCCCTGGCCCCCTTCGGCAACAACGGCTCCAGCACCGCCAACTGCTCGTCCGTGAGATCTCCCCGACCCATGAACCACGATCATTCACAGCCCAAGATCCACTTTCGACACACGGCCTAGTCCAGGCCCCGGGCAGCGACGGCAACCACCAACAGTTCCGCCTCGGCTGACCGAGCGAGAGCAGCGGCGGGACCTTCAACGCCCTTGGCCCAGCAGAGGTCCCGGACCGGCTCACAGCCTCGCGGTTGTCCAACGTCCCGACGGCTGCCGTGCCACCCTCGGCGATGTCCACGCTTTCCGAGCATGGTGAAGCCCGGCACCCAATGGGATGCCGGGCTTCACCATTCCGGTCGGGGCGGAAGCGACCGAGGCCATGTCGTAGTTCGGGCGCGTAACGGCCCCGGTCCACAGGCCCTCGGGTTTATCCGCCCGTATCGGACTGGGCCGTCAGATGGCCGGAGCGCGCAGGAGGCGGTCACGGGTGCTCTCCGGGAGCACCCGGCGCAGGACTGGCGCGGTGGTGCTGACCGAGCGGGCGAAGGCGGCGACCAGGTCGTGGGGGACGCCGGAGCTGAAGGATGCCGCCCACAGGCATCCCCCGCCGAGCACCGGCTCGGCCCACGCCTGCCACCCGTCCAGCTCGTCGCGGGTGAGGGCCTGGGGGTCGCCGTCCTGGATGAGGGGCGGCACCGTGCCGTAGCTGAGGTGGGTGGTGAAGGTCGCGTCCATCGCTCCCGTGTGCGGCTGGTCGATGTCGAGGAGCCAGCCGTGCCCGGTGACCGCCTCAAGGACCAGCTCGGTGCCGCCGAACGGAGTTGCGGGGTGCCGGCGTGCGTCGAGCGCGACGAGGAAGTCGGCGATGGCCTCCCCGGGGATATCGGGGGTGAAGTACGCCGACCACTGCGCGAGCGGGCTGCTCGTGTCGGCGTGGGCCGATACGTGCCAGGCGATCGGCAGGTCGCCGAGCAGGAACGGCTCGTCCGCCAGGACCCATTGGGCCCACCGCAGTGTGTCGGGGCTGAGGTGCAAGACGGTGCTGCGCACAACCTGCCGGTCCTCCGGTGCCTCCTGCGGCTCCCGCAGGCCGCGGACCATCGTCAGACTCGTCCAGCCCATAGCGGTGAGGGTGTCGGCGACGGTGTCGTAGAGGCGACCGTCGTCGCCGGCCAAGTGGCGGGGGCCGACCCAGCAGATCGCCGGGACGCGGCCGGGGGTGGAGGGATCGAGTGGGATGTCGGGGCTCAGGGGCACCTCCAGGGTGAGGGGATCTACTGGCCTCCGCACGCGGTACGGCGGGGACAAGGCGGTGGCTGAACGGCAGACTGCCAGGCCAGTTTTACGGTGACCTCGGGTGACAGCGAACCCCGAGGAAGTCCGTGGGCATCACCCGGGAAGTGCTGTGCCGTGAGCCGGACAGGTTCTACCTGGTCCTGCGTGTAGCCGGCCGGACTCGCGTGCGTGCGTCCTCATCCTTCGCGCGCTGTGCGCTTGTCGGCGAGCGACTCGCTCAGTTGCTGCCGGACCTCGGCGTCGATGCCCTGGACCAGCTTGCGCTGGTGCTTCGCCGTCGAGTGCTGGTAGATCAGCTGGGCGCGCTCCGAGGACTGGCCGGCGCGGACCATGAGGTCCTTCAGCTTGGCGCCGGAGTCGGCGGCGAGGGTGTTGCCGGTGTGCCTGAGGTCGTAGAAGCGGAAGTTGTCCGGCATGCCGACCTGCTTCCTGGCCTTGCGTCACTTGCGGCCGAAGGTCGAGCGGCGGAACGGAGCGCCCTTCTCGCCTACGAAGAGGAGGCCGTCCGGCTCCTTCTCCGCGAACCACCGAAGGTGCCGGCGCAGCTCCGGCAGCAGGAAGTCGGGCAGGTACACGTGCGCTTGCCCGCGCGGGTCTTGGGGGCGCCGGTGACCCGCTTACCGTTCGTCAGCTCCGGCGAGGCGTGCGTGATCCGCAGGGAGCACTCGTCGAGATCGACACTGTGCCGGCGCAGCTCGGCCAGTTCCTCGGGGCGGAGAGAGGCGAAGGCGCCGAGCAGGACCATGAGCCGCCAGCGCGGGCCCATGGCGTCGGCGAGGTCGAAGACCTGCTCCACGGTCGCGGTGGGGCGCTCGTCGGCCTCCTCGTTGCCGGCGCCCTTGATGCGGCACGGGTTGGTCGGGAGCAGGTCGTCGTCGACCGCGGTCTGGAGGATCGCCTTCAGCAGCCGGTACGACTTGGCGACCGTGGTGGCGCCCGTCGCCTTTCGCCGTTCGGCACGCCAGGCGCGGACGGAGGGCGGGGTGATCTCGTCCAGGTCTTTGCCGCCGAAGGCCGGCAGGATGTGCAGGCGGAGCAGGCCGCTGTAGCGGTCGACCGTGGTCGGTGCCAGGCCGCGCTCTTCCAGCCACCGCAGGGCGTACTTCTCGAAGTTGACCGCGCCGGCGTCCGGGTTCCGCCACTGGTTGCGGTCGATGTCCGCGCGGACCAGGTTGAGCCAGTCCTGCGCGTCGGTCTTGGTGTCGAACGTCTCGGGGGCCTTGTGGCGGGTCCCGTCCGGGCCGACGTAACGGGCCTGCCACCGGCCCGAGGCGAGCCGGCGTACGGTGCCGAACTCGCGTCGGCGCTGTGGTCTGCGTCCTGCCATCAGGCTGCCCTCCCGTACCGGAGGCGGGTGCGGCGGACCGGCTCGACGGTGCGTGCCTCGATGTACTCGGTGACGGCGCTCTCCGGGATGCGGACCGGGCGGCCGAGCTTGACGTAGCGGATGCGGCGTTCGGCGATGAGGCGGCGCACGAACCGTTCGCCCGTGCCGAGTTGTTCGGCGGCTTCGCCCACCGTCAGCAGACGGTCAGCCATGGGTGATCACCTCCTTCGGGGCGCGCTGAAGACGGAAGCGAGCAGGGGGTATTGCGGGTGGGCGCAAGTGCGGTGGCTCCTCACTCGGGGCGGAGGCGGGGCGGCGGTTCTGGAGGTGGGGGCGGCGTGGGGGTTCTCGGAGTGGCGAAGTCGGGTTCAGGTGGTCGCCGGGCCGCGGAGGAGGGCCGGGACCGGCACGTGCAGCGCCTGTGCGATGGCGACCAGGTCGTCGATGTCGCAGCGGCGCTGCGCGCGTTCGATGCGGGACAGCATCGTGTTGGACATCGGCCGGCCGAGAGCGGTGACACGAGCGGCAAGCTCCCGCTGCGGGAGACCGCGCTCGGTGCGGAGAATTTCGATGTTCCGGGCGGCCCTTATTCCGGCTGGGCCGATTTCCAGTGAACGTGCTGCCATGGCTCCGTTGTAGCGTGCACTCGCCGGTTTGGTTAACCGGCGATCGTCGGCTATGTTGCGCCCCGCGCACACGGCACGCGGGGGTACGCCCATCTCGTCAGCCCGCGCGTCGAGCAGCGCCGACAGGGTGTCTGACGTGGGGTGTTGTGTTGTAGCTTCGCCGCCCGCAGACGTCAACGGTTTGTCGATGTGATCCTTCTGGCTCGGGTTCCTGGGCAACTATTTGGTCAGCGGCCGATCGTGCCCTACCGTTTTCCCACCGCCCTCTCCGACCTGTTTTCCGACCGCCTTTCTGCCGTCAGAGATCTGGCCGTTTGGGGCTGGACTTGTCCGCACTGGGTGTGGCTATGTTGACGACAGCCCCGGAAAAGCCGCGGTCGGCTCAGCGAGCCGCGCGGCAGCCGGCCGGCCAACTTCCCCACACCTGACGCCCCCACCGCCCCCGTCGACGGTGAGCCATGGGTGCCCGCCCCCTGGCCACCGAGTGAGGACCGCCCCGCTCTTGGCACGAATCCGCACCATCAAGCCCGAAGCCTTCGTCTCCGAGTCCCTGGCCGCCGTCTCCCTGACCGCCGAGCGCACCTTCTTCGGCCTGCTCACCCAGGCCGACGACCAGGGCCGCCACCGCGACCACGCCGCGATCATCGCCGGACACGAAGGGATCCTGACGGGACACACCAGTGTGTCGAGGCTGAAAAAGAATCCCCAGAACCCGGATCCGCAAGAGAATCTGGATACACATCCCGCCCTGCAGTCCGTCCTGGACGACATCGACCGACAGACACAGGCCGAGGGTGGAAATACGGGTGTCGGGCACGGAAAGTGCGCTGAAGTGGCGCTGATCTCCGACCGACTGCACGCTATATCAGAGCGTGACGGTGTCGACATACGGACCACCGATGACATCAGAAGGGTGATGGAGGGAGCACAGGTGCATACGCGGCAGATCGGCGACATGAAACCGGACAAGCCTGGATTCTTGAGCCACGGGGAGTACAAGCCGCCCTGCGCCTCCTGCGCGCGCATGCTTCCGCTGATCGGCGTCACCGCTGTTTGACCTGGAAAAGGATAAAAACTGTGTCCACATTGAAGTCGCCCGAGGCAGTTGACGCCTGGCTGGCGAAGGCCGGATGGCACCCGGGCCGTAGGTGTGACGACCTCGCCGCCACCGAGATCGAGGACTGTCAGGCATCATTCCGCAGGGACGGCGGCAGTCTTGACGTCATCCAGCCCGCTCTCGATTTTCTGCGCGAGCATGTCGGCCTTGTGGCACCCCTGCACGACTCTCCCGAAGACACCGTGATGTTCCTTCCGGCCCTCATGTACCGGGGCGCAGCGGAAGACGTTCAAGAACTCGCCGACGGACTGGGGAAAAAGGTCTTCCCCGTCGCGCACGACACGTACGACGGTGGCACGATCCTCATGGACGAAGCGGGGCGGTTCTTCTACCTGCATCACAGCGGCGAGTACTTCCTCGGAAATGACAAGTACTCGGCGTTCATGAATTACTCGCGTGGCTATCCGCTCGAACACGCGGAGGACTACTATGCCTGAGCATATTCCGATGACCGCCGCGTCCCTGCTGGTGAACGGCAAGATCTTCAGCCAGGCCGACCTCGACGCGGATTCGGACCCGGATCTACATCCTGCGGTTTCCGAGTTTTTTCAGCAGCTTCCTGCCGCGCAGCGGGAACCGTTCATGGGTTACTGCGCGGAGACCGCACTTATCTCCGATCAGTTGTGGGGCTTGGACGAGCAGCTTCCGAGCGGGGGGAGAACGACCCTCGACGATGCGACGGGGCATTTTTCGGGGTCGGCCATAGTGACGAGAAAGATTCGCCCCGAAGGAGATCCGGAGCACGGACGTCATGCGAAACCGTGCCGATCTTGCACAGCTCTGCTGGAGCGTCTCGGCATCGAAGTGGTGGACGAGTGACTCAGCACCACCGGGCTCCGGAGAGGATCGGTTGGACCGCAGGGAGGAACGCCGAGCAAGAGGCGATGCAGGCAGCGCTGCGGCTTGCAGCGATGACGGAGAGCTACGGAATGTCTCTGTCGCTGTTTCCTGCCGCGAAAGCCTTTCTGAGTGAGTTCTACGGCCTCGATCACCGGCCGGTGGAACCGGGCCGGGAGGTGGCCTCTATCGGGTTTTCCATCGATCCGGAGAAGGCCAGGTTCCAGCTCATCAAGTTGGACCACCTGTCCGCCGGGCTCCGCGTGGCTTTGTTCCCGGTCGGTGTGACCGAAGACGACTCCGTACTTGCTGTGGGTGAAGAGGGACAACTTCTCTCTTTCGGTCTCGGTGGCTCCTGGCACATGGGGGACCGTGCGCTCGAAGGCATCGAGAACATGATCACCGGGCTGGCTCCGCGCAGGCTTCGCGAAATCGCGCATGCCTGGGACTTGAAGTCGGCGGCGGCCGTCGGTCCCGTTGTCGGAGCCGTGCAGGCAGCGCTGACGGCCGTGTACGTGTTGCACCATCCCGGTATTTACAGCGCCAGGAGCGTCTGCCTGACTCTGACCACTCTGCGTGGCAGTGGCGTCGAGATTGCCCGGCGGTCGATCGGCATACCGAATGGTCTCCTGGATGAGGCGCTGTCGCCGATCGTTCGTGACGTGGAGGAGATCCTTGCGGCCCACGCCGACGGCGTGGGCTGTGAGGTGAAGCTGACCGTAGAGGTGCCCGGCGTGCATGCGGAAACCTCGCCCGGTCTGGTCAGGTTCTCGGCCCGGTTCGGACATGTGGCCATGCAGACCAACGACGTCGAGGCCAGCCTCCGCGTCGGAGCGGGTGCGCAAACCGGCAGCCTCCACGTACGAGTCGTCGACGCTCTGCGCGGTCTGAAGCAGATGTCATGAGAGGCGGGGCTCTGCTGAGGTGCTTGACATGCGAGCCGAGGTCACCCGGACCGGAGGGTCTGCCCGGCTGCCGCCGACATGGCACTACGGCGCCGTGCCCACAGCGTGCCCTTGAGAGCGGACAACAACGGTCAGCAGCAGTGCTAACGCACCCTCCCAGGACCGCCACAGAATCGCATAACCACAGGTCAACAGGGACGCGGTTGTCCAAACGCCGTCGCTTCCCAAGCTGAGAGCGCGAGTTCGGTTCTCGTCACCCGCTCCAGAGAGAAACCCCCAGGTCGGAGACCCGGGGGTTGTTTGTTGTCGGTGAACCACGCGAGGTGCTGCCTCAGCTCCTTGCGGAGGAAGGCCGGGAGGGCGCTTGCCGTTTGGTCCGCTACGGCTCGGCCCTGCGGACACGGATGACGAGGTTGTCGGCGTCGACGTCCCGGCGGCGGAGGCCGGCCAGCTCTTCCGGGCGCATGGGGCCGTAGGCTCCGAGGTAGACCATGAGCCGCCAGCGGATACCGATCGCGTCGGCGAGGGCGTCGACCTGGGCGACGGTGGCAATGCGCCGCTCGGTGGCGGACTCCTTGCCCGCGCCCTTGATCCGACACGGGTTGCGACTGATCAAGCCGTCATCCACGGCCGTCTCAAGGATGCCTTTGAGGAGCCGGTAAACCTTGGCGACAGTCGTCTTGGCTCTGGTGGTGCGCAGCCGTTCCGCCCGCCACTCACCGATGCGGGGAGCGGTGATCTCAGGGACGGGAATGCGGAACGGCGACCTGGCCCGTTGCGCGGCGAACCACGGCCCTCGTCAGGACGTGCTCGCGCGCAGGTGGTACCTGATCAGACCCTGTAGATCGATAAGCCACTGGCGCAAGGAGACCCCGGCCGGAAGTGGCTCCTCAAGGCCGAGTGTGGCAGCTGCCTCGCGCAGTTGGTCTTCTGACTGATCCAGATGCAGGAGTTCGCCGATTTCGAATGCAGCTTTCTCGATATCCTCGGTCGCCTCGCCGGAGAGGTAATCGTCGACCGCTTCCGCGTGTGAGTTGTACTCAAGCTTGAGGCTGTCCTGGTAGAAGTAAGCACCGAGGAATTGAGCCAGGGCAGGGAAACGCTCGCGCCACTCCCAGGGGATTGCAGGCCGGAACGAGGGCCGAGGTCGCGGAGGAGCCGCCAGGAAACGCTCAAGATGTGCCTGGATGACACGCAGGCAGTCCTCGACACCGACGCCTTGGGGTGGATGGATGCGGGGCAGCAGATCAACGTCATCAGCGATCTCGTCACTGAACAGGCCCGCCGCGAGGAGGTCCTGGATCTCCCGAACGGCCCTTGCCGCGCGCTCCGGGACGAAGGCGGCTACTCGCAGATATGCGCTCAGCGCCGTTCCCGGTACCTCCATCGTGTCGTCGAAGCCATGACTTGGCTGCTCATACGCCTGGAGGAGCCGACGCAGCTCCTGGAATCGGTCATTCGTCGGTGTCATCGTTGCAGTCAGACCTGTCGGTTTTAAGGGACGGGATAAGATGTAAGTACGCGGTAGCCAGTTTCACCTGACGGGTCACGTTTGAGAATCACTCTGGCACCCTTGACCCACTCCGGGGGTAGCCCGTTACGGAAATTCTCCCGGGATAGGCTCAAGCCGGTGTGCTCATCGAAATGTGCTTCCAGCTCAAGCTTCCGTCCCTTATCCTTCGCGAGCCACGCGTCGATCTCCTTTTGACGCTTGAGTACCACGCCGTCGGTGTGCCTCTGCGCCGACGCCTCGTCGACGTATCGCGAGACCCTCTCTCTTGCAGGCTCTGCTCGCAGTCGGGCACGCAGCTCCCGGGTCGTGACTTTCACATGCTTGGCCAGGGTGTGAGCCCCGCTTTTTCCCTCGTCGCCGACGACATCCGCCCGGTACTGAGGGTTCACCCTTCCCTTGCGTTTGCTGCGCGGCCAAGCGTTGGGTTCCCCGTCTCCCTTGATGAGCAGGCCGAGTTCGTCCAGAGAGGGGCTCGCCCCCTCGGGCAAGGCCACCGCCGGGCCGAAGGTGGGCAGCCGGACATCGCCGAGGAGCTCTGTGAAGCCTCCCGCGTTGCGCGCAGCTCGTACCGTTGCCCCGGTTCCACCGAGGGCACCGCCCAGGAGAGCGCCGTACAGCCCGGCCTCACGTGCCTCATCGAGGCTGAGCCCGCCCTTCTGCTCCCCAAGGGCGATGGACATGGGCTGGGTCACGGCGAGATCCACCGTGATGGATTCGACGCCGGCGAAAGCCGCGGTGGCCAGGGTGGTGCCCGCGATGGTGGCGATCTCCTCGGTCACCGCGATGCCCAGGCCGGCGGCCATGTCCGCGACAGTGACCGCGGCCGCCGCTGCCGCGCCCTCCGAGATGCCCGCGGTGAAGATGGCCAGGGCGGTACCGGCGACGAGGGTGGCGCCGACGATCTCCAGCTCGTGTTCCAGCTTCTTCTTCGCGCTGTGTACGGCGTCCGCGTACGCGTCCAGCGCCTTGGCCATGTCGCGGGCGGCATCAGCCAGATCCTTCAGCCAACCATGACCGTCGTGGTAATAACGACGCCAGTACGGGTCGGCGAAGGCGGAGATGGCCTCACCCTTGTTGTGCTCGATGATGGAGCGCGCCGCCTTGTTGGCACCGGAGGTGACGTCGTCGACGTCGTCGGCGAAGGCCCGCCACGCCTTCGCGGCATCCCGCAGTCCGTCCTCGTCGGCATCCGGCCACCACATGCCCGTCAGGTCCTGGACGACCTCGCGGGCCTTGTCCGCGACGCTCATTTGCCGTCGCCCTTGGTGCCGTGATCGACGCGGATCCGGTTGAACATGCCTCGGATCAGCTCTTCGTTGTCGATGTGACCGTCGGCCATGTCCACCATGGCCTCCTCGATGCTGGCCAGGCCGTCGACCAGGATCTGGGTGGACTGCTCGATCTGCTTCACGTGCGGGCCGTACGCCTTGTGGAACTTCTCGCCCTGCTCGTCGTCTCCCCAGGGAGAGCCGGCCGCGGCCAGCCCGTGCTTCAACTTCGTGAGCGCTTGCGCGAGGGCAACGCTCTGATGGTGAAAGCGAGGCGCTGTCGCCTTGAGATCCTCGATCTTGATGTCGAGCACCTCGCCGCTGTCACTCATGACTTGACATCTCCCTCTCCGCTGACCACCCGGGCCTTCGACCCTAGTTAGCCGTCGCGCCTTCACGTCCGTGAGCTGCGCAAAGGCCGAGCAAAAGTCTGTTGGACGGTGGTGAGCCCGGTCACTGCTCAGTGGTGCGAGAGGGATGCGCTGGCCCGCCCCTGACACTCTGCATGACTGCCTCATGTGGACTCGCTGGAGGGCGGACGGCGCGGCCCTCGCCTGCGAAGACCGGGGCCGTAGCGGCGCGGCAGACGGCAAACCCTGCGCCATGCGCGCAAGACTCCACGCACCCCTTGCGTAGTCGTGCCCCCGGCGTGCCCTTCGGGACGGACAAGTACGGTCAACACCGGTGCCATGCCGCCCCCATAAGGGCATCACCAGATCGCATTCGCCGAGGTCAGGCACAGTCTGGTCGTTGAAGCGCCGTCGCTTCCCAAGCTGAGAGCGCGAGTTCGGTTCTCGTCACCCGCTCCATGAGAAACCCCCAGGTCAGAGACCCGGGGGTTGTTTGTTATCTGGACCAGTGGGCGGGGCGCGCACCACATCCGCACCACAAGCGGCGGCTAGCTGCCGGTGGGCTTCTGCTTGTGGTGCGCGCTCTTGTCGGTGTGGTGCTTCGCGCGCTCGGCGCGGACCAGGTCGTTCAGGCCGACGGCGATGTCGCGTTGCCGCTCCTCGTCGGAGTGCTGGTGAATCAGCGCGGCCTTCTCGGACGACTGACCGGCACGGACCATCGTGTCCTTCAGGCTGGCGCCGGAACGGGTCGGGAGCGTGTGTCCGGTGTGACGAAGGTCGTAGAAACCGGAAGTCGGCGGGGAGACCGGCGGTGGCTCGGGCACGGCACCACTTCCGGCCGAAGGAGGCCGTGCTTGGTTCGCTCGATCCAGCCGTTCTCATGGCCCCGTGATTTGTCAGTGTCGCCGCTTGTTGAGGCGAACTGATCTGCTTGCCTTGCTCGTTGCCAAGGTGTGATCGAGCTGGGGGATGCGCGACGGCTGTCGGCTGCCGCGCAGGAAGTGGGGCGGCTGCGGGTGGGGGCCGCGTTGGAGGCGGGACAGGTACGGACGTGCCTGCAGGCGGCCGAGGTGTTCGGCGTCTGCGAGAGGTCTGCGGGCATCTGGTGGCGCAGGTACGAGGCCGTGGGCCGGGAGTCGGTCGCGGCGCCGGTCAGGGCCGTTCGGGTCCGGGCGAGCTGATCAGCCCGGAGGACCGTGCGGTGCTGTTCCAGGCGATGGCCGACTCCCCCCCAGGAGTTGCTGATCGGCGGCCCGCTGTGGACCCGCGGCCTGGTCGCCGGGCCGATCCGGATGGTCGTCGGCATCACCATGACCGAGCAGGGCGTGGGCACATGGCTGCGCCGCCACGGCTTCACCCCGCAGCGCCCGGCACGCCGCGCCTACCAGCAGCAACAGGAGAACGTCAGCGCCTGGCCCGTCGGGAACGCTGAGCGCATCGAACCGCAACCGATGCCCGGCTACAGCCCGGAGCTCGATCCCGACGAGATCTCGAACGCGGACATCAAACGGCACGTCCACGCCTCACGCGCCCGCTCGGCCGACGATCCGGCCCGCGAGTCCCCACTCTTCCTCGACCGACGCCGACGCCGACGCCAACGCCACATCGTCCGCCGCCACTTCCACGCCCGACACGTCCGCTACACACTCCGGTAGGTAACCAGATGGTTTCGACTCAAAAAGAACGAGTGTCCAAGATCGCGGGGATACTTCACCACGTAAGTCACGCTTTTATGTCGAACACATCGCGGACCAATGCCGTGAATCGGATCAAGCGCAGCACCTGCACGGCCGGAACACAGTTGACTTCCCCTTCCTTTTCATCATCATTACAGATGCGGCCCTTCCAATTCCCTCATGCGTGAGGCATGGGGAGACGGGGCGAGAAGGCGTCGCACGGCCGACGGGGATGTGAAGTCACTGTGCGCGAAAGGGCGTCGTTCAAGCTGCTCGGACCACTTGAGGCAGCCGTCGGCGATCGGCCGATCCGGATCAGCAGTGCACGTCAGCGATCGGTCCTGGCCACTCTGCTTCTATCCTGTGACCGCGTCGTCTCGGTCGACAGCCTCACCGAAGCGGTGTGGCAAGGGGACCCACCGGCCACCGCGCGCAACCAGATCGCCATCTGTATTACATCGCTGCGAAAAATTTTCCGCGAGGCATCCGTGCCGGTGGAAATGATCGAAACAAGCCACCCTGGCTACATACTTCACTCCGCGCACTGCTATATCGACCTGAAAGACCTGAACCAGTCGGTGGCGCGAGCCCGAATGGTGGCGGCCCACAATGAACAGGCGGCGGAAGCCACCAAGTTGTACGAGCACGCTCTCGCTCTCTGGCGGGGCCCCGCACTCGACGGCCTCTCCGGAGCTCACATCGATGATGTTTCCGGCCAACTGGCCGAATTCCGGCTCGATGTGTGCGAGGAGTACGCGGCCCTCCAGCTGAGGCTCGGCCACCATCACAAGGTCAGCCGCCAGCTGGTGGCACTGGTCAAGGAGAACCCGCTGCGCGAGCAGGCCCGGGCGCACCTGATGCAGGCCCACCACATGGCCGGACGGCGCGCCGACGCCCTTCAGGTCTACCGCGAAGGGCGTCAGGCCCTCGTCGAGGAACTCGGCATCGAACCGGGCCCCGTACTGCAGGAGGTGCACCGCCGAATCCTGCAGAACTCCGACGACCCCGGGCCGCGGCCCGAGCCGTGCCCCGAACAGCCCCGGCCGGCCGGCGCGACGACAAAGGCGCCCACCCCACCCGCGACCCCCTCCGGACCCGCGCCCGGCGTCCCCGCTCAACTGCCGCCCGCTCTCTCCACTTTCACCGGCCGCGAGACCGAGATCGAGGCGCTGGACGCGCTACTGCGCGACAGCGCCGACGGGTCCGCGCCAGCGGTGGCCGTCATCACCGGTGTGAGCGGGATCGGCAAGAGCGCACTGATCGTGCACTGGGCGAACCGGATCGCCGACCACTTTCCCGACGGGCAGCTCTTCATCGACGTACACGGCTATCACAAGTCCAACCGGCCGCTGTCGTCCCTGTCCGTCCTCGACCAGGCGCTCCGGGGCCTCGGTGTGTCCAGCGCGCAGATACCGGCGGGGGTCCAGGAGCGTTCCGCGCTGTACCGCTCCCTGCTGAACCACCGGAAGCTGCTCGTCATCCTGGACGACGTGCGCTCGTTCCTCCAGATCCAGCCGCTGCTGCCCGGTCGCGGCCGGTGTCTCGTTCTGATCACCAGCCGGGACCCGCTGGACGAACTGGTCAGCGACTACGGCGCGGTCCAGCTCCCACTGAACGTGATGACGACGCACGAGGCCAACCGGATGCTCGCCACCGTGATCGGGCCGGACCGGGTCGCCGCCGAGCCCGAGGCCGCGGCACGGATCGCGGAGTTGTGCGGACATCTGCCGCTCGCCCTGCGCATCGCCGCGGGCCGGCTCACTCCGCGCCCCTACCGGTCACTGCAGCGGCTCGCCGCCCGCCTGGAGGACGGGGCCGGCCGACTCGACGTGCTCAGCCCCGCCGACGGCGGGGTGCGGGCCGGATTCTGGCTCAGCTACCGGGAGTTGTCCCCCGACGCGGCCACGCTCTTCCGGCGTCTGGCGCTGCTCCCCGTGGAAGGGTTCGCCGCGTGGGCGGGCGCGGCGGTGCTCGACGTGGACCTGATGAAGGCCGAAGACCTGGTCGAACAGCTGGTGGACGCCCAGCTGCTGGAACTGTGCATGACGCAGACGGGGCCGTCGGCACGGTTCCGCTTCCATGAGCTGCTGCGCCTGTTCGCCTGGGAACGCGTGCATGAGGAGGACTCGGCCGAGGAGCGTGCGGACGCCTTGGAGCGGGCCTACGGGACGCTGCTCACCCTCGCCGGCTCCGCGCACCAGCTCCTCTACGGGGCCGGCCACCTGCCGGGGCACTCGGCCCGGCTCACCCTCGAACTCCCGGCGGACGCGGTGGCGGAGCTGCTCGCCGACCCCCTGGAGTGGTTCGAGGCGGAGCGGGGCACCATCCTCGCCATGGTGGGTGCGGCGGCGCAGCACGCCGCCACCGCCCACGCCTGGGAGCTGACCGCGCGGGCCATGCCCCTGTTCGAGATGCGCAACTACCAGGAGAACTGGCAGCAGGCCGCACAGAGCGCCCTGGAGAGCGCCCGGCTCGCCGGCGACACCTTCGGCGCCACCGTCATGCTGCGCTCGCTCGGTTCGCTCGCCATCTACCAGCGGCGCTACCAGGACGCCGATGGCCTGCTGACGTCCGCGATGGAACTGCTCGACGAGGTCGACGACCCGCACGAGCGCGCCGTCGTGCTGCGCAACCTCGCGCTGTGCGCCCGCTTCCGCGGCGACCTCGACGGCGCCGCCGCGCACTGCCGGGCCGCGCTCGCCCGCTTCCAGGAGACCGACGACCCGGTCAGTGCCGCGCACGCGCTCGGGCTCCTGGCCCAGATCGAGCTGGAGCGCGGCGAGACCGACACCGGGATCGCGTTGACCCGGCAGGCCATCACGGCGAGCGCCGAGACCGGGTCGGTGCGCGGCAGGGCGCAGAACGTGTACCGGCTCGCCGAGGCCTATCTGCGCATCGGCGACCTGCGCGAAGTGATCGCGACCTGCAACGAGGTCATCGAGCTCACCCGCGCCCAGGGCGACCGGCTCGGCGAGGCGTACGCGCTGCGCGCCCTGGGCGAGGCCCAGTGGCGGCAGGAGGCGTACGACGCGGCCGAGGCCACCCTGGGCGAGGCGTTCACCGCCGCCGAGGACATCGGGGACCGCTTCCTTCAGGCCCGCATCGAGACCGACCGGGCCTGCGCCGAAGCCCTGCGGGGCGGCGCCTCGGCGGGGGACCGGCTGCGGCGGGCCCAGCAGGCCTTCGTCGCGCTGTCGGCGTCCTCCTGGCAGGAGCGCACCGCCCGGCTGGCCGAGGTCGTCGACGCCGCCGCGGGCCTGCCGGTGCCGCTGGAGCACCTGCTGGCCACGCGGTGACCTGGGCCCGCCCCGACTACCGGCTCCGGGTCCAGGGCAGGTCCTCGTCGCCCAGAGCGTCCTCCAGCGTGCCGCCCACGACGGAGGTCACGCTGGTCACGGTGGTCTCGGTACCCACCCTCGTCCAGGGCAGGTCCTCGGCGCCGGCCGTGCCGCTCATCAGCGCGATGTTGACCGCAACCGCACCGAGCACCGAAACGACGAGCCCCGTCTTCTTCTGCATGGTCTGAAATCCCCTCCGTCGCTGAAATCTTCAGCTGCCACAGACCGTACCGCAGCAAATTGTCGTCGCTATTTCTCCTCGATTTTTTCGGACGTCGGCCGGAGAAAATGAGCCAACACACCCGCGGGCTAGGGTCACCTCCGAAGCCGACAGAGGAGGGGACCAGCGTGCTCGAGGAGATTGGCGTCGGAGCGGACGCGGAACGCGCCTACCGCGCTCTGCTGAGGCAGCCGGGCGCGAGCGCGCAAGACGTGGCGACGCAGCTCGGATGGCCGCTCGACCGGGCCGCCGACGCCCTGGGCGAGCTCGCCGAGCTGTCTCTGGTGCAGTCGTCTCAGGAACACCGCGGAGGCACCCGGGCGGTCGATCCGGAACTGGGCCTCAGGTCGCTCGTCCAGTCCCAGGAGCGAGATCTGCTGAAACTCCAGCTGTCCCTCTCCCAAAGCAAATTGGCGGCCGAGAAACTCATCTCCGAATATCGCAGCGGAGCCCATTCCCGAGAAATCGATTCGGTGCAGTTCGCCCAGGGGCCCGACGCGATCCAGGCCTGCGTCGAAAAGGTGAGTCAGGAGTGCCGCGAGGAAGCCGAGGCGCTGCTGCCCGGCGGCGCCCAGCCGGCCGACCGGCTGCACGCGGCGAGACCGCTCGACCAGATGCTCCTGGAACGGTCCGTGCGGGTGCGCTGCGTCTACGCGCACAGCATCCGCAACGACCGGCCGACCACCGAGTACGCGCAGTGGCTGAGCGAGCAGGGCGGGCAGGTCAGGACGGCGCCGCAGCTGCCGCTGAGAATGGTGATCTGGGACCGGAGCAAGGCCCTGGTGCCGCTCGACCCCGACCAGCCCGACCGGGGTGCCTTCCTGCTGTCGAGTCCCGGGCCGGTGGCCGCGCTGCGCGCCCTGTTCGAGCAGGTGTGGCAGCAGGCGTCGCGGTTCGGCCAGGAGCGGCCGGCGGGGCGGACGCAGGAGCTCAGCGACGAGGAGAGCGCGGTGCTCGGCCTGATGGCGGGCGGGCTCACCGACGAGGTGATCGCCCGCAAGCTCGGGGTCTCCGTGCGCACCAGCCGGCGGATCACCGCCGAGCTGATGACCAAGCTCGGCGCGCGCAGCCGCTTCCAGCTCGGGGCCGTCGCGGCGCAGCGCGGGCTGCTGACCGTCTAGTAGGGCTCCGTCAGGTCTGTGTGTCGACCTTGTTCAGGGGCACGGTGAGTGTGTGGACGCACATGACGTGCTCCGTGTCCGGGCGACGTCGGCGTTGTTCGTGGCGGATGTGTTCGCCTCGGTGCCGCGCGAGGACCAGCGGGCCAAGGGCGACCGCTGTCTGCGGGGACTGACGACGGACGGTCACCGCGAGTCCGTCCAGGTCATGGCCTCGTGGCTGCCGGACGGCAATGAGCAGGACCCGCAGCAGTTCGTGAATCCCGGTCAGGCGGTCTGGTCCGCGTCCGCCCCGGGCCGGCCGCGCAGATAGGCGAGGACGGCGAGGACCCGGCGGTTGGTCGTGTCGTCGAGGGACAGGTCGAGCTTGGTCAGGATCGAGCCGAAGTGCTTGCTGACCGTGCCCTCGCTCACCACCATGGCCGCCGCGATCGACGCGTTCGACTTGCCCTCCGCCATCAGCGCGAGCACCTCCTGCTCCCGCGCGGTGAGCCGGGCCAGCGGGTCGCGGCGGTGCCTGATCAGCTGGCGCACCACCTCGGGGTCGACGACGGTGCCGCCCTCGGCGACCCGGCGCACCGCGTCGTCGAACTCCTCGACGTGGCCGATGCGTTCCTTGAGCAGGTAACCCACGCCGGTGCCGTCGGAGGAGTCCAGCAGTTCCTCGGCGTAGGACCGCTGGACGTACTGGCTGAGGACCAGGATCGGCAGGCCGGGCCGGCTGCGGCGCAGGGCCAGCGCGGCCCGCAGGCCCTCGTCGGAGAAGCCGGGCGGCATCCGCACGTCGGTCACCACGATGTCGGGTCCGTGCGCGGCGACGGCCTCGGTCAGCTCCTCGGCGGTACCCACCGCGGCGACCACCTGGTGGCCGAAGCGCTCCATGAGGCCGACGAGCCCCTCACGGAGCAGAACGCTGTCCTCGGCCAGCACGACGCGCAGCATCAGTTCCTCAATCACGCGATGAGATCAGACGGTTGGGCAGGGGATACGCAGGCGGAACACGGTGGGGCCGCCGGGCGGACTGGACAATAGCAGGCGTCCGTCGAGGACCGAGACACGATCGGCGACGCCCTGCAGACCCGTGCCAAGCGCGGTGTCGGCGCCCCCGTGACCGTCGTCCTCGACCTCCACGGACAGCTGTCCCCCGGTCAGCCGGCCCCGTACCGCCGCCCGGCTCGCGCCGCTGTGCTTGGCGACGTTGGCGAGGGCCTCGCTGACCGCGAAGTACACGGCCGTCTCGATCGCCTCCGGGGGCCGGGTCGGCAGGTCGAGGTCCACGTCGACGGGGATCGCGGAGCGGTCCGCGAGGTCCTCGACGGCGGCCACCAGACCGCGGTCGGTGAGGACTTGGGGGTGGATGCCGCGGATCAGCTCCCTGATCTCGACGAGCGCGGTGGCCGCCTCGTCCTGCGCCTTGGCGAGCAGCGGACCGATCGGCCCCTCTGGCGGTGCGTCGAGGCGGGCCAGGCCGAGCGTCATCGACAGGGCGACGAGCCGCTGCTGCGCCCCGTCGTGCAGATCGCGCTCGATGCGGCGCCGCTCCGCCTCGAAGGCGTCCACCAGACGCATCCGGGAGCGGCCCAGCTCCTTGATGCGGGAGTTCAGTTCGCCGGTCGGCGAAGCCAGCAGGAAGCGGGTCAGCGCGGCCCGTCCCGCGGCGATCGCGCCGAGCGGATAGGCGAGGGCGGGCAGCAGGAGCAGCCCGCCGAGCGCGGCCCCGAGCGCGCCGGGCCAGCTGTCCACGATCCACATCTTCAGGACCCGCGCCTCCTCGCCGTCCGCCGCCATCATCAGCGGCGTCGCGAGCAGTCCGCCGCACACGAGGAGGACCGAGCCCACGACGAGCGCTTCGAGCGGCCACAGCAGGAAGCCGAAGAGCACGGCGTAGCCGAGTTCGCGCCAGGTGGCCCGTTCCTGGAGCCGGGTGCGCAGCCAGGCGGTGAGGCCGGTGCGAGCGGGTTCGCGGTGCGGATCGGCGATCGGCTCGCTGTCGATCAGCCGCAGCCTGCGGCGCTCGAGCGAGGCCAGCGGCACCCCGGCGAGGACGAGGACGAGGAGCAGCGGCAGCCCCACGACCACGACGGTGAGCACGCCGCCCACCACGGCGAGCAGCACCAGGGTCAGCAGGGTGGCCAGGCCGAGACCCACGCTGCTCAGCAGGAACAGCGCCGCGCGCCAGGGCCAGCTGCCGAGTACGTAGCCGCGCTCGTGGAGGCGGGTCCAGATCGTCGGAGAGTGCATGCGGCGCACGCTATGAGACCCTTCCGGCTCGGACCACCCAGCTAGCTCCACCATCGCAGTGGGCGCCGGCTACCGGGCAGGACTGGGCCCAGCTGCGATGTGCCGGGCCCTCCTCGCGCGATCTGCTGTACGAGCTCCGACCGACGGGGCGACGGTACGGCGAGGGGACCGAAATGGCGTGGATCCAGGAACAGTTGGCGGCTGTCCCCGCGTGGCTGGCGCTGCTGATCGTCTTCCTGCTTCCCATGGCGGAGCCCTCGCTTCCGCTGCTCGGCATGCTGCTCCCTTCGCAGACGGCCCTGATGGCGAGCGGGGTGCTCGCGCACCACGGCGCGCTACCGGTGTCCGCCGCGATCGCGATGGCGGTGCTCGGCGCGCTGGCGGGCAACGTGATCGGTCATCTGTTGGGGCGCCGGTGGGGGCCCCGGCTGGCCGCGAACCTGCCGGCGCGCGTCACCGGCTCGCGCGGTTACCGCGCGGCGCTGCACACCGTCGGCACGTACAGCGCGCGGGCGGTACTGCTCGGCCGGTTCAACGCGGCGCTGCGCACGCTGGTGCCCGTGATGTGCGGCGCGGCCGGCGTGCCCTGGGCCCGCTATCTCGGTCTGTCCCTGCTCGGCAGCCTGCTGTGGGCGCCCAGCTGTGTGGCGGTCGGGCTGCTCGCGGGCGGCTCCTGGCAGAAGTGGGGCGGCTCGGGCGTGCTCGCCGCGGGCAGCGCCGTACTGCTGCTGACCAGCTCCCTGCCGATGCTGCTCTCGTACCTCAGCAGCAGAAGGTCCCAGGCGAGCGCGGGGCTCACCACCGCCGGTTGAGATAGCTCAGCAGCTGCGCCTCGTTCGGCACGAGGTAGAAGTGGTCGCCGGGGAAGACCTGGTGCTCGTACGCGGACGTGGTCAGGGTCCGCCAGGACAGCAGGTCGGACCGGGAACAACCGGGGTCGTCCACGCCGCCGATCGCGGTGATCGGGGCGCGCAGCGGTGCCGGCTCGGTGGGCCGGTAGGACTCGATGAGGCGGAAGTCGCCGCGCAGCGAGGGCAGCAGCAGCGGGCGCAGATCGGGATCGTCGTAGACGGCTGATCCCAGGTCTCCCAGGCCCCGGGCGGAGGCGACGAGAGCGTCGTCGTCGAGGAGGTGCAGGGTGCCGCCGCGTTCCGTGTGCGGGGCGCCGCGTCCCGAGACGACGACCCGCTCGGGCACGATGCCGTGCCGCTCGTCGAGACGGCGCGCCACCTCGTAGGCGACGGCGGAGCCGAGGCTGTGCCCGAACAGTGCGAGGGGGGACGCGAGTTCGTCGCCGAGGACGTCCTCCAGGGCATCGGTGACACGGTCGGCGAGTTCCGCCATGGACTCGGCGCAGGGTTCGGCGAGCCGCTCCTGACGGCCGGGGTACTGGGTGGCGAGCAGTTCCACGTCGCCGGGGAGGCGGGCCGCCCAGCCGTGGAAGAGGGTCGCCGTGCCGCCGGCGTGCGGGAAACCGACGAGGCGCAGCCGCGCGGGCCTGTCCACGGCCGGGTAGCGCCGGAACCATCGACTCCTGACACCGGTCCCCGCAACGCCGCCTGCTCCTGCGACACCCATACGAATCCACCCTCGCCCTGTCGTGACCCGGCCTCCGGCGGGCCGGCCCCGCCATGATCCGTCGCGTCCGGGCCCGCCGGCAGGGCCGGCGCGGGCAGGACTCTGCCGGTGCAGGTTCCTGCCGTCGCACGCTCTGCCTTTCCGTGCCGGGTGCAGCCATCGTGCACAGGAGGGTGGAGCTACCTCCACCCCGAAGACTCCGTCCCGCTCCGATGTCCCCGTCGGGCGGGCCCGATTGAGTGGACACCATGAATCAAGCAGCCGTCCGGCTCCGCTCCGTGACCCGTTCCTATGGGGCCGGCGACAACGCGGTCACCGCCCTCGACCAGGTCAGCCTCGACATCCCACGGGGCACCTTCACCGCCGTCATGGGCCCGTCAGGCTCCGGCAAGTCGACCCTGTTGCAGTGCACGGCGGGGCTCGACCGCCCCACCGGCGGTCAGGTCTTCCTCGGGGAGACCGATCTGACCCGGCTGAGCGAGAAGAAGCTGACCCTGCTGCGCCGGCAGCGCATCGGCTTCGTGTTCCAGGCCTTCAACCTCCTGCCCGCGCTGACCGCCGAGCAGAACGTCGGCCTGCCGCTGCGTCTCGCGGGCCGCCGCCCCCGGCGCTCGGAGGTTCTCTCCGTGCTGGAGCAGGTCGGCCTGCGTGAGCGTGCCAAGCACCGGCCCGGCGAGATGTCGGGCGGCCAGCAGCAGCGGGTGGCGCTCGCCCGCGCCCTGGTCACCAAGCCGGAGGTGCTGTTCGGCGACGAGCCGACCGGCGCCCTGGACTCCTCCACGAGCCGGGAGGTGCTGGCACTGCTGCGGGCGATGACCGACAGGGGCCAGACGGTGATCATGGTGACGCACGACCCGGTCGCCGCCTCCTACGCGGACCGGGTGCTCTTCCTCGCCGACGGCACGGTCCAGGACGAGCTGCACCGGCCGACGGCCGAGCGGGTCGCCCAGCGGATGACCACCCTGAGCGCCGTCCCCGCGAAGGCCCCGGCGGTGGCGTCGTGCTGAGTCTCGCGCTGCGCGGGATGCGCACCCGCTGGGTCACCTTCGTCGGCTCGTTCGTCGCGCTCGCGCTCGGCGTGGGCCTCATCGCCACCACGGGCCTCGCGCTCGCGGCGACGTTCGACGCGCCGGAACGCGGCACCGAGCGGTTCGCCGAGGCGCGGGTCGTGGTGCAGGGCACGGACGAGCTGAAGGCCGACACCCCGATCGGGGTGCGGACGTCGACGCTGACCGACCCCCGCCCGGTGCCGCGGGAGCTGGTGGACAAGCTGGCCGGCCTGGGCACCGTCGCCGAGGACCGTACGTTCCCGGTCGCGGTGCCGGACGCGGACCGGCGGCTCGGCACGGACGCCGGCGCGCTCGTGGGTCACTCGTGGGCGGTCGCCGCCGCCACGCCGTACCGTCTCATCTCCGGACGCGCCCCCACAGCGCCCGGCGAGGTCGTCGTCACGACCGGGCCAGGCGCGCAGGTGCGCACCGGCGACCGCGTCGAGGTCGCCACTCCCGAGGGCTCCGGAACCCGCACGGTGGTCGGCACGGTTCCCGCGGCCGGGTTCGAGTCGGCCGTCTTCTTCACCGCGGCCGAGGCCGCGCGCCTGTCACCCCGCATCGACCGGGTGACGGTGGACGCCGACCCGGCCGCCGTCCGCGCGGCCCTCGGCACCGGTTCGGGTCTGACCGTGCTCACCGGCGACGACCGGCGGCGCGCCGACCCCGACCCGGACCGCGACAAGGAGGCCCTGGTCTCCGTGAACGCGCTGCTCGGCACCGCCGCCGGCATCACCGCCTTCGTCTCCGTCTTCGTCGTCGCCTCGACGTTCACCTTCGCCGTGGCCCAGCGCAGGCGGGAGTTCGGTCTGCTGCGGATGGCGGGCGCGACGCCCGGTCAGGTGCGGCGCATGGTGTACGCGGAGGCCCTGGTCATCGGGGTGCTCGCGTCGGGCGCGGGATGCCTGCTGGGCCGCTGGGCGGCGCCGCGGCTGGCCGCGTGGATGTCTGGGCAGGGCATCGCCCCGGCCTGGTTCCGGATCGGCGAACAGACCTGGCCGCTGCACGTCGCCTTCTGGACCGGCCTGACGGTGGCCCTGTGCGGCGTCGTCGTGGCGTCCTACCGCGCCGGCCGGACCGCCCCGACGGTGGCGCTGCGCGAGTCCGCCGTCGACACGGGCACGATGCCGTGGAGCCGCCGCCTGGTGGCCGCCGCGGTCCTGCTCACGGGCCTCGGCCTCCTGGTGATGGCGTTGGTCGAGAACCCCGGCGACGTACTGAAGCGCAAGACGTACATCACCCAGCCCATGCTGCTCATCGTGGCGTTCGCGCTGTTCGCGCCGGTCCTGATGCGGCCGCTCATCCGGCTGCTGACCTGGCTGCCCGCCCGGCTGCCGGGCGCCATGGGCATGCTGGCGCGGGAGAACGCCGCGGCCGGGGTCCGCAGGACGGCGGCGGTGGCCGCACCGGTCATCATCACGGTGGCGCTCGCCTGCTCCCTGATGGGCACGACGGCCACCATCAACGAGGCCAAGGCCGCCGAGGCCCGCACCCAGACGCGGGCCGACTACGTGGCCTCGGCCGGTGACGCCGGCCGCACCCTGCCCGCCGCGTTCGTGGAGGCGGCCCGGTCCGTGCCCGGCGTGACGGTCAGCACGTCCCGCTCCACCGGGGTGACGGTCCTGGAGGAGGGTACGGCCCTGGTCCGCTCGGAGGCCCGGGCGGTCGGCAGTGCGGTGGATCTCGCCGAGGTCTCCCACCTCCCGGTCATAGCGGGTGAGTTGAGGAATCTGGACGACGACAGCATCGTCGTCAACGAGGAGTGGCTGACCACCCGCGTCGGCGAGCGCGTCCCCGTCTGGCTGGGCGACGGCCACAAGGCGAACCTCAAGATCGCCGCGGTCCTCGCGGTCGGCACCGGCAACAACGGCGTCTACCTGACCGCGCGCAACGCGTCCGGCGCGGGCGTCGACCGCGTCGACATCAAGGTCGGGTCCACCGCGGACCGGGCCGCCGTCGACCGCCGACTGCGCGCGGCGGGCGAGGCGAACGGCGTGGAAGTGCTCGCCGCGGGACAGTGGATCGACGCGCACTATCCGCGCTCCAGCGAATCGACCCGGCTCGGCCTGCTGATGATCCTGGCCATCGCCCTCGTCTACACGGCCATCGCCTTGGCCAACACCCTGGTGATGGCCACCACCGACCGCGTCCGCGACCTCGCGGCACTGCGCCTGACGGGCGCCACGAAGCCACAGGTCCTCCGCCTGGTCGCGGTCGAGTCGGTGGTCGTCGTGGTGGCCGGCGCGGTGCTCGGCCTCGCCGTCTCGGCGGTGAACCTGCTCGGCGTCCGCACCGCCCTCGGCCTGCTCGACGTGCGCTCCGCGATCGTCGTGCCCTGGCCGACGGTGGGCGCGGTGATCGCCGCCAGCGCCCTCCTCGCGGTCCTCGCGGCCGCACTGCCCGCCTCCTTCGCCCTGCGCACCCGGCCGGTGGAGCTCGCGGGCATGCGCGAGTAGGCCCCCTCCGACGATGTACCGACCGATCCCTACGAGCCCGAGAGACACAGACGTTGACGAGTCAGACCGCAGCACCCGGGTCGTTGTTCAGAGAGTTCCTGCGCTGTCCCCGGCAGGTCGGTGCCATGGCTCCCAGTTCGCGCCGGCTGGCCACCGAGCTGGTCCTGCCCGTGCCCGAGTCCGGCCACCCGGTGGTCGTCGAACTAGGGCCCGGGACCGGAGCGTTCACCGGCGTGATCCAAGAGCTTCTCGGCGGTCGCGGACATCATCTGGCGGTGGAGATCAACCCCCGGTTCGCCTCCTCGCTCGCCGAGCGCTTTCCGCGGGTGCAGGTCCTGAACGACGAGGCGGCCGCGCTGCCCCGGCTGCTCGCGGAGAGCCGGTTCGGTGCCGCGGACGTCGTCGTCAGCGGGCTGCCCTGGGCCAGCCTCGACCGCACGACGCAGCGCACCACGCTCGACTCCGTACGCCGGGTGCTCGCGCCGCAGGGGGCGTTCACAACCTTCAGCTACGTGCACGCGACGTGCCTGGCGTCCGCGCGGCGCTTCCGGCGCCTGCTCGGCTCCTCCTTCGAGGAGGTGGTGCCGGGGCGCACGGTGTGGGGCAACCTGCCGCCGGCGTTCGTCTATCACGCACGGCGTCCACGCCCCCGGCTCTCGCCCGCCACCCTCGACCTCCTCGCCGCGCAGGTCGGTGCGCGTGCCGCGGCGAGAACAGGCATGCGCTCCTGAAATCCCCCGCGGGGGCGCATGAGTCCGCCGCCGTACCCGAGTCGGGTACGGCGGCGGATCCATGTCGGGGCGGCCGCCCCGCGGCGTCAGCCGTCGGACGGCTCGGCCATCGCCACGGCGATCTTGCGCGGACCGGTGAAGGGCTCACGGCCGTGCGCGGCCAGCATGTTGTCGACGACCAGGACGTCGTGCCGCTGCCAGTCGAAGCGGGTGCTCGCGTCCCGGTAGCACTGGCGCAGATGGGCGACGACGTCGTCGGGGATCGGCGCCCCGTCCCCGTAATAGGAGTTGGTGGGCAGGTCCTCGGGCGCGAAGATCTCCAGGAGGCCGTCGCGCACATCGGGGGCGACCGTGCTGACGTGGAAGAACGTGATGTGGTTGAACCACACGGTCTCCCCCGTCACCGGGTGCCGGTGCACCGCGTCGCGCACCGCCGTGGTGCGCAGCCCGCCCGCGGTCCACTCCACGTCGATGCCCTTGCCCGCGCAGTACGCGGCGACCCGGTCCTTGTCGTCGGTGTTGAACGCCTGCTGCCACGGCACCCCGAAGTCCTCGTGGAAGTTGCGCACCACACGCCAGCGGCGCCGGGTGAACTCCTCGCGGACATCGGGGTCGATGGCCGCGTGGACGGCGCGGATGTCGGCGAGCGGCGTGGCGCCGAGGGTGTGGGCCGGCTCGATGCAGAAGAAGTACAGGGTCTGTGGCCAGACCGATTGGTACGAGTTCTCGTTGTGCAGGAAGATCTCCTCGTCCGCCGGGTAGTCGGTCGAGGTGTACACCTGCCCCTTGATGGTGGAGCGCGGCGAGGAGCGTTCCGCGTACGTCAGCGGCTCGGTGCCCGACAGGGCGCGCACCGAGCCGTTGAAGCCGTCGACGCCGTCGACCGAGAAGCCGCGCAGCAGGACCGCGCCGCGCTCGGTGAGCGCGGCCCGGACGGCCGCCCGGTGCTGCTTGAGGTACGCGCCGATCTCGACGCCGGGGCCGGGCGTGAAGAAGACCTTGGGGAGATGGCCCGGAAGGTCGACTCCCCCGGCCGGCACGTCGGTCGAGGTGGATATCGCCTGAGTGGTCATGGTGGTGGTCAGCTCCTGGAGGAGGTGAAGGGTTCGAGCAGGGAACGGGAGAGCGCGGATCCCCGGGTGCGCAGGACGACGGGGCCCGTGCGGTCCGCGGGCCGGGCGAGCGAGACGAAGAGATCGGGGCGGCTCGGCACATCTTCGACGAGCCACTGACCGCCGCCGTCGGTGCCCGCGCTGGAGACGATGAGCGGACCCGGGTCCTGCGGGTGGACCTCAAGGGCCTTCAGGTCCCCGGTGATGCCGACGCCGATCGCCTTCACGACTGCCTCCTTGCGGGTCCAGCACCGCAGAAAGGCGGCTTCGCGCGCTCCGTCGTCCGGCAGGCTGCCGCGCAGGTGACCGCGAGCGCCCAGTGCGGCCCCGCGTGGGACAGGTTGAACTCCAGACCGGTGCGCGGTGCCTCGACGACGGGCCGGCCGTGCCGGGGGTCCGCGCACCACGGGCACGGCGCCGTCCCGAACCGGATGCCGGCCGGCGCCACCCCCGGATACCGGGCGAGCACCCGCCGTACGGCGATGTGGGCACCCGCGTAGCGCAGTCCGTCCGTCCGTGACCTGCGGCGCATCACCACGCGTTCGGCCGCGGAGAGCAGCCGCAGGTCGGCGGCGGACGGCGGGGCGTGCGTGGCGCCCTGCCACAGATCGACGCCACCGCTGTCGCACAAGGCGCGGTATTCACGCCCGGCGGTACTCATCGGGCCTCAGTCGGACATCGCGACGAGCACGCGACGGGATCCGGTGAAGGGCCGACGGCCGTGCGAGACCAGCATGTTGTCGATGAGCATCAGGTCGCCGGTGCGCCAGTCGCAGTCCACGGCCGCGTCCAGGCCCCGGTCGCGGATCTGGATGACGTACTCGTCGGGGATCGGCGTGCCGTCGGCGAAGGTGACGGACTGGGGCAGTTCGTCGGCCGGCATGATCTGGGCGAGCGCGGCGGCGGTGTCGTCGCCGAGGCCCGCCGGGTGCCACTGGTCGGACTGGTTGAACCAGACCTCCGTGCCGGTCACCGGGTGCACGGCGGTCGCGGGCCGGATCTGGCGCACCCGGAGGGAGCCGTCCGGCTTCCAGTCCCACTGGGCGCCGGTCTGCCCGAGGAAGGCCTCCACCTCGGCGCGGTCGGTGGTCTCGAAGGTGTCCTGCCAGCTCTTGCCGAGGCCGAGGCCGTCGTGCAGGTTCTGCTGGTAGCAGACACCGCCCTTGAACGCCTCCCGGACCTCCGGGTCGAGCGAGTCCAGCCACAGCGCGGAGTCTGTCACCGGGGTGGCGCCACCGGTCTCGGCGGCCTTCTGGCAGAAGAAGAGCAGACGGGCCGGCCACGCGTGGGCGTACGACATCTCGTTGTGCATCGAGATGGTGAACTCCTGCGGGTACTCCGTGGAGGTGTAGACGTTCTTGCCGACCTTGGTGCGCGGCGAGTTGCCGTGGACGTACGCGAGCCGGTTGGGCAGCAGCTCGTCCATGACCGGGTCGAGTTCCTCCTGCGTGACACCGAAGCCGCGGAAGATCAGCGCCTTCTCCTTGACGAGCTGGTCGTCGACGGTGGCGGTGTCGCCGATCACCTTGAGCAGCCCGGCGGCCGAGGCCTCGACCCCGGCGCTCTGCGGGGTGATGACCAGCGGGGTCCAGATGGGGGTCGCGTTCATGAGGTGCGTTCTCCTTCTTGTTCTCGTACGGGTTCTTGCTGCTGTTCCTGGCAGGTCTGCTGTTCCTGGCAGGTCTGCTGTTCCTCGGAGGTGAGGAGGCGGGGCAGGGCCGAGAGCGCGGCGGCGAGCGCCAGGACTCCCATCGCCGCGCCGAGCAGGGCGGCCGTGCGGGCCGCGCCGAGGGAGTCGAGGAGCATCCCCCCGGTGAGCGCGCCGAGCGCGTTGGCACCCGAACCCACCAGCTGAAGCGCGCTGTTGACGCGCCCCTGGAGGGCATCGGGGGTGGTGCGGACCTGGTGGACGCCGCCGGCGACGTTGACGGCACCGCCCACCAGGCTCATCCCGGCCAGCAACGCTCCGAGGAGCAGCGGCGACCGGGTCAGGGCGAGGGCGGGCACGAGCAGCGCCCACGCCAGCAGCGCCCCGCGGACCAGACCGACCAGGCCGATACGCCGGGTGGCCCATCCGCCGCCCAGGGCGCCGACCGCCCCGCCCGCCCCGCTGATCGCCGCGATCAGGCCGACCGTCGCGGGCGAGAGCCCGTCCTCGTACAGGACGAAGGCGGGCAGCAGGGCGAGCGCCTGGAAGATCACGTTGCTGCCGGAGATCAGCAACGTGATCCGCCGCAGGAAGCGGCGCCGCCACAGCCAGCGCACCCCCTCCGCGATCTCGGGACCGAGCCTGCGCCGGGCGGCGGCCGTCCGGGCACCGAACGGCGCCCGGACGCACAGGACGGCGAGCAGCGACAGCAGGTGCGCGACGCTCCCGAGCAGGAAGGGCGACCACCTGGCGGCGGCGAACGCGGCACTGCCGAGCGGCTGCCCGAGCAGACCCGCGGCCCGCCCCCGCGCCTCGTTCCCGGCGAGCGCGGCGGTGAGCTGTCCGGCCGGCACGACCTGGCGGACGCAGGCCCGCTCGGCGAGGCGATGGCAGACCATCAGCGAGCCCTCGGCGAACGAGGCCGCCGCCAGGTGTGCCAGATGGACCTGGCCCACCGCCACCGCCATCACCACGCTCGCTGTGGACACCGCGCAGCCGGCGCTGCACACGAGCATGGTGCGGCGCCGGTTCCACCGGTCGACGAACGCCCCGGCCGGCAATTGAACAAGCAGTTGCGGCAGTTGGGCGGCGACCGCGGCAGCCGCCCCCGCTGCCGCCGATCCGGTGGACCAGATCAGCAGCAGCGGGTAGGCGACCGAGGTGGCGCGGGAGCCGAGCAGGGTGAGCCCGGCACCGCTCCACAGCATCAGATAGTCACGGTTGCGCCGCAGCGGGACCGGGTCCGGCCCCTTCCGCTGCGCGGGAGCCGGCCGGCCGTCGGTGACGCTCACTCTCCCGGCGCGGCAGGGCCGCCCGCCCGGCACCACTTCAGGACAGCCATCGCGCTGTGCATCTTGTTCTCGGCCTGCTCGAAGGCGATGCTGTGCGGCCCGTCGAGCACCTCGGCGGTGACCTCGTCGCCGCGATGCGCGGGCAGGTCGTGCAGGAACACCGCCTTCGGGCTGGACTCCCACAGCTGTGCGCCGACCTGGAACGGGGCGAAGATCTTCCGCCAGTCGGGGTCGGCCTTCGTGGTGCCCGTGGTCTGCCAGCGCGTGGTGTAGATCGCGTCGACGTCTGTGGGCAGGTCGTCCATGTGGTGCCGTTCGCGCACGCTCGCGCCGCTGCGGGCGGCGTGCGCCTCGGCCCGGGCGAGATAGTGCGGGTCGAGCCCGTAGCCGGGCGGGGTGCGCAGTTCCAGCTCGGCACCCGGGAAGCGGCTCAGGGCGAGCGCGAGCGCGGACGCCGAGTTGTTGCCCTCTCCCACGTACAGGACACGCAGCCCGTCCAGCCGGCCGAAGTGCGCGCTCAGCGTGGTGAGGTCGGTGAGTGCCTGCGTGGGGTGCTCGCCGGCGCTCATCGCGTTGACGACCGACATCCGCTCCTGGTTCGCCCAGGCCCGCATCTCCGCCTCGTCACCGGCGGTGCGGGCCACGAGGACGTCGAGCATGCGCGAGAGCACCGTGCCGGTGTCCTCGCTGGTCTCGCCGGTGTTGAGCTGTAGGTCTCCCGGACCGTACGTGATCAGTGACGCGCCCAGCCGCAGGGCACCGCTGGAGAACGCGGTACGGGTCCGGGTGGACGTCTTGCTGAAGTAGATCCCGACGACCTCGTCCCGCAGGGGTTTCGGGCCGCCCTTGCGGTCGGCGGCGCGGAAGGCGACACCGTCCGCCACGAGGGTGCGCAGATCGTCGTCGGTGAGGTCGTCCACGGAGATGAGGTGACGTGTGCGGGAGTACTGCACCGGGTCCTCCTGGGTAGGGGTGGCCGTTCGCGGGCCATGGGTGGTCATGCGCGCTCCTCGTCGGTGACGACGGGGCTGAGGAGCGGGTGCCCGGCGGGGGCCTCGGAGCCGGTGCCCGCGGCCGCCCAGTCCGCCATCAGCTCGCCCTTGCCAAAAGCCTCTTCGGCCTTGCCGAGCCGGGCGGTCAGATGCTTGACGACGCCCTTGCCGCTGTCGGAGTTGGTGAGGGCGACCAGGCCGACGCCGCTGCCGAGGTGGGACAGCGAGAGGTTCCAGTAGCCGGCGGGTTCACCGCCGTGGCCGAACTCCGCGTCACTGCCGGTGTCGTCGACGATGGTGCCGAGGCCGTAGAAGCTGCCCGGGTGGGTGGCGAGCAGTTCCTGGGCGATGGCGCGGGGCAGCAGTGCCCCGTCATGGCCGAGCAGCGAGGCCCGCACCTGCCGGGCGAGCTTCGCGATGTCCTCGGCCGTCGTCCACAGACCGGCGGCGGCGAGGTGGGCGCGTTCGCGCCAGCCGCCTTCCATGGCCACGCCGTTGACGTGGTGGCCCAGCGCCACCGGGCGCCCCGACGTGCGCGGGAAGTCCTGGTCGAAGCTGCTGCCCGTCATGCCGAGCGGCGCGAGGACCAGACGGTGCGCGAGGTCCTGGAACGGCTCACCGGTGACATCCTCCAGGAGCTGCTGGAGAACCCAGTAGTGGGTGCTGGACTTGCGGAACGTCGAGCCGGGCACCAGCTGACGGCGCACCCGCGGGGTCGAGACCGCGCCGGTGCCTTCCAGCAGATCCCGCAGCGTGGGGACCTCGCCGCCCGGCGGGAACCCGACGCTGCGGTGCCGGGCGAGACCGGCGGTGTGGCCGAGCAGG
Organism: Streptomyces rubradiris; assembly: GCF_016860525.1. Lineage (NCBI taxonomy): Bacteria > Bacillati > Actinomycetota > Actinomycetes > Kitasatosporales > Streptomycetaceae > Streptomyces > Streptomyces rubradiris. The sequence goes on from NZ_BNEA01000015.1 coordinate 3,871,946, forward strand.
TGCCGGACGGTGACCGCGCCGGGCGCCGCGTCGAGTTCGTCGAGGTGCCAGGACGTCAGGTGCGCGTCGATGGAGTCGTCCAGGGCGACGCGCCCCTCGGCCACCAGCCGCAGGGTCGCGAACGCGGTGACGTGCTTGCTGATCGAGCCGACCTGGAACAGCGTCTGCGGGGTCACCGGACGATCGGCGCCCACCGCGAGCACGCCGGCCGTGTGCGTGCGCACCGAGCCGTCCGCGCCGAGCAGGGCCAGGCTCACGCCGGGCACGTGGTGCTCGGCCATGAGGGATTCCAGGTCGTCGAGTGCGACCGCCTCCCCCGCCTCGGCGACGGCCGGTGTGCCGTTCCCGAGCAGAGCCGCGACCTGGGCGAGGGGGCCCTCGGCGAGGCGTGTGGCGTCGCCGCCCGCCGCCTGCTCCAGGAGCGCGGCGAGCAGCTCGGCCGGGACCTCGACCGGTGCGGGCTCCGCCTCGGCGGCCTTGGCGGCCTCCTCCGCGGCGGCGGCCGCCCGGTCCTCGTCGATGGCCGCGGCCAGGTCGACGAGCGTGCCGTGCTGGTACATGCGCCAGACCGAGACCGCGAGGCCCTCGCGGCGGGCCGCCGCGAGCACCTGGATCATCAGGATCGAATGCCCGCCGAGCTCGAAGAACTCGTCGTGCACACCGATCTCGTCGACGCCGAGCACCTCGGACCAGATCTTGGCGAGCGTGCGCTCCGTGTCGGTGCGCGGTGCCACGAACTCGCGGCCCGCGCGCATCGCCGAACGCTCCGGCGCGGCCAGCGCCTTGCGGTCGACCTTGCCGTTGGCGTTGAGCGGGATCGCGTCCAGGGCGACGAACGCGGAAGGCACCATGTACTCCGGCAGCAGCGTCCCGCAGTCCTCGGCGAGCGCCGCCGCGTCGGGGAGCTCCCGCCCCTCGGCCGGCACGAGGTACGCGACCAGTCGCTTGTCGCCCGGGGTCGGCTCGTGCACGGCGACCACCGCGTCCCGGACGGCCGGGTGGGCGGCCAGCACGGCCTGGACCTCGCCGAGTTCGACGCGGTAGCCGCGGATCTTGACCTGGTCGTCGAGGCGCCCGAGGAACTCGATGTCCCCGTCCTCCCGCATCCGCACCCGGTCGCCTGTGCGGTACAGGCGGCTGCCCGCCGGACCGTACGGGTCGGGCAGGAACCGTTCGGCCGTCAGGTCGGGCCGGCCCGCGTAACCGCGCGCGACGCCCGCGCCACCGACGTACAGCTCGCCGACAACGCCGGTCGGCACCTCGCGCATCGCCGCGTCCAGGACGTACGCCGTCATGTTCGGCAGGGGACGGCCGATCGGGACCACGTCCGGCACGACGTGGTCGGTCACCGGATGGATCGTGGAGCCGACGGACGCCTCGGTCGGCCCGTACTCATTGATCATGCGGCCCGCGCCGAGGACCTCGAGGGCCCGGTTGGCGGTGGCGCCCGGCAGGGCCTCGCCGGCGACGACGTAGACCCGGCTGAGCCGGTCCACCTGCTCGGTGGTGAGCTGCTCGGTGAGGATGTCCAGGTGGCCCGGGGTCAGCTTGACGAAGCTGTACGGTCCGCCGTCGAGCAGCGCGGCCGGCAGGTCGGCGGGCGGCGTGTCCTGCGGGACGACGTGCACGGCCTGGCCGGTGACCAGCGGTCCCCACAGGTTGGGCACCACCAGGTCGAAGGCGACCGAGGAGAACAGCGGAGCGCCGCCCGTGCCGCGCACAGCGAGCTCGTCCGCTGCCCAGGCGACGTGGTTGGCCAGGCCCCGGTGCGGGACCTGGACACCCTTGGGCCGCCCCGTGGAACCGGAGGTGAAGATCACATAGGCGAGCCGCTCCGGGTCGTCGACCCGGGAGACCGCCCCGAACTCGCCGTTTCCGTCGGCGAGGTCCGCGACGTCGAGCACCTCGACGGTCCCCGGGAAACGGTCCGCGCGGCCCTCCTGGGTCACGGCGAGCGAAGCCGCCGCGCTCTCGCACATGGAGGCGATGCGCTCGGCCGGGTAGGAGGGGTCGATCGGCACATAGGCACCGCCCGCCTTCCACACCGCCAGCAGCGTCGCGAGCAGGTCCGGGCCGCGGTCGAGCAGGACGCCCACCGTGGACTCGGCGCCGACGCCCGCCGCACGCAGCCGGTACGCGAACCGGGTGGCCCTGGCGTCGAGTTCGGCGTACGACAGCTCTCCGCCCGCGTACCGCACGGCGACGGCGTCGGGGGTGCGGGCGGCCTGCTCCTCGAAGCGCTGCAGCACGGTCCCGGCCGGGAAGTCGGCTGCCGTGTCGTTCCGCGCGAGCAGCCGTTCCCGCTCCTGCTCGGGCAGACAGGTGTCCTGTGCGCTGCCCTGCGGGTCGGCCGCCATGGCTTCCAGGACCTGTCGGTACAGGGACGTCAGGAGCTCGCCCCGGGTACGGTCCAGCGCGTGGGTGTGGGTGGTGAGCAGCAGGTGCCCGGAGACCGCGGAGACCGCCAGCGCGAACTCGGTGCCGCCTTCGCCGCCGCTCGCCCCGGTGTCGACGAGCTTGTCGTCGACGTGGTCGAAGTCCTGGTAGCTGAAGCGGACGTGGAGCAGGCGCCCGGCGGCCGCCTCCCGCTGGATGACGGGCATCGGGAAACGCCGGCGGTCCCAGACCTCGGCCTCGCGGGCGAAGACCTGACGGGCCAGGTCGGTCCAGCTGCCCGCGGTGCGGTCGAAGGCGAACGGCAGGGTGTTGAGGTACATGCCGTAGACGCGTTCCGCGCCGGGCGACTCGGGCCGGGCGCTGCACACCAGGCCGCTGAAGAAGCCGTCCTCCTCGGTGAGGGTGCTCATGACCTTCAGGTGCGCGGCGAGCAGCACGCTCTTGAAGGACACCCGCGCCTGGGTGGCCAGGGCGCGCAGCCGCGGCTCCAGGTCGTGCACGGGGACGGCGAGCCGGTACTTCTCGCTCGGCGCGCCGGTGTCCCCGGACCAGCCGACGGGCAGCGCGAACGGGGCGTACCGGCCGATGACGTCCTGCCAGTAGGACCGGTCCTCCGCCGACTCCAGGGAGGCCAGTTCGGCCGCGATGAAGTCGGCGTACCGCACCGGCGGGGCCTCGGCGGGAGCGGGGTCGCCGCCCTCGCGCAGGGCACGGTAGACGTCGAGGAGCTCCATCAGGAGGGCGCGATGACTCCAGCCCTCGGTGATGGCGTGCGAGACGGTGACGACGAGTCGCCAGGAGTCGTCGGCCTCGACCTGGGCGGTCATGCGCAGCAGCGGGGCCGCCGCGAGATCGAGCCCCCGGGTCCGCTCCTCGCCCATGATGTCGCGCACGCGCAACTCGCGGGCACCCTGCGACAGCTGCCGCAGGTCCTCGACGGCCAGCGGTATCCGGGCCTGCGGATGCACGATCTGGAGCGGCCGGCTGAAGGCGTCCAGGTCGAAGGAGGTCCGCAGCATCTCGTGCCGCCCGGTGACCACGTCCAGGGCGGCGCGCAGGGCGTCCGCGTCGAACGGGGTGCCGTCGGTGATACGGAACGACGCGACATTGAGGTAGACGCGGCGCTCCTCGTCGGCGAGCATCTCGACGAGCATGCCGAGCTGGACCTGCGACATCGGGTACGCGTCCACGACGCCCTCGGGCAGCCGGGCCCGGTCCTCGTCGGTGAGCAGCGCGAACGGCTCGACGGGCGCGGCGGTCTCCCGCGGTGCCGGGCGCCCGGTGAGGAACTCGCTCAGCTCGGCGACCGTGCGGTACTCGAAGACCTCCCGCACGCCGACGTCGAAGCCGACCGCGCGCAGGGCGCCGACCAGGGCGACCGCGCGGATGGAGTGGCCTCCCAGGTCGAAGAAGCCGTCCAGGACGCCGACCCGCTCGAGCCCGAGTACCTGCGCCCAGATGTCCGCCACCCGCGCCTCGGTGAGAGTGCGCGGCGCGACATAGGACGTGCCGCCGTCGAGCCCGGCGTCGTCCGGTGCGGGCAGGGCTCGCCGGTCGGTCTTTCCGTTGGCATTGAGGGGGATCTCGGCCAGTGGGACGTAGTGGTCGGGAAGCATGTAGTCGGGCAGCCGGACGGCACAGTGCGCGGCGAGGTCGTCGGCCGCGGTCACGTCGGCGTCGTCCCGCGGGACGTAGTACGCGACGAGCTGCTGGTCACCGGCCGGCGTTCGACGCGCCACCACGACCGCCTCCCGGACCGCCGGGTGTTCGGCGACGACGGTCTGGATCTCACCGGGTTCGATGCGGTAGCCGCGGATCTTCACCTGGTCGTCAAGACGGCCCAGGAACTCCACGGCACCGTCCGGACGGGTACGGGCGAGGTCACCCGTGCGATACAGACGCGCCCCCGCGGGCCCGTACGGGTCCGGCACGAAACGCTCCGCCGTCAGACCGGGCCGACCCGCATAACCCCGCGCCACACCCGTACCACCGACATACAGCTCACCGGGAACCCCGACGGGCGCGAGAGCGAGCCGCGCATCGAGGACGTACATCGTCATGTTCGGCAGCGGCCGCCCGATGGGCACGACCTCGCCGATCTCCCCGCCGGAGGGAACGGGGAAGACACAAGTACCCACGGATGCCTCCGTGGGCCCGTACTCGTTGACGAGCTCGGTGGCCGGCGCCAGGGCCCGCCACCGCTCCACCGTCGCACGGGTCAGCGCCTCACCCGCGATCACCAGCACCGGCGCCAGCGCGGCGGCCTGCTCCGCGTCCAGCTGAGAGGCCAGGACATCGACATGCCCAGGAGTCAGCTTGATGAAGCTGAACGGACCCGCGGCAACGAGCTCACGCGCCAAATCGGCGGTCTCGGTGTCCTGCGCGATGGTGTGCACCCGCTGGCCGGTGACCAGCGGCGCCCACAGATTGGGCACGACCAGGTCGAAGGCGACCGAGGAGAACAACGGCGCACCGGCCGTCCCGCGCGAGGCCAGGTCACGAGCCGCCCAGGCGACATGGTTGGCCAGACCACGATGAGTGACCGCCACCCCCTTGGGCCGGCCCGTCGAACCCGACGTGAAGATGACATACGCGAGCGCGTCGGGATCGTCCGTGCGCTCGACGGGCGTCGCGGGACGCGCGGCCAGTGTCTGCTCGTCGCGGTCCAGGGCCAGCACGCCGATGCCGGCGCCGAAGCGGTCCGCGTACGCGGAGTGCGTCAGGGCCGTGACCGCGCCCGCGCTCTCCAGCATCGAGGCGATGCGCTCCACCGGGTACGACGGGTCGATCGGCACATACGCCGCCCCCGCCTTCCACACCCCCAGCAGACTCGCGACCAGGTTCGGCCCACGGTCCAGCAGCACACCGACCACCGACCCGGAGCCCACCCCCGAGGCACGCAGATGATGAGCGACCTGATTGGCACGCGCATCGAGCTGCGCGTACGACCACGTCGTGGCGCCGAGCGAGACAGCGGCCGCGTCCGGAGTACGGACGGCCTGCTCCTCGAAGCGGGCGCACACGGTCGCGTCACCGAAGCCGGCGGTCTCCCCCGTGCCCTGCTCCAGAAGCGTGCGCCGCACGGCGGTGGGGAGGTACGAGGCGGACGCGTCGCCCTCCGGGTCGGTGGCCATCGCCACGAGGACCTCGCGCAGGGTGCCCGCGAGGCGGTCCAGGGCTTCGGCACCGACGTGCTTGCGGCCGCCGGTCAGGAACAGGTGGCCGAGGCGGGCCGAGACGCCGAGCGGGAACTCGGTGGGGCTGTCGTCGATGCTCGCCAGGTAGTCCACCCGGTCGCGGTCGACCTGGTCGAAATCGTGGTAGCTGAACCGGACGGAGACGAGCCGCTGCCCCTCCTCGGCCTGCCGCTGGATGTCGGGCATCGGGTAGCCGCGGTGCGGCCACAGTTCGACCTCACGCTCGAAGACCCGCCGCACCAGGTCACGCCAGGTGCCCGAGGCACCGTCGAAGGCGAACGGCAGCGTGTTGAGGTGCATGCCGTACAGACCGTCGGCGCCGAGGGCCTCGGGGCGGGCGTTGCACACCAGGCCGGTGAAGAAGCGCTCGTCACCGGTGACGGTGCTCAGCACCTTCAGATGGGCGGCGTGCAGGACGCTCTTGAGGGAGGCGCCGGCAGCGGACGCGAGGGCGCGCAGCTGCGGCTCCAGGTCGTGGAAGGGAACCTTCACCCGGTGCGGGGCACCCGCGACACCGTCGCCCGCCCACGCCTCGGGAAGCGTGAACGGCGCGTGCCCCTCGACGATGCCGGTCCAGTACGCCCGGTCCTCGCCGCCCTCCCGGGAGGCGACCTCGGCGGCGATGAAGTCCGCGAACCGTACGGCCGGGGCGGCCGACGCGTCCACGGGCTGCCCGTCGCGGGCCCGGTGGTAGCCCTCGACGATCTCCATCAGGAGGGAGTGGTGGCTCCAGCCGTCGAGGATCGCGTGGCACTCGGTGATGGTCAGCCACCAACTGCCGTCGTCGCACGCCGTGCCGTACAGGCGCAGCTGCGGTGCACTGTCCAACGGGATCAGCCGGGACCGCTCCTCCTGCGTGAAGGCGCGCAGGGCGTCCCGCACCGCCTCGTCGTCGAGCCCGCGCAGATCGCGTCCCTGCACCGGGATCTCGACGTCCCCGTGCACCAACTGCATCGGAACGGCATAGGAGTTGAGGTCGAACGACGTACGCAGCACCTCGTGCCGCGCGACAGCCGAGGCGACGGACGCACGCAGCGCCTCGATGTCGAAGGAGCGGCTGTCGGGGACACGGAAGGAGGTGACGTTGTGATACGGGTGCCGGTCGCTGTCGCTGAGCATCTCGACGACCATGCCGATCTGGACCTGCGACATCGGGTACGCGTCCACGACACCTTCGGGCAGCCGGGCCCGGTCCTCGTCACCGACGAGGGCGAAGGGGCGTACGCCGTGCGTGGCGGTGACCGGTGCCCGGTCGGCGAGCTGTTCGCACAGGAGGGCCACGGTGCGGTGCTCGAACAGGTCGCGGACGCTGACGTCGAGCCCGGCCTCGCGCAGCCGGCCCGCCAGGGTGATGGCACGCAGCGAGTGGCCGCCCAGATCGAAGAAGCTGTCGTGGACGCCGACCCGGTCGACGCCGAGGACCTCTTCCCAGATCGCCGCGGTGCGCTGCTCCAGGCCGGAGCGCGGCGCGGTGTACTCCGCCACGGCCCCGCGCGCGGCGGGCGCGGGCAGCGCCTTGGTGTCGAGCTTGCCGTTGACGGTCAGCGGCAGCGCGTCGAGCGTGACGAACGTCGCCGGGACCATGTACTCGGGCAGTTCACGGGCGAGCGCGGTGCGCAGTACCGCGGTGTCGGGGCCGGGCCCTTCGGCGGTTACGACGTAGGCGACGAGCTGCTTGTCGCCGGGGGTGTCCTCCCGGACCAGGACGACGGCGTCACGCACACCGTCCCGGGCCGTGAGCGCGGCGTTGATCTCACCGAGCTCGATACGGAAACCGCGGATCTTGACCTGGGCGTCGTTGCGGCCCAGGAACTCCAGGCTGCCGTCGGCCAGGCGGCGCCCGACGTCGCCGCTGCGGTACAGCCGGTCGCCCGGCGCCCCGTACGGGTCGGGCACGAAACGCTCGGCGGTCAGGGCGGCGCGCCCCAGATAGCCGCGGGCGACGCCGCGCCCCGCGACGTGGATCTCGCCGGGCACTCCGATCGGCGCCAGGTTGCCGTGCGCGTCGAGGACGCGGACCGCGAGGTCGTCGAGGGGGACTCCCACCGGGCTGACGGAGCCGCGGGCGAGGTCGGCCTCGTCGAGGACGTGGTGCGTGACATGCACGGTGGTCTCCGTGATGCCGTACATGTTGACGAGTGTCGGGGCGTCCAGGCCGAGCCGGTCCGCCCACGGCCGCAGATCGGCGACCTCGAGCTTCTCGCCGCCGAACACCACGGTGCGCAGGGCCAGCCCGTCGATGCGCGTGTCGCCTTCGCGGGCGGCGGCGACCAGGGCACGGAACGCGGACGGCGTCTGGTTGAGCACGGTCACGCGCTGCTCGACGAGCAGGCCGAGGAAGGCGGAGGGGTCACGCGCGACGTCCTTGGGGACGACGACGAGCCGGCCGCCGTGCAGCAGCGCGCCCCACATCTCCCACACGGAGAAGTCGAAGGCGTACGAGTGGAAGAGCGTCCACACGTCGTCCTCGCGGAATCCGGTCTGGTCACGGGTGACCGTGAACAGGCGCTCCACGTTGGCGTGGGTGAGGCCGACGCCCTTGGGCCGGCCGGTGGAGCCCGAGGTGTAGATGACGTAGATCAGGCTGTCGGCGTCCGTGCGGGGGACCGGGTTCGTGGCCGGCTCGCCGGCGAGGGCGGACCGCCCCTCGTCCCCGTCGAGGACGAGGACGGGCCCGTCGTGCAGACCGTTCAACAGCTCCGCGTGCGCGCGTTCGGTCACCACGACCGGAGCGGCGGCGTCCTGGAGTAGGTAGCCGATGCGGTCGGCGGGCTGGGAGGGGTCGAGCGGCAGATAGGCACCGCCGGCCTTGAGCACGCCGATCAGCGTCGGTATCAGGTCGGGGCCCCGCTCCAGGCAGACGCCGACCAGCGTCTCCTGGCCGACGCCGAGACCGATGAGGTGGTGGGCGACGCGATTGGCCCGCTCGTTGAGTTCGGCGTACGTCAGCTCCTCGCCGGCGCAGTGCACGGCGACGGCGTCGGGGGTGCGGGCCGCCTGCTCCTCGAAGGCACGGTGGACGGTGCGGGTGACCTCGCCGGTGACGTTCGCGCCCTGGGTGAGCAGGCGCACCTCGTCCGTGCCCAGGAAGTGCAGCCGGTTCAGGTCGGCGTCCGGGTTCGCGGTCGCCGCGTCGAGAAGGCGCACCAGATGGCCGGTGAGGCGCTCGGCGGTCGCGCGGTCGAACAGCTCGACGGCGTACTCCAGGTTGCCGTGCAGGGTACCGTCGGCGTCCTGGCGCAGCTGCAGGTCGAGGTCGTACTTGGCGGCGTCGCCCTCGGCGCGGTAGGGCTCGGCGACGATGCCCGGCAGGGCGAAGGCGCTCGTGCGCTCGCCGTGCATGGTCAGGGCGACGTCGAAGAGCGGATTGCGGGACAGGTCGCGCTCGGGCTGGACCGCGTCGATGAGCTGGGCGAAGGGGACACCTTGGTGGTCGAAGGCGCCGAGGACGGTGTCCTTGGTGGCGTCGACGAGCTCGGCGAAGGAGGTCCCGTCGGCCCAGCGCCCGCGCAGCGCCAGGGTGTTGATGCCGTATCCGAGCATGCCCTGCAGTTCGGGGCGGCTCCGCCCCGACACGACCGTGCCCACGGTGACATCGGCGGAGCCGGTGTACCGGGCCAGCAGGCTCTGGTACGCGGCGAGCACCACCATGAAGGGGGTGGCGGCCCGCTCGCGGGCGAATTCCCGTACGCGCTCGGCGAGGTCTGCGGGCACGGCGAAGGCGACCGCGTCCCCCGCGGCGTCCCTGACGGCCTTGCGGGGCCGATCGGTGGGCAGCTCGATCGGGGTGAGGCCCGCCAGCTCGCCCTTCCAGTAAGCGAGGTGGCGGGCCAGGACGGCACCGGACATCTCGGCGCGCTGCCAGGCGGCGAAGTCGGCGTACTGGACGGCGACCTCGGGCAGCCGGGGCTCCTCCCCCCGCACAAGGGCGGTGTACAGGACGCTGAGTTCCTGCCCGACGACCTCGGTGGACCAGGCGTCGCAGGCGATGTGGTGGAAGACGACGGCGAGCACGTGCTCGTCGGCGCCGAGCCGGATCAGGCGGGCGCGCACCGGCAGGTCGCGCTCCAGGTCGAACGGCACGAAGAGCTCGCCGGTGACGACGGCCTGGACGCGTGCCTCGCGCGCGTCCTCGGGCAGGTGCGTGAGGTCTTCCAGGGGAAGCGTGACCCGCTCGCGCTCCGAGACGAACTGCACCGGCTCCTCGCCGTGCAGTCCGTACCGGGTGCGCAGGATCTCGTGCCGGTCGGTGAGCCGCTGCCAGGCGTCGGCCAGGACGCCGGCGTCGAGGGCACCGGTCAGCCGGACGAGCAGTGGAACGAGGTACTGGGTGCTGTCGGGGTCGAGGCGGTCGAGGAACCACATCTGCTCCTGGCCGTACGACAGGCGCAGCGGGGCACTCCGGTCCGCCTTGGGTATCGCACTTCTGCGCGCGCGCCGTCGCCCGGCGAGCCGCTGCCGCACGAGCTCGTCGCGTGCTTCGTCCGTGTCGATGCCCTGGGGCGTGCTGGCACCGGTGCTCATGCTGTCTCCTTGACCGGCGCGTGGCCGTTGATCGCGGTGTCGGGGTGGATCGGTGCGTCGGCGAGACCGGACGGGTCGTCCAGGTCTGCGGTTCCGGTGAAACCGGACGGGTCGTCGAGCTTCGAGGGATCCTCGGGCTCCGGCGGTTCGGCGATGCCGGACGGGTCGTCGGCGTCCGCCACCTCGTCCGGGTCCGACAGCCGGGGCCCGCCGGCCGGCTCGGCCGCATCCAGTCCGTCGGATTCCGCGAGGATCTCCCGCTCCACGGCGACGGCCAGCTGGGCCACCGTCGGACCTTCGAAGACCGTCCGGACGGCGAAGTCGATGTCGAACTCCTCCTGAATGCGGGAGATCAGCCGGATCGCCAGGATCGAGTTGCCTCCGGAGTGGAAGAAGCTGTCCGTCATGCCGGGCTCGACCTTGAGGAGGTCGGTCCAGATCTCCGCGAGGCGTTCCTCTGTGACGGTGCGCGGCGCGATCCGGCCCTGCGAGGTCCCCGGGTCGCCGGTGTCGGGTGCGGGCAGGGCTCGCCGGTCGGTCTTGCCGTTGGCGTTGAGGGGGATCTCGGCCAGTGGGACGTAGTGGTCGGGAAGCATGTAGTCGGGCAGCCGGACGGCACAGTGCGCGGCGAGGTCGTCGGCCGCGGTCACGTCGGCGTCATCCCGCGGGACGTAGTACGCGACGAGCTGCTGGTCACCGGCCGGCGTTCGACGCGCCACCACGACCGCCTCCCGGACCGCCGGGTGTTCGGCGACGACGGTCTGGATCTCACCGGGTTCGATGCGGTAGCCGCGGATCTTCACCTGGTCGTCAAGACGGCCCAGGAACTCCACGGCACCGTCCGGACGGGTACGGGCGAGGTCACCCGTGCGATACAGACGCGCCCCCGCGGGCCCGTACGGGTCCGGCACGAAACGCTCCGCCGTCAGACCGGGCCGACCCGCATAACCCCGCGCCACACCCGTACCACCGACATACAGCTCACCGGGAACCCCGACGGGCGCGAGAGCGAGCCGAGCGTCGAGGACGTACATCGTCATGTTCGGCAGCGGCCGCCCGATGGGCACGACCTCGCCGATCTCCCCGCCGGAGGGAACGGGGAAGACACAAGTACCCACGGATGCCTCCGTGGGCCCGTACTCGTTGACGAGCTCGGTGGCCGGCGCCAGGGCCCGCCACCGCTCCACCGTCGCACGGGTCAGCGCCTCACCCGCGATCACCAGCACCGGCGCCAGCGCGGCGGCCTGCTCCGCGTCCAGCTGAGAGGCCAGAACGTCGACGTGCCCGGGGGTCAGCTTGATGAAGCTGAACGGACCCGCGGCAACGAGCTCACGCGCCAAATCGGCGGTCTCGGTGTCCTGCGCGATGGTGTGCACCCGCTGGCCGGTGACCAGCGGCGCCCACAGATTGGGCACGACCAGGTCGAAGGCGACCGAGGAGAACAACGGCGCACCGGCCGTCCCGCGCGAGGCCAGGTCACGAGCCGCCCAGGCGACATGGTTGGCCAGACCACGATGAGTGACCGCCACCCCCTTGGGCCGGCCCGTCGAACCCGACGTGAAGATGACATACGCGAGCGCGTCGCCGTCATCGGTGCGCTCCGGCGCGGACCGCGGTCGTGCGTCGAGCTGGGGACCGTGCCGGTCGACGAGGACCAGGCCGATGCCGGCGCCGAAACGGTCCGCGTACGCGGAGTGCGTCAGGGCCGTGACCGCGCCCGCGCTCTCCAGCATCGAGGCGATACGCCCCGCCGGATACGACGGGTCGATCGGCACATACGCCGCCCCCGCCTTCCACACCCCCAGCAGACTCGCGACCAGGTTCGGCCCACGGTCCAGCAGCACACCGACCACCGACCCGGAGCCCACCCCCGAGGCACGCAGATGATGAGCGACCTGATTGGCACGCGCATTCAGCTGCGCGTAGGTGACCACTTCACCGGCGAAACCGATCGCGGGCGCCTCAGGGGTACGCACCGCCTGCTTTTCGAAGCGGGCGCACACGGTCGCGTCACCGAAGTCGGCGGCCGTGGCGTTCCACTCCGTGGCGATCAGGCGTCGTTCCGCGCCGGACAGCAGCGGGATCTCGGCCAGGCACGCCGACGGGTCGGCGGTCACCTCTTCGAGGAGGCGCACGAACTGCTCCCGCACACGCTCCACGGTCGCCCGGTCGAACAGCGAGACCGCGTACTCCAGGACACCTTCCAGGGCGCCGTCCGCCGAGCGTCCGATGAACACGGACAGGTCCGTCTTGGCCACCGTCCACGCGTCGGCGAAGGCACGCAGGTCGGCAGCGTCGGTGGCGATGCTGGTGACGCCCTCGCTGTGCATGTCGAAGGCGACCTGGTAGAGCGGCGTGCGCGACAGATCGCGCTCCGGGCTGATCTCGTCGACCAGGCGGTCGAAGGGCAGTTCCTGGTGGGCGAAGGCCGCGGTCGCCGCGGCCCGCACCCGTCCCAGAGCTTCCTCGAACCGCAGCTGCGGGCTCAGCCCGCAGCGCACCACGAGGGAGTTGAGGAAGAAGCCGACCGTGCCGGACAGCTCGGGCCGGGTACGGCCGGCGACGGGGGTGCCGACGGGCACGTCCCACCGGCCGGTCTGCCGTGCGAGCACCGTGGCGAACGCGGTGAGCAGCGTCATGAACGGGGTCGCCGCGTTCTTGCGGCTCAGCTCCTCCACCGCTGCGGCCAGTTCGGGTTCGACCCGGATCGGCACGACGGAGCCGCGCGGGTCGCGCTCGGCGGGCCGGGGCCGGTCGGCGGGGAGGTCCAGCGGGGCGATGCCGTCCAGCGCGGTGCGCCAGTGGGCGAGCTCTCCGGCGACGAACTCCTCGGTCTGCCGTCCCGACTGCCAAGCCGCGTAGTCCGCGTACTGCACGGCGACCGCGGGCAGGACAGGATCGCGGCCCTCGCGCGCGGCGGCGCACAGCTCCTGGAGCTCACGCTCCAGGACGACCGTGGACCAGCCGTCGCAGGCGATGTGGTGCAGGGTGACGAGCAGCACGTGGTCCTCGCCGGGGATCCGGGCCAGCAGCGCCCGCCACAGACGGCCGGTCGCCAGCTCGAAGCCGCGCGCGAACTGCTCCTCGAAGTGTTCGGCGAGCCGCTCGCGCCCGGTGTCGACGACCCGGAGCTCGATGGGCACCGCGGCACCGATCACCTGACGGGGCTCGCCGCCCTCGTCGACGTAGCGCGTGCGCAGGGCTTCGTGCCGGTCGCCGAGCACGGTCAGTGCCGACCGCAGCTGGTCCGGTGTGGTCGCCGCCGGCAGGCGCAGGATCAGCGGGGCCACCCACTCGCGGCTGCCCGGGTTCATCCGGTCGAGGAACCACAGCCGGCGCTGCCCGGAGGAGAGCGGCAGGCGGCCCTTACGGTCGGTCGCGGGGATCGGGGCGTTGTCCTCGTCCTGCGCGCCGATCAGCCGGGCCTGCGCCTCGACCGTGGTGGCGCTGAACAGGCCGCGCATCGAGAGTGTGACACCGGTGGCGCGCAGCCGGGCCGCGAGCCGGGTGAGCTGCAGCGATGTACCGCCCAGCGCGAAGAAGTCGTCGGTGGCGCCGATCTTCTCGCGGCCGAACAGCGCCGCCCACACCTCGGCGACCTTCTCCTCGGCCGCGTTGCGCGGAGCGACATAGGCGCCCTGCCCCGTGAGGTCGTCGCCCTGCTCCAGCGCGGTGGTCAGCGCCGCACGATCGATCTTGCCGTTCGGTGTCAGGGGCAGCTCGTCGAACGTACGGAACAGCGCCGGGACGTGGCTGTCGGGCAGCCGGGTGCGCAGGAACCGGCGCAGGTCGCTCCCGGTCGCCTCCCCGCGCGTGGTGACGGCCGCCCCGATGCGCACCGCGTCGTCGTCCGCGCGGTACGCGACGACGGCCGCACCGGTGACCTCGGGGTGCGCGCCGAGCTGGGCCTCGATCTCGCCGGGCTCGATGCGTACGCCGTTGACCTTGAGCTGGCCGTCGGCGCGGCCCTGGTACTCCAGAAGACCGGCCGTGTTCCAGCGCACCAGGTCGCCGGTGCGGTAGAGACGGGCACCGGGCGGACCGTACGGGTCGGGCACGAACCGCTCGGCCGTGAGGCCGGGGCGCCCCGCGTAACCCAGCGCGACGCCGACACCCCCCGCGTACAGCTCGCCCGTGACGCCCTTGGGCGCGAGGCTGCCGTCCGGGCCGAGCACCAGGACCCGCATCCCGGTGAGCGGCCGGCCGATCGGGACGGGCCCGGTCTTCTGTGCCGGGTCCACCTTGTGGGCGGTGATGTCGATCGAGCACTCCGTGGGCCCGTACGTGTTCCAGACCTCAAGGTTCGGGCCCGCCAGTGCCCTGACCCGCTCGACCAGTTCGGCGTGGAGCGGCTCGCCGGCCGAAGCGAGCAGCCGCAGCGCGCCACAGCCTTCCCACGACGGCTCCTCGACGAGCAGCCGCAGCACGGAGGGCACCAGCTGCAGCACGGTCACGCCGTTGTCGGCGACGGCCTTGAGCAGCGCGGCGGCGTCCTTCTCGGTGCCGTCCGGCGCCACGACGACGCTCGCTCCGCAGACCAGCGGCGCGAAGATCTCCCAGCCCGCCGCGTCGAAGCCGACGGACGTCTTGAACAGAATCCGGTCGCCGGGGCTCAGTCGCTGGGCACGCACGGCCCAGGCGACCCGGTTCGCGATGCCCTCGTGGCTGATCTGTACGCCCTTCGGGGCGCCCGTGGAGCCGGAGGTGAAGATGGTGTAGGCGAGCGCGGCCGGAACGGCCGGGGCCGGGTCCGCGGGGTCGCTCGGAACGGTGGTGGCCAGGTCTTCGGTGGTCAGGACGCGCGGGCCGTCCTCCCCGAGCGGCCCGCGCAGTCCGGCTGTGGTGACGACGACTTCGGCACCGGCCTGTGCGGTGAGGGATCTGAGGCGTTCATGCGGATGACCGGCGTCGAGCGGCAGGTAGGACGCTCCCGCCTGCCACACCCCGAGGAGTGTGGCGATGAGTTCGGTGCCCCGGGGGAGGCACACCCCGACCAGGGAACCCGGGCCCACGCCGTACGAGCGCAGGACTCGTGCGGTGCGCCCGGCGGCGTGGGCCAGGTCCCGGTAGGTCGTCGTGCGTGGGCCGTCCAGCACGGCAGCCGCGTCGGGCGTGCGGGCCGCCTGCCCGGCGAAGAGCTCGGGCAGGGTCGGCGGGACAGTTCCGCTCAGGGTGTTCCCCGGCAACTGTGCGGCGTTCAACAGGTGCTCCTTCAGTGACCTGACGTACTGGACGATGCTCGAAAGTGCCGTTCAGATGGGGGGAGTTCAGGAAGCGGTGGCCTGAGCCTCCATGCGGCGGCGCAGGCTCAGCGGACGCATGTCGGTCCACACCTCGTCGATGCGGGCGAGGCACTCCTCGCGGGTGCCCTGGGTGCCCTCGGCGCTCCAGCCGGCGGGGAGCTCACGGCCGACGGGCCAGATCGAGTACTGCTCCTCGGCGTTCAGGACGACGCGGTGCTCGGCGGCGGCGGACTGCTGGGACATGGTTCTCCTCGGAGGTACGGAGTGGATGGAGGAAGTGGACGTACGGCAGGGTCCGGTGAGCGGGGCTCGTGGACGGGACCGGTGCACGGGCGGCGTGCGGGCCGGCTCAGGACAGGAAGTCCGTGATCTCCACGCCGATGCCGAGCCCGCGGGCGGCGTCGTGCACGTCGACGGCGAGGGCCAGGTCGAGGACGCCGAGACCGAACGGCGAGTAGACGGTGACCTTGTCCGGGTCGGGCACGAAATCGGCGGTTCCGTTGATCAGGGCGCCGATGGAGGCGTCGATGAAAGCGCGCCCGCCGGTGATCTGTTCGGCCAGGTGCAGCGAGGTGCGCTCGCGGCACACGTGGTCCGCGTCGTCGACGATGTTGTGCGCGCCGTTGATGGAGAGCGGGTCGATGTCACGCAGCGAGATGTGCAGCACCACGGTGCCGGGTTCGGCGGCGGCGAGGTCCACGTGCGGCTCGCCGGCGTTGGTGGCGAACGACACGAGGCGCTGTGCGGCGAGGGCGTCCTCGATGGTGTCGGCGAGGGTGACCTCGGCGTCCGGCAGGAGCTCACGGCAGCCGCGGGCGAACTCCTCGGCGCGCGCGGGTGAGGTGTCGTAGACGGTGACCTCGCCGAGCGTGTCGATCACCGCCTTGAGGTAACGCAGGATCTCCCGGTTGATGACGCCGCAGCCGATGAAGGAGACGCCCTGCGGGCGTCGGCCCTCGGTGAGGAGGTCGGCGGCCAGGGCCGCGCTCGCGGCGGTGCGGGCGGCCGAGACCAGCGAGGCCTCGAGCAGCGCCTCGGGATGTCCGGTGCGCAGCGAGTTGAGCACCATCACCGCGCTGGCCCGGGGGATTCCCGAGTGGATGTTCGCGGGGAACGAGGAAATCCACTTCAGCCCCGCCGCCGGATTCTCACCGCCCCGGTAGGACGGGAGTCCGATGATGCGGTTCGCAGGCTGGTCGGGAAAACGCAGGAAGATGGAGTGCGGCACGGCCGTCGCACCTTTGTCGTGCAGCGAATAAGCCTGCCGGACCAGCTCGATGTGCTCCTTCTCCCTTCCGTTGAGTATTTTCTCCACGTCTGCCTTGCGCAGTACGAGCATCGGAGGTTTCAGTCCTTCCACAGGTGCGAGACCTCACCGAAGTGTTCGCGCACCCAGTCGTCGGAATAGACGGTGCCGAGATAGCGGTCACCGCCGTCGGGGAATATCAGTGCACTGACCGAGCCGGGCGGAATACGCGGAAGCATCCGCTCCGCCGCGGCGAGCGTCGCCCCGGAGGACCCGCCGGCGAGGATCGCCTCGCGGGCCACGAGGCGGCGGCAGGCCACCACGCAGTCGAGGTCGGAGACGTGCACGACCTCGTCGGCCGCGTCCGGGTCCATCAGGGCCGGCACGACGGAGGCCCCGTGCCCCGGGATCAGCCGCCGGGTGGGCAGCTGGCCGAAGATGGCGCTGCCCTGGGCGTCGACCGCCACGACCTTGGTGCGCAGCCCCTCCCTGCGGAGGTGCTCGGCGCAGCCGCGCAGCGTGCCGAAGGTGCTCACGGAGCAGAAGAGGTAGTCGAGCCGCCCGTCGAGCGCCTCCACGATCTCCCGCATGGTCCGCTCGTGAGCCTGCGGGTTGGACAGGTTCGCGTACTGGTTCGGGGAGTAGGCGTGCGGGATGCTCGCCACGAGCTCGCGCACCCTGCGCAGCCGCACCGGCAGGAACTCGCCGGTCTCGGGGTCCCGCTCGTCGACCACCTGCACCTCGGCCCCGTAGGCCCGGATGATGGCCAGGTTCTGCTCCGTGGTCTTGGCGTCGACCACACAGATGAACCGCAGATCGAAGTACCGGCAGATCTGCGCGAGCCCGACCGCCAGGTTCCCCGAGCTCGATTCCACGACCACGGAACGCCCCGGCGTGATCTCGCCGTTGCGCAGCGCCTCAAGAAGCATGCTGAGGCCGCTTCGGTCCTTGATGCTGCCACCTGGGTTGAACCGCTCGATCTTGGCGAAGAATTGTGAGGGTTCCCTGGGAAACATCTTCTCCAGTTTCACCAGAGGTGTCTCGCCGATCGTCCCCAGAATCCCCGAATCAAATGTTTTCGGCATGGATTCCCTCTCACCTGTTAGGCGTGCAGTGGAGACACTAGTTCGCCTTTGGAGGAGGTGACGGGTTCGGTGCTGGCAGCCAGATGCAGGCGCAGCTTCCTGACACGGAGATCCTGCGACAGCGCTCCTTGCGGTGGCCAGACTGGGGCCATTCAGAAATCCCGGAGTGCTCACATTCTCAGATTCAGGTGGAGTCGTGACGGAACCTCAACTCGCACCCCCGCGGCGGTACGCGCCGTACGACCGGGCCGGCCGCTTCGACCGCTCACTCGGCCACCCTTCCCGCAGGGACCTGCCGTTCTTCGCGGCCCGGCTGCGTGAACTCGATGCCGCCGAGGCGTTCCCCACGGACGCCGTCGCCCGGCTCGACGCGCTCGGCCTGCCCGCGCACTACGTGCCGGCCCAGCACGGCGGCACACTCGACAGCTACGAGGAACTGCTCCAGTTGGTACGAGTGGTGGCCCGCCGCGATCTCACCGTGGCGATCGCGCACACCAAGACGTATCTGGGCGCAGTGAGCACCTGGGTGGGCGGATCCGCCGGACAGGCCAAGGAGCTGGGCGACCGCGTCAGGTCCGGCGCCGTCGTCTCCTGGGGTCTGACCGAGCGCTCCCACGGCAGCGATCTGCTCTCCGGCGAGCTGACCGCCACCCCCGTGGCGGGCGGCTACCGACTGGACGGCGAGAAGTGGCTGATCAACAACGCCACCCGGAGCGATCTGGTCTGTGTGCTCGCTCGCACCTCTCCCACGGGCGGCACGCGCGGCTACAGCCTGCTGCTCGCCGACAAGTCCCGCTTGGAGAACGGCAGTTACACCTGCCTCCCGGCGGCCCGGACGCACGGTATCCGGGGCGCCGACATCAGCGGCATCGCCTTCGACGGCGCCGTGGTGCCCGCCTCCGCGCTGATCGGCGAGGAGGGCGAGGGCATCGAGACCGTCCTGCGCAGCCTGCAGATCACGCGGACGATCTGCGCGGCGCTCTCGCTCGGCGCCGGCGATCGCGCGCTGCGGATCGCCACCGGGTTCGGCCTGGAGCACCGCCTCTACGGCAAGCGGCTGATCGACCTGCCGCAGGCCCACCGGGCGCTGACCGAGGCCTACGCCGACCTGCTCGCCATGGAGGCGGTCACGCTGGTCGCCTCGCGGGGGGTGCACACCCTGACCGAGGAGATGAGCGTCTCGTCCGCCGCCGTGAAGTACCTGGTGCCCACCACTGTCGACGACCTGATCTCCGCCATGGGCCAGTTCCTGGGCGCCCGTTCCTTCCTCAGCGAGGAGTTCGAGCACGGCCTGTTCGCCAAGCTGGAGCGCGACCATCGGATCGTCGGCATCTTCGACGGCAACACTCTGGTCAACCTGAACGCCCTGATCAACCAGTTCGCCACCCTCGCCCGCGGTTACCGCGCGGGGCGCACCGACGCCGACGGCCTGGCCGCCGCCGCCGCGCTCGACGCACCCACTCCCGCCTTCGATCCGGCCCGGCTGCTGCTGACCTCCCGCACGGGCAACAGCGTCGCGGCGTCCCTGCCCCGGAGCGTGGTGGAACTGCGCGAACTGGTGAAGGCGGGCGAGGCGCCCGAGTCCCTGCTCACCGTCGCCGAGCACCTGCTGCGCATCAGCGACACCACGCACGAGCGGATGGCAGCCCACCGGCCGAGCCCGCGTGACGTGCCCGCCACCGCCTTCGATCTGGCCCACCGGTACACCCTGTGCTCCGCGGCCGCGGCCTGCCTCCAGGTGTGGCTGCTCAACCGGAACACCGTCGCCGCCGACACCAGCGCGACCGCGGGCCTGTGGCAGGACGGCCTGTGGGCCGAGGCCACGCTGACCCGGCTCGCCGAACGCCTGACGCCCGGGGCGCTGCCCGAGGACGGAGCCGACGGCTCGGCGGTGCTCGACCGGCTCATGCCGCTACTGATCGACCAGTACGACAGCGGCGAGATGTTCTCCCTGCTGCCCTTCCCGCTCGCCGAGGCGACCGACTCCGCCGCCCAGGAGGCGTCATGACCGACCCGAACGCCGTCCCCGGCGGCCCCGACGTCCTGGAAAGAGCCCTCGGCGACGCCCACGATCCGGACAACCCGCTGGGCTACGAGGCCGTTCTCGCCGCCGACGAACGGGCCGAGATCCTGCCCGCCGGCGAAGCGGCCCTGGACGCCTACGGGTTCAACGCGGAGTACGTGCCCCGGAGGCTCGGCGGACGCCTGGGCCGGATCGACCGCCTGATGCGCATGATGCGTACCGTCTCCCGCCGCGACCCGACCCTGGCCCTCGGCCACGGCTTCACCAACTACATCTCCGGGTCCGCCATGTGGACCGCGGGCAGCGACGTCCAGCAGAAGCGGATGGCGGACATCCTGCTGTCCGGCGGCAAGACCGCGGCGGGCTACAACGAGCTGCCGCACGGCAACGACTTCACCCGCACCGACCTCGCCGCGACGCCCTCGGCCGACGGCAGGCACTACCTGATCAACGGCCGCAAGCAGATCGTGAACAACCTGGGCCGGGCCGACGCCGTCGTCCTGCTCGCCCGGACGGGCGCGGGCCCCGGAAACCGCAGTCACTCCCACCTGTGGGTGGACCTCACGCAGGCCCCCGCCGACCGGCTGCACAGGGACTACCGCTTCCCCACCGTCGGACTGCGCGGCTGCCTCATCGGCGGCGCCGACTTCACCGACCTCGAGGTTCCGGCGGATGCCCTCGTCGGCCCCGTGGGCAGCGCCATGGAGACCGTCCTGCGCGCCTTCCAGACCACCCGCGCCGTACTGCCCGGCATGATGGTCGGCACCGCCGACACCCAGCTGCGCACCGTCACCCGTTTCGCCCTCGACCGCGCCCTGTACGGCCGCAGCGTCGCCGACCTGCCGCATGCCAGGGCCACGCTGGTCGGCGCCTTCCTCGACCTGCTCGCCGGGGACTGCATGGCGACCGTGGCGTGCCGCGCCCTGCACGTCCTGCCGGGCCAGACCAGCGTGATCACCGCGGTCAACAAGTACATCGTGCCCAAGGTCCTGCACAGGTCGTCGCACACTCTGGGCACCCTGCTCGGCGCCAACTCGTACTGGCGCGACGGCCGCTACGGTGTCTTCCAGAAGTTCTTCCGCGACCTGCCCGCCATCACCTTCGCGCACGCCAACGCGGCCGTCTGCCAGGCCACGACACTGCCGCAGCTGCCTCGCCTGGCCGCCACCAGCTGGGGTACCGCCGAGGTGCCGCCCGCCGTCCTTTTCGACCTGTCGGCGTCGCTCGACGACATCGACTACCAGGCCCTCGAACTCACCTCGCGCGGCGCCGACCAGCTCACCGCGCTGCTCCACACCCGCGCCGGTGGCACGGCGCTGCCCCCGGCGGCGGCCCGGATCACCGCCCTGCTCCACGCCGACCTGGACGACCTCGGCCGGCGCTGCCGCCGGCTGCCGCCGAGCGAGCACTCGGTGGTCGCGGGCCGCTCCGGATTCGCCCTGGCCGACCGCTACGCACACCTGTCGATGGCCGCCGCGTGCATCGGCGTGTGGCAGCACAACCAGGACGGCGTCGACGACTTCCTGCGCGACGACGCCTGGCTGACCGGCGCCCTCACCCGGATCGCCGCGCGCCTGGGCCACGACGTGGGCGCCCTGCCCGAAGCCGTGGAGCAGCGACTGTTCGCCGAACTGACCGCGAGAGAGGAAGACCGTGCCGGCTTCGACCTCGACCGTTCGCGGCTCGCGCGGGGCTGACCGCGGGGCCGGCCGCACCGGCCGCCGTGCTCCCGCCCACCCCGACCCCTATCCGTATCCGGACCAGAAGCCCTACCCCACCAATTTCCACACCCTTCACATCACCAGGAGCCTCCTCATGGCCACACCCGCCACCACCCCCGAGAACACCACCTCCGAGAACGGCGGCGCCGGCACCGCCGACGTCGAGACGATCCGCACCTGGCTGACCGAGCGCGTCGCCTACTTCCTCGACGCCCGTCCGCAGGACATCGCCGCGGACGACCTGC
This sequence comes from Streptomyces rubradiris, assembly GCF_016860525.1. Taxonomy (NCBI): domain Bacteria; kingdom Bacillati; phylum Actinomycetota; class Actinomycetes; order Kitasatosporales; family Streptomycetaceae; genus Streptomyces; species Streptomyces rubradiris. The sequence continues at coordinate 3,893,627 of NZ_BNEA01000015.1, forward strand.
TGGTCGAGATCGGGCTCGACTCCGTGTACGCCTTGACCCTGTGCGGCGACGTGGAGGACGAGTTCGGCATCCTCGTCGAGGCCACCCTGGCCTGGGACCACCCCACGATCGACGCGCTCACCGCCCACATCCACTCCGAACTCGCCGCTCGGTGATGGCCCGGGAGCGAGCCCTTTCCATCGGGCAGGAAGCGCTCTGGTTCCTGTACCGGATGGCGCCCGACAGCCCCGCCTACAACGTCCAGGCCGCCCTCCGGGTCCGCGGCGCGCTCGACGAGGCGCGGCTGCGGCGGGCGCTGCGCGCGGTCGTCGAGCGACACGACGTGCTGCGCTCCACGTTCACCGAGACCGCGGCGGGACCGCAGCGCGTGATCGGCCTCCCGGACCTGGTCCCCCTCCAGGTCCGGGAGGTTCCCGGAGTCACCGACACCGAACTGCTGGAGAAGCACGTCAAAGCGTTCGGGGACACCCCGTTCGACCTGACCGAGGAGGGCACGTGCCGTGCCCTCCTGCTGCGCATCGCCGCCGACGACCATGTGATCGTCGTCTCCGCCCACCACATCGTCACCGACGCCACCTCCCAGTGGCTGCTGCTCCAGGACCTGCTCGACGCCTACGCGACCGGCTCCGCGCCGCCACCCCTCACTCGCGACTACGACGACTACGTACAGGGCGAACAGGAACTGCTCGCAGGCCCGCGACGGGAACGACTGGCGGCGTTCTGGGAAGAGTTCTGCGCCGGCGCCACCGCCGCCGAACTGCCGGCCGACCGGCCGCGGGCCCCACGTCCGCCGGCCGTCTTCAACGGCGCCACCTGCGAGGCCCGGATACCCGACGAGCTGGTGCCGCGGCTGCGCGAGGCCGCCAGACGGGCGGGGGTGACCCCGTTCGCGCTGACGCTCGGCGTCTTCCAGGCGCTCGTGCACCGCTACAGCGGACGCCGCGACTTCCTCATCGGCTGCCCGACGACCACCCGCAGCGGTCCCGGGATGCGCGAGGTCGTCGGATACCTCGTCAACACACTCGTTCTGCCCGCGCACTTCACCGAGACGACCACGTACGGCCAGGCCGCGCACACGGCGCAGCGCCAGGTGCTGCGGGCCATGAAGCACATCGGCTATCCGTACGCCCTCCTCGCCGGCGAGGAGCCGTACAGCAGCCGGAACCCACCCGTGCGGATGGTCTTCACGATGGTGGCACCCGGCCGACTCGAACCCCTCCTGATGCAGGTCACGGAGGCCGCCGCGCGCGGCACGGACACCGAGTACGCGGGCCTGCGCATCGAGCTGATCGACGTTCCCCAGCTGGAGGGCCAGTTCGACATCAACGTCGAGATGCGGCAGAGCGCGTCCTCGCTCACCGCGGTGTTCCGCTACGCCACCGACCTGTTCGACGAGTCCACCGTCCGCCGGCTGCTCGACTCCTACGTGCGGCTGCTCCACGAGGCGATCGAAAACCCGGACGCGCCGGTGGCGGGCGCCGCCCTGGTCGAGGCGGACGACCTGGACGACCTGCTGGCCCTGGGCGAGGCCACCGACTGGTGACCGTTCCCGCCGACCCACATCCGCTTCCTGCTACCCCTGGGGATTCCATGCTCACGGACGACCACACACTCCTGCAGGCCCGCAGCGCCACGGCCCGCATCCGTACCAACGCCCATGACACCCCCGACGATCCGGCCGTCATCTTCGTCCGCGACCCCGACTCGGCGGAGGGGGCCGAGACATGGTCGTACGCCAGACTCGACCACGAGGCCCGCAAGATAGCCGGCTGGCTCCAGGAGAGGTACGCGCCCGGCGACCGGGTGCTGCTTCTGTACCCGGAGAGTCTGCAGTTCGCCGCCGCGTTCGTCGGCTGCCTCTACGCGGGCATGGTCGCCGTGCCCTCCTCGCTGCCCGGCCAGTACAGCCACCAGCGCCGCCGCGTGGACTCCATCGTCGAGAACGCGGCCGTCGCGGTCGTCCTCACCTCCGAGGCCGTCGCCGCGAGCGTCCTGGACTGGGCGACGTCCGACCCGGGACGGGGGATCACCTGCGCCGTCACCGACGGCCCCGGATTCACCGACGCGCACGCCGGGGCCTGGCAGGTGCCCGACGTGTCCCAGGACACCCTCGCCCTGCTCCAGTACACCTCCGGCTCCACCTCGGACCCGAAGGGAGTGATGGTCCACCACGGCAACCTGCTGCACAATTCGGCGGCCCTCAGCTCGGCGTTCGGACTGGACCGCAGGACCCGCTTCGGCTCCTGGATCCCGCAGTACCACGACATGGGGCTGCTCGCGATCCTGCTGCCTCCGCTGCTGCTCGGCGGCTCCTGCGTCCTGATGAGCCCGACGACCTTCCTGAAGCGGCCGCACTGGTGGCTGCGGATGATCGACAAGTACCAGGTCAACTGGTCGGCCGCGCCCAACTTCGCGTACGAGCTGTGTGCCCGGCAGATCACCGACGAGCAGCTCGCCGACCTCGACCTGTCGTGCTGGCGGTTCGCGGCCAACGGGTCGGAGCCCGTGCAGGCCTCCACCCTCACCGCGTTCGCCAAGCGCTTCGCCCCGGCCGGCTTCCGCAGTGACACCATGGCGCCCTGCTACGGCATGGCCGAGGCGACCGTGTTCATCTCGGGCACCGGGCCGCGCGAACTGGCCGTCACCCGGGTCGACGAGAGCCTCCTGGAACAGCACGAGTTCCGGCCGGTCGCCGAGGACCGGCCCGGCCGCTCCATCGTCAGCTGCGGCAAGGCCGAGGAGTACACGGTGCGGATCGTCGACCCGGCCACCCGCGAGGCCCTGCCCGCGGGCCGGATCGGCGAGATCTGGCTGCGGGGCCCCAGCGTCGCCCAGGGCTACTGGGGCCGCGAGGACGCCACCCGCGCGACGTTCGGTGTCAGCACGCTCGCCGGGGACAGCGGGTACGTCCGCACCGGCGACCTCGGCACACTCCATCACAACGAGATCTATGTCACCGGCCGGCTCAAGGAGATGCTGATCCTGCGCGGGCGCAACATCTACCCGCAGGACGTGGAGCACGCGATGCGCCGTCTGCACCCGGAGCTGGTGGGTCTGTTCGGCGCCGCGTTCGCCGTACCGGTGACCGGAGCCGACGGCACCGTCGAGGAGCAGCTCGTGGTCGTGCACGAGGTGCGCGGCTCGGTCGGCACCGACGAACTGCCGCGCCTGGCCGCGCGGATCAGGGGCGGTATCGCCCGTGACTTCAGCGTCAAGCCGGCCGCCGTGGCCCTGGTCAGGCGCGGGGCTGTGCTGCGCACGACCAGCGGCAAGATCCAACGCGCGGCGATGCGCGCGCAGTACCTGGACGGCGCCCTGGAGAGCCGCCACCTGGACGGCCCGCGGGCCGCCTGACGCGAGCGCGCGAAGGGGAGGGCGCCTGGTGGCAAGGCGCCCTCCCCTGGTGCGTCACGGCGTCAGTGCGTCACGGCGTCAGTGCGTCACGGCGTCACCGCCGGGGCAGCTCGTCGAGACCGCGCATGACGAGACCGGCGGCGGGCTTGGGCCCGAACGACGTCGACTTGCGGGGCAACCGCACACCCACGCCGGCGAGCTCCCGTACGGTCCGCTCCCCGACCGGCCGCATCAGCACGGCCGTGCCGCCCTCCCGCCGCGCCTGTTCGACGGCCTCCGCCGCGTCATGGACGTAGCCGATCTCGTCGGGCACGTCGGGCACGCCCCACACATGGTCGAGCAGGGTGCGGTGCAGCACGGTGGCGTCCAACTCGCGCCAGGCCGCGGGCCGGTCGCTCGGCACGGTCCGCTCAAGCAGTGCCGGGTCGGGGCGGTCCAGGAGATGGAACTCCCTGGCCGCTCCCCCCGCCAGCACCAGCGCGTTCCCTCCGCTCTCCGCGGGCTCGGCGGCGGCCGCCATCACGGCCGACAGGTCCCCCGCCACCGCTCTCACCCGGAACGCCCCCTCGACAGCGGCGAGGGCCCGCGCCACGGGAAGGCGCCGGAGCACGCGATGGATGGCCCGCACCCGGAAGGGATACCGCTTCGTGTCCACCAGGAGCGCGAGACCGAAGTCCCAGCTCCCTTCCGCCTCCGCCCGGTCCCCCGACCTCATCTCGTCCCGCACCCGCAGGTACGTGGCCCACCGGTGATGCCCGTCCAGGATCATCGCTTGCCGGATCCGGAGTTCGGCGTCCACCCGGGCCAGTTCCGCCGGGTCCGTCACGGCCCAGAGCCGGTGCCGCACACCGTCCTCCATGACCGCGGTCACGAGCGGCGGCCGCCGCACGGCCCGCTCGATGACGCCCCCGGCACCGTCCGGCCCCTCGTCCCCCTGGTAGGCGAGCAACATCGGCTCCAGTTGCACGGCGGTGGCCCTCAGCACGGCCGCCCGGTCCGCCACCACGTGCTCGAACACGTCCTCGTGCGGCAGCACCACATCCTCCCCCTGACGCGGCAGCCGCAGCGCACCGACGATCCCGCACTGCGCGAACCCGTCCCCCCGCTGCTCGCAGACGTACAGCGCGGGCACGGGATCGGCAGCGATGACCCCCTCCGCCAGCCAGTGGGTCAGGGTCCGCCTGGCGTACGCGGTGCGGTCGGCGGAGGTCCGCCCGCGCGGCAGGACCAGCCGCACGATGTGGAACGGATCGCCGGGCTCCGCGTCCGGCACGCCGTCTGCGGTGACCGCGGCGAGCGCACCGACACGTCCGGCCCGCTCGGGCACGTAGCGCAGCCCACGAAACGGACGAAGCTGAAGCCCACCCCGCACGGGCGGCGGCGCAGGGACCGTGATTTCCATGCCCGCAGCGTAGGAATCCCCGCTTTCACCTCGATTTCCCCGAAGATCCCGGTGCCGGCGTCCACTGCGGCACGTCGCCCCTTCGACGGGGTCGAGGTCGGGCGCGTAGGACGGCAGATAACAGATGGCCGGCCGCCTTGAGTCCCTCGGCGCTGACGGGCTACCAGGAACGGAACCGGTACGAGTTCACGTGGAACGGGGCGCCGGCCGGCCTGGACCGGCAGTGACCGGGCGTCGACCGGGAGCCCCAGGAACGGCGCGGTCGTCATCACGCCTGACCGGATTGCCGTCGCCAACCACCTGGGCGAACTGCTCGGCCCGGCCCCGCGGCCACACCACCGCTGCTCTCGGCGGCGGGTTTCCGCGGGCCGAGCGGACGGTCTGCTCATGCCCGCCGCATGCGCCTCAGGGCACCGCGGGCCGGGAGGACGGTGGCCATCGTGCCGAGCAGCAGGCAGCTCGTCACCACGGCCGTGAGCCAGGGCCAGGCCAGTGACGACTCCACTGGCAGGCCCAGTTCTTCGCGAAGGCCGTGCACCGTGCCGAACAGGGCCGGTGCGGCCGCCGCCAGGCCCAGGGCCGCGCCCAGGGTGACGACACAGCACGTCTCGGCAACAAGAGCCAGCAGCACCTGGGGGGGCGTCGCACCGGACAGGCGCAGTACGCGGAAGTCACGCACCCGGCCCGCGGTGGCCGTCAGCAAGGTGGAGGCGACGGCGATCACCGTGTAGCCCGCCGATACGGCGACGAGCATCAGGGTGAAGATCCACACCAGCCGGTCCTCCTCGGCATCGTCCGAGGCCGCGTACGCCTCCACGGAGACCTCGTCGGCGCGGAGCCCGGCCAGGAGGCGTGTCGGGGTGGGGGCGGGGGTGGTGCGGTAGGCGACGTCCGCCAGTGCTGACGGGTCGTGGTCGCGTACCAAGTCGCGCGGGAGGAAGACCTGGTACGGCATCGAGTCGTCCACCACGGCCGTCACACGCGACCTCCGCGTACGGCCGTCCTCGAAGGTGAGTGGGGCGGCACGGCCCTTCCGCCAGCCGTGCGCGTCCGCCACTGCCGCCGTGACGACGATCGTGTCGCCGCGGGGCGCGGGCACGGCGTAGACCTGCGCGAAACCGGACGCCACCCCGGCCGCGGACAGGGCCGCTTCGCCGTCACCGCCGTACACCGTCGTCGCCAAGCGCATCGCGAGCATCCTCCTGAAGCTCGAACTCCGGCCGGCCGCCCCCGACGACCACCGTCGCGTCCTGGCGGTGCTGGCCTATCTGCGAGCCTGAGCCCACCTGCCGGGCACGGGCCTGCGACAGCGGCGCCGCCTGGGGCTTCCACTCGTTCGGGTACGGTCGACCGCCCTCCCTTTCGGCGCTTGCGTGCCGACCGGTGATCCGCCTGGACGGCGTCCCCTCCCGGATGCCCTGCGCTCGCCGGAAAAGGGCAGTTCGTATGACAACGGCAGACGGAAGGCCGATCGCGTCGGTCACCGATGCGACACTGGCCGACATCGCCAGTAACGGCATCTGGCGCGGCGCGGGCCTCGACCTCAACCCGTCGGTGCTCGCCGTCGCCCGTACGTTGCCCACGGCCGTCCAGGGCACCGCCCCGGCCGGCACGCTCGGCAGAGGAAGCCGTGCTGGAACTGCCGCTCGGCTGAACGACACCCGGCGTGTACGGGCTGATCCAGACCTGCCGGAACCGAACCGCCCGTACACGTCCAGGGCCCGGGTGGCCGAGCGGCAGGGCGCTCGCCGTGCCGAGCACCCCGCTCCCAGCTCGCAGGCGATCACGGACACGGCTGGGACGTGCCCGGACGGTCGCGGTGGCGGACCGGCGTGGCCGGAGTGTCAGCGCCGGGTGGGCTCCGGCTGGTGGGTGGCGAGGGCCCAGATCACGAACACGTCGATGGCCATGACGATGATCGACCACAACGGCTGGTACGGCAGGAACAGGAACTGCGCGATCAGGCTCAGCGACGCCAGTGCGATGCCGACGGGGCGGGCCCAGGAGGCGCGGGAGAGGATGCCCCAGCCCGTGATGGCGGCGATGATGCCGAGGATCAGCAGGATCCAGCCCCAGCCGGTGAGGTTGATCTTGTAAACGTAGTCGCCGATGCGGGCGTAGACGTCGTCCTTGGCGATCGCGGAGATGCCCTGGAAGATCGCCAGAATGCCGTTGACGAGCAGCAGGACGCCGGCGAAGGTGGCGCCGCCGGTGGCCAAGGCGCTGTGTCCGGTGGGGGGCGGGCCGTAACCGCCGGACGGCGCTCCCGGGTGAGGCTGTGCGGACATGGTCGCACTCCGTTCTCCCGTGGCGGGCGACGACCAGGCGGCCCGCCTCACGTGCTTCGACCTTCCGCTCCCCAGCGGCTCGCGGCCACGAGGGCTGAGCCGTTCGGGTGAGATGGCCTCGTGCCGGCCGGGAGCCGTTGGGGGGCTACGAATCCAGGCGCAGCCCTGTGAAGGCCAGGTTGCCCCCGTACTGGGCGAGGGGGGTGACCGTGGCGTCGGCGAAGGTGATCGTGCGGGCGGGGCCGGCGGGGGTCAGCCAGGCGGGAACGGCGTCCGGAGTGATGGTGACGGGCCGGTTCCCCGGGAGCGGCGTGCCACCGAGGGCCGTGACCGTGCCGGACAACGCGCTGACGTAGAGGGTCACCACGCCCTTGCCACCGTCCCCCTTGAGCGTCGATGTGGTCGTGGGCCCGGTCCGCAGCCGGATCGCCGCGTCTCCCTTCCCCGCCGTGAGGCCGAGGCCGAGGGCCTCCAGCGACCGGACGGTGAACTTCAGTGCCCGCCGGGCTCCGGCCGCGGTGGACACGGTGACCGTGCCGTGGAAGGTGACGGCGCGCAGGACGAGCCGGTCGGCGTGCAGGGTCCAGGGGGTGCGCGCGGGTCGCGCCGGTGGTCGGTCGAGCGGTGCGGCGGAGCGCCGGGGCGGGGGTGTCGTGGTTGCTCGCGGGGTGCCCCGGGGCGCCCGGGTGGCGGGCGTAGGTGTTGCCGCGGGGCCGGAGGTCGTGGGCGTGGGGCTGGTGGAGTGGTGTGGGGTGGTGCCGGGAGACGGCATACCGGACTGGGGTGTCGGCGCGCCGGACTGGGGTGGCGGTGTGGTGTGCGGCGGGGTCGGTGACGTGTTCTCGTCTGCCGTGGGACTCGCTGTGGCACTGGGGGCGGAGGGTGGGCTCGTCGTCCAGGGGGTGGGGAAGTGCAGGGCCAAGGGGAGGGTGGCGGCGGCCAGTGCGCAGAGGGCGGGTTGGGACGTGCGGGGACGTGGTCGCGTCCCGGTGGGAGGCGTGGAGTGGTCAGTCGCCACGTTGGCTGTCTCCGGTGGGGAGGGGTGCGGACCCGGCGGCGGTCGGTGCCGGTGGTGGTTCGGCGGGCTCGGGCGGCGCCCAGGAGCAGGCCAGGCAGCCGCCGACCAGGCCCGCGGCCAGACCGAGGAAGAGACCGCCGAAGTTCGCGACGGGAAAGGAGATGAGGGCGAGCAGGAGGGTGCCGAGCCCGGCGAACACCCGCTGGTGGGGGCGGTACCAGAGGGCGAGGCCCAGGGCGATGAGCAGGACGCCGATGAGCAGGGAGCCGCTGCCGGAGGTGGTGGCGAGGGCCAGGGGCACCCCGTCCATGTCCAGGTTCGCGTACGGCCAGTACAGGATGGGAACGCCGGCCGTCATGGTGAACAGGCCCGCCCAGAAGGGGCGTTCTCCTCGCCAGGTGCCGAACCTGCGCCGGGCGTCCGCGGCTTTGCCGCGCGGCAGGAGGGGGCTGCCGGGGATGTGGTTGAGCACGTGTCGTCCTGATCAGCGGTGTGGCGTACGACCGGGATTCCGGAGGGGTGCGGGCGGGCCTTCTTCGCGGTGGTCAGCCGCAGTCGTGGTGGCCTTCTTCGATCCGCACGCGCATCCCGGGGATGTTGAAGGTCCCGGCGGAGATGGCGGCCGCGGTGATCTGGACGTCGGTCATGCGGACCGAGTCGGCCTGCTGTCCGAAGCCGCTGGGGTCGAAGAAGCGCGAGCTCCTGTCGTCCGGGTTGATCGGACCCTTGCTGATCTCGCCCTGCGCGATGCCGATGTCGATGTCCTCGAAGTCCGCCTGGCCGGCGGCTTCGAAGGTCGCGTCGAGGAACATGTGCGACGCCTCGGCCGGGCGTTCCTGCCCGCCGGTGAGTTTCAGCGTGTACGTTCCCAGTCCCGGGATGTCGATCGGTACGGACTGGCACAGATCGTCGATCGTCACGTGCTGGGTGCCGGTGACCAGCACGGGTACGTGTTCGCCGTCCTTGGAGACGTCCACCATGCCGTAGATGCTGATCCCGCGGGCGGTCATCGTGCCCGCGGTGACCTGGAACCGCTGGCCGGAGACCAGGAACGAGGCGGCCAGCGCCCCCTGCGCCATGGCGATGCCGAGGGCCGCGCCGAGCGCGACGCTGGGGACCATGAGCACCGCGAAGCGCCGCCAACGGGTCCGGCCGGCGTGCTGCGACATCCCGTCTCCTTGAGTCGTAGAGGGACCAGCCCATAAGCATGCAAAGCGGATATTCGGTGCGGTCCGGTGACGGATTCTAGGCTTCCGGTCATGACGACCGGCCGCACATCCGCGCCGCCGTACGGGTGGTGGCCGTCCTGCCGGGTCCCGCGGATGGCGGACGGAACCGGGCTCCCGGGTTGCGGGAGGCCCGGGTTGGGTCATGTCGGCGGGTCGGGTGGTGTCCGGAGGCCGGCCGTGCCGTCCGTCGCCTCGCCCGACCGCGCAGCGATCCATGAGCGCGCGTCGGCCAGGGCCCGGTCCAGGGGTTCGAAGACGGCCCCCGCCGCCGGGACGATCCCGCCCGGTCCCAGGTCCCGGTCGACACCGGTCATGCGCAGGATGCGGGCGAGGCCCGGGGTGACGCCCGCGAGGATCAGCCGGCCGCCCTGCCGGTCCAGTTCCCGGGCGTGGCGGCGGATGACCTTGGCCATGGTGGCGGAGGGTACGTCCGGTGCTCCGCGCACCACGAGGATCAGTACGGCGCCGTGGGCGTCGTCGGCGCGTGGGAGGGCCTGCTCGATGCGGGGCAGTTCGGCGAAGAAGCTCGTACCGGCGTAGTAGAGGACGGTGACGTCACCGGGCGGCAGCCGGTCCGGGGGGTCGGACAGGTGCCAGCGGCCCTCCGGATCGCGGGTGAGCGCCAGGAACCGGGCCTGGCGGGCGGCCTGCGCGCAGTACAGCAGCAGGGAGAGGATCGCGCCGAGCACGATGGCCTGCTGGAGGGGCAGTTGGGTCGTGGCCAGGAAGGTCAGCGCCATCGCCGCCGAGCCGGTTCACGGTGTGACGATGGCGAAGTCCGGGTCGGGAGTGACGAGATGACCGAGCAGGTCGGTCAGCCGGCCGATATCCCCGGTGACCGTGACGGTGTCCCGGGCCGCCAGTTCCTCCGGGGTGAGAGTGCCGAGCAGGACGGCCCGCAGGTCGCCCTCGGTGAGGGTGATCTCGGTGTCCGGTTCGGTCGCGTCCGGGCTCGCGCCCCTGACATGGATGAGGACGCCGTTGCGCAGCCGCTGGGTGACCGGCTCGCCGCCGGTCACGTTCCAGCGCACGGTGATGTCCGCGTCCCAGCTGCGCGGACCGTCCACCCGGAAGGCGAGGGAGTCGAACAACTGCTCCAGGGACAGGGCCGCCAGCACGTCGGGCGAGGCGGTGCCCGTCGGTGTGCCGACCGAGCCGTGGCGCAGCTCCAGCGCGCCCATGAGGTAGAAGTTCCGCCAGGTGCCGTTCTCGCTGCCGTATCCGAGCTGTTCCAGCGCGTCGGCCTGAAGCGCGCGGGCGTCGGCGTTGTCCGGGTCGGCGAAGACGAACGTGGTTGACGACCTGGGCCACCCAGCGGAAGTCCCCGGCGGCGAAGGACTGCTGGGCCCGGCGCAGCACTTCGTCGGCGCCGCCCATGAACTCCACGTACCGTTTCGCGGACTCCACCGGCGGGTGCTCCCACAGGTGTGCCGGGTTGCCGTCGAACCAGCCCAGGTAACGCTGGTAGATCGCCTTGGTGTTGTGGCTGACCGAGCCGTAGTAGCCGTGGGTGTGCCAGGCCCGCTCCAGGGCGGGAGGCAGCCTCATCTCCTCGGCGATCTCCGGGCCGGTCAGCCCCTGGTTGAGCATGCGTACGGTCTGGTCGTGGAGGTAGGCGTACAGGTCGCGCTGCTCGCTCAGGAACGTCAGCACGCGGTCGCGGCCCCAGGTCGGCCAGTGGTGCGAGGCGAACGCCACGTCGCTCGATCCCACGAACAGGGCGATGGCCTCGGCGAGGTAACGCGCCCACACGCGCGGGTCGCGGACCTCCGCACCCCGCAGGGTCAGCAGATTGTGCAGGTTGTGGGTGGCGTTCTCCGCCATGCACAGCGCCGCGTGGTCGGGGAAGTGGATGTTCAGTTCCGCGGGCGCCTCGGTGCCCGGGGTGAGCTGGAAGACCATGCGGATGCCGTCGACGGTATCCGTCTGCCCGGTGCGGGTGATGTCCGCCGTCGGCGGGATCAGGCCGACCGCGCCGGTGGACGTGGTCTGCCCGAGGCCCGCGCCGATCTGCCCGCGCCCGCCCTTCGGCAGGGCGGCGCCGTACATGTAGGCGGCGCGCCGGCCCATCGCCGTACCGGCGTAGACGTTCTCGCTGACCGCGTGCTCCAGGAAGCCCTGCGGGGCGAACACCGGCACGCCGCCGGCGATGTCCTCGTCCGTGACGACGCCCCGGACACCGCCGAAGTGGTCGGCGTGGCTGTGGGTGTACAGCACGGCGCTCACCGGGCGCTCGCCCCGGTGGGAACGGTAGAGGGCCAGGCCCGCCGCCGCGGTCTCGGCGCACAGCAGCGGGTCGATGACCAGGATGCCGCGCTCCCCCTCCACGATCGTCATGTTGGACAGGTCGAAGCCGCGTACTTGGTAGATGCCCTCGGTCACCTCGAACAATCCGTGGTCGGAGCACAGCCGGCTCTGCCGCCACAGGCTCGGATTGGCCGTCTCCGGGCAGTCCTGGTCGAGGAACCCGTACGCGCCCAGGTCCCACACCGCGCGCCCGTCGCGGTCCTGGATCACGCTCTCCCCCGCCGTGCCCAGGAAACCGCGCCGCGCGTCCTCAAGATCCCGCGTGTCGTCGAAGGCGAACCGCTCCCGCACGGCCGCGTTGGCCTCCGCGACCTGCCGCTCGGCCGGCTTGGCATCGGTGGTCTGCGTCATGTCGATCCCCTCGCGGGCTACGTGGGAGGGCCGGCGACACGGGCGGTCGCGGCCGTAACCACACCCTCACCCGGCCTGTACGCCGGCACGACCGGGCGTACTCCGCATGGGGGAACGGGGGGCGGCGGCCACGGGCCGTGTCAGTACACAGTGGGACTGACAGGCGTCACCCGCGCATTCATGCTCCGGTCTGCGGCCGGGAGCCGTCGACACGTAGTCCGATGCAAAGCAGCCCCCATGAACCAGGGAGACGGCGCGCGATGAAGTGGACGAGAGCGTCCAGTTCCTCACCTTCGGCGTCACCTCGCCGGTTGCCCGATCAATGCGATCGATGGCTGCCCTGAGTTCGGCAACGCCCTCCTCCAGCGATCCCGCGTCCGCCTCTTCAGGGGACTCGGCGATGCCGGACCAGTCATCGCAGGTGGTGCCTGATCAGCCCCTGCAGATCGACAAGCCACTGGCGCAAGGGAACGCCGGTCGGAGGACCCGGGGAGATGACCGACCCTCCCCAGCCCCTTTCGGGGGACAAAGCGCCTAACCCGCCCCTGCCTGGGCATCGCTGGGACTGAACCACTACCGGGTACCAGACAGAAGGAAGATCCGTGTCTCTTCGTACCGTCACCGCGGCCGTCGGTGCCGCCTGCAGTGCCTTCGTCCTGCTGCTGACCGCTCCGGGTGCGGCCTCCGCGGCGACCGGCCAGTTCCGCTACACCTACACCACCGACGAGGGGTACGACGCCGTCGGCTTCCTGAACAACCCCGCCAGCCGCCAGTGCGTCAACCTCCCGACGTCCGGCGCCGGTTCCGGCACGGTGTCGCGGGCGCCGAAGAACCTCACGAACTCCACCGCCACCGTCTTCCTCGACGCCGACTGCGAGGGCGACACCTACTACACCCTGCGGCCTGGCGCGGGGGCGTCCGAGCGCCTGCTGTTGCGCTCCGTCGTCTTCTCCTGAGCAGCCCCGGGGGCGACTGAGGCCTCACGTTCGGTTCGCAGGGGGGGCGGGCGACCGTCGGCCGGGCGGTCGCCCGGCCGTCCGGTGGTGATCCGGAGCGATGGGGGGACATGAGGTGGTTGTTATCGGGTAGGCGCGCCCGTGAGGGCCTGCTCACCGGGGGCGGGCGTGGATGGCAGGGAGGGCCTGGGATGACGACGGCACTCGTCGGGACGGCGACCGGCTCCATCACGGAGCTGCCGGAGATCGCGGATCCGCAGAAGATCGCACCCCAGGACGCCCGCGAGCTGACCAGGACGTTCCTGGACCGGCTCGCCGTGCTGGAGGAGGGCACGCCCGAGTACCAGTACGCGCGCAACACGCTCATCGAGATGAACATGTCGCTGGTGCGCTTCGCCGCCCGCCGGTTCCGCAACAGCGGCCAGGACATGGAGGACGTCGTCCAGGTCGGCACGATCGGCCTGATCAAGGCGATCGACCGGTTCGAGATCTCCCGTGACGTGCAGTTCACCAGCTTCGCGGTGCCGTACATCGTCGGTGAGATCAAGCGGTTCTTCCGTGACACCTCCTGGTCGGTCCACGTGCCGCGGCGACTTCAGGAGGCCCGTACCGAACTCGCCAAGGCCAGCGAGGAGTTGCGCAGCCGGCTGGGGCGGGCGCCCAAGGTCTCGGAGCTGGCCGCCCTGATGAACCTCACGGAGGAGCAGGTCGTGGAGGTCCAGATCGCGGCGAACGGCTACAACTCCGCCTCCCTCGACGCCGCGATCACCGGCGACGCCGACGAGGGCGAGGCGGCCCTGTCCGAGTTCATCGGCGAGGAGGACACCGCGCTGGAACTCGTCGAGGACTTCCACGCCCTCGCCCCGCTCGTCGCCGGGCTGGACGAGCGGGAGCGGCGGATCCTGCACCTGAGGTTCGTGGAGGAGCGGACCCAGGCGGAGATCGGCAAGGAGCTGGGCGTCTCGCAGATGCACGTCTCCCGGCTCATCTCCCGCATCGTGGCACGCCTGCGCTCGGGGATGCTCGCCACCGGGTGAGCCCGCCGCCGCACCACTGCGTGCGCGGGCGTACGACCGTCGCGGACAACTCGCGCCGTCCTGTCGGACCACTGCGCTGAAGCGGCCCGCTCCGAATCGGACTTGATGGGCCTGAGAAGCCGCCGGCCGTACGGAGCGAGCCACGGGCTCCCCGTCCGCGCGGCCGGGCGATCCTCAGCGGCACCCGGGGTGGCCGGCACGCGTCACGTCCGCCGCTTTCGCGTACCACCGCCCCTGGCCGCCACGCCTCGGCACGCACCGCCGGCGTCCCGTCCCCGTCCCTGCGATGCCCCACCGGAGGTGGTTGTACGGCGGCTCGCCGGGTACCGCGTGTGAATAAGGGTGGTATCGGCATGGGCAGGCCATTACTGAAAGCGATGTATTCGTGACTCGTCTCGGCGGCATCGGGGACGACCGGCCGAACGGACCGGGGGAGGATCTCCTGGCCGTCGCGCGGGAGATCGCCGATGCCGTGGACAGTCTGGCGAACCTGTGGGCGGTGGCCGCCCAGGGCGCGAGTCTGCGGCTGTCGCCGCACCAGTTGCGGGCCCTGCGCATCCTGGAGGCCGAGCCGGGACTCAATCTCACCGCGCTGGCGGAGGGCATGGAGATAGGTCCGCCGACCGCCAGCCGGCTGTGCGACCGGCTGGAGGCGGCGGGCCTGCTGGAGCGGCTGCTGCATCCGCACAAGCGGCGTGAGGTGCAGCTCGTCCTCACGGGGCGCGGCCGGCAGGTGCTGAGCGAGGTGGCCGAGCGCAGATCACAGGCGCTCGCCGCGGTCCTCGCCGGCATGGACCCCGCCGCGCGGGAGGCGTTGAGGCGGGGCATGCGGGCCTTCCTGACCGCTCAAGGCGGTACGGGTGCGGGGAGCGACGGGCCGCTCCCCTGACCGTGGTGCCCGTGACCGGCCGGGGGGCCTCGCCGCGGTCCGCGCCACGACACCGGTGTGGCCGTGCGCGTACTTCCTCGGTGCGCCGGACGAGGCCGGTCGCCGCCGTCGGCGAACGGCTCCGTGGCGGCGCGGACGTCACGGACCGGCCCTGGTGACCCCAGGCCCCCTGGAACGCGGATGTCCCGGACCGCGCTCAGGGCGCTCCGGTACGGGGTGACGGCACACCGGAGACCCAGTCGGTGATCGTGACGGTGGTGCCCCGGCCGGGGCGGCTGTCGAGGGCGAATTCCTGGACGAGCCGTCTGGCGCCGCTCAGGCCCAGGCCGAGGCCGTCGCCGGAGGTGTAGCCGTCGGTCATCGCCAGGTCGATGTCGTGGATGCCGGGGCCGGCGTCCACGAAGGACAGCCGCAGGCCGCGCCGGGCGCCGCACTCCCCGAGCCGGGTGATCTCCATGTGACCGCCGCCGCCGTGGACCAGGGTGTTGCGGGCGAGTTCGCTGACGGCGGTCACCAGCTTCGTCTGTTGTACGAGCCTGAAACCGAGGTCGGCCGCGATCCGGCGCACGTGCCGGCGCACTTGGGCCAGGTCCGCGTCCGAGCCGATCGGCAGGTGGGTGGCCGAGGCGGGTGGGGCATGCATCACGCACCCTCTTCCGGGTGAGCGGGTGGTATGGCCGAGGGGCCGCGGTCCGGGAGGGACATGGGTCTGACGATGTCCGGTGCCGTGTCCGGGCCGCCGCCGGGCAGGACGGGGTCCGGCCCGGGCGGGGCGCCGGGCAGGGTGCGGCCCGGCCCGGGCGGGGCGCCGGGGAGGAGGCGGCCCGGCCCGGACACGGCGCCGGTCACGGCCGCGCGCGTTGCCGCCCGAACGGCACGGGTGGCCGACGGACACGCGGTGGCGGCGGTCCCGGCCAGGGCACGGCCGGTGAGGGAGTCGGCGATCTCGGCCAGGACGCGACCGGACATGGAGTCGATGGTCCCGGCCAGGACGCGACCGCGGAAGGGGCCAACGGTCCCGGCCAGGACCCGATCCGGGGAGGGGCCAACGGTCCCGGCCAGGACCCGATCCGGGAAGGAGCCGGCGGTCTCCGCCGCGCAGACGCCGGTCGCCGCACTGCCCACGGGCGCCGGTCCCGCGGTGGCGCCACCGGCGATGCCGTGCCCAGCGACGCCGCAGGGAAGGTGTTCGGCCGCCCCGTCGTGTGGTTCCCCCCGCGGAGTGAGCAGCAGGGCCTCGCCCAACCGCGGCACCCGCACCTGTGCCGGGCCCTGACGGTCGGCGGACAGGCCGGTCACCGTGCGCCCGCGCCCGCGCCCACGGGTGGGGAGAGGACGATGCCCTGCCGGGTCAGCGCGTACGCCAGGGCGTCGGCGAGGCCGGACCGGGTGATGATCGTCCCGAGGTCGATGCCGAGGTGGACGATGGTCTGCGCGATGGCCGGGCGAATGCCGGAGACGATGCACTCCGCGCCCATCAGCCGGGCCGCGGCGACCGTCCTCATCAGGTGCTGGGCCACGAGCGTGTCGACGGTCGGCACGCCCGTGATGTCGAGGATGGCGTACCGGGCCCGCTGGTCCACGATCGCCTCCAGCAGCGACTCCATCACCACCTGGCTGCGCGCGCTGTCCAGGGTGCCGATCAGCGGTACGGCGACGACGCTCTCCCACAGCTCGATGACGGGGGTGGCCACCTCCAGCAGGTGCTGCCGCTGCCGCTCGATCAGTTCCGCGCCGGCGCCAACGGTGGTCTCCATGACCACCAGCCGGAGCGTGCCCATCAGGACCGTCAGCGCCAGCGCGCACGCGTGCGCGTGCTCGTCGGCGGCGTCCTCGAACTCGGCGCGCAGCAGTGCGAGGGCCGGTTCGCGCAGGCCGGCCACCTCGCCCGCGATCCGGGACGGGCTCAGTCCCGCCCGGGAGCGGGCGGCGGCCATGCGGCCGAGCTGTTCCCTGACGGCCGCGAAGCCCGGGGCGCCGGTGTCCTCGACATGCCCGGTGCGGGCCACCTCGGCCAGGGCGTCCAGCACGGCCTTGCACGCCTCGACCGCCTCGTCCCGGGAGACGGTGAAGACCGTGCGGAACAGCGCGGTGTCCGCCCACCGCTGGGCGATCTGCTCGCGGCGCCGTTCCATGAAGGCGCCCAGCTCCCGCGCCACCTCGGGTGTCGTGTCGTACTCCGCCACCTTCATCGTCTCCCTGCTGTGCGGTCCCCGACCGGCCGAGGCGAGCCATACGACAATTATTGCCACGCGGCAAGCATTAGGGGGAGGGGGTACGGAGGCCAACACGCGATCGTCACATTCGGGCGGCCCCCGCCGCTCACGTACCGGCCGGCCTGCCGTGCCAGTCCAGGCACACGACCAGCGCGTCGTCGTCGGGTACGGGTTTTCCGCGGTGGCCGGTCAGCTCCCGCAGGATCGCGCGCGGCACCTCCGCGGCGGGCAGCAGCCGGGTGGAGTGGATGGCCCTGGACAGGGCCGCGTCCCCGTACGCCTCCCCCTTCGGCGAGGCCACGGCGTGCACCCCGTCGCTGACGAAGACGAGCCGGTCACCGGGCCGGACCTCGAAGTCCTGGGCCACGTAGTCGGTCTCCTCGAACATGCCCAACGGCAACTGCGCGTCGAAGGTGACGTGCTCCACGGTGCCCTCCCGCAGCCGCAGCAGCCGGGGCGAGCCCGCGTCCACGACCCTGGCCCGGCCGGTCGCCAGGTCGAAGTCGAACATCAGCACGGACAGATAGCACCGGCCCCGGTAATGGGCGTAGACGGCCTGGTCCGCGAGCGCCGCCTGGTCGGCGATGGAGATGCCGGCGCGCCGGGCGTTGCGCAGCGCGTTGATGGCCAGGTTCGTCAGCAGCGACGCCTCTATGCCCTCGCCCATGCCGTTGGTGACGTACAGCATCAGGTGGTCGGCGGTGGCGGACCAGTCGAAGTTGTCGCCGAAGATGGCGTACGCGGGCTCCAGTTGCGCCCCCAGCTCGTACTCGGGGCGGGAGCAGGAACGGCCGGGCAGCAACTGCCACTGCATCTCGGCGGCCAGCGTGAGCCGGTCCTTGCGGCGCGCCCGCAGATACAGGTCGGTGTCGCGCTCGGCCACGATCACCTCGTGCGCCAGCACCTCGGCGATGTCGGCCAGTTCCGCCTCGTAGCGGCGGACGGCCTCGCCGCCGGGCAGGGTCACGGACAGCACCCCGAGCCGGTCGCCGCGCACGCTGACCGGGAGGTGCAGCCGTGCCCGCCCGTCGTACCCGTCCTCGCAGTACGGCCGCTGGGAACCGAAGGCGCGGCCGGCCGGGCTGTTGTGCACCGGCACCTGCTCCAGGGTGTGCGGCGGGACCGACACCGGCTGGAGCACGGTCAGGCCGTAGTCGGCCAGGAACAGCTCGACGTCCTCCGCGCCGTACTGCTCCACCAGTACGGCACGGGTGGCGTCGAGCAACGCGTGGGGAGCCGCCGTGCGCAGGGCGCGTTCAGCGGCCACGAATCTGTTCATAAGGGAGTAATCACCATTCTTTCGCCGGACAACGTACGTGCCTCATCCCGCGAGGCCGGTCCCTCCCGCGAGCCTTGTCGGGCCCCTCCGGTCGCCTGGGGCCGGCGCCCGTGCCTAGTACGCTGAGAGGCGCCCCAGTGCCTGCGAGAGTGTGACCGTGACTGCCTTCCGCCGCCGCCCAGAGCCCGATGAGGTCGCGCGTGTGACCACCACGGCCGTCGAGCTGCTGGAAGTCGTGTGGGGCCGCGCCTCGACCGCGCCCACCTCCGCGTCCCAACTGCGCGTGCTGCACGTCCTGGAGCACCACGACGGCATCAACCTGCGCACGCTCGCCGAGTCCCTGGCGTCCACCCCGCCGTCCACCAGCAGGCTGTGCGACCGGCTGCAGGCCGCCGGTTTCGTGGAGCGGGTGGCGAGCCCGGAGGACAGGCGCGAGGTGCGCCTGCACCTCAGCGGCCGCGGCCGCGCCTTCCTCGCCGATCTGCGGTCCCGCAGGGAGGGGGAGTTGCGGAAGGTGCTGGCGGATATGCCCGCCGCCAAGCGGATCGCGCTGCTGGAGGGGCTGGAGGCGTTCTGCGCCACGGCGGCGACGCAGATACTCGACGACGCCCCGGACTCGGGCACCCGGACCGCCTGAACCACCGTTCGCGGCACCGGCGCCACCGTTGCCTCTCGGCGATGGCGGCCGGCGCACGGAGCGACCTTCCTCCACCGGAGCATTCCAGGTCCTTCCCCGCGCACGTCCGACACGGCTACTTTGTTGCCTCACGGCTATTGTTGTCAAACGGCAACAGTGCGTCTGACAGCCCTTTCCACGAACCGGATACCCCGTGACGGCCTGTTCTGCCGGTGGTTGTGCGCCATGTCTCCGAAAGGGGGGTACGGCGCATGTCCGGAGCCATCGCGGGAAACCGCGAGGCGCCACGCGGGCCGGCGTTCCGGTTCCTTCCGGTGCCGGGCGGCTTCAGGCGGCGTCGGACGACCGCCGGTCGGTGCGCGCTTGGGTGCCGGCCGCCTGCCCGCCGCCCCGGATCAGGCGCAGGTGCCGGGCGGCGCTGTGCCGGGCGGGGAGACGACGTGGTGGCTGCGGCGGACGCGTCAGCCAGTCCTCGACCCGGTCCATGCCGTACAGCAGCAGTCCCACGACCGGCAGCAACAGGCACGCGACGATGGCCATGCTCGGGCTCCTTCCCGGCAGACAGCCCTGGACGGGTGCCCCTACGGGAAGCAGTTACGGGGAGCTCGTGTGAACATGCTGTGCCCTTGCGGACGGGCCGGGACCCCCGAGGGCCGGTAGCGGGCACGCGGGTACGCGGGCCAGGCGCGCCGGGCGTGATGGGCGGTTGCCGCCGCCTCCACCGCCCCGAACGCCGCATGTGCGCTTCGTCTCCTTCACGAGTCCCGGGGGCCCGTCGGGGTTCCGTCCGCCAGTGACGGCAGGGGGCCGCGTACGGGCCCGTCGCAGGAGGTCACAGCGCTGTGGGCGGAAGCGGCCGGGGGTAATACGGCGCCACTGCGCACCAATATCTGTACCGACAACGTAAGAAATCAACGCGGCGCGCGATAAATATTCCCACGACCACAGGCGGGACGGAATTACGTACAACGCATGACCTGCGTCGACGTGCTAGTGTCGTCATCAGTTGCAGGTGTGGTTGCCAGAAGGTTTTTCCGACGGTTGATCATCACGGCGACACGGAATGCGCACAGGGCGTATTCCCGACACCGTCTCCGAAGGAGAAACAAAATGGCTACTGGCACCGTGAAGTGGTTCAACGCGGAAAAGGGCTTCGGCTTCATCGAGCAGGACGGCGGCGGCGCCGACGTCTTCGCCCACTACTCGAACATCGCCACCCAGGGCTTCCGCGAGCTGCTGGAAGGCCAGAAGGTGTCCTTCGACATCGCGCAGGGCCAGAAGGGCCCGACGGCCGAGAACATCATTCCCGCCTGACCCGCGGGACTGACGCATACATCACAGCTGGGGCCCGCACCTTGGGGTGCGGGCCCCGGCTCGCTTTATTACCAGGGTGATTCGACCCTGTCATTTTCGGCCCGTTCTCGCGATTCTCTGCGCCGCTCGTACTGCCGCGGAAATTCCTTGATACGCGCCCGCATCGAGGAAGGTTCCGCATGAACCGCACCCGTACCACTCGCACCCGCACCACCGGCACCAGCCGCGGCTACGACCGCTTCGGCGGAAGTGGCACCGCCGGCCGCTCCGGCGGTCCGCGCCGCTCCGGCGGTAACGCCGACCGACGGCCCGCGCAGGGCGAGTTCGCGCCGCCGAAGACGGTCACACCGGCGCTGCCCGCCGTCGAGACGTTCGCCGATCTCGCCATGCCGGCGCCGCTGCTGGCCACGCTCGCCAAGGAAGGCGTGACCGTACCGTTCCCGATCCAGGCGGCGACCCTGCCGAACTCCCTGGCCGGCCGTGACGTACTCGGTCGTGGCCGTACCGGGTCGGGCAAGACCCTCGCCTTCGGCCTGGCGGCGCTGGCCCGTACGGCGGGCCGGCGTGCCGAGCCGCGCCGGCCGCTGGCCCTGGTCCTCGTCCCCACCCGGGAACTGGCCCAGCAGGTCACCGACGCGCTCGCGCCCTACGCCCGCTCCGTGAGCCTGCGGCTCGCCACCGTCGTCGGCGGGATGTCCATCGGCAGGCAGGCCGGTGCGCTGCGGACCGGCGCGGAGGTCGTCGTCGCGACGCCCGGCCGGCTCAAGGATCTCATCGACCGGGGCGACTGCCGGCTGGACGACGTCGCCGTGACCGTCCTCGACGAGGCCGACCAGATGACCGACATGGGCTTCATGCCCCAGGTCACCGCCCTGCTCGACCAGGTGCGCCCGGACGGCCAGCGGCTGTTGTTCTCGGCCACCCTGGACCGCAACGTCGATCTGCTCGTCCGCCGCTACCTGACCGACCCGGTGGTGCACTCCGTCGACCCGTCGGCCGGTGCCGTCACCACGATGGAGCACCACGTACTCCACGTGCACGAGACGGACAAGCACCGCACCACCACGGAGATCGCGGCCCGGGACGGCCGGGTGATCATGTTCCTGGACACCAAGCACGCGGTGGACCGGCTGACCAAGCACCTGCTGAACAGCGGTGTCCGCGCCGCGGCCCTGCACGGTGGCCGATCCCAGCCGCAGCGCACCCGCACCCTGGCGCAGTTCAAGGACGGTCACGTCACCGTCCTGGTGGCCACCAACGTCGCGGCCCGCGGCATCCACGTCGACAGCCTCGACCTGGTCGTCAACGTGGACCCGCCCAGCGACCACAAGGACTACCTGCACCGCGGCGGCCGTACGGCCCGCGCCGGGGAGTCCGGCAGCGTCGTCACCCTGGTGACCCCCGGCCAGCGTCGCGGCATGACCCGGCTGATGGCCTCGGCCGGCATCACCCCGCGGATCACCCCGGTCCGATCGGGCGAGGCGGAGCTGACCCGCATCACCGGCGCCCAGGCGCCCTCCGGTATCCCGGTGGTCATCACCGCGCCGGTCGTGGAACGCCCCCGCCGCGCCTCGTCGCCGTCCCGGAACCGTAGGGGCGGCAGCGGCCAGGGCCGGCCCGCCGGCGCGGGAACGCGCCGCAGGGCGCAGCGGCGGCCCGGCAACGACTCGGCCGCCTAGCCCGGCGGGTTCCGGGAAGACCCTCGGTCTCCAGGGCCGCACGGGCCCCAGGCCGTCCCGCCTCTACCGAAGGAGACACCCTTGAGGCCAGCACGGACGCAGCACCGCATGCCGGACCCCGCCCCCGTGACCGCGGACGGGGACGTCGAAGGGCACGGGCCCCGGGTGTGGGACGGCATGACCGTCGAGGTGGCTCTGGCCGTCATGGCGGGCGCCCGGGTCGAGCACCTGACCGTGTGCGACGAGGACGACCGGAGCACGGGCCTGATCACCCGTGTCCGGCTCGCCGTGCTCCGCGACAGTTCCGCGTACACCGACCGGATCCGGCTGCGGGACGTCCTCGACGGATCGCTGCCCGAGCCCTGCGCCCGCCCCGATGACGTCGGTGAGCACGGCCGGAGTCCGGGCGTGCTCGCCCTCTCGCACTGATCCGCCTGGCCGGGCCGCCCCCTTCTCTTCCCCGACTTCTCCTCTGTGAGGCATCATGCGCTGTGTCATCGCCCGGTACCCGTTCGACCTGACCAGAACCGGGGTGCTGGACTCGATGAAGGGCGTCAGGCCCGAGCCCGTCACGGGCGCGTCCGTGACCATCGGACGCCGTCGCTACCCCGTCAAGCAGGTCGGCCGGGTCCTCACCCGGCAGGACCCGCGTGACTTCAGCGCCGGCGAGGTCACCCGGGCCATGACGCGCCTTGGCTTCACCTGCCACGACGTGCCCAGGGTCGCACCCGTGGGCGCGGCCGGACCCGATGCGCTCCGGACCGCGTCGGCACTGCTCGGCGGTCCCGGACCCGTGGCCGTATGACGACGGGCGGGAAACCGCCCTCGGTTTCCCGGTGGGGGCTCTTCCGACAGGTGTCGGAAGAGCCCCCACCGCTGTGTCGCCGTCCGCCCGGACACCGCGGGCCGGGCGAAGGGGCCCGGCCCGTGTCTCACCGGTCGGAGTAACTGAGGTCGCCCACGGACCACGCGCTGACGTCCTTGATGGCGACCCGGTACATGCCTCCCGTCTCCGGGATGCCGAGACTGCCCTGGAGGATGCGGGCGAGGTGGAAGTGCAGATGCGTGGGCGCCTCGTCACGGCCGGGCCGGGACCCTCGTGGGTCACGGGAGAAGACGCCCGCGAACGGGCCGAGACGGTCGGAGTCCTTCAGGACCTCCGCCACTCGCTCCCGCCACACGGCCTCGGGAGCCAACCGGCCGGTGATGACGGCGCCGCCGACGACCACGGTCAGCGACATCTGATTGCTTCGCTCGGACTCCACCGCGGCGGAGATGGCGACGAGCAGCTCATCAGGGTTAGACATGACAGCAGAGCTTATGCGGCCCGGCCGCCCCCGCACCGCCCGCGGGGCAGGAAGTGGTCGCACGGACGACCGGACGCGGGCGCCGACCCATCGGCGAGGAGTCGGTCACGCAAGGATTCATGTGCCGTCGAATGAGTAAACCTATTTTTGTCACTGTAGATAGTTGTCGCTGACAGGAGTACGTTTCTCTCGTGGACATGGTCGAGCGAGACCCGCCGGCCACGGACCGGCGGGTGGCAGCCTCCGCCCCGCCCGGCCGGACAGCGGAAACGGAAGGTCGGCACAGCAGCAGGGCCGGCAGATGGTTGAATTTCCTTCGGGGCCCTGGTGCCGTACGGCGCCAGGGCCCCTCTACGCGTTGCACAGCGAGGTGACATGACATCGGACAACCCTCTGAATGATCGTCTGGACGACGACGACTACCCCGCGTACACCATGGGCCGGGCAGCCGAGATGCTCGGTACCACCCCGGCCTTCCTGCGGGCCATCGGTGAGGCTCGGCTGATCACCCCGCTCCGCTCGGAAGGAGGACACCGCCGGTACTCCCGCTACCAACTGCGGATCGCCGCCCGCGCCCGCGAGCTCGTCGACAGAGGGACCCCGATCGAGGCCGCGTGCCGCATCGTCATCCTCGAGGACCAGCTCGAGGAAGCGCAGCGCATCAACGCCGAGTACCGCCGTGCCGCCGGCGAATCGGCGGGCAGCACCGGCTCCGGCTGACCCCACCCCGCCAGGGCCGCGCGACGGCGCTTTGCGACCCCGGGAACGGCTTCGGGCCTCGCACCGCGCCCAGTGCGGAAACCGCCAGGTCAACCGGGGCGCACTGAAGCCCAGCGCGCTGGAGACGGCGGAACTCCTGAACGACCTGGCGCAGTCGGCCCAGCACGCGGTCCTCGCCCGGCCCGACCCGCGCCTCGGCCGGCCTGCCGACCTGGTCGTCGCTCCGCGGGCGGGCACGCGCCCCACCCTGGAGCACGTCACCGGGCACCTGTGCGGCGAGGGCCTGGCGACCCGCACACTCCCCGAGCGGCTCGTCGTCGTGGACCGCTGCCCACGACCGCGACCGGCGAGATCGCCCGCGCCCGCCCGCCGTCAAGCCGCCAGTTGTCCGCGCAGTACCGTCTGCAACCCCACCAGGTTCGGGTTGGCCGAGTTGCGGTCCAGCCAGGTCATCGTGACCGCCGTGCGCAGGCGGGCGTCCTCCACCTCGATCACCGCGACCTCGCGGCGGTCCGCCTGGGCCCGCACAGCGACGTGCGGCAGCAGGGCGCAGCCCATCCCCGCGGCCACGCACGCGCCGAGGGTGCCGATGCTGGACACCTCCGCGACCGGTTCCTTGGCGGCGCCGGAGAAGGCGCCGTCGTACATCTCCCGGAAGCCGCAGCCCCGTTCGGTGGCCAGGAACGGCTCCTCGGCAAGGTCGGCGAGCGGTGCCCGGCCGCGCTCGGCCAGCGGATGGCCCGGTGGGACGATCACCACGAGCGGCTCCTCGGCGAGTGTCTCGGCCCGCAGCCCCGCGTCCGCCGGCGGGGCGCCGAAGGTCAGGCAGACGTCGACGTCACCGCGGCGCACCGCCTTGTACAGCTCCCCCCGGTTGCCCTGGGTGACGCGGACCCGCGCCTGCGGGTACAGCGAGCGGTAGCGCGCGAGCACGCCGGGCAGCAGATGCAGGCACACCGTCTCCAGCGCGCCCACCGCGACCTCCGCGCCGGGCCGGGACACCGCCCAGCGGGCCTCCTCCAGCAGCTTGAGGATGCGCTCGGTGTACTCCGACAGCACCATGCCCTGCGGGGTCAGCCGTACCCGCCGCTGGGACCGGTCGAGCAGGTCCACCCCCAGTTCGCGCTCCAGGGCCTGGATCTGGTCACTGACGCTGGACTGCGCGTAATGCAGTTCCCTGGCCGCCTGGGTGACGCTGAGCGTCCGGGCGACCGTCTCGAACGTCCGAAGATGTCGTAGCTCCACGTCCTGGCTCCCCCTTGCTCGACCCATCGGCTGAGCCGATGTTACCCATAGGGAATTCCCGTCGTCACCAGCGGCAATTCACCTTTCCGGTCCGCTTGAATGGTTTGCGCCGCCCGCACAACTTCCTTTTCCGCGGCGGTAATTCGCGCTGTCCGACGAAGGAGAATCACATGTCGACGCAGGCGGAAACGCGCCGGGCCTCCGTCGCACCGGCACCAACCGACAAGCCCTCGCGGACCCTGCTGGCCGGTCTCTCGCTCGGCTACTTCATGGTCCTGCTGGACATGACGATCGTCTCGGTGGCACTGCCCGCCATCTCCACCAGCCTCCACGTCGGGCTGAGCGGTCTGCAGTGGGTCACCAACGGCTACACCATCACCTTCGCCGCCCTGCTGCTGACGGCCGGCTGGCTGTCGGACCGGCTCGGCGGGCGCCGGGTCTTCCTGTGGGGCCTGGCGGCCTTCGGCGTCCTCTCCGGTGTCAGTGCCGCCGCGAACACCCTCGGCGCGCTGGTCGCCCTGCGCCTGGCGCTCGGTGTGGCGGGGGCGCTGCTGCTGCCCGCCTCGCTTGCGGTGATCACCAACGCCTACGGCAACCCCGCCGACCGCGCCCGTGCCGTCGGCAACTGGGCCGCGATCACCGGGCTCGCCCTGGCCGCCGGGCCGCTGGTCGGCGGCGCGCTCACCGACACCGTCGGCTGGCGCGCGATCTTCCTCATCAACGTGCCGCTGGCGCTGGTCAGTTTCGTGATCACGATGCGCCTGGCCCCGGAGACCGCCATCAAGGAGCGCGGCGGCCTCGACGTCACCGGCCAGGTCGGCGCGGTCGTCGCGCTGGGCGCCCTGTCGTACGCGCTGATCGAGGGCCCGGCCAAGGGCTGGGGAGCCGGGGCGGTGGTCGCCGGCCTCGTGCTGGCCGCCGTGGCCGCCGCGGTGTTCGTCGCCGCCGAGTCGCGGGCCGGGGACGCGGCGATGCTGCCGCTGCGCATGTTCCGCAGCCGCGGCTTCTCCGCCGCGCTCGCCTCCGGTCTGCTCGCCAACTTCGGCCTGTCCGGGCTGCTGTTCGTGCTGTCGCTGTACTTCCAGGAGAGCCGCGGCTACTCCTCCTTCAGCGCCGGTCTGGCCTTCCTGCCGCTGACCCTGCCCACCGCCTTCAACCCGATCTACACCGGGCGGCTGGTCGGCCGCATCGGCCCGCGCCGCCCCGCCACCACCGGGTTCGTCCTGATGGGCGTCGGCGCGCTGCTCCAGGCGCCGTTCACCGGCGACTCCGCCCTGGCCCCGACCGCCACCGTGGCCGGACTGCTCGCCTTCGGCTTCGGCGTCTCCTTCGCCCTGCCCGCGCTGGTGGCGGGCACGGCGAGTTCCGTACCGCCCGAGCTGGCCGGCATCGGGGCCGGCGCGCTCAACTCCGCCCGCCAGGTCGGCGCCTCCCTCGGTGTCGCCGTCCTCGGTGCGGTGCTCAACCTGTCCGCGACCAACGCCGGCGGCACCCGGTGGGCGCTCGTCGTCGGCGGACTGACCCTGCTGGCCGGGGCGCTGATCACCGTGACGGGCCTGCGGGGCCGTACCGCGAGCTGAACCCGCCCCGGCCCCACGCGCGGCGCCCCTGCCCCAGCCACTGGAGGAGCATGGGCGACCGCGTCACCGTACGCCCGTCCCCGGCCGGCCCGCCGGTCCCGCGCGTGGACGGGGGACGACCACCTCGCCTTCGTCACCTGGAAGCCCCGCGCCGCGCGGCTGCCCCGCCCTTTCCCGAACCGGGACACGGCTCATCGCCACCGCACCGGCTGGAATCAGCCAATGCGGAGAGAGGGAAAGGAAAGCCGAACGAACCGTCTTGGCCGGGGCGGGTGTCACCATGGGCGGAACGGCGGAGTTCAGGGGGGCGAGTGGCAGACAAGGGACGTGTGGCCCTGCTCATCGGCGTGGGCGCGAACCCGGGGGCGGAACACCTTCTTCCGCCCCTGGCGGAGACGGTCGCCACGGATCTGGAGGTCCTGGGCACCTCCCTGCGCGGCAGCGGGTACGCGGTGCGGACCCTGCTGAATCCCACCCGCAACGAGATCACGGCGGGCGTCGCCGACTTCTCCGGCGGCGCGCCCCCGGACAGCACGGTGCTCCTCTACTTCACCGGACACGGCGTCCGGATCGGCACCACCGACTACCTGGTCCCGGCCGACGCCCGTGCCCCCGCGAGCGACGACGCGGCCGGGTGGGAGCAGCCGCACGTGCGGGAGTCGCTCCTGGAAGCCGACATCAGCCGCTATCTGGCCAACTGCTCGGCCGGCACCGTGCTGTGGGTGATCGACGCCTGCCGCTGGGGCGTGGGCGAACAGGGCGTGGCCTTCGGCAGCAACGTGGTCGCGGGTCCCCCGCACGGCGGCTTCGCCATGATGACGAGCTGCGGCCCCGGTCAGCCCAGCGGCTTCACGGAGACCGGCAGCTTCTTCACCGCGGCGCTGGCCCGTGCCTTCGACCCGCTGACCGAGGCCACGACGGTGGAGCAGGTGTACCGGGCGACCGAACACGCGACCCGCACGCTCTGCCAACGGGCTCAGCGCCCGCCGCAGAAGGTCGGCGTCTACTACGGCCACGACCTGGCGGAGCGGACCAGGGCCCTGGCGGTCGCCGAGGGCAGGCGGCTGCTCGAACCCTGGCAGGACGTCGTGCGCACGTCCGCCCTCTGGGAGCGGGTCCCGGACGGCGACGCGGAAGCCGTGGCCCATCTCCAGGACTGTCTGTCCCGCCTCGCCGCCCAGGCCGCCCGCCATGTGCACCGCGCCCAGGAGCGGCTGCCGGACCCCTGGGCCGACGACGAGTATCCGGTGCGGCTGCTGTCCGAGCGCCTCCCCCAGCTCCTGCCCAAGGGCGCCGAGCTGTCCGCCCTGGAGGTCACCGCGCTGATCGCGGGCGTCCTGTTGCACGAGACGGCCTGGGCCGACCGGCTGAGCCAGGCCGCCGAACTGCTTCCGCAGCTGGTGTGGCGCCGCCCGGACGCCGACGGTCAGCGGCGGCACTACGAGCAGATCACCGAGCAGTACCCGCAGCTCACCGAGAAACTCACGGACCTCCACACGTGGCTGGCGGACCCCGGGGACGACCGGCACGCCGTCACACTGTGGCTGGTCCACCGCTGGATCGCCGAGCGGTTCGTGACCGACGAGGAGCCCGTACCCGCCGTACTGGCCGACGAGTTCGTGGCCCGGCTGCTGGACGTCACCCCGCCGGCGGCGGGCGAGCGGCTCGGCGGCCGGGCCGGGGCGCTGTCCACGGCGCTGCGCGCGGTCGCCGCGGGGATCACCGCCGGGGCCCCGCCGGACGACGAGCGGCTGCCGCCGGACCGCCACGTCGTGCGCAGGACACCGTGGCGCCTGCGGGTGCGTCCGCTCGCCGCGCTGCTCCGCCTCGCGGGTCTGATCGCCTTCGACACCCGGTGTCTGCCGGAGGTCCTCGCCGAACACCTCGCCGTCTCCGACGCGGTGGTGCCGGGCGAGGTGGTCACCGTGCTCCGGGACGCCTTCTGGGACCTCGACCAGGACGGGAACACCCCGCCCACGCTGCAACTGGACGCGGTGTGCCCGCACCCGGCGGTACACGCCGCGCTCGCCTCGGTCGTCGAGGACGCCGACGACCTCGGCCATCTGCTGCGGGAGTCGGCCCGCCACCTCCCGCGGGAGGAGTCCGCGCTGCTCCGTGCGCTGCCCGCGCGGCTGGCCGACCACCGGCTCCGCCCGGACCGCGCCCGCGGCACGGACGCGTACGACGTGCCGCTCGCGCGGTTCTCCCTGGCGCAGACCGAGATCCGCAGGCTGCTGATGGGTGAGAAGCTGTACGACGGCCAGCCCGCGCTCGCGCTGCGGGAGCTGTACCAGAACGCCATGGACGCCTGCCGTTACCGGGAGATGCGGGTCAGGTACCTGCGCTCGCTCGGCAGGGAACCGGCCACATGGGCGGGCCTGATCCGGATCGAGACCGGCGAGGACGCCCGCGGACGCTACGTCGAGTGCGTGGACAACGGCGTCGGCATGACCGTCGACCAGCTCAGGAACACCTTCACCCGGGCCGGCCGACGCTTCGACCAGTCCCATGCCTTCCGCCGCGAGCAGGCCGCCTGGCTGCGGCACGACAGCTCGCTGCGGCTGTACCCCAACAGCCGGTTCGGCATCGGGGTGTTCAGCTACTTCATGCTCGCCGACGAGATGTCGATCGTGACCCGGCCGGTCGGCACGGACGGCCGCCCCGCCCGGACCGCCTGGCGCGTCGAGATCCCGGTCAGCGGCAGCCTCTTCCGGGTGCGGGAGGACGACGAGCAGGACGGGACGCTGCTGCCCGAGGGCGGCACCCGCGTCCGGCTGTACCTGCGGCGCGCGAGCGCGCTGCCCGACGACTCCGCGGTGGCGGTGCTGCGCTCCCTGGTCCTGCTCAGCGAGTTCCGGCTGGAGGTGCGCGACCAGGACGGCACCGGGGAGACCTGGCAGCCCGGACGCCTCAAGACGGGTGACGGGCCCGGCGAGTTCTCCACCCGGTTCGTCGTCGAGGCCGTGCCCGGCACGCTGTGGTGGGTCTCGGGCAACGGGGCGATCGTGAGCGACGGCATCGCCACGGACCAGCGGCCCTTCGGGTACGTGCTCAATCTGTCGGGCCCGCACGCGGGCGAACTCAGCGTCAACCGCAAGAAGCTGGAGAAGTACGACGTCCTGTGGGCCCGCGAGCAGTTCGCGCGGGGCGCCCGCGCCCTCGCCACGGGGGCCCCGCTGAGCCTGGAGTGGCTGTGGGAGCTGGAATCCCGTGAGCCCTCGATCGCCCGAGTGCTGTGGAAGACGCTGCGCGGGCACGGCGTCCCGGTGTCGGGCGGTCATGGCCGGCGGATGGATCTCGACGAGGTCGGCTGGTTCCGGCTGGACAAGTCCCTCGACGACGAGCGCCTGGGGCACCAGGACAAGAAACTCTCGCAGGCGGTCCGGCCCTGGCGGCTGGCCGCTCTCGGGCCCGGGTTCCGGACCCGAAACCAGGCGGTTCCGCTGTCCCTGGCGGGCCACCCCGTTCCGCAGCCCGGCTGGTCGTACATCGCGGAGAGCGTCGGCGGCGACTGGCGTGACGCGGTGCTGGCCGCCCATGAACAGGACATGACGGTGGCGGAGGTGCTGCGCGTGGCGCGTGGCCTGCGCATCGCGCATCCGCGCCTGGCCGGCCCCGCCGTGCTCACCGACGGCGACCTGGACTGGGAACCGGGCTTCACCGACTGGTGCGTCATGGAGGGGCTCCTGGGCAGCGAGCCCGATGGGCTGGACAGGCTCAAGATCAGCGTCTGGGGGCAGTCCGTGCCCCGCAAGCGACGGGTCGTCGACGAGATGTACTACCGGCACGCCCCGGACGATCTCTCCGGCATCGTCCGTGCCTCCGCCCGCTTCGGCACGCCCCTCGGCGAGCTGGCCGAGACATGCGCCCGGTACGCGCCCTTCGTGGGCCGGCCGCTGGGGGACGTCCCGGACCACCACCGCGACCACGTCTGTTCCGAGGCCGAGCTGAAGCTCCTCTACCTGAAGGAGGACAAGCACCGGGCGCGGCCCGCGATCCACCCCTGGGACGTACGGGTGGTGGCCGCCGCGACCGGCCTCGGCACGGCCGAAGTGACGCGCCGGATGGCCGAGTTCGCCTGGCTGGGCCGCCCCGCGCCCGATCCGGTCCTGGCCGCCCGGTGGGATGCCGTGTCACCGGAGGTGTTCCCGGTCCTGCGCCACTACCTCGGCCACGACGGCGCGGGCCGCCCCGTGCTGCCGTGGGCCGCCACGGTGGACCTGGCCGCGGAGTGCGAGCTCACCGTGTGGGAGGCCGAACGCGTCCTGGCCCGCGAGACGGAGGCCCTCGGAGTCGTCCTCCGCCGGCGCTACACCAGGCGCTCGCCCGGCCGGGACGCGGCACCCTCCCCCGACACGGGCAACCTCGTGCGGTGGCTGCACGACGAGGGCATCCGGCTGGAGGACGGCGTCTCGCTGCGGGACCTGGCGTTCGTCCGCTCCCACGACACGTCGTGGGAGGAACTGTCCTGGTACGCGGACGAGTTGAGGGAGGCCAGGGTGCGGCTGCCCGACGCGGGAAGCCTGCTGCGCGCCTGGGACGACCTCCCGACGCCCAGCAGGTACGCGTTCTCCGGGGAGGACCCCAGCTGGGACGGCGCCGACTATCCCGTACCGGCGACCTCGGCCGTGCTGTTCACCGGAAGCCAGCGGCTCCGGCAGAAGCTGTCGGTGCTGTGGGACACCGCGCACCGGGAGGCCCGGAACCTCGGGCTGAGCGCCGGGCTGGTCGCCCCGCGCCCGCCCGAGGAGCTGGAGGAGTACGCCCCGACCTGGGAGGAGACGGCGGTACTGATCGACACGGGCCCGGACGAGGACCAGGACTACGAGTGGTGGGAGACCCCTCGCTGGACCCCGCTCACCGCGAAAGGGCTCGTGGACTACGCCCGCGGCCGCAATCTCGGCGCGCGGGCGGCGTACCGGGCACTGGCTCCGCTGCGGGCCATCGGCGCGCTCGTGCCGGAGCTGTCCGAGGAGGCGCGGGCCGCTCTGCCGGACGACGTGCCCACCGCCCACGACGCGGTCGCCGTCGACCCGGCGTACCGCGTCTCCCCGCCCGGGACCCCGCTGCTGCCGCTCGACCTGGTCGGCATCGCCGGCCGGCTCGGCGAGTCCGTACGCCACACCTGGCAGCGGCGCATCACCCCCTACCTCGCCCTGGAGGAGGTGCCGCCGTCGATCACCGGCGTCCCCGACGTCGTACCCGGCTGGCAGGACCTGACGATCCTCTCCGCACACCTCGACGGGCGGCTCCCGCAGGCGACCGGCCCGGTCGGGCGGGACCGGATCGAGCGGTGTGCCCGCGCCGTGGACGAGACGCCCGAGTGGGTGCGCGGGCGCCTGGAGGTGTACGCGGACATGTTCGGGCTCCGGTTCGAGTCCGCCGACGTCCCGGGAGAGCGGTCCGGGGAACGGGAGGAGACAGCATGACGCGGGCGCACGATCACGGCGTGCCGTACGCCGACGTGGACGCCGGTGACGTCGACGCCGCCCTGTTCACCCAGGAACCCGCCCCGGACGGAAGCGGAGTGATCGTCTCCGGGAGGTGCCCGCGCTGTCACGGCGCCACCCGGACGCTGTTCCCGTGGGCCCGGCCGGGCACCGGGTCGAAGGGCGGACTGGGACGGCTCCTCGGAAGGGGTACGACGAGCCGGGCGCAGGACGAGCCGGAGCCGCTGCTCGCGGAAGTGCACCTGTGCGAGTGCGGCCACGCCCACCCCCAGTGCCCCCCGGACACGCACTACGTCGGATGCGGCGCGAGCTGGCGGATACGGCGATGAGCACGCGTTCCGACCGCCGCTGGGCCGAACTCGCCCGCGAACTGGAGTTCACCCGGCTTCCGGAACTGCGCCGGCAGGCGGAAGGGTGGCGCACCGGCCTGACGGGCCTGACGGCCCTGTTCGCGGTCCTCGTGCTGCTGAAGGGGCGGGACAACCTCGCCGACCTGTCCGACGCGGCCCGCGTGACCGCCACCGGGCTGCTGTTCACCGCCTTCGTGCTGTTGGTCGCCGGGTCGCTGCTGGCCGTACGGGCGGCGCACGGCACCGTGGAGCGCGAGATCCTCCTGGGCGGGCAGGCGCTGCGCCGCTGGACCGAGCGGGAGGTGGCACGGGTGACCCGGGCACTGGTCCGGGCCCGCCTGTGCTGCGTCCTGGGAGTGGTCCTGGTCGTCGCGGCGCTGTTCGTCGCCTGGGTGACGACGCCCGGGTCCGGCGGGCAGCCGGTGATCGTGAAGACCGGCACCGACGTGCTGTGCGGCGAACTGATCCGCGCCGACCGGAACCACGTGGAGCTCCGCACGGGGACGAACGGCAAGGTCTCGGTCCCCTGGTCGGCCATAGCGAGCCTGGAACCCGGCGAGGTCTGCGGCAAGGAACCGTAGCCCGCGCCCGGGAGGGGCGCGCTCCGGTCCGGGTAACGTCCTCCTCATGCCATTCGATCAGGTCTGTCCGCGCTGTGAGCAGGACTGGGTCCGTCCGTACCGCTTCAAGAGCGATGGCGCGCGGTTCCTGCTGTGCACCGAGTGCGACTCGATGTGGTGGCCCGGCGAGACCGTGGCCATCCGCTGCGCGAGCTTCCTCGACGATGTCGTCGCGGCCCGCCTCGGGGTCGCGGAACCGTGGACCGACCGGGTCTGGGCCGACGTCCTCGAGCCCGTACCCGACCCCGCGCGGTGAGGCGCGCGGGCGGCTCCTGTCGGGTTGCCGCCACCGGTGCCGCTCCGTCCGCAGGCGCCCCGGCAGCTCCTCCCCGTCACGCCTGACGCACCCCTGGAACGGCGAAAAGGCGCTGTTCCAAGGGCTCCGGAGCGCAAGTTAGCGTGAAGCGCGGGCAAACCGGGCCGAACTGACAAGCACCCGGCGGGGCCGCCGCGACGGGAGGCACCGTGACCGACGACCACGACTTCCGGAAGCTGCTCGACCGGCTGTCCGCCGAGGCGGGCGGCGACCAGTGCGACCCGTACACCGCCCTCGCGTGGCCGCCCGCGCTGCCCGGGGACGAGTACTGGTTCTCGCCGGAGCTGCTGTCCGTGCACGGTACGGAGTACGCCGACGAGCTGAGCGACGAGCAGTTGTGCGTCCTCAGCCGCTGGGAGAGCGTCAACTTCTACAGCCTCGGCGTCCACGGCATCCGTGAACTGCTCATCGAGGTGATGCGGCGCCTCCACACCCCCGGATTCGAGGTGCCGTCCGGGCTCTTCCACCGCTTCGTCGGTGAGGAGAACGAGCACATGTGGTTCTTCGCCACCTTCTGCCTGAAGTACGGCGGCCGGATCTACCCGGACAAGAAGCTCCGGCCGCCCTCCGCCGACCAGGACCCCGCGCTGGAGGACTTCCTGGTCTTCGCCCGGATTCTGCTCTTCGCGCAGGTCGTCGACCACTACAACGTACGGCTCGCGGCGGACACCCGCCTGCACCCCACCATCCGGCAGCTCAACCGGAACCACCACCGGGACGAGGGCCGGCACATCGCGTTCGGGGTGCGGCTGGTCCGGCTGCTGTGGGAGCGGCTGGCGGAGTCCGGGCTGGACGAGGAGGGGCGCCGGGCCACCGGCCGCCATCTGACGGAGTACCTGCGGGAGACCATGGCGTCCTTCTACAGCCCGGCCGCCTACCGCGACGCGGGCCTCGCCGACGGGCCCGGCCTGCGCAAACGGCTCCTGGACCATCCGGCACGGCAGGCCGCGCACGCCCGGGTGCTGCACAGGACGACCGGCTTCCTGCACCGGATCGGGGTGCCGGTGACCGTGTGACACCCGCTCCCGTCCCCGTCGACAGCGCCTCGCTGAGGGCCGGGCGGGTCAGCGGGCGCCGCCCTGCCCGGGGTCGTTGAACGTGATCCCGGAGAAGTCACGCCCTTGCAGGACCGGTCCGTTCTGCGTCCCGCCGCTGATCGTGTTGCTGGTGTCCCCCTGGCCGGTTCCCAGCCTCCGCGCCTGCTCGTGCCATCGCGTCAGGCCGGCCAGGAACCAGGGGTCGCGCTCGGCCCGGAGTGCGAGGACCTCGCTCAGCGCCCGCGCCCGCGCGACATCGTGCGGGGCCTCGGCCAGGGAGGCCAGTTCGACCTCTCCGGTCACCGGCTCCGGTTCCTCCCCCGCCGCGGGCCTTCTCCGCACCAGCCCGCTCAGCGCCGCCCACAACTGCCGCCCGGCCTCACCGGCCGCCCCGGTCGCCAACGTCACCAGGAGTCCCGCCGAGATCGAGTCCATGCCCGCGCTCCTTGTCCCCGACGAAGCGGTACCGATCGGAGCGCCATGGTCTCAGAGCCCCGCCCCCACCGGGGAGAAGGCGAACCGGCCTCTCCCCGGGGTGGGAGGGCCGGTCAGCCGCGCGTGGGGCCGGTGTCCGGTACCCGACCGCGTGGCTGCGATCAGGTCCAGAAAATTGCCTCTGTCATATGCCAGGAGCTGACGGGGAGCCACCATTCGCCATCACAAAGTAAGCGATACATGTGAGCCCAATGGCGAGCATGAACTTCACTCTGTCGTCGAACCTTTCACGACCGGAAGAGAGGAGGAAACGCGGAAGAGCGCAGGCGCACGGGAACACCGCCATGAAGATGGTGGGTTGGCGCCGCAGCGAGGTAATCGTATCCCGACGCATCACGTGCAACCGCACGACCGCCGGAGAGGACTTCCGAAGTCCGGTACGCAAAGCCTCTCACGCGGCGGCCACCCGGTTTGTCCGGCCGTGGCGACTCAATGCCGAATACGGGCGCTCTCGCCCCTACTGCACAGACTCGTTCAGTGTCCCGCGCAGCTCCGCCAGAGCCCGCGCGGCGCGGGCTTCCTCGACCGGGGCGCCGATGCTGCGGCTCACGGTGAGGCTCTCCTCCAAGTGCGCCACGGCTTGCTCCGTGCGCC
Source organism: Streptomyces rubradiris (assembly GCF_016860525.1). Classification (NCBI taxonomy): domain Bacteria; kingdom Bacillati; phylum Actinomycetota; class Actinomycetes; order Kitasatosporales; family Streptomycetaceae; genus Streptomyces; species Streptomyces rubradiris. Next base: position 3,929,297 of record NZ_BNEA01000015.1, read on the forward strand.
CCGTGTCGCGCTCCGCCAGGGCCAAGTCGTACAGCACTTCGGCCTCTTCACCTGTCGCGTGAATGCGGCGGATCACCGCGAGGGCGGCGATGTGCCGGGGCAGGGCCTCCTCGCCGCGGCCGGCCGCGCGGTGGGCCCTGCCGATGCGGTTGAGAGCGATGGCCTCGCCACGACGGTCGCCCACGGCTCGCAGCACCGGCAGGACCCTGCCGTACAGGGCGAGGGCCTCCTCGGTCTTCCCGAGGGTGTCCAGGACACTCGCCAAATTCATCTCCAGAGTGGCCCGGTCCCTTTTGTTTCCCATTCCCTCCGCCACACTCATCGCCTCACGATAAGCACTCTCGGCGGCCTCCGGGTCTCCCATCCGCTGGCACAGTTCCGCGATGTTGTTCAGCGTGCTGTACCTTCCCCGGTCGTCACCTATTTCCGTGAAATCAGCCAACGCCGAGGTAAAGCAGTCCAACGCCTCACGATTTTCGGCGAGGTGGAGGTGAAGGATGCCCAACAAATTCCTGCTCCGGGCGATCTTCCGCTTGTTGTCCGTTCGCAACAGGAAATGAAGCGACTCCTTCTGCAATTTCTGCGCCTGCGCGTACTGCCCCGTCTGCCACAACGGAATCGACAACTGGTGGACGCACTCGCTCCGCAGCTCCCATTCGCCGAGGTCGCGTGCGGCCTCCAAAGCCTCGGTCACGGCCGCGATGGCCTCCGCGTAGCGGGAGCTGTGGGTGTGGACGGCGCCGAGGTCGAGCAGGGCGCGGGCCCTGGCCGCGCTGTCACCTGCGGATTCCCAGTGGGCGACGGCCCGCCGCAGCAGCGGCTCGGCCGCGAGGACGTGCCCTTCCATATCCAGGAAACCAGCCAACACATGGACCGCGATGGCCAGTTGGCGTTCCGTGCCGTGATGCGCGAGCCAGTCCAGCGTGTCGAGCAGATTGGCGCCCTCGGCGATCAGCCATTGCTCGGCCGCCTGTGCGTCGGCGAGTTCCGGACCCGACACAACTGGCACATCTGTAAAGTCGGCGATGCGCGAACGGAAGGGATAGGCCAGCCTGTCGGCCCGGTCCGCAGTGTTGACGTAGTGATCGACCAGGGCCCGCACGGCCCGCCGGCAATCGTCCTCGGTCTCCACGTCGCCGACTTCGATCATCAACGAACGTGCGTAGTCACGCAGGAGGTCGTGCATCGTGAACCGGTACGGAGATTTTTCGGAAACCAGGTGATGCGCCAGGAGTTCTTCCAGTATCCGCCCGGCCACCGGGACGGACAGGCCGGTGAGCGCCGCCACCGCGTGCGGCGTGAATTCCGTGCCGACATGCAGCCCGATGCGCCGGAAGACCAGTTGCTGCTCCGCGCTCAGCGCACGGTAGGACAGGTCGAAGACACGCACCATCGCCCGTTCCCCGTCGTGCAGTTGGGCCAGGTGCGCGCCGCCGGTGCGCAGTTGGCGCAGCAGGTCGGACGTGCCCCAGGAGGGCCGGGCGAGCAGCCGGCTCGCGGCGATCTCGATGGCCAGGGGCAGGTAGCCGCACATCCGGACGATCTCGGCGATGTCCGACTCATCCGTGCCGGGCCGCACCCCCAGCCGCCTCGTGAACAGCGCCATCGCGTCCTCGCGCGGCAGCACGTCGAGGGAGACCGGCCGTACCCCGGGAAGCCCGGGGAGCCGGCGGCGGCTGGTCACGATGACCGCCGCCGGGGAGGCTCCCGGGAGCAGCGGGCGGACCTGGTCGGATCCGGCGGCGTCGTCCAGGATCACCAGCATCCGGCGGTCCCGGGCCGTCGCCCGCCAGAGGGCGACCAACTCGTCCGTGTCGTGGGGCAGTTCCTTGGCGTCCAGACCGGTCAGCCGCAGCAGTTCGGTGAGCGCCCGGGCCGGGGCGGTGACCGTGCGGTCGGGGTGGGCCCCGCCCAGGTGCAGGAAGATCCGCCCGTCGGGGAAGCGGTCCCGTAATCGGTGCCCCAGGTGGACGGCCAGCGCCGTCTTGCCGACGCCGCCCATCCCGTCGATCGCCTCCACCGTGACGACCACGCCGGGGCTGCCCTGTCCTTCGCAGAGCGCGGAGGTGAGCCGGCGCAGCTCCTCGCGCCGGCCGACCCACGGGACGTCCCGCGGCAGGTTGTCCGGGACCTGGCGGGCCGGCCGTGCGGGCTTCTTCTCGTCGGCGCCGGTGCGCCTGAGCAGATCCGCCGCCGGGGTGCCGGACAGGATGCCCTGGTGGACGCGGTGCAGGCAGCGTCCGGCGTCGAGGCCGATGTCGCGCACGACGCGCTGCCGCGTCCGCTGGAGCAGCCTGGTGGCCTCGGCCGTGCGGTTGCAGCCGTACAGGGCGATGGCCAGCCGCTCGGCCAGTGCCTCGTCCACCGGATGCTCCTCGGCCAGGGGCAGCAGCACGGGGACGGCGTCGGCGAACCTGCCCTCGCCGAGCAGGATCTCGGTCCGGGTCATCGCCGCCGCGAGGCTGGTCTCGCCGACGGCGGTGCGCAGGTGCTCCGCCCAGGAACCGGCGATCCCGGCCAGCGGTTCGCCGCGCCACAGCCCGTCCGCCCGGTCCAGCAGGCGCAGGGCGGCCTCCTGGTCGTCGCTGTCCCTGAGGGCACGGGCCTGGTGCACACAGCTCTGGTAGCAGCGCAGGTCCACCCGGTCCGGGTCGACCTGGAGCACGTAGGAGTTGGTGCGGCTGGTGATCGGGGGCGCGTCGCTGCCGGCGATCCGCAGGGAGGCGCGGACGCGGGAGACGTGCGCGTGCAGCGCTTCCCGGGCCTTGCCGGGCGGATGGTCGTCCCAGACCCGGTGGATCAGGGTGTCCACGCTCACGGTGCGGCCCGCGTCCCACGCCAGGGCGGCCAGGGTGAGCCGGGTCTTGGTCGAGCGGAGATCACCGCGCCGGCCGGCCGCTCGTACCTCGACCGCTCCTGAGAGCCGAATCTCGAACTCCACCAGCGTCCTCCCGCCGGTAGGGCCTGCCCGGGTCTTCGAGAGTGTCATGGACTCGCTCCCACAGGCCATAACCGGAACTGACCAGTCCAAAATTGACCGATAAATAATCTCTTGCGCACCCACCCTTCCCGGACTTCCGCTCCCACCCTTCCCGGAGTTTCGTTCCCATCCCTTCCGGAGCGGGGAGTGATTCCTCCAGGAGTCGAAAGGAGTCACTCGTGGGAGCTTCTCCTTCGGACACGCGGCGGGCGCTGCTGGCGGCCCTGGCCGCCTGCGGTACCGACCTGGAAACCCCCGCCTGGCGCGAGCTGGCCCGGGTCGTGGACACCGCGGCGCGCGCGGACCCGGCGCCGGCCCGGCTCTGGCCCCCGGACACGACGGGCCCGTACCGGCCGGAGGCACCGCCCTGGCAGGACCTCGCGCGGGAGCTGGCCGCCACCGCCCTGCGGGATACGGCGACGCGGGACGCGCTCGCCGCATGGTTACGGCGGCACGCCCCGTCCGCGCCGCCGCCCCCGGCACCCGGTCCGGTGCCGGGCACGACCGCCAACGCCATCGGCGGGAACGCGGTACTCCACGGCCCCAGCGTGCAGGCCCGTGACATCCACGGCGGCGTCCACTTCCACCCGCCCGCCGAAGCGTCCCGCTCCCGGCCCCCGGTTCCCCGCCAGCTCCCGCCGGTCACGGCGCGGTTCATGGACCGGGAGGCGGACCGCAGGGCCCTGGACGCGCTGCGCGCCCGGCACCCCGCGCACGCGGCCCAGGTGGTGGTGGTCAGCGGGCTCGCGGGCGTCGGGAAGACCACGTTCGTCTGCCACTGGCTGCACGAGCACGCCGACAGCTTCCCCGACGGCCAGCTGTACGCCGACCTGGCCGGACCGGTCGCCGACGGGGAGAGCGGGCCGGCCTCGCCCACCACCGTCCTGGAGGCCTTCCTGATCGCGCTCGGCGTGTCCTCGTTACCGGCCGGCACCGCGCAGCGCAGCGCGCTGTGGCGTTCGCTGACCTCGGGACTGCGGCTGGCCGTGCTGCTGGACAACGCCTTCACCGCCGCCCAGGTACGTCCGCTGCTGCCCGGTTCGCCGACCGGGATCACCTTGGTGACCAGCAGGAACAATCTGACCGGGCTGCGGGTCGACGGGGCGTCCCTGCACCGGCTGGAGGGACTGCCGGACGAGTCGGCCGTACGGCTGCTGGCCGTCGGCGGCGGGGCACGGGTGGCCCGGGAGCCGGCCGCCGCGCAGGAAGTGGTCCGGCTGTGCGGCGGGCTGCCGCTGACCGTCGGCCTCGCCTCCGCGCAGCTCGCCATCCGCCCGCACCATTCCGTGTCCGCCCTGGCCGACCGCCTGTCCCGTGGGCAGGGGGCGGTCGATCTGCTGCGTATCGACGGGGAGGCCGTGATGCGGACCGCGCTGGACATGGCGTACGACGCGCTGCCGGAGGCGAGCGCCCGGCTCTACCGCCGGATGGGACTGCTGCCCACGGACCGCCACGACCTCAGCATGCTGTCCGCCGTCGCGGCCGACGACGAGCCGCCGCAGGACGCGGAACACGTCACCGACATCGCCGTCCACGCCCTCGTGGAGGCGAACCTGCTGGAGGAGACCGGACCGGGCACCTACCGGTTCCACGACCTCGTCCAGCCGCACGCCCGCCGGCTGGGCGAGGAGCGCGAGGAGCCCGCCCGGCGCGAGGAGGTACTGCGCCGGTTCGTCGGCTGGTGCCTGTCCACCGCGGCGTCGGCGGAGCACATCCTCACCCCGAGCCACCGGCTGGCGGACCACGACCTGCCCGACGTCCTGCCCGGCGAATCGGTTCCGCCCACCCCGCTCGACGGCCCCGACGAGGCGCTGGCCTGGCTGGACACCCACCGCAACGGGCTGATGGGCGCCGTCCGGCACTGCGCGCGGACCGGCCGGCACACCCACTGCTGGCGGCTGACGGACCTCATCTGGCCCCTCTTCCTACGGCTCCGCCCCACGGAGATGTGGATCGAGGCACACCGGCTCGGTCTCGAAGCGGCCCGCCGCAGCGGTTCCCGGCCCGGGGAGGGCCGCATGCTCACCTCCGGCGCGATCGGCCTGCGCGACGCCGGTCAGTACGCGGAGGCGGCCGACTGGTACCGGCGGGCGCTGGAGATGGCCACCGCGGACGCGGACGTACGGCAGCAGGCCCAGGCCCTCAGCGGTCTCGGGCACATCGCCCTGCTGACCGGCCGGCTCGACGAGGCGCGCGGCCACTTCGATGAGGCGCTGCGGCTGCGGGAGTCGATCGGCTACCGGCGCGGGGCGGCGCTCACCCGGCGGCGCCTCGGCGAGACCGCGCTGACCGCCGGCGACCCGGACACGGCCGCCGCCCACCTGCGGCGGGCGCGGGCGGACCTGGACGCGCTGGGAGAAACCTACGAAGCCACCCGGGTGCTGGCCCTCCTCGGGCACGTCCTGGTCCGTGCCGGGGACCTGGAGGAGGGCACCCGGCTGTTACGGGAGGCGCTGCCCCGCTTCCGCGCGGGCAGCGCCCGGTCGGAGCACTGGGAGGCGCGCTGCCTGGAGTGGCTGGGGCTGGCCGCCGAGTCGCGGGGCGACCCGGCGGAAGCGGCCCGCCATTACGAGGCGGCCCGGGACCTCCTGCGCCGGCTCAGCCCGGCCGACGCCGACCGCCTGGAGAGCCGGCTGCGGCAGCGGTGATCCTCCGCCGCGGCCGGCCCGTCCGACCACCCCCGCGTCAACCGGGGAACCCCGGTACGACGGCGCGCAGCGCGTCCGGCGCGCCCCCGGCGGCCACCCAGGCGTGCACCACCGAGGCGACCGCCTGGGGCGAGGCCGGAGCCCGGGAACCACCCCGCTCCAGCCCGGCACACCACGGGCCACCCGCCGCCCGCCGCACCCCGACCACGCACCCCGCGCCGAAGCCGGGCACGACGGCGGCGAGACACCCCGGGTGCTCCGCGAGCAGCAGCCGCACCCGCCGCCGGGCCTCGGTGACCGCCCGGGGCACCCGGCCGACCAGCACGTCGGCGTGTTCTCTCAGCTCCGCCGGCCCGTCCGCGTCCGCCCACAGGTGCGTGTCGCACGGCAGCCGGCCGGGCGGGTGGAGACACGGGGAAGGGTGCCGGTACGCACACCCCCGCTCCGTGACCGGCAGCGCGTCGCAGCGGACGAGGGCCGGGCCGTGCGCCGCCCGCGTGCGCCAGACGACGAGCGCCGGCCCGCCCCGGAAGCCCGCCTCCCGGGGCAGGGCACCGGTGAGCGGCGGACGGAAACAGACGGTGGCCCACGCGGCCCCCGGCTCCCCGCCCCGGGCAGGCGACGCGTGCACCCGGGGGGACGGTGACCGGCGGATCACCGCTCCGCTCCCCGTCCGGCCGGGATCTCCCACTGCCGCAGCGAAGGCGGCGGCGGGGGCGGGGTGACGAGCGGCGGAAGGGCGGGTTCGCCCAGGCCCAGCAGGCGGTAGACGACCGCGCGCATCCGCCGGTGGAACTCGCCCGGCGCCGACGACAGCGAGGCGGTCACCTCGTCGTACTGCCCCGGGCGGCGCAACCGCGCCGCGTACTCCAGTTGTTCGGCCAGCGGATACCCCGGGGCGAGCACGGGCACGACGGCCGTGAGCAGCGCCGTCGGGGAGGAGGCGGACACCTCCCGCCGAGGACCGGGCGTGAGCAGCAGCGTGGCCTGGGTGAGCGCGCCGTACACGGTCAGCGATCCGTGGTCGCCGATGATCCAGTCCGCCGCGATCAGCGGGGCCTGCCAGTCCGCCTCCGGGGGCACCAGCGCGACACCCCGGTCACGGCAGCCGGCCAGCCAACCGCGCACCTGCCACGTTCCGTGGCCCGCGAACACGTTGGGGTGGACCAGCAGCGCGATGCGGTAGCCGTCGTCCGGCAGCCGGCCGAGCAACTGCGGGAGCAGGGCGTCGAGCCGCCCGAACGTCGAGGCCGGCCCCCAGGTGGAGGTGACGACCACGAGCCGCTGCCCGCTCTCGATCCCCAGTGCCCGGCGGTAGTCCTCGCGCAGCGGCAGGCCCGCCGTGATCCGGTCGACGCACGGGTCGCCCACCACGTGCGCGGCCGGAAGCGCCTCCGGGCACGACCGCGCCAGTTCCGCCACGTCCCGTTCGTGGGCGTAGGCGATCGCCGCCGGGACGAGGCGGCCTTCGTGCAGCAGGTGCTGCCTGCTCAGCATCCCCGGCGCCCGGTGCTCCCCCGGGGCGAGCCCGCTGACGTCGGTGAGCAGTTTGATGTGTCCCGCCCCGTGCGAGACGCGCAGGACCGGAGCGCGCAGTTCGTGCACTCCGCGGGACCCCGCGGCCAACGCCAGGTCGAATTCCGTCCGTAGGGCCTCCTCCCAGGGCACCGTGGTGATGCCCAGCTCGTGCAGGTACTGCGTGACCCCGCTGCCGAAGGCGTGCGGGGCGGCGGTGAAGACCAGCTGGACGCGCAGGTCGGACTCCAGCAGACCGAAGACTTCCTGGAGGCGTTGGGCGAACGTCACGGTGTGGACGACCACCAATACCCTCTTGCAGTCTCGTACGGTCAGCCAGTGTCCCTGCTCGATCAGTGCTGGTTTCGTGGTGCTGACGGACATGCGATCCCCCATCGCTCGTCGCCGCGTTCAGCGGTCGACAGGGGATTTCCCGGCCCGGAGGGCACTTTCCTTGCAGTCTCCTTGCAACTCCCTTGCTGGGCCTCCGGGCAGGGTTTCCGGGTCAGCTCCGGGCGAAGAACTCCACCTCCGCGAGGGCCAGGTGACGGCCCGGGGACAGGCCGGCCGGGGAGTTCAGGACCAGGCGCACCGTGGTGACATGGCTGAATCCGGTGTGGATCGTCTGGGGGCCCGGCTTGTCGGCGAGGGTGATCTGCTTGCGGTGCACCTCGCCGTCCCGCGTGGTGACCTCCATGTCCATCCGGAGCGCGCGCGCCTCGTCGGCGTAGGCCTCGGGGGACTTGGACGCGCCGTTGGTGATGATCACGTCGATCAGCCGGAACGGCTCCCCGAAGGTGTAGGTCACCGACGCGCCCGGCGCCGGCGCGCCCCAGTAGTGGTTGCTCACCTCGTCCGTGGTGTTCCGTGCCGGGTGTCCGGGCACCTCGGCGCTCGCCTTGATGCCCACCGGGGTCACGGCCTTGGGCTTGCCCAGCTTGTCCCGGGTGTCCTCGAACAGGGCACGTCCGGCCGGCAGCAGGAAGAGACCGGCCGCGCACAGCGCCACCAGCAGTCCCAGGATCACCAGGAGCCGCACGCCGCGGCCCGAGCCGGCCCGCACCCGGCGGCGCAGCGGCCACACCGTCCGCCACCACGGCAGCGGGGCCGGCTTCACCGCCGGGTTCAGCTCGGCCGCGCAGCGGCGGCAGAAACGGCGGCCCGGCGGGTTGGGCGTGCCGCAGGACGGGCAGGGCCTGCCCGCCACCTCCTCCGGCGCCTCCACGGGCCGTACGACGGGGCGCGGGGCCACCGGTTTCGCCGGGCGCACGGGAAGCACGGCCTCCGGCGCCGGGTCCTCCGGGGCGGGCGCGGACGGGGAGCGCGGGCCCGGTGCGTCCGGTGCCGACGGCACGCGGGGCCCGACGGAGGGCCGCGCCGCCGCCGGGGGCTGCGGGGGCCGGGGCTGGGCCGGGGGTGTGGCCGCCGTGGTGGGGGTGGTGCGTTCGGGGCGGCGGGGGCCGTCGTCGGGCGCGGGTGCCGGGCGGGCGGCGGGGGGTGCGGCTGCCGAACGGCGACGGGAAGCCGGGGAGTCGACGGGCGTGGCGGACGAACCACGCTTGTCGGCCGGGGGGTCGGTGGGCGTGGTCGACGAACCCCGCGTGCCAGTCGGGGACTCGGTGGGCGTGGTCGACGAACCCCGCGTACCAGTCGGGGACTCGGTGGGTCCGGCCGCCGAACCACGGGCGCCGGACGGGGAGTCGGCGGACGCCGGCGACGACCCTCGCGTGCCGGCCCGGGAGTCGGTGGGTGCCGCCGGGCCACCGGCGGCGGACGGGGATGCGGCAGGCGGGACGGTCGAACCCCGCGTGTCCGCCGGGGACTCGCCGGACGCCGCTGTCGAACGGCGGGCGTCGGCAGCCGTACCCGTGCCCGTCGCCCCCGAACCGTGGGGCTCGGTGCGGGACGTGGAGCTGGACCCGCCCGTCGGCGCGCTCGCGGACTCGGTCCGGTCAGGGGCGGTGGCGGGGGGCTCGCCCTCGGGGCGGGTGCTCCCGGCCGGCCTCGGCTCCTGCGCCCTCGCCCCGGCCGGCCTCGCCTCCTCCCGCCTCGCCTCCTCCTGCCCCGGCCGCCCCTGCCCCGGCTCCTCCGGCTTCGTCTCGCCGCGCGCCCGGCCCGTCAGGCGGGAGCGCAGCGACGAGGCGCGGGGCGGCGGTGCGGGACGCGCCGGCTCGTCCGCCGGGGCGGGGTCCGGTGCGGGGCCGGCGGCCGGGGGCTCCGGGTCCGGGTCCGGGCCGGGGTCCGGGGGAGTGGGCCGCGCGGGCGTGCTCGTCGCCGGGCCGGAGTCCGACCAGCCCAGGTACGTGCCGCAGTTGCCGCAGAAGTCGTCCGTGGGGCCGTTCGACGCCCCGCACGAGGGACACGCGCGCACGGCGTCACCTCCCTTCGTCGGTGGGCGGGCCGGACAGGATCTCCACCCGGCAGTCGGTGTGCACCGGGCACATCACCCGGACGATCTCGCGGACCCGGGCCGGGTCCACCCCGGGCCCGTCGGCGCCCCCTTCCGCCGGCCACACCCGCACCACGGGCCCCGCCGCGGACTCCGGCGGCAGGTCCGCGCCCGGCGTCGCCGACCAGGTCGCCCCGCCCGCCCCGGTCACCTCCGCGCGCACGCCCAGGGCGAGCCGCAGCGCCTCGGTCAGACCCCGGGCGGTGCCGCGCCAGCGGTGCAGTTCCACGGCGCGGGTGACGGCCTCCCGGCGCTGTTCCTCCGGCCACTGGGGGTCGTCGGTGGCGCCCACCCAGGACCCGAGCCAGGTCAGGAAGTCGGCCGGGGCCAGCCGGGGGTCGAGATAGGCGGGGAGGGTGTCCAGGGTCAGGAAGACGGGGGCCAGGACGGTGTCCAGGCCGGCGGTGAAGCGCTGGGCGAAGTCGTCGTCGGCGTACAGGGCCGGCAGCTGTTCGCCGATCGGGTGACGGCTCGGCAGGCCGGGGACCGCGGCGCGGCTCATCGTCCGCCCTCCGGGTCCACGGCCGTGACGACCACCTGGTGCTGGTACGAGAAGACCAGCGCGCCCTGGGCCAGGTCGATGCGGTCCGTCGGGGCGCCGCGCCGGCCGGTGATCGGGTCGGCGGGGAAGAGGCGGATCTCCTCCACCAGCGCGTTGCCGACGGCGCGTTGCAGCACGCCGAACAGCTCGCCGTACTGCACCGGCCGCCCGAACGGCCAGCCGGTGCCGTCGAGGCCGCCGTGCAGCGGGTTCAGGTGCCGGTACAGCGCGGCGAGCGCCGCGTCGCGCACCCGGTCGGTGTCGCCCGGGGCCGCGGCGAGCCGGGTCACCACGGTGACGCCCTGGTAGACCGGCGGCTCCACCACCAGGCGGGTGCCGATCAGGCGCCGCTCGTCCAGGGACGCGGTGATCGCCTGGAGCACCTGGTCGGAGGGGATGAGCTGCTCGAAGCGGAGCCGGTCGTCGCCCTCGTCGGCGACCGCGTCCGGCACCACCAGGACCCGTACCGCGCCCGCGCCCTCGGCGGCGGGCAGGCAGCGCACCCGGCGCACCGAGGGCGCCGCCTGGCGGCTGATGATCTCGTAGTCCTCGGCGGTCACCGCGCGTTCCTGCATGCGCAGCGCCTGCGGGGCGCGCAGCTTGGCGTTCTCGACGGTCTCCCCGGCGACCCCGCCGCGCGCCGCCTCCCGGTTGGTGATCCGGGCGACGTACGGCACGGAGCTGCGCAGCACGGAGATCGCGCCGCGGGCGACGTTGCCGGCCGGGCCGCCGCCGGTGCGGTAGCGGGCCACCCGGATCTGCGCGCCCTTGGGCGGCACGGCGCCGCACAGGCGCAGCGTGCCGTCCGGCTCGCGCAGCGCGGGCGGGAAGCCGAACTCGCCGGTGGTGGCGTCGACCCGGACGTGCCGGTCGTCGGGCCCGGAGCGGCCGAAGTGCTCGACCACCTCCCAGCGCTGCCAGCCCTCGGCGGTGGACACCTCCACGACCGGGGGTTCGCGGTCGAGCAGGACCGGCGGGCGGCCGAGCCGGAACGTCTGCCCGGGCACCCCCTCCGAGGTGCCGAGCGGCACGTCGGTGACGGTCTCGGCGTGCTCCACGGTCATGGTGCCGCCCACGGTGAACACCGCGGCCTCGCGCACGGTCGGGGACTCGGAGTAGAACGGCTGGCCCGGCTCCGGCTCGGTGACCCGGCAGCGCAGCCAGCCGGCCCGGGTGCCGCCGATCACCGAGGCGGTGTGCCCGGCCGGGACGTACACGATGACCTCGCCGGGCCGGTTGAGCCCGCCGGTGGTGTCCGCGCCGGTCTCGCACACCCGCCAGCCGCCGCCGTCCCACGCCTCCCACACCAGCGGGGGCTGGCGCGGGTCCACGCCGACGCCCTCCACCCGGCTGTCCAGGCGCACGGCGACGATGCACCGGGGCACGGCCGTCGGCAGGCCGAACAGCAGGGCGTCGCCCGGCTCGGGCGCGGCCTGGAAGCAGGGGATGTCGCGGCCCTCGGAGAGCGTCCCGGTCCGGTCGGTCTGCTCGCCGGTGCGGTGCGCGGTCACCAGGCGGGTCAGCTCGCTGGGCAGGATGTCCAGGTGGTCGGTGGTGGTGAAGACCACCGAGTCGTCGCTCTCGCCGCGCGCGGTGGTCACCTCCGTGCCGGTGGGCAGCTCGACCGTGTCGGGTTGCGGTGCCGACAGCCAGAAGTCGACCTCGGCGACGGCGGCGGCCGGCGGGAACAGCCGGATGCCGAGCAGGTCGAGGAAGGCGGTGTAGTTCTTGTCCGGGACCCGGTTCAGCCGGTACAGCAGCTGGTCCACCAGGTAGGCGAACGTCTCGATCAGGGTGACGCCCGGGTCGGAGACGTTGTGGTCGGTCCACTCCGGCGCGCGCTGCTGCACGTACCGCTTGGCCTCGTCGACGAGTTGCTGGAAGCGCCGGTCGTCCAGGTTCGGGGAGGGCAGTGCCATCAGTCCGTGCCCCTGTCCTCGGCCCCCTCCTCGGAGGGGATGGTGTAGAAGGGAAAGACCAGGTTGCGCCGGTCGTTGGTGGAGCGCACGGTGTAGTGCACGTCGATGTAGAGGGTGCCGTCCTCGACGGCGTCGAAGGCGACGACCACGTCGTCCACCGAGATGCGCGGCTCCCAGCGTTCCAGGGCCTCGCGCACCTGCTGCGCGATGCGTCCGGCGGTGGCGCCGTCGCCGGGGGCGAAGACGTAGTCGTGGATGCCGCAGCCGAACTCGGGGCGCATGGGGCGCTCGCCGGGCGCGGTGCCGAGCACCAGGCGGATCGCCTCCTCGATCTCCCGCTCCCGGTCGACCAGGGCGATGCCGCCGGTCGGGCCGACCCGCAGCGGGAACGCCCAGCCGCGGCCGATGAACCGCTCGCTCATCACAGGCCCCCGATCAGGACGTTGGGGGCGCCGGTCAGGATCGTGGCGCCGCACGAGGTCTTGTCGCGCGCCCGCGCGGCCGGCAGCCCGCCGATCAGGACGGTGGCCGCCACCGGGTTGGGCATGATCACGTTGGCCGGGCCCATGACCGCGTGCGGCGGCATCGCGCAGGTGTGCTGGCTGCCGACGACGGCGGCGGGCCGGCCGCCGATCAGCACGCGGGCCACGGTCGCGGCGGCGCCGGGCGGCGGGGTGGTGATCACACCGCCGTGACTGCTGGGGTCACCGGTACGGGCTGCGGCCGGCATGCGTTGCTCCTCGGGAGTTTCGGTTGACTGCGGGTGGTGGCGGGTCAGTTGATGCGGATGAGCTTGGCCTTCAGGACGCCGAGCAGGCCGCCGTCGACGGTGACGTCCGAGCTGCCGGTGACGCTCACCGACCGGCCGCCGACCTTCACCCCGGCCCGGCCCTGGATGTCCACGTTCCGGCCCGACACGCTCACATCGCCCCGGCCCGCGTCCAGGGTGATGCCCTTGCCGTCGAGCACGACGGAGGTGAGGGGCTGCCGGCCCCGGGCGTACACCGTCAGCTCGATCCGGTCGCGCCGGTCGTCCAGGAACACTTCGAGGCGCTCGTCGGCGGTCCGCAGGCGCAGCCCGGACGGGCCCGGCGCCCTGGCGTCCAGCAGCTCCACCCGGTGCCCGGAGCGGGAGACGAGGGAGCGCCGGTTGACCCTGCCGGTGGTGCCGTCGATCAGCGGGACGTCGTGCGGCGAGGGCTTGTCGACGCCGTTGTACAGCCCGCCGATGACGTACGGGCTGTCCAGCAGGCCCTGTTCGAAGCCGACCAGGACCTCGTCGTTGACCTCGGGGCTCACCACGCCCCCGCCGCCCTTGCCGCCCCACTGCACGGTGCGCACCCAGTCGGTGGTGTACGTGTCGTCCAGCCAGGGGAACCGCAGCTTCACCGCGCCGCTCTCGGCGCCGCCCGGCTCGCGCACGTCCGTGACCACGCCGATCGCCAGCCCCGGCATGCGCGGGCCCCGGCTCGGCGCGTTGGCGCCGGTCACCAGGCCGGTCAGGGAGCGGTCGGGGCTGGCGCTCACCCACACCGTGGTCCGGTACCCGCCGTGCGGCTCCAGGACGTGCTGCACGGCCGTCGCCGTGTACTTGCCGGAGAACGCGGGCCCGACGTTGCCGAGCGCGACCGGCTTGCCCGCCCGCAGCCGCGGGTTGCCCTCCGCGACCGCCTCCAGGTCCCCGAAGCCGGCGCTCACCTGCGCGGCCACGGCGTCGGCGACGGCGGTCGTCTCCGCCTGGGTGCGGTACGGGGTGTCGGTGACGGTCAGCTTGGACTGCCTGCCGAACCGGGCGGCGAACGCCGGGCTCAGCCCCGGCACCACCGTGTCGCTGTCCACCGACGGCTGCCGGGCCACCAGCGGGCGCTTGGTGGTGACGTCCCAGCCGCGCACCTCCACCTGCGCGGCGCCGTCCGCCGCCGACAGCGAGGCCCGCAGCGCCAGCAGGTTCCGCCCGTACTCCAGCACCATCGGGTTCCGGGTGGCCGACGTCGACGGCGCGGGCGCCCCGGACGCCTTCTTCGGCCGGGTGAACTGGAGTACACCCTTGTCGTCCACGCGTACCTGCGCCCCGCTCTCGGCCGCGAGGTACTGCAGGAAGTCCCAGTCGGACACGTTCGCCTGGGACAGCTGCTTGTACGTGACCGGCGCGGCCTCCACGGTGCCGCAGGCCAGCCCGGCCCCGGCGGCCACCTTGCGGACGATCGCCGCCGCCGTCATGTTCCGGTACGCCACCACCTTCCGGCCGCGCTGGAGGCGGTGCGCCTTGGAGTAGGCGCGCACCACCGTGAACGAGCCGGTACGGTCCCGGTCCACCTCCAGGGCGGTCACCTCACCGTCGAACAGCCGCTCGCGGGCCTGCCCGTTCACCGTCACCACCGACACCCTGAGCGGGGTGCCGATGGTGATGCCGACCGCCCGCAGGAACTCGTGGTCGGGGTCGCGGAAGGTGAGCTGTGCCGCGTCCGGCAGGCCCACGTTCTCGTCCACCACGCAGCTCACCAGCTGGGCCGCCCAGACCTGCGGCAGCTCGCCGGGCGTCTCGATGACGGGGTCCGCCGCGAACGACCGGCCGCCCCGCGCCGCCTCGGATGTGCTCACCGCTCCTCCTCACCGCCGGCGTCCCGCAGTCCCGGCACCACCAGTTCGGTGCCGGGCACGAGCGCCATCGGGTCGTCGATTCCGTTCGCCTCCGCGATGACCCGCCAGGCCGTCGGGTCGCCGTACTCCCGCCAGGCCAACATCGCCAGGCTGTCGCCCGCCACCACCGTGTGCGTGCTGCGGGCGGTGCGCGCCCCGGAGGTCGGGTTCTGGCCCGCCGGGTCGACGCTCGCCTCCTCGATGGACAGCGCGCAGGTGGCCCGCAGCGGCTTGCCGTCCACGTCGAAGAGCGTGTACGTGACCGAGAGGCTGGAGAGCACCCCGTCGAACGAGGTGGTCCGCGCGGTGCCCCACTCGAACCGCACCCAGGGGCTGGCCGGCTTCTTCCGGCCCAGGCTGGCCGGGGTCGGCACACACCCCTTCATCAGCTTCTCCACCGCCTGCTCCACGGAGTTGTCGTGGGTGGCGGTGGCGTCCAGGAACACCTCCAGGCTCAGCTCGCGCGGGCCGCTGCCGACGAACTCGGGCAGCGCCGACTGCCCCGCCATCCGGGAGGGGGTGCGCCGCCACTCCGTGGTCTTGCGCAGCTCCAGGGTGGAGGGGTTGAACTGGAGGTTCAGCCGCGCGATCGTGCCGCCGGGCTTGGCGCCGACCGAGGCCGGGGGCTCCATCAGGGTCAGCTGGGCCCTGGCCCGGCTGGAACGGAACGCTGGGGACATGCGCCGGGACTTCCTTTCTCACGGGCACGGGCGGGTACGGCTCATCGGGCGGGCAGGTCGGGGCAGGCGGGTCAGGACGGGCGCAACCCCTCGTGGGCGATCTCCAGGGTCTCCACGGCCGCCTCGGAGCTGTTGGGGTCGAAGGACGGTCCCTGCCAGCGCACCGGGACGATCCCGAACACCTGCCAGCTGATGATCGGGGTCCGGTCCGGCCGCAGCGCCACGATCTCGCCGTCCTTGCGCTCCACCCGCTTCAGCGTGTCGTCCAGCCAGCGGCCGATCTTCACCGTGTCCGCGGTGACCGGCCGGGTGAGCGTGATGTTCGACCAGGTCACGCGGCCGGGCAGCTGCCAGTTGAAACCGTTGTTGCCGCCCTCGGCGTAGCTCTCGATCTCCACCTCGGCGCCCATGCCGGAGCAGGTGTGGAAGGCGCCCAGGTCGTTGCCGCCGATCGCGAGCCGGAAGAACACGCTCGTCGCGAAGATGTTGTCCGTCATTGGTCCGTCATCCGTTCCGTGGCCTCGGGCGGGCCTGCTTTCGTTGGCGTGGCGTCGTACATCGGGTCGCCTCATCCGTTTCCGTGGTCTCAGCGGCGCCCGTCGTGCGGACGGCCGGTGCGCTCCCGGCCGCGCCGCAGTTCGGCACGGAGCAGCCGGGCCACCGGGTCGAGCAGCCGGCGCGCCAGGTCGTCCAGGTCGAGACCGGGGTCGGGCGGGTTCTCGGTCGGCCGCCGGGTCGCGTTCCGGCTCTCGTTCCTGCCGACGGACGACGAACGGGACGACGAGCCGGACGAGCCGGACGACGTGCCGGACGGCCTGCCGGATGACGTACCGGTTGACGTGCCGGACACGGAGGCCGACCGCTGACGGCCGCGCGTCGGCGCGTCCGGGCTGGTGCCGTCACCGGCGCGCTGCACCACGGGCGCCTTGCCCGCCGTGGCACCGGCCCGCGCGGGGTTCTGCCACCGGACCACGGGCACGGGCACCGCGGGCGCCGGTGCCGGCCCGGCCGGCGGGCGCTCCGCGACCGGCGGCGCCTGCGGGGCGGTCACCGGAAGGGCCCGCGCGGGTACGGGCGCGGAGGGCGCCGAGGTGGCGGGGGCGCCGGGCCCGGACGACTCCGCGCGGGGCGGGGCCGGGCGGACGACGGGGACCCGTTGGACCGTGGCCGAGGGCTGCGGGCCGGAGTGCGCGGGGGCGGTGCTTCGTACGGCCGCCGGAGGTGAGGCACGGTGAACGGGGGCCGGCGAGCCGGGGGCCGGCGCGGCCGGGGCCCGCTGGACGGCGGGCGCCGTGGGGGCGGGACCGGACCGGGCGGGGGCGGCGGGACCTCGGTGGTGCGGGGTGCCGGGCCAGCGGACCGGCACCACGGGACGGCCGACGGGGCGGGGCGCGGCGGGCGCTGCCGCTCCCGCCGCGGGCCGGGTGTTCAGGGTCAGCGGGCGCGCGGCGAGCAGGGAGAGGGTACGGGGTGCCGCCGGGGCGGAGCGGGCCACGGTGAGCGGGGGCTGCCCGGCCGCTCCCGGACGCCTGGCGCCCGAAGCGCCCGGGGCACCGGGCGTGCCCTCGGACACGGCCCGCGCGACGACGACGGGGGTCTCGGCGGCGGAGCCGGCACGCCGCGGCCCGCCGGGGGTCGTACCGGGGCGTCGCGTGTCTCCCGCCGGGGACGCCGCCGTCGGAGACGGCGTGGCGGGGGCCTGGGAGGCGGCGGCCGGGCCCTGGGACGGTGTCACCAGCGGCGTGGCGGGACCGTCCGCGGAGTGGGCGACCGTCTCGGGGGCGCTCCCGCCGACGGAGTCCGCCGCCAGGCTCCGCCGCACCGCGCCCTTGCCCAGCAGCGGCGCGTCCGGACCACCGTCGGAGCGCGACGGCGTACCGGCACCGGAGTCACCCCCCGCCGAACGACGCTGTACGACACTCTCCTCAGCCGACCGCGCACCCTGAGCACCGCCCGAACGCGACGGCATACCGGCACCGGAGTCACCCCCCGCCGAACGACGCTGTACGGCACCCTTCTCGGCTGCCGGCGCGTCCTGAGCGCCGCCCGAGCGCGACGGCCGGCCGGTCTCCCGGGCGCCCGTGTCCCCCACGGCGCTTCGCTGCACGGTGGGCTTCTCCACCAGCGGCGCGTGCAGGCCGCTTCCGGCACGGGTACCGGCCTCCGGCACGCCCCCGTCGGCCGGGTCCGCCGACGCACTCCGCTGCACGACACCCTTGCCCGACAACGGTGCGGTCGGGCCGTTCTCGGGTCGGCTACCGGCCTCCGGAGCGCTCCCGCCGACGGAGTCCGCCGCCAGGCTCCGCCGCACCGCGCCCTTGCCCAGCAGCGGCGCGTCCGGGCCGCTCCCGGGGTGCGCGGGGGTACCGGCCCCCGGCGCGCTCCCGGCGCCGGGGGCGTCCGCCGGGCGGCGCTGCACGGCGCCGGGGCCCGGCAGCGGTGCGCCCGTGCCGTTTCCTCCGGTCGCGGGCGGCGTGGCCCCGGTGGGCGTACGTGCTTGGTCCGGCGTGGCTCCGGGTGCCCGGTCCTGCCGTGCCCGAGCACGCCGGTCACCCCGGCCGCCCGGGATGTCGGCGCTCGGCGGCAGCGCGGGCAGCGGCGCGCCCAGGCCGCCGCGTGCGCGCGCCCCGCCGCGGGCGGGGGACCGGCCCGGGCCACCGGCGGGGCCGTCCGGGGCGCGCTGGGCCGTGCCCTTGGACCCGCCGTCGTACGAGCCCGGGGTACCGGACCCGCCCTCGGCCTGGCGCTGCACGACGGGGAGCGCCGGAGCGGGGCCGGGCGTGGCGCGCTGGACCGGACTGTCGTCGGTCAACGGACGTGCGGTGGAGGGAAGTTCGGTGAGCGGGGCGCCAAGGGGCGCACGGGTCGCCGTACCCTGCGCGGGGTCGGCCGGGCGCGCCCGCGTCCCGGCCCCGGCGGATGGGGCGGAATGGCCGCCGGGTGCCTCGGGCGCCTTGTCGGCGGCGGGGCGGGCCGGTGCCTGCGTGCCCTTGACCGGAGCCGGAGCCGGAGGCCGCAGTACGGGAACGCGGCGCACGGGGCCGGCCGGGCGGCGGGCCACGGTCAGGGAGGGGCTCGTCGGGCGGGGCCGGACGGTCGGCCGGGGCACGTCGGGCACGTCGGAGCCGGGGGCACGGGACGCCTGTGCCCGCGCACCGCCTCCGGAGCCGGACCGCGCCTGAGTGGCGGACCCGCCCGACGCGGCCGTACCGACGACCGCGCCCGGGACCGCCGTCACCCGGCGCACCACCGGGATCTCCGGCGCGGCGGGCCGATGGCCTGCCTCGGCCGGAGCCACCACCGGACCGGCGCCGGGCCCGACCGACCGCTGGACGGCGGGGGACGACGAGGACAACACGGCGGGGGAACCACCGGACGCGAGGCCACGGCTCGGCGAGGCGCCCCCCGTAGTACGTCCCTCCCCCGCGGCGCCACCACGGGAAGCACGGGAAGCCCCGGGCCGTACGACCGGAGCGGCCGAACCCGACGACGTCGAGCCCGAGGAAGCCGGAGCCGGAGCAGCCGCCGTCGGCCCGTCCGGCGCCTCCCGGTCCCCCTCCCGCCGCAGCGCCCGCAGCAGCAGCGGGCCGCCTTCGGTGCGGGCGGCCCGGGGGGTGGCCGGGCGGTGGGTGACGCCGTGCACCAGGCCCGTAGGGGCCGTGGGCAGCAGGGCGTGGGCGAGGCCGGAGTCGAACGACGGGTTCTGCCAGGCGGCGAGGCCGGACCGGAAGGCGAGACCGTCGCTGACGCCGAGCGGCGCCCGGGACACGGTCAGCTCCGGCGGCGCGGTACGGCGCCAGCCGCCGTCCCAGTCGGCGGGCACGGAGGCGGCCGGCGCGTCCGGCGCGGCGGCGGCCGGAGCACCGGGCACGGCGGCGGCCGGGGCGCCGTCACGCTCCCCGCGCCGCACTCCCCCCGTCCCGGCGGACCGGCGGCGCAGCCTGTCCCGCCATGCCATGTGCTCAACCGCCTTCGTTCACGCGGGTGTTGATACGGGCGATCTCGGCCACCCACTGCCGTCGTTCGTCATGCGTCAGGTCGAGGACTTCCTCCCTCGACCAGTGGAAGTGATAGGCGATGTACGCGACTTCCTCCCGGAGCCGGGGAAGGGCGTACGTCACGATTCCCCCAGGCGCCCACCCGAGAGGTCGACCTCGAAGCCGCCCTCGCAGTGCGGGCAGGTCACCGCCGCCCGGGTGTGGCCCTCGCTGTTCACACGGCGGTAGAAGTCCTGGAGGAAGGCCACGTCGGTGGCGTACATCCGTTCCACGATCCCGGCGTGCACGTCGGTGATGGTGCCGAGCCGGGTGATCACCTGGCTCAGCAGCACCACGCTCAGGTACGCCGGGTTCTCCTTGACCCGCAGGTCGATCTGCGGGCGCAGCTCGTCCCGGGCCGTGGCCAGGCGCATCGCGCCCTCGCGGTGCACCGTGCCCGCCTCGTCGACGTAGCCGCGCGGCAGCACGAACTCGAACTCGGTGCGCAGCCCGTGCGGTTCCTCGCGGGGCGGCGGGGCCGGAGCGGCGGCGGGGGGTGCCGCCGCCGCCTGCTCGGTCGCCGGGGCGGGCGTCGTCAGTTGGAGGATCTCCTCCAGGTTGCCCGCCGTCACGGTACGACGCCTCATTCGACGATGATCTCCTCGAACACGATGGTGACGGACTCGGTGGCCGCGGCCGACTCGCCGGCCTTGAGGGAGGGGCCCTCCCACTTGGAGGCCCAGCCCTGCATCAGCTGGATCCGGCGGACCGTGTTGCCCTCGGTGTCCTTGATCTCGATGGTGAGGTTCTGCCGGGCGGCGTTCACGGCCCCGTTGTTCAGGGTCTCCTTGATCCAGTTGGTGAACTCGCTGCTCTGGTCGAGTCCCCGGGTGATCGTGATCTCGCCGGCCTGCCGGCCGCCGGGCTGCTTGCGGATGATCTGCTTGCCCTCAGCGGTGACCTGCTTGACCTCGACGACGTCCTCCTCGACGGTCAGCCCGCTGATCTCCTGGATCGATTCGACCAGGTAGCCACCGAGCTGCACGCCGAAGACGTGGGTGGAAAGAGCATCGCCCGTTGCCATGACTGTCTGTCACCTTCCGTTGCTGGACCCGCGGGTCACTGGTCTGGCTCGTCTCACTCGTCGATGAGACTGGTGCTGTCGGAGAACTGGGCCAGCCGGAACACCACGAACTCCGCGGGCTTGACCGGCGAGACGCCGATCTCGCAGACGACCCGGCCCTGGTCGATGGACTCCTGCGGGTTGTTGTCGCGGTCGCACTTGACGTAGAACGCCTCTTCGGCGGTGCGGCCGAACAGCGCGCCCCGGCGCCACTCCTCGGTGAGGAACGCGGTGACGTTGCGCCGGATGCTCGACCACAGCCGGTCGTCGTTCGGCTCGAAGACCACCCACTGGGTGCCCAGGAGGATCGACTCCTCCAGGTAGTTGAAGAGCCGGCGCACGTTCAGGTAGCGCCAGGCCGGGTCGGAGGAGAGGGTGCGGGCGCCCCAGATCCGGATGCCCCGGCCGGGGAAGGCGCGTACGCAGTTCACGCCGATCGGGTTGAGCAGGTCCTGCTCGCCCTTGCTGAGCCGCAGCTCCAGGTCGACCGCGCCGCGGATCACCTCGTTGGCGGGCGCCTTGTGCACGCCGCGCTCGGCGTCGCTGCGCGCCCACACACCGGCGATGTGACCGCTCGGCGGGACGGTGGTGTTGCGTCCGGCGGCCGGGTCGAAGACCCGCACCCACGGGTAGTACAGGGTGGCGTACCGGGAGTCGTAGCCCGCCTCGTCGTTGCGCCAGGCGCGCACCTGCTGGGCGTTGAGCCCGGGCGGGGTGTCCAGGACCGCGACCCGGTCGCCCATCTGCTCGCAGTGCGAGATCACGGCGAGCTGCACGGTGCGCACGCCCTCGGCGTCGATGTCGCCGCGCTGGTAGGCGCTCATCAGGTCCGGCACCGCGACCATGGTGATCTCGTCGATGGTCTCCAGGCCGCCGAACCCGGTGCGGGCCGCGGCGTCGCCGACGTACTCGGACGGGTCGAGGCGGGCCACCGCGCCGGAGCCGGCCGGAGCGGGCGCGGCCGGGGCCTCGGCGAGCGGCACGGTCTGGTTGGCGGGCCGGGACTGGGTGGCGCCCTGCTGCTCGGTGACCTCGATCAGCCGGGAGCCGCGGGCCTGGGTGACCAGGTATCCCTTGACGTTCTTCCGGGTGGAGGCCTCGTAGGTCTCCGCGACCTGGTCGCCCTGGCGGACCAGCAGCTTGAAGCGGTCCTCCGGCGGGTTCTCGCCGTCGGCGTCGGCGATCTCCACCGACACGCCGGTGACGCCCGGCCGGGCCGCGATCAGGAAGCCGCCCAGCTCGGCCGGCTGGGCCGCCCGCGCCTCGCGCCGCCCGCCGGCGCCGGCCGCCGGGGCGGAGGCGTCCTGGGCGGAACCGCCGATGCGCACGATGTAGGCGGCGCCGCCGCCGTTGGCGAAGTAGCCGTAGACCGAGTGGGCCAGGTAGGTGCCCTCGGTGAAGCCGCCGAACAGCTGGGTGTACTGGTCCCAGCTGGTGACCAGCGTCGGGGTGTGGAACGGGCCGGTCTCGGCGAACCCGACGAACGCGGCGACGGCGGTGCCGACTCCTTCGATCGGTCGGGCACCGGACTGCACCTCCTCCACGTACACGCCCGGGGTGAGGTACGTCGGCATGCTCGCTCCTTCGGGGTCCTTGCGGGTGGGTCACCTGTGTCCAGGCCGAGTCTGCGGGGTGGATGCGGCGCGGGGACAGGGACCTGCGGACCCGACCGGGGGCAGGACCGCTGCCTTTCCCATCCCGCCCCGACCGCCCACCCGCCCTCACCCGTTGCCCCGGCTCTGCCCCTACGCCCCTGGACATGCCGGACACCCGGGCGGTGCACTGGGTCGCCGACGGGCCGCTGACGCGGGTCTCGCCGTAGGGGTGCCGGTGCGCTGCCGGGTACGGGTGCGCTGTCGCCGGTCGCGCCCACGCGGCGGAGCCGCATATCGGTACGGCCCGCGCCCCTGGGGAGTTGCGGCGGCCCGTGTCCGAGGGGAACCGCTTCCCCCGGCCCCCCCGCTCCTCAGGCGCGCACGGCCTCCGACAGGTACGGGCCGAACTCGGTCTCCAGGACCAGGCGGCCCAGCTTGCGGTACTCCTGGGCGATCGACGTCACCAGCTGGCTCATGGTGAGCGGCGCGCCGGACTCCGCCGCGAGGTAGGCCGCGGTCACCGCGCAGGCCCGGATCGAGCCGCCGGCCAGTTCGAAGCGGTCGGCGCAGAAGCCGAGGTCCAGGTCGCCGGCCCGGGGCAGGCGGTCGCCCAGGCAGCGTTCCCACAGGGCGAGCCGCTGGCCGGCGTCGGGCACCGGGAAGTCGGCGATCACGTCCAGCCGGCGGGTGAACGCCTCGTCCAGGTTGGCCCGCAGGTTGGTGGTCAGCACCGCGATCCCGTCGAACGACTCCATGCGCTGGAGCAGGTACGCCGACTCGATGTTGGCGTGCCGGTCGTGCGCGTCCTTCACCTCCGAGCGCTTGCCGAAGATCGCGTCGGCCTCGTCGAAGAGCAGCACGGCGTTGACCGCCGACGCCTCGGTGAAGATCCGCTCCAGGTTCTTCTCGGTCTCGCCCACGTACTTGTCGACCACCGTGGACAGGTCCACCACGTACAGGTCCATGCCCAGGTCAGCCGCGACGACCTCGGCGGACATGGTCTTGCCGGTGCCCGACTCGCCCGCGAACAGCGCGATCACCCCGCGCCCGCGTCCGCCGCCGGGCCGCATCCCCCACTGCCCGAGGACCTGCTCCCGGTGGCGGGCGCGCAGCGCGAGTTCGCGCAGCCGCCGGTGGGTGAGCGGCGGCAGCACCAGGTCGTCCCAGCCGACCGAGGGCTCCACCCGGCGGGCCAGCCGGTCCAGGCCCGCGCCGTTCTGGGCGCGCACGGCGGCGCGCAGGTCGTCGGGGTGGACCGGGCGGCCCGCGAGGGCGGCGGTGCGCACGGCCACGTCGGCGGCGCGGCGCACCTGCCCGGAGTCCAGGCGGTGCGCGGCCACCGCACGGGCGAGGTCCTCGGTGTCACCCGGTACCGAGCCGTCACCGGCGGCCCGCTCCAGGGCGTGCCGCCAGCGTGCCGCCTGCCGCTCGGGCGAGGGGGCCGGCACGGTCAGGACGACGGGGGTGTCCGCGGCCCACAGCGGGTCCCAGCCGGGGATGCCGTGGGTCAGCAGCGGGATGCCGCGCAGCGCCGAGCACAGCGTCCGCAGCGTGCGGGCGCGTTCGGCGGGTTCGTCGGGCAGCGCCTCCAGCGGGCCGAGGACCACTCCGGCGCCGGTCAGCCGGGCTTCGAGGGCGGCCACCCGCGCCAGCTCCGGGACGTCGCCGGAGCGCCGGGCGAGCGCCGCCGCGTCCAGCACCAGGGGGCGCAGGCCCGCCGCGCCGAGCGCGGCGACGGCCAGGCCGCCGGTGTCGCCCCGGCCGCGCAGGTGGACCAGGCCGGTGCCGGTCCGGGCGGCCGCCGCCGTGCGGCGCACCGCCTCGGGCTCGGCGGTCGGGTCCTCGCGGGCCTCGTCGAGCACGCCGGCCAGCCGGGCGTCGGGCCTCGCGTTGCCGAGGAGGTGGGCGGTGACCCGGTCGGGGACCACCAGGACGCGGGACAGCGGGGGCCGGTCCGGCTCGGTGACCTCCACCAGGCCGCCCGCGACCAGCGGGGCTCCGGGGGCGAGCCGGAACCGCGCGGGTGCCGCCCCGGCGAGCCCGCACAGCTCCAGGGCGAGTCCGACGGTGGGCCGGCGGCGGGTCAGGTCGTCGTTGAGGTAGCCGTAGAGCCGCTCGAACCGCGCGTCGAGGTCGGGCGCCACCGCGACCAGGAGCAGGTCCAGATCCAGCGGTGACAGCCCGAACCGCGCGGCGAGAGGGGCGAGGACGGAACCGGCCGGCGGCTGCCAGGCGTCGGTGCCGGGCAGGCCGAGCCCGCCCGGCTCGTCCAGGATGCGCGCCGCCGCGTCGGGGGTGAGGTACTGCCCCCGGTACGGGTCGTCGGGGTCGGGGTCCCCGGCCCGCCGCTCCTGCACCGCCCACCGCACCCGCTCCTCCACGGCCCGCAGCCGCTCCCACAGGGCGTCCACCCGGGTGCCCGGCTCCACGGGCGGCTCCACGGGCGGCTCGGCGGCGGCGCGGTGCGACACGGAAGTCTCGGTGCTCTCGGTGCTCTCGGCGGTCTCGCCGGTCTCGCCGGTCTCGGCGGTCTCGGCGGTCTCAGAGTTGTCGCGGGTGTCGATCGTCCCGGTCGTCCCGGTCCTGCGGGTCACGGCTGGCGGTCCCCCCGGTGGCGGCGGCGGGCGGGGGCCGGGCCCCGTTCGCGGGGGCCGGCGAAGCCCTGCGGGCCGGGGTCGCTCACCTCCGTGTAGCGCAGCCTGCGCCCGGGGTCCGCCTGCCCGTCCGCGCGCCGGGCGGCGGAACGTACGACGAGTCCCTCGGTGACCGGCGGCGCGACGGCCGTGACCGCCCCGGCGAGCGGCGCCCGTACCCGTACGCCCAGCGACGCCTTCAGTTCGCCGCCGAGCGCCGACCACACATCGGCGGCGGCCGGTACGTCGGTGGCGGCCCCGGCGACGTCCAGGCCCACGGTCAGGCCCAGTTCGGCGAGCGTGCCGGTGAGCAGCCGCGCGGGCAGCGTGTCGACGGCCACCAGGCAGGAGAGCACCTGCGACAGCAGCCGGTGTTCGTCCTGCGGGCGGCTCGCCCACGCCGTGACCAGGTACGTCAGGTCGAACCAGCGGGGCGGGGTGCGCCGCGCCACGAGCTGCCCGTCCGCGTCGTACACCTCCCCCGCGCCGCTGCCGCGCCGGGTGGCGTCCTCCCGGATGTCGTACAGGAAGGCACACACGGTGGGCGCGCTGCGGCGCGCGGCCCAGTCCCGGGTGGGGGCGTCGAAGACGATCTCGACGCCCGACGCCTCCAGGCCGCACTCGCCGAGCAGCCGGCGCAGCCCCTCGTCGACCTCGTGGATCACCGGCGGGTCACCTCGTCGGGCGGCTGGATGCTGCCGCTGACCACCAGGAAGTCGGTCTGCACCGGGGAGAATCCGGGGCCCTTGGCGATGATGACGCGCGGCCCGGTCTGGTCCTTGGCGAGGATGAGCAGCTGGCCGATGAAGGTGCCGTCGGGCTTGGGGATGGTCGGCGCCGCCGCCGCGGTGATCCCCGGCTTCCAGGTGAAGCGCACCGGGACTCCGGGCGGGAAGTCCTTGCCGCGCACGGAGGTGACGAAGCCGGGCTTGCCGATGTCCGGTACGGCGACGATGCGCGGCTGGAGGATGCGCAGCCGCTGCCGGGCGGTGTTGTCACCGCGGTCGGCGTCCGTGCCGGTGGTGGTGAGCACGCCGGTGACCTGGCCGGTCATCGCCTTCTTGGGGCTGAGGACGACGCGTACGACGGTGCTCGCGCCCGGCTGGAGGTCCGGCAGCGCGCACAGCCAGGAGGCGTCGCAGCCCGGCGGGGGCCCGCTGTCGGGGATGCCGGCGGGCAGTCCGATGCGCAGCCGCAGTCCGGTGGCCAGCGCGTTGCGGCCGTTGCTGACGGTGTACGTCACCACGACCCGTCCGCCGACGTAGCCGGGGTTCGGCTGGGCCGTGACGCGCACGCCGGGCCCGGCCTTCGGCGCCGGCGGCTGCGGCGGCACCGGCGGCACGGTGGGCGGCGGTGTCGGCCTCGGAGTGGGAGCCGGGGGCGAGGTGGGGGTCGGGGTAGGGGTAGGGGTCGGGGTCGGGGTAGGCGTGGGAGTCGGGGTCGGGGTCGGGGTCGGCGGCGGGGGCGTGCGCACCGGCACCACGGTCCGGCCCGCGTTGTCGCTGGGCCGCGGGTCGAGGACCGTACCGTCGACCGACCAGCCGACCGGCGCGTCCCCCGGCGTGACCCCGGTGAGGGTGACGTCCACCGGGACCGTCGTACCGGGCCGCACCACGCCCAGGCCGCACTGGAGGGACGTGGGGACGCAAGAGCCGTCGGGCTTGGTGATCCGGGTGACGGTGACCCCGGCGGGCGGGGCGATGGTGAGCCGGGTGCCGGGAGAGGCGGCGGGGCCGTTGTTCACCACCTCGACGCGGACGGTGGTGGAGTCGCCGACGGTCACGTCCGGGACGGTGCCGGGCGCCCGGACGGCGAGGTCGACGGACTGCTGGACGCTGGGCTCCTTGTGCCGGCCCGGCAGGTCGTTGGTGAGCTTGGTCAGCTCGCCGGTCACGACGTTCAGCACCTTCAGCTTCTCGGGGCTGTTGACCGGCTGGCTGGGGCGGGAGCTGAGCACGAGGGACGTGCCGTCGGGCGTCCAGGCGGCGTCCCGGGGCTGGAACGGGCCGGGGTTCTCCGGCAGTTCGCGGCGGCAGGCGTCGTTCACGTCACGGGCGGAGCCGGGGAGGAGCACCCGGCAGTCCTTGCCGGACACGGAGGTCACGATGATGCCGTTGCGCTCGTCGATCCGGGAGGCATCGTTCTTGCGGTTGAAGGCGATGCTGCTTCCGTCGGGGGAGAACGCGGGGCTGTCGTCGATGACCGCGCAGGTACCCGGGCAGATCCTCTTGCTCAGGTCGTCCTGCTTGCCCAGGTCGTTCACGGGCACGGTCCAGATGTGCTTGCTGCCGCCGGTGCCGTAGACCAGTTCGTTGCGGGTGAAGGCCAGCATCGTGCCGTCGGAGGACCAGGCGGGCTGGGCGTCCTGGCCCTTGAGCTCTTCGTCGGGCGGGACGATCTCGCCGGTGATCCTGCCGGAGGCGACGTCCGCGATGAGCACCTTGCTGGTGGTCGCGGCCCCGTCGGTGCCCGGTGAGATCCGGGTGAAGGCGAGGTACTTGCCGTCCGGGGAGAACGCCGGGTCGGTGTCCCGGTCGCGCGGTCCGCGTCCGTCGAGCTTCAGCGCCTGCGGGTGGGTGCCGTCGGCGTCCGCCAGCCAGATCTCCTCGACGCGGCTGCCACGCTCACCCAGGAAACGGGTCACCACGATCCGGCGGCCGTCCGGTGTGTAGCTCTGCCGCTCGGTCCACGGGTCGTAGTCGGGCCGGGGCTGGAAGAGCGGGTCCTTCTTCGGGTCGATATTGGTGTCGGCCTCAGGGTCCTCGTTCAGGATCGTCAGGTTCAGGTCGCGGGGGTCGGCCCCGTCCGCCCGGATGTCCTGGAGCGTCACGGTGTGCGGGCCGTCGGCCGTGAGGTGCTCCACCACCGCCCGGCCGCCGTCCAGCGGGCCGAGCCAGGCGGGCGAGGAGACGTCCCGGTCCTCGTCCAGCACCAGCCCGGGGGTCCCGGTGTCGTGCCGCTTGGCCCGGAACACGTGGTCGTAGTTGCCCTCGCACTGGCAGGTGATCTCGGGGCTGAGGAACAGCACCTCGTCCCCACCCGGCATCCAGGCCGGGGCGTGCGCCCGCCACTCCTCCCGGCCGCCGCCGAGCAGCGGCCCGTCGGTCGTGCCGGGGCCGTTCGTCTCCCTCAGGTGGGACCGGTCGCCCTTGGTGGCGGTGTACACGATGAGGCCGCGGTGGGCATCGTCGTTCACCGGGTTCCACACCGGCTCGGTGGCCGTGCCGTTCGCGCGTTCGGTGACCCGGCGGGGGGCGGTGTCGCCTTCCAGGGGCCGTACGTAGATCTGCGCTCCGACCGCCGCGTCCTCGTTGCTGGAGTACGCCAGCTGCTTCAGGTCCGGAGAGACCGTCGGGTACGTCTCGTCGGCGGGGGTGTCGGTGAGCTGCTTCAGTCCCTTGCCGTCGGTGCCGATCCGCCACAGGTCGCGCTGTTTCTTGCCGTCCGGGCCACCGGGCCCGGCCGCGTCGAAGACCACGAAGGCGCCGTCCGGCGCCAGCCGGGGGTGGGCCGCGTCCATGCCTGTGGTGAGGCGGGACACCTGGCCGCCCGCGGCCCGCAGATAGATCTGCGGGTCCTTCTCGTCACGGCGGCTGGCGAAGACCATCTGCTCGCCCATGGCGGACGGCTGGATGTCGTTGTGGGCCGGGCCGTCGTCGAACAGCGGGGCGCTCTTCTTGCTGTCGGAGGTGGACGCGCCGAGACTGCGGTGCCGGGTGCCGGCGAACGCGATCCGGGTCTCCGCGGCCGTGGTGGCCACCCGCGGCGAGGCGTCGACGGTGCCGTTCTCGCCGGAGGCCGCGGTCGCGCCGAGCAGGGGGATCAGCAACAGCGCCGTCGCGCCGAGCCGCCCCAGGCGGTACCGCCCGCCGGGGCCAGCGGTTCCCATCAAGGTCCCCCTCGCAGTCTGGTGCGGCAATCCGGGTGTGCCCCCGCCACCCTGTCCCGGGCGCGCGCGGCGCGGGAGGGCGGCGGGGCCATACCCGGGGGAAACACGCGGTGCGCTTTCGGGCAGCGCGTGTTGCCCGGCCGGACGTACCGCCGGATCAGCCCGTTGTGCGGGCGGGCCGTTCCGTCGGATCAACCGTTGTGCGGGCGGGCCGTTCCGTCAGATCAGCCCGTTGCGCAGGGCGTAGCCGACCGCGTGGGCCCTGTTGCGCAGCTGGAGCCGGGTGATGACCTCGTGGAGGATGTTCTTGACGGTCCGTTCGGAGTACGAGGTCTTGCGGGCGATCTCGGCGGTGTCCAGGCCCTCCGACACCATCCGCAGCATGTCCGCCTCCCGGGTGGTCAGCGTGGACAGGGACAGCCCCCGTGGATCGAGCGCCGACCGCTGGAGGCTGCCCACGTGGCTGAGGAGCTTGCCGAGCAGGTCGCCGGGCAGGACACCCTCGCCGTTGGCTATGGCCAGCACGAGCCGCAGCAGCTGGTCCTGGTCGGCCTCGGCGCGCCGCAGCACCGCCGCGACCCCGCACTCGATGACGCGTTGCAGCGAGCCGGAGCCGAGGGTGGCGACCACCAGGCCGGTACGGGTGGCGGTGTTGTGCCGCAGCCGGTGCAGCAGCGCGGCCACGTCGTCGTCGACGTGGTCCACCACCACCAGCGACACCTGGGCCCGCTCGGCGTCGGCGTCGGCGAGCAGGTCGATCTCGGGGCGCTGCCGCAGTTGCTGGACGACGCCCAGGCGCAGCACCGGGTCGGCGGCGTACACGGCCACGGTGACCCGTTCGGAACGGTCGGCGGTCGGGGTGCGGTGCGCGGCCCAGGCCGGGGCCGGCCCAGGGGAGGTGGCGGCGGGCATGGCCGGCCCGGCTTGTTCAGAGCTGGACATAAGGGGTACCTGTCTGATGAGTACTGGTCGGAGGTCGCAGGGGCGGGGACAAGCGCCGCGGTACGGCGCACCCGGGGCAACGGCCGCTCAACGGTCCGCTGCCCTCGGGGAGTTGATGGGTGACCTCAGGGGCACCGGGACTGCCCGGGCATTGCCCTCGCGCTTCTCCTCGCGTGGCCGGGCCCGGTCTACCGTGCTGGCGTGACGCCTTCTGCAGCCGCTTCCAGCCCCGGCGCTCCCGGACTCGACATCCCGGAAGTGACCGTGGCGCCGGGGGACATCGCCACGACCACCGTGACCGTGCGCAATGACAGCGACATCGTCGAGGCGTACAGCCTGGAGATCGTCGGGGACTGCGCCGCCTGGACCACCGTGGAGCCCGCGCGGGTCTCCCTGTATCCGGGCACGTCCGAGACGGTGACGCTCCGGCTGGAGCCACCGCGGTCCCCGGAGGTCCGGGCCGGCGAGGTGCCCCTCGGCGTACGGGTGCTGCCGGCCGAGCACCCCGAGTCGGTGCGCGTGCTGGAAACCACCGTGCGCATCGGGGCGTTCCACGAGCTGCACAGCGAGCTGGCCCCGCGCAGGCGGCGCGGCTGGCTGCGCGGGCGGTACCGGCTGGCGGTGCGCAACCAGGGCAACACCCCCGTGCGGGTCGGCTTCACCGCCGGACAGGCGGGCGAGGAGCTGGCGTTCGCCTTCACCCCGGAGCGGCACCCGCTGGAGCCGGGCGAGTCGGCGGAGATCGGGCTGCGGGTCCGCACCGGCAAGCCGGTGTGGTTCGGCGCCCCGGTGGTGTGGCCGTTCACCGTGGACGCCGCCGAGGTCTCCGAGACCGGTGAGCAGGACGCCCCCCGGCCGGAGGAGCCCCCTGTACGGGCCCCGCTGGACGCCGAGTTCGTCCAGATCCCGATCTTCCCCAAGTGGCTGCTCGCCCTGCTCGCGGCGCTGCTCGCGCTGTTGCTCGCCTGGTTCATGCTGGTCCGTCCGGCGGTGCGCAGTGCCGCCCAGGAAGCGGCCACCGAGGCGGTCCAGCCGCGGCCCACACCCGCCGGGGAACAGGGCGCGGACGGGCAGGCCCCGGGCACCGCTCCCGGCACGGGTACGGGCCCGAACGCGGGTACGGGCACGGCACCCGGCGCCGGTTCCGGGGGCCAGGGCACGGGCGGTCCGGGCGGGACGGGCGGTACCGGCACGTCGGCCCGCAACGGCACCGGGGTCGGCGGCGGACAGATCTCGCAGACCATCGACGTGAAGTCGAACCGCGGACAGACCGTGCCGGGCACCTATCCGGTGCCCGAGGACAGCGTCTTCGAGGTCACGGACATCGTCATCGCCAACTTCCAGGGTGACGAGGGCCTGATGACCATCAGCTTCGGGGACCGCAAGATCACCACCATCGCGCTGGAGACCTTCCGCAACCAGGACTACCACTGGGTGACCCCCATCAAGATCCCCGAGAACGACACCGTGACCGTCGAAGTGACCTGCGAGAAGCCCGGCACTCCGGCCTCCGGGCGCCAGGCGCAGGGGTGCCACGAGGTCGTGAACGTGAGTGGGGTACTCAGCCGTACCGCCCAGTAACTCCAGCCTCATACTCGAAGGCATTGTGGGGCGATATTGGGTGTATCTGCCAAGAGTTTGATCTTGCTACGACCGGAAACAGATGGCAAGAGACCGGAAACCGCCGTTCCGGGGGCCGCGCAGCCTCCCCCGGGGCGGCGGTTCCGCGTGCGCGCGGCGGTGCCCGGCGAGCCGGGCGCCGGCCGCCCTGGACGGTGCCGGTGAGCCGCGCCGGGGCCGCACACCGCAAATCTGTCGCGGCGGCTTCACATACGCGTACGCGCCGCCGTTAGGGTTGGAGGTACCGGGGGACCACACGGACCCCGGCCCCCAACCGAAGGTGCCATGCCCGACAACCCGCCCGCCGGCCATCTGGACGACGACGACTACCCCGCCTACACGATGGGCCGCGCCGCCGACCTGCTCGGCACCACGCCCGCGTTCCTGCGGGCCGTCGGCGAGGCGGGGCTGATCACTCCGCTGCGCTCGGAGGGCGGCCACCGGCGGTACTCCCGCCAGCAGTTGCGCATCGCCGCCCGGGCCCGCGAGCTGGTCGACCAGGGCACCCCCATCGAGGCAGCGTGCCGCATCATCGACCTGGAGGACCGGCTCGGCGAGGCGCTGCGGGACAACGAGGAGCTGCGCAGCCGGCTGGACGGGCCCGGCGTCGGCGACGGCCGCTGAGCACGGCGCGTATCTGTCCTCGCCGCTGAAGAATTGCCCGCAGCGCGCCGAAAGGTTTTCCGGCGGAGCCGCTTGAGGATATCGCCCCCGCCGGGGCCGAAAGACGAAAAAGCTGGGTGCATCGGGCCGGGCCGTGCTACCGTGATAACAGTTGCAGTTTTGATTTCCGGATTTTCCGGCCCCTAAGGGGTGATCATCGCGGCAACTCGTGACCCGCACAGTGCGGGACACGGCATGCCCCTAGGGAGATTCAATATGGCATCTGGCACCGTGAAGTGGTTCAACGCGGAAAAGGGCTTCGGCTTCATCGAGCAGGACGGCGGCGGCGCCGACGTGTTCGCGCACTACACGAACATCGCCACCACCGGCTTCCGCGAGCTTCAGGAAGGCCAGAAGGTTACCTTCGACGTCACGCAGGGCCAGAAGGGCCCGCAGGCCGAGAACATCGTTCCCGCCTGACGCTGACGCGTTCTACGAGGACGGGGCCCGCGCTCTTGGGGTGCGGGCCCCGGTCCGTTTGCCCGGCGGACGCCGGGCCCCCCTTTTACCCGCCGACCGGCCCTCTCCTGGCCTTCCGGCTCTTTCTTCGGCTCATTCTTGTGAATTCTGCCGCGGTTGCGCACCGCCGAAAGGAATTCCTCGACACGTGCCGTGCACATCGAGGAGGTTCCTCATCATGAACCGCGCCCGTCGTACCCGTGGCGCCGCAGGAAACAGCGGTAACGGTCGCCGTACCGGCAACGACTCCGCCCCTTTCCGGTCCGCCCGGACCACCACGCGCGCGAAGGGCCCGCAGGGAAAGAACCCGGGAGCCCGCCGGGCACCCCGCGGTGAGTTCACCCTGCCCGTCACCCTCACCGAGGCGCTGCCGCCGGCGGAGGACTTCGCCGAGCTGGACCTGCCCGCGCCCCTGCGGGACGCGCTGCGCGCCGAAGGCGTGACCGCGCCCTTCCCCATCCAGGCGGCGACGCTGCCGAACACGCTGGCCGGCCGGGACGTCCTCGGCCGCGGCCGCACCGGCTCCGGCAAGACCCTCGCCTTCGGTCTCCCCCTGCTGGCCCGCCTGGCCGGACAGCGGGCCGAGCCCCGGCAGCCGCTCGCCCTGATCCTCGTACCCACCCGGGAACTGGCCCAGCAGGTCACCGACGCCCTGGCACCCTACGCACGGGCGCTGCGCCTGCGCTCGGTCACCGTGGTCGGCGGCATGTCGATCGGCCGCCAGACGGCCGCGCTGCGCGCCGGTGCCGAGATCGTCGTGGCGACCCCCGGCCGGCTCAAGGACATCATCGACCGCGGCGGCTGCAGCCTGGACCGCGTGGCCGTCACCGTCCTGGACGAGGCCGACCAGATGACCGACATGGGCTTCCTGCCCCAGGTCACCGCCCTGCTCGACCAGGTGCGCCCGGACGGCCAGCGGCTGCTGTTCTCCGCCACCCTCGACCGCAACATCGACCTCCTGGTGCGCCGGTACCTGCACGACCCCGTCGTGCACTCGGTCGACCCGTCGGCGGGCGCGGTCACCACGATGGAACACCACCTGCTGCACGTCCATGACGACGACAAGCACACCGCCGCCACCGAGATCGCCGCCCGCGACGGCCGGGTGATCATGTTCCTGGACACCAAGCACGCGGCGGAGCGGCTGGCCAAGCACCTGCTGTCGGTGGGCGTACGGGCCTCGGCGCTGCACGGCGGCAAGTCCCAGCCGCAGCGCACCCGCACCCTCGCCCAGTTCAAGGACGGCCACGTCACGGTCCTGGTGGCCACCAACGTCGCCGCCCGCGGCCTGCACATCGACGACATCGACCTCGTGGTGAACGTCGACCCGCCCGCCGACCACAAGGACTACCTGCACCGTGGCGGCCGCACCGCCCGCGCCGGCAAGTCCGGCACGGTCGTCACCCTCGTGCTGCCGCACCAGCGGCGCGCCGTGGACCGCCTCATGAGCACCGCCGGCGTCACCGCGCACACCACCCGCGTACGCCCGGGCGAGCCCGAGCTGCACCGGATCACCGGCGCCCGCACGCCCTCCGGAGTGCCCGTCACCGTCGCCGTACCGGCCGCCGAACGCCCCCAGCGCACCGGCGCCGCCGGGTCCGCCGGGCGTGGCCGGGGCGGGCGGTCCCGGCGGGGCCGGGGAGCCCGGCGCGCCCCGTCCGGGCGTCCCGCCGCCGAGGGCGGCCGCTGACCGCACGCACCCCGTGCCGCCGGGCGGACTCGCGCCCCCGGCGGCCCCGTCCCCACCCGACCGCTCCGCTGGAGGCACCATGCGCTGTGTCATCGCCCGTTTCCCCTTCGACCTGACCAAGTCCGAGGTCGAGCAGTCGATGGAGGGCGTCTCCCCCGAGCCCGCCGTCGGCGTCTGCGTGACCGTCGGCAGCCGGGTCTACCCGGTCAAGCAGGTCGGGCAGGTCATCACCGGACAGGACCGCCGCGATTTCACGGCGGCCGAGGTGAGCCGGGCGCTGACCAGGCTCGGCTTCACCTGCCACGAGGCCGCGGCGCCCCGCCCGCCGGAGCACCGCGAGCCCTCGGCCCTGCCCTGGGCGGACACCCCGCTGGGCTAGGTCCCCTCGCCGGTCCGCGGCACGCCCTGTCCGTCCCGCGCCCGCCGGTGCCACCCGCCGCCGAGGCGACCGGTGCGCATCCCGGGAGCGGGGCCGGGTACCCGGCGGTCGCTGGAAGCCCGGGGCTCTGGTGCACAGAGCCGAAGCGACAGGAGTCGGAGGCCGGAGACAATGCCTGGTCCGGCACGCACCACCACGGCCGACCCGCGGCAGCGCCGCCGTACCGCGGCCCGGTCCGCCCGCCCGCGGAGCCGGGTCCCCGAAACCGGTGACGAGGCCGATCTGCTCGGCCAGTACCTGAACCAGATCGCCGCGACCCCGCTGCTCGACGCCGAGGACGAGGTCCGCCTCGGCGGGCTCATCGACGCCGGCCGGTACGCCGCCGGGGAACTGGAGCGGGACGCCGCGCACCGGCTCCCGGCGCACCGGCGCCACGAGCTGGAGGCGGCCGTACGCGACGGCCGGCACGCCAAGGACCACATGATCCGGGCCAATCTGCGGCTCGTGGTGTCGATCGCCAAACGGCACGCCCACCGCGGGGTGCCCCTGCTGGACCTGATCC
The DNA here is from genome assembly GCF_016860525.1 of Streptomyces rubradiris. NCBI lineage: Bacteria > Bacillati > Actinomycetota > Actinomycetes > Kitasatosporales > Streptomycetaceae > Streptomyces > Streptomyces rubradiris. The sequence continues at coordinate 3,964,201 of NZ_BNEA01000015.1, forward strand.
AGGAGGGCAACCTCGGGCTGATGCGGGCCGTGGAGAAGTTCGACCACACCAAGGGCTTCAAGTTCTCCACGTACGCCACCTGGTGGATCCGCCAGGCGATCGAGCGGGGCCTGGCCCAGCACGCCCGTACCGTCCGGCTGCCCATGCACGTCGTGGAGCAGCTGCAGAAGCTGGCGAAGGTCGAGCGGCAGCTCCAGCTGCGCATCGGGCACGAGCCGTCGGACGACGAGGTGGCGCGGGAGAGCGGCCTCGCCGAGGACCGGGTCGCCTGGCTGCGCCGGGTCGGCCGGCAGACGATCAGCCTGGACACACCCGTGGACGACACCGGCGAGACCGTCGTCGGCGACCTCATCCCGGCCACCGACGTCCTCCAGGCGCCCCAGGTCGCCGAGTACCGCGCGCTCGCCGAGGACCTCCGGGACGCGCTGGGCGTGCTGGCCCCGCGCGAGGCCATGATCCTCAGCCTGCGCTACGGGCTGCACGACGGGCACCCGCGCACCCTCCAACAGGTGGCCGAGCGGGTGGGACTGACCCGGGAACGCGTACGCCAGCTGGAGAAGGAGTCCCTCCTCCGGCTACGGGCCCCCGAAACGGGCGAACGCCTCCTGGACTGGGCGGGCTGAACCGGACCGGGCGGGCTGAATGCCGCAGGGCGGGCGGGCCGGCTTCGACGTCCACCTGGACGCTCAACCCCGCCTGACCCCCGTCCGGCGAAACGCCTGAAAGGCAACCCGGTGCCGGGCCGCACAGAGTGTGCGGCCCGGCGCCGCCGGGACCGCCCCGGCGGGGTCCGGCGGGCGGTGCGCTGCTGCGTCCGGGTGTATCGGTCACCCGGACGGCCGCATATCGGGCGCTCAGAAGCCCCCTGGTGCGTGCCCGTGCGGTGAGGATGGCGGATGGAGCGCCGTCACGGCACGGGCGGACGCGAGGACCGGGAGACGGACGACCTGTGAGCATCCTGAACGAACCCCAGGGCGGAGGCGCGGCGGCCGAGGAGTCGTACGAGAACGAGCTGCCGGTCCGGCGCAAGCAGCCCGGCAATGTCGTGGTGAAGTGGCTGACGACCACCGACCACAAGACGATCGGCACCCTGTATCTGACGACGTCGTTCGCGTTCTTCCTGTTCGGCGGGGTAATGGCGCTGATCATGCGCGCCGAGCTGGCCCGTCCGGGCCTCCAGGTCATCTCCAACGAACAGTTCAACCAGATGTTCACGATGCACGGCACCGTGATGCTGCTGATGTTCGCCACCCCGCTGTTCGCCGGGTTCACCAACTGGATCATGCCGCTCCAGATCGGCGCGCCCGACGTGGCCTTCCCCCGGCTGAACATGTTCGCCTACTGGCTGTACCTGTTCGGCTCGCTCATCGCGGTCGGCGGCTTCCTCACCGCGAACGGCGCGGCCGACTTCGGCTGGTTCGCGTACACCCCGCTGTCGGACGCCACCCGCACCCCCGGGCTCGGCGGGAACCTGTGGATTCTGGGCCTGGCCTTCTCCGGGTTCGGCACGATCCTCGGCGCCGTCAACTTCATCACCACGATCATCTGCATGCGCGCCCCCGGCCTGACCATGTTCCGCATGCCGATCTTCACCTGGAACGTGCTGCTGACCGGTGTGCTGGTCCTGCTGGCCTTCCCGGTGCTGGCCGCCGCCCTGTTCGCCCTGGCGGCCGACCGCATCTTCGGCGCCCATGTCTACGACCCGGCCAACGGCGGCCCCCTGCTGTGGCAGCACCTGTTCTGGTTCTTCGGGCATCCCGAGGTCTACATCATCGCCCTGCCGTTCTTCGGGATCATCACCGAGATCATCCCGGTCTTCTCCCGCAAGCCGATCTTCGGCTACATGGGCCTGGTCGCCGCGACGATCGCCATCGCCGGCCTGTCCATCACGGTGTGGGCCCACCACATGTACGTCACCGGCGGGGTGCTGCTGCCCTTCTTCGCCTTCATGACCTTCCTCATCGCCGTGCCGACCGGGGTGAAGTTCTTCAACTGGATCGGCACGATGTGGAAGGGCTCGCTCTCCTTCGAGACCCCGATGCTGTGGGCGGCCGGCTTCCTCGTGACGTTCCTGTTCGGCGGGCTGACCGGCGTCATCCTCGCCTCGCCGCCCATGGACTTCCACGTCTCCGACACGTACTTCGTCGTCGCCCACTTCCACTACGTGGTCTTCGGCACGGTCGTCTTCGCGATGTTCGCCGGATTCCACTTCTGGTGGCCCAAGTTCACCGGGAAGCTGCTCGACGAACGCCTCGGCAAGATCACCTTCTGGACCCTGTTCGTCGGGTTCCACGGCACCTTCCTGGTCCAGCACTGGCTGGGCGCCGAGGGCATGCCCCGCCGTTACCCCGACTACCTGGCCTCCGACGGCTTCACCGTGCTGAACACGCTGTCGTCCATCAGCTCCTTCCTGCTGGGCCTGTCGATGCTGCCGTTCCTCTACAACGTGTGGAAGACCGCGAGGTTCGGCACCCCGGTCGGCGTGGACGACCCGTGGGGCTACGGCCGCTCCCTGGAGTGGGCCACCTCCTGCCCGCCGCCCCGGCACAACTTCGTCACCCTGCCCCGTATCCGCAGCGAATCCCCGGCCTTCGACCTGCACCACCCGGACATCGCGGCGCGGGAGCAGGAGGGCTACGAGATCGCCACCAGCGACCGGCCCCGCGGATGAGCGGCCTGCGCAAGCGGGGGACCGGAACGGGCGGCGACCTCGGCAACGAGGTCGAGGGCTACCTGCTGTGGCAGGCCCGGGTCGCGGAGGCGGAGCAGCGCGCCCGCGAGTTCACCGGGCCCCTGGACTGGCTGACGACGGCCCAGCGCGAGGAGGTCGAGCGGCAGTACACCGCCGACAGCCTGCGCCGGGCCCGCGCCGACCTGGAGCGCGTCGCGGCCCGCTGCGTGTCGCTGCGGGCCGAGTACGAGCACCGCTACCAGGAGTTGCGGCGGCGCTGTCTGGCCGTGGTGCTCGCGGTGTGCGCGGGCTGCACCGCGCTGACCGCGCTGCTGCTCGCCCTGTGAGCCCAGGCGGCTCGCCCCGTGGCCCCCGCCGGCTCGTCCTGTGCCCCCGCCGTGCCTCGGCGTCTCACCGGCCGTCGCCGCCGTGCCGGGTCGCGCTGTGGGCGAGCCATTCGGACCAGGTGAGGTTCCAGTCGCCGTAGCCGTTGCCGGCCTCGACCGTCTCCTTGGAACCGGTGACGCGGATGACGTCACCGGGGATCACCCGCCGGTAGAAGCGTTCGGCGGTGCCGTCGGTGGCGAGGCCGACGCAGCCGTGGGTGACGTTGGCCCGGCCGGCGTGGGTGTTCGCGGCCGGGTTCTGGTGGACGTAGGTGCCGGACGCGGTGGTGTGCACGGCCCAGGCGTAGTAGCCGTGGTAGGCGTCGCCGAGGCCGACGGTCCGGGAGTCCATGTAGACCTTGGGCTGCTTGTCCATCACGACCATCGTGCCGTTCCAGGTGTCCAGGCCGGGGCGGCCGGCGGTGACCGGGATGCGGGTGTCGGGCCTGCCGTCCTCCGTGACGGTCATCGTGTGGGTGCGCACGTCGACGGTCGCGGTCAGGGAACGGCCGATGGAGAAGTGCCGTACGGCGTGGCTGCCGACGCGCAGGGTGACGCGGGTGCCGGGCTTCCAGTAGGACGGCGGGCGGTAGTCGACGCGCTGTCCGTCGAACAGGTTGCGGTCCTTGACCCAGCTCCACGCGCCCGTGACGGCGGGCTGGGTGGCGACACCGAGCCAGTGCTCGACCGCGGCCCGCTCCGAGCGCGGCACCGGGCGCGGGAAGGTGACGGATATCGGCATGCCCACGCCCACGGTGGCCCCCTCGCCGACGTTGACCTCCGCGTCGGCGAGCGCGGCCGGCTCGGGGACGGCGGGCACGGCGGGACGGGGCGCGGTGGAGGTGTGTGCGGCGGCCGGGACGGCCGGCTCGGTCGCGGCCGTGGAGGCGGTGGCCCCGCAGCCGGTCGCGGCGAGCACCAGCGCGCAGGCCGCCGCGAGGGCACCGGCGACGGCTTTCGGACGGCGGACGGCCCGGTGGCCGGCGGTCGGGCGGCCGGTGGCCGGGCGGGCTGACGGGTCGTGCGGGATACGTGAGCGATGCGCGTGCGTGGACACGGAAGGTCCCCCCTGGGATGCGTACGGACATGGTCTGTACGCACGGCGCGGCGCCCGGGTTGCATCGGGACCGGGCGAAATCTCCGGCGCCTCACGCGCCGTAGGATGCACCCTTTCGGGACGAACAGCACGGGAGCCGGCATGACGGAGGAGGAGTTCGACGCCTTCTACACGGCTGCCTTCCCCCGTCTGGTCGGCCAGCTCTACGCCTTCACCGGTGACCACGCCGAGGCGCAGGACGTCGTGCAGGAGGCGTTCGTACGGGCCTGGGACCGGCGGACGTCCTTCGACTCGGCCGAGGCGCCGGAGGCGTGGATCCGCACGGTGGCCACCCGGCTCGCGGTCAGCCGGTTCCGGCGCGCCCGGCGCTGGCTGGAACTCGTCCGCAAGGACACCCCCCGGGAACAGGTCCCGGGGCCCGGACCGGAACACGTCGCCCTCGTCGCCGCGTTGCGCGCCCTCCCCCCGGCGCAACGGCTGGCCGTGGTCCTGTACCACGTGTGCGACCTGAGCGTGGAACAGATCGCCGCGGAGACCGGCGCGCCCGCCGGCACGGTCAAGGCGCGGCTGGCCCGGGGCCGCGCCGCGCTCGCCCGTCATCTGTCGCCCGAGGAGGCCGAGACCATGACCGGGACGAAGGAGGCCACGCATGCCCCATGACCCGACGGGCCCGGCCGCGCCCGGGGAGAGCGCCGACCGGCTGACGCACGCGCTGCGCGAGGTCGCCGAGCAGGGCCGGCGCCCCGCGCCCGGCCCGGGTGCCGCCGTGCGCCGCCGGGCCGTGCTGCGCCGCCGTACCCGCCGGGCCGGGCTGGTGTCGGCGGGCCTCGTCGTCGCGGGCGCGGCCGTCCTCACCGCCACGACCCTGCTGGGCGGCGCCGAACGGCCCGCGCCGCCCGCCGCCACCGCTTCCACCACCGCCCCGGCACCGCCCCCGTCCCCCGACGGCGACACCGCCGTCGACGACATCCGCATCGACCTCACGGCACTGGAACTGCGGGCCGGGGGAAGGACGTTCCCCATCTCCGCGCCCGGTATGAACCGGCCGTTCCGCGGTGCCGCGGTCGCCCGGGTCACCGAACGCCTGCGGCACGCCCGGTTCAGCGTCTCGCCGACGGGCGAGATCCGGCGGCACGACTGGGTGATGGCCTTCAGCGGCCCCGAGCGGGAGCCGCACTACCTCTACGGCGCCGACGACACCGCCACCGACGTCCCCGGGCGCCGCCCGTCCACACTGAGCGTGATCGGGCTGCGCACCGACGACGCCCGCTGGCTGTACGAGCACACCTCCGTCGGCACCCGGATCACCATCACCGGGACCGGCACCTAGCCGGCCGCCGCGGGCAGGGGCCGGTGCTCACTGCTCGGGGCGGGTGCGGGACGGGGTGGAGCGGCCCGGCGGGGGCAGCTGGGCCAGTTCGGTGCGGGCGAGCAGGACGTCGCCGATGAAGAGGTCGTAGAGCAGGATGCCGAGCGCGCCACCGATCAGCGGGCCGACGATCGGGATCCACCAGTAGCCGCTGAAGGCGCCGGACACGCTGCCCGGGAACGCCAGGCTGCCCCAGCCCGCCGCGTAGGTGAACAGGCGGGGGCCGAAGTCGCGGGCCGGGTTGATGGCGTAGCCCGCGTTCGCGCCGTAGGACATGCCGATGGCGGCGACGACGAGGCCGGTGATCAGGGGGCCGAGGTTGGCCCGCACGGCCTGGTTGCGCAGGTCAATGACGGCGGCGATCAGCATCAGCAGGAAGGCCGTGCCCACGATCTGGTCGATCAGCGGGCCCCAGACGCCACCGTGGAAGTAGGGGGCCGGGAAGGTGGCGAAGATGGAGAAGGTGGTGTTCGTGTGCCCGTTCACCTTCGGTCCGGCCACGGTGCGGTCGAAGGCGTTGATCGCGTCGTGGTAGACGAGGTAGACCAGCGCCGCGCCGGTGAGGGCGCCCACGAACTGGGCGAACCAGTACGGCAGCACTTTGGCCCAGGAGAAACCCCGGCGCAGGGCCATGGCCAGGGTCACCGCCGGGTTGAGGTGGGCGCCGCTGATCCCGCCGGCGACGTAGACGCCGAACATGACGGCGAAGGCCCAGCCCCAGGCGATGAGCAGCCAGTCACCGGCCGCCAGGAAGATCGTGGTGGAGGTGGCGGCCCGGCCGGAACCGGGCAGCGCGGCGACCGCCATCGCGACCACGCCGCAGCCGAAGGAGATGAGGACGAAGGTCCCGAGGAACTCCGCCATGCACTCGCCCAGCAGACCGCCCCGGCTCCTGAGCCGGGACGTCTTGACGAGCGGAGGGGTGTCCACAGCCATAAAGGCCCCCTTGGAAGAGAGCGATGCGGCCAATGTCCCCATATTGGCCCACAACGTCACTCCCCGCAGGGCGAACGCTCCCGGCCACTCGCAAGGGCGACCCCCAGGGGGTGGCCACCGCGGTCTCAGCCGCCCGCCTGCCGGACCACCGACGCCGGTGCCTGCGGGGTGTCGGCGGCGCCGGCCGGGCCCACGTTGGCCGCCAGCAGCAGACCGGACGCGGCTATCACGGCCGCGGTGACGCCCCGGGCGGCGGAGCCCCGTCCGGACGGACGGACGCGGGGGCGGGTGTGGGATGCGTAGGGTGCGGATGTACGTCCGGACACGGCGACCTCGCAACACAACAGCGGAGTGTCAAGCATGCTTAATCCGCCGTTTAACCTAGGTGCTGTCGCCGCCCAACGGCAAGGGCGGCAGGCCGAGTTGGGGGGCGGGCGGGCATGCGGGAGCGGGACGAGCCGGAGGTCGTCGGGCGGCGGGTGCAGCGACTGCGCGCCCAGCGGGGGCTGACCCAGCGGCAGCTGGCGGAACCGGCGTACACCCCCGCCTACATCTCCACCCTGGAGGCGGGCCGGGTCCGGGCCTCCGACGAGGCGCTCAGGCACATCGCGGACCGGCTCGGGGTCAGCTTCGAGGAGCTGGCCGTCGGCCGCCCCGCCCACCTCGCCACCGGCCTCAGGCTGCGGCTCACCGAGGCCCAGCGAATCCTCGCCGACGGCCGGGCCGAGGAGGCCGCCGTCCAGTACGGCCTGGTGCGCGCCGAGGCGGCGGCCCACGGGCTCGTGCGCGAACAGGCCGACGCGCTGCTCGGCCTCGGCGAATGCGCCCTGGAGACCGGCGCGCTGAGCGAGGCGCGGGACTGCTTCGAACGGGCCGAGGAACACCTGGCCGGCCAGGCCCTGCCGGTACGGGTGCCCGCGGTGCGCGGCCGGGCCGTCGCCCACTACCTCGCCGGCGAACTCCGGTACGCCGTCTACCTCCTGGAGTCCACGCTCGACGAACTGAACCGCGGCGGACTGCACGACCCGGACGCGCTGCTGCTGCTCTACGCCAGCGTCATCGGCCCGTACATGGACATGGGCGCCCACGCCCGCGCCGCCCAGGCCGCCGAGTTCGCCCTCGCGCTCGCCCCCCGGGCCGGCGACCCCGCGCTGATCGCCCGGATGCACCGCTCGGTCGCCCGCACCCTGCTCGCCGAGGGCCGCGTCGCCGAGGCCGACGCCTCCCTGGCCAAGGCGGCCGAGCTGTACGCCCAGCTGCGGCTGCACACCGAGCTGGCCAACTGCCACTGGATGCGCGGCTACGTCTGCGCGCAGAACGGCGAACTGGAGCGGGCCGAGACGGAGTTGCGCCAGGCGCACACCATGCTCGCGCGGACCAGGGCCGCCCTGTACCGCAGCCAGGCCGCCGTCGAACTCGCCGACGTGCTGCACCGCCGGGGCCGCTCCGCGGAGGCCGCCGAGCTGCTGGAGGGGGTCCTCGGGGACTTCTCCTCCGAGCGCGGCGCCGTGCACGCCGCCGCCGCGCACCGCCTGCTCGGCATCATCGCCGAGGACGCCCGGGACACCGAGGCCGCCGAGGAGCACTACGTGCGCGCCCTCAGCCTCCTGGAACGCGCGGGCGCCGCCGGTGACCTCGCCGACCTGTGCCGGCTGCTGGGGGACCTGCTGCGCCGAACCGGCCGGACCGAGGCCGCCCTGGACGCCTACCGCACCGGCCTGGGCCACCGCACCGCCCCCGGCACCACCACCCTGGGCCCGGCCCCGGCCCAGCCCCCGCTGTGGCCCGCGCCCCCGGCCCCGGACCGGTACCCGCTGTGATCCGCACCCCCGCCCCGGACCGGTATCCGCTGTGACCCTCACACCTCCGCGCGGCCCTGGCGGCGGATGTCCGCCAGCCGGAGGGCGCCGATCTGGACGGCGGCCTGGGTCGCCTCGTTCGGTACGTCGCCCAGGCCGGCGTTGGTGAGCGCGAAGGCGTCCTCGCCGACCCGGACGGCGGCCACGTCCATCGTGAGCAGGGACCGCCGCCCCTCCGGGTCGGTAGCGGCGCAGGTGATGCGCAACCCCTGGCGCGCGTCCCCGACCTCCGGCAGCAAGGCGCTGCGCACCTGCACGTCCTCCAGCAGCCCCAGCTGCGTGGTGGCCGTGAACCGGGCGCAGCGCACCGGCATCTCCCCCAGCCAGGCCAGCACGGCGTCGACGTCCGCCGGGCGGCGGGCGCCGATCTGGAACCGGAGCTGGGCCTCGGTGCCGGTGTCGTCCAGGCCGACGGCGACGCGCGCCGGGGCGCCGAGGAGTTCGTCGCTGTAGAGGGCGTCCAGCAGCCGCTGGCACTCCCCGGCCGTGGTGCGGCTCTTGAGCAGCCCGTCCCGCCAGGTGGCCGCACCGCGCGTGGCGGTCCAGGGGGCGCCGAGGTCGGTCGGGGTGATCAGCGCGGCCCGCGCCTGCTCGTCGCTGAGCGTGGAGCCGTCGGCCCGCCGGGGCGCCGCGGACGCCGGCGCCGGCCGGTCGGGCGTGGGCAGCGGGTGCGGGGCGCTCGCCGGATGGTTCAGCCCGAGGGCCGCGCAGCCGCCGCCGAGCAGCAGGCCGGTGGCGAGGAGGGGCAGTGCGACGGCACGGGGGAGGCGGGGGACGCGCGGGGATATCGCGGGGGACATCGGTGCCTCCTGGACTGCGTGGCGGCCGGGGTGCCTGGTCTCACGGCACCACCGGGCCGGGCGGCCCACCAGCGCTCGGAGCCGTACGGGTGAGGGGTACGGCCGGTGTGCCGCCGGGCACCCGGGGAAATTCCGTGGAGCGGCCCGTACGGCCCCTGTTACCGTCCCGTCCATGCAGCGCGCCCCGCAGTGCCCGTCGAGCACGACGACGCCGGAGACCGTCCCGGCGCGCTGACACCTGACCAGCACCGAAGCCCCGGGGCGCACGCCCCGGGGCTTCCGCGTGTCCCGGGCCGTCCGCCCCCGTCCACCCCGACGGAAGGACACCCATGGACCACCGGCCCGACCAGCCCGGCCACCCCGACCAGCCCGGCCACCCCGACCAGCCCGACCACTGCGGCCGACCCGACCGCCCCGACCACCGCCGTCTCGGCCGCGAGCTCGGCCTCTTCGGCACCGACCCGCTGATGGGGGCCGGACTGCCGTACTGGCTGCCCGACGGCGCGGCCGTGCGGCACGCCCTGGAGGAGTACATCCGGGAGGCCGAACGCCGGGCCGGCTACCGGCACGTGTACTCGCCCGTGCTCGGCAAACGGGAGCTGTACGAGATCTCCGGGCACTGGGACCACTACCGCGACGACATGTACCCGCCGATGCGGCTCGGCGGCGAGGAGGCCGTCCTGCGGCCCAGCCTCTGCCCGCACCACGCGCTGATCTACCGCTCCCGCGCCCGCAGCCACCGGGAACTGCCGCTGCGCATCGCCGAGCTGGGCACCATGCACCGCGCCGAGCTGTCCGGGGTGCTCGGCGGCCTGACCCGGGTGCGCGCCATCCACCTCAACGACGCCCACGTCTTCTGCACCCTGGACCAGGCGGTGGCCGAGGCCCGCGCCGCCCTGGAGCTGATCGGCCGGGCCTACGCCGACCTCGGCATCAAGGCCGTACGCCACCGCCTCTCCCTGCCCGGCGCGGGCGGCAAGTACGTCGCCGACCCCGGGTTGTGGCGGCGGGCCACCGCGCTGCTGCGGCAGGTCCTGGCCGAGGCCGGGGTGGCGTACGAGGAGGCGCCGGGCGAGGCCGCGTTCTACGGTCCGAAGATCGACGTACAGATCGCCGACCCGGCGGGCCGCGAGTCCACCCTGTCCACCGTGCAGATCGACTTCCACCAGCCCGCCCGCTTCGGCCTGCGCTACACCGGCCCCGACGGCGCCCGGCACCGGCCGGTGATGGTGCACCGCAGCGTCATCGGCAGCGTGGAGCGGGCCGTCGCCCACCTCGTCGAGACCCACGGCGGAGCCTTCCCCGCTTGGCTGGCACCGGTCCAGCTGGTCGTCCTGCCGGTGACCGAGGACCAGCTGGAGCAGGCGGAGCCGCTGGTCCGGGAGGCCGTCGCGGCCGGCCTGCGCGCCGAACTCGCCGGGCCCGCCCAGGGCACCCTAGGGGCCAGGATCCGGGCCGCGCGGCTGGTGCCGTACCAGGCGGTGATCGGCCCCCGGGAGGCCGGCGCCGGACTGGCCGCCCTGCGGCTGCGGGACGGACGGCGACCGGGCGCGCTGCCGGCCCCGGAACTGCTGCGCCGGATCACCGCACGGGTGGCGGCCCACTCCACCGCGCTGTGGGACGGGGACCCGCTGCTCTAAGGTCGGCTGGACGGAAAGGAGGCCGCCGTGGCCGGTCAGCCCGTGCCCGTGATCATCGACTGTGACACCGGCGTCGACGACGCCCTGGCCCTGCTCTTCGCCGTGCGCCACCCGGGGCTCGATCTGCGGGCCGTGACCTGTGTCGCCGGGAACACCGGCGTGGACGGCGTGGTCCGCAACACCCTGACCGTGCTGGAGCGGGCGGGCGCCCCCGCCGTCCCGGTGGCGCGGGGTGCCGAGCGCCCGCTGATCGAGCCGGCCCGCCGTGCGCCGGTGCACGGCGCCGACGGCATGGGCGACCTGGGGCTGCCGGCACCCGCCCGGGGCCCGGCGGACGTGGACGCGGTCACCCTGCTGCGCCGGGAGATCCTCGCCTGCCCGCGCCCCGTGACGCTGGTTCCGACCGCCCCGCTGACCAACATCGCGCTGCTGCTGCGCACCCACCCGGAGGTCACCCGGAACATCGAGCGGATCGTGTTCATGGGCGGGGCGGTGACCACCGGGAACGCCACCCCGGTCGCCGAGTTCAACGTCTGGCACGACCCGGAGGCCGCGGCGGTGCTGCTGACGGCCGGGGTGCCGATCACCATGTACGGCCTGGACGTCTTCCGGCGGGTCGTCGTACCCGGCGCCGAGGTGCGCCGGCTGCGCGCGAGCGACGAGCCCGGCGCCCGGCTGGCCGGGGACCTCCTCGCGTGCCGGCCGACCCGGCAGGGCCGTGCGCCGGGAGCGGAGGAGGCCGGCGGCCTCGGTGACGCGGGCGCGGTGTGCGCGGTGGCCGATCCGGCGGGCCTCACCACCCGGCTGCTGCCGGTCGAGGTCTGCCTGGCGCCCGGCCCGGCCCGCGGCCAGACCGTCGTGGACCTCCGGCCCGGCCCCGGCGAGGCCGAGTTCCACGCCGACGACTCCGAACGGGCCCTGGTGGACGTGGCGTTGGACGTGGACGTGGAGCGGTACGTGAAGTTGTACCTGGAGACGGTGGCACGGCCCTAGCGTCCGCCGGGCCGGGCCGCGGCAACGCCCCTCACCCGAGCCGGATCAATGCAACGCCCTTTACAAAAAGGGTGTCCGGCTCGTCGGGGAGACCCGATTCGGCCATCGTACGGCCCCTCGGTCCGGTCGGGAGCCGGTCGATCACATGGGTGAGCAGGCGTTCATGTGCCTGAACGGGCGTTCCGGAACGGCACGTTTCAGACCGCGAACGCAAAGAGATGGTTGTGGCTCGGCAAAGGGTTTCCTAATCTTCGGGCCACCGGGCTGGACAGCTGTAGACCGGGCGCCTCTCACGAGGAAGGGCACCCGGCCGGTCTGGTGCGGAACATGCCGCGCGGCCAACAGCTTTGGCGGGCAGACGGTCGCAGCGGCGCACAGCCCACGCAACCAGCAACCACGGAGGATACCGTGAGCCACCCCAACCGGCTACGCGATGCCATTCACTCGGACGGCACCACCCCTCTGATCGGCGTCTTCGACATGTTCTCCGCGTCCGTCGCGGCGCAGCACTACGACGGCATGTTCGTCTCCGGCTTCGGCTTCGCCGCCTCCCACTACGGCCTGCCCGACATCGGCTTCATCGCCTGGCCCGACATCATCGCCTTCGTCCAGCGCCTGCGCATGGCGTTCCCCGCGCAGCACCTGCTGGTGGACATCGACGACGGCTACGTGGACCCGGAGACCGCGTGCCACGTCGTGCAGAACCTGGAGGCCGTCGGCGCCTCCGGCGTCATCCTGGAGGACCAGAAGCGGCCCCGGCGCTGCGGACACGTCGACGGCAAGCAGATACTCCCGCTGGAGGAGTACCTGGAGAAGCTGGAACTGGTCCTGCAGTCCCGCCGCGACCTGGTGGTGGTCGCCCGCACCGACGCCACCGAGGAGGACGAGATCCTGCGCCGCGCCAAGGCGCTCGCCGCGACCGACGCCGACGTGGTGCTGGTCGACGGGGTCCGCAGCGTGGACTGGATCCACAAGGTGCGCAAGGTCATCGGGGACAAGCCGCTGCTGTTCAACCAGATAGCCGGGGGCAAGTCGCCGCGGCTGTCGCTGAGCGAGCTGTCCGACCTGGGCGTCGACGTCGCCATCTACAGCACGCCCTGCCTGTTCGCCGCGCAGACCGCCATCGACCGGGCCCTGACCGAGCTGAAGGAGGCCGACGGCCGCCTGCCGCAGACCGGGCCGGACAGCGTGGGGGTCGCCGAGTGCCTGGCCCTGCTGGAGAAGAACATCAGCCGGCACCACGTGCACACCCCGGCGTGACCTGATCCACCACAGGGGCCCGCGCGCCGCCGGCACGCGGGCCCCACCGGTTGACGAACCCCATGGACGAACCCCATGGACGAAACCCATGGGTGAGGCCCACAGAGGCATCCCCCGTCCCATGCCACCCGCTTCCAAGGCAGGAGCGCATGTCTCAGACGCTCACAGGCTCGGTCCGCGGTCTGGCGCGCCGTGTCGACTGGTACATCGTCGCGCTGTTCGGCGCGATCGGGATCGCCGCGCTCGTCCCGGCCGAGGACACGGCGGCCGAGGCCGTCTCGTGGCTGACCAAGCTGGCGATCGGCCTGCTGTTCTTCCTCTACGGCGCCCGGCTCTCCCCGCAGGCCGCGCTGGACGGCGTACGGCACTGGCGGCTGCATCTCCCGGTGCTCGCCCTGACGTTCGCCGCCTTCCCGCTGCTCGGCCTGGCGGCGCGGCTGCTGCCGGACGGGTGGCTCGGCGCCGAACTGACCGCCGGTGTCCTCTTCCTGGCCGTGCTGCCGTCCACCGTGCAGTCCTCCATCGCCCTCACCTCCCTGGCCCGCGGCAACGTGGCCGCGGCCCTGTGCTCCGCGTCCTTCTCCACGGTGCTGGGCGTGGTGCTCACCCCGGTGCTGGCCGTCGCGCTGATCGGCGGCGGCGAGGGCGGCGGAATCCCGATCGGCGCGGGTCAACTCGTCGACATCGCCGTCCAATTGCTGCTGCCGTTCGCCGCCGGACAGGCGGTGCGGCGGTGGATCTCCGGCTGGCTCGGCCGGCACCGCAAGGTGATCGGGCTCTGCGACCGGGGCTCCATCCTGCTCGTCGTCTACGCGGCGTTCAGCCGGGGCATGACCACCGGCATCTGGCAGCGGGTGTCCCCCGGCCGCCTGGTCCTGCTCGGCGTGCTGATCGCGGTCCTGCTCGCCGCCGCGCTGCTGCTCGCCGACCGCTCCGCGCGGGCGCTGCGGCTGCCCCGCGAGGACCGGGTGACGGCGGTCTTCTGCGGGGCGACCAAGAGCCTGGCCAGCGGGCTGCCGATGGCCTCCGTGCTGTTCCCCGCGGACGAGGTCGCCATGACCGTCCTGCCGCTGATGCTCTACCACACCCTCCAGCTGGTGGTCTGTGCCGCGCTCGCCCGCCGCCTCAGTCGGACGGCGCCGCCCGCACCGACCAGCGCTCCTCCACCCGTGCCAGCCGCCAGTACGCCAGCGCCGCCGCCCACACCACCACGAACAGGCCGACGATGAGATAGCCGACGCTGTCCAGGTTCAGCCCGGCCACCCAGCCGGTCACCGGGTCGCTGAGGCCGGCCTTCTCGTGCAGCACGCCGACCAGTTCGATCGTGCCGATGAAGAAGGCCACGGCGATGGACAGACCGGTGATGGCGAGGTTGTAGAAGACCTTGCGGACGGGGTTGGCGAACGCCCACTGGTAGGCGAAGTTCATGAACGTGCCGTCGAGGGTGTCGAACAGGCTCATCCCGGCGGCGAACAGCAGCGGCAGGCACAGGATCGCGTACCAGGGCAGGCCGGCCGCCGCTCCCGAGCCGGCCATCACCATCAGGCTGACCTCGGTGGCCGTGTCGAAGCCGAGGCCGAACAGGAAGCCCAGCGGGTACATCTGCCCCGGCCGGGACACGGACTTCGTCAGCCGCCCCAGCAGCCGGTTCATGAACCCGCGGCCTTCCAGGTGCCTCTCCAGCTCCGTCTCGTCGTACCCGCCCGCGCGCATCGCCCGGAACACCTTCAGGATGCCCGCCAGGGCGACCAGGTTCAGGGCGGCGATGAGGTAGAGGAAGGACCCGGAGATCGTCGTACCGACCACCCCGAGCACCTGGTGGGTGGTGGAGCCCTCGTTCATCACCTTCCCGGCCAGCGAGGTGCCGCCCGCGATCAGCAGGGCCAGCAGCACGACCACGCTGGAGTGCCCGAGCGCGAACCAGAACCCCACCGACACCGGCCGCTTGCCGTCGGCCATCAGCTTGCGGGTGGTGTTGTCGATCGCCGCGATGTGGTCGGCGTCGAAGGCGTGGCGCATGCCGAGGGTGTAGGCGGTGATGCCCAGCCCCACGCCGAACACCTGTGAACCGACCTCGAAGTGCCGCGGGGCGACCAGCAGACAGAGAATCCCGAAGGCGACGACATGCAGGGCGAGGATCACCACCAGCAGCCCCGCCGTCTTGACGGTGTCCTCGCGTCGCCAGCGGAAAGAAGCGGCATCAGCCATCGGGTTCACGCTCCAGCACCTCGTGGATCACTTCGTGAGCTGCCGTGGCCGGTCTCCTGGCTTACGGGTCACGCGTCCGCCGTTCCTGCCTTCCCGGCCTTTCGACCAGTGGCCCGGCGGGTGCCGGACGGAACGGGAACTCCCCGATCACAGTGGCGAGGGCCGCTCCGGTCTCACACCGGCTTCCCGAACACCACGGCCCGCCCACGGTAGAGGGGCACACGGTTGCCTGCATAGCTGCGCAGTCGGGCAGGTATGCAAGATCACATCGCCGCCTGCCAGGATGGGGGCATGCATCTCGTTCCTGCCGACCGGGCCGATCGTCGCACCATCGACGGTCACCGGGTGTGCGAGGCGATCGCCGCGATCGGCGACGCGGGGCGTCTGCGCACCTGGGCCGACCGTTTCTCGTTGCTGGCCGACGCCAACCGGCTCGCGCTGCTGCTCGCCCTGCACCGGACCGGGCCGCTGGCCGTCTCGGACCTGGCGATCGCCACGGGCATGAACGACCCGGCCGTCTCGCAGGCCCTGCGGCTGCTGCGCGCGGCCGGGGTCGTGGCGGGGGAGAAAGAGGGGCGCGTGGTGCGCTATCGGGTGGTGGACGAGGACGTGAGGGGCCTGTTGGAGCACTGCGCCGCCTGATCGCCCCGGAAAAGGTTCCCTTTCGGGCAATGTGGACAGATACCCATCCGTACCGCCGTCCGTCCCATGGGAGCCCGTATGGCAGACCGTCCGCCGGACCTCTCGTCCAGGAACCCCGACTGGTGGCGCCAGGCCGTCATCTACCAGATCTATCCCCGCAGTTTCGCCGACGCCGACGGTGACGGTCTCGGTGACCTCAGGGGCCTGACCCAGCGGCTGTCGCACCTCGCCACGCTCGGCGTCGACGCCCTGTGGCTGAGCCCCTTCTACCCCTCCGAGCTCGCCGACGGCGGCTACGACGTCATCGACCCGCGCGGTGTCGACGAACGCCTGGGCACGCTGGACGACTTCGACGCCCTGGTGGGCGAGGCGCACCGGCTGGGCCTGAAGGTCGTCGTGGACATCGTCCCCAACCACACCTCCCATCTGCACCGCTGGTTCCGGGAGGCGCTGCGCGCCGGGCCCGGATCGGCCGCCCGCGAGCGGTACGTGTTCCGGCCGGGACGCGGCGCGCACGGGGAACTGCCGCCCACCGACTGGCAGTCGGTGTTCGGCGGCAGCGCCTGGCAGCGGGTGGCCGACGGGGAGTGGTACCTGCACCTGTTCGCCCCCGAGCAGCCCGACCTGAACTGGGACAACGAGGAGGTCCGCGCCGACTTCCGCACCACCCTGCGGTTCTGGTGCGACCGGGGCGTGGACGGCTTCCGCGTGGACGTCGCGCACGGCCTGGCCAAGGACCTCACCGAGCCGCTGCGGGACCTCGGCACCCTCGGCACGGCCGGCGAGGCGGCCCTGCTGCACCTGCCGCCGGGCAGCCACCCGTACTGGGACCGGGACGAGGTGCACGAGATCTACCGCGACTGGCGCAAGATCTTCGACGCCTACCGCCCGCCCCGCATGGCCGTCGCCGAGGCCTGGGTCCCGGGCGGCCGCCGGTCCCTGTACGCCCGCCCCGACGAACTCGGCCAGGCCTTCAACTTCGAGTACCTCCAGGCCCGCTGGGACGCGGACGAGCTGCGGGAGATCATCGCCGGCGAGCTGGCCACGGCCCGCGCGGCCGGTGCCTCCGCGACCTGGGTACTGTCCAACCACGACGTCGTACGGCACGCCTCCCGGCTCATGCTGCCGCCCGGCACCGACCCGGAGTCCTGGCTGCTCGCCCACGGCGCGGCGCCCGCCGTCGATCCGGCCGCCGGGCTGCGCCGGGCCCGGGCGGCGACCCTGCTGATGCTGGCGCTGCCCGGCTCGGCGTATCTGTACCAGGGCGAGGAACTCGGCCTGCCCGAGGTCGCGGACCTGCCCACGGAGGTGCTCCAGGACCCGATCTGGGAGCAGACCGGCCACACCCGCAAGGGCCGCGACGGCTGCCGGGTGCCCCTGCCGTGGACGACGTCCGGGCCGTCCTACGGCTTCGGGCCCGGCGCCGGCTGGCTGCCGCAGCCCGCGTCCTTCGCCGGCTACGCGGTCCAGGCGCAGGCCGGTGTGGAGGGCTCCACGCTGGAGCTGTACCGCACGGCCCTGCGGCTGCGCCGCAAGCTGCTGGACGGCGAGACGCTGACCTGGACCCCGGGCGCCCCGGCCGGCGTGCTGGACTTCACCCGCACCGAGGCCTGGCGCAGCGTCACCAACCTGGGCACCGAGCCGGTGCCGCTGCCGCCCGGCGAGGTCCTGCTGAGCAGCACCCCGCTGCCCGGCGGCGGGGTGCTGCCGCCGGACACCACCGTGTGGCTGGCCTAGGACCGCCCGGCCGCGCCGCGGCTAGCCGGCCGGCGGGGCCGGGCTCGGTCCCGCCCCGGTGCCGCCGCCCGCGAGGGCGTCGATGTCCACCGGGGTGGAGGTGGCCGACGGCGGCGGGGTGAGGACCACCTCCGGCCGGCCGGCGGCCGGGGGCGGCGGGGTCAGGTCGGAGTCGGGCAGCTTGGGCGAGGTGGTCTGCTGGAACAGGGTCCGGTCGAAGTCCACCAGGCCCGTCTTCTCCATCATGGAGATGTGGTCCAGCACGGTGTCGTTGGCCTGGTCGGCCAGGGCCCGCACCAGCGAGTTCTTCGTGGTGGACCGGATCTTCGCCACCGTGTTGAAGATGGAACCGTGCGTCATCCGCAGGATGTTGGCGAAGTCGGTGTCGAACCGCCTGCCGCTCTCCCCGTCCAGCTGCCGCACGAAGCCCCGCTGCTGGGGGCTCGCCTCGTCGGGCAGCGTGATGTTCAGCAGCGGGGCGATCGCGCGGCAGGTGGTGTCGAGCGCCGCGTGTCCGTCGACCAGGTGCCGGCTGGCCGTGATCACCGCCTCGGAGCCGCCCTTGCGCAGCCCGATCTGCCCGACGGGGTACTCCCACAGCCCCGCCGCCCGCACCTTCACCACGAAGTCCCGGTCCTGCTCGGTCAGCGGCCCCCACCGGGTGCTCGCGATGACACGGTCCGGGGCGCCGGAGACCTGGCTCAGGCCGAGCATGGCCGGGTAGGCGAGCGCGGCGAGGGTCAGGGCCATCGCACCGCCCACGAACAGCGTTCCGGTCGCGTTCCGCGAAAAGCGCACCATGCCTCCTGCCGGGGATCTTCCGTCGTCGGCCCGGACGCACGGCGGTACGCGGGCCCGGACACCCAAGCGGTACGGACGCGGGGCCGGTCCGTCTCAGTGCGCGGGGTGAAGAACCGCGCCGGCCCGGGGCCCGGCGCGACCTGTCACACCGGCCGGCCCCGTCGGACCAGCGCATGGCGGCCGTCTTCTCCTGGACGGCCTGAGCGCGGGCTCGCGGCCTACGGTGCGGCCTGGAGCCGGCCCAGCTGCCGCTGGATGTTCTCCAGCGCGCCGCGCCTGCGTCCGGGCACCCTGAGGCGCAACCGCGCGAGCGCGGGGCCGAGTTCGCGGGCCCGCGCGGGATCGTCGATGCGACCCCACTGGTGGTGGGCACGGTCCACGGCCGCCTCCACGGCGGGCGCGTCCGCCGCCTGCCCGGCGGCCAGCCGCGCCTCGGCCACCGCGAGCCAGGCCCGGCAACTGCGCACCGGGTCCCCGGCGAACATCGCCAGATCGGCCCGCACCTCCCGCCAGTGCAACGCCTCCTCGGACCCGGCACCGTACGCCCGCACGGCGGCCTCCTCGTACCGCGCGGCCAGCCCGTCCGCCTCGCCGTGCAGACCACCTTGAACGGCGGCGCTGATGGCGGCGTGCGGATCGGGACCGACGGGCGGCCGGTCGGCCGGCTCGCCGGACGGGACGGGGAAGGGATCACCGGGGCGGCCGTCGAGGCGGTCCCCGGACGGATCGCCGAGCCCGTCGTCGAGCCCGTCGTCGGGCCGGTCTGCGGCCGGACCCCACGGCGTCGGCAGCCCCGGCCCCGACAGCCCCGGCTCCGACGGTCCCGGCCCCGACGGTCCCGGCGCTGGAAACCCCGGCACCTGCGATCCCGGCACCCCGCCGGCCGGCCCCGCGCCGGGCGGTACGGCGAGCCCGGCCGGGGCCGGCGGTGCTGCCCCGCCCACCGCCTGGCCTCCCGGAGCCGGCGGCGCTGCCGGTCCCACCGCCCGGCCTCCCGGGTGTGCCAGCAGCAAGTTGCCCCGGGTCTCCTCCGGGATCCGGCTCAGGGCCTGCTCGTGCAGGGTGCCCAGCGGGGGACGGTGGCCGCTGCGCAGCAGGGTGGCGACCGTCTTCATGTACACCGGCTCGGCCAGGCCCCGCCGGGCGGGCGGGGCGACACGGCCGTACACCGCGGTGTACGGGCCGCAGTCGAGGCCGCGCTCGGTGATGTGCTTCCAGGTCTCGGCGTCGGCGTGCAGATCGACCACGAGCGCGGTGTCCGCGGCCGAGCGCAGCCGCAGTTCCTCGCGGATCCAGTGCCAGGGCAGCGCGGTGTAGCGGACGGTGGCCGCCGTGGTACGGGCCAGGGCCAGGTGGGGCCGGTGCTGGCGGCGGTCCAGGTGCAGTTGCCCGGTGAGGTACACGGTGAGCGGTCCGGGCGCCGCCGCCGCGGCCCGCAGCCGGGTCAGGACGGCCTGCGGCTCCAGCGGGTCGGCGAGTTCCACGACGTTCGCGGTGTCGGCGCCGGACAGCACGGCGGGGGCGACGGCCGCCAGCACCGGCAGGACACCGGCCGCGTCCACCAGGCGCCCCCGGCCCACCGGCGAGGCCGCGAGCAGCAGCACGGTTCCGGGCATCGTGCCTCCCCCTGTCACCCCGTGGGCCCCGTCGGTCCCGAGGCTCCGTAGATCCGCTCTCCAGCCAGCACCGTAACCGCTGGCACCGCGCACCGGGGCCTCAGTACCGCAAACGTCCCTGTTCGAGGTCTTCGCCCGGCGGGCCCCCGCCGCCGGGCAGCCGGCGCACCGCGAAGATCGTGGTGTCGTCCTCCAGCCGGCCCCCGCTGTGCCGCAGCACGCCGTCGCGGACCCGGCGGACCAGCCGGTGCGGGGCGGCCCGGCGCGGGTCGGCGCGGACCGCGCGGGCGACCTCGCGGGTCAGGTCGTAGAAGTCGCCGGGCCCGTCGCGGGCCTCGGTCACCCCGTCGGTGACCAGCAGCAGCGTCTCGTCCACCGCCAGCGGCACCCGGCGCACCGGCGGCAGCAGGCCGCCCGCGAGATCGGCGCAGCCCAGCGGCAGGCCCTCGCCGCTGGGCAGCTCGCGGACCCCGCGCGGACCGACGACCAGCGGCGGTTCGTGGCCGAAGTTGACCATCTCCAGGGTCTGCGGCGCGTCCCCGGGGAAGGCGATCAGGACGGCCGTGGCGAACCGGTCGCCGTCGGCCCCGCCGAGCGCGACGGTGTGGGAGCGGTGCCGCAGCATCCGGATCTCCAGCCGCTCGGCGACGGTCGCGAGATCCTTCTCGTGGTACCCGGCCTCGCGGAACGTGCCGAGCAGCGCGGCGGCGGCCTCCACCGCGCCGAGTCCCTTGCCCTGCACGTCGCCGACGAGGACGCGGGTGCCGTGCGGGCTGGGCTGGATGTCGTAGAAGTCGCCGCCGACCCGGGCCTCGACGTCGGCGGCCAGGTACACCCCCGCCTGTTCCAGCCCGGCCCAGTCGGGCGGCAGCGGGCGCAGCACGGTGCGCCGGGTGGTGTCGGCGATGTCCCGGATGTGCACGACCTGCCGTTCCCGGCGCACGCGCACGGCGGCGGCGAGGGTGGCCAGGGCGCCGCCGACGGCGACCAGGATGAAGTCGCCGAGCCCGGCCTGGTACTGCTCGGGCCAGGCGGTGTCCACGAAGACGTACGTGGCCACCGCCAGCAGCCCGTACCCGGCCGTCGTCCACGCCCCGCAGATCGCCGAGGAGATGCCCGGGACCAGGACGATCCAGGAGATCATCCGCAGTCTCTCGCCGGTGGTGAAGTCCGCCACGACGACGCCGGCGAGGAGCAGCAGCGGGAGCAGCCAGGCGACGCTCCGCCCGCCCACCCGCAGCAGCGGTCGCCGTCCGTACTCCATCCATGTCACGGCCGGCAGCCCTCCATGTCCTCAGCGAAGCACGGGGGAGAACCGGACGCATCCGGGAACCCGGCACTCTCCCGGCCGAGTTGCCGGGCCCCGCGGGCCGGTGTGCCCTGGTAGCGGAGGCAGATCGGGGGCGAGGAGAGAGGAGTGCCCTCATGGCTCACGCCACACCCGCGCCCGGCGGCATGTCCCGGCCCGGCCGCACGCCCGAGGTGGAGGGCCGGGCGAGCGATGTGCGGGCCCGCCCGCCCGACGTCTTCGACGCCCGCACCCACAAGCTGGCCCGGATCGTCGTGCCGGTCGTGCTGGGCCTGGTCTACGGCTACTGGGTCGCGGCCAACAACCGCTCCGGCGGCCCGATCACCGGCTGGAACCTGCTGCTCGGCTTCGTCAGCGCGCTGGTGTTCGCGGTGCTGTGCATGGCGCTGCTGGCGCTGGGGCCCCGGATGATCCGGGAGGCGCACGCGCTGCTGTGGACGGCGTTCGTCGGCTGCGCGTTCGGTTTCCTGTACGCCCAGAGCGGCAGGCCGGTGCTCCGGACGATCCTGATCTCCCTGCTGATCGCGGCGGCCACCTTCATCGCGTTCTTCTACCGCTACTACACGCGGGAGGACGCCTTCGGACGCCGGATCCGCTGAGCGGCGCCCCCGCGCTGGACGCACGCGGCCGCTGGGCGCCGTACGCCCCGGCGTGCGCGGGCGTGGTTCCGGGCCCGGTCCGGCTCCACGACCCATGAGAAGCCGGCCGCGCCGGAACCACCCCGCACCAGCAAACACCCGTCCGGGTGAACTCTCCACCGGAGGACCGGAGGCCGGCCCCTTCCGCGCCGTCCCGCGGGTCCGGCGTTCCGCCAGGCAAGGTCCGCGCTCACGCCGAGCGGCCCGCGATCACGCCAGGTGGGCCCGCGATCGCGCCGAGCGGACCCGCGATTGCGCCGAGCGGGTCGTCCCGCCGCCCGAACGCAGTGCTCCCGCTCGCGCCCCGGCCCCAGGGGCCCTTGCCTGGACATGTGCCCTCACGACGCCTCAGGAGCGCCCTGTCGGCCGTGCTGATCACCCTGTCCTGCCTCCTCGCCCCGTTCGGCGCGCTGGCGGCCTGGGCGGCGTACGGGCTGGCCGACACGGGCCGGTACGTCACCGCCATGGCGCCGCTCGCCACCGACCCGGCCGTGCGGGAGGCCGTCGCGGACACCGTCGGCGACGGCCTCCTGCGCGCGGTGGACCAGCGCCTGGACGTCCGCCCGGCGCCCGGCACGGTGCGCCCGTTCGTGCGCGACGCGGTGCGCTCCTTCACCCAGACCCGGGCGTTCCGGCTGGCCTGGGACACCGGCAACCGGGTCACCCACGACGCCGTGCTGCGCGCCCTGCGGGCCGGGGACGAGGGCGCCGTCACCGTCGACCTGGCCCCCGTCACCGCCCAGGTCAAACGTCAGCTCGCCCGCGACCACGTGCCGCTCGCCGCGCGCATCCCGGTGGAGCACACCGCGGTCGCCGTGCTCCCGGCGCACCGGCTGGCCGCGTTCCGGAAGGGGTTCCACGTGCTCGAAGTCGCCGGTACCTGGCTGCCGGCCGCGTCCGTGGCGTTCGCCGTCGGCGGCATCGCGCTCGCCGTCCGGCGCCGCCGGGCGGTGGCCGCCACCGCCCTGGGCACGGCCCTGGGCGGCGCGCTGCTGGTGCTCGCCCTCCGCGTCGGCCGCGCCCTGACCCTGGCCGACCTGCCGGCCGGCGTGTCGCACGGCGCCGCGGGCGCGGTCTACGACGCCCTGACCGGCTCCCTGCGCACGGCCGCCTGGCTGCTGCTCGGCCTCGGCCTCGCCGTCGCCCTCACCGTCTGGCTCACCCGCCGGCTACGGCTGCCCCGCCCCGCACGACACCGCCGACCGGCACCGGCATCGGCACCGGCACCCGCACCGGCCGCCCCCGCCCCGGCCCCGACCCGAGCACAAGCCTGACCGGTACCGACAGCGTCCCCGGCTCACCCACCACCCCCGTCCACCCCCTCCCGCGCCACCCCGGCCAGCGTCGCCAGCGCCCGCGCCAGTTCCCGTTCCGGTGCCGAGCCGAGGCCGAGCCTGATCGCGTCCGGGGCGCGGCCGGTGCCGACGGCGAAGGCCGTGCCTGGGGTGACGGCGATCCCGTGGTCCAGCGCGGCGGCCGTGAAGGTGTCCGCCCGCCACGGCGCCGGCAGCTCCCACCAGGCGAAGTAGGCGGCCGGGTCGGAGCGTACGGCGAACCCGGCCAGCTTCTCGGCGAGCAGCCGCTGGCGGCGCCGGGCGTCCTGCCGCTTGGCGGTCACCAGCCGGTCCACCGTGCCGTCGCCGAGCCAGCGCACCACCGCCTCCAGCGCGAAGCCGCCCGCGCTCCACCCGCCGGACCGGACGGCCCGCGCCACCGCCTCGGCGCGGTCCCGGGGCGCGACGACGAAACCGGCGGTGAGGCCGGGCGCGATCCGCTTGGACAGGCTGTCCACCAGGTGCACCAGGCCGGGCGCGAGCGCGGCGAGCGGAGGTGTGCCGCCCGGCTGGAGGAAGGCCCAGATCCGGTCCTCCACCACCGGTATCCCCAGCCTGTGGACACAGTCGGCGAGCTGCCGCAGCCGCCCGGCGCTCGTGGTCAGCGAGGTCGGGTTGTGCAGGGCGGTCTGGAGGTAGAGGGCCGACAGCGGCGCCGCGCGGTGGGCGTCGGCCACCGACTCGGGCACCGGCCCCTCGGCGTCCGTGGCGAGCGGCACGAGGACCAGGCCGAGGCGCGCCGCGATCTCCTTGACCAGCGGATACGTCAGCGGCTCCACCCCGACCCGGCCGCCGGGCCGCACCAGCGAGGCGAGCGCGGCGGCGATCGCCTGGCGGGCGTTGCCGGTGAACACGATCCGCTCCGGCCCGGCCCGCAGCCCGCCCTGGGCCAGCAGCGCGACGACCGCCTCCCGGGCCGCCTGGGTGCCCGCGGCTGCGGCCGGCCGCAGCGCCTGGCCGAGGGCGTCCGGCCGCAGCAGGGTGGCGAGGGCCGGGGCCAGCAGCTCGGCCTGGCCGGGCGCGGACGGGTAGTTCAGCTCCAGGTTCACCAGCGGGGCACCGGCCGCCTCGGTGAGGGCGAGCCCCGGCTGTCCGTCCGGCGCGGTGGCCCGGACGAACGTGCCGCGCCCGACCTCGCCCACCACCAGCCCCCGGCGCACGAGTTCGGCGTACACCCGCCCCGCCGTGGACGGCGCGATGCCCCGCCGCCGGGCGAACGCCCGCTGTGGTGGCAGCCGTTGGCCGGGGCGGAGCCGTCCGCCGGTGATGTCGGCCGCGATCCGGTCGGCGATGCGCCGGTAGTCGTCCACAAGTCCCCCTGTTCTCCGGCGCGTTGGATTGCACCGAGGGCAAAGATCTTATTGCGCCGAGCGAAGGGCCACACCTAGGGTCGTGCCCATGCCCCCCTTCCTCGCATACACCGACAAAGGCCCCGAAAACTCTCCCGGGGTCCCCCTCGTCCTCGTCCACGGCCACCCCTTCGACCGCACGATGTGGGACCCGCAGCTCGCGGAGTTCTCCGCCGGCCGCCGGGTGATCGCCCCCGACCTGCGCGGCTACGGCGCCTCACCGGTGACCCCCGGCACGGTCCCGCTCTCCCGCCACGCCGAGGACATCGCCGAGCTGCTGGACCACCTGGCCGTGGACTCCTTCGTCCTGGCCGGTCTGTCCATGGGCGGCCAGATCGTCATGGAGTGCCACGACCGCTTCGGCGACCGGATCCGCGGCCTGGTCCTCGCCGACACCTTCCCCGCCGCCGAGACCCCCGAGGGGAAACGGGGCCGCAACGCCATGGCGGACCGGCTGCTGGCCGAGGGCATGCGGGGCTACGCCGACGAGGTGCTGGAGAAGATGGTCGCCCCCTACGCCGACGCCGGGGTCAAGGCGCACGTGCACCGCATGATGACGGCCACCCCGCCCGAGGGCGCCGCGGCGGCCCTGCGCGGCCGGGCCGAACGCCCCGACTACCGCGCCCTGCTGACGAGGGTCACCGTGCCCGCCCTGGTCCTGGTCGGCGCCGACGACACCTACACGCCCGTCGCCGACGCCGAGGAGATGCACGCGGCCCTGCCCGACTCGGTCCTGCACGTCGTCGAGGGCGCCGCCCACCTGCCCAACCTGGAGCGCCCCGAGGAGTTCAACCGGCACCTCGCCGCGTTCCTGACCCGCCTGGACGAGACCGCGTAGCCCCGCCCCGGCCCTCGTCCGACGGCCCACGGGCCCGCCCCCCGCCCGGCGGGAAACGCCCCAAAAACCACCACTCCCCCATAATGGGCCCATGCCCCGAGAGTTCCCCATCGGCCTGACCCCTCCCGACTGGCTGGTGCGGAACCTCAGACCCCAGCAGGCGCCGGTCAACTGGGCCGCCGTGGCCCGCGCCGCCGTCGCCATGGCCCTCCCGCTGGCCGTCGGCCTCGCCGCGGACCGCCCGGCGTACGGTGCCCTCGCCTCCATGGGCGCCCTGTCCGGGGTCATCGGCGACACCGCCGACGCCTACCGGATGCGCATCCTCAACATCGCCGTCCCCCAGCTCTTCGGCGCGGTCGGGGTGACCCTGGGCACCCTGGTGTACGGGCACGGCTGGTACGCGGTCGCCGCCGTCACCGGCGTCGCGCTGGTCTCCGGCATGATCTCCACGATCGGCGCGGTGGCCTCGGTCTCCGGCCTGCTGCTGCTCCTGAACTGCGTGGTCGGCGCGGGCCTGCCGCTGCCCTCCCCCTGGTGGCTGGCCCCGGCCCTGATGACCGGCGGCGGCCTGCTGGTCCTGCTCCTCGCCCTGCTCGCCTGGCCGCTGCGCGCGGGGGTCCCCGAGCGGACCGCGGTCGCCGCCACCTACCGCGCGGTCGCCGACCTGCTCGCCACCGCCGGCACCGACCGCACCGAGGCCTACGAGGAGGCCCGCCGCACGGTCACCCAGTCCCTGAACGAGTCCTACGACCTGATCCTCGCCCGGCGCGCCCGCCACCACGGCCGCAGCCCGGACCTGACCCGGCTGCTGGCCCAGCTGAACGCGATCACCCCGGTGATCGAGGCGGCCCCCGCCGCCCACCTGGCGGCCCGCCCACTGCCCCCGCGGTTCCCCGAAGCGGTCCGCGCCCTGGCCCGCGACGTGGCGGCGGGCACGGCTCCCGCGCCTCCCTTGGACCTTCCCGTGCCGGCCACCGAGACGGCCCGTGCGGTGGACCACGCCCTGCGCCACACCGCCGAGGTCGTCGCCGCGCCCGACGTGGACCCCCGGGGCATCGACGACCGCCTGGGCCGCCCGGCCACGCTCGGCGTCCGCACGGCCCGGGCCGCGCGCAGCGTCGTGCTGTCCGCCAACTCCTGGCGCTACGGCGTCCGGCTGGCGCTCTGCATCGGCCTCGCCCAGGCGCTGGTCTCCCTGGTCCCGGTCCCCCGCTCCTACTGGGTGGCGCTGACCGTCACCTTCGTCCTCAAGCCGGACTTCGGCTCGGTGTTCTCCCGCGCCCTCATGCGCGCCGTGGGCACAGTGGCCGGCCTGGTGGTGGCGGCGGTGGTCCTCGCCGAGGTCCCCCTGGGCTGGTGGGACGTGCCGGTCCTGTTCCTCCTCGCGCCCCTGATCCCCGCCCTGACCCCGCGGGGCTACGGCTACCAGACCGCGGCCATCACCCCGGTGATCCTCCTGCTGTCCGACGTCCTCAACCGCCAGGGCACAGCCCTGCTGCTGCCCCGGCTGAACGACTCGCTGCTGGGCTGCGCGATCGCCCTGACGGCCGGCTACCTGTGCTGGCCGGAGAGCTGGCACACCCGGGTGGGCGACCGACTGGCCGACGCGGTGGCCGACACGGCGCTCTACGTCGAGCGGGCGTTCGGCCCCGGCGTCGATCCGGCCGCGCGGGCCCGGATGCGCCGCCGCCTCTACCGGGACCTGTCCGTCATCCGCACGGAGTTCCAGCGGGCTCTGACCGAGCCACCGCCGACCGGCCGGCGGGCCGCCGCGTGGTGGCCGCTGGTGGTGGCGGTGGAGCGCATCGTCGACGCCACGACGGCGGCCCGGGTCCGCGTCAAGCACGGCGCCGCGCCCCCGACACCGGCGGAGATCGCTCAGGTGACCCTGCAACTGCGGGAGCTGGCCGAAGGCGTACGGCGGGCGCGGACCCTGACCGCCGTGCGCAGCGATCTCACCGGGCCGGCGGAGAGTGTGCTGGAACCGTTGCGCCAGGAGGTGGCGGCGGCCCGCTCGATCACGTCGCCGCGTTGAGCGGTCCCACAGCAGTGGGCCGCTAACCTTACGTGTCCGTCCTGGCCAGCGATCGACGGGCTACAACTCACGCGAAGGGTTGCGCACATGGGCATTCTCACTCTCCTGCGGAACGCGTTCGGCCGCTCACGCAAGCCACGAGCCACCGAGCCGGAGGGTGCCCTGGAGACCCCCGAGACCCCCGAGACCCCCGAGACCTCCGAGACCTCCGAGTCCCACGAGCAGCCCCCGGTCCCGGAGCCCCGCCGGTCCCCGGCCGAGGAGCACGACCTGGTGGCAGCGGCCTTCGACAAGGTCCAGGTCCCCCACCAGACGCCTC
The DNA here is from genome assembly GCF_016860525.1 of Streptomyces rubradiris. NCBI lineage: Bacteria > Bacillati > Actinomycetota > Actinomycetes > Kitasatosporales > Streptomycetaceae > Streptomyces > Streptomyces rubradiris. The sequence goes on from NZ_BNEA01000015.1 coordinate 3,991,998, forward strand.
CGGCGGATCAGCGGACCGACGAGTCCCCCACCACGAACCCGGAAACGGCGAAGCCGAAGCCGCCGGCGGAGCCGGAGACGAACGAGCCGAGGCCGACAGCCGAGCCGGAACCGACGGAGCCGAACACGGCAGCCGAGCCGCAGCCCATCGCGGAAACAACAGCCGAACCTGAACCGGAGCCGAAGGCAGAGGCCGAGACGGCCCCGAAGCCGGAGGAGGCACCGGAGACAACGGCCCCGACCGAACCGGAGCCGGAAGCCGTGACGGAGACCGGCCGCGAGCCGGAAACCGTGACGGAGACCGGCCGCGAGCCTGAAGCAGCGACGGAGACGGCAGCCGCCCCCGAACCGGAGCCGAAGGCGACGGCCGAGCCAAAGCCGGAGCCGGAAGCAGCCGCCGAACCGGAGCCGAAGGCGACGGCCGCGCCAGACCCGGAGCCGGAGCCGGAGCCGGAAGCAGCAGACCCGGAGCCCGTGGCGGAAGCAGCGGCCGAACCGGAGCCGAAGACGGCAGCCGGCCCGAAGCCCGTGTCAGCGGCAGCAGCCGAATCCGAGCCCGAGCCGAAGGCGGCAGCCGAGCCGGAGCCCACGGCGGCAGCAGCCGAACCGGAGACGGAAGCCGCACCCGCGCCGGAGGCGGAGGCGGCGGCCCCCGCGGACCCGCAGCCCGAACCGTCGGCGGAGACGGACCCGCAGGCCGCCGACGGCGAGACCGCCCCACAGGGGCCACCCGCACGCGACCACGCAACCCGCACGGGTGGTGCGGGTGGGAACACGACCGCCGAAGGCGAAGCCGACGCGGCCCCGAAGCCCAAACCCGCCACCCCCCTCACCAGGGTCAAGTCCCGCACCCCCGCCCTCACCACCGCCTACAAGGCCGCCACCACCACCCTCCGCAAGAAGAACCTCACCGGCACCCGAGCGAAGCTCTACCTCGTGCTGGACCGCTCCGCGAGCATGCGCCCGTACTACAAGGACGGCTCCGCCCAGTCCCTCGCCGACCAGACCCTCGCCCTCGCCGCCCACCTCGACCCCGGCCCCGACCCCTCGGTCCACGTCGTCTTCTTCTCCACGGAGGTCGACGGCACCACCGACCTCGCCCTCGCCCCCGGCCACGACACGAAGATCGACGACGTGCACGCCGGCCTCGGCCGCATGGGCCGCACCAGCTACCACGCCGCCGTGGCCGCCGTACTCGACCACTACGACACGCACCTCAACGTCAACGTCAACGTCAACGTCAACAGCGACACGGTCCCCGCCCTCGTCGTCTTCCAGACCGACGGCGCCCCCGACGCCAAGACCCCCGCCACCCAGGCCCTCACCGAGGCCGCGAAGACCCACCCGGGCGTCTTCTTCTCCTTCGTCGCCTTCGGCGACCACGACAACAAGGCCTTCGACTACCTCCGCAGGCTGAAGACCCCCAACGCGTCCTTCTTCCACGCCGGCCCCACCCCCCGCGAGCTGACGGACGCCGAGCTGTACGAGGGTGTCCTCGCCGACTGGCGCCCGTAACGCACCGTAGCGACCCGGCCGCCCCTTCCCACCCAGCGAAACGGGAAGCGGGCGGCCCACCCGTGTCGGCTACGATTTGAAGGTTCGAAACCGCAGAAAAGCAGCGACCTGGGAGCAGCCACGATGGCTCGACACCTCATCACCAGCGCCCTTCCGTACATCAACGGGATCAAGCACCTGGGCAACATGGTGGGGTCCATGCTCCCGGCGGACGTCTACTCCCGCTATCTGCGCCAGCGCGGCCACGACGTCCTCTACATCTGCGCGACGGACGAGCACGGCACCCCCGCGGAGCTGGCCGCCAAGGAGCAGGGCCTGCCCGTGGACGAGTTCTGCGCCCGCGCGCACGACGCGCAGAAGGCGGTCTACGACGGCTTCGCGCTCGCCTTCGACTACTTCGGCCGCAGCTCCAGCCCGGAGAACGTCGAGATCACCCAGCACTTCGCCCGCAAGCTGAACGAGAACGGCTTCATCGAGGAGCGGGCGATCCGGCAGGTCTACAGCCCGGCCGACGGCCGCTTCCTGCCGGACCGCTACGTCGAGGGCACCTGCCCGCACTGCGGCTACGACAAGGCGCGCGGCGACCAGTGCGAGAACTGCACCCGTGTGCTGGACCCGACCGACCTGATCGACCCGCGCTCGGCGATCTCCGGCTCCACCGAGCTGGAGGTCCGCGAGACCAAGCACCTCTTCCTGCTCCAGTCCAAGCTGGAGAACGAGGTCCGCGAGTGGGTCTCCCGGCACGACAAGGACTGGCCGCAGCTCGCCTCCTCCATCGCCCACAAGTGGCTGACCGAGGGCCTGCACGACCGCGCGATCACCCGCGACCTGGACTGGGGCGTCCCGGTCCCGGCGGACACCTGGCCGGAGCTGGCCGCCGAGGGCAAGGTGTTCTACGTCTGGTTCGACGCCCCGATCGAGTACATCGGCGCGACGAAGGAGTGGGCGGACCAGGACCCGGAGAACCGGGACTGGAAGGCGTGGTGGTACGACGCCGACGACACCGTCCGCTACACCGAGTTCATGGCCAAGGACAACGTCCCCTTCCACACGGTGATGTTCCCGGCCACCGAGCTGGGCGTGCGCGAGCCGTGGAAGAAGGTCGACTACGTCAAGGCGTTCAACTGGCTGACGTACTACGGCGGCAAGTTCTCCACCTCGCAGAAGCGCGGTGTCTTCACCGACCAGGCCCTGGACATCCTGCCCGCCGACTACTGGCGCTACTTCCTGATCGCCAACGCCCCGGAGTCGGACGACTCGTCGTTCACCTGGGAGCACTTCACCGCCACGGTGAACAAGGACCTGGCCGACACCCTCGGCAACTTCGTCAACCGCGTGCTGTCCTTCAGCAAGAAGCGGTTCGGCGAGGAGGTCCCGGCCGGCGGCGAGCCCGGCGAGGCGGAGGCGCGGCTCGGCGAGGAGATCGCCCGGCTGCTCGCCGAGTACGAGCAGCAGATGGAGGCCCTGCAGTTCCGCAAGGCCGCCGCCGCGCTGCGCGCCCTGTGGTCGGCCGGCAACTCCTACCTGGAGGAGAAGGCCCCCTGGCTGGAGATCAAGACGGACAAGGAGGGCGCCGCCCTCACCCTGCGCACGGCGATGAACCTGATCCACCTGTACGCGGTGGTCTCCGAGCCGCTGATCCCGGCCACCTCGGCGGCGATGCGCGGCGCCTTCGCGCTGCCGGACGACACCGCCGCCTGGGTCACCGCCGAGGAGGCCAAGGCCCTGGCCGCCGTCCCGGCCGGCACCCCGTTCACGGTGCCGCCGGTGCTGTTCGCCAAGCTGACGGACGACGACCTGGCCGCGTACAAGGAGCGCTTCGGCGGCGAGGAGGGCTGACCCCGCCGCCCCCGTCCGCGTGAGGAGGGCGCCGGGCCGTTCGCGGCCCGGCGCCCTTTCGCGTACGGCGGGGTTACTTCAGCACGCCCGCGCCGGTGGTGTTCTCCAGCTCCGCCGGCAGGTTCTTCGCCGAGGTCTCAAGGCCCGCGGTGAGCGCCGGGGTCCAGTTCACGGTCGTCTTGATCTTCTTGGAGCTCGCGGCGTTGTACGCGGCGACCAGGTCGGTGACCGTGCCGTTGACCAGGTTGCCGCTGCCCGCGACCGAGCCGGTGCCGTCGCCGCTGAGCAGCTTGGCGACCTTGCCGCCGCTCGGCACCGTCCAGTAGTTGGCCTGCGCGACCACCTGGGCCTTCGCGCGGGAGTTGACGCTGTACTGGGGCGCGTAGCCGTTGACGGTCGTCGTGTCGTACACGTTGTTGTAGAGGTGAATCTGGCCGAGGCGCGCCAGCGGGGCCCGCTGGACGATGCCCTTCCACACGTTGTGGTGGATCGTCACGCGCAGCTTGCCGGTGCTGTCCTTGTCGCTGGAGCCGATCAGCATCGTCTTGTCGTGGTCGGTGAACCGGTTGCGCTCGACGGTCACCAGGTCGGAGCCCTTGGTGATGTCCAGGGCCCCGTCGTGGATCTGGTACTCGCGGCCGAAGTACTTCGGGTTGGCCTTGTCGAAGTGGGGGGCGTCGGTGAACGTGTTGTGGTCCGCCCAGACGTGGGTCGCGCCGCGCAGGGTGACCGAGTCGTAGTCGGAGTTCCAGTTGCCGTCGTCGCCGTCGGTGGGGTCCCACTGCGGGAAGCAGTCCTCGGTGGCGGAGAAGGTCAGATTGCGGACGATGACGTTGTCCACGTTCTGGATCTGGAGCATGCCGCCGGTGATCCCGGCATTGGTGCCGGGCACACCCACGATCGTGGTGTTGGCCGGCACCTTGAAGACGATGGTCTTCGCCTGCTTGGCCTGGGCGGCGGCGCGGGCCTTCTCCTGGGTGCCCGAGGGCAGCTTGGAGCGGCCGTAGGTGGCCGGGTCGTAGGCCTTGAGGTAGGCGGACAGCGAGTAGCCGGTGCCGGCCGCGTAGTCGGCGCAGGTCAGCTTCCTGCCGCTGTCGTCGGTGTTGGCGTCGATCGTGCCCTTGACCTTGATGATGCGGGGCGTGGTGTCCGAGGCCGAGCCGAGCGCCTTCACGAGCTGGGCGCGGGTGGAGACGGTGAAGGTGTGCGCGGAGTCGGCCTTCGCGCCGCCGGTGGTCCCCGTGCCGGAGGCGGCCCAGCCGTCCTTGGCGGGGAGGGTCTGGTGGTACAGGTCGACGCCGTCGGCGTTCGCGTTCAGCACGAACACCCCGGCGCCCACGCCCGCGGCCACGACGGCGGCGGACACGACGGCGAGGCGCCGCTTGCGGAGGGACCGGCGGTGGGAGGGAGCTGCCACGGAGGAGTCCTTAGGTTCTGTCGTACAAGCCTTACGACTCCTCAGTGGCCGCCCGGCGCCGGGAGGTTGCCGTCGGCGCGGGAATTTCCCGTACGGCCTGGTCAGGTGTCGCGCCCCGGGGCCGGCAGGCCGGAGAATCGTCCGTGTGGACATCCCCGAACCCCATCGCCGGCTCCTCGCGGACGCCGCCTGTGCGGGCGGCCCGTACGGTCTGGTGCTGGCCGGCGGCTACGCCCTCCAGGCGCACGGTCTGCTGAGCCGCCCGCACGCCGATGTCGACCTGGCCACCGAGAGCGCCGAGCCCATGGAGCGGATCGCCGCCGCCGTCGGCGCGGCCCTTCAGGAGCGGGGGCGGCGGGTGACGACCGGCGCGGTCACCGCGCTGACCATGCGGCTGACGGTGACCGATCCGCCCACCGGCGAGCCGTGCGCGCTGGCGCTGCACAAGGAGACGTTCTGGCAGCCGCCGGAGCCGACCGGCTACGGCCCGGCGCTCTGCCTCGCGGACGCCGTCGGCACGAAGATCCGGGCGCTGTACGACCGGGGCGCGGCCGTCGACCTCGTCGACGCCCGCGCCTGCGCGGCCCGCTTCTCGCTGCCGGACCTGGAGGAACTGGGCCGCCGGCACGCCCACGACCCGTTCGACCTGCCCACCCTCCAGTCGCGGCTGACGGGCACGGATTTCTACGCCGACCGGGACTTCCTCCGGTACGGCCTGGCCGAGGACGACATCGCCGCCCTGCGCGCCTGGGCGCAAGCCTGGTCCGACGACATCGCCGAACGGCTGCTGGAGGACGGCGCGTCCCCGGACGCGCCGTCCGACGATCAGGGCGCCTGAGCCCCGGTGGTTTCGCCTACTTCGGCTGCGGCTTGCGGATGTCCAGGTGCAGCTCGCGCAGGCGGGACTCCTCCAGCTCGGTGGGGGCGCCCATCATCAGGTCCTGGGCGTTGCCGTTGAGCGGGAAGGCGATCGTCTCACGGATGTTCGGCTCGTCCGCGAGGAGCATGACGATGCGGTCCACGCCCGGGGCGATGCCGCCGTGCGGCGGGGCGCCGAAGCGGAACGCGCGGAGCATGCCCGCGAACTCGCGCTCGGTGGTCTCGCGGTCGTAGCCCGCGATCTCGAACGCCTTGAGCATGATGTCCGGCTCGTGGTTCCGGATCGCGCCGGAGGACAGCTCGACGCCGTTGCAGACGATGTCGTACTGCCAGGCCAGGATGTCCAGCGGGTCCTGCGTCTCCAGCGCCTCCATGCCGCCCTGCGGCATCGAGAACGGGTTGTGCGAGAAGTCGATCTTCCCGGTGTCCTCGTCCTTCTCGAACATCGGGAAGTCGACGATCCAGCAGAACCGGAAGACGTTCTCCTCGAAGTGGCCGGCGCGCTTGGCGGCCTCGACGCGGACCGCGCCCATGATCTTGGAGACCTCGTCGAACTCGCCCGCGCCGAAGAAGACGGCGTGGCCGGGGGCCAGCGACAGGCGCTTGGTCAGCTCGGCGACGTTCTCCTCGGTGAGGAACTTCGCGATCGGGCCGGTCAGCGTGCCGTCCTCGCCGACCCGGACCCAGGCCAGGCCCTTGGCGCCCAGCGACACGGCGAAGTCGCCGAGCTGGTCGAAGAACTTGCGCGGCTGGTCCTGGACGGCCGGCACGGGCAGGGCGCGCACGTGCTTGCCGGCGAACGCCTTGAACTCCGAGCCTTCGAAGATGTCGGTGATGTCCACCAGTTCCAGCTTGGCGCGCAGGTCCGGCTTGTCGGAGCCGTACTTGAGCATCGCCTCGCGGAACGGGATACGCGGGAACGGCGAGGTGACGTGACGGCCGCCGCCGAACTCCTCGAACAGCTCGGTCATCAGCCGCTCGATCGGCTGGAAGACGTCCTCCTGCTCGACGAAGCTCATCTCGACGTCGAGCTGGTAGAACTCGCCCGGCGAACGGTCGGCGCGGGCGTCCTCGTCGCGGAAGCAGGGCGCGATCTGGAAGTAGCGGTCGAAGCCGGAGATCATCAGCAGCTGCTTGAACTGCTGCGGGGCCTGCGGCAGGGCGTAGAACCTGCCCGGGTGCAGCCGGGAGGGGACCACGAAGTCACGGGCGCCCTCGGGGGAGGTCGCCGTCAGGATCGGGGTGGCCATCTCGTTGAAGCCGAGCGCCGTCATCTTCTGGCGGATGGCGGCGATGACCGCCGTGCGCAGCATGATGTTGCGGTGCATGCGCTCGCGGCGCAGGTCCAGGAAGCGGTACTCCAGGCGCCGCTCCTCGTTGACCCCGTCCTCGGTGTTGATCGTGAAGGGCAGCGGCTGGGCCGCGCCGAGCAGCTCGACCTCGGCGACCTCGACCTCGACCTCACCGGTGGGCAGGTCGGGGTTCACGTTCTCGGTTCCACGTGAAACCACGCGGCCGTCGACCCGGACCGTGGACTCCTTGGAGATCTTGTCCAGGGCCTCGTACGCCGGGGTGCCGGGGCGGGCGACCAGCTGCGTGATGCCGTAGTGGTCGCGCAGATCGATGAAGAGGATGCCGCCCAGGTCGCGCCGATTGTGCAGCCAGCCACTCAGCCGGACGTCGGTGCCGACGTCAGAGGCGCGGAGCTGGCCGCAGGTGTGGGACCTGTACCGATGCATCGTCGTTCATCCAGTCTGTGCGGATCGGGTGTCGCCAGGCGGGTACGGCCTAGGCCATCCCAAGGGTACCGGGCACCCCATGAACGGCTCCCCGGGATTACTGTCCGACCGCCTAGGTGGCACCCATCGGACACCTATCCATAAAGTGGGGCAATGCGCACAGGCGAGCCCCTGCCGTCCGTCGGGGAGGTCCTCGCCGCCCTCGCGACCGGGCTGTGGCACTGGGACACGGCCGCCGGCCTGGTCACCCTGGACGCGGAGGCGGCGCGGCTGCTCGGGCTGCCCGCGCGGCCGGTCACCCTCACCGAGGCCCAGGCCCGGGCCCGGCTGCACCCCGTCGACTGGAACGAGGTCGCCGGGGTGGTGCGGCTGGCCGCCGCCGAGGGCACCCTCGCCGAGGTCCGCATCCGGGTCATGGACGCCGACGGCCGCATCCTGCGGGTCGTCCGCAGCCGCTCCAAGCCGTCCTTCGACCCCGAGCGGCGCACCTACGAACTCTTCGGCACCCTCCAGGAGGTGACCGAGCCCGCCCCGGGCACGGCCGCGGCCCGCAGCGCGGTCACCGGCGACTGGCGGCGCTCCCGGGAGGCGTTCCTGCTGGACGCGGGCCGGGCGCTGGCCGAGGCGCGGTCCACGGCCGAGGTGCTGCGGGTGGCGGGGGGCCTGTCGATGCCCGGCTTCTCCCCGGACGGGCTCGTGGTCTACGGCGTGGAGGGCGACCGGCTGACGATCACCGGCCAGCACGGACACCACCCCGGCGACATGAACCCCTTCTCCAACATGCCGCTGGACACCGACTACCCGGCCGCCGAGGTGGTCCGCACCGGGCGGGCCGTCTACCTGTCCTCCCCGGAGGAGTACCGGGACCGCTACCCGGCCACCTGGCCGCTCGCCCGGCGCTTCGGCCGCCACTCGTGGGCGTTCCTGCCGCTGACGGCCGCCGGGCGCACGATGGGCGCCTGGATGGCCGCGTTCACCTACCCGGTGGCGTTCACGCCCGACGAGCGCGCGGTGCTCACCACGGTCGCCCGGATGCTCGCCCAGGCGCTGTCCCGGGCCGGTGCCGCCGAGTCGGAGCGGGAGCTGGCGGAGGGCCTGCAACGCTCCATGCTGCCGTCGCTGGGTCCCGAGGTCCCGGGGATGCGGATCGCCGCCCGGTACATCCCGACCGGCGGCGGACTCCAGGTGGGCGGCGACTGGTACGACATGATCCCGCTGCCCTCCGGCCGCTTCGCCCTGGTCATCGGGGACGTCCAGGGCCATGACGTGCGCGCCGCCGGGATCATGGGCCAGCTGCGGATCGCGCTGCGCGCCTACGCCGCCGAGGGACACCGGCCGGACGCCGTGCTCTCCCGCGCCTCCCGCTTCCTGAACGGGGTCACCGACGGCTCCGGGCCCGGCGCCCCCGCCGACCCGCGCTTCGCGACCTGCCTGTACGTGGAGGCCGACCCGGTGACCGGCCTGCTGGAGGTCGCCCGCGCCGGGCACCCGGACCCGGTGATCCGGATGGCGGACGGCACGGTGATGATGCGGCCGACGGCGGGCGGGCTGCCGCTGGGCGTCGACCCGGACGCCGACTACCCGACGACCCGGTTCACCCTCGAACCCGACGAGACGCTGATGCTGTGCACCGACGGCCTGATCGAGACCGGCGGGCACGACCTGGAGAGCGGCTGGCGCAGGCTGCGGGTGCTGCTGGAGGACCACCGCCCGGGGGAGTACCGCCAGGAGGACCTGGAGGAGCTGGCCGACGCGCTGGTGCAGGCGGTGCACGGGCCGTCCTCGCACCACACCACCGGCCCGCTGGCCGACCGCCGCGAGGACGACATCGCGCTGGTGCTGCTGTGCCGGCCGGCCGCGGCCTGCGGACGCGACGGCACCGCCACGGCCGGGCCCCCGGTGCGGCGCACCCTGCTGTCGGTGGCCCAGGACGAGCCGGACCGGATCGCCGAGGCCCGCCAGCACCTGCGCGAGCTGCTGCACGACTGGGCCTCGCCCGAGCAGGTGGACTCGGCGGTGCTGCTGGTCTCCGAGATGGTCACCAACGTGCTGGTGCACACCGACGCCGACGCGCTGCTGCTCGCCGAGGTCCTCTGCGGCGAGGGCGGGCGGCGGCTGCGGGTGGAGGTCTTCGACACCGGCGACGACCTCCCGCACAAGCGCCGCCCCGGCGAACTGGCCTCCTCCGGCCGCGGCCTGATGCTGATCGAACTCCTCGCGGACACGTGGGGGGTGGTCCCCCGGGGCGAGGGCAAGAGCATCTGGTTCGAACTGGGGGAACGGACGGGGGCGAAAGCGCCCGGGACCCCGCCGGGCTCGTACGTCCCGTAGGCACGCTAGCGGTCGCCCGGCCGGCCGCCCGGCGGTTGCTCCGGGCGGTCCGGCGGTTCGCCGCGGCGGTCCCGCAGCTCCGCCCAGACCCCGAAGGCCGCCGCGGTCACCGGTACCGCGAGGAGCATGCCGAGGATGCCCGCGACGGAGGCGCCCGCGGTGATCGCCACCAGCACCACGGCCGGGTGCATCTGCACGGTCCGGCTCTGGATCACCGGTTGCAGCACATGCCCCTCCAGCACCTGCACCGCGAGCACCACCCCGAGCGCCCACAGGGCGATCACCAGGCCCCGGTCGGCGAGGGCGACCAGCACGGCCACCGCGCCGGAGATGAAGGCACCGAGATAGGGGATGTAGGCGCCCACGAAGACGAGCGCGCCGAGCCCGATCGCGCCGGGCACCCTGAGGACCAGCAGGCCGACGGTGATGCACAGGGCGTCGATGAGCGCGATGAAGGTCGTCCCGCGCATGAACCCCTCCACCGCGGCGAAGGCCCGCCGGGCGATGGCCTCCAGGGTGTCGGCGCTGCCACCGGGCGCGACGGCGCGCAGGGCCACGAGGGCGCGGCGGGAGTCGCGCAGGAAGAAGAAGACGAGCAGCAGTGCGAGGACGGCCATGGCGACGCCCTCGGCGACCGCACCGACCCCGCTGACGACGTTGGACACGGCCGTCCCGCCGAACCTGCGCAGCAGTTCGGGCGCCTTGGCCACGAGGTCGTCCAGGCCGGCCCCCGCGGCCCCGAAGTGCCGGGCGACCCCTTTGGCGGCGTCCCGCAGCGAGGCGCTGATCTCCGCGCCGCTGTCGACGAGCGCGGCGACGACGATGTACACGGCGCCGCCGACGACGGCCACGACGGCGGCACAGGTAAGCCCGGCCGCCACCGACGCCCGCACCCCCGCCCGCACCAGCCGCCGGTACAGCGGTCCGAGCAGCGCGGTGCCGAGCAGGGCGAGCAGCACCGGCGTGACGGCCGTCCGCAGCTCACCGCACAGCCGTACGCCGACCCAGCCCACCCCCGCGACGAGCAGCAGCACGACACACCAGGCGGCGAGGCGACGCACGGGTTCGGGCAGCGGGAGCACCGTCCCAGCCGAACACACACACCACCCGCTGTCCCGCCGCACGGGGCCGTACGGGCGAGGCAGCCGCACGGGGCCGTACGGGCGAGGCACGCCCGCCGGCCTCGGGAGGACTCGGGCCCCGCCGCCCCCGGCCGTCACGTACCCCGGCCGCCCGGGAGTCCGGGACGGCGGAACAGCCCCGGCCCCTGCCCCGGCTGAGAGTGGCGATTCAGTCGCTGACGATAGCGGCCAGGTCGGTCAGTCGGTCGATTCGCCAGTCCGCCGTCGCGATGACGTCCGGGTCACTGGCCCAGAGATGCCCCCATGGTCCCCGGCGCAGGTGCGCGGTCCGTAGTCCGGCTGCCGCCGCGGGGAATACGTCGTTGGCCGGGTGGTCGCCGACATACAGCGTCTCCTCGGCCGGGGCCTGCCCGGCCTCGACGGCCCGCTGGAAGAACTCCGGTTGCGGCTTGGCTACGCCCCACTCACCGGACGTCGCGATCACGTCCGCCGGCAGGTCAAGGGCCCGAAGCAGATCACCAGCGCGGGCGGTCTGGTTCCCGGCGATGACGACCCGGACGCCGAGTCGACGCAGCTCGGCCAGTGCGGGCCGGACGTCGTCGTACAGGTCACTGTCGTCCAGGTGCTCGCCACGGCCGGCGGCCTCCCGTGCCCGGTACTCGGCTGTGACGTTGATGTCGGGTCGGACGAGGCGGAGGGCGTCAGCGTTATCGCGGCCCTGCGCAACGACCGCTCCGACGAGCGCGGAGAGCGTGTGGCGGGGGACGTCCAGCCAGTCAGCCCACGATGCCCAGTACCGATCGTCTCGAACGAGTGTCTCCCCGACGTCGAAGATCACAGCGCGAATCATGCGGGCAGGGTACCGGGCACGGTGAAAGGCCCCCTCCCGCTCGCAGGCGAGAACAGGGCACGCGGATCAGGGGTACTGCCGACGCTACGGATCGTGCGTTCGGTTGATGGCATTCACCAGGTCCGCCCGCCGCGCCCACAGGGTGACGTCGCAACCGGCGTCGGCCAGGACGAGGGAGAACGCGGTTCCCCACGATCCGGCTCCGTAGACGGCAACGCGACGAGACATAAGGGTGACTCCTTCAGTCCTCGGGGCGCCTCAATGCAACCGTGACCGCCTGCCGGCCCGCGAGAGCCGGCCCGCGCGTCCTGGCCTCCGTGAGCATGCTGTCCGCCTGGTCGTTGCCGAGCTGGGCGCGCAGCTCCGCCTCGTGCTCGATCCACAGTTGGTAGAGGCGCTGCCACATCGCTGGTTCGTGCTGCCGTTCCTCCTCGGCGTCCAGGATCAGCCCGGTGCCCGCCGCCTGTTCCTTCCACGGTGGCAGGACCGGCCGGGTCCGGTTGCGACCGGAGGTGAGGACCGCCCGGGCGCCGGGCTTGAGCACCCGCCGGCTCTCCTCCAGCACCGCGCGCCGGTCCCGCGCGAACCCGATGGCGTCTACGCAGACCAGGCCGTCCGCGTACCGGGAGGGCAGCCCGGTGGAGGCCAGGGAGCCCTGGAAGAACTCCGCCCGCTCCGGCGGCACGCCTAACTGCCGGGCGCGGCCGGCGGCCAGGCCGCGCGCCGAGCAGCAGCACAACGCACCAAGCGGCGAGCCGGCGCACGGGTGGGCAACGGGAGCACCGTCCCAGCCGATCACGCGCACCGCCCGCTGTTCCGCCGAACGGGGCCGGGCCGGCCGCCCCCGGTCGTCACGTACCACCGCCACCCGGGGAGCCGGGACGGCGGAACGGCTCCCACACCGGCTCCGGCTCCAAAACGTCGATCACGGCGATGTCGACGGCCGTGACCGCCATGCCCAGGTCCTGTCCGGCCGAGCGGAGGACCGTCCGGCGCACCTGGTGGACCCGCTCGGGCAGCGGGTGGTCGAGAGCGGCGGCCAGGGTCATGGTCACCCGCACGCCGATGCCGTCGCCCACGGGTACGAGCCGGCAGGCGGCGGCCCTGGCACCGGGGACCGTGTCGGCGGCCCGCCGGAGCACCTTCGCCGCGGCGCTCTCGGCGATGCGCGGTTCCCGGCCGGGGCCGGCCACGGGCAGCAGCCGGCCGCGCCGTACCTCCGCCCTGACGGTGTCCATGACGCGTGCGGCGAGCGCGCGGAGGCCGGGCGGGTCCTCGGCGCGCAGCGCCCGGGTGGCCGCGCTCACCGCGGCCAGTCCCTCGGCGGCCTCACGGCAGTGGGGGCAGGAGCGGGTGTGCGGATCGGCGGCCGGCACCGCGTCCCGGGCCTGTTCCCAGGCCCGGCTGAGCAGCCGGCCGCAGGAAAGTACCTCATCGCCCTCGAACGGAGGTCCGTCGGCGGCGGGCGGTTCGGAAGGCCGCGTCCGCGGGCCGTCTAGCGCCATGGGCTCATCGCCTCCTGGAGGGACCGGCGGGCCCGGAACAGCCGGCCGCGCACCGTCTGTTCGCTGGTCCGGGTCACCTGGGAGATCTCCTTGTAGGACAGGCCCTGCACCTCCCGCAGGATCCAGCAGATCCGCTGCCCGGCGGCCAGATCGCCGAGCGCGCGGCACAGGGCGGCGGTGGCCGCGTCCTGCTCGGCGAACCGGGCGGGCTGGCTCCAGGCGTCCTTCGCCGCGGGCTCGGCGACGGCGTCCAGCGGGAGCGGTGACGGCCGGCGACGGCGCATGGTCAGGCAGCGGTTGACGGTGATCCGGTGCATCCAGGTACGGAACTCCGCGCCGTGGCGGTATTCCGGGAGCCGCCGCCAGGCGCTGACGAAGGCGTCCTGAACGGCCTCCTCGGCGTCCTGGGGGTCGCCGAGCATGCAGCGGGCCAGGGCCAGCAGGGGCCGGCCGTGCCGCTGGACGAGAACGGCGAAGGAGTCCTCGTCCCCCTCGGCCGCCCGTACGGCCAGCAAGCCGTCCGGCAGGTCGCGCACTGGCAGGCCGGGTTCCGGTGGTGGTGGGACAGTGCGTTCGATCATGACGCCCCGCACGAGGCTCGGGGCCGTCCGGGTACCCGGGAGGGAGTTGTGATGCACGTCACACTTCATTCGCGTGAGGAACGCGCTGCCCGTTATGTCCAACTCTGCGACGGGCGCCACACCGGTGTCCGACCGAGCGACCGATCGAGGCGACCGCCATGACGGACAACATCACCAGCGTCGGCGGGGGCGGCGGGCCCGACACGGGCGTGAGCGCGCTCAAGGGCCGTACCGGAGCCGGGGCTCCGGCCGAGACACGGGGGAGGACCACCATCGCGGACGGCGTGGTGGCCAAGATCGCGGGCATGGCCGCCCGCGAGGTGCCGGGCATCTACAGCCTGGGAGCGGGGATGGCCCGCGCCTTCGGCGCCATGCGGGAACGCGTCCCCGGAGGAGCCGCGGGAGCCGTCACACGGGGAGTGAAGGTCGAGGTCGGCGAGCGTCAGGCCGCGGTGGACCTGGACGTCGTCGTCGAGTACGGCGTCTCCATCGTCGACGTCGCGGGCAACGTCCGCACCAACGTCATCGGCGCCGTGGAGCGGATGACCGGCCTGGAGGTCGTCGAGGTGAACGTCGCCGTCGACGATGTCCGGCTGCCCGACGACGAGGAAGAGGCCGAACCGGACGAGGGCCGCGTGAGGTGAGTACACGATGAACGCAGCGACGACGGGCCTCGCGGCCGGCATGGCCCTGGGCTTCGCCGGTTACTTCGGCGGCTTCTGGGCTTTTCTGCTGGTGCTGGTCCTGGGCGCGGTGGGGCTGCTCGCCGGTCTCGGCGTACAGGGCGACCTCGACCTCCGGGCCCGGAGGCAGCGGTGAGGACCGGGCGCGGCTCCCCCGGCGGGGCGTCGGGGGAACCGGCGCCGGGTGCCGGTCTGCCGCCTCCGGCCGACCGGGGCGCCACCGTCATCCCGGACCGGGTGGTCGCCCGTATCGCGACCCAGGCCGCGCGCACGGCCCAGTCCCGGCGCGCCGCCGTACCGCCGGAGCGTGGCGGGCCGACGGCACCCAGCGCCACCGCCGCCGTCCGTACCGGGTCGGTGCGCCTGCACCTGGCCCTGGACCTGCCCTATCCCACCGACATCCCCCAGGTCTGTGCGCGAATCCGGCGGGACGTCGCCGACCGGGTGGCCCAGCTGACCGGCCTGCGGGTGGGAGAGGTCACCCTCACCGTCCGGCGGCTGGTGACCGCCGCCGGAACGGGCCGGGGGCGGGTCCGGTGACCGGCCGCACGGCGGTCCCGGCCACCGGGCGCGCCACGCGGGAAGGGGCAGCCCGATGACACCCGACCCGGGCCCCGACCGCTCCGCGCAGCGTGCCACGGTGCCGCTGACGAAGGAGCCCGCTCCGCCCGGACGCGACGTGCCGGGCGGTGGGCGCGGCAGCGGGCGCCGGACCCGCCGGCCGTGGTCCGCGCGCCGCGTCCCGGCCGCGCTGGTCGCCGCGGTGGTCGTCGTCGCGGCGGTCGCGGCGCTGGCCGACGTCATCGCCGTACGGGCGGGACGCCCGGCGGCGGCGTGGCGACGGCACCTGGCCGACGCGCTGGCCACCCGCCCCGTGGACGACGTGTGGATGCTCACGGGCGCCGCCGTGGCCGCCGCCGCCGGCGTCTGGCTGCTCGTCCTGGCCCTCACTCCCGGTCTACGGCACTGGCTGCCCCTGCGCCGCCCCGCCGACTGCCCCCGGCTGCGGGCCGCCCTGGACCGGGACGGGGCCGCCGCCCTGCTGCGGGACGCCGCGACGCGGGTCCCCGGGGTCGGCGCGGCGCGCGTCCGGGTACGCCGCCACCGCGTCAAAGCCCGCGCGGACGTCCGCTTCCGAGACCCCCGGCAGGTGAAGGAGGACCTCACCGCCGCCCTCGACGAGGAGTGCGACCGGCTGGCCCTCGCCCGTCCTCCCCGCGTCGCCGTACGCGTGCGGCGACGCACCGACTGACCGACGCAGCACCGGAGCCCGTCATGACGCCGCGATCCATCCTCAACCGCAGTCTGCTGGGCCTCGCCGGACTGGTCCTGCTCGGGGGCGGGCTGCTGATCCTCTTCGCCGGGCTGGACCTGTACCGGCGGCGCGGTCTGGTCCCGCCCGACGGCTGGCCCCTGACCGCCCCGGCCGACGTCCTGCTCGGGTCCGCCGACCGGACCCGCTGGAGCGGCCAGGGCTGGTGGTGGTGGCCCGCGGTGATCGCCGCGCTCGCCCTCGTCGCCCTGCTCGCCCTGTGGTGGCTGCTCGCCCAGCTGCGCCGGCGCCGCCCCGGCTCCCTGCCCGTCGGCGGCACACCCCCGCAGGAAGGCGTCGAACTGCGCGACCGGGCGCTGAGCGACGCGATCGCGGCCGAGGCCGGGGCCCTGCCGGGGGTCGACCACGCGACCGTACGCATCACCGGCCGGCCCGCCCGCCACCACACCCGCGTCGGGCTCACCCTCGCTCCCGGGGCCGCGCCGGGCGCCACCCTCGGCGCCCTCTGCGAAGGCCCCCTCCGCACCGCTCGCCGGTCCACCGGCCGGCCCGACCCGCCCACGGAGGTACGCCTCCACGTCACCCGCCACAAGCCGCACCGCGCGGAGTAGGCGGGAAGCGGAGCGTTTCCGCTCACGTCCCCGGAGAGCCGGTGCCGACCGGTCGCCTCCCGTCCTCGGTACCCGGCCGCCGGAGCCCGTTCCTACATTCCGCCCTCGGTCATCCCGTGCACGGCCGGAACGGTCCCCAGGCGGCCCTTGCGGAAGTCCTCGAACGCCTGCTGGAGCTCCTCGCGGGTGTTCATGACGAACGGGCCGTAGTGGGCCATCGGCTCACGGATCGGCCGGCCGCCGAGGAGGACGACCTCCAGGTCCGGGGTGTGGGAGTCCTGCCGCTCGTCCGCGCGCACGGTCAGCGAGCCTCCCGCGCCGAAGACGGCCGTCTGGCCGAGGTGAATCGGCCGGCGCTCCCTGCCGACGCTGCCGCGGCCCGCGAGGACGTACGCCAGCCCGTTGAAGTCCTCCCGCCACGGCAACGTGACCTCCGCACCCGGTGCCACCGTCGCGTGGATCATCGTGATCGGCGTGTGCGTGACGCCGGGCCCGGCGTGCCCGTCCAGCTCACCGGCGATCACACGCAGCAGCGCGCCGCCGTCGGGCGTGGTCAGCAGCTGGACGTTGCCGCCGCGGATGTCCTGGTAGCGCGGGGCCATCATCTTGTCCTCGGCGGGGAGGTTCACCCACAGCTGGAGACCGTGGAAGAGGCCGCCGGACACGACCAGCGACTCCGGCGGGGCCTCGATGTGCAGCAGGCCGGAGCCGGCCGTCATCCACTGGGTGTCGCCGTTGGTGATGGTGCCCCCGCCGCCGTGCGAGTCCTGGTGGTCGAAGACGCCGTCGATGATGTAGGTGACGGTCTCGAAGCCGCGGTGCGGGTGCCAGGGGGTGCCTTTGGGCTCGCCCGGCGCGTACTCCACCTCCCCCATCTGGTCCATCATGATGAACGGGTCGAGGTGGCGGTAGTTGATCCCGGCGAACGCCCGGCGCACCGGGAATCCCTCACCCTCGAAACCGCTCGGGGCGGTCGTGACGGCGAGCACGGGACGTGCCACGGCATCGGCGGGAGCGGTCACACGGGGCAGCGTCAACGGGTTCTCGACGGTCACTGCGGGCATGGCGGGTACCTCCTTGGTACGCCCACTTTAGTTGAGCGTTGAACTTCTTGTCGCCCACAACAGAAGAGGCCCGGAGAGAATTCCCTCCGGGACCGCGTCCGGGTGACCGCTCAGCCGCCGCCGTACATGCGCCGCATCGCGAAGTCGACCATCTGCTCGACCGCCTTGGCGTCGAACACGATCCGGTGCTCGCCCTCCATGTCCAGGACGAAGCCGTAACCGGTGGGCAGCAGGTCGATCACCTCGGCGCCGGTGATGACGAAGTACTTGGACTCCTTGCCCGCGTACCGGCGCAGCTCCTTCAGCGAGGTGAACATCGGGATCACCGGCTGCTGGGTGTTGTGCAGCGCGAGGAAGCCCGGGGTGTCGCCGCGCGGGCAGTACACCTTGGAGGTGGCGAAGATCTGCTGGAAGTCCTCGGCGGCCATCTGCCCGGTGGTGAAGGCGCGCACCGCGTCCGCGAGCGAGGGCGGGGACGGCTCCGGATAGAGCGGCGGCTGCTGGCCGTACCCGCCGACACCGCCCGGCATCTGCTGCTGCGGCGGGGCGTACTGCTGCTGAGCGCCCACGTTCTGGTCGTAGCCGTACATGAGCAGAAGCGTACCGAGCCGCCCCGCCACCCGGATGGACTACGGCACAGGAACTCCGCGCGCCGGCCGGGGAGGAGCGCCGGGCACCGGCCCCACCCGAACGGCGAGGGCGCGCGGGGGTGTTCACGGGGCGCTCAGGGGGCATGCACCTGGCATGTACAAGGCGCCCTCAGCGCCACTTGAGACGCGTCACAGATGCCCGGATCGGGGTTGCGTCTTATTACCGACGGGTAGCATCATCGTAGCTACTTGTTGGTACGTGAACTAGGTGCGAGGAGTCAGTGCCTCGCCGATCCCTCTACGGAGCCGTCGCCATGGGGCACTACAAGTCGAATCTCCGCGACATCGAGTTCAACCTCTTCGAAGTACTCGGGCGCGACAAGGTGTACGGCACCGGCCCGTTCGAGGAGATGGACGTCGACACCGCCAAGAGCATCCTGGAGGAGATGACCCGCCTCTCGGAGAACGAGCTGGCCGAGTCCTTCGCCGACGCCGACCGCAACCCGCCGGTCTTCGACCCCGAGACCAACACCGCGCCGGTCCCGGCGTCCTTCAAGAAGAGCTACCAGGCCTTCATGGACTCCGAGTACTGGCGGCTCGGCCTGCCCGAGGAGATCGGCGGCACCACCTCGCCGCGCTCCCTGATCTGGGCCTACGCCGAGCTGATCCTGGGCGCCAACCCGGCCGTGTGGATGTACTCCTCGGGCCCCGCGTTCGCCGGCATCCTCTTCGAGGAGGGCAACGAGGTCCAGAAGCACATCGCCAAGATCGCCACCGAGAAGCAGTGGGGCTCCACCATGGTGCTCACCGAGCCCGACGCGGGCTCCGACGTGGGCGCCGGCCGCACCAAGGCCGTCCAGCAGGAGGACGGCTCCTGGCACATCGAGGGCGTGAAGCGCTTCATCACCTCCGGTGAGCACGACATGTCGGAGAACATCCTTCACTACGTGCTCGCGCGTCCCGAGGGCGCCGGCCCCGGCACCAAGGGCCTGTCCCTCTTCCTCGTGCCGAAGTACCTGTTCGACTTCGAGACCGGCGAGCTGGGCGAGCGCAACGGCGTCTACGCCACCAACGTCGAGCACAAGATGGGCCTGAAGGTCTCCAACACGTGCGAGATGACCTTCGGCGACCAGCACCCCGCCAAGGGCTGGCTGATCGGCGACAAGCACGACGGCATCCGCCAGATGTTCCGCATCATCGAGTTCGCCCGCATGATGGTCGGCACGAAGGCGATCTCCACGCTGTCCACCGGCTACCTGAACGCGCTGGAGTACGCCAAGGAGCGCGTCCAGGGCCCGGACCTGGCGAACTTCATGGACAAGACCGCGCCCAAGGTCACCATCACCCACCACCCCGACGTGCGCCGCTCGCTGATGACGCAGAAGGCGTACGCGGAGGGCATGCGCGCCCTGGTGCTGTACACCGCCTCGGTCCAGGACGCCATCCAGATCAAGGAGGCGAACGGCGAGGACGCCTCCGCCGAGCACGCGCTGAACGACCTGCTGCTGCCGATCGTCAAGGGCTACGGCTCCGAGAAGGGCTACGAGCAGCTCGCCCAGTCGCTGCAGACCTTCGGCGGCTCCGGCTTCCTCCAGGAGTACCCGGTCGAGCAGTACATCCGGGACTCCAAGATCGACACCCTGTACGAGGGCACCACGGCGATCCAGGGCCAGGACTTCTTCTTCCGGAAGATCGTCCGCAACCAGGGCGCCGCGCTGAACTCACTCGCCGAGGACATCAAGAAGTTCCTGGCGCTCGGCACCGGCGGCGAGGAGCTGGCCGGCGCCCGCGAGCAGCTGGCCAAGGCGGCCGTGGAGCTGGAGGCGATCGTCGGCCTGATGCTGACCGACCTGGCCGCCACCGAGCAGGACACCAAGAACATCTACAAGGTGGGCCTGAACACCACCCGCCTGCTCATGGCCTCCGGTGACGTGGTCGTCGGCTACCTCCTCCTCAAGGGCGCCGCGGTCGCCGCCGAGAAGCTGGCCACCGCCTCGGCGAAGGACAAGGCCTTCTACACCGGCAAGATCGCCGCGGCGAAGTTCTTCGCGGCGAACGTCCTGCCGGGCGTCACCCTCGCCCGCAAGGTCGCCGGCAACGTGGAGCTGGACCTGATGGAACTGGACGAGGCCGCGTTCTAGGC
This sequence comes from Streptomyces rubradiris, assembly GCF_016860525.1. Taxonomy (NCBI): domain Bacteria; kingdom Bacillati; phylum Actinomycetota; class Actinomycetes; order Kitasatosporales; family Streptomycetaceae; genus Streptomyces; species Streptomyces rubradiris. Next base: position 4,012,099 of record NZ_BNEA01000015.1, read on the forward strand.
CCCGGCGTCCCGGGCGCCCGGTTTCCCGACGTTCCGGACGTCCCCGTCGATTCCTCGCACGGGCCCGCTCTCTTTCCGGGAGCGGGCCCGTGCACGTCGTTAAGGTGAATCCCATGAGCGCACCATCCCGCCCGTCACCCGACGCCGCCCCTTCAGCGAGCGCTGCGCGCGCGCCTCTCACCTTCGACCGCGGCCACACCGACGACCTGATGTCCTTCCTGGCGGCGAGCCCGTCGCCGTACCACGCCGTGGCGAACACCGCCGAGCGGCTGGAGAAGGCGGGCTTCCGGCAGGTCGCGGAGACGGACGCCTGGGACGGGACGCACGGGGGCAAGTACGTGCTGCGCGGCGGCGCGATCGTGGCCTGGTACGTGCCCGAGGGCGCCGAGGCGCACACCCCCTTCCACATCATCGGCGCGCACACCGACTCCCCCAGCCTGAGGGTCAAGCCGCGCCCGGACAGCGGGGCGCACGGCTGGCGTCAGGTCGCCGTGGAGATCTACGGCGGCCCGCTGCTCAACTCCTGGCTGGACCGGGACCTCGGGCTGGCCGGCCGGCTGACCCTGCGCGACGGCTCGTCCGTCCTGGTCAACGTGGACCGGCCGCTGCTGCGGGTGCCGCAGCTCGCCATCCACCTGGACCGCTCGGTCGGCACCGAGGGGCTCAAACTCGACAAGCAGCGGCACCTCCAGCCGGTGTGGGGCCTCGGCGACCAGGTGGGCGACGGCGACCTCATCGCCTTCCTGGAGCAGGAGGCCGGGCTGACCGAGGGCTCGGTGACCGGCTGGGACCTGATGACCCATCCGGTGGAGCCGCCGGCCTACCTCGGCCGGGACCGGGAGCTGGTCGCCGGCCCGCGCATGGACAACCTGCTGTCCGTGCACGCCGGCGCCGCCGCCCTCACCGCCGTCGCGGCCTCCGGCGCCCCGCTCACCCGCATCCCGGTGCTGGCCGCCTTCGACCACGAGGAGAACGGCTCCCAGTCGGACACCGGCGCGGACGGCCCGCTGCTCGGCTCCGTCCTGGAGCGCTCGGTGCTCGCGCGCGGCGGGTCGTTCGAGGACCGGGCCCGCGCCTTCGCCGCCTCGGTCTGCCTGTCCTCCGACACCGGTCACGCCGTGCACCCCAACTACGCCGAGCGGCACGACCCGACGCACCACCCGCGGGTCAACGGCGGACCGATCCTCAAGGTCAACGTCAACAACCGCTACGCGACCGACGGTTCGGGCCGCGCGGTGTTCGCCGCCGCCTGCGAGAAGGCGGGCGTGCCCTTCCAGAGCTTCGTGTCGAACAACTCCATGCCGTGCGGCACCACCATCGGCCCGATCACCGCGGCCCGGCACGGCATCCGCACCGTCGACATCGGCGTGGCGATCCTGTCCATGCACAGCGTCCGCGAACTGTGCGGCGCGGACGACCCGTTCCTCCTCGCGAACGCCCTGACGGCCTTCCTGGAGGGCTAGGTCCTGCCCCCAGGGCCTAGCCGGGACCCCGCCGGGTACCCGGACGGCACCGGAGATTCCGGAACCGGAAGGGGAGGCGAGGTCTCATGGGTCTCGGCGGATGCATCATCCTCATCGGCGTGGGGGCCATTCTGACGTTCGCGACCGACTGGCACATGAAGGGCGTCAACGTCACCGTCGTCGGCCTGATCCTGATGGCTGTGGGCCTGATCGGCGTCGCGACGTTCAGCGGGATCGCCCGCCGCCGCCGCGTGGTCGTCCCGCCGACGACACCGGTGGTGGAGGAGGAGCCCCACCGCCACCACCGCGTCGACGGCTACTCGGACGGCTACGGCGTCTGACGCGCCGTCCGCCTACTGCTCGTCCATGCCCGCCAGGACGAGCGGCAGACGGTCCGTCCCGCCCGCTGTGAGGCGCAGCGGGACACCCCAGTCCTGCTGGTGCACGTGACAGGCGGGGTATTGGGTGGCGGGGTCGTCGTCACAGCTGGCGGCCATCGCGGAGACGTGCAGGACGCCCTCGGACACGGCCGGGTTCAGTTCCAGCTCGCGGGACAGGTCCGTGTCCGCCCCTTCGCCCTTGAGCAGCAGCTCGGGCGGGGTGGCGGAGACCAGCAGGCGGGTCGAGGGGCCGTAGCGGGTGTCGAGCTTCTGGCCGGCCGGGGCCTGGAAGATCACGTCCAGGCGAAGGCGGCCGGGGGCTACCTCGGTGGCCGCCCGCCGGGTGCGGTGGGCGACCGACTCCACGCGCACCGCCTCCTCGGGCAGCCGCAGCCGGGTCAGCCGGTGCCGGGCCGACTCCACCACCACGATGTCCTCGCCGACGAGGACGGCGTCGCTGGGCTCGCGCAGATCGGTGGCGAGCGTGGTGACCTCGCCGGTGGCGGGGTCGTAGCGGCGCAGGGCGTGGTTGTAGGTGTCGGCGACGGCGACCGAGCCGTCCGGCAGGGCGGTCACGCCCAGCGGGTGCTGCAAGAGCGCCTGGCCGGCGGCGCCGTCCCGGTGGCCGAAGTCGAACAGCCCGGTGCCCACGGCGGTGTGCACGTGCCCGTCGGTGTCCACCCAGCGCAGGGCGCTCGTCTCGGAGTCGGCGAGCCACAGCCGGTCGGCGGTGGCCGCGAGGCCGGAGGGCTGGGCGAACCAGGCCTCGGCGCCGGGACCGTCCACCAGGCCCTCGTTGGTGGTGCCGGCCGCCACGGCCACCGTCCCGCCGTCCGGGTCGTAGGTCCACAGCTGGTGCACGCCCGCCATCGCGATCCACACCTTGCCGCCGAAGACCGCCACGTCCCACGGGGAGGAGAGGTCCACCTCGCGGGCCGGGCCGGAGGTGGCCGAGCCCTGCCACCACTGCCTGCCGGTACCCGCCAGGGTGGTCACCTCGCCGGTGGCGAGCTCCAGGCGGCGCAGGGCGTGGTTCACGGTGTCGGCGACCACCACGGAGCCGTCGTCCAGCAGGGCGAGACCCTGCGGCTCGTTGAAGGACGCCTGGTCCGGGCCGCCGTCGGCGAAGCCGCGCGTGCCGGTGCCGAGCCGCCGCAGAACCGTCTCGGCGTCCTCGGCCAGCTCCACCAGCTGGTGCCGGGTGGTGTCGCTGACCAGGAAGTTCCCCGAGGGCAGCAGCAGCGCCTTGCCGGGAAAGCGCAGCGTCGTCGGCTCGGGCTCCGGCGGCACGTAGGGGCCGTCGCCGCGGCGCAGGGTGCCCTTCGCCTCGTGCTCGGCCTCCAGCTCCTCGACCAGCCGCTCGATGGCGTGCGCGTGGCCCTCGCCGGCGTGCTGGGCGACGACGTAGCCCTCGGGGTCGATCACCACGAGGGTGGGCCAGGCGCGCACCGCGTACTGCTTCCAGGTGGCCAGCTCCGGGTCGTCCAGGACCGGGTGCGCCACGCCGTAGCGCTCGACGGCGTCCACGACGGCCTGGTGGTCGGCCTCGTGCACGAACTTCGGCGAGTGCACCCCGATCACCACGAGCGTGTCCCGGTGCTTCTCCTCCAGCTCGCGCAGCTCGTCCAGGACGTGCAGGCAGTTGATGCAGCAGAAGGTCCAGAAGTCCAGGACGACTATGCGTCCACGCAGGTCGGCAAGGGTGTACTGCTGGTCTCCCGTGTTCAGCCAGCCGCCCTTGCCGATCAGCTCGGGGGCGCGTACTCGGGTGCGTCGGGGTGCGGGGTCGGTCATGGATCCAGGGTGCCACCTCGCGCCGACGGACGTTCCGGCGCCTGTGGACAACTGTTCCCGTCACTGTTTCCGGGCCGGCCCGGCTGTGGACAACTCTGCCGGCCCGACCCGGCTGTGGATAAGGGCGGCCCGGCGCCCTCAGTCCTGGCGGACCACGTTCCGGCCGGGGCCGCCGGAGAGGGTGTCGCGGCCCGGGCCGCCGTAGAGCCGGTCGTTGCCGCTGTTGCCGTAGAGCTTGTCGTTGCCGCTGTTGCCGTACAGGACGTCGTCGCCCTTGCCGCCGTACAGCTCGTCGGCGCCGGTGCCGCCGGTGATCGTGTCCCTGCCGTCGTCGCCGGACAGGGACTGGGACCCGGCACCGCCGCGCAGCGTGTCATTGCCTTTGCCGCCCTGCGCGATGTTGCCGCCGCCGGCCGCGTTGATCGTGTCGTTGCCGTCGCCGCCCCAGGCCAGGCCCTCCTTGCCGACCGTGAGGGTGTCGTCGCCCGCGTCGCCCGAAACGTAGGCGCCGTCGAGGCGGCCCGAGTCGGTCGCCTTGTCGTCGCCGGCGCCCAGCGAGATCTCGGCGTAGGAGTAGATCTGGTCGGTGGCGTTCTTGTAGGCGACCGTGTCGCCGCGGTCGCCGAGGTCCATGACCAGGGCGGCGTAGGGGTCCTGGCTGTCCACGAGGGTGACCGTGCAGGAGACCTTCGTGTGGTCCGCGGCGACGGGGTGGCCGCAGCCGTGGCCCGCCCCGACCGGCACCACGTCGTCGATGAGATAGGTGATGCCCGTGCGGTCGGCGGTGAGCGAGGCGGTGACGGTGACCTTGTTGGCCTGGCCGGCGGCGGCCTTGTAGGCGAGCTGCCAGTCGTACTGGTTGACCTCGGCGGTGGCCGGAGCCGGCGCGGCACCGGCCGGGCCGGCCAGGGTGAGCGGGACGGCCAGGGCCGTACCGAGGACGAGGGCCGTCACCGGGACGGCGCGGAGCACCCGGCGGCGGGCGGGACGAGCGAGCATGGCAAACCTCCGAGAGGACGTGCGCGACCGTGCGTCTTACGCACCTTCCGACTCGGACTGCTCCCGCTTGGTTGGGCGACTTCCGTGACAACGCGAGAAGTTCACCGGCCCGCCGCTCCGACGCCGGGTGGATTCCACCGCCCGGTCAGCCGAGGGCGTGGCCCGCGGTGACGTCCACGTGGTCCGGTACCTCCTCGTGCCGGTCGCCCACCGTGAGGGTGCCGGCGGGCTCGAAGAGCATGATCTCGGTGGGCACGCGCGCGTACGGCTTGTGTTCGGTGCCGCGCGGGACGGTGAACACCGAGCCCCTGGGCAGCACCACCGTGCGCTCGCCGGCCGGCTCGCGCAGACCTATGTGCAGCTCCCCGGACAGGACCAGGAAGAACTCGTCGGTGTTCTCGTGCACGTGCCAGAGGTGCTCGCCCTCCACCTTCGCCACGCGCACGTCGTAGTCGTTGACCGTGGTGACGATGCGGGGGCTCCACTGCTCGGTGAAGGAGGCGAGGGCCTGCGCGAGGAGGACCGGTGCTGTGTGTTCCGTGTGTGCCATGCGCTCATCGTGCGGGTGGCCGGGCCGCCGTACGAGTGCTAGGAATCGCATATGCCGCAAGAATCCTCTCAGGCCCCGCACCGGGTGGCGGTGCTCGTCGACGCGGGCACCAACCCGTTCGAGGTCGGTGTCGCCACCGAGATGTTCGGGCTGCCCCGCCCCGAACTGGGCCTGAACGGGCCCCTCTACGAGGTGACGCTGTGCGCGCCCGGCCCCGAGATCCGGATGAACCACGGCTTCTTCACCATGGGCGGCCTGTCCGGCCTGGAAGCGGTGGACACCGCCGGCACCCTGATCGTGCCCGGCCGCCCGGACAACGTCGTGCCGCGCGGGCCGGACGTCCTGGCCGCGATCCGCCGCGCCCACGCGCGGGGCGCCCGCGTCGTCAGCTTCTGCACCGGCAGTTTCGCGCTCGCCGAGGCCGGGCTGCTGGACGGCCGCCGGGCCACCACCCACTGGATGTGGGCGGAGACCTTCCGGGACCTGCATCCCGCGGTGCGGCTGGAGCCCGATGTGCTGTTCGTCGACGAGGGCGACATCCTCACCGCGGCGGGCAGCGCCGCGGCGCTCGACCTCGGGCTGCACATCTGGCGCCGCGACCACGGGGCGGAGATGGCGAACGCCGTCTCCCGGCGCCTGGTCTTCGCCGCCCACCGCGACGGCGGGCAACGCCAGTTCGTGGAGCGCCCGGTGCCCGAGGTGCCCGACGAGTCCCTCGGCCCGCTGCTGGCCTGGGCGCAGGAACGCCTGGGCGAGCCGCTGACCGTCGCCGCTCTCGCCGCCCGCGCCGCCGTCTCGCCGGCCACCCTGCACCGCCGCTTCCGCAGCCAGCTCGGCACGACACCGCTGGCCTGGCTCACCGGGGAGCGCGTGGCGCTGGCCTGCCGGCTGATCGAGCGGGGCGAGGAGCGGCTGGACGTGGTGGCGGCGCGCAGCGGCCTGGGCACGGCGGCCAACCTGCGCGCCCGGCTGCGCCGCCAGACGGGGCTGAGCCCGTCGGCGTACCGCAAGCGGTTCGGCGGGGTGCCGGGAGAGGGGGCCGTGCCCGTATGACGGCTTTGTGACGACCGCCCAGCGCCGGGGAAGCATGCACCGTATGAGATTCCTCGTACGCGACCGGATCCTCGGCATCGGTGACGACTGGTGGATCGAGGACGAGCACGGCCGGAAGACCTACCTCGTCGACGGCAAGGCCATGCGGCTGCGGGACACCTTCGAGCTGAAGGACACCGAGGGGCGGGTCCTGATCGACATCCACCAGAAGATGTTCGCGCTGCGCGACACCATGGTGATCGAACGGGACGGCGAGGCCCTGGCCCGCGTCCGGCGCAAGCGGCTGTCCCTGCTCCGCAACCACTACCGGGTCGCCCTGGCGGACGGCACCGAGCTGGACGTGAGCGGCAGAGTCCTGGACCGCGAGTTCGCCGTCGAGTACGACGGCGAACTCCTGGCGGTGATCACCCGCCGCTGGCTGACCGTCCGCGACACCTACGGCGTGGACGTCGTCCGGGACGACGCCGATCCGGCACTGCTGATCGCGGTCGCGGTGTGCGTGATCCACCTCGCCGAGAAGGAGGGCGAGGAGGACTGATACCGGCCGCGAGAGAGTACTGATCCCGGCCCCGCGGGAGAGGACTGACTACGGCCGCGGGAGGGGCCCGACCGAGGCCACGAGAGGGGCCCGGCCCCGGCCGCGAGGAGGCTCAGGCCCGGTGCCGGGGCGGTTCCAGGCCCAGGACGCGGTCCTTCAGCGCCGGGAACTGCTCCCGGGTCGCGGCCGGCTTCACCGGGTCGATGTCGACCGTGAGGACCTCCTCGCCGGGGCCGGCCTCCGCGAGCACCTCGCCCCACGGATCCACCACGATCGAGTGACCCGCCTGGGGAACTCCGGCGTGCGTCCCGGCCGTTCCGCAGGCGAGGACGAACGCCTGGTTCTCCACCGCCCGCGCCTGAGCCAGCAGCGTCCAGTGCGCGCGTCGCCGCTCGGGCCAGCCCGCCGGGATCACCAGCGTCTCGGCGCCCGCGTCGGCCAGCGCGCGGAAGAGTTCGGGGAAACGGAGGTCGTAGCAGGTGGCCAGGCCGAGCGTGGTCTCCGGCAGCCGGACCGTCACCAGGTCCCGGCCCGCGCCCATCAGCACGGCCTCGCCCTTGTCGAAGCCGAAGCGGTGGATCTTGCGGTAGGCCGCGGCCAGTTCACCGGAGGGGGAGAAGACGAGCGAGGTGTTGTAGAGGGGGCCTTCGGGGTCGCGTTCCGGGATGGAGCCCGCGTGCAGCCACACGCCCGCGTCGCTCGCCGCCTTGGCCATCACCTCGTACGTCGGCCCTTCCAGCGGCTCGGCCGCGCGGCCGAACTCCTCGTAGGCGAAGGCACCGGTGGTCCACAGCTCCGGCAGGACGACGAGGTCGGCGCCGCTCTGCTCGCGCACCAGCGCGGCCAGGCGCCGGCGCCGGGAGTCGGCCGGTTCCCGCTCGTCCACGGCTGCTTGGATCAGCGAGGCGCGCACACTACCACCGTCCTGGGATTCGAGTCGTCCATACGGGCCTACGATCGTCACACGAAAGCACTGCCGGGGTGCCTTTCCGCAGCGTAACTTAGCGTCTCAAGACACCCGCCGAAGTGCAGCCGCCGTCCGCCGGTGAAACCGCCGCAAACCCGCCCGTGTACCGACCGCCGAGGGGTCCCGTTCCGTGAGTCTGCATCCCACTCTCCAGCCCTACGCCGACGCCTGGACGCACTCCATCGAAGCGATATCCGAGATGGCCCAGTCACTCGTCGAGGGCGAGTGGAACCGGCGGACCCCGTGCCCCGGCTGGTCGGTGCGCGACATCATCTCCCACGTCATCGGCATGGACTGCGAGATGCTCGGCGACCCGCGCCCCATCCACGCCCTGCCGCGCGACCTCTTCCACGTCGCCACCGAGCACCAGCGCTACATGGAGATGCAGGTCGACGTCCGCCGCCACCACACCGCGCCGGAGATGACGGCCGAGCTGGAGTACACGGTCATCCGCCGCAACCGCCAGATACGGGGCGAGTCCCGGGACCCCGGCACCCTGGTGCGCGGCCCGCTCGGCAAGGAGATCACCCTGGAGCAGGCCTACCGCATGCGGGCGTTCGACGTGTGGGTGCACGAGCAGGACCTGCGCACGGCCCTCGGCCGCCCCGGCAGCCTGGACTCGCCGGGCGCGTACGTCACCCGGGACGTGCTGCTCGATGCGCTGCCCAAGGTCGTCGCGCGGGACGCGAACGCCCCGCGCAGCTCGGCGATCGTGTTCGACGTGCACGGCCCGGTCGAGTTCCTGCGCACCGTCCGCGTCGACATCCAGGGCCGCGGCACCGTGGAGACCGTCCCCGCCCTCGGCCCGGCCGCCACCCTCACCCTCGACTGGGAGACCTACGTCCGCCTGGCCTGCGGCCGGGTCTCCCCCGAGGCGGTGGCGGACCGGGTGAAGACGGAGGGCGACCAGGAGCTGGCGGCGGCCATCCTGCGCAACTTCGCGGTCACCCCGTAAGCCCTGCCACCAAAAGCGCACTCTCGCCGTAGGGCTACGCGGGCACGTGCACCGTCTCTATGCGGCTGGAGATCAACTGCTCCCGCTCCCGCCGGGCCGCCCGCCCCCGCAGCCGGAGGATCTGGCTCACCCCGAGCGCCTGGAGCACGAACACGGAGCCGAAGGCCACGGTGTAGTCGTCCCCGGTCGCGTCCAGCAGCACGCCGATCGCGAACAGCGTCGTCATGGAGGCGATGAAGCCGCCCATGTTGGTGATGCCGGACGCCGTGCCCTGCCGCTCGGGCGGATTGGCCGGCCGGGCGAAGTCGAAGCCGAGCATGGACGCCGGCCCGCACGCGCCGAGCACCGCGCACAGCACCAGCAGCAGCCACATCGGCGCGTGCCGCCCGGGGTAGGCCAGGGTCGCCGCCCACAGCAGCGCGGTCGCGCCCACCGTGCCCAGCGCCAGCGGCAGCCGCGCCGCGTGGTGCCGGGCCACGATCTGGCCGTACACCAGGCCGATCACCATGTTGGACAGCACGACGAGGGTGAGCAGCTCGCCCGCCGTGGCCCGGCTGAGCCCCTGCGCCTCGACGAGGAACGGCAGGCCCCACAGCAGCAGGAACACCATCGCCGGGAACTGGGTGGTGAAGTGCACCCACAGGCCCAGCCGGGTGCCCGGCTCGCGCCAGGCGGCGGCGATCTGCCCGCGGACGTAGGCGGCGCCCCGGTGCGGGGACGGCTCCGGTTCCATGCCCTCGGGGTGGTCCTTCAGGAACAGCAGGGTCAGCACCAGGACGAGCGCGCCCGCCAGCGCGCTGCCCGCGAACGCCGGGGTCCAGCCGACGCCGTGCAGCAGCCGGGCCAGGACCAGGGTGGAGACCAGGTTGCCCGCCATGCCGACCAGCCCCGCGAGCTGCGCGACCATCGGGCCGCGGCGGGCCGGGAACCAGCGGGTGCCCAGCCGCAGCACGCTGATGAAGGTCATCGCGTCGCCACAGCCCAGCAGGGCCCTGGAGGCGAGCGCGGTGCCGTAGGACGGGGAGAAGGCGAAGCCCAGCTGTCCGACGGTGAACAGCAGCGCGCCGATGCTCAGCACCTTCTTGGTGCCGAGCCGGTCGACCAGCAGGCCGACGGGTATCTGCATGCCGGCGTAGACCAGCAGCTGGAGTATGGAGAAGGTGGAGAGGGCGGAGGCGCCCACGTGGAAGCGGTCGGCCGCGTCGAGCCCGGCCACCCCCAGCGACGTGCGGAAGATGACGGCGACGAAGTAGACCGCCACGCCTATGGACCAGACGACGACCGCCCGGCGGCCGCCCGGGGGGTCGCCCGGGAGGGTGGCGTCGCGCCCCGGGGCGCTCATCGGACCTCACCCCGCGCGAGGTTGGAGACCCAGCTCACGTGCCGGTGCACGACCCCGACGGCCGTCTCGGCGTCCCCGGCACGCAGCGCGTCCAGGATCTCCTCGTGCTCGGCGAGCGTCTTGGCGATCCGGTCGGGATGGGAGTGCATGACGGCGACGCCCATCCGCAACTGGCGGTCGCGTAGCTGGTCGTAGAGCCGGGAGAGGATCTCGTTGCCCCCGCTGCGCACGATCTCGGCGTGGAAGCAGCGGTCGGTGACCGCGGCGGCGGCCAGGTCCCCGGCGGCGGCCTGCGCCTTCTGCCGCTCCAGCAGCTCGGCCAGCCGCTCCAGCAGACCCGGCGGGGCGGGTACCGCCTTGCGGGCCGCGTGCTCCTCGACCAGCAGCCGGGTCTCCACCACGTCCGCGATCTCCTGCGCGGAGACCGGCAGGACCAGGGCGCCCTTCTTCGGGTAGAGGCGGATCAGGCCCTCGGCCTCCAGGCGCAGCAGCGCCTCCCGGACGGGCGTGCGCGAGACCCCGACGGCCTCGGCCAGCTCGCCCTCGGTCAGCAGGGTGCCGCCCTCGTAGCGGCGGTCGAGCACGCCCTGCTTGACGTGGGTGTACACGCGTTCGGCGGCGGGTGGCTGTTTGAGGGACTGGGACGCGGGATGCTCGACGGCCGTTCTCATGCCCACAGGATAGATACAACACGTGCGCAAGTGGTGGGCCGTCCACCATGCGGACCCCCGCGGCCTGGAAACGTCCCTCCCCCGGCGACCGCACAACCATCTGTGCTACTTACGTGTCACACACATGCGGCCCTCTTGCGCACCCACCTCAACTCGGCCGCACATCAGGGGCATTCAACACATTCGAGGTACATCAGTTGATTACCGGCATTAAGGGCACCAGTCTCCGCAGGGCCGCCGTCGTCACCGTCACCGCCGGCGCGCTGGCCGCCACCGGCGCCCTCACCGCGGCGCCCGCGCAGGCCGTCACCGCGCCCTCGATCGTGGCCAAGGGCGGGTACCTGATGAACAACGCGGGCGGCTCGACGCTGTACGGCAAGAAGGCGGACACCCGGCTCTCCACCGGCTCCACCACGAAGATCATGACCGCCAAGGTCGTGCTCGCCCAGCCGAACCTCAACCTCGACGCCAAGGTCACGATCCAGAAGGCGTACAGCGACTACGTCGTCAAGAACAACGCCTCCCAGGCCCATCTGATCGTCGGCGACCAGGTGACCGTCCGGCAGTTGCTGTACGGCCTGATGCTGCCGTCCGGCTGCGACGCCGCCTACGCGCTCGCCGACAAGTACGGCTCCGGCTCGACCCGGGCGGCGCGCGTGAAGAACTTCATCGGCAAGATGAACACCGCCGCCAAGAACCTGGGCCTGAAGAACACCCACTTCGACTCCTTCGACGGCATCGGCAACGGCAGCAACTACTCGACGCCGCGCGACCTGACGAAGATCGCCAGCAGCGCGATGAAGAACTCCACGTTCCGCGCGATCGTCAAGACCAAGACGTACACCGCCAAGACCCGCACCAAGTCGGGCGGCACCCGCACGATGGCCCCCTGGAAGAACACCAACGGGCTGCTCAGCAGCTACAGCGGGACCATCGGCGTGAAGACCGGCTCCGGCCCGGAGGCCAAGTACTGCCTGGTCTTCGCCGCGACCCGGAAGAACAAGACGGTCATCGGCACCGTCCTCGCCTCCTCCTCCATCGCCAACCGCGAGGCGGACGCGAAGAAGCTCCTCAACTACGGCTTCGCCCGCCTGGGCTGACACCGTCCCACTCGCCCGTAGGGGGCCCGTCGCTTGCCGCGGCGGGCCCCCTTCTCGCTGTACCCGGTTCCTCATTGGCACGCATGGTGCTAGTTTCATTGGCACCATGCTGCTGCGTCTGGACACGTCCGACACCCGCCCGCTGCACGAACAGGTCGCCGCGGCGGTCCGGCGGGCCATCGCCGAGGGCGAGTGCCGCGCCGGCGATCGGCTGCCCTCCGCCCGGGACCTCTCCGCGGCCCTCGACATCAACGTCAACACCGTGCTGCGCGGACTGCGCGAGCTGCGCGACGAGGGCCTGCTGGAGTTCCGGCGCGGCCGGGGCATCACGGTCGCCCAGGGGGCGGCCCGCCGCTCCGGCCTCCAGATCAGGGTGCGTGAGCTGGTCGCGGAAGCGTCCCGGCTGGGCTACAGCCGGACCGATGTCATCGAGATGATCCGGGGGTTGACATGACGGGCGGGGAAACCGGGCCGGTGTCCCGGAGCCGTACCGCGCGATGGTGGCCGATCGGCGCGACGGCGGGCGTCACGGCCGTGCTCGCCGGACTGCCCTGGGCCCTGCGGGACCGGCTGCCCGACCGGCCGGCGACCCACTGGAGCGGTGGCGGCACCCCCGACGGCTCGCTCCCCCTGTGGGCGGCCTGCCTGGTCCCGGCCGGCGTCTGGCTGCTGGCCGTCCTCGCGACGAGCGTGCGCCCGCGCCGCTCCGGCACGACCGCGCACCCCTGGCGGGCGATGACGCTGGCGCCCATGGGGGCGGTGCTCGTCGGCGCCCAGGTGTCCGTCGTCCGGGCGAACCTGGACCACACCGACTGGCACCAGGCCCGCCAGCCGGTGCTCGGAGTGGTGCTGATCGGCGCGCTGGCGGCGGTCGCGGTGGCGGCCACCTGGCGGCTCGCCCCGCGGCCCGCCGCCGGCCCGGCCGCCGCGCCCACGCTGGAGGTGCCCGAGGGCGAACGCCTGGTGTGGTTCTCCCGGACGGCCAACCCCTGGCTGGGGCTGCTGGCGGCGGTCGCCGGGCTGGTGGCCGTCGTCGCGCTGGTCGCCCTGGCCATGGGTCTGGCCGGCCCCGCCGGGCTGGGGACGACGTGCGCGGCGTCCGTCGTCGTCTCGCTCAGCTGCGCCACGTTCTCCTCGGTCCAGGCGAAGGTGTCGGAGGCGGGCCTGGAGGTGTCGTTCGGCCCGCTGGGCTGGCCCGTCCGCCGCTGGTCCCCGGACGCCATCGAGACCGCCCGCGCCGAGCAGCGGCGGCCGTCCCAGGTCGGCGGCTGGGGATACCGGATCAGCGGCCTCGGCACGACGGTCATGCTCCGCGCCGGCGACTGCCTGGTCATCCGGCCCCGGGGCCGCCGCGCCGACTTCGCAGTCAGCGTGGACGACGCGGAACGGGGAGCGGCCCTCCTCAACACCCTCCGCACCCGGCCGTCCACCGACTGACCGGGCCGCTTCGCCGGTCCATGCCGGACGGAAGCCATTGGTCGCCGGCGGTGGATGTCTGCAAGGAACCCGGGCACAGCAACACCCGGAAGGCTCTCGCCGACCGCATGCCCCTAGAGCACCGAAAGACGTTCAAAACCGTGAGTGGAGCTTACGGTCTCGGCATTTCCGCAGGTAGAAAGTGCAGGGAGAAAGTGGGGCCGAGACCTGACGTGCTCGAACAAGCCCGACCGGCACTGAATGACGAAGGGGGCGGTCGCGAAGGCTGGTTGCGACCGTCCCCTTCATCTGTCGGAGGTTACCCACCGACGGGGCCTCAGCCCCAGGTGATCAACCGCTTCGGCTGTTCCAGGATCGCCGCCACGTCCGCCAGGACCTTGGAGCCCAGTTCGCCGTCGACCAGGCGGTGGTCGAAGGAGAGGGCGAGGGTGGTGACCTGACGCGGCTTCACCTTGCCCTTGTGGACCCACGGCTGGAGCTTGATCGCGCCGACCGCGAGGATCGCGGACTCGCCCGGGTTCAGCAGGGGCGTGCCGGTGTCGACGCCGAAGACGCCGACGTTGGTGATGGTCACCGTGCCGCCCTGCATCGCCGCCGGTGAGGTCTTGCCCTCGCGGGCCGTCGTCACCAGTTCGCCGAGCGCCTCGGCCAGTTGCGGGAGCGTCTTGTCGTGCGCGTCCTTGATGTTCGGCACGATCAGCCCGCGGGGGGTGGCCGCGGCGATGCCCAGGTTGACGTAGTGCTTGAGCACGATCTCCTGGTTGGCCTCGTCCCAGGAGGCGTTGATGTCCGGGTTGCGCTTGATGGCGACCAGCAGGGCCTTGGCGATGAGCAGGAGCGGGTTGACCCGCAGGCCCTGCATGTCCTTGTCCTGCTTCAGCTCCTCGACCAGTCGCATCGTGCGGGTCACGTCCACCGTCACGAACTCGGTGACGTGCGGTGCCGTGAACGCCGAGCCGACCATCGCCTGCGCGGTGGCCTTGCGGACGCCCTTGACCGGGACGCGGGTCTCGCGCGCGGTGTCGTACGACGCCACGGGCACCGGGGCCGCGGGGGCGGCGGCCGGGGCCGCCGGTGCGGCGGCCGGGGCCTCGGTGACCGGTTCGGCGGCGCGCGGGGCGGCCGCCGCGTGGACGTCCTCGCGGGTGATGACGCCGTCCGGGCCGGACGGGGTGATCGAGGCCAGGTCGACGCCGAGGTCCTTGGCCAGCTTGCGCACCGGGGGCTTGGCCAGCGGGCGCGGCTTCTCGGCGAGGGTGCCGCCGTGGCCGTTCAGCTCGGCCTGGATCGCCTGCGCCGGTGGCGGCACATCGGCCTGGGGGCCCTTGCGGGGGCGGCGCTTGGTCGAGGTGGTGGCCACGCCGTAGCCGACCAGGACCGGCTGGCGGCCCTCCGGCTTCGGCTCCTCCGCGGCCGGCGCGGATTCCGCCCGGGGCTGCTCGGCGGGCGCCTCGGGGGCCTCGGGCGCGGCGCCGCCGCCCACGGCGACGGTGATGATGGCCGTGCCCACGTCCACCGTGGTGCCCTCGGGGAAGCGCAGCTCGCGCACCACGCCGTCGTAGGGGATGGGCAGCTCGACGGCGGCCTTCGCCGTCTCCACCTCGCAGACCACCTGGCCGTCGGTGACCGTGTCACCCGGCTGGACGTACCACTTGAGAATCTCGGCCTCGGTGAGCCCCTCGCCCACGTCGGGCATCTTGAACTCGCGTACGGACGCATCCGTCATCGTCGTCACGTCCCCTCCTCAGTACGCCAGCGAGCGGTCGACGGCGTCGAGCACGCGGTCCAGGTCGGGCAGGTACTCCTCCTCCAGCCGGGCCGGCGGGTACGGGGCGTGGTAGCCGCCGACCCGGAGCACCGGTGCCTCCAGGTGGTAGAAGCAGCGCTCGGTGATCCGCGCGGCGATCTCCGCGCCGGAGCCGAAGAACACCGGCGCCTCGTGCACCACGACCAGGCGGCGGGTCTTCTCCACGGATGCCTGGATCGCGTCGAAGTCCAGCGGGCTGACCGAGCGCAGGTCCAGCACCTCCAGGTGCTTGCCCTCATCGGCCGCCGCGGCCGCGACCTCCTGGCACAGCTTCACCATCGGGCCGTAGGCCGCCAGGGTCAGGTCCGTGCCCTCACGGACCACGCGCGCCTTGTGCAGCGGGGCCGGGATGGCCTCGGGGTCGACCTCGGCCTTGTCCCAGTAGCGCCGCTTGGGCTCGAAGTAGATCACCGGGTCGTCGCTCTGGATGGCCTGCTGCATCATCCAGTACGCGTCCGAGGCGTTCGACGGCGAGACCACCTTCAGGCCCGCCACATGGGCGAACAGCGCCTCCGGCGACTCGGAGTGGTGCTCGACCGCGCCGATGCCGCCGCCGTAGGGGATGCGCACGACGACGGGCAGCTTGACCTTGCCCAGCGAGCGGGCGTGCATTTTCGCCAGCTGGGTGACGATCTGGTCGTAGGCCGGGAAGACGAAGCCGTCGAACTGGATCTCCACCACCGGGCGGTAGCCGCGCAGGGCCAGGCCGATCGCGGTGCCGACGATGCCGGACTCGGCCAGCGGAGTGTCGATGACCCGGCCCTCGCCGAAGTCCTTCTGCAGGCCGTCCGTCACCCGGAAGACACCACCGAGCTTGCCGACGTCCTCGCCCATGATCAGGACCTTGGGGTCGGCGTCCAGGGCGCGGCGCAGCGACTCGTTGATGGCCTTGGCCATCGCCATCTTCTCGGCCATCTCAGTGACCCCCTTCATCGGCGAACGACGCCTGGTAGGCAGCGAACTGGGCGCGCTCCTCGTCCACGAGCGCGTGTCCGTCCGCGTACACGTTCTCGAAGAGGGCGAACCGGTCCGGGTCGGGCATGGTGCGGACCGCTTCGCGCACTCGCTTGCCCAACGCCTCGGACTCGGCCTCGAGTTCCGCGAAGAATCCCTCGTCCGCGTGGTTCGACGCCTCCAGATAGCGGTGCAGGCGCAGGATCGGGTCCTTCGCCTCCCAGGCCAGCCGCTCCTCGTCGCCCCGGTAGCGGGTGGGGTCGTCGGAGGTGGTGTGGGCGCCCATGCGGTAGGTGTACGCCTCGACCAGGGTGGGGCCCTCGCCGTTGCGGGCCCGCTCCAGCGCCCACTTGGTGACCGCGAGGCAGGCCAGCACGTCGTTGCCGTCGACCCGGACGCCCGGGAAGCCGTAGCCCTGGGCGCGCTGGTACAGCGGGACGCGGGTCTGCTTCTCGGTCGGCTCGGAGATCGCCCACTGGTTGTTCTGGCAGAAGAACACCACGGGGGCGTTGTAGACCGCGGAGAACGTGAACGACTCCGCCACGTCGCCCTGGCTGGAGGCGCCGTCACCGAAATAGGCGATGACCGCCGAGTCCGCGCCGTCCTTGGCCACGCCCATCGCGTAGCCGGTGGCGTGCAGCGCCTGGGAGCCGATCACGATCGTGTACAGGTGGAAGTTGTTGCTGTTCGGGTCCCAGCCGCCGTTGTTCACGCCGCGGAACATGCCGAGCAGGTTGGTCGGGTCGACGCCGCGGCACCAGGCGACGCCGTGCTCGCGGTAGGTCGGGAAGACGTAGTCGTCCGGGCGGGTGGCGCGGCCCGAGCCGATCTGGGCGGCCTCCTGTCCCAGCAGGGAGGCCCACAGGCCCAGCTCGCCCTGGCGCTGCAGCGCGGTGGCCTCGGCGTCGAAGCGGCGGGTGAGCACCATGTCGCGGTACAGGCCGCGCAGTTCCTCGGGGGTGATGCCGGCGACGTAGGCGTCGTACTCGGCGTTCCCGACCCGCTCGCCCTCCGGCGTCAGGAGCTGTACGAGGTCGGGCTCGGTGCTCTTCTTCGCGGTACTGCGGGTGGTACGGGTGGTGCGCTTGGTGCCGGTGGTTCCGGTCTTGCCGCCGGTGGTGCCGGCTTTGCCTGCGGCGGTGCGTCGCGGCTTGCGCGCGGCACTGCTCTCCACGGTCACGTGTGCTCCTCCGTCGTTCCGGCCCCCGGGGTTGCCGGTAGGCCAGTGCGGCTCACCTGTTTCGACCACCGGGCACGGGGTGGGTGCCACTCGGCCGGGAACAGGCGTGACAGGTGCCCCGGCGAGCGCCCTGCAACCATCACGTTACCCAGTGCCCCACATTTCTGTGAAACCCCGTTTGACCTGCGATTTTGCTTGGATTTCCAAGTAAATCGAGGGGATGGGAAAGCATGCTGGTCACAGCCTTGCGACAGGCCCGAGCAAGCGCACGTTATCCCGCCGACCCAGGTCACGGGAAGAGTTCAATGTGAGACGGGACTCGTAGGCGAAGCAGGAGAAATCCCGTTATTACCGCCCGGTTACCCGGGGCCGGAAAGCGATGGCGTTACCGGGAAGTCTTCACTGTCACCCGGATGTACGAGCACATGCCCGAGCCATGACCGAAAGCGACCGTCGGCGACTGCCTGTGACAACGCCCAGCTCACGGGCTCCGCGCGTGCCCTAACATCTGGCGCGTGCCGCGCTCATGTGTACCACCTGTCGTGCCTCACGCGCCCCCTCTGGGCGCCCTGCTGCGCCTGTACGCCGCGGGTACCGCCCTCACCTGCGAGCCGGTCGACCAGGGGCTGCTCAACCGCGGCTACCGGCTGTGCACGACCCGCGGCCGTTACTTCCTCAAGCACCACTTCGATCCGGACACCGCCGACCCGGCCGCCATCGAGCGCCGGCACCGGGCCACCCAGCGCCTGGCCGACCTCGGTGTCCCGGTCGCCCCGCCGCTCGCGCACCGCGAGGGCCGCACGGTCGCGGTCGTCGGCGGCCACGCCTACGCCCTGCACCCCTGGATCGACGGCGGACACCGCCACGGCGGTCAGCTCACCCGCGCGGAGAGCGCCCGCCTCGGCGCGCTCCTGGGCGCCGTACACGCCTGTCTGGAGCGGGTGATGCCGCCCAAGGGCCGTACCCGCCCGGCGACGAGCCCGCACCCCGTGGAGAGCGCCGACCCGGCCGACACCTTCGCCCTCATCGACGACCTGCTGGCGCACGTGCGCCGGCACCGGCCCGCCGACGCCTTCGACGAACTCGCCCGGCACCGGCTGCTGGAGCGCCGCGCCCTGCTGGAGCAGCACGCGGGCCGGCGCCCGCCGCGCGGCGGCTCGGTGGGCTGGGTGCACGGCGACTTCCACCCGTTCAACCTGCTCTACAAGGACGACGCCCCGGCCGCCAT
Source organism: Streptomyces rubradiris (assembly GCF_016860525.1). NCBI lineage: Bacteria > Bacillati > Actinomycetota > Actinomycetes > Kitasatosporales > Streptomycetaceae > Streptomyces > Streptomyces rubradiris. Next base: position 4,030,517 of record NZ_BNEA01000015.1, read on the forward strand.
CGTGGACTGGGACCGGCTCGGGGTACAGCCGCGCGCGGAGGAGGCCGTACGCGCCGCCGCCATCTTCTTCGTGCGGCCCTCCGGACGGCTGCACCTGCCGAAAGTACGGGCCTACGCGCGCGCGTACCGGCGCGCGGCCGGTGCCACGCCCTCGGAGCTGGCGGCGGCCGTGCACCGGGTGTGGTGGGAGCGGCTGAACGACTTCTGGATGCTGCGCTGGCACTACGAACGCGGCGACACCCGCGCGGACTGCCAGTTCCCGGCCGCGTCGGCGCTCGCGGTGTGGTGGACGCGCGAGTACGACGCGGTGTGCGACGCGTTCGTACGATGAACGGCCGACGCCGCCCCCGCGCGGTGAACGGCCGGCGTCGCCTCAATCCGCGCGGTGAACAGGCGGCGTCACCTCAATGCGCGCGGTGAGCGGCCGGCGTCACCTCAGGGTGTCGCCGGCCCGGTCGTCGCCGGTGCGCTTCAACCGGCGGAGTCGCCGGTGGTGGTGCCGACGGTCGTGGTCCCCTCGGTGCTGTCGCCCTCGGTGGTGCCCTCGTCGGTGTTGCCCTCGCTGGTGCCCTCGTCCGTGCCGCCGTCACCGGTGCCGGCGTCGGTGCCGCCGTTCACCGTGCCCGTCGGCTGCGACGGCGTGGTCTGCGGGCTCGACGGCTGCTTGCTCGGGGGCGGGGAGGCCGACTGCGACTGGGTGTACGACGGCGTGGTCGCCGGCACCCCGCCGGAGCCGCCGCCGCTCGTGTTCCACTCACCGGTGCCCGCCGAGGTGTCCGACGGCTCGCCGGTGTCCTCGTCGGTCGGGGTCGCGGAGGGCGACTCTTTCTCGGTGTTCTTGGAGTGCGTCGCGGACGGCTTGGTGTCGGACCCGCCCTTGCCTCCGTCGTCGTTCGCGCTGTTCAACGCCAGCGCCACGCCCGCGGAGATCGCGATGACCGCGAGGACGGCGAGGATCCACAGCTTGCCGCGTCCGCTGCCCCGGTTGCCGTGCCCCTCGAAGGCGCCGTCGTCACCGCTGCCGTAGCCCGTGGGCAGGATCGGCTGCGGGATCTGCGCGGTGCCGCCCGCGTCCACCGGGTGCGGCATGACGGTCGTGCCCGCGAAGCCGGCCGACGGGGTGTGCCGGGCGTCGGGCGCCTCCACCAGGCCGGTGTTCCAGGTGCCGGTGTGGCCGCCCTGCTCGTAGAGCATCTGCAGGCCGTACTGGACCAGGCCGCGCATCTCCTCGGCCGTCTGGAACCGGTCGTCGGGGTCCTTGGCGAGGGAGCGCATCACCAGGCCGTCCAGCTCGGGCGGGCAGGTGCCGTCGACGACCTGCGACGGCGGCACCGGCATGTCCTGGACGTGCTGGTAGACCACGGACAGCGGCGTCTCGCCGGTGAACGGGGGCCTGAGCGCGAGCAGTTCGTACAGCAGGCAGCCGGTCGCGTACAGGTCGGAACGGTGGTCGACGGCCTTGCCGAGCGCCTGCTCCGGGGAGAGGTACTGCGGGGTGCCCATGACCATGCCGGTCTGCGTCATCGTCGTGGACGCGCCGTGCAGGGCGCGGGCGATGCCGAAGTCCATCACCTTGACGGCACCGCTGTGGGTGATGATGACATTCGCCGGCTTGATGTCACGGTGCACGATGCCATGCTGGTGCGAGTAGGCGAGCGCCTCCAGCACCCCCGAGACGATGATCAGGGCCTGCTCGGGGCCCGGCGCCTCGGCGTTCATCAGCAGGTCGCGGATGGTGCGGCCCTCGACCAGCTCCATGACGATGTACGGCACGGACTGGCCGCCCACCATGTCCTCGCCGGAGTCGTACACGGCGACGATCGCGTGGTGGTTCAGCCCCGCGACCGACTGCGCCTCACGGGTGAACCGCGCCTTGGAGACCGGGTCTTCGGCCAGGTCCGCGCGGAGCAGCTTGACCGCGACCGTGCGGCCCAGGCGGACGTCCTCGGCGGCGAACACCTCGGCCATGCCGCCCCGGCCGAGCCGGTGCGTGAGCCGGTACCGCCCGTCGCCGACGAGCCCGCCGTTGCCCCACAGCTCCGGCGCGTCCGACATGCCGCCGCCAGTCGCCTCGGGGTCGGACGGGCCCTGAGAGCGCTGCGTCTGTGCCATCAGTCCTCGCCGTCGTTTCTGCCCGCGGTGCGCGCGGTGTTGTTACGGTCTCCGTCGGCCACGCTACAGCCTTCGTGGGGGCCGCCGGTCCGGAACCGCAACCGGGACGGACCCGAGACGGACCGGTCATGAAACCTCCAGCAGGCGCTGTCGTGCAAATTCTGTGCGCCGGTCGTACGTCCCCTGTAACGCTTGCGCGACGCTTCCTGCGCGTACGGTCACGGAACGGGCACCGAGCTTGACGTGTCGGTGCCCTCCGGCAGACTTGGCCGGGAATGAGACATTCGATCAAGGCCTGTTCGCTGGATCACGGCGCCGGACGGCCAGTGGGGGACGCGGAGAGATGAGCCAGCACGGCGCACCGGGCCGGTACGCGGGGCAGGCCCTGGCCCAGGGCCGCTACCAGCTGCGCGACCTGCTCGGCGAGGGCGGCATGGCCTCGGTGCACCTGGCGCACGACACGGTGCTGGACCGTCCGGTCGCGATCAAGACCCTGCACACCGAACTCGGCCGGGAACAGGCGTTCCGCGAGCGCTTCCGCCGCGAGGCGCAGGCCGTGGCCAAGCTCACGCACACCAACATCGTCTCCGTCTTCGACACCGGCGAGGACGAGCTGAACGGCATGGCCACGCCGTACATCGTCATGGAGTACGTCGAGGGCCGGCCGCTGGGCTCGGTCCTGGAGGAGGACGTCCGGCAGTACGGCGCGATGCCCGCCGACAAGGCGCTGAAGGTCACCGCCGACGTGCTCGCCGCCCTGGAGATCAGCCACGAGATGGGGCTGGTCCACCGCGACATCAAGCCGGGCAACGTGATGACGACCAAGCGCGGTGTGGTCAAGGTCATGGACTTCGGCATCGCCCGCGCCATGCAGTCCGGCGTCACCTCGATGACGCAGACCGGCATGGTCGTGGGCACCCCGCAGTACCTCTCGCCCGAGCAGGCCCTCGGCCGTGGCGTGGACGCCCGCTCCGACCTGTACTCGGTCGGCATCATGCTGTTCCAACTGGTCACCGGCCGGCTGCCGTTCGACGCGGACTCGCCGCTGGCGATCGCGTACGCGCATGTGCAGGAGGAGCCGGTGGCGCCCTCCTCGGTCAACCGCGCGCTGCCGCCCGCCGTGGACGCGCTGGTCGCCCGCGCGCTGAAGAAGAACCCGAACGAACGGTTCCCGAGCGCCGAGGCCATGCGCGCCGAGTGCCTGCGCGTCGCGGCCTCCCTCCAGGCGGCGACGCCGAGCATCGTGCCGGACGCCGGGCCGCGGCAGAGCGGTTCGGGCGTCGGTGCCGCGGTGTTCCCGCCGGTCGACCGGGCGAACCCGGCGCCGCAGGGGCAGCCGTTGACGCCGTACCAGCCGGCGCCCGCACCGGCACCGCACCCGTACGGCTCGCCGACACCGCCCGCCCCGGCCTACGGCTACCCGCCGCGGACCGGTTACCCGGCCCCGCCCGCCGCCTACGGCCCGCAGGGCGCCGCCGCCCAGACCCCGCCGCCGTACACGATGGCGCCCCGGCCGGCCCAGCCGTCCCGGCCGGCCGGCGGCTCCGGGCGCGGCAGGCGGCCGGTGATCATCGCCTCGGTCGCGGTGGCGGCCATCGTGGTCGCCGGGGTGACCGCCGCGCTGACGCTGAAGGACGACGGAACGGACGCCGAGGGCGGCGAGGCCGTCCCCTCGGCGTCCGCGCCCCACCGGGCGGGCTACCGCGGGCCGGACCACACCCGGCGGATCGACGAGAGCGAGTGCACCGACCCGCAGGAGTCATGGCAGGACTCGTCCAAGATCGAGCTGCCCGACTTCCGGTACAAGGACATCGACTCCGTGAAGGAGTGCCTCCAGGCCGCGGGCTGGAAGTGGAAGATCAACCAAGAGGACGACAACACCTGGGGAGACGGCACCGTCCTGAAGCAGTTCCCCGCCCAGGGCACCGATGTCGACCCGGACGACGTGGGCACCATCGAGCTGGGCGTGTCGACGGGCAATCCCCCGCAGTAGCCGTCGGCCGGGCCCCGGCCGCTCCCGACGGCCCGGACCGTCCCCCGCCGGGCCGGCAGCACCGCCCGCCCCCGCGGTGACGGGCAGGCAGCGCGCGGCTCTCGCGCGCACACGCGCCCGCGGTCACGGAACATGAAAAGGGCCCGGCGGTCGTCCGCCGGGCCCTTCCGTTGTCGGATCGGATCGCGTGGGCCGCTCCGGGCGCGGATCACGCGGGGTACGACGGGTTACAGGTAGGGCCCGCCCGAACGGCCGCCCGCGTGGGGCTCGTCGCCGCCCTCGTGACCGGTCACACCCGGCGGGAGCGCGCGGCGCATCTGCTCCAGCTGGGCCCGCGCGGCCATCTGCTGGGCGAACAGCGTCGTCTGGATCCCGTGGAAGAGGCCCTCCAGCCAGCCCACCAACTGTGCCTGAGCGATCCGCAGTTCCGCGTCGCTCGGAGTGGCGTCGTCGGTGAACGGCAGGGAGAGCCGCTCCAGTTCCTCGACCAGCTCGGGGGCCAGTCCGTCCTCCAGCTCCTTCACGGAGCTGGCGTGGATCTCCTTCAGCCGCACCCGGCTGGCCTCGTCGAGGGGAGCCGCCCGCACCTCCTCCAGCAGCTGCTTGATCATGCTGCCGATCCGCATGACCTTGGCCGGCTGCTCCACCTGCTCGGTCACCGGGGTCTCACGGGAGTCCTCGTCCCCGCCGCCGAGTGCCATCCCGTCCTGACCCACGACGAGGATCTGGGGATTCTCCGGCGACCGTTCGTTCCTCGGCATCTCCATGCCGTCATTCTCTCGCACGCCACCACCTCACCACCGTGGTGCCCCCGCGTGGCGCGGATCCGCCGTTTCGTCCCGACGGACCAATCCGGAATGCCCTCTTCGGGAGGGGATGTGAGGCTGGTTCCCGTCGGTTATCCATCGGTCACGACACCTGGGCTCCGGGAGGTCACCGACGTGACTCCACGCCTGCGACTCACGTCGCGCTGTCTGCGGCTGCCGGCCGTCCTCACGGCCGCGACGCTGCCGTGGTGCGGCATCGCCGTCGTACACGGCGGTCCGCCCGCGCACGCCGCCGAACCGGGCCCGGCCACCGCGTCCGCCCCGAGCCACGGCGAGAGGCGGGAGGGACCCGCCCGGGACGCGCCACCGGTGCGGGCGGTGCCGGAGCACCCGTCCCCGGGCCACTCCGCCGGGGCCCGTTCCACCGGCGCCCAGCCCGCCGGGGCGCCCCCGCACGACCGGCCTCCGGACGCGGACCACAACACCCCGGCGCAGGAGCGCCCGGACCGGGACCACACGGGACGGGACGACGCGGACCGGAACCACACGGAACGGCACGACGGGGAGCGGGACGACGCGGAACCCGACCAGCCCGGCCGGCACCACCAAGGCCAGGACCACCCGGGCCATGACCGGCCCGGCCGGGGGCCCTCCGCCTCCGCCGGCCCCGCGCAGAAGGACTCCGCCACCCCCGTGCCCATGCCGTCCGACTCCGCCTCGGCCTCGGTCCACCCCTATCGCTCCCTGGCCTGGACCGAACCCACCCGGGCGGGCAGCCGGGCCGGCGAGGGGCGGATGCGCCCGGGCCGGCCGGACCCGCCCGACGCGGAGACGGAGGACGAGGACGACTCCGCCGCCACCCCGGCCGTCCAGCCGGCGGAACCGGAGACGATGGACGTGCCCGCCGCCTCGGAGGAGCCGGTCCAGGAGGCCGGCCCGGGCTCCACCCCGCCCGCGCCGCGGCCCGGCACCCGGCAGGCGAGCCGGCAGAGCGAGGCCGTGACGGAGCCGGTCCTGCGGATTCTGCCGCTGGGCAGCGGCCTGGTGCTCATCGGCCTGGGTCTCGGCCTGGCCCTGCTGGGTCTGAGGCTGCGCAGGAGCTGACCGGTCGGGCCCCGCCGTGGCGGGGTCCGTCCGGCTCTCGCTACGGCGCCACCAGCAGCACCTTGCCGATGTGACCGCTCGCCTCCACCAGCCGGTGCGCCTCGGCCGCCTCCGGCATCGGCAGCTCGCGGTCCACGATCGGCCGGACGTCCCCGGCGGCGAGCAGCGGCCACACGTGCTCGCGGACGGCGGCGACGATGGCCGCCTTCTCGCCCAGCGGCCGGCCGCGCAGCGAGGTCGCGCTGATCGCGCCCCGCTTGCCGAGCAGCGCGCCGATGTTCAGCTCGCCCTTCACCCCTCCCTGCATACCGATGATCGCCAGGCGCCCGTTGACGGCGAGGGCCTGGACGTTGCGGTCCAGGTACTTGGCCCCCATGTTGTCGAGGATGACGTCGGCGCCCGCGCCGTCGGTGGCCTGCTTGATCTCGGCGACGAAGTCCTGCTCGCGGTAGTTGATGAGCACGTCCGCGCCCAGCTCGGCGCAGCGCTCCAGCTTCTCCTTCGTTCCGGCGGTCACCGCGACCCTGGCGCCGAGGGCCTTGGCCAGCTGGATCGCCATGGTGCCGATGCCGCTGGAGCCGCCGTGCACCAGCAGCGTCTCGCCCGGCCGCAGATGGGCGATCATGAACACGTTGGACCAGACCGTGCAGACCACCTCGGGCAGCGCCGCCGCCTGCCGGAGGGACAGTCCCTCGGGCACGGGCAGCAGTTGCCCGGCCGGTACGGCGACCTTCTCGGCGTAGCCACCGCCCGCGAGCAGCGCGCACACCTCGTCGCCGACGGCCCAGCCCGAGACGCCGGGGCCGAGCGCGGCGACCCTGCCGGAGCACTCCAGGCCGGGGTAGGGGGAGGCGCCGGGCGGAGGGGAGTAGGCGCCCTGGCGCTGGAGGATGTCGGCACGGTTGACGGCGCTGGCCGCCACCTCGACCAGCACCTCGCCCTCGCCGGGCACCGGATCGGGGACGTCCGTCCACACCAGGGCCTCGGGACCACCGGGTTGGGGAATCGTGATCGCATGCATGCCGGTGACGCTACTCCCCGCCGGCCCGGTCAGCCGTGTGGCAGGGGGCGGGTGTCCGGAGTGACCTGGTTGCCCGGGGTGGCCCGGACGATGGTGATCAGCCGGTCGGTCAGCTCAAGGGTGCCGACGGACGGGTCGTCGTAGCCCAGCACCCGGTGCCCGCGTACGACGCTCACCACCAGGTCGTCCGTCTCGCGGGGCGTCTTGCCCACCTCGCCGCGCACCACCGGCCGTTCGATGAGGTCCAGGCCGCTGCCCTGCTGGATGAGGTCCTCCATCACCATGCCGGCGGCCGGGCTCAGCACGGACAGGCCGAGCAGCCGGCCGGCCGCGCCGGAGCTGGTGATGACGGCATCGGCGCCGGACTGCCGCAGCAGCGGGGCGTTCTCCTCCTCGCGGACGGCGGCCACGATCTTGGCGCCGCGGTTGAGCTGGCGGGCGGTCAGGGTGACGAGGACCGCGGTGTCGTCGCGCTGTGGGGCGACGATGATCTGCCTCGCCTTGTGCACCTCGGCCCGCTTGAGCACATCACTGCGGGTGGCGTCGCCTATCACCCCGGCGAACCCCTCGGCGGTCGCCGCGTCGATCGCCTTGGAGCTGGGGTCGACCACGACGACCTGCTCCTTCTTCAGCCCGGTCGCGCAGACGGTCTGGATGGCCGACCGCCCCTTCGTGCCGAAGCCGACGACAACGGTGTGATCGCGCAAGACGGACCTCCAGCGGTTCAGGCGCCATTCCTCACGGGTGCGTTCGGTGAGGACTTCCAGCGTGGTGCCGACCAGGATGATCAGGAACAGCACGCGCAGGGGCGTGATGAGGAAGATGTTGGTGAGCCGGGCGCCGTCGCTGACCGGCGTGATGTCGCCGTATCCCGTGGTGGAGAGGGTCACGGTCGCGTAGTAGAACGCGTCGAGCAGGTCCACGGAGCCGTCGGCGTTGTCGTTGTAGCCCTCGTGGTCGGCGTAGACGATGAACGCGGTGGCCACCAGCACCGCCAACGCCATGAGCAGTCGCCTGACAACCTGGCGGATCGGGCGCTCCACCACTTTTCTCGGGAGTTTCACCCGATGGGTCACGAGATGCTCGTCCGCTTGGCGGGCGATGGCGTCATGGCCCGGAAGTTTCACGTGAAACACACCCCGATTCCGGCGGTCGCCCATGGCAGGTCCAGCAGCTCCGCCTCCTCGCCCTGCCGGGCCCCGCCCGGCGGTACGACGGCCAGCGCGTCGGCGGCGGCGATGCCGCGCAGCATCGCCGGGCCGTTGTAGTGCAGCGGCACGGCGTGGTCGCCGCGCAGCACCACGGGGATGAGACGGGTGTCGTACGGGTGCCCCTGTACCGCCTCCTTCAGGGGCAGGGTGTACGGCTCGGGGGCGGGGCGGGCGGCGAGGGTCCGCAGCAGCGGTTCGGCGAGCGTGAGCAGGCCGGAGACGGCCGCGAGGGGGTTGCCGGGCAGGCCGACGAGGTGCTGGTGCTCCTTGGTGCGGGCCAGCAGCATGGGGTGGCCCGGCCGCACCTTGACGCCGTCCACGAGGAGTTCGGCGCCGAGGCGCTCCAGAACCGGGTGGACGTGGTCGACGGGTCCGGCGGCGGTGCCGCCCGTGGTGATGACGAGGTCGGCCCGGGAGGCGGTGACCGCCTTGCGCAGCGCCCGGGCGTCGTCGCCGATCCGGCGCACGGCCACGACGTCGGCGCCGAGCGCGCGCAGCCAGGGCGGCAGCATGGGACCGAGCGCGTCCCTGATCAGCCCGTCGTGCGGCAGGCCCTCCGTCAGCAACTCGTCGCCGAGGATCAGGACTTCGGCGCTGGGGCGGGGAACGACGGTGACCGAGTCGTAGCCGGCCGCCGCGGCGAGGCCGAGGACGGCGGGGGTGACGAGGGTGCCGACGGGCAGCAACTGGTCGCCGGTACGGCACTCCTGGCCCCGGGGCCGGATGTCCTGGCCGTGGAACATCTCGCGGGTGGGGTGCAGCCGGCCCTGGGCGTCGGTCCGGCCGTGCTCGGTGCGCAGCACGGCGGTGGTGTCGGCGGGAACGCGGGCGCCGGTGGCGATGCGGACCGCCGTGCCGTCGGTGAGCGGCTCGGGCTGGGCGTGCCCGGCGAGCACTCCTTCCTCCCGTACCTGCCAGGGCCCGGGCCCGGCGACCGCCCAGCCGTCCATCGCGGAGGTGTCGAAGGAGGGCAGGTCGGTGAGCGCGTCCAGGGGGGCGGCCAGCACCAGTCCGAGGGCGTCGCCGAGGGGCACGGAGACGGGGGCGCGCCGGTCCCCGGCGGGGCTGTCCGCCGTGCTCTGCCGGCCGTGGGCGCGCACGGACCGGGCTGCGCGGGCGGCGATCTCGCGGGCGTGGGGCCAAGGGATGGCCGAGTGGTGCCCGGCGGGCCGCTCACCGGGCTGCCGGGCGGCCGGACCACCGGGCGATCGGGCGGCGCCGTCGTCCTGGGGCTCCCGGTGGGGTTCCCGCACCAGCGCCAGGGCCTCCTCGACGTCGAGGTCGTCGGTGTCGGCGGCGGGCGCCCCGGCCGGGGTGCCGGAGGCGGTCATCCGGCGTCCGGGGCGCTCGGGCCCCCGCCGCTCGCGCTCTTCCCGGCCGCGTCGTCCTCCTCTTGCCAGCGCAGGGCCAGCGCGGCGGCCTTGCGGGCGGCCTCGGCGACGGCCTCGGGGCCGCCCGCGCCCCGGGCCGCCGCGTAGCCGACGAGGAAGGTGGTCAGCGGGGCGGCGGGACGGGCCACGCCGTGGGCGGCGTCACGGGCCAGGTCGAGCAGGACGCCGGTGTCGACGTCCAGGTCGATGCCCAACTCGTCCTTGACTGCGGAGATCCATTCATCCAACACGTGCCCATGCTCCCTGATGCGTGCCCTGGCGTCGGCGATGTCGTCCCAGGTGTCGCAGTCGAACGACGCGAGCGGGTCCGGGACACGGGTGAGGCGGAGGGTTCCGGTCAGCCGGCGCAGGGGGAGCCCGGTGAGGGGACCGTCGGCGGCGAGAGCGGCCAGCTCGCGGCGCAGGGCGGCGGAGCGGTAGGCGGCCACGAGCGGCTGGTCGCGGCCGTCCGCGTCGGTGAGCAGCGCACCGTCGGCACCGGTGTCCCGCAGGGCGGACAGCAGCCGCCGGAGCGTACCGGGCCGGAGGAAGGGCAGGTCGGCGGAGAGGACGACGGTGTGCCCGGCGGTGGTGTGCCGCAGTCCGGCCGCCAGCGCGGCGAGCGGCCCGCCGCCGGGCGGCTCCTCGCGGGCCCAGCGCACCGGGCGGGCGGTGGGCCGGGGCGCGGCCACGACGACGGTCGTCCGGGCGTCCGCGCAGGCCGCGAGCACCCGGTCGAGCAGCGCCCGGCCGCCGACCCGCACACCTGGTTTGTCGGCCCCGCCGAGCCGCCTGGCGGCACCGCCGGCCAGTACGACGGCGTCGTACGGGGCGGCGGTCCCGGGGGCGGCGGGTGCGGCATCGGTCACCCCACGAGTATGTCCCGCTGGCCCCTGCTTCCGGACCGGGTGTGGGTCACAGGACGCGCACGCCCCTCTCTCACAAGGTGCGCAGCAGCACCGCCGGCTGTTCCACGCAGTCCGCCACGTAGCGCAGGAAGCCGCCCGCCGTGCCGCCGTCGCACACCCGGTGGTCGAATGTGAGCGAGAGCTGCACGACCTGCCGGACTGCCAGCTCCCCCTCGTGCACCCACGGCTTGGGCACGATGCGGCCGACGCCGAGCATGGCCGCCTCGGGGTGGTTGACGATCGGCGTGGAGCCGTCGACGCCGAAGACCCCGTAGTTGTTCAGCGTGAAGGTGCCGCCGGTGAGCTCCCCGGGGGTCAGCGTCCCGGTGCGGGCGGCCTCGGTGAGCCGGGCGAACTCGGCGGTCAGGGACTCGGCGTCGCGCGTGTGGGCGTCCCGGACGACCGGCACGACCAGCCCCCGGTCGGTCTGGGCGGCGAACCCGAGGTGGACGCGGTCGAGCCGGACGATCTCGCGGGCCTCGGTGTCGACGGTGGAGTTCAGCTCGGGGAACCGGGCCAGCGCGGCGGTGCAGATCCGGGCGAGCAGCGCGAGGAGGGAGATCTTCGCGCCCGGGGTGGCGTTCATCGCGGTCCGGGCACGCATGAGTTCGGTCGCGTCGGCGTCGACCCAGCAGGTGGCGTCCGGGATCTCCCGGCGGCTGCGGGAGAGCTTGTCGGCGACGGCGCCGCGGACACCCTTGAGGGGGATGCGTTCCCCGTCCTCGGCGCGGGGTGCCGCCGCGGCTTGCTCGCCCGCCGTACCGGCGGGAGTCGGTACGGCGGGGCCTGCGGCCGTACCCGCGCGCGCGGTCCGGGTGCGCAGGGCGTTCTCGACGTCCGCGCGCAGGATGAGGCCGTCCGGGCCGGAACCGGTCAGCTGCCTGAGGTCGACGTCGTTGTCCCGGGCGAGCTTGCGCACGAGCGGGGAGATCACGGGGACCGGCCCCCCGACGGGTGCGGGGGCGGCCGCCGGGGTCGGCGCGGCCACGCGCACGTGCGGGGCGTGTTCGGCGGTTCCCTGCTTCCGGGCCTGTCCGTCGGCGGCGGCCGTGCCCGCCCGGACCCGGCGCCGACGGGCCGCCGGTGCCTGGGTGCCGTAGCCCACCAGGACGTTGCCCGAGCCCTCGGGGCCGTCCTCCGGTGCGCCGACGGCGACCGTCAGAAGTGGTGCGCCGACGGGCAGTTCGGTGCCCTCCTCGCCGAAGCGGGCGGTGACCACGCCGCCGTAGGGGCAGGGCACCTCGACCATCGCCTTGGCCGTCTCCACCTCGACCACCGGCTGGTCGACGGCGACCACGTCGCCGACCTGGACCAGCCAGCGGACGATCTCCGCCTCGGTGAGCCCCTCGCCGAGGTCGGGCAGCTTGAACTCCAGCACCTGAGCCATCAGCCCTCGGCCTCCCACTGCAGCCGGGCCACGGCGTCCAGGATGCGGTCGACGCCGGGCAGGTGGTGCCGCTCCAGCATGGGCGGCGGGTAGGGGATGTCGAAGCCGGCCACGCGCAGCACCGGTGCCTCCAGGTGGTGGAAGCAGCGCTCGGTGATCCGGGCCGCGATCTCGCCGCCCGGGCCGCCGAATCCGGTGGACTCGTGGACGACGACCGCGCGGCCGGTGCGCCGGACGGCCGCGCAGACCGTCTCGTCGTCGAAGGGCACCAGGGAGCGCAGGTCGATCACCTCCAGGTCCCAGCCCTCGGCCTGCGCGGCCTCGGCCGCCTCCAGGCAGACCGGCAGGGAGGGGCCGTAGGTGATCAGTGTGGCGCCGCTGCCGGGGCGGCGCACCACCGCGCGTCCGATGGGCGCCACGTCCGTGGGCCGCTCGGGGTCCCAGGTGTCCTTCGACCAGTACAGCCGCTTGGGTTCGAGGAAGACCACCGGGTCGTCGGAGGCGATGGCCCGGCGCAGCAGTCCGTAGGCGTCGGCGACGGTGGCCGGGGTGACGACGTGCAGGCCCGGGGTGGCCATGTAGTAAACCTCGGACGAGTCGCTGTGGTGCTCGACGCCGCCGATGCCGCCGCCGTAGGGGACGCGGACGGTGATCGGCAGGGGCATCCGGCCGCGCGTGCGGTTGCGCATCCGGGCGACATGGCTGACCAGTTGCTCGAACGCCGGGTAGGCGAAGGCGTCGAACTGCATCTCCACGACCGGGCGCAGGCCGTACATGGCCATGCCGACGGCGGTGCCGAGGATGCCGGCCTCGGCGAGCGGGGTGTCGGTGCAGCGGTCCTCGCCGAACTCCTTGGCGAGCCCGTCGGTGACGCGGAAGACCCCGCCGAGGGTGCCGACGTCCTCGCCCAGGACGTGCACGGCGGGATCGGCGGCCATGGCGTCGCGCATGGCGCGGTTGAGCGCCTGGGCCAGGGTGGCGGGCTTGACGGCGACGGTGGTCATCGGGTGCCGCCTTCCCGCGCCCCGGGCCGCTCGCCGGCGCCGGACTGCTCCTGCTCGGCCTCCAGCTCGGCCCGCAACAGGGCACGCTGTTCGCGCAGCTGGGCGGTGGTGTCCGCGTAGACGTGGTCGAAGAGGTCCATGGGGTCGGGTTCGGGGTCCCGGTTCATGTGTTCGCGCAAGGCGGCGGCCATGGTCTCGGCGTCCTGCCGGGCGGCCTCGATGCCGGCCTCGTCCAGCAGTCCGCGGGCGGTCAGTTCGCGTTCCAGCAGTTCGACCGGGTCGTGCGCGCGCCAGGCCGCGACCTCGGCGTCCTGTCGGTAGCGGGTGGCGTCGTCGGCGTTGGTGTGGGCGTCCAGGCGGTACGTCACCGCTTCCACCAGGGTCGGGCCGCCGCCCGCGCGCGCGTGCCGTACGGCCTCGGCGAGGACTTCGTGCACGGCGGCGGCGTCGTTGCCGTCGACCAGCCGGCCCGGCATGCCGTACCCGACGGCCTTGTGGGCCAGGGAGGGAGCGGCGGTCTGCTTGGCGAGCGGGACGGAGATGGCGAAGCCGTTGTTCTGGACCAGGAAGACGACCGGGGCCTGCCACACGGCGGCGAAGTTCAGCGCCTCGTGGAAGTCGCCCTCGCTGGTACCGCCGTCGCCGACCATGGCCAGCGCCACCACGTCGTCGCCCTTGAGGCGAGCGGCGTGGGCGAGGCCGACGGCGTGCGGCAGCTGGGTGGCCAGCGGGGTGCTGAGGGGGGCCACCCGGTGGGCGTAGGGGTCGTAGCCGTTGTGCCAGTCGCCGCGCAGCAGGGTGAGCGCCTGGACCGGGTCCACGCCCCGGGCGACGACGGCGAGCGTGTCTCGGTAGCTGGGGAAGAGCCAGTCGCGTTCCTCGAGGGCCAGGGCGGCGCCGATCTGGCAGGCCTCCTGGCCGGTGCTGGACGGGTAGACGGCGAGCCGGCCCTGCTTGGTCAGCGCGGTGGCCTGCGCGTTGTAGCGGCGTCCGCGCACCAGCTGGGCGTAGAGCCGCAGCAGCAGGCCGGGATCGGCCTTGGCGGCCGACTCGGTGCCGAGGACGCGGTAGGGCTCGGCGTCGGGCAGCAGCGGCGCGGGGTCCGTACGGGGCTGCCAGGCGGGCGGCGGCGACGGCCGGTACGCGCCCCGCTGCTCCAGAACCGTCATGACGGCACCTCCTCGTGGGAGTGGCTGAGGAGACGGGGCGGCTGTGACCCGTCTCACCTACCGATTGTTCGGTTGACGGCGCATTTTGGCTACAGGCGGCCCAGGGCTGTGGACAAACGGTTTTCCACAGCCTGGAATGAGCGCAGGACGTCCACGGCGAGGAAGCGGGGGGACATGGCGCCTGAACAAATGGCCTACGGACCGCAGGGTGGCGGCGCGCCGCCGCCCCCGCGCCCGCTGGACGCCATCGACCAGGACATCCTGAGGATCCTCCAGGGCGACGGCCGCGCCTCGATACGGTCCGTCGCCGAACGCGTACACGTCTCGCGCGCCAATGCCTACGCGCGGATCAACCGGCTCGTCGAGGACGGGGTGATCCGGGGTTTCAGCGCCCGCGTGGATCACGAACGGGCAGGCCACAGCACGTCCGCGTACATCACATTGAAGATCGTGCAGAACACCTGGCGCACGGTCCGCGAACAGCTCCGGCAGCTACCCGGCGCCTCCCACATCGCCCTGGTGGGCGGCGACTTCGACGTGCTGCTGCTGGTGCACACGCCCGACAACCGGGCGCTGCGCGAGCTGGTGCTGACGCGGCTCCAGGCGATCCCCGAGGTGCTCAGCACCCGCACGCTGCTGGTGTTCGAGGAGGAGGACCTGGAGCCGGAGGGCTGAGGTCAGCCCCGGCGCAGTCCCGAGAAGACCAGCCGGACGACGGCGTCGGCCATCTCCGGGCCGTTCGCGCCGCGCGCCTCCGGCCGGTACCACTCCACGATGGAGTTGATCATCCCGAAGACCAGCCGGGTGGCCAGCCGCACCTCCACGTCGCCGCGTATGTCCCCGTCGGCCGCCGCGGCCTTCATCAGCTCGGCCACCCGGTGGTCGAAGTCGCGGCGCCGCTCCAGCGCCCACCGCTCGGTCTCGGTGTTGCCGCGCACGCGCAGCAGCAGCGTCACATAGGGCAGTTCGGCGGTGAGCACCTCGACCATGCGGCGCACGACGTGCTCCAGCCGGTCGGCGGCGCGCCCCACGCGCGCGTGCTCCTCGTCCAGGATGGCGAACAGCCCGTCCAGGGCGCGGCTGACGGCCCGGCGCAGCAGCTCCTCCTTGCCGCTGACGTGGTGGTAGATCGACGACTTGGAGATGCCGGCCGCCTTGGACAGGTGCTCCATGGAGGTGCCGTCGTAGCCGCGCTCGTTGAAGACCCGCACGGCGACGGAGAGCAGCGTTTCGGGGGTGTAGGTGTCGCGTCTGCCCGTGGTCATGAGGTGCTCTCCCGCCGGTCGTTGGCATAGGCGTGACGGTAGAGCGCGAGGGAGGGCGCGTAGCGTCCGGAAGGGTCGCGCTCGTGCATCTCGTCCAGGATGTCGAAGGCGAAGTCGCGGCCGAGCCTGCGGCCCCACTCGAAGGGCCCGAGCGGGTAGTTGACGCCCAGGCGCATCGCGGTGTCGATGTCCTCCTCGGTGGCCACGCCCTTGGCGACGGCGTCGTGGGCGAGGTCGATGATCCGGGCGACGGTGCGCGCGACGATCATGCCGGGGACGTCGCCGATGACGCTGACGTCCTTGCCGAGCGCCTGGAACAGCCCGGTGGCCTCGGCAAGGGTCCGCGGCGAGGTGTCCGGGGACGCGGACAGGGCGACGCGGGTGGCCGCGCGGTAGTCCAGGGCGAGGTCGAAGTAGACGACGTCCCGGAACTCGGCGGAGGTCTGGCCGTCGGCCAGGACCAGGTCGCCGCCGCCGGGCAGCACCAGGCGGGTGCCCTCGTTCTCGTCCTCCTCGCGGACCTCGATGCCCGCCTCGCGGATCAGCGTGAGCAGCTCGGCCGCCGGGCCCAGGCCGCCCTCGGCGACGACGTGGGCGGGCGGGCGCTCCTTGTCGGCGGTGTGCGGCTCGGGCCGCTCCGCGCCCTCGGTGTAGTCGTACCAGCCGCGCCCGCTCTTGCGGCCGAGCCGGCCGGACTCCACCAGCCGGCGCTGGGCCAGGGAAGGAGTGAAGCGCACGTCCTGGAAGAAGGACTGCCACACCGAGTGGGTGACGGACTCGTTGACGTCCTGGCCGATCAGGTCGGTCAGTTCGAAGGCGCCCATCTTGAAACCGCCCGACTCGCGCAGGACCGCGTCGATGGTCGCGGGGTCGGCGGCCTGGGCCTCGTAGACGGCGAACGCCTCGGCGTAGAAGGGCCGGGCGATGCGGTTGACGATGAAGCCGGGGGTGTCGGCGCAGGCCACGGGGGTCTTGCCCCAGGCGCGGGCGGTCTCGTACGCGCGCGTGGCCGACGTGAAGTCGGTGGCGAACCCGGAGACCACCTCCACCAGCGGCAGCAGCGGCGCCGGGTTGAAGAAGTGCAGGCCGACGAAGCGGCCCGGGTGGCGCAGGGCGCCGCCGATGGCCGTCACCGACAGCGAGGAGGTGTTGGTGGCCAGCAGGCAGTCCTCGGCGACGATCTCCTCCAGCTCGCCGAAGAGCCGCTGCTTGACGTCCAGCCGTTCCAGGACGGCCTCCACCACCAGGGCGCAGTCGGCCAGCTCCGCGAGGCCGTCCGCGGGCGTGACGCGGGCGCGGGCCGCGTCCCGGGCGCCGGCGGAGAGCCGGCCCTTCTCCACGAGCCGGTCGAGCCGGGCGCCGATCGCTTCGGCCGCGTCCCGGGCCCGCCCGGGTACGGCGTCGTAGAGCCGTACGGGATGGCCGGCGACCAGCGCGACCTGGGCGATGCCCTGGCCCATGGTGCCGGTGCCGACGACGGCCACGGGGCTGCTGAGGTCGAGTGCTGTCATGTGCGCGATCCTCCCGCACGACGTTTTCCACAGATGCGGCGGACCCCCTTGTCCCGACCGATCGTTCGGTTACTCTAGCTCTGACGGGCAGTCCCTGCCCAGGTCACGGACTCGACGAAGAGGCTCTCCAGACGAGGAGTTGGTCCCGCATGGCCGCCGAACCGACCGCCCACGAGCTGCTCCGGAAGCACCGGCCCACGCTCGACCAGGCGCTGGAAGCGATCCGCACGCGCGCGTACTGGTCCCCGCACCCCGAGCACCCGAAGGCGTACGGCGAGGACGGCAGCCTGGACGCGGCGGCGGGCAAGGCCGCCTTCGACGCCCTGCTGGGCAACCGCCTCGACCTCACCGACCAGCCGGGCACCGACGACTGGGTGGGCGGGGAGGTCTCCCCGTACGGCATCGAGCTGGGCGTGACCTACCCGCATCCGGACATCGACGTGCTGCTGCCCGCCATGCGGGCCGGGCAGCGCGCCTGGCGGGACGCGGGCCCCGAGCTGCGGGCCGTGGTCTGCCTGGAGATCCTGAAGCGGATCAGCGACCGCACGCACCAGTTCGCGCACGCGGTCATGCACACCTCCGGCCAGGCGTTCATGATGGCGTTCCAGGCGGGCGGTCCGCACGCCCAGGACCGCGGCCTGGAGGCGGTGGCGTACGCGTACGCGGAGCAGATCCGCACCCCGGAGCAGGCGGAGTGGACCAAGCCGCAGGGCAAGCGCGACCCGCTGGTCCTCACCAAGCGGTTCACCGCGGTCCCGCGCGGCATCGGCCTGGTCATCGGCTGCAACACCTTCCCGACCTGGAACGGCTTCCCCGGCCTGTTCGCCTCCCTGGCCACCGGCAACGCGGTCCTGGTCAAGCCGCACCCGCGCGCGGTGCTGCCGCTCGCGCTGACCGTCCGGATCGCCCGGGACGTGCTCGCCGAGGCCGGCTTCGACCCGAACCTGGTCGCCCTGGCCGCCGAGCGACCCGGCGAGGGCATTGCCAAGACCCTCGCGCTGCGCCCCGAAATCAAGATCATCGACTACACGGGGTCGACGGCGTTCGGCGACTGGCTGGAGACCAACGCCCACCAGGCGCAGGTCTACACGGAGAAGGCCGGCGTCAACACGGTGATCGTGCACTCCACGGACGACTACCAGGGCATGCTGTCCAACCTGGCGTTCTCGCTGTCCCTGTACAGCGGCCAGATGTGCACCACCCCGCAGAACCTGATCATCCCCCGCGACGGCATCGCCACCGACCAGGGCCACAAGTCCTTCGACGAGGTCACCGCCGACCTCGCGCGCGCGGTCGACGGCCTGCTCGGTGACGACGCCCGGGCGAACGCGCTGCTGGGCGCGATCGTCAACCCGGACGTCAAGGCCCGCCTGGAGGCAGCGGCCGGTCTCGGCGAAGTCGCCCTCGCCTCCCGCGAGATCACCAACCCTGAGTTCCCGGACGCGGTGGTGCGCACCCCCGTCATCGTCAAGCTGGACGGCGCCAAGCCGGACGACGAGGCCGCGTACATGAGCGAGTGCTTCGGCCCGGTCTCCTTCGCGGTAGCCGTCGACTCGGCGGCCGACGCCGTGGAGCTGCTGCGCCGCACCGTCCGGGAGAAGGGCGCGATGACGGTCGGCGCGTACACCACGGACGCCGTGACCGAGCAGGCCGTCGAGGAGGCCTGCCTGGAGGAGGCGGCCCAGCTCTCGCTGAACCTGACCGGCGGGGTCTACGTCAACCAGACGGCCGCCTTCTCCGACTTCCACGGCTCCGGCGGCAACCCGGCGGCCAACGCGGCCCTGACCGACAGCGCCTTCGTGGCCGGCCGCTTCCGGATGGTGGAGGTGCGGCGGGAGGCCTGAGCCCGGCCTAAACCAGTGGCACGCCCCCGGTCGCGCTCCAGTGGTACAGCGTCATCGCCACGCTGGTGGCGAGGTTGTAGCTGGAGACCTGGGGGCGCATCGGCAGGCGCAGCAGGTGGTCGGCGCGGGCGCGCAGCGGAGCCGACAGGCCGGTGCGTTCCGAGCCGAAGACCAGGACGGCGTCGTCCGGCAGCCGGGTGCCACGGATGTCCTCGCCCTCCGGGTCGAGCGCGAACAGCGGCCCGGCGGGCAGGTCGTCGAGGTCCAGCCGCTCCACGGCGGTCGCGAAGTGCAGACCCGCGCCGCCGCGCACCACAGTGGGGTGCCAGGGGTCGAGCGTGCCCGTGGTGACCACCCCGGTCGCCCCGAACCCGGCGGCGAGCCGGATCACGGCACCGGCGTTGCCCAGGTTGCGCGGGTTGTCCAGGACCACGACGGGGGCGGTGCGGGGCGTACGGGCGAGCGCGCGCAGCTGCGCCGCGCGGGACGGCCGTACGGCCAGGGCCGCCACACCGGTCGGATGCGGGCGCGGGACGAGGCCGGCGTACTCCGGCCCGGACACCTCCGTCAGCAGGCCGTCCAGGGTGTCGCGGACGTCCCCGGCCAGCTCCTCGGCGAGGGCGAGCGCGGCCCGCCGGTCGGTGGTGACCGCGACCGGCACCTCGGCGCCGAAGCGCAGCGCGTGCTTGAGGGCGTGGAAACCGTCGAGCAGGACGGCGCCCTGAGCGTGCGCGCGCCAGCGGCTCAGCGGGTCGGTCATGCGGTGAACCCTACGTGGTCGGCCGTGCTCTCTTCCGTGGGACGCGGTGCGGGGACCGCGCGGCCGGCACCCCGGACGAGCCGCCCCCGCGCGCGTGCCGCCAGGCCGCCGATCCGGCACAGGAAGGACGTCGGCAGGAACACCGCGTCGGCGGCGATCATCGCCAGCGAGAAGAACGGCAGTCCGAGGACGACCGCGATCACCGCGTGCTCGGCCATCATCACCACCAGCAGGACGTTCTTCACGCGCCGGTTGAACAGGGTGAACGGGAAGGCGACCTGCGCCATGACCGTCCCGTAGGCCACGATCATCATGATCGTGCCGCTGGAGGACATCAGGTCCGCCAGCGCGGGCCAGGGCGAGAAGTAGTCCAGGTGGAGCGGGTAGTAGACGGCGGTGCCGTCCTGCCAGCGCGAGCCCTGGACCTTGTACCAGCCGGCCGTGGCGTAGATCAGGCACGCCTCGGCCATGATCACGACCAGGGCGGCGTTGTGCAGGACGTTGGCGATGACGTCCAGCAGGAGCCGGGGGTCATGCCGGGCCGACCACCGTTCGACGGCCCACCGCAGAGCGTGCCCCGCCCACACCGTCCACAGCAGCACCGGCATCTGCCAGCCGTTGTTGTCGAACCGCCCGGTCAGCGTCGCCGTACCGAGCGCCAGGCCGAGCACCGCCCACAGCACCGGCCCCACCAGGTCGGCGGGCACCCGCTCGCCCCGCGCGCGTGCCGCGTCCGCCTGGGCCGCGCGGCGGGCATCCAGGGACCACACCTGTCCGCAGCGCGTGAACACCAGGTAGATCGACATCAGGTGCAGGACGTTGTCACCGCCGTCGCCGACGAAGACACTGCGGTTCTGCAGCGACAGCACGCCCATCATGAACAGCACGGACGCGGTCCGGGTACGCCAGCCGAGCACCAGGGCCGCGGAAGCGAGGACGGCCAGCGCGTAGCAGATCTCGAACCAGAGCCGCCCGTCGGACCACAGCAGCGCCGAGAAGGCGTGGTTGTCGGCGGTCAGCTGCTTGGCGAGGTTCCAGCCCCACGGTCCGGAGGGACCGTACAGCTCCTGGCGGTGGGGGAACTCGCGCAGCAGGAACAGCAGCCAGGTCCCGGCGAACCCGATCCGGATCACGGCGCTCTGGTACGGCCCGAGGGCCGCGCCGGTGACCTGGGCGACACCGCGCGACAGCGTCAGGGACAGACGGTTCACCGCACGCCTCCCGCGGCCTCGTCGGACGTCACGGACCACCAGGGCAGCAGGCGGTAGACGGGTTTGTCGGACACGCGCTCACGGCTCCAGGGCGGCGGCTGCACATTGGTGGTCCTGGAACGGACCTGCACGCGCTGGATCACGCCTTCCCTGCTCGCCGGATCGCTCCGGTACAGGCGCATCACCACGATCCGGCGCAGGTACTGCTCGGACAGCGAGCCGCGCATACCGATGGCGCGATTGTCGGCGCCGTGCGTGCCGGCGAAGAAGTCCCAGGCCCGGCGCAGCTCGTTCTGCTGGGTGTGGCTCGGCGCCGGATTGCCGTCGATGGCGGCGCCGTCCTGGGCGGACAGGTCGGTCCATCCGGTGGTGAGCAGCCCGCCGTCGGGCATCCGGACCTCGGCGCGCACCTGTACGGCGATGTTCTGCTGGAGCGGGTTCGGGGCGAACAGCTTCCAGTTCTGCTCGAACTCGGGGTAGACCCAGTCCTCTATCGCCTCGCCGTGCCGCTTCGTCACGGTGTTGGAGGGCGTGAGGGTGAGGAACACCATCAGCAGATGCACACAGGCGCCCACTGCGACCACGGCGAGGGCGAGCGCGGCGACGACCTGGTAGCAAGGGGAAAGAGCGGCTACGCCGGTACGGGGACCGGGCACGGTCCTACCGGTACGCGGGTCGGCCTCGGCCGCGGCGACACCGGCGCGGGCCTCGGACGCGGGCACTGCGGTACGGGGGCCGGTCCCGGCGACGCCCACGCGGGACTCGGACGCGGGGAGACCGGCACGGGCATCAGGCCAGGTGACATCAGCGCGGGGCGCGGCGGTCGGCCCGTCGGCGCGGGAACCGGTGCCGGCGGCGCGGGCGCCGGACTCGGGCGTACGGGGCTCGGGCGTGGACGCGGGCGTACGGGGCTCGGGCGTGGACGCGGGGGGACGGGGCTCGGGCGTGGCGGCCGGTGGCGGGGCCGGTCGTGGTGGCTGTTCCGGGAGACGCGTCCCGGCCGGCCCGTCGGGAGCCTGTGGTTCCCGCGAGTCCTCGTCGTACGCGTCCATTGGGTCCCGTCCCCCGTTTCGGCTCATCGTCGTTCGGCCCGGTCGTTCCGCTCGGTCTCGTCCGCCCGGCGTCGGCCGGGCGGGGGCGGCCGTCGACGCCGGGTTCGTCACAGGCGCCGCATGCCGCACGAGCGCCGCCTCTCGGCGCCCGCACGGAACGGTACTCAGCCGGGGGCACCGGGCGCAGCCCCGGGTACGAACCGGGGACGTGGCCCACCCCACGGGCGCCCCGCGGGAACAGGACGGACACGGCTCCGGCGCTTCGGCCGACGCGGTGACCGGGCACGGCGGACACTGCTCCGGCGCTTCGGCCGACGCGGTGACCGAGCACGGCGGACACGGCTCCGGCGCTTCGGCCGACGCGGTGACCGAGCACGGCGGACACGGCTCCGGCGCTTCGGCCGACGCGGTGACCGAGCACGGCGGACACTGCTCCGGCGCTTCGGCCGACGCGGTGACCGAGCACGGCGGACACTGCTCCGGCGCTTCGGCCCGACGCGGTGACCGGGCACGGCCTGCCGCCGTCACCGCTGTTGCCCACCCAGCCCTCGCTCCCGCCATCCCCGCCGAGGCACGCCCCTCTGCCGGCTCTGGCTCCCGCCATCCCCCGCCGAGGCACGCCCGCACCTCTCTCCCAGCCCTCGCGACGTCTCCCGCCACCGCTCGGACCGGCCCGCACACCGCCTCACCGCACGTTGTCCACAGGTCGCGGCGGGAGTTTTCCACAGCGGTTGACACCCCGCGGCGGCCCGGCACACCATGGATTGCGCACGGACCGAACGATCGGTCGGGCCGGGCGGGAAGGACAGTGTTCACCGCAAAGCCGAGGTCAGGGGGACCGCATGGCCACAGCAGCCGCGCAGCGCACGGCCCGTACCGGGGCGGACGGCGCGCCTGACACCGCCGACACGACGGCCTACCAGCGCGCCTTCGACGCGGCCGTGGCCGCCGACGAGCGCGTCGAACCGCGCGACTGGATGCCGGACGCCTACCGCGCGACCCTGGTCCGGCAGATCGCCCAGCACGCGCACTCCGAGATCATCGGCATGCAGCCGGAGGCCAACTGGATCACCCGCGCGCCCTCCCTGCGCCGCAAGGCGATCCTGATGGCCAAGGTCCAGGACGAGGCCGGCCACGGCCTGTACCTGTACAGCGCGGCCGAGACGCTAGGCACCAGCCGTGACGAGTTGCTGGACAAACTGCACGCCGGCCGCCAGAAGTACTCCTCGATCTTCAACTACCCGACCCTGACCTGGGCCGACGTGGGAGCGATCGGTTGGCTGGTGGACGGCGCCGCGATCACCAACCAGGTCCCCCTGTGCCGCTGCTCCTACGGCCCGTACGCCCGCGCGATGGTCCGGATCTGCAAGGAGGAGTCCTTCCACCAGCGCCAGGGCTACGAACTGCTGCTGGCGCTCAGCAAGGGCACACCGGAGCAGCACGCCATGGCCCAGGACGCGGTGGACCGCTGGTGGTGGCCGTCGCTGATGATGTTCGGCCCGCCCGACGACGAGTCCCAGCACTCCGCGCAGTCGATGGAGTGGAAGATCAAGCGCCACTCCAACGACGAGTTGCGCCAGCGCTTCGTGGACATCTGCGTCCCCCAGGCCGAGTCCCTGGGCCTCACCCTCCCCGACCCGGAACTGCGGTGGAACGAGGAGCGGGGGCACTACGACTTCGGCCCGATCGACTGGACGGAATTCTGGGAGGTTCTCAAGGGCAACGGCCCCTGCAACGAACAGCGCCTCACCCAGCGCAGGCGCGCCCATGACGAGGGCGCGTGGGTACGGGAAGCCGCCGCGGCCTACGCGGCCAAGCACACCGGCGACACCGGTGGGACGGGAGCGACGCGAGCATGAGCACCACCGACTGGCCCCTGTGGGAGGTCTTCGTACGCTCCCGGCGCGGCCTGTCCCACACCCACGCCGGCAGCCTGCACGCACCCGACGCCGAGCTCGCCCTGCGCAACGCCCGCGATCTGTACACCCGGCGCGGCGAGGGCGTCTCCATCTGGGTCGTCCCGGCCGCCGCCATCACCGCCTCCTCGCCGGACGAGAAGGACCCCTTCTTCGAGCCGGCCGCCGACAAGCCCTACCGGCACCCGACCTTCTACGAGATCCCGGAAGGGGTGAAACACCTGTGACCGCCACCGGCCCCGCCACCGTCCCGGTGACCGCCGCGCTCGCCCTCGGCGACGACGCCCTGGTGCTCTCCCACCGCCTCGGTGAATGGGCGGGGCACGCCCCCGTCCTGGAGGAGGAGGTCGCCCTCGCCAACATCGCCCTGGACCTGCTCGGCCAGGCCCGGGTGCTGCTGTCGCTGGCCGGCGACGAGGACGAACTGGCCTACCTGCGCGAGGAACGGGCCTTCCGCAACCTCCAGCTGGTCGAGCAGCCGAACGGCGACTTCGCGCACACCATCGCCCGCCAGCTGTACTTCTCCACGTACCAGCACCTGCTCTACGCCGACCTGGCCGCAGGCGACGGCCCGTTCGCGCCGCTGGCCGCGAAGGCGGTGAAGGAGGTCGCCTACCACCGCGACCACGCCGAGCAGTGGACGCTCCGGCTGGGCGACGGCACGGAGACCAGCCACGAGCGGATGACCCGGGCATGCGCCGCGCTGTGGCGGTACACCGGGGAGATGTTCCAGCCGGTGGAGGGCCTGGCCGCCGACTGGGCGCGGCTGGAGGAGCGGTGGCTGGAGTCCATCACCGACGTGCTGACCCGTGCCACCCTCGCCCTGCCCGAGGGGTCGCGCACCGGTGCCTGGTCGGCGGGGGCCGGCCGGCAGGGCCTGCACACCGAGCCGTTCGGCCGGATGCTCGCCGAGATGCAGCACCTGCACCGCAGCCACCCGGGGGCGACATGGTGACCGGCACCGCCCTGGAGGCGGAACTGCTGGAGCTGGCCGGGGCGGTGCCCGACCCCGAGCTGCCCGTGCTCACGCTGCGGGAGCTGGGCGTGCTCCGCGCGGTGCACGTCCACGGCACGGACGCGGTGGAGGTCGATCTCACTCCCACCTACACCGGCTGCCCCGCCATCGAGGCGATGAGTGTCGACATAGAGCGGGTACTGCGCGCCCACGGCATGCGCGAGGTCACCGTCCGCACGGTGCTCAGCCCCGCCTGGTCGACCGACGACATCACCCCCGAAGGGCGCGAGAAGCTCCGGGAGTTCGGCATCGCACCGCCCCGCACCCGGCGGGCCACCGGCCCGGTCCCGCTGCCCCTGGGCCCGACCCGCACACGGGCCACGGCCACGAACGCCCGCACGGCCACGGATACAACTACAAACTCGGCCACGAGCGCGGCCCCGTCCCCGGAGACCGGCACCGAACCGGTCCGCTGCCCGCGCTGCGGTTCGGCCGACACCGAGCTGCTGAGCCGGTTCTCCTCGACCGCGTGCAAGGCACTGCGCCGGTGCCTGAGCTGCCGCGAACCGTTCGACCACTTCAAGGAGTTGTGATGGCGCGCTTCCACCCGCTCCCGGTGGCCGCGGTCGACCGAATCACGGACGACTCCGTCGCCCTCACCCTGTCCGTCCCGCCGGAACTGCGCGATCAGTACCGGCACGCGCCCGGCCAGCACCTCACGCTGCGCCGCCGGGTGGACGGCACGGAGCTCCGCCGCACCTACTCGATCTGCTCCCCCGCCCCCGATCCGGCGGGCGAGGGGCCGGCCACCCTGCGGGTGGGGGTCCGGCTCGTGGAGGGAGGGGCCTTCTCCACGTACGCGCTGAAGGAGATCAACGTCGGGGACGAGCTGGACGTGATGACCCCGGCGGGCCGCTTCACGCTTGATCCGGCACCGGGGTGGTACGCGGCGGTGGCCGGTGGAAGCGGCATCACCCCGGTGCTGTCCATAGTCGCCACGCTGCTGGCCCGCGAACCAAGGGCCCGGTTCTGTCTGATACGCAGCGACCGGACGGCCGCCTCGACGATGTTCCTGGAGGAGGTCGCCGACCTGAAGGACCGCTATCCCGAGCGGCTTCAGCTGGTGACCGTGCTCTCCCGGGAGGAACAGCAGGCGGGCCTGCCGTCGGGCCGGCTCGACCGGGCACGGCTGGCGGGGCTGCTGCCCGCGCTGCTGCCGGTGGAGGAGGTGGCGGGCTGGTTCCTGTGCGGGCCGTACGGGCTGGTGGCGGGCGCCGAGCGGGCGCTGCGCGACCTGGGCGTGGCACGTGACCGGATCCACCAGGAGATCTTCCACGTGGACGCGGGCTCGGCCCCCGCGGCGACGGTGTCGGCTCCCGCGCACAGCACCGTCACCGCGCGGCTGGACGGGCGCGGCGGCACCTGGCCGGTGCGGGAGGGCGAGTCGCTGCTGGAGACGGTGCTGCGCAACCGGCCCGACGCGCCCTACGCCTGCAAGGGCGGGGTGTGCGGGACCTGCCGGGCCTTCCTGGTCGCGGGCGAGGTGCGCATG
Source organism: Streptomyces rubradiris (assembly GCF_016860525.1). NCBI lineage: Bacteria > Bacillati > Actinomycetota > Actinomycetes > Kitasatosporales > Streptomycetaceae > Streptomyces > Streptomyces rubradiris. The sequence goes on from NZ_BNEA01000015.1 coordinate 4,056,629, forward strand.
GACCGCAACTTCGCGCTGGAGACGGAGGAGACGGAGGCCGGATATGTGCTGGCCTGCCAGTCGCATCCGCTGACGGAAAGAGTGGAGCTGGACTTCGACCGCTGACCCGCCGGCTCCGGCCGCCGCCGTACCGCCCGTTCCCTTCTCCTAGAACCTGTTCTATCTTGACGGACCGTCAGACGACGGTACCCGCCGGGAGGACAGGCCGTGGACTTCACCTTCACCGAGGAGCAGCAGGCGGCGGCCGAGGCGGCGCGGGGGGTGTTCGCCGGGGTGGCGCCGGACGAGGTGCCCAGCCCCGCACTCACCACCGGTGCCGTGGCCGAGGGACTGGACCGTGCGCTGTGGTCCCGGCTCGCCGAGGCGGATCTGCTGGGTCTGCTGTCGGCCGAGGCGCACGGCGGGGCGGGGCTCGACGCCATCGCGCTGTGCCTGGTGCTGCGCGAGGCCGGCAAGGTGCTGGCCCGGGTGCCGCTGCTGGAGCACAGCGCCGCCATGGCGGCCGTGCAGCGCCACGGCGGTCCGGAGCAGGCGGAGCGGCTGCTGGCCCGGGCGGGGCGGGGCGAGCTGGTGCTGACCGTCGCGGCGAACGGGCGTACCGGCCACGACCCGGCCGAGCCGGCCGTCGTCGCGCGGCGGGACGGGCGGGCGTGGCTGCTGGACGGCGTGCAGACGGCGGTGCCGTGGGCGTTCGACGCGGACCTGATCGTCGTACCGGCGCACCTCGGGAGTGCGGGTGGCGAGCGGACCGTGCTGGCGCTGGTACCGCGCGGGGCGGACGGGCTGGAGGCGGCCGAGCAGGTCTCCACCAGCGGTGAGCGGCTGGCCGAGCTGCGACTGCGGTCGGTCCGGGTCGGACCGGAGGAGGTGATCGAGGCCGAGGGCGCCTGGGAGTGGCTGCACGCGCTGCTGGTGACCGGGACGTGCGCGCTGGCGCTCGGGCTGGGCGAGCGGGTGTTGCGGATGACCGGCGAGTACACCGGCAGGCGGGAGCAGTTCGGGTACCCGATCGCGACGTTCCAGGCGGTGGCCGTACAGGCCGCGGACCGGTACATCGACCTGCGGGCCATGGAGGCCACCCTCTGGCAGGCTGCCTGGCGGATCGCCTCCGGTGCGCCGGGGACGCTGCCCGCCGCCGGGGACGTCGCCGTGGCCAAGATCTGGGCGGCGGAGGGGGTGCGGCGGGTGGTGCAGACGGCACAGCATCTGCACGGCGGCTTCGGCGCGGACACCGACTACCCGCTGCACCGCTACCACGCCTGGGCCAAGCACCTGGAACTGGCGCTCGGTCCCGCGGCGGCGTACGAGGAGCGGCTCGGGGACCTGCTGGCCACCCATCCGCTCGGCTGACGGACAGCTCCCGCCGGGGAACGGCTGAACCCGGGGGACGGCTAGGCGACGAATCCCGGGGTGCCGTCGTCGGTGACGACCGGGCGGCCGGCCCGCTGCCAGTCCTGCATGCCGCCGTCGACGTTCACCGCGTCGACGCCCTGCTGGACCAGGTACATGGTGACCTGTGCCGAGCGGCCGCCCGAGCGGCAGATGACGTGGACGCGGCCGTCCTGCGGGGCGGCCTCGGTCAGCTCGCCGTAGCGGGCCACGAACTCGCTGAGAGGGATGTGCAGCGCCCCCTCGGCGTGGCCCGCCTGCCACTCGTCGTCCTCGCGGACATCCAGCAGAAAGGCACCGTCCTTGACGTCCGTCACCTGGACCGTGGGCACACCAGCTCCGAAATTCATGGCTCCGACGCTACCCGAAGCCCGGCTCAGCCCTGTCCCAGCAGCCCGGCCAGTTCCGCCTCCCGCTGGGCGATGTCGGCACGCAGCCGGCCGGCGATCTCCTCGAGCAGCGCGTCGGGGTCGTCCGGGGCGAGCCGGAGCAGCCCGGCGATCGCGCCCTCCTCCAGCTCGCGGGCGACGAGGGTGATCAGTTCCTTGCGCTGGGCGAGCCATTCGAGGCGGGCGTACAGCTCCTCGGCGGGGCTCGGCCGGCGTTCGGGCGGCACCGGACCGGCGGCCCACTCGGCGGCCAGCTCGGTGAGCAGGGCCTCGTCGCCACGGGCGTAGGCGGCGTTGACCCGGCTGAGGAACTCCTCGCGCCGCTTGCGCTCCGCTTCCTCCTGGGCCAGGTCGGGGTGGGCCTTGCGGGCGAGGTCGCGGTAGAGCTTGCGGGCCTGCTCACTGGGGCGCACCCGCTGCGGGGGCCGTACCGCCTGGCCGGTGAGCATGGCGGTGGCCTCCGGGAACAGGCCGTCACCGTCCATCCAGCCGTGCATCAGCTCCTCCACGTCCGGGAGCGGCAGCACCCGGGCGCGGGCCTCGGCGGCGCGGCGGACGTCCTCGGGATCGCCGGTGCGGGCGGCCCGCGCCTCGGCGATCTGCGCGTCCAGTTCCTCGATCCGGGAGTACAGCGGGCCGAGCCGCTGGTCGTGCAGGCGGGAGAAGTTCTCCACCTCGACGCGGAACGTCTCCACGGCGATCTCGTACTCGATCAGCGCCTGCTCGGCGGCCCGGACGGCCTGTTCCAGCCGCTCTTCGGGGCGCGGCGCCTGGAACTGGCCGGCTTCGGGGGTGGTCACGCGTTCAGCGTATCGCTCCGCCGGACCCGGCCGAGGCTTGCCGCCCGGCTCTCGGCAGCCCGGCCCGGACGGAGGTGGGCGGGGTCTCTCGCCGGAGGAGTGCGGGTGTACTGCCGAGTGCGGGTGCGTAGGGGCTGGGCGCGCAGTCCCCCGCGCCCCCGGGAATTCCCCGTGCGTGCGGAACGAGGCTCATACACCCGTCTCCGCCTCGATGCGGCCTGCTCGGATGGCGGTCAGGAGGGTGGCGTGGTCGGACTCGGTGCGGTCGGCGTAGGCGACGGCGAACGTGGCGATGGCCTCGTCCAGTTCCTCGTTCTTGCCGCAGTAGCCGGCGATCAGCCACGGGTCGGCGCTGTGGGAGTGGGCGCGGGCCAGCAGGGCGCCGGTCATCCGGCCGTAGTCGTCGAGCTGGTCGGCGGGGAGGGCCGCCGGGTCGACGCTGCCCTTGCGGTTGCGGAACTGCCGCACCTGGTACGGGCGCCCCTCGACGGTGGTCCAGCCCAGCAGGATGTCGCTGACCACCTGCATCCGCTGCTGGCCGAGGACCACCCGGCGGCCCTCGTGCGCCACCGGCCGCACCGGGAAACCGGCCGTGGCCAGATGTGGGACGAGCGCGGAGGGACGGGCCTCCTTCACCTGGAGGATCAGCGGCTCCCCGCGGTGGTCCAGCAGCAGGACGACGTAGGACCGGGTGCCGACGCTGCCGGTGCCGACCACCCGGAAGGCCACGTCGTGCACGGCGTGCCGGGCGAGCAGCGGACGGCGGTCCTCGCCGATCGTGCCGACGTACTCCTCCAGGGCCAGGGCGACCGCCGCGGCCTCGGCGTCCGGTATGTCACGCAGCACCGGCGGGGCGGGCACGAACCGGCGCCCGCCGCCCGCGACGGGCTCCGTCGACTTCGCCGCGAACCGGCCGCTGGTGTTGGACCGGGCCTTCTCCGAGACCCGCCGCAGGGTGCCGAGCAGGTCGTGGGCGTCGGTGTGGGAGACCAGTTCCTCGTCGGCGATGGCGTTCCAGGCGTCGAGCGCGGGCATCCTGGCGAGCAGCCGCATGGTGCGGCGGTAGGAGCCGGCCGCGTCGCGGGCCGCCGCGCGGCAGGTGTCCTCGTCGGCGCCCGTCTCCCGCCCCGCCAGCACCAGGGAGGCCGCGAGCCGCTTCAGGTCCCACTCCCAGGGACCGTGCGCGGTCTCGTCGAAGTCGTTGAGGTCGATGACGAGGTCGCCCCGGGCGTCGCCGTACAGGCCGAAGTTGGCCGCGTGCGCGTCGCCGCATATCTGGGTGGCGATCCCGGTCATGGGGGTGCGGGCGAGGTCGTACGCCATGAGACCGGCCGAGCCGCGCAGGAAGGCGAACGGTCCGGCCGCCATCCGGCCCACACGCAGCGGGATCAGCTCGGGGATGCGCCCGGCGCCGGACTCCCGGACCGCGGTCACCGCGTCGGGGCGGCCGGGGTCCGGGTCGAACGCGCGGTGGGCGGAACGCGGCACACTCCGCCGCAAAGCCTTGCCCTCTTTTTTCGGCGAACCCGGCGAACCCGGCGAACCCGGCGAACCCGGCGAACCACACATACCCGCGGAATCCGCCGTACCTGCCGCACCCTCCGCACCCGGCCCCGCCGCCTCGCCCGGCTCCCCCCGCGGCGGCCAGGAAGCGAACCCCCGCACCGGGGGCAGTCGGCGCGCGCCCCGGCCCGCCGTGCCCGCCACAGGCTCACCGCTCCCGGTCACCGCGACCGCCTCCCCGCACTGCCCCGCACGCCCTCGAACGGACGTAGGTACGAACATCAACTCGGGGAGACGGTACAACCGGTGGCCCCGAGGACGGCTTGGGCCGACCGGACGTCGACGCCGTCGACCAGGCCCCGCCGACCGCTGACCGGCCGCTGACCGGCCCCGATCGCCGCGACGCCGGTGGGACAATGGGCGGCGGCCGCATGCGTCAGGAAGGTACAGGCCCATGACCACCCGACCCGGCCTGCGGGAGCGGAAGAAGGCCAAGACCCGCCGCCTTCTCCAGCAGGAAGCCCTCCGTCTCTTCGTGGCGCAGGGGTACGACCACACCACCGTCGAACAGATCTGTGACGCGGCCGACGTCTCGCCGAGCACGTTCTTCCGTTACTTCCCGGCCAAGGAAGACGTGGTCCTCATGGACGACCCCGGCCCGTACCCCGAGGAGCCGGAGCCGGCCGACGCGGGCGATCCTGCGGAGCCGCCGATGACCGACGCGGTGCGGGCCACGCTCCACGACCTGCTCGCCCGGCGCGTCGGCCCGGACCCGGACACCACGCTGGCGCGGCTCAGGCTGGCCGCGCGGGTGCGGTCGCTGCGCGCACGCCTGTGGCAGCACCAGGAAGCGCAGGTGGCGCACACGGCGGCACTGCTCGCCCGCCGCGCGGGCAGGGACGCGGACGCGTACGAGGTCCGGCTGGGCGCCGCCGTCCTCGTCGCGGTGACCACCGAGACGCTCATGTACTGGGCGGAGCACGACGGCGAACCGGGCCTCACGGCCCTGTTCGCCCGGGCACTGGACCGCCTCGGCGGACTCCGCCTCTGACCGGCCGGCTGCCCGGCCGGGTCGCGGCGCCGTGCGAGCGGTCCCAGGACGAGCCCAGGACGAGCCCAGAACGGGCCCAGAACGAGCTCAGGACGGGCCCAGGGCGGGCCCGATAGGCGATGACGCTGGCCGCTGGGCCCGCGCACGCCGGCAGTCGCCGTTCTTCCGCGGGCGGACAGCCCTCGCTGCCGGAGGCGCGCGTTCGCGGCCGTGTGCCGTGCGGCGACGGGTGCCGCGGCGCCGCCCGCATCGGCCGCCCGAGCCCTGCCGACGAGCCCTGTGACCTCCTTCATCATGTGGGCTTGCGTCGCCGACACCGATGAAGCCCGTACGGGCCGGCACGGCGAAGGTCGGCATTAAAGACGCGTAAAGATTGCCGGAACCAGGAAATGAAAGGCCGCGCCGCACCGTGTGAGTATCCGTCCAGCCGGAGACGAGCGACGGGTGAGAGGGGGACGGCACGCATGGCCTGGTTCCTGGGACTCGGCATCACGGGGGTCGTGCTGCTCGCCCTGTCGCTCGTCTTCGACGGGCTGCTGGACGGCGCGTTCGACGGTGCGCTGGGCGGCAGCCTCGACGGGTGGCTGTCGCTGCCGGTGATCGCCGGGTTCCTGGCGATGACCGGGTTCGGCGGGGTCATCGCCCAGGCGGCCCTGGGTGTTCCCTTCGCGGGTGCCGCCGGCGTCGGCGCGCTGACGGGGGTGGGCACGGCGTGGCTGACGTACCGCTTCGGCCGTGCCCTCATGCGCGCCCAGACGGCCCTGGCGCCCACCGGGGACGACCTGATCGGCGCTTCCGGCAAGGTGGTGACCGCGATCCCGGCCGGCGGGTTCGGCGAGGTCATCGTGCACCTCGCGGGCCAGCCCGCGAAGTTCGCCGCGCGGGCTGCCGCGCCGGTGGCCCGGGGCGCCGAGGTGTGGGTGGAGGCCGTACAGTCCGCGAGCTGCGTACTGGTACGTCCCGTAAACCACTGATACGAACCGTAGACCGCTGATACGTCCCATGGACCGCTGATACGTCCCGTCGACCGCTGAGCGGTCACCCCGCTCCGGCCGCCCGTCTGCCCGCCGCCCCGTCCGGGGCTCCTTCCTACCCTCCGGGGTGCAACGTGTCTGGGGGCATGTCATGAATCCTGTCGTCTTCGCCGTCGTCGGAGTCGTCGTCCTTCTCGTCCTGCTGGCGCTGGTCGTCGCCAGCCGCTACAAAGTGGCCGGTCCGAGCGAGGCGTTCATCGTCACCGGCCGGCGCGGCAAGAAAGCCACCGATCCCGAGACCGGCCGGATCTTCACCGACAACAGCGGGCAGAAGGTGGTCGTGGGCGGCGGCGTGTTCGTCGTGCCGTTCGTGCAGCAGAAGTTCACCCTCGACCTGTCCTCGCGGCACATCCCGGTCGCGGTGCGCGGCGCGGTCACCCTGCGGGGCGTGAAGGCCAACCTGGACGGTGTCGCGATCGTCAAGGTCGGCGGGACCGAGGACGCCATCCGCGCGGCGGCCCAGCGGTTCCTGATGCAGCAGGACGGCATCGTGGGCTTCACCCAGGAGGTGCTCTCCGGAGCGCTGCGGGCGATCGTGGGCCGGATGTCGGTGGAGGACGTCATACGCGACCGTGCCGCGTTCGCCGGGCAGGTGGCCGAGGAGGCCGAGGCCAGCCTTTCCGGGCAGGGCCTGGTGCTGGACGCCTTCCAGATCCAGGACATCACCACGGAAGGCTCCTATCTGGAGGACCTCGGCCGCCCGGAGGCCGCGCGGGCCAAGCAGGAGGCCGACATCGCCGAGGCCGAGGCGCGGCGGGCCGCCGAGCAGGCCAGGCTGAAGGCGGAGGAGGAGATCGCGGTCGCGCAGCGCACGCTCTACCTCCGGCAGGCCGAGATCAAGGCCGAGACCGACCAGGCCGCCGCCCGCGCCAACGCCGCCGGGCCGCTCGCCGAGGCGGCGCGGCAGCAGGAGATCCTCACCGAGCAGGAGAAGGTCGCCGAGCGGCAGGCGGCCCTGACCGACCGCCAGCTCGACACCCAGGTCCGCAAGCCCGCCGACGCCCAGCGCTACGCCGCGGAGCAGGAGGCGGAGGCCCAGCGGGTCGCCCGGGTCAAGCAGGCCGAGGCCGAGCGGGCGGCCGGGATCGCCGCCGCGCAGGCGGAGGCCGAGCGGTCCCGGCTGACCGGTGAGGGCGAGAAGCAGCGCCGGTCGGCGCTGGCCGAGGCGGAAGCCATCGAGGGCATCAAGCAGGGCGAGGCCGAGCGGTCCCGGCGTGCGGCGATCGCGGAGGCCGTCCGGCTGGAGGGCGAGGCCGAGGCGGCGGCGATCGCGGCGAAGGGCGGTGCGCAGGCCGACGCGATGCGGAAGAAGGCCGACGCCTACGGGCAGTACGGCGAGGCCGCGATCCTCCAGATGCTCGTCGAGGTGCTGCCCCAGGTCGTGGCCAAGGCGTCCGAGCCGCTCAGCGCCGTGGACAAGATGACGGTGATCTCCACCGACGGCGCGGGCCGGCTGCCGCGGGCGGTCGCCGACAACGTCGCCCAGGGCCTGGAGCTGCTCGGCTCCACCACCGGTGTCGACCTGACCGAGCTGCTGAAGGGCCTGACCCGGCAGACCTCCGGCAGCGAGCCCGCCGCGCCGACGACCCGGCCCAACGGCAAGATCGAGATCACCACCTGAGCACCCGGCCGCCGTGCGGGACCGCCCCCCGAGGTGGCGGGACCCGCACGGCACGCCGTCGCGTGCGGGCTCAGATCTCCTGCGCCGGCCACCCCAGCAACCGGGCCCCGATGACCGCGGTCTGCAGGCTGTAGCGGTGCGGGGGATCGGCGGGATTGCTCCCGGTCAGCTGGTGGATGCGCTCCAGCCGGTAGGTGAGGGCGCGCACGCTCAGCGACAGCCGGCGTGCCGCCTCGGCCGCGACGCACCCCGTGTCGAAGTACACCTCCAGCGTCCTGAGCAGCGGCTCGGCCCCGCCGCGGGCGCCCCGCAGCGGTCCCAGGGCGCTGAGCACGAGGTCGGCCATGGCCTGGCGGTCACGGGTCAGCACGGGGTAGACGAGCAGATCGGCCGCGCGCACCAGCGGTTCGTCCAGGTCCAGCCGGTCGGCGAGTTCCAGGGTGCCCAGCGCCTCCTCGTAGGAGTGCACCACGCCGCCCGCGCCGGGCTGGGGCCGGCCGATGGCCACCCGGTTGCCGTCCGTCACCGCGTGCGCCTGCTTGGCGAAGTACGTCAGGACCTCCTCCTGATCGCCGGGGGCGATGCAGATCAGCTGACCGTTCTTCGTGGCCAGCAGGACGCGCCGGTCACCGAACCGGGCGTTGACCGCCGTCTCCACCCGGCGGGTGACCGGGGAGGTGTCCTCGTAGGCCTCGGGCCCGGCGGCCACCGCGACCGCGTGCGCGCGGGAGAGGACGAGACCGAAGCGCTCCGCCCGCTCGGCGAGCCGGCCCAGGTCGCTCCGCCCGTACAGCAGATCGTCGATGAACTCCCGGCGCGCGCCCTCCTCCTGCCGCACCGCCAGCCGCTGCGCCCGTTCGTACCCTTCGGCGAAGGCGTCGACGGCCTGCTCGACGGCGGCCAGCACACCCTCCACCGCGTCCGGTGCCGTCCGGCCGGGCCAGGACACCCGGGTCTCGGCCAGGTGCAGCCGCACGAGGCCGCGCAGGCTGAGCCCGGCTTCGGCGGCCCGCTCGCCCAGGGCGCGGCGCTCGTCCAGTTCCGCCCGGGTGAGCCGGCGCCCGGTGGCACAGACCTCGGCCAGGAGCCCCGCGTACCCGCGCAGGTACTCGGCCGGGTCCGACTCCGCCACCACTTCCTCCCCCACTCCTGGGCCGCACCCGTTGACGCGTCCTTGACGGTGTGCGGCCCCGGGAGGTTAGCCAATCCGGCCGGTGACCGGCAACGCGCTCCGGCCCGACCGACTGGAGCACCTGGCTCCGCCAAGGAACGATGGTGAAGTACTGGAAGACGACGCCCAGAATCCAGGCGAAGGCGAGGTCCAGGGCGAAGTCCGCGAAGAGGGCCTTGCCGGCCAGGGTGAGCGAGGTCGCGAAGACCAGCCGTTCGGCGGCGATGTCGCCGAGGGCGCAGCCGGCTCCGCAGTGGCTGACCGCCTTGGACTGGACGTTCCAGTCCGGCGGCTTGTCCGGGTCCGGCATGCCGCGCTCCTCGACCGCCGGTGCGCGCGGGCGAAGGCCACGCTCAGGCTGAACCAGCCCACCGCTTCGATCCAGCCCGCCGGCTCCGCGTGCTCTTCCATGCTCTTCGTCCGTTCGGGTTCCGTCGGTGGCGTGACCGGGCCCTCGGGTCCCCGGGCGATCACTGCCTGGGGGCGCACCAGCGCTCGGCACCTGGACCCCCAAGGGCCTCGCCACCCCGACCTGAGACCTTCGTCACAACCTCGCTCGTCCCGACCACCGCCCAGTCAAGATCCACCACGCGAAAGCGGACCATCGACGACCCACAGCCGCCGATGGTCCGCTTCGCCCTTACCCGAGACGGGCATCACATCCGAGGGAAACAGAAATGAGCGGCACCGTAATCACGATGCCGCTCATTCGTTGTGCGCGAGGGGGGAGTTGAACCCCCACGCCCTTGCGGGCACTGGAACCTGAATCCAGCGCGTCTGCCTATTCCGCCACCCGCGCATTGGGTGTGTCTTCCGGTCCCTTCCCTTTCGGGCTGGCCCCTTCCGACATCGAGAACATTAGCACGCCGTCCGGGGTGGATTCACATCCCTTCCCGGGCGCCCCCCGCGGCCGCCGCCGGCGCGCCCCCGCGGCGGCCGGTGCCCGCGCCCTCACGCGTCCCGCCCGTGCCCGTCCGTCTCAGGGAGACGCGGTTCACGTATCAACCTCGTACCGGTCCCGGCCGTCTCCCCCGAAGGCGGGCCGGGCGCACAGCCCGGTGCGGGACACTGGTCTTCGCCCGCCTCTACGATCCAGGGGCAGCAGGACACGCACCCGGAGTTCGAAGGGGAGCCGCTGGGGGAACCGGCTGATTGGCGGGCGCGTAGATACGATCAGTAAGCAGTACCCAGCAGTACCCCGGCAAGGCAGCGGCACAGAGCAAGGCAAGACGACGGCAGGGACGGAGGAGGTGCCCCATGGGAGTCCTGAAGAAGTTCGAGCAGCGTCTCGAAGGTCTGGTGAACGGCACCTTCGCCAAGGTCTTCAAGTCCGAGGTCCAGCCCGTGGAGATCGCCGGAGCGCTCCAGCGGGAGTGCGACAACAACGCCACGATCTGGAACCGCGACCGCACCGTCGTACCCAACGACTTCATCGTGGAGCTGAGCGCGCCGGACTACGAGCGCCTCAGCCCCTACTCCGGGCAGCTCGGCGACGAGCTGGCCGGCATGGTGCGCGACTACGCCAAGCAGCAGCGCTACACCTTCATGGGACCGATCAAGGTCAATCTGGAGAAGGCCGACGACCTGGACACCGGCCTGTACCGGGTGCGCTCGCGCACCCTGGCCTCCTCCAGCAGCCAGCAGGGCCAGCAGGCGCCGCCCGCCCCGGCCCCCGGCCGCCCCGCGGCCAGTGCCCCCGGTGGCTACGGCTACCCGCCGGCCGCCCCGCCCGCCGGCGCGCCCCCGATGCCGTCGACGCCGCCGCCCGGCGCCCGGCCCGGCGGCTACGGCTATCCGCAGCCCGCCACCCAGCGGCCCGCCGCGGCACCGATGAGCGGCGCGCGCACCCGCTACTGGATCGAGATCAACGGCACCCGCCACCAGATCTCCCGCCCGACGCTGGTGCTGGGCCGCAGCACCGACGCCGACGTGCGGATCGACGACCCCGGCGTCTCCCGCCGGCACTGCGAGATCCGGACCGGAACGCCCTCGACGATCCAGGATCTCGGCTCCACCAACGGCATCGTGGTGGACGGGCAGCACACCACCCGCGCTACGCTCCGCGACGGCTCGCGGATCGTCGTGGGCAGCACCACCGTTATCTATAGGCAAGCCGAAGGGTGAAGCGGGGGCAATGTCAGAGCTGACCCTCACGGTCATGCGGCTGGGTTTCCTGGCCGTACTGTGGCTGTTCGTGATCGTGGCCGTGCAGGTCATCCGGAGCGACCTGTTCGGTACGCGCGTCACCCAGCGCGGATCGCGTAGGGAGGCGGCCCGGCCGCAGCAGTCCGGGCGCCAGCAGACCCGGCAGCAGGCCCGGCAGCAGGCCGCCCCGCCGCCGCAGCGCGGCCAGCAGGGCGGCGGCCGGCGCGGCCGCAACGCCCCCACCAAGCTGGTCGTGACCGAGGGCACACTGACCGGCACCACCGTCGCGCTCCAGGGACAGACCATCACCCTGGGCCGGGCGCACGACTCCACGATCGTGCTGGACGACGACTACGCCTCCAGCCGCCATGCCAGGATCTACCCGGACCAGAGCGGCCAGTGGATCATCGAGGACCTCGGTTCCACCAACGGCACCTACCTGGACCGGTCCCGGCTGACGTCCCCCACACCGATCCCGCTGGACAAGCCGATCCGCATCGGCAAGACCGCGATCGAGCTGCGGAAGTAGTGCCACGTCATGAATAAGCGCGAGCGGAGCGAGCACGCCGCGGCAGGCCGCCACCCGGTCTCCGGCGCGCTCCCGACCGGAGGGTGGGCAGTGTGGCTCGACACGACCGGCTGCATTCGGAGCCGACGGGCGAGGTGCGCATGAGTCTGTCACTGCGTTTCGCCGCCGGATCGCACGAGGGCATGATCCGCGGGCACAACGAGGACTCCGGCTACGCCGGCCCGCGCCTGCTGGCCATCGCCGACGGCATGGGCGGCCAGGCGGCCGGCGAGGTCGCCTCCTCCGAGGTGATCTCCACCATCGTCCCGCTCGACGACGACGTGCCCGGCTCCGACCTCCTCACCTCCCTCGGCACCGCCGTGCAGCGCGCCAACGACCAGCTGCGCGCCATGGTCCAGGAGGACCCGCAGCTGGAGGGCATGGGCACCACCCTGACCGCCCTGCTGTGGACCGGGCAGCGGCTCGGCCTGGTCCACGTCGGCGACTCGCGCGCCTATCTGCTGCGCGACGGCGTCCTCACCCAGATCACCCAGGACCACACCTGGGTGCAGAGGCTGGTCGACGAGGGCCGGATCACCGAGGAAGAGGCCACCACCCACCCGCAGCGCTCCCTGCTGATGCGCGCCCTCGGCAGCAGCGAGCACGTCGAGCCCGACCTCTCCATCCGCGAGGTCCGCGCCGGCGACCGCTATCTGATCTGCTCGGACGGCCTGTCCGGGGTGGTCTCCCACCAGACGATGGAGGAGACCCTCGCCAGCTACCAGGGCCCGCAGGAGACCGTGCAGGAGCTGATCCAGCTCGCGCTGCGCGGCGGCGGCCCCGACAACATCACGGTCATCGTCGCCGACGTGCTGGACCTGGACCAGGGCGACACCCTCGCCGGTCAGCTGTCCGACCAGCCGGTGGTGGTCGGCGCGGTCGCCGAGAACCAGCACCACCCGCAGGACAACGGGATCATGCAGACCCCGGCCGGCCGCGCCGCCCACCTGGGCCGGCGGGGACAGGGCGGCGGCGAGTTCGGGCCGCCCGGCTCGGGTGACACCGGTTACCTCCCGGCCGGCGGTTTCGGCGAGTACGGCGACGAGGACTTCACCAAGGGGCGCAAGCCGCGCAGGTGGCTGAAGACCTCCCTGTACGGCGCCCTCGCCCTGGCCGTCGTGGGCGGCGGTCTGTACGGCGGCTACCGCTGGACGCAGACGCAGTACTACGTCGGCGTCAAGGACGAGCACGTGGCGCTGTACCGCGGGATCAGCCAGGACCTGGCCTGGGTGTCGCTGTCGGAGGTGGAGAAGGACCACCCCGAGATCGAACTCAAGTACCTGCCGCCGTACCAGCAGAAGCAGGTGAAGGCCACGATCGCGGAGGGCGGTCTGGAGGCGGCCCGGACGAAGGTCCAAGAGCTGGCCGTGCAGGCCTCCGCATGCCGGAAGCAGGCCGAGCGCAAGGCCGCGGACGAGGCCGCGCGCGACGCGAAGAACGACAAGGGCGGGACCGCCGGCACCGACGCCGACAAGGGCACCGCCGGAACCGGCGGCACCGGCAACGGCGGCACCACGGGAACCGGCGGCACCACGGGTACCGGCACCGGTACCGGCACCACCGCGGGTACGGGCACGCGCGCCGCGTTCGCCGGGGACCCCGCCGCGCCGGTCGTCACCCTCGACCGGGTCTCCCTCGTCACGAAGGCCACCCCGGCCCCGAACCCGTCGGCCTCGAAGACGGCCCCGGCGGTCCCTTCGAAGTCTCCGTCCACGACCCCGTCCGCGACCCCCAGCCCCGGCCCCACTCTCTCGGAGGATGAGCAGAAGGTCGTCTCGCTGTGCGGTAAGCAGTAGGCAAGCCGTGAGAGGCCCCGTCACACGATGAGCAGTTCTACGAATTCGCCGACGCATCACACGTCCACGATCGGCGCCATCGGCGCGCCGAGCCGCCGCAACACCGAGCTGGCCCTGCTGGTCTTCGCCGTGGCCATCCCGGTGTTCGCCTACGCCAACGTGGGCCTGGCCATCAGCGACCAGGTCCCGTCCGGGCTGCTCAGCTACGGCCTGGGCCTCGGGCTGCTGGCCGGCGTCGCCCATCTCGCCGTACGGAAGTTCGCGCCGTACGCCGACCCGCTGCTGCTGCCGCTGGCCACGTTGCTCAACGGGCTGGGGCTGGTCGCGATCTGGCGGCTGGACCAGTCCAAGCTGCTCCAGTCACTGCCGAACTTCGTCACGGCCGCGCCCCGCCAGCTGCTGTACACCGCGCTCGGCATCGCGCTGTTCGTCGTGGTGCTGATCTTCCTGAAGGACCACCGCGTCCTCCAGCGCTACACCTACATCTCCATGTTCAGCGCCCTGGTGCTGCTCATCCTGCCGCTGGTGCCGGGCCTCGGGGCCAACATCTACGGCGCGAAGATCTGGATCAACATCCCCGGTCTCGGCTCCCTCCAGCCCGGTGAGTTCGCCAAGATCGTCCTCGCCGTCTTCTTCGCCGGCTACCTGATGGTCAAGCGCGACGCCCTGGCCCTCGCCAGCCGCCGCTTCATGGGCCTGTACCTGCCGCGCGGCCGCGACCTGGGCCCGATCCTGGTCGTCTGGGCGGTCTCGATCCTCATCCTGGTCCTGGAGACGGACCTCGGCACCTCGCTGCTGTTCTTCGGGATGTTCGTCATCATGCTGTACGTCGCCACCGAGCGGACCAGCTGGATCGTCTTCGGTCTGCTGATGTCCGCGGTCGGCGCGGTCGGTGTGGCGAGCGTCGAGACGCACGTGAAGAGCCGCGTCCAGGCCTGGCTCGACCCGATGAGGGAGTACACCCTCAGCCGTCAGGGCCAAACCGGACACTCCGACCAGCTCCAGCAGGCCCTGTGGGCCTTCGGCTCCGGCGGGACCCTCGGGTCCGGCTGGGGTCAGGGGCACTCGGACCTGATCCGGTTCGCCGCCAACTCCGACTTCGTGCTCGCCACCTTCGGCGAGGAGCTGGGCCTGGCCGGGATCATGGCGATCCTGCTGATCTACGGCCTGATCGTGGAGCGCGGTGTGCGCACCGCCCTCGCCGCCCGCGACCCGTTCGGCAAGCTGCTCGCCATCGGCCTGTCCGGCGCCTTCGCCCTCCAGGTCTTCGTGGTGGCCGGCGGTGTCATGGGGCTCATCCCGCTGACCGGTATGACCATGCCGTTCCTCGCGTACGGTGGTTCGTCCGTGCTGGCCAACTGGGCACTGATCGGCATCCTGATCCGGATCAGCGACACCGCCCGCCGCCCGGCGCCCGCCCCCGCGAGCAGCCCCGACGCCGAGATGACCCAGGTGGTCCGCCCGTCATGAACAAGCCCCTGCGCCGCATCGCGATCTTCTGCGGCCTGCTCGTGCTGACCCTGCTGCTGCGGGACAACTACCTCCAGTACGTCAGGGCCGACAGTCTCAAGGACGACCCGAAGAACCGTCGTGTGACGATCGCCCGCTACGCCAACCCGCGCGGCGACATCATCGTCGGCGGCGATCCGATCACCGGGTCCACCGAGACCAGCAAGAGCGGTCTGAACGACCTGAAGTACAAGCGGACGTACAAGAACGGCCCCATGTGGGCGCCGGTCACCGGTTACGCCTCGCAGGCCTTCGGCGCCACCCAGCTGGAGGCCCTCGAGGACGGCATCCTCACCGGGAACGACGACCGGCTGTTCTTCCGCAAGACCCTGGACATGATCACCGGCAAGGAGCAGCAGGGCGGCAACGTCGTCACCACGCTCAACGCCGCCGCGCAGAAGGCCGCGTTCGACGGCCTGAAGAAGCAGGGCGGCAAGGGCGCGGTGGTCGCGCTGGAGCCCTCCACGGGCAAGATCCTGGCGCTGGCCTCCTACCCGTCGTACGACCCCTCGTCCTTCGCGGGCAACACCGACGACGACGCGGCGGCCTGGAAGAAGCTCCAGAAGAAATACGACCCCAACGACCCGATGCTGAACCGGGCGCTGCGCGAGACCTACCCGCCGGGCTCGACCTTCAAGGTGGTCACGGCCGCCGCCGCGCTGGAGAACGGCAAGTACACCTCGGCCGACGAGCGGACCGACACGCCGCTGCCCTGGGTCATGCCGGGCACCAGGACCGAGCTGAAGAACGAGGGCAACATCCCGTGCGAGAACGCGACCATGCGGGTCGCGCTCCAGTTCTCCTGCAACACCGTCTTCGGCAAGATCGGCTCCGACCTCGGCAACGACAAGATGCTGGAGGAGGCGAAGAAGTTCGGCTTCGACTCCGAGCAGTTCACCCCGGTCCGCGCCACCGCCTCGGTGTTCTCCGACGACATGAACCAGTCGCAGACCGCGCTGTCCTCCATCGGCCAGTACAACACCGCCGCCACCCCGCTGCAGATGGCGATGGTGGCCTCGGCGGTCGCCAACGACGGCAAGCTGATGAAGCCGTACATGGTCGACACGCTCCAGTCCTCCAACCTGGACGAGGTCGCCAAGACCGAGCCGGAGGAGCTGAGCCGGCCGCTGTCGCCGAAGAACGCGCAGATCCTGCAGGACATGATGCAGACGGTGGTCGAGAAGGGCACCGGCACGAACGCGCGGATCAACGGCGTCAAGGTCGGCGGCAAGACGGGTACCGCCCAGCACGGCGTGGAGAACAGCGAGAACCCGTACGCGTGGTTCATCTCCTACGCCAAGCTGTCCGACGGAAGTTCGCCGGTGGCGGTGGCCGTGGTGATCGAGGACGAGAGCGCCAACCGCGACGACATCTCCGGTGGCGGCCTGGCCGCGCCGATCGCGAGGAACGTCATGGAGGCGGTCGTCAACGCCAAGAAGTGACCGGCCCCGGCGGTGAGCGGCCCCTCAAGTGACGCCGCTCACACGTCTTTCACATAGTCGCACGTTGCGATACCGGTCCTGTATCGGGTTACGGGCTTGGCCAGGTCACACGGAGCGAGCCGGGTACGGTAGGCCCGGACGGCAGCGCCTCCGGCCGCGCACAGGGGCGCGGCCGAGACCGACGGAGAGGGCTGGTAGGTAGCTATGGAAGAGCCGCGTCGCCTCGGCGGCCGGTATGAGCTGGGCCAGGTGCTCGGCCGCGGTGGCATGGCCGAGGTCTACCTCGCGCACGACACCCGGCTCGGCCGCACCGTGGCGGTGAAGACGCTGCGCGCGGACCTCGCGCGCGACCCGTCCTTCCAGGCCCGGTTCCGCCGGGAGGCCCAGTCGGCCGCCTCGCTCAACCATCCCGCGATCGTGGCGGTCTACGACACGGGCGAGGACTACATCGACGGGGTCTCCATCCCGTACATCGTGATGGAGTACGTCGACGGTTCCACGCTGCGCGAGCTGCTGCACTCCGGCCGCAAGCTGCTGCCCGAGCGGGCGATGGAGATGACCATCGGCATCCTCCAGGGCCTGGAGTACGCGCACCGCAGCGGCATCGTCCACCGGGACATCAAGCCGGCCAACGTCATGCTGACCCGCAACGGCCAGGTCAAGGTGATGGACTTCGGCATCGCCCGCGCCATGGGCGACGCCGGCATGACCATGACCCAGACCGCCGCGGTCATCGGCACCGCCCAGTACCTCTCCCCGGAGCAGGCCAAGGGCGAGCAGGTCGACGCCCGCTCGGACCTGTACTCGACCGGCTGCCTCCTGTACGAACTGCTGACGGTACGGCCGCCCTTCGTGGGCGACTCCCCGGTGGCCGTGGCCTACCAGCACGTGCGCGAGGAGCCCCAGCCGCCGTCGGTCTTCGACCCCGAGATCACGCCCGAGATGGACGCGATCGTCCTCAAGGCGCTGGTCAAGGACCCGAACTACCGTTACCAGTCGGCCGACGAGATGCGCGCCGACATCGAGGCGTGCCTGGACGGCCAGCCGGTCGCGGCCACGGCCGCGCTGGGCGCGGTGGGTTACGGCGGCTACCCCGAGGAACAGGCGACGACCGCGCTGCGCGCGGACGCGGGCGCGACCACCGTGCTGCCGCCGATGAACCCCGACGACGGCGGTTACGGCTACGACGACCGCCCGGACCGCCGCCGCCAGCAGAAGAAGAAGTCCAGCACCGGCACGGTCCTGCTGGTGATCGCGGGCCTGCTGGTGCTGGTCGGCGCGATCCTGATCGGCATGTACGCGTTCGGCGGCAAGAACACGGGCGACGGCAAGGTGCCCGTGCCGGCGTTCGTGGGCAAGCCGCAGCAGACGGCCGAGAAGATGGCCGCCAACGTCGACCTCAAGGTGTCGATCAGCAAGAAGGAGTGCGAGGACCAGGCCACCGGCAATGTGTGCTCGCAGACCCCGCAGCAGGGTGAGAAGGTCGACAAGAACAGCACGGTCGACCTGGTGATCTCCACGGGCGCGCCCAAGGTCCAGGTGCCGGACGTGCGCGGGGCCCAGTTCGACCAGGCGGAGACCCAGCTCAAGGAGAAGGGCTTCGAGGTCGAGAAGAAGCTGGAGGTGTCGGACCGCACGCCGGGCGTCGTCATCACCCAGGACCCGGAGCCCGGTGTCAGCAAGGAGAAGGGCACCACGATCACCCTCACGGTCGCCAAGCCGGAGGAGAAGATCGCGGTTCCCGATGTCACCGGCAAGTCCTGTGACGAGGCGAAGGCCACGCTCCAGGCCCAGGGTCTGGTGCCGAGCTGCACCGAGACCCCGGTCACCGACCCCGCCCAGGACGGCAAGGCGCAGAACACGAACCCGGCGGCGGGCCAGCAGGTCGTCAAGAACACCAATGTGGTGATCAACGTCGGCAAGGCCCAGCAGCAGCAGTCGTCGGTGCCGGGTGTCGTCGGCCGACGGGTGAACGAGGCCCGGCAGATGCTTCAGCAGGCCGGCTTCAACAACATCCAGTTCGCGCCCGGCAGCTCCGGTGACGACAACGCGATCGTCACCCAGCAGGACCCGTCGCCGAACAGCCAGGCCGACCCGAACGGCACCACGGTCACGCTGACCACGGTCGGGTTCGGCCGCGGCCGCGACAACGGCAACGGCAACGGCAACAACGACGACGGCGACAACGGGACGGACTTCTTCGGCGGCTGGGGCAACTGACGCCCCCCCCCCGCCTCCGTGTGGCCCCGCCGGCATCCCTGCGGGGCCACGCGCCGTTCCGGGGCCGGTGTCAGCGCAGTTCCGCCGGCGGGGTGCGCTCGCTGTCGACCTTCTGCACCCGGACCAGTTCGCCCCAGACCACGTAGCGGTGGCGGGAGGTGTAGACGGGGGTGCAGGTCGTCAGGGTGATGTAGTGGCCGGGCTGCTTCCGGCCGGACCCGCCGGGGACCGGGGAGAGGACCCCGACGTTGTACTTCGAGGTCTCGGGGAGGATCGAGTAAACCTTGTAGACGTACCACTCGTCCCGGGTCTCGAAGACGATCGGGTCGCCCTTCTCCAGCTTGTCGATGTTGTGGAACTTCGCGCCGTGGCCGTCCCGGTGCGCGGCGAGGGTGAAGTTGCCGTTCTTGCCGGAGGTGGGCAGCGTCGCCTTGACCGGCTTCGTGTAGTAGCCGGCCACGCCGTCGTTGAGGACGTCCGTGTCCGTGCCCTTCTCGACCAGCACCTCGCCGTTGCGCATCGCCGGGACGTGCAGGAAGCCGATGCCGTCACCGGTGTCGAGCGCGCCCGGGCCCGTGTCCCGCTGCCGCGCCCAGTGCTCGCGCACCTTGTCGGCCTTCTGGTCCGCCTTGCGGTCCGCTATCACGTTCGTCCACCACAGCGAGTAGGCGACGAACAGGCCGAGCAGCACACCCGCCGTGATGAGGAGTTCGCCGAAGACGCTGACCGCCAGGGCGATCCGGCCGGGGCGTCGGCGTCGCGGGGCCGGGCCGGGTCCGGGCGCGTCCGTGGTCTCTTCGGTCTCGTCGGCGGTCGCTGCCACAGTTCCTCTGCCCCTACTCGGTGAGCCCTACTCGATGAGCGCGTCCGGCTTGCCCTTGGCGCGCGGGCGTTCCTGGACCATCTTGCCCCAGACGATCAGCCGGTACTTGCTGGTGAACTCGGGTGTGCACGTGGTGAGGGTGATGTAGCGGCCGGGGCGGGTGAAGCCGGAGCCCGGCGGGACGGGGTCCAGCACGCTGATGTTGGACGGCGAGGTCACCGGGAGCGAGGAGGTGACCTCGTACACGAAGTAGGTGTCCTGGGTCTCGACCACGAGCGCGTCACCGGGTGTGAGCCGGTTGACGTACCGGAAGGGCTCGCCGTGCGTGTTGCGGTGCGCCGCGAGACCGAAGTTGCCGGTCTTGTCCTGGGGCATCGCCGTCTTCAGCGGGGCCTCGCCGTAGTGCCCGACCATGCCCTTGTCGAGCACCCGCTTGTTGCTGATCCCCTCCGCGATGGGGGCGACCACGTCCAGCTTGGGGATGTGCAGGATGGCGAAGCCCTGGCCCGGCTCGAAGACGCCCGGGCTGCGCTTGCCGCTGGCCCAGTCGTCCTGGAGCCGGTGCGTGGCGCTGCCGGCCTGCGCGTGCGCGCGGACGTTGGTCCACCACAGCTGGTAGGTGACGAACAGCAGCATCAGCACGCCGGTGGTGATGAACAGCTCGCCGATGGCCCGGCTCGCCAGGGTCGCCGGGCTGGGCTTGCGCAGCCGGGCCTGGCGCCGGGCCTCCACCCGGGTCAGGGGGCGCTGCGGGTCCCGTTCGGCGGGGGGCGCCGACGCCGTCCGGGCCCCGGCACCGGTCCGGCGCCCGCCACGCCGCTTGGCGGCCTTTCTGCGGGCCGCACGGCCGCCCGGTGTGACGGGAGCGGCCGCCGGGGCGGAGGAGGCCGCAGAGGCACCCACGGACTCGCCCGCCCGCCCCGGCACCACTCGCAGCGCCATCGTCTCGTCGTCGACGGCCGGAAACGGGGCCGCCGGCGGCTCGTCCGTGACCCGGGGCATCGGTGCGGTCGCGGGGTCTTCGGCCGCCCTGGCACCCGGCGCGCTCCCACGGCCGGCGGTCGCCGGGCGCCGCGGCGCCGTCCGGGGCTCCCCGGCCGCCCGGGGCGGACGGGCGGGCGTGGGCTCCCCGGTCACCCGGGGGAGCGGAGCCGTCCGGGCGTCGTCCGTCAGTGGGGGCAAGGGGGCTGTCGGCGGGTCGGCGGGCCGCCCGGTGGGGCGGACGGGCGGGTGCGGTCGCGCACCGGCGGAGGGCTCGTACGGGCTCCCGCCGCCGTACACGTCCTCGCGCTCGGGGCGCAGCGCGGTCACGCCGTGGCCCTGCCCACCACCGGGGCGAGCCCCACCGACCGTGCCACGGCCTCGTGGTCACCGCACTCCGCCAGCCAGTTGGCCAGCATCCGGTGACCGTGCTCGGTCAGCACCGACTCGGGGTGGAACTGCACGCCCTCGACGCGGTGCTCCCGGTGCCGCAGGCCCATGATGATGCCGTCCTGGGTGCGGGCGGTCACCTCCAGCTCGGCCGGGACCGTGGCCGGTTCGGCGGCCAGGGAGTGGTAGCGGGTCGCCGTGAAGGGGCTGGGCAGCCCGGCGAAGACGCCCTTGCCCTCGTGCTCGACCAGCGAGGTCTTGCCGTGCAGCAGCTCGGGCGCCCGGTCGACCACGCCGCCGTACGCCACCTGCATCGACTGCATGCCGAGGCACACGCCGAAGACCGGCACACCGGTGGCCGCGCAGTGCCGGACCATGTCCACGCACACGCCCGCCTCCTCGGGCGTCCCGGGCCCGGGGGAGAGCAGGACGCCGTCGAAGCCCTCCTGGGCGTGGGAGGTCGTCGCCTCGTCGTTGCGCAGGACCTCGCACTCGGCGCCCAGCTGGTACAGGTACTGCACGAGGTTGAAGACGAAGCTGTCGTAGTTGTCGACGACGAGAATCCGCGCACTCACTGGTTGTCCACCGTCACATCGTTGAAGGGCAGCAGTGGCTCGGCCCACGGGAAGACGTACTGGAAGAGGACGTAGACCACGGCCAGGATCAGTACGAGCGAGATGAGTGCCTTCACCCACGCGTTCCCCGGCAGATGCCGCCAGATCCAGCCGTACATGCCGTCCCTTCCGTATCCCCTACGGCACCAGACCCACGCCGTACGTCACCAGACTAGCGGCGCAGGGCCTCCGGTTGGCCGGTGTCCACAGGCTGGGTGGCATCGAGATGCGCCCACACGATCAGCCGGTGGCTGTGGCCCCACTCCGGGTCGCACGTCGTCAGGGTCAGATAGCGGCCGGGGCGGGCGTACCCCGGCACGCGCGGCACGGGATCGATCACCGCGACGTCCGTCGGCACGGTGCGGTACGGCCCTTTGTCGATCCGGTACGTGTACCAGGTGGTCCCGTCGGTCAGCACCACGGCGTCGCCGGGGCGCAGTAGCGGGAAGTCCTTGAAGGGGTCGCCGTGGGTGCGCCGGTGGCCGGCGACCGCGAAGTTGCCGGTCTCCCCGAGCCGGGCGGTGCCCGCGTAGTGGCCGAGGCCCTTCTTCAGGGTGCCGGTGCCGGTGCCCTGAAGGACCGGCTTGTGCCAGGCGGCGCCGAGGCGCGGGACGTACATGATGGCGAAGGGCTCGCCGGGTTCGTAGGGCTTCGGCGCCGCCTCCGCCACGGGACGGGCCCGGCCGCTTTCCCCCGACCACTCGGCGTGCAGTCGGTCCATCTGGTCGTTCATCGCGCCCTCGGCCCTGACGCCGGTCCAGAACAGGACGTAGCCGACGAAGAGCACGATCAGGGTGCCGGCGGTGATGCACAGTTCGCTGAGGCTTCTGACGATCACGCGCACCGGCGGCTCCCGGACGGACGGCTACCCCACTGGCTTCGCGTAGTGCAGGTCCACTGTGCCGGAGTAGCCGGGAAGAGTCACCGTGCCGTCGTCGGTGACTTTCCAGCCGAGGCCGTAGACGTTGACGTAGACCATGTAGGTCTGGATCGCCTTGCTGTCCGCGAGGGCCTGCTTGAGCCGGTCCGGGTCGCCGACCGCCGTGATCTTGTACGGGGGCGAGTAGACGCGGCCCTGGAGGATCAGGGTGTTGCCGACGCAGCGCACCGCGCTGGTGGAGATCAGCCGCTGGTCCATGACCTTGATGCCCTTGGCGCCGCCCTGCCACAGCGCGTTGACGACGGCCTGGAGGTCCTGCTGGTGGATGACCAGGTAGTCGGGCTGCGGCTCCGGGTAGCCGGGGAGCTTGGCGGTGGCGTCGGGCGGGGCGTCGTTCAGGGTGACGGTGACGGCCTTGCCGGTCAGCTCGTGGGTGCCCGCGCTCTTCTCCAGCCCGCTGAGCTTCTCGTCCTCGGCCTTGGTGCTGCCGTCGTCGCTCTCGGCCAGCGACTCCACGCTGTCGCGCAGGGTGGCGTTGGACTCGTCCAGGCCCTTGTTCTTGCGGCTGCGCTCCTGGATCAGGTCGGACAGCTTCAGCAGGGAGGCGTCCTGGCGGATGTCGGTGCCCTTGGCCGTGTCGAAGCTGGTGAAGAAGATCAGTCCGGCGAGGGCGAAGACGGCCGCCGTGAGGATCCGCACCGGACGGAGGCGCGGCCTGCGGGCGGGGCCGGAGCCCGTTGCTCCCGTCCCGGGGGAGTCGGCAGAATTGCTCAACGTACCCTTATCTCCTTCGGCGCCACGGAAGCACTACGCTAACGGACGTCCGGGGGAGCACACAGAGTCGTCATGTTGGCCCCTTGTACGCTGCCCCGAGCCCGACCCAGTTCCCTGCGCGGCCACGCAGCGCATCGACAGGAGAGACCCTCGTGCCGAAGTCACGTATCCGCAAGAAGGCCGACTTCACGCCGCCGCCGGCGAAGCAGGCGCAGGCCATCAGGCTGACCAACCGGGCCTGGGTCGCACCGGTCATGCTGGCCATGTTCCTGATCGGCCTGGCCTGGATCGTCGTCTTCTATGTGACGGACGGCTCGCTGCCCGTCGACAGCCTGGACAACTGGAACATCGTGGTCGGCTTCGGCTTCATCGCCGCCGGGTTCGGTGTCTCCACGCAGTGGAAGTAGCCCCGCCCACAGCTCTGCCCAGGGTTATCCACTGAGTTATCCACAGCCGTTGTCCACAGTGGGGAAAAAGAACGACGATCTGTGGATAACCTGCCGGATGTTGACGCCGGTGTGACTGGTACAACACCGTTCAGACATCCGTTCGCCCCCTGTCCTACCTGCGGAAACACATCCGAGCGACAGGGGGCACAGCTGTGCCCGCACGGTGTGCACAAGATCGGGCACAAGCTGTGGACAACGGTTCGGGGAGAGCGTGTTCCCCAGCCCGGTCAGGTGAGCTGGGCGGTCCTGATCAACGCGAGCGCCAGGGCCAGCGCCAGGACCACGGCACAGGTGCCGTACTGCACCAGCGCCCGCCGCTCGCGCGGGGCGTGCACCATGGCGTACCCGGTGACGACACCGGCGACGAGCCCGCCGATGTGCGCCTGCCAGGAGATGTTCAGGGACCCGTTGAAGGTGAAGATCAGGTTGATCACCAGCAGCGCGACGACCGGCCGCATGTCGTAGTTGAGCCGGCGCATCAGCACGGCGGTGGCGCCGAAGAGGCCGTACAGCGCGCCCGAGGCGCCGAGCACGGCCGCATCGGGCGGCGTGAGCAGATAGGCGAGCGCACCGCCGGCCAGCCCGGAGACGAAGTACACCGCAAGGTAGCGGGCCCGGCCCAGGGCCGCCTCCAGCGGGCCGCCGACCCACCACAGGCTGAGCATGTTGAAGCCGATGTGCCAGTACGCCTCGTGCGCGAACATCGACGACAGGAAGCGGTACCACTCGCCGCCCGCGACTCCCGATGCCGGTCTGAACGGCGCCTTCGGCCAGCCGCCGTAGAGCCAGACGTCGTTCAGGAACGAGGGATCGGCCTTGATCGCGACGAACACCGCGAGGTTGATCCCGATCAGGATCTTGGTGAGCAGCCGGGGGTCCGCCGTGACCGTGCCGCCGGCGAGCGTACGGGGCCGGGACGCCTGCGGGGCGGGGCCCTCGCCGGTGCCGCCGCGGACGCAGTCCGGGCACTGGAAGCCGACCGAGGCGCTGACCATGCAGTCGGGGCAGATGGGCCGTTCACAGCGGGTGCAGCGCACGCCGGTCTCGCGGTCCGGGTGCCGGTAGCACCCGGGCGCGCTGTGGGCGTCCTGCGCGCTCCCTGCGGGCTGCTCCATCAGATCCCCTTGCTCGTCGTGTCCGTGGTCGTGTCCGTGCCTGACGGCACTATCCTGCCCCCTTCATCCTTACGGACGAGCGCGGTGTCCGGTTCCCCGCGCGAGCGGTCCGGGGCGGGCGGTCCGGGGCGGGCGGCGTTCACTCCGCGCGGGTCTCGATCAGCACCGTGCGGAGCACCACGTCGGACAGCGGCCGGTCGTTGCGCCCGGTCGGCACGCGCGCGATGGCGTCCACGACCTTGCGGCCGGCCGGGGTGCTGACCTCGCCGAAGATGGTGCGCTTGCCGTTCAGCCAGGTGCTCGGGGTGACGGTGATGAAGAACTGCGAGCCGTTGGTGCCCGGGCCGGCGCTGGCCATCGCCATCAGGTACGGCCTGTCGAAGGCCAGGTCGGGATGGCACTCGTCCTCGAAGCCGTAGCCGGGGCCGCCGAGGCCGTTGCCCAGGGGATCGCCGCCCTGGATCATGAAGCCGCCCATCACCGCGTGGAAGACCGTGCCGTCGTAGAGCCGGTCACTGCTGCGCACGCCGGTACCGGGATGCGTCCACTCGCGCTCGCCGCGCGCCAGTTCCACGAAGTTTCTGACCGTGACGGGCGCGTACGACGGAAAGAGCCGGATCTCGATGTCACCGAAAGTGGTCTTCAGGGTGGCGTAGAGCTGCTCGGCCACGGTCCGCCTTCCGTCGTCGTTCCGCCGCGGTGCTCCGATCCTTCCACGCTGCCGCCCGCCCGACGCCCGGCCGCCACCGCCCGGATACCGCCGGGAAAGGCGACCGGCACCCATATGCCCGCCCGCGCGTGCCGCACCGGCCTCCTGAAGGCATGATCCGTAAAAGGGTGGAAAGTCGAAATACCGTACGCCACCGAGGAGGAGGAACCCGTGACCCGCATTGACAGCGTGCGCGCCGCGACCGGCTCGGCGAAGGACAGCGTGCTGCACGCCGCGGAAGTGGTGGCGCCTTACGCCGACACGGCCAAGGAGCGTGCCGCGTACTACGCGCAGGAGGCACGCGTACGGCTGGCGCCCGTGGTGTCGCAGGCCGCGGAGCAGGCCCGCGTGCAGTACGACGCCCGGCTCGCCCCCCGCCTGGAGCAGGCGCTCACCCATGTGCCGCCGAAGGTCGACCTCGCCGCCCAGGAGGCCGCCCTGCGTGCCCGGAAGGCGGCCCGGCAGGCCGCCCTGTACTCGCGTCCGAAGATCGAGCAGGCGGTGGCCGCGACCGCGCCCGTGCGTGACGAGGCCGCCGCGCGCGGTGCCGCCGCGATGGCCGCGCTGCGCGGACAGGTCTCGGCCGAGGACATCCAGAAGCTGGTCCGGCGCCAGGAGCGGCGGTCCCGGACCGGCCGGACCGTGAAGATCTGCGCGGTGCTGACCGTCCTGGCGGGCGGCGCCTTCGCGGCCTGGAAGTGGTGGGACAAGCAGGCCAACCCCGACTGGCTGGTCGAGCCGCCCGCCCCGACCGAGGTACCCGCCGACTCGCCCCGGCTCGCCTCCGTGGACGGCACCGAGCCCGGCGAGCTCGACCCCGAGGTGCGGGCCAAGCAGGCCGACCAGGACGCGACCGACCAGGACGACGAGTCCTGAGCCCCAAAGGAGCCCCCACCCCTTGGGCGGGGGCTCCTCCGTGTCACCGCTCGGCGTACGCCGCGATGCCGGCTCGGCGCGCGCGTGGCGCCCTACGGCAAGGACGATCCGGGTGGCCGTCGGCGTGCTCTTCGTCGGCACCTTCTTCTCCCGGGCGCCCGGGGGTGTCCCGGCGGGCCGCCTCCCGGGCCGCCGGGCCGCCTCCCGGGCCGCCGGAGCGCCTCCCGGGCCGCCGGAGCGCCTCCCGGGCCGCCGGAGCGCCTCCCGGGCTGCCGGGGCGCCGATGAGCAGCACCACCGGGACGATCGCCGGCGCCGGGTGGGCTCCGCGCCGACGGCTGTGCCGGTGGCCGCGGTCGTCCGCTCAGGGGTTGCCGGGGTCGTGTGCGCTCACCGGCCGGTTCCGCTCGGCCGCGCGTAGCGGCTTCCGGGGCGCGGCAGGCGCAGGTGGCCCCGCAGGGTCGTCGCGTCGTACGCCGTGCGGAACACCCCGCGCCGCTGGAGCTCCGGCACCAGACCGCGGGTGATCCCCAGCAGGTCGTGCGGCAGCGCGCCGGGGCGCAGCCGGAAGCCGTCCAGCCCGGCCTCGCGCCAGTCCAGCAGCAGGTCGGCCAGTTCTCCGGGGGTGCCGGTGAACACCTCGGCGTCGGAGCCGAGTTCCGCGCCGTCCAGGTCGTCCAGGCGGGCCTTGCGGCGGGCGGCGGCGCCCCGCTCGGCGTCCAGGAAGACCAGGACCTCCGCGAACCGCAGCAGCGGCCGGGCGCGGGTGTCCCGGCCGGTGCGCCGCACGGCCGCGTCCACCCGGGCGAGGATCGCCGCCGCTCCGGCCCGGTCGTGCGGGGTGACCCACACGGCGTCGACGGCGCGCGCCGCGAACTCGTACGGCACGTCGGCGTGCGCCAGGCTCATCACCGGTGGCCGTCCCCGCGGCGGGCGCGGGGTGATCGCGGGGCCGCGGACGCTGAAGTGCTCGCCCTCGAAGTCGATGTGGTGGACCTTGTCGCGGTCGATGAAGCGGCCGGTGGCGGCGTCGATCCCCGCGTCGTCCTCCCGGCTGTCCCACAGCCGCCGGGCGGCCTCCACCGCGTCGGCGGCCTCGACGAACAGCGGGCTCAGCCGCCGGCCGATCCGCTCCGGGTCGCGCACGTCCTCGTCGGTCAGTTGCGGGGTCGTACGGCGGCCGAAGTGGGCGGCGTCGGCGGCGCGCGAGGCGATCTGCGGACGCAGGCCGGCCCGGCCGGTGCTCGCGTGATCGAGGCCGGCGATGCGGGTGGCGACGTGGAACGGCTCGGTATGGGTGACGTTCGCGGTCGGGACCAGCCCGATACGCGTGGTCAGCGGCGCCACCCGGGCCGCCAGCAGCACCGCGTCCAGTCTGCCGCGGACCTGGTCGACGCGGTCGTCGGGCCGGTGGAAGGCGGCCGACTGCATCCCGAGCGCGTCCTCGAAGGTGACGAAGTCCAGCAGGCCGCGCTCGGCCTCGGTGACCAGGTCCGCCCAGTAGTCCGCGCGGAACAGCTCGGCGGGGCGGGCGTCGTCGGCGCGCCAGGCCGCCGGGTGCCAGCCGGCGGCATCCAGGGCGACGGCGAGGTGCAGCGGGGGCGCGGTCACGGGGTCTCCTCAGATAGGGGGTGCGCTCCGGAGGTATGGGGTGCGCTCCGGGCCGGGCGGCGGGCCCAGGTGGTCGCGCGGGGCCGGGCCGGTGCGGTCGCGCCGGTGGACGCCCTTCTCAAGGGCGGTGGCGGCGGGGCGGTGACGACGGTACGGCGGGGAGAGCCGGCCGTCCCCGCCGCCGTACGCCGCGCCTACGCCACCGGGCGCTTGGCGGGAAAGCCGTGGCCGCGGGCCAGCACGACGACGGCGATCACCGGCAGCATCAACAGCAGCACGCTCCACGGCAGCGAGTCGCTGCCGTTCAGGTCGAGCAGCACACCGCCGATGACACCGCCGCCCGCCATGGCGACGTTCCACAGCGTCACCAGCATGGCCTGGGCCGCGTCGGCCGCCTTCTCGCCGCCCGCGTCACCGGCCGCGGTCTGCAGCAGGGTCGGCACCCCGCCCCAGCCCAGGCCCCACAGCACGGCCGCGAGGTAGACGAACGCCGTCTGGTCCGCCAGCACCGCCAGCACCGCGGCGGACACCGCCACCAGCAGCGAGCTGGCGATCGTCAGCACGCGCAGCCGGTGGTGGATCTGCGCGCCGACGATCCAGATGCTCGCCAGCGAGGCGGCGCCGAAGACCAGC
Organism: Streptomyces rubradiris; assembly: GCF_016860525.1. Taxonomy (NCBI): domain Bacteria; kingdom Bacillati; phylum Actinomycetota; class Actinomycetes; order Kitasatosporales; family Streptomycetaceae; genus Streptomyces; species Streptomyces rubradiris. Next base: position 4,085,121 of record NZ_BNEA01000015.1, read on the forward strand.
AGCACCAGGTCGGTGTTGCCGCCCATGCCGAGGTCGTCGAGGAAGGTGGCGATGTACGCGTAGATGATGGTGTGCGCCAGGACGAAGACCAGCGTCACGAACAGCACCGGCACGACGCCGGGCACCCGCAGGGCGTGCAGCATCTTCGGCCGCTCGCCGCGCTCCTGGCCCGGGTGGTCCGGTACGGCGGCGGCGATCCACGCCAGCAGGACGACGGTCAGCGCGGTCATCGCGAGGAACGCCACGCGCCAGTCGGTCACCTTGCCCAGAAAGGTGCCGGCGGGCACACCGAGGGAGAGCGCGACGGGGATGCCCGCCATCGCGACCGCGATCGCCCGGCCCTGCAACGGCACCGGGGCCAGCCGGCGCGCGTACCCGGCGAGCAGCGCCCAGGCCAGGCCCGCCGCGACACCGGCGACGAAGCGCGCCACCATGGTCAGCCCGTAGACGGACGACAGCGCGGTGACGGTGTTGGCGACGGCGAAGCCGGCCATGGAGGTCAGCAGCAGCCGCTTGCGCCGCCAGCCGGCCGTCGCCGCGGTCAGCGGGATCGCGGTCAGCGCGGTGCCGAGGGCGTAGATCGTGACGGTCTGCCCGGTCGCGGACTCGCTCACGTGCAGGTCGTCGCTCATCGCCGGGAGCAGACCGGCGGGCAGGGTCTCGGTGAGGCTCGTGATGAACACGGCGGTCGCGAGGGCCAGCAGGGCGAACATGGGCAGCTTCTGCCGCTCACCGGCGCCCGCCGGGGTCGCCTCGGTGCCGGTCCGCACGGGCGAACCGGCCGCGGTATCGGGTGTGGTGCTCATGAAATGTGCTCCAGGGGGTCGGGGACGGAGTGGGTGAACGCTCGGGGTGGGGCCGGGGAGCCGGGTGCACCGGATGCTCTGGGAGGCCGGGGGCTCGTCGGCCGGGACCGCTGGTACGCCGGCCGTCGCCTCCGGTCCGTCGGCCGGGTCCGGTACGCCGTCATGGCCGGGTCAGGCCCCCGTCGACCGGCAGGCGGGCCCCGGTGGTGAACGTGGCGTCGGTGGCGAGGAACAGCGCGGCCCGGGCCACTTCCTCGGCGGCGCCGAGGCGGCCCAGGGGCGGCAGGGGCACCCCGTCGCCGCCCGGCGCCTCGATACAGCCCGGCGCCACGGCGTTGACGCGGATACCCCGGGAGACCAGCTCGTCGGCCAGCGCGTGCACGGCGGCGGGCGAGGGCGCCGGGGTCATCAGCACGACCGCGCCACCGTCCCTGAGCCGCGGCAGCAGCGGCCGGGCCGTGGTCACGACATCCGCGAACAGCAGGTCTACATCGCCGCCGGGCCCCAGGCAGGCGGTCACGTCGGAGGGCGCGACGACCCGGGCCGCCGAGCCCAGTTCCCCGCCCAGGCGGTCCCGCTCCGTCGCGGTCCGGGCGGTCAGCACGACGTGGGCGCCGCCCTCCACCAGACGCTTGGCCACGGCCAGTCCGATGGCGGTGGCCTCTGAGACGACTACGGCCGTCCGGCCCGCGTACTTGGTCATGCTGCTTCCTCTTCCTGCGCCGCACCTGCCACAACGGCTCGGTGGGAACGACCTTGCGCCCGGGCGCTTCGGAAAACCTTCGGGACGGCTCACGGCCGGCTCACGAGCGGTCCGGACCGGCTGACGTGCGGCTCACGGGTGGCTCACGGGCACCCGGGACCGGCCGGCCTACGGCTCACGGCCGGTGGGCGACCGGTGGGCGGAACACCCGGCGATAGGCGAGACCGCTGGTGGCCGCCGCACGCCCGAACGGTCCCCCCAACGGATCGGCACCGTGACGTACAGTGACGCGCATGCGGTTTGGGGTGCTCGGCCCACTGACGGTGTGGGACGACGAGGGGGTGGCCGTCAGGGTTCCCGAGGCGAAGGTCCGGGCGCTGCTCGCCGACCTGCTCGCCCACGACGGCGGCCCGGTCTCCGCGGACCGGCTGATCGACGACCTGTGGGGCGACCGCCCGCCGGGCCGGCCCGCCGGCGCCCTCCAGGCCAAGGTCTCCCAGCTGCGCCGGGTGCTGGGCCGGGACCGGGTACAGCTCCAGCCGGCCGGCTACCGGCTGCGGCTGGACGACACCGACGAGGTGGACGCCGTACGGTTCCGCGACCTGGTGGACCGGGCTCGCGCCGTCGATGCCCCGGGCGACCGGGTCGCGCTGCTCACCGAGGCCCTCGGACTGTGGCGCGGACCGGCCTACGCCGACTTCGCCGACCAGGACTTCGCGCGCGCGGCGGCACGGCGCCTGACCGACCAGCGGCTGTCAGTGCTGGAGGAGCAGGCCGAGGCCCGCCTGGCGGCCGGCGAACACGTGCTGCTCGCCGGGGAGCTGGCCGACCTGGTGGCCCGGCACCCGCTGCGGGAACGGCTGCGCGCGCTCCTCATACGGGCGCTGTACGCGGCGGGCCGGCAGAGCGAGGCCCTCGCGGCCTACGAGGACCTGCGCGCCCGGCTCGTGGCCGAGCTGGGTGTCGAACCGAGCCCCGAACTCGCCGCGCTGCACCAGGCGGTGCTCCGCCAGGACCCCGCGCTCTCGGTCGCACCGCGCACCGCCGAAGCCGCACCCGGGGAGGCCGAGGCGCCCGCCGCGCCCCCGACGCCCGCCCCCTCCAACCTGCCCGCGTCCCTCACCCCCCTCATCGGCCGCCGCGACGCGCTCGACCGGGTGACCGGACTCCTCGGCGCCGCCCGCCTGGTGACCCTCACCGGCCCCGGCGGCGTGGGCAAGACCCGGCTGGCGGTGGCGGCGGCCGACGCCCTCCTCGGAGCCGCCTCCGCGCCTGAACTCCCCGACGGTGCTTGGTTCGTGGAGTTCGCCGGCGTCCGCGGCGGGGCCGTCGCCGACCTCGCCCAGGTCGTCGCCGCGTCCCTCGGCATCAGCGACCACGCGCCCTCCGCGGTACCGGTCTCCGGCACCGGCACCCGGTCCCCCGCGCACCATCTCGCCGCCGTCCTGCGCGACCGCCGCACGCTGCTCGTCCTGGACAACTGCGAGCATGTCGTGGACGCCGCCGCCGAACTCACCACCCTCCTGCTGCGCACCGCGCCCGGTCTGCGCGTGCTGGCCACCAGCCAGGAACCGCTGGGCCTGCCGGGCGAGGAGGTGTTCCTGGTCGAGCCGCTGCCCCCCGACGACGCGGTACGGCTGTTCACCCAGCGCGCCGCCGCCGCGGCCCCCGGCTTCTCGCTCGCCCCCGACGCCGGCGACGACTCCGAGCGCGCCGCCGTCACCGAGATCTGCCGCCGCCTGGACGGCATCCCGCTCGCCCTGGAACTGGCGGCGACCCGGGTCCGCGCGCTCGGTGTACGCGAGCTGGCGGCCCGGCTCGGCGACCGCTTCCAGCTGCTGGCCTCGGGGCGGCGCGGCGCGCCCGAGCGCCAGCAGACCCTGCGCGCGGTGATCGACTGGAGCTGGGAGCTGCTCAGCGCGCCGGAGCGCATCGTGCTGCGCCGGCTGGCAGCGTTCAGCGACGGCTGCGACCTGAGGGCGGCCGAGGCGGTGTGCGCGGGCGACGGGGTCGCCTCCGCCGAGGTGCCCGACCTGGTGACGCGGCTGGTCGACCGTTCCCTGGTGGTCGTGGTGGCCGGGCCCACCGGCCCGCGCTACCGCCTCCTGGAGTCGGTCGCCGCGTACGCCACCGAGCGGCTGCACGAGATGGAGGACCTCGCCGCCGTACGCGACCGGCATCTGCGCCACTACCTCGCGCTCGCCGAACGCGCCGAACCCGAGCTGCGCGGCCCCGGGCAGCGGTCCTGGCTGGCCCGGCTCGACGCCGAGTCCGGCAATCTGCGCTCGGCCCTGGACGAGGCCGTGCGCCGGGCCGCCGCCGGGGACCCGGACCAGGCGGCACGGCTGGCCACCGCGCTGGCCTGGTGGTGGCTGCTGCGCGGCCGGCTCGCCCAGGCCCGCCGCAGCCTGCGCGCGGTGCTGGACACCACGACGGCCGCCGACCGCCGCGAACTCACCCTGCTCCACGCCGCGTTCGCCCTGCTCACCGGCGACCGCGACCCGGCCACCGCCCTGCCCGACGACACCGCCGTCACCCACGGCACCGCGCTCGCCGACGACACCGCCGGGCCTGGCCCGAAACGACGGGCCCGGTCGCTGTGGCTGTGCGCGTACGGCCTGTTCAGCGCGGGTGCGGTGGCCGACAGCGGGGAGCTGAACGACCGGGCGTTGACGCTGTTCACCGCCGCGGACGACCAGTGGGGCACGGCAGCCGCGCTCGGCCTGCGGGCCACGCTCGCGCTGGTCCGCGGCGACCTCGCCGGGCTGGGCCGCGACGGCCGGCGCAGTGCCGCGCTCTTCCGCGAACTCGGCGACCGCTGGGGAGAACTCCAGACGGTGTCACCGCTGGCGGCGCTCGCGGAGATCAAGGGCGAGTACGAGGAGGCCGTCAACCGCCAGTACGAGGGCTTGCGGATCGCCCGTGAACTGGGCCTCGCGGCCGAGGTGTCGGCCCGGCTGTCCGGGCTGGGCCGTCTGGCGCTGCTGGCCCACGACTGGGACCGCGCCCGCGACCTGCACGAACAGGCCCGGCGCAGCGCCGCCGAACAGGGCTACAAATACGGCGAGATCCATGCCGAGATGGGCCTCGCGCTCGGCGCCCGCCGCTCCGGCGACCTCGACGCCGCCGAGGCGCACCTGCGGCACCTGCGCGAGGGGTACGCCGATGTGTCCTCGCAGGCGGGCGATCATCTGCTGCTGGCCGAGCTGGGTTTCGTCGCCGAACTGCGCGGCGACGCCGGCACGGCCGCGGCGCACCATCTGCGCGGCCTGGACGTGGCCCGTGCGATAGACGAGCCGCGGGCGCTCGCGCTGTCCCTGGAGGGCCTGGCGGGCGCGGCGGCCCTGCGGGGCACCCGGGCCGCGGCGGCCGGCGCGGCCCTGTTGCTCGGCGCGGCCGACGCGGCCCGGCGCAGCGTGGGCGCGCCGCTGCCGCCGGCCGAGCGCACCGACGTGGACCGCGTCGAGCGGGCGGCCCGTGCCGCGCTGGGCGACGCGGCCTTCACCCGGTCCTTCGCCGACGGCACCCGTCTGACCCCCGAGGAGGCCCTGCGCGAGGCGGCCCCGGCGCTGGAGGGCGTCCGCCGGTAGCCCCGGACCGCTCGGACGGTGGCGACGAGGTCGCGCGCGTACTCCTCGCTGGTGGTGGCGAGCAGGATGAGCATCGGGACCGTCATCGGGCCGTCTCGGGGACCTCCACGATCAAAAGGCTGCCGTGGCTGCCCGGACCCACGGCGTGCGCCGTCCCGGCCGGGACCCGGTACATCTCCCCCGGCCCGACCGACACCGGGTCGCCCTGGACGACCAGTTCCATCCGGCCGTCGAGCACGATCAGGATCTCGGCCGTGCCGTGCGCCTCCTCCCGCACCGGCGTCCCGTCCATGCGCAGCAGCTTCACCGCAGCGGTCCCGATCTCCCCGAGCAGCCGCGAGCTCCATGCCCCGGGCAGCGCCGAGGCCGCGTCGAACAGGTTGACCAAGCTCATGGCATGCCTCCGGAAGGCCCGCGCGGGACGTTATCGCCCACCGCCCGCCGGTTGGTCGACCGGAGAGTAAAGGGTGCCGAGGACCGTACGCCTCGGTGGGCCGGCTGCCGCCCCGCTGCCCGGCGCGGTGAAGGAGCCGTCGAAAGCGGGGCCCGGGAGCAGGCCCAGGTCCCGCCACAGCGGAGTGCCGTCGAACCAGTGATCACTGGTCAGCATCTCCAGTCCGTGGACGGAGCGGCTGTCGTCCGCCAGCAGTGACCGGGCTCCGGCTCGCTTCGGACTACGAGAAGGCGCGTTCTCTCAAGGAGAGCGTGTACTACGTCGAGAAATTGTTACCTTCCGTGCTGACATGTCAGCACGCATGGGTAAGCCGTTGCCGGAATGAACGATCCGTGACAGAAGCAGGCGGCCGAAGCAATACGAAACCTACCCTGGCCCTACGCCGCGCCCAGTCACACAGCGGTCGGCGGATGCTCTCTTTCCCAACTCCAGAGAAGGTGACCATTGGATTCCATCACCGTCATCCCTGGCGACGGTATCGGTCCTGAGGTGGTCGAGTGTGCGTTAGAGGTGCTGGATGCCCTTGATGCCGGCCTGTCGATCGATGTCCTCGACCACGTGCATGCCGATCGTTACCGCCGTGAAGGACAGGCACTGAGCGAGGCGGATCTCTCCCGCATATCCGCGAGTTCCGCTGTCCTGCTAGGGGCCGTCGGACGGCCCGATGTGGAAGAGACCGGCTACGTACGCGATGTTCTGCTGCGCCTACGAATCAGCTTCGACCTGTATGCGAACTACCGGCCTGTCCGGCTGATGCATGACCGGCTCAGCCCGCTGCGGGATCCCGCGCGTCGTATGCTCGACTGTGCGATTGTTCGCGAGAACACGGAGGGCTTGTACAGCGGCATCGGTGGCAACCTTCGTGCGTCGTCGCCCCAGGAGGTGGCCATCGACGCGGACGTCAACACCTGGCACGGCGTCTCCCGCATCCTGGACTTCGCGTTCTCGACGGCGCGCCGCGAGGTCTGTCTCGTGGACAAGGCCAATGCGGTACGGGCCGGCGGACGCTTGTGGCAGGAGTGCTGGCGGCACGCCGCGGAGCGGCATCCCGGCACGGCCACCAGGCACCTCTACATCGACGCTGCCGCGATGAAGCTCGTCACCGAACCGGACCGCTTCGACGTGATCGTCGCGAGCAATTCCTACGGCGACATTCTCAGCGACTTGGCGGCGGCGCTGGCCGGCGGAATCGGTGTGGCGCCGTCGGCAAGTCTCAATCCCCAGACCGGGTTCGGCCTGTTCGAGCCGGTCCATGGGTCAGCTCCGGACATCGCAGGAAAGGGCGTGGCGAACCCCTTCGCGTGTCTGCTCACCACGGCTCTACTGATCCGGCATCTGGGGCACGAGGCCGAGGCGGCCGCGATCGACGCCGCAGTCGCCGGATCGATCGCGGCCGGGCGAGTCACTCCTGACTTGGGGGGTTCACTGAGTACCCGGCAAGTGACCCAGGCGGTGCTTGCCTCCCTCTGACGGGCGGTCCCCGCCCTCAGGGTGCCGGGTACTCTTCGGGGTCCTTGCTGGAGCTGGTGCGAACGACCTCGGCGACGCTGAGCTCGAAGAACTCATACCATTTGTCCCGGCCGAGCTGCTGGGCATCCTGGTGCTCGGGGTCGTTGCGCCACTTCTCCAGCGTCTCGGGGTTCCGCCACCACACCAGAGCCAGCCGTTCGCCGTCCTCGGCCACGTAGTTCTTCAGATGGACCAGGTCGTCCCCTGCCATTTCCCTTACCTTCTTCGCCAGATGCTCTTCAGTCGTTCCGTACGCGTCATCGACCTGTTCGGAGAAACGCGACCTGAAGACGACGAGAATCACTGTGCCCTCCCGGCAATTTCTGACGTTGAATACATGTGACGCGCGGCACCGGCTCAGTGGGCCGCGACGGATGCGCGTAGCATCGGATCCGGCAGGTCGACAGCGGTGGAACCGTACTGACTGATGATCCGGCGAGCCAGGCTGCGCAGTTGTTGCTCCTCGGCGAGCGCGGAGCTGTAGCTCTCCTCGCTGAAGGCGCAGCGCTCGTAGAGCGGCACGAACCGGTCGGGCATCAGGGCCACCAGCCGTCGGGCCACGGCTTCTTCGGCCTCCTGCCGCGGATCTGGCAGCCGTGACATGGTGCGGTAGTGCTGGTAGGAGATGTCGGCTATCGCGTCGCCGTCGTTCTTCCGGGACCGCTCGTAGGCCGTGAGCGCACGCTGCCAGTCCCCTTCCCGGTCCAGACAGCGCACGAGCGTGCGGACGTCCTCGAAGGCACAGTTCATGCCCTGCCCCATGAACGGAGCCATGGCATGGCAGGAATCGCCGACAAGCACGGCCCGACCACCCGAGGTCCAGGTGTCACAGCGGGTGAGCCTCACCGTGGACACCGGTTTGGTCGCCAGTTGCTGCTCCAGATCCGGAATGCCGGCGGCCAGGGCCGGAAAGACGTCGGTGAACTGCCGGGCCAGCGCCCGAGCGCCGGTCACGGCGGCGTACGAAGGCCACGGGCCGTCCTTGCGGAAGAACACCGAACCCGCGAACAGCGGGGAGGACACCAGGGGGAACGCTCCGAAGAGGGCGTCACCGGCCGGCCAGTAGTGCATGAGCCCACGATCACAGGAGGGCAGGTCGAGAACGATCTCCTGGTAAGCCAGTTCCAGGGTGCTCACCTGCTCGTGTGCGCCCTGCTCGACCAGGGCTGCGCGGACTACCGAGTGGACGCCGTCGCAACCGATGACGTGCCCGCAGGGGATCCACCGCTCGGCGGTGCCGGCCCGGACCAGCAACGCCGGAGTGTCCAGGTCGACGGCGAGGACGGGGCGCTCGAAGTGGAGGTCCACTCCTGGCTCGGCCTCGGCCGCATCCAGCAGCAGGCGGTGCAGCCGGTTCCGTTCCACCGCCCAGATGGGTGCTCCGTCTCGGCTGTACGGAGTCACCACGGTGCTGCCGTCCGGCAGATGACCGCAGCGGGCGGTGAGCGGGACACAGATCCGGCGTACGGCCTCCTCCAGACCGAGTTCGCGCAGCACGCGCCACCCTCGGTGCGAAAGGATCACCATGAGTGACCGGCCCTGCCCGGCCGGGGTGTGACGGGTGTCGGCGTGCCGTTCCAGCACGGTGACCCGGCCGAACCGCCGGGCCAGGTAGATCGCGGCGACCGGACCGGCCAGTCCCGCCCCGAGCACTACGATGCCGTTCCTTCTCTGGGGCGCGGCGGTGCGCGGGTCGTGCATGTTGGGCTCCTCCTGAGACAGGACGGACACAGGTCCGGCTACCAGGCCACCGGAAGCTCACGGACGCCATAGGCCACACCGTCGTACTTGAACGCGACGTCGGCGAAATCGATGGCGAGACGCAGGGTGGGGACACGCCGGTAGAGCGTGCCGTACACCACCTGGAGTTCGAGGGTGGCGAGGGGGCGACCGAGGCAGTGGTGAGGGCCGAAACCGAAGGCCAAGTGGTGCGCGGCGTCGCGGGTGATGTCCAGCCGGTCGGGGTCGGGGAAGTGCTCCGGATCCCGGTTGGCCAGCTCGCTGGCCAGGATGATCCCCTCTCCGGCGCGGATCGTGATGTCTCCGAGGGGGATGTCCTCCAGGGCCACCCGCCGACGGCCGGAGTGCGAGATGTTGAGGTAGCGGATCAGTTCGTCGACCGCACGGTTGACCAGCTCCTGGTCATCGGTCTCCCGCAGGAGCGCCAGCTGGTCGGGGTTGCGCAGCAAGGCCAGTGTGCCCAGGGCGATCATGTTCCCGGTGGTCTCCAGGCCCGCGACCAACAGCGTCATGGAGATGTACGACAGTTGCTCGGGGCTCAACGCGCCGGTGCGCACCTGGGTCTCGATCACCGAGGAGATCAGGCCGTCCGCGGGCTCCTTCATCTGCCGGTCGATCAGTTCCCGGAGATATCCGCGCAGGGCCTCCTGGGCGTTCACCACCATCTCCGGCGAGCTGTCCCGGTGCAGCATCAGGGTGCTCTGTTCCTGGAAGAACTCATGGTCCGTGTAGGGCACCCCGAGCATCCGGCAGATCACCTGGGTGGAGGTGGGAAAGGCGAACCGGCTGACCAGATCGGTCGGGTTGGGCCCGGCGAGCAGATCATCGATCAGTCCGTTGACAATGTCGGTGACATCGCCCCTGAGGGCCTCGATGGGGCGGATGGCGAACGGCGAGGCCACCATGCGGCGCTGCCGGGCGTGCTCGGGATCGTCCATGGCCACGAACGAACGTCCGTCCTTGCGGCGCTCGCGGCTACCCAGGTCGAAGTGCGGATAGCCGGGCCTGGTCGAGTCGGCACTGACCCGGGGGTCGACCAGGAGCCTGCGCCCGAGGTCGTATCCGGTGACCAGCCACGGCGTGCTGCCGTCCCAGAGCCTGACCTGCACCGGGTCGTCGAGCGCACGCATGGCGGACGGCGGGTCGAAGGGGCAGGCCGGCTCCTTCAGGATCGGGAACTGGACCAGCTTCTGGGACACGGAACTCTCCATTTCCGCCGCACCGGGGCTGCGGCCCCGGTGCGGCCGTCCTTGGTGTGTCACCCGTTCAGGGACTGGGCGATCTCCCGCAGGTCGCGTGCGCCGAGCACCACCCGGATGGGCACGCGCACACCCAGCTCCTCGCGCAGCGAGCCGATCAGCCGGCCCGCGAGCAGGGAGTTGCCGCCGAGGTCGAAGAAGTTCGCATCGGGGGCGACCGTCGGCAGGTCGAGCAGCCGGGCGACCGTGTCGTACAGCCGGTCCTCCAGCGTGCCGACTTCCTGGAAGGTGCGGGTCCGCGGCCGTGCGACGGTGCCGCCCCGGGTCGCCAGGGCGCCTCGGTCGACCTTGCCGTTGGGCAGTGTGGGAAAGGCGTCGAGCACCTCGATGCGGGTCGGCACCATGAATTCCGGGAGGGCGGCGGCCAATCGGGCCCGCACAGCGGAGGGGTCGACGAAGCCTCCGGGGCGGGCGGTGACGTACGCGACGAGCCGGGCGTCGGCGAGTTCTCCCTCGACGACGACGGCCGCCAGATCGATGTCCGGTTCCTGCGTGAGCCGAGCCTCGACCTCCCCGGGTTCGACGCGGAATCCCCGCAGTTTCACTTGGCCGTCCATCCGGCCCGCGAAGTGCAACCTGCCCTCGGCGTCCCGTCGGCCGCGGTCGCCGGAACGGTACATGCGGCTGCCGGGCGGCCCGAAAGGGTCGGGCAGGAACCGCGCTGCGGTCAACCCCGGACGGCCCACATAGCCGCGGGCCAGCCCGGAGCCGGCGAGGTAGAGCTCACCCTCCTCGCCGTCGGCGACCGGTCGCAACCGCTCGTCCAGCACGTACACCCGGGCCCCGGTCCACGGAATGCCGATACCGACGCCGTCCGACTCGGTGACCGGGCCGGCGATGGTGCAGCCGACCGTCACCTCGGTCGGGCCGTAGCCGTTGAACATGCGCCGGCCCACCGCCCAGGTGCGCAGCAGCGCCGGGGTGCAGGCATCGCCGGTGGACATGATCGTGCCCTGGGGCAGCACTCCCTGGCTGTCGGTGATGCTCAGTGCAGCAGGGGGCAGCACTGCGTGATCGATCTCGTGCTTGAGCAGGGTCGCGTGCAGGGCGTCGCCAGGCAGCAGGTCCTCGTCGTCGGCCACCACCAGGGTGCCTCCGTGCAGCAGGGCGAGCGCGAAGTCCCAGAATCCCGCGTCGAAGCTGACCGAGGCCCAGGCCAGAACGCGCTCGCCCGGAGCCGGCCGGAAGCGGTCCGCCTGGGTGGCTACCAGGTCGGCGACGCCCTCGTGAGTGACCGCGACACCCTTCGGTGTCCCGGTCGAGCCGGAGGTGTAGATCACGTACAGGAGGTGCAGGTCCGACAGTGGCTCGATGCGCTCGGCCTGGCGCACGTCCGCGTTGCTGTACCGGGAGCAGGACTCGATGCACGCCTCTGAGTCGAGGACGACCTCGTCCAGTTCCGCGCCCTCGGCCGAGCCCGCTCCGGCCCGCAGGAGCAGGGCCGGGGCGGCGTCCTGGACCATGAACGCCTTGCGGGCGGCCGGATAGCGGGGGTCGAGAGGGAGGTAGGCGCCACCGGCTTTGAGGATCGCCAGCAGGGCCACGATCAGGTCCGCGGAGCGTGGCACGGCCAGCGCGACCAGGCGGTCGGGGCCCACGCCCCGGTCTATCAGCAGCCGGGCCAGCTGGTTGGCTCGCTCGTTGAGCGCGCGGTAGGTGAGCGAGGTGTCCTTGTAGAGGACGGCCGGAGCGTCCGGGAAGCGCGCCGCCTGTGCCTCGAACAGTTCGGGCACCGTGCGGCCGGTCGGCCTCGCGGTCACCGTGGCCCGCCCAGGTGAGGGCGGACCTCGGACGCGAAGAGCTTCAGGCTGCGCTCCATCGACTCCAGGGACTGCTGACCGTAGTCGAGCTGGAACAGCACGATGTCCGCGCCGAGTTCGCTCTCGATCTGCCGCAGTTGCTCGACCGCCCGGTCGGGCGAACCGATCACCGCCAGTCCAGCGGCCTCGCTCGGGCCGGCCCGATGCTTGTCCACCATGGCCTCGCGGTAGCCCTGATACGACGTCGAGGTGCGGCTGCGCCACGAGGTGGCGGCCGAACCGAAGGTGTCCCAGTGCCGACGCAGTGCCGCGGTGCCCTGCTCCACCGCTTCCTCGTGCGAGTCGGCCAGATACAGCGCGACGCTGATCGCCACCCGGGGCTGCTTGCCGGCGTTCTTCGGTGCCGCGCTGAACCTGCTGCGGTACACCTCGATCATTTCGCGCACCTGGTGCACCTGTTCGCGGCTGGGCGCCGATGCGATCAGGAGGTTGTAGCCGGAGTCGCCGATCCACTCGAAGCTGGAACGGGTCAGGAGCGCGGCGGCCCACACGGGCGGGTGCGGGTCCTGGGTCGGCAATGGCAGGGAGTTGGCGTCCTGGTAGCGGAAGTAGGGCGTGTCCTCGCTCACGTCGGCTTCGGTCCACAGCCGGACGACGGCGTCCACGGTGGCGCGGAAGCGCTCCGTACTGCCGTCCATCTCGATGCCGAAGGAGTCGAACTCGTAGGGCAGGAAGGCACGCGCGAAGCCGACGTCCAGCCGGCCGCCGCTGAGCGCGTCGAGCTGGGCGGTGCGGGCGGCGAGCTGGATCGGGTGGTGGAAGGAGGCCTGGATGCCTCCTGTCATCAGCCGGATCGTGCTGGTGCGTGCGGCGACGGCCGACAGGAAGGCAAGCGGGTCAGGGCAGTACCCGCCGTAGGAGTGCAGGTAGTGCTCGGTCATCTTGACGTAGTCGAGCCCGAGGTCCTCGGACAGCTCGGACACCGTCAGCAGATTGGCGTAGTAGTCCTTGGCGCTGCGCTGCTGGGGGACGGTGTCCGGCAGCAGCGATATCCCGTAGCTCGTCATGTTTTCCTCTCCGGGTCCGAGGTCGACGCCTTGCCAGGCCGCGCGGCGGCATGGTGAGCGTCACCGGTGTGGGCGAGGGACCAGTACTCGCGCATTCCGTAGACCAGCGGGTGTGGAGGTGCGTCCTTGCCGGTGACCCCGAAGACCTCACCGAAGACGACCACGTGATCGGCGACAGGCACCGAGCCGGTGACGCGGCAGTCGGCGATGGAGTGGGCGTCGTGGGCGAGATGCGGTCCGCCGCATCCCGGTCGCGCGGTCCACGCCACGTGCTGGAAGCGGTCCGGCCTCCGGGCGGCGAACAGTTCGGCGACCGCGCGGGCTCGGTCGTCCAGCAGGTTTACGGCGAAGGTGCCGGTTCTGCTGAGGACGGCGAGGGTGCGGCTGGAGTGCTGGATGCAGACCAGCAGCGTGGGCGGACTGACGGACACGCTGGAGACGGCGGTGCAGGTCATCCCGTACTGCTGTCCGTCCTCGTCGGCGGCGGTGACCACCGCGACGCCGGCCGGGAAGGCTGCCATCATCGTTCGGTACGCGGTTGCGGAGACCGGTTCGGCCGCGGTGCGGTCGTCGGGGTCCGCCCTGGTGCTGAGCATGGACAAGGCACCTCCTGGCTTGCCGTCAGGCACTGGGTACCAGGCGTCCGGTCATGGTGTCGTCGAATCCGGCGGCCTGGTGGATGAGGTACTCGTGCTGACTGGGCAGCCGGTCGATCAGTGCGGATGCCTGGTCGCGGACCCGTTGGAACTCGCGGCGCGCCGCAGTCGCGTCCAGCCGGCCGAGCACGGGGAGCGGCCGGACATCGAGTCCGCCGAGGCCGAGGATCATGGCTGTGTACGAGTACGGCTCGAAGCCGTGGAAGCGCGGGAAGACGGAGTTCTCGTCGGGCAGCGCGCAGCGCCACTGTTCGAGGCGTTCGGCCAGGCCGTCGGGCATGGCGCGGGTCTTCGCGTCCCGCCAGTACGCGTTGTCCGAGCGGGCGGCAGCGTAGTAGTGGAGGAAGAGGAACTCCCGGACGCCGTCCATGACGTCGCCGACCTGACGGTTGTAGGAGCGCCGTAGCGACTCGTCGTCACGGGTGGAGGGGAAACGTTTGACCAACTGCTCGACGGCGTTCTGGATGAAGAAGATTCCGGTCGACTCCAGCGGCTCGACGAAGCCACTGGAGAGCCCGATCGCCACGCAGTTCTTCACCCAGGACTCGGCGCTGCGGCCGATCCGCATCTTGATGTGGTTGGCGGGCAGGTCGGCAGCCTCGGGCCCGACGAACGCCCGCAGCGTCCGTTCCGCCTCTTCGGGCGTGGTGTAGGCGCTGGAGTAGACGTAGCCGGTGCCGATCCGGTCCAGCAGGGGGATCGTCCAGATCCAGCCGGCGTCCTGGGCTGTGGCGGTCGTGCACGGCCGCATGCCGCGGCTCTCGACGTCCACGGGGACGCGCAGTGCCACCGCGCTGTCGTTGGGCAGGGACTCCTGGTAGGAGACGAACGGCACGCCCAGAGCCTTGTTCAGCAGCAGTCCGCGGAAGCCGGTGCAGTCGACGAACAGGTCACCGGCGAGGGGCCCGTGGTCCTTGGTCAACACCTCGGAGACGAAGCCGTCCTGGTCGAGGCGCACATCGAGGACGTCGTCCTGGATGTGCCGCACGCCGCGTTCCACACCGTACTCGCTGAGGAACTGGGCGAGCAGGGTGGCGTCGAAGTGGTAGGCGTAGGGGAACTGCGTCCCCAGGCCCTTCGGGACTGCCCGGGCCATGTCCTGGGCCTCTCCGGCCTCGAAGACCTCCTCGAACAGAGCTCCGCCGAGCCGGCGGGGCGAGCGCTTGGCTTCGCACAGCGCGGCCAGCACCGAGCAGTCCTGGTCGAAGCGGTCGCTCGGTTCCTCGTGCAGCCACCAGTCGGCGAGGGAGAACCCGTCGACCACTCGGGGACGCTCGAAGGGGTGGTAGAAGTGATGGCCCTTCTCCCGCCAGTTCTCGAACCGGATGGCCAGCTTGTACGAGGCGTGACAGCGGGGCATCCACTCCGGCTCGCTCAGCCCGAGGTGCCGGAAGAAGTTCCGTACCGTGCTGAAGGTGGCCTCGCCGACGCCGATCGTCGAGACCGCTTTCGACTCGACGAGCGTGACAGCCAGTCGGTCACCGAAGCTCGCCTTGAGGTACGTGGCTGTCATCCAGCCGGCGGTCCCACCGCCGACGATCACTATGTCCTTGATCATGTTTTCCGTCCTGATGGGTGCGGCCAGATCCTTGGACGTTGCACGCAGACTTTTGCACGGGCCGCAGCAGGACCGTCCGGCAGAAAAAGATTTACGAAAGAACACTCCGGCCGGCCGGCCGAACGGCGGCGGGCCGCACTCACGATGCGGGAAGCAGCCTGATGCACAGACACTTGAGCCGGGCGGGGTCTGCCACCAGCTCATACTCCTTCACGAGGCCACCCTCGATGCGGAAGCACACGGCTAGACGGAGCCGGCCCCCGGGTGCCACGAGCAGACCGACCCTGCCGTCTATCAGGGCGAGATCCGAGTGACGTGCGGCGCCCCCGAACCGGCTGATCTCATGAGCGACCGAGCCGGCGCCGTGCAGCCTGGCCGGGCGGCCCGAAGACAGGGCTGCCGTGTCGGCGCGCCGCACCACGTCCGGGGCGAGACGGGAGGCAATGATCGAGGTGTCCCCCGTGCAGGCCGCGATCTGGAAGGCGGCCACGACCTCGCGGTGCTGGTCCACCTCCACCAGATGCCGCTCACGCGGGGCGCGCACCTTGTGCCGGGCGCGGCTGGCGAGCTTCTTGGCGGTCGTCTGGCTGCGGTCCAGGATTCCGCCGATCTCGTCGAACGGCACGCCGAACATGTCGTGCAGCACGAACGCCACGCGCTCGGCGGGGCTCAGCGTGTTGAGCACGACGAGCAGGGCGAGGCCGACGGATTCGGCTTCGAGCACCTCGTGCTCGGGGTCGCCCTCGCCCGTGGCCACGTTGGCCGGTCCGAGGTCGTCCTCCCCATGGTCCTGGCGCCTCCCTTGGCGGCTGCGCAGCATGTCGAGGCAGACACGGGATGTGACAGTGCGCAGCCAACCCGGCAGGTTGCGTACCGCTGTCGTGTCGGCACGGTCCAGGCGCAGCCAGGTCTCCTGCACCGCGTCTTCCGCCTCCTCATGGGAGCCGAGCATTCGGTACGAGAGTGCGAGCAGGGCCCTGCGGTTCTCCTCGAAGCAATCCGCCAAGGATTGACGCGCGTCCATCGGTCACCTTTCCGGGTCATGGTTCGTCGTACTCATGACCCGTGAATCGCGCGCTGTGTGACGCGCAACCGATGAGGAGAGGCGGTATGTCCGAAACCATTTCGGAAACCATTCCTGGCTACACCCCGGGGACCTGGACCATCGACACATCCGACTCCGAGGTCCGCTTCACCGTCCGTCATCTGGGGGTGACGCGGGTACATGGTCGTTTCAACGCCTTCGGCGGCACCATCATCACGGGTGAGAGCGTCGACCAGTGCTCGGTGACCGCCCGCATCGAGGCGGACAGTATCGACACCGGGTACGCGGCCCGCGACGGCTACATCCGCGGCGCGGACGTCCTGGCGGCCGACCAGCACAAGGAACTGCTGTTCCGGTCCACGCGGGTGCGTCGGCATGAGGACCGGTTCCTGGTCGACGGCGAGTTGAGCATGCGGGGAGTGGCCAGGGCCGTCACCTTGGTCGCCGAACCGGGCGGGTTCGGTACCGACCCGGTGCGCAAGGTACCGGTACTCGGGGTCAGCGCCTCGGTGACGGTCGACCGGACGGACTTCGGTCTCGCCCCGCACCTTCCCGCCGCCGTGGTGGGTGAGACGGTGCGGATCTCCCTGGACGTCCAGGCCTCGCTCGTGGCCTCCTGAGCCACGGAGCCCCGCCGTGGACGCCCTCTGCCCGTGTGACGTACGGGCAGAGGGCACACGGAGCGGCCGGCTACTGCCGGGAAGGCGCGATGCGCGTCAGGTGGTGGCAGCCTCAAGGATGTAGCCCCGGCCCCAGACGGTGCAGATGCTGAGGCCGACCGAGGCGATGCGGCGGCGCAGCCGCATGATCTGCAGATCAAGGGCGTTCCTGGTGATCTTTCCAGTGGCCTTGGACACCTGTTGTTCGAGCTCCGACCGGTAGACCACCTCGCCGTAGTGGGCGACAAAATGCTCCATGATTCCCATCTGGGTATCGGAGATGGCCACGGAATCCGTGCCGAAGTAAAGGATGCCGGTGGCGTCGAGGGTGGGTGTCTGCCGCCCGTAGGCACGCTGTGCCAGTGCCTGGATCCGCGCCTCGACATCGCCTCGGGGTGCCGGTGCTCGTATCCAGTCCTCCGTGGGGTCGACACAGACCGGAGCGTCGTTGCCGGCCTCCACGACCAACAGCCTGGGAATTCCAGCTCTTCTGCAGTAATTACGCGCCTCGGCTTCTACTGGCCAGCGTATTAACTTGACGCGACTACTCAAGGGTGTCTCCCCGTGGCAAACAGGCAATGCTGCGGTTCTTGCCTCTGGGCTCGGCGAGGGGATGTCGCCGGGATAGCAAAGGCGTCATAGCGGTGCTGCCTGTGTCAGGCACTCGCCAGCGTCCTCGCACGGATGGTCCCGGCACCGGTCGCCTGTTCTCACTGACGCTGTTGTCAAGGCAGGCTCAGGGCGGCGTGCCCGCGCCGTCACGCGGCGCGGGCACGCCGCCCTGGCGGATGGATCACCTCCATCCTTCCCCCACGGCTCTCCAGCCCATTCTGATGCGCATCACTGGCTGGCCCGATGGGGTTCATTTCCGGTCACGGTGGCCTCGTCCTCTTCCCTCACCGCCTCCGGGTGCGTGGCGCCGTCCGCCGGCTGCACGGCTCGGTGCCGGAATCCCGTCCAGGCGAGACCCGCGGCCACGGCGGTGCAGGCTGCCGCGATCCCCACGGCCAGCTGGTAGCCGTGCAGGAAGGAGTCGACGGTGGCCTGCCGGAAAGAGCTGCCGAGCGTGTCCACCACCGTGTGCACCCGGCCGCCGCCCACGTTGTGGCCCTGCCCCAGTGCCGCGCTCTTGTCCGCCCCGTCCAGCCCGGACACCCTGCCCTGCCAGGCGGAGGTGGCCGCGTTCACACCCACGGTGCCGAGCACTGCGAGACACACCGAGGAGCCGATCTGCCGCGACGCGTTCAGCACTCCGGAGGCGGCGCCGGAGACACCGGAAGGCACGTCGCGCATCGCCACATGGGTCACGGCCGGCACGAAGGTACCGAAGCCCCCTCCGTACAGCACGTAGCCGAGGGCGCTGACGGCGAACGGAGTGGTCCCCGCGCGGCTGAGCAGGAACACGCCGACCGCGGCCACCAGCGTTCCCCAGGTCGCCACCACTGACGACCGGAAGCGAGAGTCCAGCCGTCCGCCGAACTGCGCCATGGTCAGGAAGGGAATGTTCATGAACAGCCAGGACAGTCCGGTGCGCATCACCGACCAGCCCGCGACGTTCTGGAAGTACAGCGTCACCCAGAAGAGCGCGCCGCTCATCCCGCCGTAGGTCAGCATGTAGATGCCCGAGGCGCTCACGAAGCTCCGTGCCCGCAGCAGGGACGGCGGCAGCATGGCATGCGGGGCACGGCGCTCCCACCAGAAGAAGGCGATCAGCAGGCCCGCCCCGCCGGCCAGGGGCCCCGCCACCAGGGGGGCGCTCCACGGCTGGTCGGATGATTCGACGAAGCCCAGCGTCAGGCAGACCAGTCCCAGCGAGCTCAGTGACATCCCCGGCAGGTCCAGCCCGCGGGCCTGGGGATTGCGCGACTCGCGCACCGCGACAGCCGTGCAGACGATGCCCAGGGCCGCGAAGGGCAGGTTGATCCAGAACACCGACGGCCACGTGAAGTAGGTGAGCAGAATCCCGCCGCCGACCGGGCCGGCACCGAACCCGGTGCCTCCGATCGCCGCCCAGGCCCCGATGGCGCCGGCCCGCTGCTCCTTCGGGTAGGTCTCCGTGATGATCGAGAGTCCCAGAGCGAGCATCGCGGCGCCGCCTGCGCCCTGCACGGCGCGGAAGACAATGAGGGAGGCGGCGTTCCAGGCCACGGCACAGGCGATCACGCCGACCAGAAAGACGACCATGCCGGTCAGGAAGACCCGCTTTCGGCCGTATCGGTCGCCGAGCGCCCCACTTGCCGGGATGATCGCGGCCAGGCTCAGTGAGTACGCACTGATCACCCACTCCAGCTCCGCGGCACTCATGCGCAGTTCACTCTGCATCGACGGCAGGGCCACGTTGACAATGGTCAGGTCCAGTGAGGTCATGAACGTGGCCATGCACATCGCGAACAGGGTCAGCCTGCGCCGCCGCGGTTCGGTCAGGGAAAGACTCATGTCAACCACCCCGGCGAAGTCCTTGTGATATGCAATGAAGAAGTGATCATTCGTGCTCCAAGTCGGGTCCACACGCAGCGCGTCGGTTGACCGCTCACTATTGATGACCCGTGACGACCGAGGAGTGTGACCGTGCACGACGACGATCAGCTGGCGGATCGGTTCGAGAGCTTCCGGCCGCACCTGAGGAATGTCGCGTACCGAATGCTGGGTTCGCATGCCGAATCCGAGGACGCCGTGCAGGAGACGTGGATCAGACTCAGCCGCAGCGACGCTGACGAGGTGGACAACCTCCCCGCCTGGCTGACCACTGTGATCAGCAGAATCTGTCTGAATGTCCTGAGGTCACGCGCCGCGCGCCCGGAGGATCCGGTCGGCGTGCATCTGCCGGACCCCGTCGTCGGGCAAGAGCCGTCCCACGGCCCCGAGGACGAGGCGCTGCTGACCGACTCGGTCAGCCTCGCTCTGCTGATCGTGCTGGACACGCTCGCCCCGGCAGAACGGGTCGCCTTCGTGCTGCACGACATGTTCCATTTGACCTTCGAGGAGATCGCGACCGCCATCGGGCGTACGACGGTGGCGACCCGGCAGCTCGCCAGCCGGGCGCGGCGGCGGGTCAAACACGCCCGCGAGGCGGATTCGTGCGCCGACTTCGCCACTCGCCGCACGCTGGTGGACGCGTTCTTCGCCGCGGCGCGAAACGGCGACCTCGATGGGCTGGTGTCCGTACTGGACCCGGATGTCGAGCTTCGCGCGGACGGCGGCCTGGCGCTCGCCTCCGCCACGGCTGCGATCCGTGGCGCCCGGCTCGTGGCGGAGCGGGCCGCGCTGTTCCGTCAGCCCGGCGTGACGGTGACCGCCGTCCTCGTCAACGGATCTCCCGGCGTCCTGGTCGACCGGGACGGCGTACCGGTGTCGGTGATGGGCTTCGCCGTGCGCGAGGACCGGATCTCGCAGGTTCAGATCCTGCTCGACCCGGAACGCCTAGCCGCGATCGACTTCGCCGCCTTCACCGCGTAGGACGGAGCCGGGCGTCTCCTCAGGAGACGCCCGCCAGGACCCTCTCCCGTCCGAGACGTGCCCGTCTCCAAGGCGGTCGTCCCGACGAGAAGGACGACACCGAACCGACACACCGCGTCCAGGAGATGAGCCTGGGACGTCAGTGCCATCCCCAGCCAGTGGTGTGGGAGCGGAGGACAACCGGCCGAGCACTGACGGTCCGAACAGGATTCCGGCCGTCAACTCACCCGATACGGCAGGGAGTCCGCATCACATCGCCAGCCGTCCGAGCAGCAGTACGGCCGCGGGGAAACGGCGTCCGTCACCCCGCCTGCGCCTCCGCGTCCCGCCGTACCGTGATCGCCCGTGAGGGACAGACCGCGGCGGCACGGCGCACCCGGTCCCGGAGTTCGTCCGGCACATCCTCCCGCAGCAGGCGGACAACACCGTCCTCCTCCCGCTGGTCGAACACCTCACCCACGGCGAGGACACACATTCCCGAGCCGATGCAGCGCTCCTGGTCGACCGTCACACGCATGTCGTTCCTCTTCTCAGTTCGCATTTCCGTCCCCTTGGCCGCCGTGCCGTCACCCCGGGAGGAAGCGCACCGGCAGCGAGCGGTAGCCGTTGAGGAAGTTGGACTCGATCCGGGTGGCCGGCCCGGTGATCTCCACGTGCCGGACCGTCCTGGCGAGGACGCTGAGCAGGGCGCGTAGTTCGGCCCGGCCCAGAAAGGCGCCCAGGCAGTAGTGGGGTCCGTGGCCCAGGGCTACGTGCTTGTTCGGGGAGCGGGACAGGTCGAGGGTGCGCGGCTCGGCGAACGCCCGCTCGTCGTTGTTGGCCGAGATGTTCCACAGCGTCACGATGTCCCCCGCCCGGATCCGCCGGCCTCCGATGACGTGGTCGCGGGTGGCGGTACGAGCGAAGTGGAACGAGGGCGTCGCCCAGCGCAAGGCCTCCTCCACGGCCGTGTCCGGATCGACGTCGCCGGCCCGCAGGGCCCGCCACTGCCCAGGGTGCTCGGCGAGGGCCTTGACCGTACTGACAGCGGAGACCCGCGAAGACTCGTCGCCCCCGATGATCAGGCTGTAGCAGTTGAGCGCGACCTCTTCGAGACTCAGCGGCTCCCCCTGGATCAGCCCCGTGGCGATCGTGCTGATCACATCGTCACCGGGGTCGGCGCGCCGCCGCTGGGCCAGGTCCATGAAGTACAGGAGGAGTTCGTTGCGCGATTCCAGTGAGTCGAGTTCATCGGCGCCGGTCAGCGCCCCCTTGCTCCATCGGAGCAGATCGGGCCGGTCCGCGTCGGGGATCGACAGCAGGTCGCAGATCGTGTTCATGGGCACGTGTTCCGCGACCCGGGTGGCGAAGTCGAAGGGCTCCGGGCCGAGGGCGGCTTCGACGAGCGCGGCTGTGCGCTCCTCGATCTTCAGCGCGACTGTGCCGAGCACCTTCGGCGACAGGGCGCGCCACATCAGGGCCCGCAGCTCCCGGTGGCGCGGCCGGTCGGTGACGGCCAGCATCCTGCCACCGGCGGAGTCGTCACCGCGCAGCAGCACGTCGAGTACCGTGCCCCGGCCCGAAGCGAGGGCGTCGGAGGCGCCGTAACAGGAGACGACGTCGGTGTATCCGGTCACTACCCAGAAACCGGGGCGACCGTCCGAGGACGCGTGCCAGTACACGGGCTCGCTCGCCCTCACCTCGGCGAAGAATTCGAGTGGATCGTGCTCCATGAAGGTACGCGCGTCGGTCAGGTCGAGCGAAGCGACCACTGTTCGGCTCATCTTCCGCAATCCCCACTGAAGACGGGAAACACACTGCTCGCAGTGCCTGGCGCCGGCTCCGGTGAGCAGATCGTCACAGACGGCCGGACGGGTCCGCTTCAGTTGTGTCAGAAGTCTTTCGTGGCGCCCGGGGTGATGACGGAGACACGAAAGATTGCTCTGCCTGCCCGGGTGAGCCGTGAGAACTTACGAACACATCCGAACCGGAGGAGCACCTCATGCTTCCTGCACGCCGGGATCACTGCCTGCGGACGTTGGTCCAAGCGTCCGCCCCCACCGCAAGGATCGTCTGCCTTCCGCACTCCGGCGGTACCGCAGCCGGATATGGAGCATGGGCCGCCGGGGTCCCGGCGGGCGTAGAGCTGCTCGCGGCGCAGTACCCGGGACACGGCGACCGCTTCGGCGAGCCACTGTCGACCGATGTGCGCACGTTGGGTGCGGAACTCGCCTCCGCACTGCTGCGCCTGCCGCCGTTGCCCACTGTGCTGTTCGGGCACAGCCTCGGTGCCCTTGTCGCCTACGAGACCGCCCTGACCCTCGGCACCCTGGGCCGGGCCCCGAGCGGTCTGTTGGTGTCGAGCTGCCCGGCTCCCGGCACGCGGGGCCGGATCAGGGCCAGGGGCGTGTCCGACGGCGAACTATGGTCCCTCATCCGCTCCCTGGGCGGGATCGACCCCGCAGTCGCCGACGAACCGGAACTGGTGGAAGTGCTGCTGCCGGTACTGCGTGCGGACATCACAGCGCACGAGGAGTACCGCCCGGAGCCTGCGACCACACCCTTGTCCTGCCCGCTCCGCTGCTACCACGGCATCCGCGATCCGCTCGTGGACACCACCCTGCTGTCCGGCTGGGCCTCGGTAACCACCGGACCGTTCAGCCTGCGGGAACGGGAAGGGCACCACTTCCATCCGTTCCAGGACGCCGAACACCTTCTCGCCGACATCACCGCCTTCCTCGACACCGCACTCCACCCGGACTCACTGACGCGGAGCTGATCATGGCCGAGTTGAACTACTCCTCCTACCTCCAGACGGACGTGCTGCTGTCGCTCCAGAGGACACGGATACCCGCGACAGCCGACCGGACCGTGGTCCTGGCCGAGCACTTCTTTATCGTCGCCCACCAGTCCTGCGAGCTGTGGCTCAAGCAGGTCGTGGCGGACCTGAGCCTGGCCAGGGACCTGCTGTCCTCCACAGGCCGGCCTGCCGACACGGTGGACACCAGCGTGGAACTCCTACAGCGGTCCGCAGAACTCCTCCGCGTCCTGCACGAACAGGTACTCGCCCTGGAACGCCTCCCACTGCGCCACTTTGTCCGGTTCCGGCCCTATCTCGGCACGGCCAGCGGGGCGCAGTCACAGCAGTTCATGACGGTCGGCGAGTTGCTCGGGGACAGCGGTGAGGAGGGCGAACTGTACCGGGCGTTCGAGGACTGCGCCGACCACCACGGATGCACCGTGGCCGAAGTCTGCCGGCTCGGGATCACCGGTGGCGGCTTGCACCGGGTGGCCGAGGCCCTACTCGACGTCGGCAACGGCTACTGGCGCTGGAAGGTGGCCCACCTCGGCCTGATGTCGAAGATGGTCGGAGGCCAGCGGGGCACCGGTGGAACGACCGGTGAGGAGTACCTCATGCGCAGGATCACTCTGCCCTTCCCCGAGCTGCGGCGGCTGCGCGGCGCCCTGCACGCTGAGGAACTCGCCGCCAGCCCGGCGTGACACGCACGGCACCGGGACTTTCACTCTGTCCCCACGAGACGAAGGCGGTTTTCATGACAGCGGACGAGACCCCCGGCCTCCATCACGTCGTCGTCAACGACGAGCAGCAGTACTCGGTCTGGCCGGCAGACCAGGCCGTCCCGGCAGGCTGGTCGCCCGTAGGAATCACCAGCACGCTGGACGCGTGTCTCTCCCGTATAGACCGTGAGTGGACGGACCTGCGGCCGCACAGCCTTCGGGCTGCCGGCCCGGTACGGCCCCCCGTCGGCGAGAACAGCTGATCCATGATGGACATCGACGTAGCGGACATGACGGTGCGGCAGCGCGAGCGGTTGCTGCTGTGGAGCGTGGTCCCCCGGCCGGTGGCCATGGTGAGTACGGTCTCCTCGCACGGGGCGATCAACCTGGCCCCCTTCTCGTACTACACGGCTGTGGGGTACTCCCCCATGGCCCTGCTCTTCTGTGTCGGCCGTCGGGCCGACGGCAGCGAGAAGGACTCGTGCCGCAATGCCCGGGTGCCGGCCGAAGGGGGCACCGGAGAGTTCACCATCAATGTGCTGATCGAAAAGCATGCCGAGGCCGCCACCGCCTCCGCGAGACCGCTGCCGTACGGACAATCGGAGTACGAATCAGCTGGGCTGCGGCCGTTGCCCGGCCGGAGAGTCCGCTGCCCCCGTATCGAAGGGTCCCCCATCGCCTTCGAATGCCGGACGTCCGCGGTGGTCCCGGTCGGGGACCACTTCGTCGTCATCGGAGAGGTGGTCCACGTCACTGCGGAGGAGGGGTTGATCGACGAAGTCGACTTCCACGTCGACCTGGACCGACTGGGATCCGTCGGCCGCATGGGTGCCGCGGACTACGTCCGCACGTCGGACCGCTACGTCGTGGGCGGATGAGGCCGGATTCCACCGCCCGGATGTCACCTCTGAGCGCTTCGAACCGTTGAGAAGGTGGGTTGCTGCCAGGCACAGGGAGCAGCCTGATGGCGGTGAGGCGACACAGGAGGGTGCGGCCGTTGGATGTCTACGATGCGGTGGCCACGCGTCGGGCTGTGCGGAAATTCACCTCTGAGCACGTCCCCAAGGAAGTGCTCACGAGAGTGCTCTCGGCCGCATCCAGGGCGCCGTCCGGAGCGAATCTACAACCGTGGCACACCTATGTCCTGACCGGTAAGCGACTGGAGAAGCTCAAGGAACAGGCCGTCGCGCGAGCTGCAGCGGGGGATCCAGGAGACGAACCGCAGTACGAGATGTACCCACGTGATCTCAAATCTCCCTATCGAGAGCGCCGCTGGGCCGCCGCCGAGAAGCGGTACGGCGCTCTCGGCATCTCCCGCGACGACCGAGCCGCCCGCCGCGAGGCGGTCATCGCGAACTGGCACTGCTTCGGCGCGCCCGCCGCTCTTTTCTCCTACATCGACCAGGACATGGGACCGTCCCAGTGGGCCGATGTCGGCATGTACCTTCAGACCGTCATGCTGTTGCTGCGGGCTGAGGGACTACACAGCTGCCCGCAGATGGCATGGTCGGTGTATCACCGCACGGTTGCCGACATCGTCTCTCCCGCCGAGCCACTCGTCCTCTTCTGCGGCGTATCGGTGGGTCATGCGGATCCGACCGGACCGTGCGTCCGCGTGGACCGTGCCCCGCTCGACGAGACGGTGACTTTCCTCGACTGACTGCCGGCGCACCCCCTGCGGTCCCGCTGAGCAAGTGCCGGCCCAGGCACATCCGCCTAGGGGTTCCACGGGGGAGCGCCCCCTTCCCACAGCCCCGGGAAATCGGGCTTTTGAGGCCCCACGTCGGCACCACCCGTCTGACACGTCAGCAGACGAATTCGGGACGAAGAGACCCCTCCAACCGCGTTTCCACAGGTCAGATGGGCCGTAACAGGTGGAGCCCCGGGAGTCGGACCCGAAGAGGGCGATGCTCCGTCCTGCATCTTTACCCAGCCTTTGAGCGAGAGCGGGACGGCCATTGCGGCGGCGCAGGTCGCGCGGCCGCCGTGCGGGCCGGTGCTCCGGCGGAGGGGTCGTTGACCCACTGCTGGACCATCTCGCGGGTGATACCGCCTTCTCCGTCCCGAACAAAGCGGCTCTTGGACCACGGCGCCATGTTCTGCTCGACCAGCCGCCGGTATTTCGCCTTGGTGGCACCCTGGACACCGGTGAGCAATCCGCTTCAGGGCGAAGGGCTCGAACATCTCCTGCGGACTCCGCGGGTCGCTCACGAACCCATGGCCGCGTATCCAGCCGGGAGGCCACCGCTGACCGTGTCCGTTCACCAGGCCCCGGAAGCGCTCGGCAGCTACGCGGTCGGTGAAGATCTCGGGCGCGCGGCAAGCGGGAGGCCGGGCAGAAGTCCCGTCTCAGCCCTCGGCGGCCCGGCTCGGCGAGCGGTACCAGCCGAGCAACCACACTCCCCGGAGCCCGGAACCACTGGGCATCGCCCCGTCTCAGGGCGAGCATCGCGCCTCACCCCACCGGGCGGTGCGACGACCTCACAGCACCGGGTCCGACCCCGTGTGCGCACACGGTGCGCACACCAGAATGACCAAAACCCCCTCTCACCAGCGTTTCCGCAGGTCAGAGGGGGTCTGAAGAAGTGGAGCCTAGGGGAGTCGAACCCCTGACATCCGCCATGCAAAGACGGCGCTCTACCAACTGAGCTAAGGCCCCGGGAAAGCAGCGGCCGGCCGGAAGGGTCAGTATCCGGCGCGTGCCGCAGACCAGAGTACCGGGTCACCCCCCGTATCCCGCAAAAAGATTGGGGGTCCCCGCGGATGACCACTCTCCGTAAGATGCTCGACGTGGTTCGCTACAGCGAACCGCGGTTTTCAGGGGAAGCGATGGGGAGACGCAATGGACGCCGCACAGCAGGAAGCCACCGCCAGAGCGCGGGAGCTGCAGCGGAACTGGTACGGGGAGCCGCTGGGGGCGCTCTTCCGTAAGCTCATCGACGATCTCGGGCTGAACCAGGCACGGCTCGCGGCGGTCCTCGGCCTGTCCGCTCCGATGCTCTCCCAGCTGATGAGCGGCCAGCGCGCCAAGATCGGCAACCCCGCCGTCGTCCAGCGTGTCCAGTTGCTGCAGGAGTTGGCCTCCCAGGTCGCGGACGGCAGCGTCAGCGCCGCCGAGGCGACCGAGCGCATGGAGGAGATCAAGAAGTCACAGGGAGGCTCCGTGCTCAGCAACACCACCCAGACCGCCGGCAGCTCGGGCGCGCCCACGGTCAAGCGCGTGGTCCGGGAGATCCAGTCGCTGCTCCGCTCGGTGGCCGCCGCCGGTGACATCATCGACGCCGCCGACGCCCTCGCGCCGAGCCACCCCGAACTCGCCGAGTTCCTCCGCGTCTACGGTGCCGGCCGCACCGCCGACGCCGTCGCGCACTACCAGTCCCACCAGAGCTGACCCACGGGCCGGCGCACCGGGAGGGGCGGGCCGGCCGGGGCACGGTGCACCGGGTACGGGGTACGAGATCACCAGCGGGGCGCACAGGGCCACGAGGGGAGCGGCGGCTGCATGGGTGAGGTCTTCGCCGGCCGGTACGAGCTGGCCGACCCGATCGGGCGCGGTGGCGTGGGCGCCGTGTGGCGGGCCTGGGACCACCGCCGGCGGCGTTACGTGGCCGCCAAGGTCCTTCAGCAGCGCGACGCCCACTCCCTGCTCCGCTTCGTCCGGGAGCAGGGGCTGCGCATCGACCATCCGCACGTCCTCGCCCCGGCCAGCTGGGCCGCCGACGACGACAAGGTGCTGTTCACCATGGACCTGGTCACCGGCGGCTCCTTGGTCCACCTGGTCGGCGACTACGGCCCCCTCCCGCCCGCCTTCGTGTGCACGCTGCTCGACCAGTTGCTGTCCGGGCTCGCCGCCGTGCACGCCGAGGACGTCGTCCACCGGGACATCAAGCCCGCCAACGTGCTCCTCGAAGCCACCGGCACCGGCCGCCCCCGGCTCAGGCTGTCCGACTTCGGCATCGCGATGCGGCTCGGCGAGCCCCGGCTGACGGAGACCAACCTCGTGGTGGGCACGCCCGGTTACCTCGCCCCCGAACAGATGCTGGGCGCCGAACCAGACTTCCCGGCCGATCTGTTCGCCGTGGGGCTGGTCGCCCTCTATCTCCTCGAAGGCGCCAAGCCGGACACCAAGGCGCTCGTGCGGTACTTCCTGGAGAACGGCACGCCCGGCCCGCCCAAGGGCATCCCGGAACCGCTCTGGCAGGTCGTCGCCTCGCTGCTCCAGCCCGATCCCGCGGACCGGTTCCGTACGGCCACGGGGGCGCGCAAGGCGCTCGCCGCCGCGGCGGAACTCCTGCCGGAGCCTGGCATCGACGACGAACTCATCGAGATCTTCGACCAACTCGGCCCCCTGCCCCCCGGTTTCGGCCCCGAGGGCCCCCTCCGGCAGGCCCCCGGCGTCGCCCTGGAGCTGCTCCCCGACGGCGACAGCACCCCGGCCCCGCCCGCCGGCACAGCCCCGCGGGAGGACCCGCACACCGGCACAGGTACGGGCGCGGGGGGCACAGGTACGGGCACGGGCACGGGTACGGGACCAGGCACGGGTACGGACTCACGTACCGATACGGATCCCAGCGTCTCCTCCCCCACCGGCTCCCTGTCGGACACCGGAAGCTTCCGTATCCCCCCGCCCCAGCAGCCCCCGGACCCGGCCCCCGGCTCCCGTCCCCTCCCGCCCGCACCCGCGCCCCCGCCCCCGCCCCTGTACACGCCCCCGGTCCAGGTGCCCGGACCAATGCCGAACGCCTTACCGGTCCCGCCCGTCGACACCACCACCGCCGCCTACACCGCCCGCGCCCCGCACCCGGCCCCGCCCCTCCCGGCCCCGTCACCCGCGCCCGGCCGGCGTCACCGGGGGCGGCGGGCGCTCCGGCGTCCGGGCCCCCCGGCGAAGGCCGTGATCCCCCTCCTGCTGCTGGCGCTCGTCTGCTACGCGGTGGGCTTCTGGGCGCTGACCCGGCTCTGAGCAGGCACCGGTCCCGCCGTCACCGGGCCCGCGCGTGCCCTCGCCGGGCGGCCACCGTCCAGCCGCCGAGGACCAGCAGCAGTGCGGTCCCCGAGCCGATCCCCCCGACGGCGACCAGCCGCATCACCCCGTCACCGTCCCCGTCCCCCCGCCCCTCGGCGGCCGGGGTGACCACGCTCCCGAGGCCCCCGGTCAGCGCGGCGGCGCGGTCCGCGTCGCTGATCTCGAAGACGTCCTTTGGCACGGGCCCGCCGTCGTACGCGGGACCCGCGTGCGCCCGCCCGTCCACCCGCACCCGCAGCGTCACCTCGTACGGCCCCTGCCCGAACGGCTCGGCCAGCCGGGTGCTGAGGTGCACGACGAGGTAGTAGTCACCGGCGAACCGTACGGAGGTCACCCCGGCGGGTACGGCGTACCGGTTGGCGTACTCCACCGGCGGCAGCGGGGCGAGCGCGGTGGGCTTGGCGGTGCCGGTGTAGCCGGCGGAGGAGTCGTCGACGGCGCCGCGGACGGGGTTGTGGAGGGAGAGGGTCAGGGCCCCGCCGACGTAGCCGTGGCCTTGGGCGCCCCCCAGCTCGGCGGAGGCGTGCAGCCTTTGGCCCCAGTCCACCGGGACCTTGTAGAACCGGGTCTCGCCGGGGGAGAGCGCCGTCCGCCAGACGCCCTGGCCCACGGTGCGCGCGGTCGCGAACCCGGTGCCGCCGGAGCGTTCGCGGGGCCGGCCGGAG
The DNA here is from genome assembly GCF_016860525.1 of Streptomyces rubradiris. Lineage (NCBI taxonomy): Bacteria > Bacillati > Actinomycetota > Actinomycetes > Kitasatosporales > Streptomycetaceae > Streptomyces > Streptomyces rubradiris. Next base: position 4,114,572 of record NZ_BNEA01000015.1, read on the forward strand.
GGGGGCTCGGGACTGGCGGAGTCCCAGTCGCGCGGCGGGGTCGTGGAGCCGGCCCGGACCAGGCCCGGTTCCGTGACGGGCGCGATCTCCAGGTCCCACCGCGCGGCCCCGGCCGTCGCGTCCGCCCGCCCGGTGTCGAGCCGCTCGACGAGCAGGTAGTACGTGCCGCTGCCCTGGCACAGCGCCTTGCCGGTCTCGCGCTGCCCCAGGGCCGTGACCGGGCGCGGGCTGATCCCGGCGCCGAAGCGCGCGGAGGCGTAGGAGCAGGAGGTGCCGTTCGCGTTCCGGAGCGAGACGCGGATGCCGTCGGTGGCGGAGACGGCCGCGTCGGGGGGCGGTACGGCCGTGACGGGGACGTACGCCGTCTCCGCGGCGGTGAGCCGGAGGCGGTAGTACAGCCTCGCGGCACGGGGGAGGGAGCTGCGGTAGGTGTGGCGGGCGTCCAGCAGAACGGCGCCCGCGGTGTCCGGCGCGCCCACGACGGTACGGGCACCGGGCGTGAAGGCGTAGGCGTCCCCGGCCGGCGGATCGGCCCGCGCGGCGGCCGTCGGGGCGGCCGTCGGGGCGACGAGGGACCAGAGTCCCAGCAGCAGCACCACCACCGCGCACCGGGCGGCGGCGCCCCCGCGCCCCCGCGCCGTACCCCCTCGGCCCCGCACGCGCCACACCCCCACTCGTCGGACACCGCACCGCGTCGCGGGCTCCATCCTTCCCCGGCCGGCCCTGCGCCATCCGGGCAACGGGTACACCCGTCCGAAACGTCCGGCCCCCGCGGCGCCACGTACGGCCCCGGCTACCCCGGCCCGCGAGCCCCCGCAACCCGGGGGCGCCCCCGCGACGCCCCCGACAACGCAGAACCCCGGCCGCTCGGGCGACCGGGGTCTGTACAGATTCGGTATCGGTTCCGACAGGGGGACTCACGAACCCGTGGGCACGGAGTCAGTCGCCTCCGTCCACAGGTCCTGCTCGGCGCGATCCGCCTGGATCTGGCGGTACACGAGGAGCCCGCCGATGGCGGCCAGTGCGACCAGGAGCAGCTTCTTCACCGCGCGACCTCGTCTTTCCTTGACGTAGGGGACCTCTGGCGCCCGACTATACACACCGCCCGATATCGGTCGGTGACCTGCGTCGGCGCCCAACTCCCGCACCCGGCGGCGCAGTAGGCGGGGCCGGACGCCGTACCGACCGGAGCGTGACCGGGCCCCCACGGACGGTTAATTTGCTCCCCCTTCGGACGCACTCATCGCCTTTTAGAGGGTTTTCTCCCTCCTTGCGGCCATCCGAGTGGTGTTCATCGGAACATCGACGCGCCACGGGCGTCGGTCCACCACATCGCGACCCTCATACACATCATGAACAAAGTACGCAAATCGCCCAACCCGAAAGTGAGGGGATCATGGCCCGTACCAAGGTCATGAAGATGTGGACCGCCATCGTCACCGCCTTCCTCGCGCTGTGCACGGCGCTCGGCCTCGTCTCCGCCGGCGCCGCCACCGCCACCGCCGCCCCGGCCGGACCCCGGACCGAGAGCGCCGGCACCGGCACCGCGCACCGCACCCTCCCGACGATCCCGGTCACACATCCCTGGGCCTGGTCCCGCGCCAGGGCCCTGCCCCCCACGATGAAGCAGCGGATCCGGGCCGAGGCCCACGGAAAGTCCCCCAGCTGCCGGCAACGGCCGCTGACCGAGACCCAGCAGAGCGAGACGGAACTCCAGCAACAGACCCGGCCCCGGACACGGGCCGAGGCGGAGACCCAGAGCCCCGACCACGCCCCGGCGGCGCTCGACTGCTGAGCCCCGCCCCGCCGCAGTACCGCAACGTCTCGACAACAAGGCGACTTGCGTACGCACCAGTCGACACGGAAGACCCCCGGCCGCCCCGGCCGGGGGTCTCGCGCTGTTCCCGGGACCCGCCGGGTGCCCCGACCCGTCGTACGCCATGCTGGCAGCGACAACAGGCTCCGACCGCACGGAAAGGTGGTGAGCGCTGCCGTGAGCCGGCGCGTCACCGTAGTCACCGCTGTCCACGGCCCGTCCGCCCGGTTCCTGCCGGACGCGTACGCGTCCCTGTGCGCGCAGCGGCTGCCCGACGGCTGGGAGTGGGAGTGGGTCGTGCAGGAGGACGGGACGACGGACCAGGTCCGCCCGTACGTCCCGGACGACGCGCGGGTGTCCTTCCGCCAGGGCCGGCCGGGCGGTCCCGGCGTGGCCCGGACGATCGCGCTGTCCCGCGCCCGCGGCGCCTACGTCAAGGTGCTGGACGCCGACGACCGGCTCACCCCGGGCGCGCTCGCCCGCGACCTGGCCGTGCTGGAGGCGCGTCCCGCCGTCGGCTGGACGACCTCCGGCGTGCTGGACCTGCTGCCCGACGGCACCACGGCCGGCTTCCCGGGCGACCCCGACGACGGCCCGCTGGAGCGCGGCACCGTCCTCGGCCACTGGAAGCGGAACGACTTCCGCCTGCCGGTCCATCCGGCGACCCTGTGCGTACGGCGCGAACTGCTGCTCGCGCTGGGCGGCTGGATGGCGCTGCCGGCCTCCGAGGACACCGGGCTGCTGCTGGCGCTGGACGCGGTGAGCCGCGGCTGGTTCTCGGCGCGGGCCGGTCTGCTGTACCGCAAGTGGGACGGGCAGGTCACCGGCCAGGCGGCCCACGTCGACCCCACCGAGCGGGCGGCCCGTACGGCGGTCGCCGAGGCCCGGGCCCACGCGCTCGCCGGCCTCGGCTGGACCTACCCGCCGACGGCCCCCGAGCCTGCCGCGTCCGCCTAGCGGCGGCCTGGCCGGTTGGCGCGGCGGCCTATTCCCGCAGCGTGATGGCCTGCGACGGGCACTTCTCCGCCGCCTCCAGGACCGCCTCCCGTATCCGCGGCTCCCCGACGGCCCGGACGCCTCCGGGACGCACCACGCCGTAGCCGTCCTCGAACGCGAACACGTCCGGTGCCCGGTGCGCGCACTCGGCCGAGCCGTAGCACAGGGCGCGGTCGACGGAGACCTCCATACGTCCTCCAGCCGTCGGCGGTGACCTTCAGGACGTCACTGCCCGCCGGACCGCCCTCCCAACCCGCCGACGGGGACCTACGGCCGCCCGCCCGCGGCGGCCAGCCAGTGGGCCACCCGGCGGACGGTGGGCTCGTCGAGCCGGTCGGCCAGGACGCGGACCGCCTCTCCGTCCTCCGGACCGAGGTCGTACAGGCCCGCCCGGTCCAGCCCGGCCAGCAGCACCTGGTGCCGGCGGTCCGTCATGCGCTCGGCCAGCCGCTCCGGTTCCGGTGCGGCGGGCGGAGCGGACGGCTCGGGCGCGGGGGCGGGGGCGCGTGTCGGAGCGGACGGGGTGTCGAAGAGGCGCCAGGCGCCGTTCTCGGGCCCCCACAGCGCGACCGCCACCTCATCGCCCCGCGCGCGCAGGGTCCGGGTCATGTCGCCGACGGCGTACAGCACCGGTTCCCGGTAGGGGGACTGCGCGCCCACCGTCCAGGTCTCCCCGTCGGGACTCCGGAACATCGCGACCCAGCGCGGCTCGCCGGGCGGTCGCGGGCACCGGGGACGCTGCTTCTGCATGGGCACTCACCCCTTCGGGAACGGCCGGCGAGGCGACCGTAGCTGACGTACCGTCAGATTTCCAGGGTGTGCGCTGCCTCCCGCCGGCGCGCGTGCCTGGTCTCCCCGCGTGCCTGGTCTCTCCGGGGCCGGCATGGCGCCCGGAGGGTGAGCGGACGGGAAGCGGCGGCGGCCGGGGCGGACGCACGGACGGGGTCCACGGCGGGCGGTCCCGCAGCGCCTGCGACCGGACGGCCCGGCCGGGCGACCGGCCCCACCGGATACCCGGCCCGGTGATCGTGCTCACGGCCCGGCCCAGCGGGCAGCCCACCGTGCGGAGTGACTGATTCCGATTCCCGCCCGCCCGGCACCGGTCCCTCCCCTCGCGGGGACCGGTGCCGAACGGTGCGGGAACGTCGACCCACGCCATGTCGGCGCGGCGCGGGTCGAAGTGCGAGGACGGTTTCCAGGGCGCTCGCGGACTCGTCCACCCGGGCGCGGCACGGAGTGGCCGAATTTGACCGAGAACGTTCGGCGCCATGGGCTGCCTCTGCGAGCACCGGGCCGGTGGCCTGTCCGGACGGTGTGTGACGAGTCCGCTACCGGGTTCGGATCCTGCCATTTGTCATCGCCGACGGGGAGGTTCCGGACCCCGATCCACCCCTTAACCGCAGGTCAGACGTATAGGGTGAGTTTTCCGGTCCGGACATCCGACACGCGGGGGAAGTAAGGGGTGGAACCTTGAGTTCCGACTCAGGGGCACGCACAGCCTTCGCCGAGCGGCTCGCGCTGCTCTACAAGGAGGCCGGAAATCCTCCCCTCAAAAGCGTCGCCCAGGCCGTCGTACGGCTCCAGCGGGTCGACGAGCGCGGCCGGCCCGTACGGGTGTCCGCGCAGCGGATCAGCGACTGGCGGCGGGCCCGGAACGTACCGGCCCAGTTCGCCGCCCTCGCGGCGGTCCTCCACATCCTGATCCCGGAGGCCCGGCGGCTGCGGCCCACCCCCGTCTCGGCCGGCCTGTACGACCTCGCCCACTGGCAGCGGCTGTGGGAGCTGGCCCTGACCGGTCCGGTCGGCGACCGGGCCGCGCCGCCCGCGGAGGAGAACCGGCGGCCCCCGGCCCAGGCGCCGCCGGTCACCGGGGGCGTGTGCCCGTACCGGGGGCTGGCCCCGTACCGCCGCGAGGACGCCCGGTGGTTCTTCGGCCGGGAACGCAGTACGAAGGCCCTCGTCGCCCAGCTCCGCGCGGCCGAGCGGTCCGGCGGCCTGGTCATGCTGGTCGGCGCCTCGGGCGCGGGGAAGTCGTCCCTGCTGAACGCCGGTCTCGTCCCCGCGATCCGGGACGGCGCCCTGCACGACGGCACGGCCCCCGCCCCGCAGGACCCACCGGCCACCGGCGAGTCCCCCCATCCTCTTGAGCCCTCGGAATCCCCCGAGCCCGTCCTCCAGCTCGTCCCCGGCGCCGATCCGCTGGGCGAGCTGGTCCGCCGGATCCCCGAACTGGCCGCCGTCGCCGCCGAGGCACGGCGGGCCGAGCGGGAGGCGGCGCGGAACCCGGCGCTGCCGGGCAGCGACGCCCCGTACATCACCCGGGCCGTGCGCGCGGCGGTCGCGGCCTGGTCCCGCCGGGCGTTCACCCCGGGCACCCGGCCGGTCGTCATCGTGGACCAGTTCGAGGAGGCGTTCACCCTCTGCGCCGACGAGGCGGACCGGCGCTCCTTCATCCAGTTCCTGCACGCCGCCTGCACCCCGCCGGCCGGTTCCGCGGACCCCGCGCCCGTCCGGGTCGTCCTCGGCATACGGGCCGACTTCTACGAGCAGTGCCTCGGCTACCCGGACCTGGCCGACGCGCTCCAGCACCGGCACATGGTGCTCGGCCCGCTGACCAGCACCGAGCTGCGCGAGGCGGTGACCGGACCGGCCAAGGCGGTGGGCCTGGAGCTGGAGCCGGGGCTCACCGAGCTGATCGTGCGCGAGGTGAGCGCCGACGGCCCGCGCGGGGCGCACGACGCGGGCGTGCTCCCCCTGCTGTCGCACGCCCTGCTGGCCACCTGGCAGCGCCGCAAGGCCGGAAAGCTGACCCTGGCCGGCTACCGCGCGGCCGGCGGCATCCAGGGCGCGGTCGCGGCGACCGCCGAACGGGCCTGGTCCGGCCTGGACCCGGCGGCCCGGACCGCCGCCCGCCTGCTGCTGCTGCGGCTGGTCCGGCTGGGCGAGGACACCCAGGCCACCCGGCGGCGCGGCACCCGGCGGCAGCTGGCCGAGGAGTCGGCGGACCCCGGCAAGACGGAGGAGTCGCTGGAGGCCCTGGTGCGGGCCCGGCTGGTGACGCTGGACGCGGACACCGTGGAGATCACCCACGAGGCGCTGCTGCACGCCTGGCCCCGGCTGCGGCACTGGATCGACGAGGGCCGCGGCGACCATCTGCTGCGCCAGCGGCTGGAGGAGGACGGCCGGGCCTGGGAGGACTCGGGCCGGGACAGCTCGCTGCTGTACCGGGGGTCGCGGCTGGAGCAGGCCCGCAGCTGGGCCCGGTCCGCCGGGGACACCTACCTGACCCGCAGCGCGATGGAGTTCCTGGCCGCCTCGGTGCGGCTGCGCAAGCGGACGGTGTGGCTGAGCCGGGCCGCGGTGGCGGCGCTGGTGGTGCTGGCCGTGCTGGCCGCCGGTTCCGCCGTGATCGCCTGGAAGCAGCGCGACGACGCGGTGTTCGAGCAGGTCCTCGCCGAGGCCGACCGGGTCCAGCACACCGACCCGTCGCTGGCCGCCCAGCTGGACCTGGTCGCGCACCAGCTGCGCCCCGGTGACGAGGGCACGTACAGCCGCCTGCTGTCGATCGTGAACGCTCCGCTGGCCACCCCGCTGTCCGGGCACACCGGCGCGGTCTACCTCACCTCCTTCAGCCCCGACGGCCGCACCCTGGCCACGGCCAGCTACGACCGCACGGTCCGGCTGTGGAACGTCGCCGACCCGAACCGCCCGGAACCGCTCGGCAAGCCGCTGACCGGCCACGCCAGCTGGGTGAGCAGCGCCGTGTTCAGCCCGGACGGCCACACCCTGGCCTCGGCCGGCGACGACGGCACGATCCGGCTGTGGGACGTCACCGACCGCGCGCACCCCGTGCCGCTCGGCGAGCCGATCACCGGCCACCGAGGCACGATCTACCTGGTGGCGTTCAGCCCGGACGGCCGCACCCTGGCCTCGGCCGGGGAGGACCACACGGTACGGCTGTGGCAGGTGACCGACCCGCGCCGGCCGAAGCCGCTCACGACCCTGCGCGGGCACACCGCCGCCGTGCGCTGCGTGACCTTCTCCCCGGACGGGCGCACCCTCGCCGCCGGCGGCGACGACAACTCGATCCGCCTGTGGAACGTGGCCGACCCGGGCCGGCCGGAGCCGCTGAAGACCCTGCGCGGGCACACGGACCTGGTGCACTCGGTGGCCTTCGGCCCCGACGGGCGCACCCTGGCCAGCGGCAGCGCGGACGACACCATCCGGCTGTGGGACGTGCGCCGGCCCGACCGGGCGAGGGCGCTCGGCTCCCCGCTGACCGGGCACACCGGGCCGATCTGGTCGGTGGCGTTCAGCCCGGACGGGCACCGGCTGGCCGCCGCGAGCGCGGACAGCACGGCCAGCCTGTGGAACGTCGGCGACCCCGCGTCCCCGTCCCAGGTCGGCGAGCCGCTCGCGGGCAGCAGCGGGGAGATGTACGCCCTGGGCTTCCGCCCGGACGGCCGTACCCTCGCCACCGGCAGCGGGGACGGCAAGGTGCGGCTGTGGTCGGTCCCGACCTCCGACATGGTCGGCCGCAGCGGGGCGTTCCGTCCGGACGGCCGGGTGCTGGCCACCGCCGCCCGGGACGGCCGGCTGCGGCTGTGGAACGTGACCCGGCCCGGCCGCCCCGTACTGCTGGGCGAGCCGTTCATGCGGGCCGACGGCGACCAGCGGTCCATGGTGTTCTCGCCCGACGGCCGCACCCTGGCCGTCCTCACCGGTGTCCGCACGGTGCACCTGTGGGACGTCTCCGACCCCGCCCGCCCGGTCGCCGCGGGCCCACCGCTGGCCCTGCGGACCCGCTTCATGGGACCGGACGCGCTGGCCTACAGCCCGGACGGACGCACCCTGGCCACCGCCTACGACGACCGCACCATCCAGCTGTGGAACGTCACCGACCCCGCGCACGCCGTACCGCTCGGCAGACCGCTCACCGGTCACCGGGGCTACGTCAACGCGCTCGCCTTCAGCCCCGACGGCCACACCCTGGCCAGCGGCAGCGCGGACAGCGAGATCCGGCTGTGGAACGTCACCGACCCCGCGCGCGCCGTCCCCCTGGGCACCCCGCTGGCCGAGCACTCGGGCCCGGTGAACGCGCTCGCCTACAGCGCCGACGGGGCCACCCTGGCCAGCGGCAGCGACGACGACACGGTCCGCCTGTGGAACGTCGCCGACCCCGGACACGCCGAGCCGCTCGGCAGGCCGCTCACCGGCCACAGCGAGGCGGTGACGTCCCTGACCTTCAGCACCGTCGGCCACACCCTGGCCAGCGGCGGCAACGACAACACGGTCCGCCTGTGGAACGTCACCGACCCGGCCCGGACGACCCCGATCGGCCAGTCCATGAGCCCCAACGCCAAGACCGGCCACTTCCTCTCCTTCAGCCCCAACAGTCACGTCCTCGGCGTCTCCAGCGGCACCGACACGGTCCGCCTGTGGAGCCTGGACGCGGACACGGCGATCCGCCACATCTGCTCGGTCACCCGGGGCGTCCTGACGAAGCAGCGCTGGCAGGAGTACCTCCCACGCCTCTCCTACGACCCCCCGTGCGCCCAGTGATCAGCCAACCCGCTTGATTTTCCCTGGACTTGGCCCCACACACCCGCCAACCTTGTTACCCTTGGCCATAGCCCGATCGCTGGTGCATCCCCCGTCGCCAGCGGTCGGGTCTTTTCCGTTCCCGCACCGCGCCCCGGAACAGCAGAAGACCCCCGGCCCAATGGACCGGGGGTCTTCTCGCTGGTGGGGCTAACAGGATTTGAACCTGTGGCCTCATCCTTATCAGGGATGCGCTCTAACCAACTGAGCTATAGCCCCGCCGCGCTTTGCGGTGTGTGTCCCGCGCGCTGACTCCTGAAGATTAGCGCACGACACCGCGAGTCCCAAAATCGGTTGTCGGGGGACCGTCAGGACGCCGCTGGTCGGCGCGTCACTCGTCCTCCGCGAGGGTCAGCTCGATGCCGCCCACGAAGCCGGCGGAAAGGTTGTAGATGAACGCGCCGAGGGTCGCCAGCGCGGTCGCCAGGACCACGTCGATGACCGCGATGACCGACGTGAACGTCAGGACGTGCGGGAGGGACAGAAACGCCTGGAGGTCGAAGCCGTTGGCCTCGTTGGAGCCGGTCGCCTCCGAGATCGTGCCGCCGACCGTCGAGAACACCCCCATGGCGTCCATCACCATCCACAGCACCGCCGAGGCGACGATCGTGCAGATGCCGAACGCGATGGAGAGCAGGAAGCTGACCTTCATCACCGACCACGGATCGGCCTTGGCCACCCGCAACCGCGCCTTGCGCGTGCGCGGCGCGGTCGGCCGCACCCCCGTGCGCGGCCTGCGGACCGCGCCCTGCGCCGGGTAGGCCTGCGGCGGGTGGTACGGGCCGGCGGGCTGCTCCGGGTGCCGCTCGCCGGGCAGCGGCGACGCCTCCCGTGCCTCGCCGGCCGGGCCTCGGGTGTCCGTCACCGTTCCCCCCTGGGATCCAGTCGTACGGGAGGAGTCCGCCTCGGACCCCTTCACCGGCTTCAGGTTGGTCGTGTGCGGGTCGCTCGCACTCGCCGCACGCGCGGCGGAGCCACGGCCGCCGCCGTCCGTTTCCGTACCCGTGGAGGTACCGGCCGATCCGGCGCCCGTGGCTCCGCTCACGATGACTCACTCCTCGTGCTACTCGGCCGAGGGTGCCTCACCCTCGTCCGTGCCGGTGGTCGCGGCACCCTCGGCGGTCTCGTCCACGGCCACGTCGCCGTCGACTTCCTCCGCCTCGCGCCCGGCCTCGGCGTTACGTGCGATACCGACCACGGCATCGCGCTTGCCCAGGTTGATCAGTTGGACGCCCATGGTGTCACGGCCCGTCTCCCTGACCTCGCTGACTCGCGTGCGAATCACACCGCCGGAGAGGGTGATCGCGAGGATCTCGTCGTGCTCCTCGACAATCAGCGCGCCGACGAGCGAACCGCGGTCCTCCACGATCTTGGCGGCCTTGATGCCGAGGCCGCCGCGGCCCTGGACGCGGTACTCGTCGACGGCGGTCCGCTTCGCGTACCCACCGTCGGTGGCAGTGAACACGAACGTACCGGGTCGGACGACATTCATCGAGAGAAGCTCGTCGCCCTCGCGGAAACTCATGCCCTTGACACCCGAGGTGGCGCGGCCCATCGGGCGAAGGGACTCGTCCGAAGCGGTGAACCGGATCGACTGCGCCTTCTTGCTGATCAGCAGCAGGTCGTCCTCGGCGGAGACCAGCTCGGCACCGATCAGCTCGTCGTCGCCGCCGTCCTCGCGCTCGCGCAGGTTGATCGCGATGACACCGCCGGAGCGGGGCGAATCGTAATCCTTCAGTGGCGTCTTCTTGACCAGACCGGACTTGGTCGCCAGCACCAGGTACGGCGCCGCCTCGTAGTCCCGGATCGCCAGGATCTCCGCGATCGCCTCGTCCGGCTGGAAGGCCAGCAGGTTCGCCACGTGCTGGCCGCGCGCGTCCCGGCCGGCCTCGGGCAGCTCGTACGCCTTCGCCCGGTACACCCGGCCCTTGTTGGTGAAGAACAGCAGCCAGTGGTGCGTGGTGGAGACGAAGAAGTGGTCGACGATGTCGTCTTCCTTCAGCTTCGTGCCGCGCACGCCCTTGCCGCCGCGCTTCTGCGCCCGGTAGTCGTCCGTCTTCGTCCGCTTGACGTAACCGCCGCGCGTGACGGTGACGACGATGTCCTCCTCGGCGATCAGGTCCTCGATGGACATGTCGCCCTCGTAGGGGATCAGCTTGGTCTGGCGGTCGTCGCCGTACTTCTCGACGATCGCGGCCAGCTCCTCGCTGACGATCCCGCGCTGGCGGACCGGCGAGGCCAGGATCTCGTTGTACTCGTTGATCTTCGCCTGGAGCTCGTCGTGCTCCTGGACGATCTTCTGCCGCTCCAGGGCCGCAAGGCGCCGCAGCTGCATCTCCAGGATGGCGTTGGCCTGGATCTCGTCGATCTCCAGCAGGTCCATCAGGCCGCCGCGCGCGATCTCGACCGTCTCGCTGCGCCGGATCAGCGCGATGACCTCGTCGATGGCGTCCAGGGCCTTGAGCAGACCGCGCAGGATGTGCGCCCGCTCCTCGGCCTTGCGCAGCCGGAACCTGGTCCGGCGGACGATGACCTCGATCTGGTGCGTCACCCAGTGCCGGATGAACGCGTCCAGCGACAGCGTGCGCGGCACGCCGTCCACCAGCGCCAGCATGTTGGCGCCGAAGTTCGTCTGCAGGTCGGTGTGCTTGTACAGGTTGTTCAGCACGACCTTGGCGACCGCGTCCCGCTTCAGGACGATCACCAGGCGCTGGCCGGTACGGGACGACGTCTCGTCGCGGACGTCCGCGATGCCGCCGATCTTGCCGTCCTTCACCAGGTCGGCGATCTTCTGTGCCAGGTTGTCCGGGTTCACCTGGTACGGCAGCTCGGTGACCACCAGGCACTGACGGCCCTGGATCTCCTCGACCTCGACCACCGCGCGCATCGTGATGGAGCCGCGCCCGGTGCGGTACGCCTCCTCGATGCCCTTGCGGCCCACGACCAGGGCGCCGGTCGGGAAGTCCGGGCCCTTGATGCGCTCCATGAGCGCGTCCAGCAGCTCCTCGTGGGAGACGTCCGGGTTCTCCAGGTACCACTGGGCGCCGGCCGCGACCTCGCGCAGGTTGTGCGGCGGGATGTTGGTGGCCATGCCGACCGCGATGCCGGCCGAGCCGTTGATCAGCAGGTTCGGGAAGCGGGCCGGCAGGACGGTCGGCTCCTGGGAGCGGCCGTCGTAGTTGTCCGTGAAGTCGACGGTCTCCTCGTCGATGTCGCGGACCATCTCCATGGACAGCGGCGCCATCTTGCACTCGGTGTAGCGCATGGCCGCCGCCGGGTCGTTGCCCGGGGAGCCGAAGTTGCCGTTGGAGTCCACCAGCGGCATCCGCATCGACCACGGCTGGGCGAGGCGCACCAGGGCGTCGTAGATCGAGGAGTCGCCGTGCGGGTGGTAGTTGCCCATGACGTCGCCGACGACGCGGGCGCACTTGTAGAAGCCGCGCTCGGGGCGGTAGCCGCCGTCGTACATCGCGTACAGCACGCGGCGGTGGACGGGCTTGAGACCGTCCCGGACGTCCGGCAGCGCGCGGGAGACGATGACGGACATCGCGTAGTCGAGGTACGAACGCTGCATCTCCGTCTCGAGCCCGACGGGCTCGACACGCATCGCGAGTTCGCCGCCCTCTTCCGGGGTGACGGGAGTGTTCTCGTCGGCCATTGCTGGTGAAGATCCTTCCTGGTGCGGTCAGCTGAGACCGACTCAGATGTCGAGGAAGCGGACGTCCTTGGCGTTGCGCTGGATGAACTGGCGGCGGGCCTCCACGTCCTCGCCCATGAGGACCGAGAACAGGTCGTCGGCCTGGGCGGCGTCGTCGAGGGTGACCTGGCCGAGGACCCGGTGCTCCTGGTCCATGGTGGTCACGCGCAGCTCCTCGGCGTTCATCTCGCCGAGACCCTTGAAGCGCTGGATGGAGTCCTCGCGGATGCGCTTGCCGCGCTGGCGGCCCATCTCGATCAGCGCGTCGCGCTCGCGGTCCGAGTAGGCGTACTCCACGTCGTCCCGGCCCCACTTGATCTTGTACAGCGGGGGGCGGGACAGGTACACGTGCCCGGCCTCGACCAGCGGCCGCATGAAGCGGAACAGGAAGGTCAGCAGCAGGGTGCTGATGTGCTGGCCGTCGACGTCGGCGTCCGCCATCAGGATGATCTTGTGATAGCGGAGCTTCTCGATGTCGAAGTCCTCGTGCACACCCGTGCCGAAGGCCGAGATCAGCGCCTGGATCTCCTGGTTCTGCAGGATCTTGTCGATCCGCGCCTTCTCCACGTTCAGGATCTTGCCGCGGATCGGGAGGATCGCCTGGTACTGCGGGTTCCGGCCGGACTTGGCCGAGCCGCCGGCGGAGTCGCCCTCGACGATGAAGATCTCGCACTTGGCCGGGTCGTTGGACTGGCAGTCGGCCAGCTTGCCCGGCAGCGACGCCGTCTCCAGCAGACCCTTGCGGCGGGTCAGGTCGCGCGCCTTGCGGGCCGCCACGCGCGCGGTGGCCGCCTGGATGCCCTTGCGGATGATGTCCGCGGCCTCGACCGGGTTGCGGTCCAGCCAGTCGTTGAGGTGTTCGTAGACCGCCTTCTGCACGAAGGTCTTGGCCTCCGTGTTGCCCAGCTTGGTCTTCGTCTGGCCCTCGAACTGCGGCTCGCTCAGCTTGACCGAGATGATCGCGGTCAGGCCCTCGCGGATGTCGTCGCCGGTGAGGTTGTCGTCCTTCTCGCGCAGCAGCTTCTTGTCGCGCGCGTACTTGTTGATCAGGCTGGTCAGCGCCGCGCGGAAGCCCTCTTCGTGGGTGCCGCCCTCGTGGGTGTGGATGATGTTCGCGAAGGAGTACACGCCCTCGCTGTAGCCGCTGTTCCACTGCATGGCGACCTCGAGGGACAGGCTCTTGTCCTTGTCCTCGGCCTCCAGCGAGACGACCGTCGGGTGCACCGCGTCCCCCTTGCGGGAGTTGAGGTACTTCACGAAGTCGACGATGCCGCCCTCGTAGTGGTACGTGACGGTCTTGACCTCGGCCTTCTCGTCGGCGCCCGCCTCGTCCGCGCCGCTGGTGGCCTTGGCCGACTCGCGCTCGTCGGTGAGCCGGATCGTCAGGCCCTTGTTGAGGAACGCCATCTCCTGGAAACGCCGGGACAGCGTCTCGAAGGAGTACTCGGTGGTCTCGAAGATCTCCGGGTCGGCCCAGAAGGTGACCGACGTGCCGGTCTCCTCGATCGCCTCGTGCTTGGCCAGCGGGGCCGTCGGCACGCCCATCTTGTAGTCCTGCGTCCAGCGGTGGCCGTCGGTCCTGACCTCGACGGCGACCTTCGTGGACAGCGCGTTCACCACGGACACGCCCACACCGTGCAGACCGCCGGAGACGGCGTAGCCGCCGCCGCCGAACTTGCCGCCGGCGTGCAGCACGGTCAGCACGACCTCGACGGCCGGCTTGCCCTCGGAGGGCACGATGCCCACCGGGATGCCACGGCCGTTGTCCACGACGCGCACCCCGCCGTCGGCGAGGATCGTGACGTCGATGGTGTCCGCGTAGCCGGCCAGCGCCTCGTCGACCGAGTTGTCGACGACCTCGTACACCAGGTGGTGCAGACCGCGCTCGCCCGTGGAGCCGATGTACATGCCGGGCCGCTTGCGGACCGCGTCCAGCCCTTCGAGCACGGTGATGGCGCTGGCGTCGTACGAGGCTGAGGCCGCGCCGGACTCGGTGGCCTCGCCGTTCACGCCGGCGTCGGTGGACGGGATGTTCTCGTTGGGGTTGCCGGAATCGGCCACGAAGCGCCCTTTCTGGCACAGCACGAGCCGGGCTCGTCGGCAGGTTGCCGGAGCGGCTGCGGCATGTTGCGTTGGTAAGCCTTGATCAGCGTTGCTCAGCTTTTCCCGGGCGGTCCCCACGTTGGGGCGGGATTGTCTTCCAGTCTACCGGTAGCACTGACATCGATGGGGGTTTGCGGGCACCTGAGCTCCCATGTGCCGCCCTGAACCGGTCTCGGGCGGGTCCCGATATGCGGATGGGGGCTCCAAGGGGCTCACAGCGGCACTCAGCGCTTCGCGCCGTCAACCCGTGGCTACTGGCGGGTCAGAAGGCGGTCCGGGGACGATCCGGGCCCGGTCACCACTGCCTCGTACGGCTGCGGCGACCTTCCCGCGCACCCTCGCGGACGTGAGGTACGTCACCCGTACGTATCGCCGGGACCGGTGCTGCCCGGCGCCCGCAGCGGGCCGTAGCGGCGGGCCGGGCCGCCCGGGTTGAGCACCTTGATCATCCGTACGCTGCCCTGCCCGAGATCCTGGTTGAGCCGGGCCACCAGCGCGGGCGCGAGGTGCCGCAGCTGGGTCGCCCAGGCCGTGGAGTCGCAGGCCACGACCAGCACCCGCTCGTCCTCGTCGTACCGCTGCGGCACGCAGTGCTTGGCCAGGTCCTCGCCGACGATCTGCGGCCAGCGGCCCATCACCCCGCCCACCGCCGCGGGCGTCTCCCAGCCGCGCTCGGTGATCAGCCGGTTGATCGCCGCCCCCAGCGCCAGCGGGTCGCGTCCGTCGGCGCGGGCACCGGAACGCAGGCCGCCGCCGCGCCGGGCCTGCTTCTTCTGCCGTGCCGCGTCCCCACGCGCGCGTGCCTGCTCCTTCGCGGCGCGCAACGCCACGCGCGCGAGGTCGACACCGGAGGGCTCCTTCGGGCCCGGGGCCCGCGCCGCCCGAGGGGTGCCCGCCGCCGGGTCCTCGGCGTTCATACGCGCTCCACCGTCCCGCCGGCCACCGCGTACCGAGCGCCGGCCAGCACATGGGGTACGTCGTCGTCCACGGCGGCGGTGACCAGCACCTGCTCGCCGGGGGCGACCAGTTCCGCCAGCCGTTCCCGGCGGCGGGCGTCCAGTTCCGCGAAGACGTCGTCCAGGATCAGCACCGGCTCGTTGCCCTCCGCGCGCAGCAGGTCGTAGGAGGCCAGCCGGAGGGCGAGGGCGTAGGACCAGGACTCGCCGTGCGAGGCGTAGCCCTTGGCGGGCAGCTGGCCGAGTTTCAGCACCAGGTCGTCCCGGTGCGGACCGACCAAGGTGACGCCCCGCTCGATCTCCTGCTTGCGCGCCTCGGCGAGGGCCGCCATCAGCTGCTCGTACAGCTCCTCGCGGGTGTGGGCCTCGCCCGGCGCGGACGGCTTGTACTCCAGCGCGACCGGGCCGCCGCCGGGGGCCAGCTGCTCGTACGCCTTGTCGGCCAGCGGCTGAAGCGCCGCGATCAGGTCGAGCCGCTGGACGAGCACCTCGGCGCCCGCGCGCGCCAGATGCTGGTCCCACACGTCGAGCGTGGACAAGTCCATGGACCGACCACCGTGCCGGCGCGCGAGCGCGGCCGACTTCAGCAGGGTGTTGCGCTGTTTGAGCACCCGTTCGTAGTCGGAGCGCACGCCCGCCATCCGCGGGGACCGCGCGGTGACCAGGTCGTCGAGGAACCGCCGCCGCTCTCCCGGGTCGCCCTTGACGAGGGCGAGGTCCTCTGGCGCGAACAGCACGGTCCGTACGATCCCCAGCACGTCCCGCGGTCTGACCTGCGAGGACCGGTTGATCCGGGCGCGGTTGGCCTTGCCGGGGTTCAGCTCCAGCTCGATCAGCTGCTGCCGGTCGCCCTGGCGGACCTGGGCCCGCACGATCGCCCGCTCGGCGCCCACGCGCACCAGCGGCGCGTCGGAGGCGACCCGGTGGCTGCCGAGCGTGGCCAGGTATCCGACCGCCTCCACCAGGTTGGTCTTGCCCTGCCCGTTGGGGCCGACGAAGGCGGTGACGCCCGGGTCGAGCGGAACCTCGGCCCGGGCGTACGAGCGGAAGTCGGCCAGCGAAAGATGCGTGACGTGCATGGTCGTCCCGCCGACCTCCCTGCTTGTGCTGCGGATTACTTCTTCTCTACGGCGTGACCGCCGAACTGGTTGCGCAGCGCGGCGATCATCTTCATCTGCGGCGAGTCCTCCTGCCGGGAGGCGAACCGCGCGAACAGCGAGGCGGTGATCGCCGGCAGCGGCACGGCGTTGTCGATGGCCGCCTCCACCGTCCAGCGTCCCTCACCGGAGTCCTGTGCGTAACCGCGCAGGGCGTCCAGGTGCTCGTCCTCGTCCAGGGCGTTGACCGCGAGGTCCAGCAGCCAGGACCGGATGACCGTGCCCTCCTGCCAGGAGCGGAAGACCTCGCGGACGTTCTCCACGGAGTCGACCTTCTCCAGCAGCTCCCAGCCCTCGGCGTAGGCCTGCATCATGGCGTACTCGATGCCGTTGTGGACCATCTTCGCGAAGTGGCCCGCGCCGACCTTGCCCGCGTGCACCGAGCCGAAGTCACCCTCCGGCTTCAGGGCGTCGAAGACCGGCTGCACCTTGGCGACGTTCTCCGCGTCGCCGCCGTACATCAGCGCGTACCCGTTCTCCAGGCCCCACACGCCGCCGGAGACACCGCAGTCGACGAAGCCTATGCCCTTGGCGGCCAGCTCCTCGGCGTGCCGCTCGTCGTCGGTCCAGCGGGAGTTCCCGCCGTCCACGACCACGTCACCGGGCTCCAGCAGCTCGGCGAGCCGGTCGATGGTCGACTGGGTGGGCTCGCCCGCCGGGACCATCACCCAGACCACGCGCGGGCCGCTGAGCTTGCCCACAAGCTCTTCCAGGCTGTGGACATCCGCGACGTCCGCGTTGCGGTCGTACCCGATGACGGTGTGGCCCGCGCGGCGAATCCGCTCGCGCATGTTGCCGCCCATCTTGCCGAGGCCGACGAGACCGAGCTCCATCAGTTGTGTTCCTTAGGTTGCTGTGTGGCATGAGAGGCACCGAGGTGCCGAGCCGAGCCTAAACCCGGCCGCTCACGCACAGCTGTGGGCATACGCGCTCATGCGAGACCCGCGCTGACCTGGGGAAACGTGGCCAGGAGCGGTCGCGGTCCACCCCGCGCGCGGGGGCCGCGGCACCCATCCGGTCACGGCGCCGGGCATCCACAGGGACGTCCGGCGCCGTGCACACCTGTGGAAAACGTCAGCCGCTGAGCCGGACCGGCATGATCAGGTACTTGTACGCGTCGTCGGCCTCCGCGTCCACCGCCGGCTTCCCGCTGAGCAGCGCGGGCTTCGTGGACGTGGTGAACGACAGCTGCGCCACCGGCGAGTCGATCGCGCTCAGGCCGTCCAGCAGGAACGTCGGGTTGAAGGCGATCGAGATGTCGTCGCCCTCCAGCTGGGCGTCGACCCTTTCCACAGCCTGTGCGTCGTCGCTGGACCCGGCCTCCAGGATCAGCACGCCCTGCTCGAAGCTCAGCCGCACCGGGGTGTTCCGCTCGGCGACCAGGGCCACACGCTTGACCGCCTCGACGAACGGCGCGGTCTCGATCACGGCGACGGAGTTGAACTCGGTCGGGAACAGCGTCCGGTACTTGGGCAGGTCGCCCTCCAGCAGACGCGTGGTCGTGCGCCGCCCGGCGCCCTCGAAACCGATCAGGCCCTCGCCGGCACCGGCACCGGCCAGCGCCAGCGTGACGCTGTCCCCGGCGCCCAGCGACTTGGCGGTGTCCAGCAGCGTCTTGGCCGGGACCAGGGCGACCGCGGAGGCGTCCGGGTTCTCCGGCTTCCACAGGAACTCGCGGACCGCGAAGCGGTAGCGGTCGGTGGAGGCCAGGGTGACCGTGTCGCCCTCGATCTCGATGCGCACACCGGTGAGCACCGGCAGCGTGTCGTCACGGCCGGCGGCGATGGCCACCTGGGAGACGGCCGCGGCGAAGACCTCGCCGGGGACGGTGCCGGTCGCGTTCGGCATCTGCGGCAGGGCCGGGTACTCCTCCACGGGCAGGGTGTGGAGGGTGAACCGGGAGGTGCCGCAGACCACGGTCGCCCGTACACCGTCTGTGGAAATCTCCACCGGCCGGTTGGGGAGGGCGCGCGAGATGTCGGCGAGCAGCCGACCGGAGACGAGGACGGTGCCCTCCTCCTCGACCTCCGCATCGACGTTCACCCGCGCGGAGACCTCGTAGTCGAAGCTCGACAGACTCAGCTGGCCGTCCTCGGCCTTGAGCAGCAGGCCGGCGAGGACAGGCGCCGGCGGACGGGCCGGGAGGCTGCGTGCCGCCCAGGCCACTGCCTCCGCGAGTACGTCGCGTTCCACCCGGATCTTCACCGTAAGCCGCCTCCTGCTGTTGCTACTGAGTCCTCCGACTCGGTGTCACCGCCGCCTGGGACGGGAAGGACACCGGGGACCAGTCTGACGCACGGCACTGACAGTAGGTGCCCGTCGGGGTCAAGTCGGTCCGAGCGGCAGCCGGGCGCGAGAGGGCGAGTTGTGCACAGCCCCCGCTTCAAAACGATTGCCGAGCTCTCTCTAGTCGGGAGTAGTAGTAGGGCCTGTGGATACGGTGGATAACCACGTTTGCCCAGCTCAGCGCGGGTTTTTTATCCACTGGCCCTGTGGGTGGAGGCAGTGGACAACCTGGGCCCTCTGTGGAGAACGGAAAGTTCTGCACACACCGCCCACAGGCTGAGGGCAGTTCTCCCCAGCTGTGTCCCCAGGAATACCCAGGTTTCCCACAGCCCAATCCGGCAGCTTCCTGTGACGCCTTTCACTCGACGCGGTGAGCGGGAGCGTCGGGTTGCCGAACAGTGGACAGCCATGTGGAGAAGCCCGGGTTCGCTGGGGACAACCGCCCCCAGCCTGTGGGGCACCGGTGGAAAACGCGACGCCCGGCCTGGGGACGACGTAGTTATCCACAGTCTGTGGAGATCGTTCGTCCACGAATCCACAGGCCCTTGAACTGGGCGGATGTCCTGGAGCCAGCCTCCCTGTGGACACAGTTCGGGACAACTTCGCAGTCCCCAGTCTGTGGACGGAAGAAAGTCGCCGAATCTGTGGAGGAAGGCCGTAACCAGGCAGGTAATCGAACAAGGGATGACGGGGAGGAAACGGCCCGCAGCGCCGCATCCGGGGCGCCGGACGCAGCCAGGCCCATGCCGCGCCCCCTCCAGCAGTCCTTCGCGACTCACCCGGCAGCCCTCCAACGCCCCTTCGGACGCCCTTCAGCGGCCTCAGCGGGGGTGTGCGGCCGCGCGGGGTGCCTGGCGGCGCCGGAGTCGGCCGGGGCGTTTCGGCGGGCACGGCTCGGTGGGGCTTGGTGGTGCACGGCCCGGTGGGGCTTGGCGGGGCACGGCCCGGTGGGGCTTGGTGGGCACGGCCCGGTGGGGCTTGGTGGGGCTTGGTGGGGCTCGGAACGGCGAAGGGCGCCCCGGAGGCGGTGGTGTGCCCCGGAGCGCCCTGCGCGCCCGCGTACGGCCGGCTCAGCCGTTCTTGATGCGGTTGGTCAGCTCGGTGACCTGGTTGTAGATCGAGCGCCGCTCGGCCATCAGCGCGCGGATCTTCCGGTCGGCGTGCATCACGGTCGTGTGGTCCCGGCCGCCGAACTGCGCACCGATCTTCGGCAGCGACAGGTCCGTCAGCTCGCGGCACAGGTACATCGCGATCTGCCGCGCGGTCACCAGCGCGCGCCCGCGCGAGGTGCCGCACAGGTCCTCCACCGTCAGCCCGAAGTAGTCCGCGGTGGCCCCCATGATCGCCGTCGCGGTGATCTCCGGCGCGCTGTCCTCGCCGCCGGGGATGAGGTCCTTCAGGACGATCTCGGTCAGGCCCAGGTCCACCGGCTGCCGGTTGAGCGACGCGAACGCCGTCACCCTGATCAGCGCGCCCTCCAGCTCACGGATGTTCCGCGAGATCCGGGAGGCGATGAACTCCAGCACCTCGGGCGGCGCGTTCAGCTGCTCCTGGACCGCCTTCTTGCGCAGGATCGCGATCCGCGTCTCCAGCTCGGGCGGCTGGACGTCGGTGATCAGGCCCCACTCGAAACGGTTGCGCAGCCGGTCCTCCAGCGTGACCAGCTGCTTGGGCGGCCGGTCGCTGGAGAGCACGATCTGCTTGTTGGCGTTGTGGAGGGTGTTGAAGGTGTGGAAGAACTCCTCCTGCGTCGACTCCTTGTCCGCGAGGAACTGGATGTCGTCGACGAGCAGGATGTCCATCTCGCGGTAGCGCTTGCGGAAGCTGTCGCCCTTACCGTCGCGGATGGAGTTGATGAACTCGTTGGTGAACTCCTCCGAGCTGACGTACCGCACGCGCGTGCCCGGGTACAGGCTGCGCGCGTAGTGCCCGATGGCGTGCAGCAGATGGGTCTTGCCGAGCCCGGACTCCCCGTAGATGAACAGCGGGTTGTACGCCTTCGCCGGCGCCTCCGCGACCGCGACCGCCGCCGCGTGCGCGAAGCGGTTGGAGGCGCCGATCACGAACGTGTCGAACAGGTACTTGGGGTTCAGTCGCGCGGTCGGCTCGCCGGGGCCGCTCGCGGGCGCCGGCTGCGCGGCCAGCGGGCCGGGGGCGCCGGTGGAGGGCCCCTCCGGACGGCCGGGGCCGCCGCGGTGCGCCGCCGGGTCGGGCAGCTCACGGCGGACCGGGTCGCGCTGGTCGTACTCGGTCCGGGACGGGTCGTACTCGCCCCGCGCGGAGTCGTACTCGCCGCGCGGCTGTTCGTATGGCGGCCGGTCCATGCCCTGCGGGCGGTAGTCCTGGGACGGCGCGCCGTACGGGTCCGCGCCGGAGCCGTAGCCGTCCTGGGAGGACGGCGAGGCGTACGGGTCCCGCTCGGGGAAGCCGAGCCGGGGCTGCTGCCAGGCGTAGTCGTCCTGCCCGGGGCGCGGCCAGGCGCCGGGCTCGGGCCGCTGGTACTCGGACGGGTAGACCGGGCGGACCGTGGGGAGCTGGTCGGGGCGGCCGGCCGGGTGCTGCTCGGAGTGCTGATCGCCGCCCGGCTGCTCCCCGCCACGGGGCCGGCCGTAGCCCTCGTACGGCCCCGAGGGCAGCTCCGGCTCCTCGTAGCGCGGCTTCGCCGGCTGCTGGACGGGAGGCGCCGGGGGTTCGCCCGCGGAGTCGTCCACGGTGATCGCGATCCGGATGGGACGGCCGCACTCCCGGCTCAGGGTCTCGCTGACGACGGGCGCCAGACGGCCCTCCAGAACGTTCTTCGCGAATTCGTTCGGCACGGCGAGAAGGGCGGTGTCCGCGACCAGCGCGAGCGGCTGGCAGCGCCGGATCCAGTGCTCGTCCTTGGCCTCCACACCCTGTCCGCGGCCCTCACCGAGCAGCTGTTCCAGTACTCGCGGCCACACTGCGGCAAGATCGGCAGGTACGTCAGCCACAGGGCACGCTCTCTCACAGGTCCCACGAACGTGTGGTTCGGGGACGGGTCGGGATGAAAATCGGTCGGGCGGGGATAAGGGAACGAATCGGAGTCCAGCCACGGTAGTCAGCGCGACGGCTGCGGTTCAAGTTGTTGTCCCCAGCCTGTGGACAGTGTCTCCCGGCAGCCCTCGGTTTGACCGGACGGCTCGGCCCCGCGTACCGTAACCAGGTCGAGTTGTCGATGGCTGCTGCCGCCTGCCTCCGATGGGCACAGGTCACGTCAGGTGATCGGGAAGCGGTGCACTCGGGCGTGACGCGAGCTACTCGTGGGCGCACGGTGACAGCCAGGACGGCACCCCGCCACTACCGATTTTCTGGAGCCCCCGAGTGAGCAAGCGCACCTTCCAGCCGAACAACCGTCGTCGCGCGAAGACCCACGGCTTCCGGCTGCGTATGCGCACCCGTGCCGGCCGCGCGATTCTCGCGTCCCGCCGTAGCAAGGGTCGCGCCCGTCTGTCCGCCTGATCCCGGTCAGGTCATGACATCGTGCTGCCCACCGAGAACCGGCTGAGGCGGCGCGAGGACTTCGCGACCGCGGTCCGACGAGGCCGCCGGGCAGGCCGCCCGACGCTCGTCGTCCACCTTCGAAGCGGTGCCACGGACCCGCACGCGCCTGGGGAGAGCGCTCCCCCGACGCGTGCGGGTTTCGTCGTCAGCAAGGCCGTGGGTGGCGCGGTCGTGCGCAACAAAGTGAAGCGCAGACTGCGCCACCTGATGCGTGACCGAGTCGGCCTGTTCCCCCCCGGTAGCCTGGTAGTCGTACGAGCGCTGCCCGGAGCGGGCGACGCAGACCACGCACAGCTGGCCCGAGACCTGGACGCCGCTCTTCAGCGGCTCCTGGGAGGGGGCGCGCGATGAAGTACCCGCTGCTGGCTCTGATCAAGCTGTACCAGTGGACGATCAGTCCGCTGCTGGGGCCGGTATGCAAGTACTACCCGTCGTGCTCCCACTACGGCTACACGGCCATCGACCGGCACGGTGCAGTCAAAGGGACCGCACTGACCGCCTGGCGCATCCTGCGGTGCAATCCGTGGTCGCCGGGTGGCGTGGACCATGTTCCGCCGCGCAAGCGTCCGCGGTGGCACGAAATGCTGCGCGACGCCTGGCGCGCACGCAGGGGCGGGTCCTCCGCCGCCGAAACGGCCACCGAAGCGAAGCCACCAACGGAGTCTCCTTCGAGCCCGGCCGCAGAGACCTCGTCCCATGCCCAAGGAGCATGATTAGTGGACACGATTGCCAGCCTTTTCAGTTTCATCACCTGGCCCGTCTCCTGGGTCATCGTCCAGTTCCACAAGGTGTACGGGGCGATCTTCGGACCTGACACCGGGTGGGCCTGGGGCCTGTCCATCGTGTCCCTGGTGATCCTGATCCGCATCTGCCTGATCCCGCTCTTCGTGAAGCAGATCAAGGCGACCCGCGCGATGCAGACGCTCCAGCCGGAGATGAAGAAGATCCAGGAGCGCTACAAGAACGACCGGCAGCGTCAGTCCGAAGAGATGATGAAGCTGTACAAGGAGTCGGGCACCAACCCGCTCTCCTCGTGCCTTCCCATCCTGGCGCAGTCCCCGTTCTTCTTCGCCCTGTACCACGTGCTCGCCGCCATCGCGTCGGGCAAGAAGATCGGCGTCATCGACGCCGGCCTGCTCGAGAGCGCGCGGAACGCGCACATCTTCGGCGCTCCGCTGGCCGCCAAGTTCTTCAGCAGCGACAGCCAGGTCAGCGCCCTGCACGCCTCGCTGACCGACGTCCGCGTCGTGACCGCGATCATGATCGTGCTGATGTCGGCGTCGCAGTTCTACACGCAGCGCCAGCTGATGACGAAGAACGTCGACACCACCGTGAAGACGCCGTTCATGCAGCAGCAGAAGATGCTGATGTACATCTTCCCGGTCATGTTCGCCGTCCTCGGTGTGAACTTCCCGGTCGGTGTCCTCATCTACTGGCTGACCACCAACGTGTGGACCATGGGCCAGCAGATGTACGTCATCCACAACAACCCGACCCCGGGTTCCAAGGCCCAGGCCGCCTACCTGGAGCGCCTGACCAAGCACGTCACGCAGCACGGCAAGATCCGTCGGCGCAGCGAGAAGGCCATCGTGAAGGCGATCGTCGCCAAGGGCCGCGACCGCAACGAGTCCGAGCGCAAGTTCGTCAACGCGCTCAACAAGGCCGGTCTCGCCGCCCAGCCCGACGGCACCGTGACCAAGAGCGTGGCCCAGGCCGCGGCACAGTCCGAGGACGGTGCCGCCGTCGGCACCGCCACGGCCACCGCCACCGCCCCCCGGCGTCAGCAGCCCAAGCGCCAGAGCAAGTCCCAGCGTCAGTCCGGCGGGACCAAGGCGGGTGACGCCCCGTCGCTGGAGAAGTCCGACGCGCCGCAGGACGCCAAGCCCGCGGCTGCCAAGCAGCCCCAGAAGCCCGGCTCCGGCACCCGCAGCAAGGCCCAGTCCGGCCAGCGCAAGGGTGGACCGCAGCGGCCCAAGTCCCCGTCCAAGAAGTAAGAAGGAGCCCATCCCGTGACGGAAGGCACCACCTCCGCCGCTGCCGAGGGTGCAGACACCCTCACCCGCCTGGAGCAGGAGGGCGAGATCGCGGCGGACTACCTGGAGGGTCTGCTGGACATCGCCGACCTCGACGGCGACATCGACATGGACGTCGAGGCCGACCGCGCCTCCGTGTCGATCATCAGCGACACCGGCAGCCGCGACCTGCAGAAGCTGGTCGGCCGGGACGGCGAGGTGCTGGAGGCACTGCAGGAGTTGACGCGGCTGGCCGTGCACCGGGAAACCGGTGACCGCAGCCGGCTGATGCTGGACATCGCGGGCTACCGCGCCAAGAAGCGCGCCGAGCTGTCCGAGCTGGGCGCCAAGGCCGCCGCCGAGGTGAAGAGCACCGGCGAGCCCGTGAAGCTCAAGCCGATGACCCCGTTCGAGCGCAAGGTCGTGCACGACGCGGTCAAGGCCGCGGGGCTGCGCAGCGAGTCCGAGGGCGAGGAGCCGCAGCGCTTCGTCGTCGTGCTGCCCGCCTGATCGGCCCCCGTTCCACCGGCCCCGTCTGTTGAGCAGGCGGGGCCGAACTTTGTCAGCCTGGTAGTTCTGGTGGCCGGTGCGCGAAGCGCCGGCGCTGTACGGAAGGACGGTCCCCGTGACGGAGGCAGCGGAGCTTCCCCCCGCGCCCGAGCAGGCGCGGGAAGTGTTTGGTGAGCGCTTCGCCGATGCGGTCCGCTATGCGGAGCTGCTCGCCGAGGCAGGCGTGCAGCGCGGCCTGATCGGTCCGCGGGAAGTGCCGCGCCTGTGGGAGCGGCACCTGCTGAACTGCGCGGTGCTCTCCGAGGCCGTTCCGGAGGGGGTGACGGTCTGCGACGTCGGCTCCGGTGCGGGGCTGCCGGGTATCCCGCTGGCCCTGGTCCGCGACGACCTCAACATCACCCTGCTGGAACCCCTGCTGCGGCGCACCAACTTCCTCACCGAGGTCGTCGAGCTGCTCGGCCTGGACCATGTCACCGTGGTGCGCGGCCGGGCCGAGGAGGTCATGGGCAAGCTGCCGCCGGTCCATGTGGTGACGGCACGGGCCGTGGCTCCGCTGGACCGTCTGGCCACCTGGGGCATTCCGCTGCTGCGCCCGTACGGCGAGATGCTCGCGCTCAAGGGGGACACCGCCGAGGACGAGCTGAAGGCGGCGGCCACCGCGCTGAGCAAGCTCGGAGCGGTGGAGACGTCCATTCTGCATGTGGGTGAGGGCGTGGTGGACCCGCTGTCCACCGTCGTACGGGTAGAGGTCGGCGAGAGCCCGGGCGGTGTGCGTTTCGCTGCCAAGCGAGCCAAGGCCGCCCGCACGGGTCGGGCTCGCCGACGCCGGTGAGCCGGAGGACGGGTGGGCGTCGGCGGGCCGGAGGGGCCGGCCGACGCTGACCCGTCCTGACGACGGGACGTACTCCACACAAGCTGCCGGACCCAGGCGAGCCGGAGTGTCGCAAAGGCCGGGTCGCAGCGGCTGTGCATCGTGTTTCACGTGAAACGTCGCTCACTGCTGCACGGCATCATCAGTCGTGGCCGCGCTGCGGCCGAACCTCGCGACCGGAAGCCCCTCGGTGCGCTCGGGGAGGATCCCGTTTCCCCGGAGGTCCTGTCCCGCTCCTTGGGGGCTTCGCCTCGCCCTCCGGAGCCCTCGCCCCGTGCCCCGGAGGCTACGCACCGCTCCTCGGAGACTGCGTCCCTCTCCAGGGGCACGGAGTTGTCCACAGAGGTGGATTTCTCCACAGATGGTCAGACCTCACTGGTTCACGACCCCGAAGACATGGGAGGCTCTGTTCATCGCGAGCCTGAAGTCGAGGAGAGTGAATCCTTGCGGTCCGACGCCAACATCGCGGGACCGATGACCGATCCGGTCCCCGGTCCCCGTACCGAGTCGATGGGAGCGGATGTTTCACGTGAAACACCGCCCCCGATGGACGACACTCCCATCGGTCGAGCGGCCCAACTGGCGGTGGAGGCTCTCGGCCGCGCCGGCGCAGGCCTGCCGCGACCGGAGCAGACCCGAGTCATCGTGGTCGCCAACCAGAAGGGCGGCGTGGGCAAGACGACGACGACCGTCAACCTTGCCGCCTCGCTGGCCCTGCACGGTGGCCGGGTCCTGGTGATCGACCTCGACCCGCAGGGCAACGCGTCCACCGCCCTCGGGATCGACCACCACGCCGAAGTCCCATCCATCTACGACGTGTTGGTGGAGAGCAAGCCTCTCGCCGAGGTGGTCCAGCCCGTCATCGACGTCGAGGGCCTCTTCTGCGCTCCGGCCACCATCGATCTCGCAGGTGCGGAGATCGAGCTGGTGTCCCTGGTGGCCCGGGAGAGCCGGCTGCAACGGGCCATCCAGGCGTACGAGCAGCCGTTGGACTACATCCTCATCGACTGCCCGCCTTCGCTGGGCCTGTTGACGGTCAACGCGCTCGTCGCGGGCGCCGAGGTGCTGATCCCGATCCAGTGCGAGTACTACGCGCTGGAGGGCCTCGGTCAGCTCCTGCGCAACGTCGACCTGGTGCGGGGGCACCTCAACCCCGCCCTGCATGTGTCGACCATCCTGCTCACCATGTACGACGGCCGGACGCGTCTCGCCTCCCAGGTCGCGGAAGAGGTGCGCAGCCACTTCGGTGACGAGGTGCTGCGGACGAGCATTCCCCGCTCGGTCCGTATCTCCGAGGCGCCGAGTTACGGGCAGACGGTGCTGACCTACGATCCAGGATCGAGCGGCGCCCTCTCCTATCTTGAGGCGGCCCGGGAAATCGCGCTGAGGGGCGTCGGCATCAGCTATGACGCGAGCCAGGCCCACATCGGCGCCCAGAAAGACCAGAGCATGGTGGAGGGGATTCAGTGAGCGAGCGACGGAGGGGGCTGGGCCGTGGTCTCGGCGCACTGATCCCCGCTGCCCCGACCGAGAGGACGCCGGCCTCCGCCGCGCTGGGGGGTGGAGGCTCCACCTCCCCCGCGGCCGTCCCGGTACTGACGAGTGACCGCGGAGTGGCCGCGGCCAAGGTGGCCACGCTGCCGCCCGCCGCACAGGACATCGAGGCGGTTCCGGCGAGCCCCGCCGTCGAGGTGCCGGCACCCCCGTTGGGCGCCCACTTCGCCGAGATCCCCCTGGACGCCATCACACCGAACCCGCGCCAGCCGCGCGAGATCTTCGACGAGGACGCGCTTCAGGAGCTGGTCACCTCCATCAAGGAGGTCGGCCTGCTGCAGCCCGTCGTGGTGCGGCAGCTCGGTCCCGGCCGGTATGAGCTGATCATGGGCGAGCGCCGCTGGCGCGCGTGCCGTGAAGCCGGCCTGGAGGCCATCCCGGCGATCGTGCGGGCCACGGAGGACGAGAAGCTCCTCCTGGACGCGCTGCTGGAGAACCTGCACCGTGCGCAGCTGAACCCGATCGAAGAGGCCGCTGCCTACGACCAGCTGCTGAAGGACTTCAACTGCACCCACGACCAGCTGGCCGACCGGATCGGGCGCTCCCGCCCGCAGGTCTCCAACACGCTGCGTCTGCTGAAGCTGTCGCCGACCGTGCAGAAGCGGGTGGCCGCCGGGGTGCTTTCGGCCGGTCACGCCCGGGCGCTGCTGGCTGTGGAGGACTCCGAGGAACAGGACCGGCTGGCCCACCGGATCGTCGCCGAGGGACTGTCGGTGCGGTCCGTGGAAGAGATCGTGACCCTCATGGGCTCACGGTCTCAGAAGGCCTCGCGGTCCCGGGGGCCCCGGGCCGGTTCCGTGCCTTCCCCGGCGCTGAGCGAGCTGGCCACCCGGCTCTCGGACCGGTTCGAGACGCGGGTGAAGGTCGAGCTGGGACAGAAGAAGGGCAAGATCACCGTCGAGTTCGCCTCCGCCGAGGACCTCGAAAGGATCCTCAGCACGTTCGCCCCGGGCGAGAAGCTGGCCCTGCAGAAGAGCCTTCAGGACGGCGACGGCGACGAGAGCCAGGACTGATTCCCGGTCGTTCGTGTCCTTCGGGGCAGTGGAGCGGGCCGTGTCCGGTGTGTACCGGAACACGGCCCGCTCTTTGCTTTGGCACGGTATCGAGTGAATCGGATCGTGGATACGATGCGATCAGCTAGGGCATATCCACCGGTCAGCAGCTGACAGCCGCTCGCGATGCGGCGGGCGAAGGAAGCGAGGATCAGCCTTCATGGGGCGTCGGCTCGTGCCGCTCACGCTGGACAACCTTCAGGATCTTCCCCATCGTTGTCGCTCCTGTGTCTTCTGGGAGCTGGACCCCGTCAGCGGCGAGGCGGCGGTGGCGGCGGGCACCACCGCGCTGGAGAAGGAAGCCTGGATCTCCGCCGTCCTGCTGGACTGGGGATCGTGCGGCCGGGTGGTGTATGTCGACGACGTCCCGGCGGGTTTCGTGCTCTACGCCCCGCCGGCCTACGTGCCGCGCTCGACGGCCTTCCCCACGAGCCCGGTGGCGCCGGACGCCGTGCAGCTGATCACCGGGTACGTTCTGCCCGCCTATCAGGGGCAGGGGCTGGGCCGGGTGCTGGTGCAGACGGTCGCCAAGGATCTGCTGCGCCGGGGCTTCAAAGCGGTCGAGGCGTTCGGAGACGCCCGCTGGGAGCAGCCCGCCTGCCTGCTGCCCGCCGATCACCTGCTGGCCGTCGGCTTCAAGACGGTCCGGCAGCATCCCACCCATCCGCGGATGCGGCTGGAGCTGCGGTCCACGCTCTCCTGGAAGGAAGACGTGGAGATGGCACTGGACCGGCTTCTGGGAGCGGTCCAGAAGGAACCCGCGCTGCGGCCGCTCTAGCGCGAGGCCGCTCTAGCGCGAGGCCGTTATAGCGATGGGGCCGACCCCAGCGGATCGGCCCCATCGTGTTTCACGTGAAACATCACTTCGTGATGAACTCGTCCAGGTCGCGCAGGAGCGCCGCCTTCGGCTTGGCACCCACGATCGTCTTGGCGACATCGCCGCCCTGGTACACGTTCAGGGTGGGGATGGACATGACGCCGTACTTGGCGGCCGTGTTCGGGTTCTCGTCGATGTTGAGCTTGACGATCTGGATCTTGTCGCCGTGCTCGGCCGCGATCGCCTCCAGGGAGGGGGCGATCATGCGGCACGGACCGCACCACTCGGCCCAGAAGTCCACCAGAACGGGCTTGTCGCTCTTGAGGACCTCCTCCTCGAAGTTGTCGTCGGTCACGGTCTTCACGTTGCCGGCCACAGTGGGCTCCTTACCTCGGTTACGCGGTGGGGCGGGGAAGGGGAAGGTCAGACAGTCGTCTTCTCGGGCTCCGCCTGGTCCTCGTCCGCGAGGGCGGCGAGGTATCGCTCGGCGTCCAGAGCGGCGGCGCAGCCGGTACCGGCGGCGGTGATCGCCTGGCGGTAGGTGTGGTCGACCACGTCACCGGCGGCGAACACACCGGTCACGTTGGTACGGGTGGACGGCGAGGCGACCTTCAGGTAACCCTCCTCGTCCAGGTCCAGCTGGCCCTTGAACAGCTCGGTGCGCGGGTCGTGGCCGATGGCGATGAACAGGCCCGTCACGGGCAGCTCGGACAGCTCGCCGGTCTTGACGTTCCGCAGCTTCAGACCGGAGAGCTTCTGGTCGCCCTGGATCTCGGCGACCTCGCTGTCCCAGACGAACTTGATCTTCGGGTCGCCGAAGGCGCGCTCCTGCATCGCCTTGGAGGCGCGCAGGGTGTCCCGGCGGTGGACGATCGTGACCGACTTGGCGAACCGCGAGAGGAACGTGGCCTCCTCCATCGCGGTGTCGCCGCCGCCGATCACGGCGATGTCGTGCTCCTTGAAGAAGAACCCGTCACAGGTGGCGCACCAGGAGACACCACGGCCCGAAAGCATGTCCTCGTTCGGCAGGCCCAGCTTGCGGTGCTGGGAGCCGGTGGTGACGATGACGGCCTTTGCCCGGTGCACGGTGCCCGCGGTGTCGGTGACGGTCTTGATCTCACCGGTCAGATCGACGGAGACGATGTCGTCCGGAACGAGCTCGGCACCGAAGCGTTCGGCCTGGGCGCGCATGTTGTCCATGAGGTCCGGCCCCATGATGCCGTCGCGGAAGCCCGGGAAGTTCTCGACCTCGGTGGTGTTCATCAGCGCACCGCCCGCGGTGACGGCCCCTTCGAACACCAGGGGCTTCAGCGATGCACGGGCGGTGTACAGCGCCGCCGTGTAGCCTGCGGGCCCGGAGCCGATGATGATCACGTTACGGACATCGCTCACGGCTTGATTCCTCGTCTCTGGTCTGCGTCAGTCGACCGGTGGGAGCCCCTTTCGGGACTCTCACCCCACCCAACGGATCCTACGGGGCGTGCATTCCCGGTGTGTCCGGGCACACGCCTGCCCCGGGGCGCCCGAAGGAGTGGTCCAGCGGCCTAGGGACGCGCGAGGGACTGCTTGAGCAGGACCTTGCCGGCCGACGGGGGCTGGTGCTGCACGCAGGACGCTTCGACCACATAGGCCGTGACCCGCGCGCTGTCACGGGCGTCGGCCACCACGACGAGGTAGGCCGACCTGCCCGCGTACGTTCCCGTCTTGGCCGCGAGCACGTCGGAACTCTGCCGGAGCGCCTGCCGGACACAGTCGGGGACCGGGACAGCGGTCTGGATCAAGGTGTGCGGCCCGTCGGTGGACCCGAACGACCGGGGCTCGTCGTCCGGGCGCTGCCGGGGCCTGTCGCCACCGTGCGGCAGCGTCTTCTCAGCGGTGAGAAGGGAATGGACCTGGTTCGCCACGCTGTCGCCGGAGAAGACGCCGGACGAGGCGGTCGGTGTCCCATGGGCCGACGAGTGGTCGGAGGTGCCGGACAGGGCCGTCACGAGCAGGCTTCCGGCGCCCAGGACCGCGGCTGTGAGAACGGCGCCCAGGGCGATCCTGCCGCGTCGCCGACCGCGCTCGGTGCCCTTCCGCCCCGGTCCGGTCGCCGCACGGGGGCGCCCTGCGGGGCGGTCGGCGGGTTGATCGGCTGGACGGTCGGCACGGTGGTCCGCGGTGAGCGATGTTTCACGTGAAACATGACCCGTGGCGTCTTCGGTACCGGCACTGTGCGCGTTCCCGGCACCGGTGTTCCGTGCGGCCTCGGCGGCAAGGGCGGCGTCGAGGCGTACGGCGATTTCGTCCGGCATGCGCTCCGGCTCCGGCAGGGAAGCGAGCAGGCCCCGGATCTCTTCCAGCGAGGCGCACACGTCCGCGCATGAGGCGCACCCGTCCAGGTGGCGTCGCACGTCCCTGGCCCGGTCCGGTGCGAGCAGGCCCTCGGTGAGGTCGGAGATCTCCGCGACGTCCGGGTGCCCGGTCGTGTCCGTCGTCGATGTCACGCTCGCCCACCTCCGCCCTTCACTACCGCTGAATCGGTCGGTCCCGCGCCCTCGGAATGTCCGCTCGGTGACCCCGTCGCCGGTGGGACGGACGGCCCTTGCCGCCGGTTCCCTCCCGGGGCGTTTTCCTTCGCGCCCCCGGTGCCGCCTGGCCGTGGATCTCCGCCGCCTTCGGGCCGTAGGTGCGTGAGCAGGGGCAGCAGCCTGGCCCGGCCCCGCGCGCACCGGCTCTTCACCGTTCCCGTCGGCACATCCAGCATCCGCGCTGCCTCCGCCACGGGGTAACCCTGCATGTCCACCAGGACCAGAGCGGCGCGCTGCTCCGGCGGGAGGATGCCGAGCGCTTCGAGGAGCTGGCGGTGCACGTCCTTCCGCTCGGCCGGCGCCGAGGCGGACTCGTGCGGCTCCAGCAGCTGCTCCAGTCGCTCGGTGTCGTCCACCGGAGCCGTCTTGCGGGAGGCGGCCTTCCGCGCCCGGTCCAGGCAGGCGTTCACCGTGATCCGGTGCAGCCAGGTCGTGACGGCCGCCTGGCCACGGAAGGTGTGGGCGGCCCGGTAGGCCGACACCAGGGCGTCCTGCACGGCGTCCGCCGCTTCCTCACGGTCCCCCAGCGTCCGCAGGGCCACGGCCCAGAGCCGGTCCCGGTGCCGTCGCACGATCTCGCCGAAGGCCTCGGGGTCGCCGTCCACGTGGCGGGCGAGCAGGTCCCGGTCGCTCACCCCGTCGTATCCGGCGCCCTCCGCCATCTGCCCCCTCCGGTCCGGGTGAGACGTCAGCCCGTGAACTTCACTTCGCCGATGGCCTGCTTGTAACCCGCACGGGAGTACAGGGTGGAGTCGTAGCCCGAATTCGGCACGGCCGTCAGCCAGACGAGGACGTACTGCGTCTTGAGCTGCTTGGTCACCTTCACCGTGGCGGTGGTGCCCGTGGTCGTGCCCTCGCCGATCTTCGTCATGGAGTCCAGGGAGGCCGGCGACAGCGAGTCCGCCGCGTACAGCTCGACCGTGGTGTGGTCGCCGCCGTAACGCAGGTCGAGGGTGGCCGTGCTGAGCTTCTTGGCCGAGCCGAGGTCGTACACGATGCCGACACCGGGCTTGAACGGCGCGATCGGCGGGCCCTCGTTGAAGCTCTTGGTCTTCCAGTACGTCGACGCGTCACCGTCGTAGGTGTTGGGGACGTTCCCGGGGCTTTGGAGCTCGCCCTTGGCGACGAACTCCTGGCCGTTCTGGATCTTTATCGGCACCGGCTTCGGCTTCACGGCGTTCTTGCCGCCGCCGTCCGTGGTCTGGCTCTTGTTGGTGTCGTCCGACTTGTCGCCGTGGTCCATCAGGGCGTCCGCCAGCTGCCAGCTGCCCAGGCCCAGCGCGGCGATGAGCAGGGCCGACACCGCCCACTTCAGGGCCTTGCCGGTGCGGCTCTGCAACGGGGGCGGCGGGGGCACGATGGGCTGGGTGACACCGGCGTGCGCAGCCGGGCGGCCGTAGCTGCCCTGCTGGTAGGTCGTGCGCTGGTAGTCCGGCGGGGCCGTGAACGCCGGCTCGGGCGGGCGGATGCGCGGCATCTCGCCGATCGCCTTCACCAGCTCCTCCGGCGTGGTGCACGGCGCCTCGTGCCGGGACGCCGTGGCACCGTCGTTGACCAGGGCGCGCATGGTCAGCTCGGACAGCCCGCGGTGCACACCGGCCCGCACCTGGTCCGGAGGGATGAGACCGATGTCCTTGGGAAGGCCGGCCAGGCCGTAGGCGTCGTTCTCGTACGGCCAGCGCTGGGTCAGCGCGGCGTAGAGCAGGGCTCCGATCGCCTCGGTGTCCGCGCGCTGCGGGGTGGTGGAGCTGATACCGCGCAGCGCCGCGTTCACGGCGAGGCCGCGGATGCGCCACTGGCCGGTGGAGGTGCGCAGGACGGCGTTCGGGTTCAGCCGCAGATGGGCGAGGCCCTCCCGGTGCGCGGCGGCCATGGCCGCCGCGACCTGACTGACCATCTGGTAGGCGTCGTGCGGCTCCAGCGGTCCGCCGGTGAGGAGGGTGGACAGCTCGATGGCGTCGGGCAGCCACTCGTGGACGACGTAGACGAGGTCGTTCTCCTCGACGGCGTCGAGGACCTGGACGAAGCGCGGGTCGCCGAGGAGTGCGGAGGAACGGGCGGCGGCGAGGACGGAGCGGGCCCGGGCGTGGTCTGCGGGCAGGACGTGGACGCCGACGGCCCGGCGGAGCTTCTCGTCGACCGCGCGCCAGCTGCTGAACCCGTCCAGACGGGTGACGCACTCTTCCAGCCGGTAGCGCCTTGCGAGCTTGTGACCGCTGTGCAACTCCGGTGTGGAGGTCTTCCGTCCGGGACCCTCAGTGGCGCCGCTCCCCTGTGCCTCGTCGCTGTCCGTGTCCCGCTCCGGGTTCTTGGCCACCCCGTCGGCCGTGGCCTGGTCCGCCTTGGCGGTCAGCGGCTGCTCACCGCTGTTGTCTGCCACGTCGACGGCAGCCGTGCTCCGTTCCGCCACCGTCGTCCCTGCCTCCCCATCCGTTGCACGCTGTCCGACGCCGAAACCAATTGTGCCCACAGTCCGCCGCTATGCACGACACACGGCGGCGGACGATGGTTGTGCGCCTACCCCCGCCTCAGCGCCCCAGACGTCCCCGCACCATTCCGACGAGCGAGTTGAGTTCCTCGATGCGCATCCGCCGGGCGGCGACGAAGAAGACGCCGACCAGGACGGCACCGCCGGCGATCAGCGCGGCGAAGGAGCCGACGACGCCCAGGCCCAGAGTGTGCCCGACGCCGTAGCAGGCCGCGCCGCTGAGCAGGGCGGCCGGCACCGAGGCGATGCCCAGGCGCGCGTACGTACGCACCACCCGGGACCCGTCCAGGTCGCCGCCCAGCCGCTTGCGCAGCCGGCGCCAGGCGATGCCCACCCCGATGGCGTAGGAGAGGCCGTAGGCGGCGGCCATGCCCGCGACCGCCCAGCGCGCCGGCAGCACGAAGTAGCACAGGGCCGAGGCGCCGGCGTTGACGGCGGCCACGATGACCGTGTTGTAGAAGGGGGTGCGGGTGTCCTCGTAGGCGTAGAAGGCGCGCAGGACGACGTACTGCACGGAGTAGGGGATCAGGCCGAGGCCGAAGGCCATCAGCATGTAGCCCATGTTGGTGGCGGCGCCCGTGCCGGCGGAGCCGAAGATCAGGGTGCACATCGGGACGCCGAGCGCGACGAATCCGAAGGCGATGGGCACGATGGCGACGGCCGTGGTGCGCAGGCCCTGGGAGATGTCGTCGCGGACGGCACCCGTGTCGTTCTCGGAGGCCGAGCGCGAGATCCGCGGCAGCAGCGCGGCCATCAGGGACACGGTGATGATGGCCTGCGGCAGGCCCCAGATCAGCTGGGCGTTGGCGTAGGCGGCGAAGCCGGTGCCCTTGACGCCGGAGTCCGAGCCGGCGGCGGTCGACAGCTGGGTCACCACCATGGCGCCCGCCTGGTTGGCGAGGACGAACAGGACCGTCCACTTGGCGAGCATGGCGGCCTTGCCCAGGCCGTGGCCCTTCCAGTCGAAGCGCAGCCGGATCCGGAAACCGGTCTCGCGCAGGTAGGGGATCATCGCCAGGGCCTGGACGACCAAGCCGAGCAGCACACCGACGCCGAGCAGCCGCTGGCCCTCCGGCGGGATGCTGGTGACGTCCATGTGGGAGTTGGCGGCGGTGCCGTAGACCCAGATGAACATGCCGAGCGTCACGATGATGACGATGTTGTTCAGGACCGGGGTCCACATCATCGCGCCGAACTTCCCGCGCGCGTTGAGGATCTGCCCCATCACCACGTGGATGCCCATGAAGAAGATCGAGGGCAGGAAGTAGCGGGTGAAGGTCACCGCGACCTCGTTGGCCGCGGGGTCACTGGCCACGGGGTTGGCCAGCAGGCGCACCAGCAGCGGCGCGGCGAACATCGCGAGCCCGGTCAGCGCGGCCAGCGCGACCATCACCAGGGTCAGCAGCCGGTTGGCGAAGGCCTCGCCGCCGTCCTCGTCCTCCTTCATGGAGCGCACGAGCTGGGGCACGAACACCGAGTTCAGGCCGCCGCCGACGGTGAGGATGTAGATCATGGTCGGCAGCTGGTAGGCCACCTGGAAGGAGTCGGCGAGGAAGCCGAGGCCGAGCGCGGCGGCGATCAGCGCGGAGCGGATGAAACCGGTCAGGCGGGAGACCATCGTGCCCGCCGCCATGACGGCGCTGGACTTGAGCAGTCCGGCGGCCTTCCCGCCCTTCTTGGCGGGAGCCACCGGTGCCACCGGAGCCACGGCACCGGAGGGGGTGTCACCGGACGCGGGGACCTCCGGCTGGACGGAGCCGGAGTCCGCGGCGACGGCCGGCGCGGGGTCCGTGGACTGCGCCGGATAACCGGGCGCCGCGGGACCGGCCGGGTACCCGCCGGCGTACGCGTGGCCCTGCTGCGGGCTCTGCCCGTACTGCTGCGGGTACTGGCCGTGGACGGCCGGGGGATCCATCGGCGCGTGTCCGCCGCCGTGCTGCTGGTCCTTGAAGAGATGCGCGAAGGCGTCCGGCTCGTGGTACTCCTCGCCGGAGTGCGTGACCAGATCGTCCACGCCCACGAACTGGGTCGTGCGCGGGTCCTCGCCGTACGGCAGGTACTGGGTGGCGCCCGGCTCGGGCGCGGGCGGCTGCGCCCACACGCGGGGGTCGGGCGCGTAGGGCGACTGGGCTGGCGGTGCGTACAGCGGCTGCTGCGCTTCGTACGAGCCCGGGGGCGGTGGCGGGTGCGCGGCACGGTCGTAGAGCGCCTCGGCGACCGGGTCCTGGGCGGCCAGGTCGTGCGCCCGGTAGGGGTCCTGCTCGTAGGCGTCCTGGAGATACATGTCCGCCGCGTGCTGCGGCGGCACCTGGCCGGGCTCGGGCGGCGGCTCGGGGTAGCCCGAGCCGGCCGCGCCCTGGCCGCGGTCACCGTCGTACGGCGCGTTCATGCTTACCCCACCTCATCGTCCCGGGCCCACCGGCCACGACATCGCTCAACGGTCCACTCTCTCACCCGTCCCGGACGGGTCGGTGCTTTCCGGTGCGGTGTCCGGCGCAGGGTCACTCGGCTGCTCCGGGTCGGCTGCCCCGGAGCCGGAATCGGACTCCTGGGGGAGACGGCCCTCGGGCGCCCCGGGGTTCCCGGGCTCGTCCGGGCCCTTAGCCGCAGTGCCGGGGCCGTCGTCCTCGGGCTGCCGGGCGGCGGCGCGCTTGCGCTGGGTGTACATGCGGAAGCCGGCGAGGACGAGGAGCAGGACGCCACCGCCGATGACCAGCATCACGGTGGGGGTGACCTCCGTGACCTTCACGTCGAAGGTGACGGGTTCGCCGTACTTGCGGCCGTCCTCGGTGTACAGCTGGGCGGTGACCGCGACGCGGCCGTTGGCGTTGGCCGAGGTGGTGAACTTCACCGACTGGCTGTGCCCGCCGGAGATCTCCACGCGCTGTTCGGAGTAGGCCTTGCCGCCGATCTCCAGCCGGGTGGGCATCGTGGATTCCAGGCGCAGCACCAGGTGGCCGACGGGCTGGACCAGGTTGTTCTGGACCGTGACCGGGATGGTGGCGCTGCGGCCCGAGAGCTTGGTCTCGGACTTGTCGATCAGCTTGACCTGGTCGGCCAGCTCGTCGAGCCAGGCCTCCACGCCGTCCCGGTACCCTTCCGCCGCGCCACGGTGGCCCCGCCAGGACGTGGACATGTCCCGGTTTATGGCCCGCCCGAACGGGGTGACGACGCGGGACTGGTCGCTGAGGATCACGCGGAAGTTGTCGAGCTTGCCCTGGGTGCGGGCGATCTGCTCGAAGGCCGTGCGCGGCAGGTCCTGCCGGCGCAGCGAGGAGGGGTAGGCGGACGCCGGGGGGATGCGGGTGGTGGCGGCCGGGTCGGGCTTGTCCTTGGCGGTCGCGGTGAGGTCCTGGGGCTGGGACCAGGCGCCGCCCTGGAGTGCCTTCACGGCTGCCGCCATCGCCTGCGCCTGGCTCGCCGTGGGCATGCGCTGCGGAGCGACGAGAATGCTGCGCTGCTTCTCGGTCTGCGAGTTCACTTCCAGGCTCTGGGCCAGGAACCGCTGCACGGCCAGGGTGGCCGCGCCCGCCTTCGTCAGATCGCCCTCGAACGCCGTGGACAGCCGGCTGTCGGCGACCACGGCCGTGGTGCCCCCGCCGACCGGGCGGGCGGCGGACGGCGTGTACGGCAGCCCGGCGGTCTCCTGGAGGCTGTCGCTGCGGGCGATCACCCGATCGGCCCCGGCGGAGGTCGCGACCTTCATGATCGAGCGGTCCACGGCGCCGTCGACCGGCCAGGCGAAGTCGGTGCTCGGGGTGACGTGGAGCACGGTCTTGACGGTGGTCGCGGCGACGTCGGTGGCGTCCTTGAGGTGGCTGAGCGAGCCGGTGACGCTGGTGCCGTTGTGCGCGAGGGAGGCCAGGTCGGGGTCGGCGAAGGGCAGGGCGACGACCTCCTTGCCGGCCACCGCCTTCTGCAAGGCGGCCAGCCACTGCTTGGCGAGCGCCTGGTGCTCGCGCGGGCCGGGCGTGCTGGTGCCGTCGGCGGCCTGGAGCCGGTAGTTGCCCACGGCCATCGCGTCGACCGAGGCCAGCAGGTCCGGGTCGATCACCCAGGTGACGTCGAGGTCCTTGCCCAGGTCCACCATCTGGGCCAGCCGGCCGCCGGGTGCCAGTTCCTTCGCTAGGTCGTCGTTCAGGAACTCCGGTGTCTGGAGGTCGCCCGCGCCGGTCTTGGCCGTCATGTGGACCGTGGACAGCAGCGGCCACAGGAACGTCGTCTTGGTCTTGGTCCCGGCGTCCGACGGCTGCCACGGCAGGAAGGTCCGCTGGATGCCGAGCACCCGGGGCCAGGGCCGGGCGGAGGTCTCGCCGGAGAGGGCGACCCCCAACTCGTAGACGCCGTCGTCGTCGAGGCCGAGCTTGTCGACGGGGACGGAGAGGCTGAAGTGCTGGGCGACGCCCGGGGCGAGCTTGTCGAACTTCTCCTCGTACTTGTCGCCGATCTCGGAGCCGGTGCTGCCCTGCGGATCGTCGGAGTGCCGGGCGACGGAGTCGATGTCCGAGCGGGTGGTCAGCTGGGGGCCGACCCGAAGGCCCACATGGGCGTCGGTGACGGCCTGCTTGCCGTTGTTGGTCACCGTGCCGGACACGGTGAGGGTGTCGCCGTCCGTGGGGGCACTGGGGGTGAGGGAGTCCAACGAGACGGACACCGTGTCGGAGGAGGCGGCCTCAGCGGGCGCGGTGACGGGCAGCTGGAGCAGACCGGCCAGCAGTGGCGCTCCGGTGAGCAGTGCTCCGGCGCGCAGCAGCCACCGGCGGGCAGGTGAGGCACTGGTCCCCTGGAAGTCAGCCGCCTCGGCCACGCGCTCGCCCGTCCCTCGTCGTCGTCAGTGGTCGTCGGAATGTGCGTCCACGCATGGTAACGATGCGCGCTGAACGGAAGTGCCGCGGTCTCCTTCACAAGATCGGCGAACAGTCGTGCCGCGTCCTCTATATCCAGTATCGGGGGAGAGCGGCCGTACGCCGCGAGAGCTGTGCTTGCGGTGGGTATGCCGGGAGCCGTCCCCCTGTCCCGACGAGGTGCTCCGGCGCGGGCGCACGCCGATGACCGTCCCCGGCCGGGCCGCCTCCGGACGCGCGGGGCACGTACCCTCTTCTGTTGTGCCGAACCCCAACGAAGACACTCCCTCTGCCCTGAGCCAGGCGCAGCAGCGCGCGGTCGCCGAGCTGCTGCGGGTGGCCCCCGTCGCCGATGACCTCGCCCGCCGTTTCCAGGAGGCCGGGTTCTCGCTCGCCCTGGTCGGCGGATCGGTCCGGGACGCGCTGCTCGGCCGGCTCGGCAACGACCTGGACTTCACCACCGACGCCCGCCCCGAGGACGTCCTGAAGATCGTCCGGCCATGGGCGGACGCCGTCTGGGAGGTGGGGATCGCCTTCGGTACGGTCGGCGCGCACAAGGGCGGCTACCAGATCGAGATCACCACTTACCGGTCGGAGGCGTACGACCGCACCTCGCGCAAGCCGGAGGTGTCGTACGGCGAGTCCATCGAGGAGGATCTGGTCCGCCGCGACTTCACGGTCAACGCGATGGCTGTGGCGCTGCCGGAGAAGACCTTCATCGATCCGCACGGCGGCCTGGAGGACCTCGCGGCCCGTGTGCTGAGGACGCCGGGCACGCCCGAGGAGTCCTTCTCGGACGACCCCCTGCGCATGATGCGGGCCGCCCGGTTCGCCGCCCAGCTGGACTTCACGGTGGCCCCCGAGGTCGTCACCGCGATGACGGAGATGGCCGGGCGGATCGAGATCGTCTCGGCGGAGCGGGTCCGGGACGAGCTCAACAAGCTCCTGCTGTCCGCGCACCCGCGCAAGGGGCTGACGCTGCTGGTCGACACCGGGCTCGCCGAGTACGTCCTGCCCGAGCTGCCGGCACTGCGCCTGGAGAGCGATGAGCACCACCGGCACAAGGACGTCTACGAGCACACGCTGATCGTCCTGGAGCAGGCGATCGCGCTGGAGGAGGACGGTCCCGACCTCACTCTCCGGCTGGCCGCGCTGCTGCACGACATCGGCAAGCCGCGCACCCGCCGCTTCGAGAAGGACGGCCGGGTCTCCTTCCACCACCATGAGGTGGTCGGCGCCAAGATGACCAAGAAGCGCATGACCGCCCTGAAGTACTCCAACGAGCTGGTGAAGGACGTCTCCCGGCTGGTGGAACTTCATCTGCGGTTCCACGGCTACGGCACCGGGGAATGGACGGACTCGGCGGTCCGCCGCTACGTCCGTGACGCGGGTCCGCTGCTGGACCGGCTGCACAAGCTGACCCGCTCCGACTGCACCACGCGCAACAAGCGGAAGGCGGCGGCGCTGTCCCGGGCCTACGACGGCCTGGAAAAGCGGATCGCCCAGCTGAAGGAGCAGGAGGAGCTGGACGCCATCCGTCCCGACCTCGACGGCAACCAGATCATGGAGATCCTCGGGGTCGGCCCGGGGCCGGCCATCGGCAAGGCGTACAAGCACATGCTGGAGCTGCGCCTGGAACACGGCCCCATGGATCACGATGCCGCGGTGGCGGCCCTCAAGGAGTGGTGGTCCACACAGAGCTGAGCCGGGCCCCGGCGGTGTTTCACGTGAAACATCCGTCCGGGACGGTGGCACCGAGGGCCGATGTTTCACGTGAAACATCGGCCCTCGCTCTGTCCTGCCGGGGCTCCGGGCGGCTCGTCGGCTCACCGTCGCCCGAAGCGGGCCAGGGCCGCGGCGATCACGCCGTAGAGGAGGGCGACGAGCACCACCAGCGGCGCCGAGCGGCCGTCCGGAGGCAGCATCAGCGCGGCCACCCCCGCCGCACCGGCGAAGGCGACGTTGAAGAGGACGTCGTACACGGAGAAGACACGACCGCGGAAGCCGTCCTCCACGCACGCCTGGACGATCGTGTCCGTGGCGATCTTGGCTCCCTGGGTGATCAGCCCCAGGACGAAGGCGGCGGCCATGAGCGGTCCGGTGGCGAACGGAAGCCCCAGTGCGGGCTCCAGCACCATGGCCGCACCGGAGCACGTCACGATCCAGCGGCGGGGTCCGAGCCGTCCCGCCGCCCAGGGCGTCATCACGGCCGCCGCGAAGAACCCGGCCCCGGACAGTGCCAGCGCCACCCCCAGCAGCCGTAGCCCTTCCTCGGGGGTGTCGGCCAGGGCGTGGCGGCAGAGCATGAGCAGCAGGACGAGCAGCGCCCCGTAGCAGAAGCGCATCAGCGTCATGGCGGCCAGCGCCCACGCCGCCTCGCGGCGCCGGGGTGCCGTCAGATGCCGGAGGGCCGCCGGCAGCTCGCGCGCGGTCACGGCGAGCGCCGTGCCGAGACGGGGACGGGCCGGGCGCCGGTCGGGGCCGAGGAGGCCGGGGGGCAGACGCAGGGACGCGAGACTCGCGCTCAGGTACAGGAGGGCTCCGCACAGGACCACCGCCGCGTCGGAGTCCGCCGCCACCATCCGGACCGCGAAGGCCAGACCCCCTCCGGCGGTCGCGGCCAGGGTGCCGGCCGTCGGGGAGAGCGAGTTGGCCAGCACCAGGCGCTCGTCGTCGACGACCCGGGGCAGGGCGGCGGAGAGCCCGGCGAGTACGAAGCGGTTGACGGCCGTGACGCACAGCGCGGAGACGTAGAACAGCCAGTCGGGAGCTCCGCTCGTGATCAACAGGGCGGTGGCCGCCGCCAGCAGGGCCCGCAGCAGG
The DNA here is from genome assembly GCF_016860525.1 of Streptomyces rubradiris. Lineage (NCBI taxonomy): Bacteria > Bacillati > Actinomycetota > Actinomycetes > Kitasatosporales > Streptomycetaceae > Streptomyces > Streptomyces rubradiris. Next base: position 4,156,247 of record NZ_BNEA01000015.1, read on the forward strand.
TTGCCGTACACGAAGACCTGCCGGCGCCGCCAGCGGTCCAGCAGGACACCGGCGAAGGGGCCGACCAGGGAGTAGGGGAGCAGCAGGACGGCCGTGGCCGAGGCGATGGCGGCGGCCGAGGCCTGTCTCTCCGGGGAGAAGACGACGTATGCGGCGAGCGCGACCTGGTAGACACCGTCGGCGCCCTGGGACAGGAGGCGGACGTACAGCAGGTGCCGGAAACGCCGCAGGCTCCACAGCAGGCGCAGGTCACGAACGACGGGCATGGGCGACAGCCTCACATATGCGGAAGGTCCCCGGGTCACGTGACCCGGGGACCTTCACTGCCCTGGCAGGAGCGTTTCGTGCGAGCGGTCCTCAGCGCCTCAGCGCTCGACCTCGCCGCGGATGAACTTCTCGACGTTCTCGCGGGCCTCGTCGTCGAAGTACTGGACCGGCGGGGACTTCATGAAGTACGAGGAGGCCGACAGGATCGGGCCGCCGATGCCGCGGTCCTTGGCGATCTTCGCGGCGCGCAGGGCGTCGATGATGACACCGGCGGAGTTCGGGGAGTCCCAGACCTCCAGCTTGTACTCCAGGTTCAGCGGGACGTCACCGAAGGCGCGGCCCTCCAGGCGGACGTAGGCCCACTTGCGGTCGTCCAGCCAGGCCACGTAGTCGGACGGGCCGATGTGGACGTTCTTCTCGCCGAGGTCCCGGTCGGGGATCTGGGAGGTGACGGCCTGCGTCTTGGAGATCTTCTTGGACTCCAGGCGCTCGCGCTCAAGCATGTTCTTGAAGTCCATGTTGCCGCCGACGTTCAGCTGCATCGTGCGGTCGAGGATGACACCGCGGTCCTCGAACAGCTTCGCCATGACGCGGTGCGTGATGGTCGCGCCGACCTGGGACTTGATGTCGTCACCGACGATCGGCACGCCGGCCTCGGTGAACTTGTCCGCCCACTCCTTGGTGCCGGCGATGAAGACCGGGAGGGCGTTGACGAAGGCGACCTTGGCGTCGATGGCGCACTGGGCGTAGAACTTCGCCGCGTCCTCGGAGCCCACGGGCAGGTAGCAGACCAGGACGTCGACCTGCTTGTCCTTCAGGACCTGGACGACGTCGACCGGCTCCTCGGCGGACTCCTCGATGGTGGCGCGGTAGTACTTGCCGAGGCCGTCGAGGGTGTGGCCGCGCTGGACCGTGACACCGGTGCTGGGCACGTCGCAGATCTTGATGGTGTTGTTCTCGGAGGCGCCGATGGCGTCCGCGAGGTCCAGACCGACCTTCTTGGCGTCGACGTCGAACGCCGCGACGAACTCGACGTCGCGCACGTGGTAGTCACCGAACTGCACGTGCATCAGGCCGGGGACCTTGGACGCCGGGTCGGCGTCCTTGTAGTACTCGACTCCCTGCACCAGCGACGCGGCGCAGTTGCCCACGCCGACGATGGCTACGCGAACCGAACCCATTCCGGTTGCTCCCTGTGTGTACGAGTGAGGCCCTGACCGGGTCTCACGTGGCGGTGTCGTCGGGCGTATCCGTGCGGGGGGCCTCCCCGCGACGGGGCAGGCCGCCCGTCGATCCATTGGTGGTGTCCTGCTGAGCGGCCCCCCCGGACGCGGAACCCCTCAGGTCCCGCCCGGCCCGCTCGCTCTCGATGAGCTCGTTCAGCCAGCGCACTTCGCGCTCCACGGACTCCATCCCGTGGCGCTGGAGCTCAAGCGTGTAGTCGTCGAGTCGCTCCCGGGTGCGCGCCAGCGAGGCGCGCATCTTCTCCAGGCGCTCCTCCAGGCGGCTGCGCCGGCCCTCCAGGACGCGCATGCGCACATCGCGGGAGGTCTGCCCGAAGAAGGCGAACCGCGCGGCGAAGTGTTCGTCCTCGTAGGCGTCGGGGCCGGTCTGCGAGAGCAGCTCCTCGAAGTGTTCCTTGCCTTCCGCCGTCAGCCGGTAAACGATCTTGGCGCGGCGTCCGGCGAGGGGAGCGGCGAGGGCGTCGTCATGGGTGTTGCCCGGCTCCTCGATCAGCCAGCCGTTGGCGACCAGCGTCTTGAGGCAGGGGTAGAGCGTCCCGTAGCTGAACGCACGGAACACACCCAGCGACGTGTTCAGCCGTTTGCGCAGCTCATAGCCATGCATCGGGGACTCCCGCAGCAGGCCGAGCACGGCGAACTCGAGGATGCCGGAGCGCCGGCTCATCGTCGCCTCCTCCCGGCCCCGCGGGGCGGTCCCGCAGGTCTCGCAGTGCCTGTCAGCGCTTTATCTCGCGCTGATGTATCGGTTCGATACATCACGACGATAGAACGGCCCGTCACATGCGACAAGGGGGACGGCGGTGAACGGGATCACATCACCGATTCGTAGGAGGCAAGTTGCGTGGTTTGGGGTGAACTTCGGGGCTCGGTGGGTTTTGGCGCTGCGTAGTCTGTGCGGCATGGACACCACCGGGAACCGCGTGACGCCTGGGGAGCGTCCTCGTCCCCGGTGCAGTACGGGTGAATGCGGAACCGACCACATCCGTACTCCGGGGGGACCGGAAACCAGCCGCCGTTCCAGGCGCGCACGGGTGCGCCTGCCCGAGGAGTAATCGTTCGATGAGCGAGCACCGTCGCAAACCGCCGCAGCCGCAGGGAGGCGGACGTGCCGCGGCCCGACGCGGCCAGTCCGGCTCGTCCTCCGGCCGCCGTGCGGCACCGCGAGGCGCCACCGGGTCTCCTGCCGACTCCTATGGATTCCGTTCCCATGAGCCGGACTCCGCCGGCCCCGGGGGCCAGGAGCGGCCCTACGGCGGCCGGGCCGAGGCGCGCCGTGCGGCGCAGAGAGGCGGCCGGCGCAGAGGGGCCGACAACACCGGCCCCGGACGCGGCAGGGGCCGCGCGGCGACGGCACCCGGCAAGAAGCGGTTCATCGACTATCCCCGGGCCGGCAAGGGCGGCTGGCGGCGCTGGGTGCCGTCCTGGAAGCTGGTCAGCGGGCTGTTCGTCGGTTTCGTCGGCGGCCTGGTGGTGATGGTCGGTGTCGGCTACGCCATGGTGTCGATCCCCAATGAGAACGACGCGGCGAAGTCACAGAACAACGTCTACTACTGGTCCGACGGCACCCAGATGGTGGCCACGGGCACCGGCGTCAACCGGCAGAACGTCAGCATCGACCAGATCCCCGAGGCGATGCGGTGGGCGGTGATCTCCGCCGAGAACAAGTCCTTCTACCAGGACTCCGGCGTCGACCCCATGGGCATCGCGCGCGCCATGGCCAACATGGCCCGGGGCGGTCAGACGCAGGGTGGCTCGACGATCACCCAGCAGTACGTGAAGAACACGTACCTGAGCCAGGAGCAGACCGTCACCCGCAAGTTCAAGGAGATGTTCATCTCCATAAAGGTGGGCACGAAGCTCGACAAGAACCAGATTCTCCAGGGCTATCTGAACACCTCGTACTTCGGGCGTGGCGCGTACGGCATCCAGGCCGCGGCGCAGACCTACTACGGCAAGAACGCCGTCGACCTCAAGCCGAGCGAGTGCGCCGTCCTGGCCGCGTTGCTCAAGGGCCCGACGTACTACGACCCCGCGGGTAACCAGGACCTCGACAAGACGGCGACCCCGCAGGCCAACGAGAAGCGCTCCAAGGAGCGCTGGGCGTGGATCCTCGGCGAGATGCACAAGGACAAGCACCTCAGTGACGCCGAGTACAAGGAAGCCATCGCCCAGTACCCCAAGCCCGACGGCCGCAAGGCGACCAGGGGCATGGTCGGCCAGATCAGCTACCTGGTCGACACGGCGAAGAAGTACGTCCTCGCCCACTCCGACATCACGGAGGCGCAGTTCGACAGGGGCGGCTACCAGATCTACACGACCTTCGAGAGGGACAAGGTCAGCGCGCTGGCCGAGGCCGTGAAGAACGTGCAGGAGGAGAAGCTCGACCCGGAACACCGGGAGCTGGACAAGTACGTCCAGTTCGGTGCGGCCTCGGTGAAGCCCAAGGACGGCGCGATCGTGGCGCTGTACGGCGGTGACGGCTACGAGAAGGGGCACTTCACCAACAACGCCGACACCTCCGGCGTCCCCGTGGGCTCGACCTGGAAGCCCTTCGTGCTCGCCGCGGCCATGGAGCACGGCACGTACAAGTCCGGCGGGCAGGGCGTCTCCCCGCTGAGCAAGTACAACGGCGACGACCATCTCAAGGTCCGCAAGCCGGATGGGACGTATTACCTCAACAAGGACAACTCCTACTTCTTCCAGGAGAACGAGAGCGACCATCCCTGGGGTTACATCACCCTGCGCAAGGCGATGGAGCAGTCCGTCAACACACCCTTCGTGCAGCTCGGCGTCGATGTGGGGATGTCCAAGGTCCGCGACGTCGCCAAGGCGGCCGGCATCCTCCCCCAGAGCATGTCGCAGGACCTCAACCCGTCCTTCGCCATCGGTACGTCCACACCCAGCGCGATCCGCATGGCCGACGCCTACGCGACCTTCGCCGCGTCGGGTCAGCAGACGGAGCCGTACTCCGTGACGGCTGTCAAGCACAACGGCACCGACGCGCCCAGCTTCGTCAAGCCGAAGCCCGCCCCCAAGGAGGCGATGGATTCCAACATCGCCAACAACGTCACGGACGTCCTGGAGAACGTCATCCAGAACGGCACCGCCAAGAAGGCCCTTGCTCTCGGTCGTACGGCGGCGGGCAAGACCGGTACCACCGACGAGAACAAGTCGGCCTGGTTCGTCGGCTACACCCAGCAGCTGTCGACCTCGGTGGCGATGTTCCGCGAGAACCCCAAGGACCACAGGCTGCTGCCCATGAAGGGCACCGCGAACACGGATTCCATCCACGGCGGTGACATCCCGACGCAGGTGTGGACCGACTACATGAAGGCGGCGCTCAAGGGCCAGAACGACCCGGGCTTCCCGAAGGCCACCCCCATCGGCACGGTCCAGGACCAGGCGGGGGCTCCCTCGCCGACCCCGAGCTTCACCCCCACTCCGAGCCGGACCCCGAGCGCCACGCCGACCCCCACTCCCAGCAAGACGACGCCCACGCCGACCCCCTCCGCGAGCGCGACCTGCGGTTTCGGGTGGGGCGACGACTGCGGTGACAACGGCGACGGTGGCGGCATCGGCGGCGCCGACGGTGGCGGCGACGGCATCGGAGGCACGGACACGGGCGGTACCGACGGAGGCACCTTCCCGACGCCCACCGGCACGGAGACCACCCGGCCCGGCAACAGCCGGGGCAATGGCAACGGCAGCGACGGCGGAGGCTGGTTCGCGGGGCAGGAGGGCTAGACCGGTTCCGGCCGGCTGGCGCGGTACAGCCTGCCCGGAGCGTTTCACGTGAAACAGGGGCCGTCGCACCCACGAGGTGCGGCGGCCCTCGGCGTGTTCCTGGACGGGTACGGCTTCCCAGGCAGGTACGGCAGGATGTGCCCCATGCCCAGTGCAGAGACGACGCCCTCGAGTCAGCACGAGCCCGAGCCTGTGCGGGCCGCCGTGGCAGAACCGGTGCCGCCGACCAGGGAGGACGAGGTCGCCGCCGTCGGCAGTGAGCTGATCGGCGGTCCCCTGGGACGGCGCGCCCTGCCCGGGTCCTCCTGGTGGACCCCGGTGCGGATCGTGGCGCTCGTGGCCATCGGCATGTTCGCCCTCGGCCTGGTCCAGAAGGCACCCTGCTACCACAACGCCTGGTTCTTCGGCGCGAGCAGCCAGTACACCCACTCCTGCTACTCGGACATCCCGCACCTCTACCAGGGCCGCGGATTCGCCGACGATCTCGTGCCGTACTTCGACAAGATCCCCGGCGACATGGACTACCTCGAATACCCGGTGCTCACCGGCGTGTTCATGGAGGTGGCCTCCTGGCTGACCCCGCACAGCGGCTCCCTCCAGCACCAGGAGCGGTGGTACTGGTTCGTCAACGCCGGAATGCTGATGGCGTGCGCCGCCGTCATCGCCGTCAGCGTGGCCCGTACCCACCGCCGGCGCCCCTGGGACGCCCTGCTGGTCGCCCTGGCGCCCGCCTTCGCCCTGACCGCGACCATCAACTGGGACCTGCTCGCCGTGGCGCTGACGGCCGCCGCGATGCTGATGTGGTCGCGGGGCCGGGCCCTCGCCTTCGGCATCCTGCTGGGCCTCGCCACGGCCGCCAAGCTGTATCCCTTCCTGCTGCTCGGCCCGTTGCTGGTGCTGTGCTGGCGGGCCGGGAAGTGGCGCGCGTTCTTCCAGGCCCTGGCGGGCGCGGTGGGCGCCTGGCTCGTGGTGAACCTGCCGGTGATGCTCGCCCACGACGCGTCGGGCTTCCACATCCGCGAGGGCTGGGCGAAGTTCTACACCTTCAGCAAGGAGCGCGGTGTCGACTTCGGCTCCTTCTGGCTGATCTGGGCGCAGAACTCCAGCGACCCGCCCACCACCGGCTTCATCAACAACGCGGCCACCGTGCTGGTGGCGCTGTGCTTCCTCGCCATCGCCGCGCTGACGTTCACCGCCCCGCGCCGGCCGCGCTTCGCCCAGCTCGCCTTCCTGATGGTGGCCGCCTTCGTCCTCACCAACAAGGTCTACTCGCCGCAGTACGTCCTGTGGCTGGTGCCGCTGGCGGTCCTCGCCCGGCCCAGGTGGCGGGACTTCCTGATCTGGCAGGCGTGCGAGGTGGCGTACTTCCTGGGCATCTGGATGTACCTCGCCTACACGACCAGCGGAGACGCCCACAAGGGACTGCCGACGCAGGGCTACCACTGGGCGATCGTGGTGCACCTGCTGGGCACGCTGTACCTGTGCGCCGTCGTCGTACGGGACATCCTCATGCCGGAGCGGGACGTGGTGCGCCGGTCCGGGGACGACGATCCCTCCGGCGGGGTGCTCGACGGGGCGCCGGACGCCTTCGCGCTCGGGGCTGCGGCAGAGGGGCCGCCGGAACGGGATACCCGGTTCGGGGCACCGCCGGTGGACTGGGGCCGCCCCGGCCCGCCGTCCCACGACCGCCCGCTCTGAGAGCACCGCGCGCCCGTCGGCGTGGCACGCAGAAGGCCGTACCCGGGACTCCGGGTACGGCCTTCCCGCCGTCGTGACCTGCCTCAGCGGTCCACGATGCGGTCGAACTGGGTCGTGGTGTGCCGCAGGTGGGCCACCAGCTCGTCGCCCACATGCGGCTCGGGGGCGTCCGAGGGCACGAACAGGATCGACACCTGCATGTGCGGCGGCTCGGCGAACCAGCGCTGCTTGCCGCCCCAGACGAACGGGGAGAGGTTCCGGTTGACCGTGGCCAGGCCGGCCCGGGCGACGCCCTTGGCCCGCGGCATGACGCCGTGCAGGGCCTTCGGGGCCTCCAGGCCCACCCCGTGCGACGTGCCGCCCGCCACGACCACCAGGTAGCCGTCGGAAGCCGCTTTCTGCTGCCGGTAGCCGAATCGGTCGCCCTTCGCCACGCGGGTGACGTCCAGGACCGCGCCGCGGTACTCCGTGGCATCGTGGTCCCCCAGCCACAGCCGCGTGCCGATACGGGCGCGGAACCGGGTCTGCGGGAACTGCTGCTGGAGGCGGATCAGCTCCTCCGCCTTGAGGTGGCTGACGAACATCGTGTGCAGCGGCAGCCGGGCCGCGCGCAGGCGGTCCATCCAGCCGATGACCTCCTCGACGGCGTCCGAGCCGTCGGTGCGGTCCAGCGGCAGGTGGATGGCGAAGCCCTCCAGCCGGACGTTCTCTATGGCCTGGTGCAGCTGCGGCAGGTCGTGCTCGCTGACGCCGTGCCGCTTCATCGAGGACATCACCTCGATGACGACACGGGCGCCCACGAGGCCGTAGACGCCGTCGACGGACGACACCGAGCGGATCACCCGGTCGGGCAGCGGGACGGGCTCCTCACCGCGCCGGTACGGCGTCAGCACCAGCAGGTCACCGCCGAAGAAGTCCTTGATGCGCGCGGCCTCGTACGTGGTGCCGACCGCGAGCAGGTCGGAGCCGAGCCGTGTGGCCTCCTCCGACAGCCGTTCGTGCCCGAAGCCGTAGCCGTTGCCCTTGCAGACCGGGACGAGCCCTGGGAACTGCTCCTGCACGTGCTTGTGGTGCGCCCGCCAGCGCGCGGTGTCGACGTAGAGCGTGAGCGCCATGGCCGGACCCGGGACCTTTCTCGTGGCTGGGGTGGATCAGAGAGGGAAGAGCTGTGAAGGCTATGGAATCAAACGCCGGCGGCTCAGCGGCGCGACATGTAGATGTCGAGCGCCTTGTGGAGCAGCTTGTTCAGCGGGAAGTCCCATTCGCCGAGGTACTCGGCCGCCTGACCGCCGGTACCCACCTTGAACTGGATCAGGCCGAAGAGGTGGTCGGTCTCGTCCAGGGAGTCGGAGATACCGCGCAGGTCGTAGACGGTGGCGCCCATCGCGTAGGCGTCGCGCAGCATCCGCCACTGCATCGCGTTCGACGGCCGGACCTCGCGTCCGATGTTGTCGGAGGCGCCGTAGGAGTACCACACGTGCCCGCCGACGATCAGCATCGTCGCCGCGGAGAGGTTCACGCCGTTGTGGCGCGCGAAGTACAGCCGCATGCGGTTGGGGTCCTCGGTGTTGAGGGCGGTCCACATGCGCTGGAAGTACGACAGCGGGCGCGGCCGGAACTTGTCACGGACGGCCGTGATCTCGTACAGCCGCTGCCACTCGGGCAGGTCCTGGTAGCCGCCCTGGACGACCTCGACGCCCGCCTTCTCCGCCTTCTTGATGTTGCGGCGCCACAGCTGGTTGAAGTTCTTGTGGACCTCTTCCAGGGAGCGGTTGGCCAGCGGCACCTGGTAGACGTACCGGGGCTGCACGTCACCGAAGCCGGCGCCGCCGTCCTCGCCCTGCTGCCAGCCCATGCGGCGCAGCTTGTCGGACACCTCGAAGGCACGCGGCTCGATGTAGTCGGCCTGGATGTCGCGCAGCCGCTTGACGTCCGGGTCCTGGATGCCCCGCTTGATCGTGTCGGCGTTCCAGCGGCGGATGATCACCGGCGGGCCCATCTTCACGGAGAAGGCACCCTGCTGCTTCAGGTGCGCCAGCATCGGCTGGATCCAGTCGTCCAGGTTCGGGGCGTACCAGTTGATGACCGGGCCCTCGGGCAGATAGGCGAGGTAACGCTTGATCTTCGGCAGCTGGCGGTAGAGGACCAGACCGACGCCGACCAGGTGACCGCTCTTGTCGAACCAGCCGAGGTTCTCCGAGCGCCACTCCGCCTTGACATCGGCCCAGGCCGGGACCTGCATGTGGCTCGCCGCCGGCAGGCTCTGGATGAAGGCCAGATGCTGCTCGCGACTGATGGTCCTCAGGGTCAGGCTCATTCGGGGCGCTCCTCGGGCTGGTGTGTCCCCATGGGTTCAGGGGCTCCGGCTCTCGCGCCGAAGCCTACTGCGCCTCGCGAGCGCCCCGACTGGGCATACGGGCCTGGAGGCCGGGAAGTCAGCCGACGACACCGCCGAACAGACCACCGTGCGCCATGCCGATCAGGAAGCCGACCCCCGCGGCACCGAGTCCCAGGATGAGGCCGAACCGCTCCCGCGTGGTCACCGAGATCCACTGGCCGTACGCGCCGGTGCACAGCGCCACCAGGCCCGCCCACGAGGTCAGCAGGTGGAGGCCGTGGAAGAAGGCGGTGATGAAGGACAGCACGCCCAGGACGAGCGTCACCGCCATCAGGGCGTCCTGCAGCGGATGAGGCTTGCCGTCCGTGGCGAAGAGGGAACCGGCGGTGTTGGGTTGCAATGCCTGTGCCATGGGCACCTCCTGCGGAAGGCGGCGCATCGTAGCGCCGTACGCACCCGTTGTGTACAGATTGTCCGGCCCGGCGGCCGGATTTCAACCGGAAGCGGGTGTGCGGGTAGTCTGTACCGTCTGCACTGGTGTCTGCCCAGACCTTTCCAGGTCACACCGACCGGCTCCCCTGAGGGAACCCCGATTGTCAGTGGCGGCCGATACCGTTGCGTACGCATCACAACCCTCCTGCCACGGAACGACCGTGGCCGCTGAGTCCAAAGGAGGTGGGTTCCACATGCGTCACTACGAGGTGATGGTCATCCTCGACCCCGATCTCGAGGAGCGCGCTGTCTCCCCGCTGATCGAGAACTTCCTGTCCGTCGTCCGTGACGGCGGCGGCAAGGTTGAGAAGGTCGACACCTGGGGCCGTCGTCGTCTCGCCTACGAGATCAAGAAGAAGCCCGAGGGCATCTACTCGGTCATCGACCTGCAGGCCGAGCCTGCGGTCGTCAAGGAGCTCGACCGCCAGATGAACCTGAACGAGTCGGTCCTCCGGACCAAGGTCCTCCGTCCCGAGACCCACTGAGCCCCGCGCTCAGCTGATCCCGGGATTCGAGTAGCAGCAACCAAGCAGCCAGAGCAGCAAACCCGCCGAGAGGTTCCCCCATGGCAGGCGAGACCGTCATCACGGTCATCGGCAATCTTGTCGACGACCCCGAGCTGCGCTTCACCCCGTCCGGTGCGGCGGTCGCGAAGTTCCGCGTCGCGTCCACTCCCCGCACCTTCGACCGCCAGACGAACGAGTGGAAGGACGGCGAGAGCCTCTTCCTGACCTGCTCGGTCTGGCGCCAGGCGGCGGAGAACGTCGCCGAGTCGCTCCAGCGAGGCATGCGCGTCATCGTGCAGGGCCGGCTGAAGCAGCGGTCCTATGAGGACCGCGAGGGCGTCAAGCGCACGGTCTACGAGCTGGACGTCGACGAGGTCGGCCCCAGCCTGCGTAACGCCACGGCCAAGGTCACCAAGACCGCCGGTGGCGGTGGCCGCGGTGGCCAGGGCGGTTACGGCGGCGGTGGCGGCCAGGGCGGCGGCTGGGGCGGTGGCCCCGGTGGCGGTCAGGGCGGCGCTCCGGCCGAGGACCCGTGGGCGACCGGCGGTGCTCCCGCCGGTGGCAACCAGGGTGGCGGCGGCTGGGGCGGCGGCTCCGGCGGCGGTGGCGGCTACTCGGACGAACCCCCCTTCTAAGCCTTCGGGCCAGGCCTTCCGGGCCGGTCCGGGCCGAGGGCGGGTCGTACCCCCACTTCTTGATCACACAGGAGAAACACCATGGCGAAGCCGCCTGTGCGCAAGCCGAAGAAGAAGGTCTGCGCTTTCTGCAAGGACAAGGTCACGTACGTGGACTACAAGGACACGAACATGCTGCGGAAGTTCATTTCCGACCGCGGCAAGATCCGTGCCCGCCGCGTGACCGGCAACTGCACGCAGCACCAGCGTGACGTCGCCACGGCCGTCAAGAACAGCCGTGAGATGGCGCTGCTGCCCTACACCTCCACCGCGCGATAAGGGAAGGGTGACCGACTCATGAAGATCATCCTCACCCACGAGGTCTCCGGCCTCGGTGCCGCGGGCGACGTCGTCGACGTCAAGGACGGTTACGCTCGCAACTACCTGATCCCGCGGAAGTTCGCCATCCGCTGGACCAAGGGTGGCGAGAAGGACGTCGAGCAGATCCGCCGCGCCCGTAAGATCCACGAGATCCAGACCATCGAGCAGGCCAACCAGGTCAAGGCCCAGCTCGAGGGCGTCAAGGTCCGCCTGGCCGTCCGCTCCGGCGACGCCGGCCGTCTCTTCGGTTCCGTCACCCCGGCCGACATCGCGTCCGCGATCAAGGCCTCCGGTGGCCCCGAGGTCGACAAGCGCCGCATCGAGCTCGGTGCTCCGATCAAGACCCTGGGCGCCCACGAGACGTCCGTGCGTCTGCACCCCGAGGTTGCCGCCAAGGTCAACATCGAGGTCGTCGCGGCCTGATCGCCGCGTGATCGCAGTGCTCGCTTGAGCCCTTGAGAGGGGCCGCATCCGTGAAGGGTGCGGCCCCTTTCGCATGACCGTGCGTCCCGGGTCAGGGGTGGTCACCGCGGCATGTTTCACGTGAAACGGAAGGAAGCCGTGCGGATCAGTCAGCGGGTAGCGCCCGTCACGATCCAGCGGCCCGAGCGGGTGCGCAGCCACAGCGTCAGCATGCGGACCGTCATCATCAGGGCCATCGCCGCCCAGACCGCGGTGAGGCCGCCGCCGAGCGTGGGCACCAGCAGGGCCACCGGCGCGAATATCGCCAGGGTGAGAACCATGGCCCCGGCCAGATAGGGACCGTCTCCCGCGCCCATCAGGACACCGTCCAGGATGAAGACGATTCCGCAGACGGGCTGTGCGAGCGCCACGAGCAGCAGGGCCGGCAGCGCGGCGTCCTTCACCCCGGAGTCACCGGTGAACAGCGGCAGGAAGAGCGGACGCGCTACCACCACGAGCACGCCCAGGACGACACCGGTCGCGATGCCCCACTGGACCATGCGACGACAGGCCTGACGGGCTCCCTGTGCGTCCTCAGCGCCCAGGTAGCGCCCGATGATGGCCTGCCCCGCGATCGCTATGGCGTCGAGCGCGAAGGACAGCAGGCTCCACAGGGAGAGGACGATCTGGTGCGCGGCGATGTCGGCGTCCCCGAGGCGGGCCGCGACCGCCGTGGCGATCATGGTCATCGCCCGCAGGGAGAGCGTACGGACCAGGAGGGGTACGCCGGCCTGCGCCGAGGCACGGATTCCGGCGGCGTCGGGCCGCAGGGAGGCGCCGTGCCGACGGGCCCCGCGGACGACCACCGTCAGATAGACGGCGGCCATGCCGCACTGCGCGATGACCGTGCCCCACGCCGAGCCGGCGATGCCGAGTCCGGCGCCGTAGACCAGTACGGCGTTGAGGGCGGCGTTGGTGACGAAGCCGGCGACGGCGACGTAGAGCGGGGTCCTGGTGTCGTGCAGGCCGCGCAGTACGCCGGTCGCGGCCAGGACGACGAGCATCGGGGGGATGCCCAGCGCGGAGACGCGCAGATAGGTTGTGGCGTAGGGGGCCGCGGTGGACGAGGCGCCGAAGAGGTCGACGATACCGGGGGCCAGCGGCAGGAATACGGCGATGACGGCGATGCCGAGCAGCAGCGCCAGCCAGATGCCGTCCATGCCCTGTCGGAGCGCCGCGGGGAGATCGCCGGCGCCCACGCGACGGGCCACCGCGGCGGTGGTGGCGTAGGCGAGGAAGACGAACACGCTCACGGCGGTGGTCAGGAGCGCCGAGGCGACGCCGAGGCCGGCCAGTTGGGCGGTCCCGAGGTGGCCGACGATCGCGCTGTCGGCCATGACGAAAAGAGGCTCGGCGACGAGGGCGCCGAAGGCCGGGACGGCCAGCGCGACGATTTCTCGGTCGTGCCGCCGCCGGGTGGCCTTGGGTATGTCAGGAGCCTCTGTCATGCGCATCAATCTAATCGTCCACAGGTAAGTGATGCAACTGTCTATTGCTCCTTACCTCTCGTCTCGGGCGGTGTTGTTTCGGGTACCGTTCGAAGCGATCTTGGCCCGACCGGGGAAGTTTTTCTTCTGCACAGCCGGTGGATCGTAAACGCCCAGGTCAGGGACGTGATGCCGGGAAGATCGAGGGCTTGTTCACAGGGCTGTCCACCGGGTCGTGCACAGGTTTCGGCGAGTTCTCCACAGCATCGGGCCCGTCGTCCACATGGCCTGTGGATAACCAGATTGGCTGACGGTGCCGACGGGCCTACCGTGGTGCGGCGCCCGCTCCTTCCCACGGCCCGGCGAGAGACCCTCTTCCGGCCTGGGAACGGTCACAAATCCGACGCGCGAGAACCGGAGTCGGGCTTCTCGATTTGTCAGTGTCGTGGCGTACAAAAGAGGCCACGGCGAGGTCCGCCGTGCGGACGGGAGGAGGTGGCTCGGTGAGCATTTCCGAGCCCTTGGACGATCCGTGGGCCGACAGCGGACCCAGTGATCGTCTGCCGGCCTCCCGTCGGCGGGGTGACGGCGGCCGGGGCCGGGACGAGCAGCACGACCGTGGCCGTGAGTCCGGCGGCTGGGACGGCGGAGCCTCCTCCTTCGAGCGGGTGCCGCCGCAGGATCTGGATGCCGAGCAGTCCGTGCTGGGCGGCATGCTGCTGTCCAAGGACGCCATCGCCGACGTCGTGGAGATCCTCAAGGGCCACGACTTCTACAAGCCCGCGCACGAGACGATCTACCAGGCCATCCTGGACGTCTACGCCAAGGGTGAGCCGGCGGACCCGATCACCATCGCCGCCGAGCTGACCAAGCGCGGCGAGATCAACAAGGTCGGCGGCGCCGCGTATCTGCACAGCCTCGTCCAGACCGTCCCGACGGCGGCCAACGCCGAGTACTACGCGGAGATCGTCCACGAGCGGGCCGTCCTGCGCCGCCTGGTCGAAGCCGGTACGCGCATCACACAGATGGGTTACGCGGCCGACGGTGACGTGGACGAGATCGTCAACCGCGCCCAGGCCGAGATCTACGCCGTCACCGAGCAGCGCACCAGTGAGGACTACCTCCCGCTCGGCGACATCATGGAGGGCGCCCTCGACGAGATCGAGGCGATCGGCTCGCGCAGCGGCGAGATGACGGGCGTGCCCACCGGGTTCACCGACTTCGACTCCCTCACGAACGGCCTCCACCCCGGGCAGATGATCGTCATCGCCGCCCGTCCCGCCATGGGCAAGTCGACGCTTGCGCTGGACTTCGCCCGGGCCGCGTCCATCAAGCACAACCTGCCGAGCGTGATCTTCTCGCTCGAAATGGGCCGCAACGAGATCGCGATGCGTCTGCTGTCCGCCGAGGCCCGGGTCGCCCTCCACCACATGCGGTCCGGCACGATGACGGACGAGGACTGGACGCGTCTCGCCCGCCGGATGCCGGACGTGTCGGCCGCGCCGCTCTACATCGACGACTCCCCGAATCTGTCGATGATGGAGATCCGGGCCAAGTGCCGGCGCCTGAAGCAGCGCAACGACCTGAAGCTCGTCGTCATCGACTACCTCCAGCTGATGCAGTCCGGCGGCTCCAAGCGCGCCGAGAGCCGTCAGCAGGAGGTCTCGGACATGTCCCGTAACCTCAAGCTGCTTGCCAAGGAGCTGGAGATCCCGGTCATCGCGCTCTCCCAGCTCAACCGTGGCCCCGAGCAGCGCACCGACAAGAAGCCGATGGTCTCCGACCTGCGTGAGTCCGGTTCCATCGAGCAGGACGCCGACATGGTCATCCTGCTCCACCGCGAGGACGCCTACGAGAAGGAGTCCCCGCGCGCGGGCGAGGCGGACCTGATCGTCGCCAAGCACCGAAACGGCCCCACGGCCACCATCACGGTCGCCTTCCAGGGCCACTACTCCCGCTTCGTGGACATGGCCCAGACCTGACGTCCTCGTGACGTGCGAGGTCTCGGCCCGGCGGCGATGACGCTCCAGGGTTCCGGCACACCGTGCACGCCACTATGGTGGCCCGATGGTGTCGATCAAGCAGTTCCAGGTCACCTTCGACTGCGCGGAACCGGAGCGGCTCGCTCGTTTCTGGTGTGAGGTGCTGGGGTACGTCGTGCCGCCGCCCCCGGAGGGTTTCACCAGCTGGGACGAATTCGACCGCTCGCTTCCGCCCGAGGTCCAGGGTTCGCGGTACGCCTGCGTCGATCCCTCCGGCGTGGGGCCGCGACTGTTCTTCCAGCGCGTTCCCGAAGGCAAGGTCGTCAAGAACCGGGTGCACCTGTGCGTACGGGTCGGCACCGGGCTCGTCGGTGAAGAGCGCCTGGCCGCGCTCGAAGCGGAGTGCGCGCGACTGGTCCCGCTCGGGGCGGTGCGCCAGCGACTGCTGTACGACGGCCATGATTCCTGCATCGTGATGCAGGACATCGAGGGCAACGAGTTCTGCCTGGACTGAGCGGCCCGCGAACGCGACGAGCCGTACGACGGCAGGAGGCGCCACGGCGGCCCGGCACGGATCAATGATTCGACGGCCGCCGTCGGCACGGGGTGGACTGGGCCCATGACGACACATCAGGAATCGCTGCTGCCGGGCACCCGGCGTGCGCTGCTGCACCGGATCGCCGTCGCGCAGACCGAGGGGCGGGCTCCGTCGCTGGTGGCCGCCGTCGTGCGGGACGGACGGGCCGTGTGGCACGGGGCACGGACCTCGGTGGACGGACACGGACCGGACGAGACGGTGCAGTACCGGATCGGGTCCATCACCAAGACCTTCACCGCCGTGCTGGTGCTGCGGCTGCGTGACGAGGGCCTGCTCGACCTCGGTGATCCGCTGGAGAAGCATCTGCCGGGCACCGGCGTGGGGGAGGCGACCATCGCGGAGTTGCTCGCCCACACGGCGGGGCTGGCGGCAGAATCGCCCGCGCCCTGGTGGGAGCGCACGCCCGGTTCGCTGCGGCCCGAGCTGAGCGATGTGCTGGGCGAGCAGCCCCTGCTGCATCCCGCCGGACGGCGGCACCACTACTCCAACCCGGGTTATGCCCTGCTCGGTGCCCTGGTGGAGGAGGTGCGCGGCGCCCCTTGGGAGGAGGTGCTGCGCGCGGAGATCCTGGAGCCGCTCGGTCTGCACCGGACGAGTACGCGACCGCGGGCGCCGCACGCGGGCGGCTGGGCCGTGCATCCGTGGGCCGACGCGCTGCTGCCCGAGCCGCTGGAGGACCTGGGCCGGATGGCGCCGGCCGGTCAGCTCTGGTCGACCACCGGGGATCTGGCGCGGTTCGCCGTGTTTCTGGCCCGGGGAGACGACCGGGTCCTCGGTGCGGAGTCGGTGGCAGAGATGCGGAGGCCCGCGGCACCGGCTGAGAGCGCGGACGTGGTGGACGGGATCACGTACGGCCTCGGGCTGCAGATCCAGCACCGGAACGGCCGGTTGCTCGTCGGGCATTCCGGTTCGCTGCCGGGCTTCCTGGCAAGTCTCACCATCAGCGTCGCGGACGATGTCGCCGCGGTGGTGCTCACCAACTGCACCAGCGGTCCGCTGCCGGGTGCGGTGGCGGCGGACCTGGTGCGGATCGTCGCCGAGGCGGAACCCCGCATCCCCGAGCCCTGGCGGCCGCTGCGCGAGGTCGATCCGGCGGTGCTGGAACTGGTGGGGCAGTGGTACTGGGGGACGCACGCCTTCGGCCTGCGCGCGACCGCCGACGGGCTGCTCCTCCTGGCGCCGCTGACCGGGGGAGGCCGCAGGGCCCGCTTCCGCGGGAACGGGGACGGTACCTGGACCGGGCTGGAGGGCTACTACGCCGGTGAACTGCTGCGGCCCGTGCGGCGCCTGGACGGCTCCCTGAGCCATCTCGACCTCGGCTCGTTTGTGTTCACTCGGCAGCCGTACGACCCCGAGGCCGCGGTGCCCGGAGGCGTGGACGCGCAGGGGTGGCGGGGCATCGGCTGACCCTCGGCCGACCGGGGTGTGTTTCACGTGAAACACACCCCTTTGACCGTGGCGGCGCCCCGGTGCGCGGTCAGAGCCGCAGTTTGAAGCCCTCGTGCGAGGCCGTGAAGCCCAGCCGTTCGTAGAAGCGGTGGGCGTCGGTGCGGGTCTTGTCGGACGTCAGCTGCACCATCCGGCAGTCGAGCCGCCGGGAGGTGTCGATCGCCCACTCGATCAGCCTGCTGCCGAGCCCACTGCCCCGTTCGTCGGCGTGGATGCGCACGGCCTCGATGAGCGCGCGGGTGGCTCCCCGGTGGGAGAGTCCGGGGATGATCGTGAGTTGCAAGGTGCCGATGACACGGTCTTCGCGCACGGCGACGACCAGGTGCTGGTTCGGATCGGCGGCGAGGCGTGCCAGCGCGGTCCGGTAGGGCGTCAGGTCGTCCGGTGACTCGCGCTGGGCGCCGAGCGGATCATCAGCGAGCATCGCGACGATCGCCGGAAGGTCGTCGGCGGTCGCGGCGCGTATCTCAAGATCTCCCATGCGCGCACCCTATGCGGACACGTTCAGCGACTCCACCACCCGGACCAGCGGAGCCAGTTCGGGGACCTTCGCGGCGTCGTCCAGGGCCTCACGCAGGGCGGCGTCATTGGTGGGCCGCGCCTCTTCCAGCAGGCGCAGGCCCGCCGGGGTGACGTTGGTGTAGATGCCTCGGCGGTCGGTGGGGCAGAGGTAGCGCTCCAGCAGGCCGCGGTCCTCCAGCCGGCTCACCAGGCGGGTGGTGGCGCTCTGGCTGAGTACGACCGCGTCGGCGACCTGCTTCATCTGCAGATGTCCGCCTTCGCCGGCGTGCTGCCTGCTGAGCACGTCCAGCAGCGAGTACTCGCGCACGCTCAGATCGTGCTTGGCCTGCAGGGCGCGTTCGATGTGCGCCTCGATCCTTCCGTGCAGCGCAGATAGGGCGCACCAGCCCTGGGCGAGGGCGGTGAGCGCTGGGTCCGTCGCTGTCATTGGCGTTTCCTCCGTCCGGAGCGGCTCCCACAAGGGTAGAGCACTGACGCAATAGTCGGCGTTTGCAATTAGCCAGCGTCTGCAACTATTGTGGGCGCAAGCTAAGCGCTCTTGCAATCTTCTGGGAAGGTGTACCCCCACATGCCTCTCGCGCTTCTGGCCCTCGCGATCGGGGCCTTCGGAATCGGAACGACCGAGTTCGTGATCATGGGACTGCTGCCCGAGGTCGCGAGCGACTTCGGGGTCTCCATCCCCACGGCGGGCCTGCTCGTGACCGGCTACGCCCTCGGCGTCGTCATCGGCGCGCCGATCATGACCGTGCTCGGCACCAAGGTCCCGCGCAAGCGCATGCTGATGCTGCTGATGGGCCTCTTCATCGCCGGCAACCTGCTCTCCGCGGTGGCCCCGGCTTTCGCGATCATGCTCCTCGGACGGGTGATCGCCTCCCTCGCCCACGGTGCCTTCTTCGGCATCGGCTCGGTCGTCGCCGCCGAACTGGTCGCACCGGAGAAGAAGGCCGGAGCCATCGCCATGATGTTCACCGGCCTGACCGTCGCCAATGTCGTCGGCGTACCGCTGGGCACGCTCATCGGGCAGAGCGTCGGCTGGCGCGTCACCTTCGGCATCGTCGCCGCGCTCGGCGTCGTCGGTCTCGCCGGTATCGCCAAGCTCGTTCCCGAGCTGCCCCGCCCGGAGGGCGTGCGGCTGCGCCACGAACTGGCCGCCTTCAAGAACGCCCAGGTGCTGCTCGCCATGGCGATGACCGTTCTCGGTTTCGGCGGTGTCTTCGCGGCCATCACCTACATCGCGCCGATGATGACCCACATCGCCGGATTCTCCGACGGATCGGTCACCTGGCTGCTGGTCCTGTTCGGCCTCGGCATGGTCGGCGGCAATCTCGTCGGCGGCAAGTTCGCCGACCGCGCCCTGATGCCGATGCTGTACATCTCCCTGGGCGCCCTGGCCGTCGTCCTGGCGCTCTTCACGCTCACCGCCCACAACAAGATCGCGGCGGCGGTGACCATCGCACTGATCGGCGCCCTGGGCTTCGCCACCGTGCCGCCGCTGCAGAAGCGCGTCCTCGACCAGGCGCACGGCGCTCCGACGCTCGCGTCCGCCGTGAACATCGGCGCCTTCAACTTGGGCAACGCCCTGTCCGCCTGGCTCGGCGGTGTCGTGATCGCGGCCGGCTTCGGCTACACGTCCCCCAACTGGGTCGGTGCCGTCCTCGCCGCCGCCGCGCTGCTCCTCGCCTTCCTCTCGGCCGCCCTGGAGCGCCGGGACGGTACGCCCGGCACCGTGATCGCCTCCGGGACGCCGGCCGAGCGGCGGACCACCGTCCACCACTGAGCCGCCCGCACTCCGGACGCCTCACTCCCCGCGACCCCACAGACGTCCGTACCGGGCCTGCGTCCCGGTACGGCCAAGCACCAACCCCAAGCACCATCCAAGGAGACAGCTCCATGAGCACCACCGCCGTCGCCCCGCTCACCATCGAGGACGCCGAACTGCTCGTCGCCACGGCCCGCCGGGCGGCAGAGGACGCCGGAGTCACCGTCAGCGTCACCGTCCTGGACGCCGGTGGCCACCTGCTCGCCTTCCGCCGGGACGACCGGGCCGTGCTGATCTCCGGCGAGACCAGCACCCGCAAGGCGTACACGGCCCTCCAGCTGAACGCGCCCACCGCCGACCTCGTCGACGCCGTCCAGCCCGGCGGCCTCTTCCACACCCTGCCCACCGCTCTCGACCGGCCCCTGCTGTTCATCGCGGGCGGTGTCCCCATCCGCCGGGACGGCCGGCTGATCGGCGCCATCGGCGTCGGCGGCGGTGCGCCGGAGCAGGACCACGGGTTCGCCACCGCGGCCGTGGAGGCGCTCGCCTGACCCGGTAGCCGACCTCGCGACGCCGGCCCCGCCGCCCCGGGCGGCGGGGCCGGCGCACGTCCCTACGCGGGTCAGCCCGCGGCGACGGTCAGGGGTGCGAACCGCCGGGTCCAGTCCCCTGGCAGGTCCGGGATGCCGTAGGTCATCACCGAGTTGAAGGCCACGGAGGCCAGCCCCCGCTCCTTGGCCCAGGTCAGCAGCTCCTCGTGGCGCACGTCGATGTCGGTGCGCAGGGGGCGCTCGGTACGGGCCGCCAGCGAGGTGATGAGCGCCTTGGCGGTCTCCGTGTCCCGGGCGATCAGCGGGCCGACGACATGGGTGTCCATGTTGGGCCACGCGGCGGTGTAGCCGATGAGCCGGCCGGCCTCCTCGGCGACCCGCAGCTGATCGGCGAAGGCGGGCAACCGGGTGATGAGAGGCGTGCGATCGGTGCCGAACACCTCCTCGTCGAGGCGCACGATCGCCGGGAGGTCCTCCGCGGTGGCGGCACGCGTGACGACCGCGGACTCCGGGCCGCCGGGAGTGAAGCGGCCCCTCAGCATCTCGGCCCGGCCCGTCACCTTGAAGCCCAGCTCCTCGTAGAGGGGACGCCCGTTGGGGGTGGCGTGCAGGGTCAGCGGGGTGGTTCCCATGACCGAGACGACGTGCCGCATCAAACGGCGGCCGACCCCTTGACGGGCATGGCGCTCGGCCACCAGGACCATGCCGATGGCGCCGAGATCCGGCCGCCCCCACCCGCCGTACTCCGTGACGACGCACGCGGCGACCAGGCCGCCCTCGGGGTCGTCGATGCCGTATCCCTTCCCGGCGGTGAGGAGGAAGCCCCACTTGTGTTCCTCGCGTGGCCACCCCCGGTCTTCGGACAGGTCGGCGCAGGCGGTGAGATCGCGAAGCGTCAGACGGCGGATGGGCAGATGGGCGAGGGAAGGAGTTGGCACGCAGGTCAGGCTGTCCGAACGGCGCCCCTGCCGTCCACCTGTTTCGATGCAGACGCACGTGCTTTTGGCCATCTCATGGCCATCCGTACAGCCCTCGGACAGTTGTGCGGTGTTTCACGTGAAACATCGCGCAGCCTCACTAGCCTCGGCGTCATGACCAGACTTCATCTGTTCGACATGGACGGGACGTTGCTGCACGGGACCACCGCTCCGCTGGAGATATCGCGCCAGTTGGGCCTGGAGCGCGAGACGGTGGCCTTGGAACGGGCGATCGCGGACGGGCGGATCGGGCCGCCGGAGTATGCCGCGCAGGTGTACGACCTGTGGGCCGGCCTGACCGACGCGCATGTGCGGGCCGCGTTCGAGGCGGCTCCCTGGCTGGCCCGGATCCGCGAGGTGTGGGCGCAGATCAGGAACGCGGGTGAATACTGCGCGGTGGTGTCCCTCTCGCCCTCCTTCTTCGTCGAACGCCTCCTGGAGTGGGGTGCCCACGCGGCGCACGGTTCCCGCTTCCCGGCCGTACCGTTCACCGAGCCCGTCGACCCGTCCGGGGTGCTCAACGCCGCCGCCAAGGTGGTCATCGCGGAACGGCTCTGCGCGGAATTCGGCGTGACCCGCGCGGACTGCGTGGCGTACGGCGACTCGGCGTCGGACAAGGAGCTGTTCGCCGCCGTGCCGGTGTCCGTGGCGGTCAACGCCGACTCCCACGTGGCCGACCTCGCCACCCACTCCTACTCGGGACGGGACCTGTGGGAAGCCTATGAACTGGTCGGGCCGGCACAGTAGTCCCAAGGGACGTGTTCCGGCACCCGGAGTCGCGCTCCTGTTCGCTGACCCCGCTTACCCGAGGTCGGGGGCGTGCATGGCCCGTACTCCCTCGATGTTCCCGTCCAGGTAGTGGCGCAGGGACAGCGGGACGAGGTGGACGGAGGCGATGCCGACGCGGGTGAACGGGACCCGGACGATCTCGTACTCACCAGCCGGCTCCTCCACTTCGGGGCCGTGGCGCAGGGCCGGGTCCATGGACTCCAGCCGGCAGACGAAGAAGTGCTGCACCTTCACACCGGTCGCGCCGCCGTCCTCACCGATGTGCTCCACCGTGTCCACGAAACACGGCACCACATCGGTGATCTTGGCGCCGAGTTCCTCGTACACCTCTCGGTGCAGGGCGTCCACGACGGTCGAGTCCCCGGGTTCGACCCCGCCACCGGGAGTGACCCAGTAGGGATCGACGCCGGGCTTGGTGCGCTTGATCAGGATCAGGTCGTCACCGTCCAGGAGAACGGCACGGGCGGTGCGCTTGACCACGGGTCGGACGGTCATGGGAGAAATGTGGCCCCGCTGGTTCCACGTGAAACATCGCAAAGCGCCACGAGCCGACCGCCGTGCGTGCACCCCACCCCGGCGGCCTCAGCACCAGGCCGTGGCCGCACGCTGGAGCCACTCGTGAGCCCGCGCGACATGCGGCAGGGGAAGTGTTCCGGTCCGCACCACCAGGAAGTACGTGCGCAACGGCGCCACCACCGGGTCGAGCAGGGTGACGACCGTGCCCTGCTCCAGCGCATGCGCGCACAGATAGCGGGGAAGCACCGCCAGCCCGGTCCCGGCGCTTGCACAGGACAGCACCGCCCGCAGATCCGGGACGATCACCGTGCCCGTGGCGGCCGGGGTGCAGTCGAACACGGAAGCCCAGTAGCGCGAGACGAACGGCAGCGACTCGTGGACGTCGATCACGGGCATGTCTTCCAGGGCCGGCGCGCCTTTCAGCCGTACGGTGTCCGCGCCGATCCGCTCCGCCCAGCGCGGGGCCGCGACCAGCACATGCTCCTCGTCACACAGCGGAGTGGCGGACAGCAGGGCCCCGCGCGGTCGGGTCGTGCTGATGGCCAGGTCGTGCCGGCCGCAGGCCAGTCCCTCCAGCGTCTCCTCCGCCGTGCCGAAGGAGACGCGCAACGTGAAGCCCTGGCCGTCCTCGCCGGTCAGCCCGGTGAGGACGGGCAGCACGCGTTCGGTGGTGAACTCCGGAGGGCCGGCCAGGTACAGCGTCCGGGGCGAGGAGTCGTCGTCCAGTCCGCATTCCGCTATCTCCACCAGGGCGTCGAGATGGGGCGCGGCCCGGTGGGCGAGTTCGTCACCGATGGTCGTCGGGGTCACTCCCCGCGCCTGGCGGAGGAAGAGCGGCCTGCCGAGCTGGCGCTCCAGCGTGCGGATCTGCGAGGTGACGGCCGGCTGGGAGAGGCCGAGCAGAGCGGCGGCGCGGGTGAAGGAACCAGCCCTGTGCACGGTGACGAAGGTCCGCAGCAAGGCCAGATCCATGGCGTGCCCTCCCTGTCCCTGCCCTCCTCGCCCTTCCGCCGGCCGCCAGGCAGGCACCAACTATAAATATGTCGATACGTCCCTGTCGCTACTGTGATTGGACACTGACGCAGAGTCAACTAGCCTTGTCCGGGCGGTCTTTCCACCCAGGCCGCAGACGGTCCGAGCCACGAGGGGGGGAGGCTCGGACCGTCCGGGAACCGGTGGTCGGCCACCGCGGAAGGCGCTACTCGGCGGACTCGTCCAGGGCGCGCAGAACGTCGGCCACCAGGTCCTCCGGGTCCTCCGCGCCGACGGACATCCGGATGAAGCCCTCCGGGACGTCGTCCCCGCCCCAGCGGCGTCGCCGCTCGGCCGTGGAGCGCACCCCGCCGAAGCTCGTCGCGTCCTCCACCAGACGCAGGGCCGCGAGAAAACGCTCGGCACGCGCGCGCGTGGGCAGCGTGAAGGACACGACACAGCCGTAGCGGCGCATCTGCCGTGCCGCGACCGGGTGCGAGGGATCGTCGGGCAGACCCGGGTAGCGCAGACCGGAGACCTCGGGCCGCTGCCGCAGCGCCTCGGCGACCGCCAGGGCGGTGGCGTTCTGCCGGTCGACGCGCAGATGGAGCGTGGCGATGGACCGGTGCGCGAGCCAGGCCTCCATGGGCCCGGAAATCGCGCCGACGATCTTGCGCCAGCGGCGCACGGCGGCCATCGCCTCGGCGTCGCGGCCGGTCACATAGCCCAGCAGGACATCACCGTGCCCGGTGAGCTGCTTGGTGCCGCTGGCCACGGAGAAGTCGGCGCCCAGCTCCAGCGGGCGCTGCCCGAGCGGGGTGGCGAGGGTGTTGTCCACGGCGACCAGCGCGCCACGCGCGTGTGCCGCATCGGCCAGCCGCCGGATGTCGCAGACGTCGAGCCCGGGGTTCGACGGGGTCTCGATCCACAGCAGCCGCGCCCCGTCCAGCAGCTCCAGCTGGGCATCGCCGCCGGTCGGCGCGGTGCGCACCTCGATGCCGTAGGCCTCCAGCTGGGCGCGGACCAGCGGCAGTACCTGGTAACCGTCGGAGGGCAGCACGACCGCGTCTCCGGCGCGCAGCTGCGAGAACAGCACGGAGGAGATCGCCGCCATGCCGGAGGCGAACACCAGCGTCTCGACGTCCTCCCGCCCCGGCGCCTCCAGCTCGCCTATGGCCCGCTCCAGCAAGGTCCAGGTCGGATTGTCGTCACGGCCGTACGAGTACGGTCCCGCCACCTCACCGGGCAGGTGGAAGTGTGCCGCGAACACCGGGCCGGGCAGGGTCGGCTCGTTCTTGGCCGGCTCGGGCAGCCCCGCCCGTACCGCGCGCGTGCCGTCGCCCGTGCGGCCCTCGTCCTTCGTGCCCTCGCTCATGCGGCCCGTCCTTCCAGTTCGTCCTGTACGGCGGCGAGCAGCCCGGTGCTCGCCGCCTCCACCATCTCAAGGCACTCCTCGAAGCCCTCCCGGCCCCCGTAATACGGGTCGGGTACGTCGAGGTCGGGGCCGGCGGCGGGGTCGTAGGAACGCAGCAGGCGGATCTTGCAGGCGTCCTCCTCGGTGGGCGCGAGACGGCGCAGGGCCCGGAGGTGGCCGGTGTCGAGGGCTATCACAAGGTCGAGCCGGGAGAACCACGACGGCAGGAACTGGCGGGCCGTGTGCTCGCTGTCGTAGCCGTGTTCCTCCAGGACCGAGACGGTGCGCGGGTCGGCCGGCTCCCCCTCGTGCCAGCCGCCGGTGCCGGCGCTGTCGACCACCACCAGATCCTCCAGACCGGCCTCCGCCACGCGCGCGCGGAAGACGGATTCGGCCATCGGGGAGCGGCAGATGTTGCCGGTGCACACGAAACAGACGCGGTAGGTCATGGTGCGCTCAGTCCTCGTCGGGCAGGACGACGTGCAGCGCCCAGGAGACGACGGAGACGATCAGACCGCCGAGCACGGCCGTCCAGAAGCCCTCCACATGGAAGCTGAGGTCGAGCTTGCCGCACACCCAGGAGGTCAGCAGCAGCATCAGCGCGTTCACGACCAGGGTGATCAGGCCGAGGGTCAGGATGAACAGCGGGAAGGTGAGTACCTTCACGATCGGCTTGACCAGCCAGTTGACCAAGCCGAAGATCAACGCGACGGCGATCAGCGTGCCGGCCTTCTTGGCGGTGCTGTCACCGGTCAGGGTGATCTTGTCGAGAGCCCATACCGCGACCGCCAGGGCGCCCGCGTTGGCGATCGTCTTGACTAGGAAATTCCTCATGTGTCTGATCGTGGCAGACCGGGCGGAACCCGGCCGGACGGTGGCCGGCGGGACCGCGAGGAGCAGGGCAACGGTGAGCAGCGAAGCGAGGACGGCAGCGGCGATGAAGGCATTCCGACTGGATGACCTGGAGGCGGAACGCGTCGCCAACGAGGGCGCCTACCTGCAGTTCCTGCGCGAGCGGAACATGTCGGTCGGTCTGTACGCCCTCGACGCGGGTGAGCACGACCCGCAGAAGCCGCACAACCAGGACGAGGTGTACTTCGTGGTCAGCGGCCGGGCCTCGCTCACGGTCGGCCTGGAGACGACGCAGGTGGCGCGGGGCAGCGTCGTGTACGTGCCCGCCGGGGTCCCGCACAAGTTCCATCACATCAGCGAGGACCTCAGGGTGCTCGTCGTGTTCTCTCCGCCCGAGGCGTGAGCCGGGTTCCCCGGGTTCCCTAGGGGACGGATCAGGGCAGGACAAGGGTTGCCGGGCCCCCGTCCGGAACCTTCGCGGCCCTAGCATCGAGTGCGTACCACAGACGACGCACGAGAGCGCAAAGGACGAGGCGATGCGAGAGATCTTCGCGGGGCTGCCGTGGTGGGTGAAGTGGGTTGCGGTGCCGGTCATCGCCCTGGTCGTGTTCGGCGGCCTGATAGCGAGCGTGGTCGGGTTCGTGATCGGCCTGCTGTTCAAGGTGCTGGTCTTCGTCGCGCTGGTCGGCGGCCTGATCTACATCGTGCGGAAGTTCACCGGCAACTCCTCGTCGCGCAGCGGGTGGTGAGGCACCCGGTCATCGGTCAGCGGTGACAGGGCGGTTCCCTCGGGGGAGGGAAGTTTCGGTCCGGAGCGGTCCCGGCGCGGTGGCGGACGGTTAAAGTCCGGAACCCCCCACCGGCTCCGGCTCCGTGGGCGGCGCCAACCCCGTGCATGTCCTCTCGCACGGGCTCCCCCCCTCGCGCTTCGGGAGTGACCCCCTTGGCCATCGTCGACACCGCACCGGCAGCACCCCCCGCACCCGCCGTCGCACCGCGCCCCTGCGGACCTCCTCTCCAGCGACCGCCGTCCCCGCTCGTCCCCGGACAGGGCGGCGCGCACACGGCGGACAGCCCCGGCCTGCCGCCCGGCGCGGATGCCTGCGGGCCACCGTCCTCCGCCGGCCGGCCGGCACCGCGGTCCGCGGCCGCGCCCGCCGGCACGCTCATCGGCTCCGTCCAGCGCGCCATGCGACTGCTGGAGACCGTCGCCTCGCACCCCTACGGCGCCCCCGCCAAACAACTCGCCCGCGAGACCGGGCTCGCCCTGCCCACCACCTACCACCTGCTGCGCACCCTGGTGCACGAGGGCTATCTGCACCGGGACAAGGGGCTGTTCTTCCTCGGTGACGCAGCGGAACGTCTGGCCCGCGGCGGAGCACAGCAGAAACGTCGCAGCATGGTGGCGGACACGCTCGCGCACTGGCGCGATTCCATCGGTGTGCCGGTCTACTACGCGATGTACCGGGACGGCGAGATCGAGGTCATGTGCGTCTCCGCCTCCCGGCAGGCACCGGCGGTCGAGGAATGGGCGGACTTCCGCGAGACCGGCCATGCCCACGCCATCGGACAGTGTCTGCTCTCCCAGCTGGACGAGGAGGCGCGGCGCGACCATCTCGCGCGCTATCCCGTCCGGCCCATCACGCCGTACACCGTGCGGGACGACGACGCGCTGCTACGGCGGCTGGCCCGGACCCGCCGGATGGAACCGACGGTGGAGCGTCAGGAGTACGCCGTCGGGACGGTCTGCGCGGCGGTCCCCATCACGGTCGGCGCCACCGCGGCCACGGTGGCCATCTCGCTCCCCGCCCACCAGGCCGACCGGCTGCTGCCCGCCGCCCGCCGGCTCCAGACGGAGATCGGGCGTCACCTGGGGTCGCTCACGCTCGCTATCAGTATCTGAAAACTCACTCCTTGTAATCCACTGTGTACTTTCAGCAAGATTTGAGCACGGTCAGAGGGATCGATCCCGGCCAGTCGACGTCATATGACGGGGTAGTCAATGCGCGAGTCCGTACAGGCAGAAGTCATGATGAGCTTTCTCGTGTCGGAGGAGCTCTCCTTCCGCATCCCGGTGGAGTTGCGCTACGAAACCAGTGATCCCTATGCCGTGCGGCTCACCTTTCATCTGCCCGGCGACGCGCCGGTGACCTGGGCCTTCGGGCGCGAGCTGCTGGTCGACGGGGTCGGCCGTCCGTGCGGGGAGGGAGACGTGCGCATCTCCCCCGCCGATTCCGAGGTGCTGGGCGAGGTGCTGATCCGCCTTCAGGTAGGCGGCGACCACGCCGTCTTCCGCTCGTCGGCACCCCCGCTGGTGGCCTTCCTCGACCGCACGGACAAGCTGGTGCCGCTCGGACAGGAGGGCGCCCTGGCCGATTTCGACGCACATCTGGACGAGGCCCTGGACCGCATCCTGGCCGAGGAGCAGAGCGCCGGCTGAAGCGTCACCCGCGAGGGGCGCACCGCCGGTTTCGCGCGGTGCGCCGCAGGAACGCTTCTGCGCGCCGGGGCCGGTCCCGGCGGCGCTCACCGCTTCCGGCGCCGTCCCCGGCCGCCGCGCGCCGGCGCGGGCCGGGCCCCGGCGGATGCCCCGGCCCCCGCCGGCGCGGGCCGGGCCCCGGCGGATGCCCCGGCCACTCCGGAGTCCGGGGCGGCGCGGTCGGCCGACACCACCAGCGCGGCCAGCGCCGTGGTGACCGGGACGGAGGCGACCAGACCGATCGAGCCCACCAGCGTGCGCACGATCTCCTCGGCCACCAGCTCGCTGTTGGCCACAGTCCCGACACTGCTCTGCGCGATCGAGAACAGCAGCAGCAACGGCAGCGCGGCACCGGCGTAGGCGAGCACCAGGGTGTTGACCACGGACGCGATGTGGTCGCGGCCGATCCGGATGCCCGCCCGGTACAACCCGCGCCAGCCCATCGACGGGTTGGCCTCGTGCAGCTCCCAGACGGCCGAAGTCTGGGTCACCGTCACATCGTCCAGGACGCCGAGCGAACCGATGATGACCCCGGCCAGCAACAGACCGCTCATGTCGATCGACGGATACAGGCCGTGGATGAGACCGGTGTTGTCGTCCGTGTTGCCGGTCAGCGCGGCCCAGCCGATGAACAGCGAGCCGAGCACACCGATCAGCGCCAGCGATATCAGCGTGCCGAGCACCGCCACCGAGGTGCGGGCCGACAGCCCGTGACACAGGTACAGGGCGATCAGCATGATGGCGCTCGACCCGACCACGGCCACCAGCAGCGGGTTCGAGCCCTCGAGGATCGCCGGCAGGATGAACAGCGTCAGCAGCAGGAAGCTGACGGCCAGCGCGATCAGCGCCATGACACCGCGCAGCCGGCCCACCAGGACCACGGCCACCGCGAAGACCCCCGCGAGCAGCGTCATGGGGAACTTCCGGTTCACATCGGTCACCGCGTACTGCAGGTCCTTCGGTGCCGAGGGCTCGTAGGCGACGACGACCTTCTCGTCCTGGTGGAGCTGGCGCGACTGGTCCGGCTGCACGATCTCGGTGAAGGTACGGCCCTTGTCCTTGCCGGTGTCGACCCGGATGGTGGCCTTCTTGCAGGTGCCGTCGGCGCGCTGCTGCGCCGAACTGCCCTCGGCCGTGGAGGTGTCGCCGGTCGGAGGCACACCGGAGGCGTTCGCCGACGCGCAGCTCAGCTCGACGACCCGGGTGACCGTGGCCTGCTGGGTCTGCCGGTCGAAGCCGACGCCGGTGCGCTTGTGGGCCGGGGCCTGTCCGGGCCAGAGCACCACGAGACCGACCAGGACCGCCGCGGTGAAGGGGACCAGGATCGCCGCGATGACCTTGCGCAGGTGCTGGGAGACGGGAGCGGCGGGGCCGTGACTGTGGCTGTGGCCGTGCGCGTGTCCGTGTCCGGAAGCGGCTCCATGGCCGGTCCCGGCGGCCTCGTGACCGTGCCCGGTGCCCTGTGCCGCGCCGTCTCGGCGGTGCGGCTCGGGCGGCTGATAGGGGTACTGCTCCATGCTGGTCACCGCCCGATCATCCCAAGAACGCAGGGGGGCCCACTGTTCACCGCGCCATACATGGCGCTAGCGTGGAGGCACCTTTGCACACGCGGGAGCTCGGAGCACCGGGCTGAGAGGGCGCTGACCTCCGTGGTTGCGATGTTTCACGTGGAACGAGCGATGTTCCGCGGGGGATGTCGGCCGACGGAAACCGCTGCGTCGACCGCCGAACCTGTTACCGGGTAATGCCGGCGTAGGGAGTAGGTCTCATGACCAACAAGGACGCACGCACGCCTGCCTCCGCTCAGGACGAGAAGTCCACGGAGGCCGGGAAGTCCATCGGCTGGCACAAGGCGTATGTCGAGGGTTCACGCCCCGACCTCCGGGTGCCGGTCCGTCAGGTGCACCTCACCAACGGGCAGTCGGTCACGCTGTACGACACATCGGGCCCGTACACCGATCCACTCGTCGAAACCGACGTCCGCAGGGGTCTGCCGCCGCTGCGCGAGAACTGGATCATCGCCCGCGGCGACACCGAGGAGTACGCGGGCCGGCCCGTCCGTCCCGAGGACGACGGGATCAAGCACACCTCGCCGCGCGGTGGGCTGCGCAACCTGGACGCGGTCTTCCCTGGCCGCCCGCGCCAGCCGAGGCGGGGGCGCGCCGGTCAGGCGGTGACGCAGCTCGCGTACGCCCGCCGGGGTGAGATCACCCCGGAGATGGAGTTCGTGGCCCTCCGGGAGAACGTGTCGCCCGAGGTGGTCCGCGAGGAGATCGCGGCGGGCCGGGCCGTGCTGCCGGCCAACGTCAACCACCCGGAGATCGAGCCGATGATCATCGGCAAGCGGTTCCTGGTGAAGGTGAACGCCAACATCGGCAACTCGGCGGTGACGTCCTCCATCGAGGAGGAGGTCGAGAAGATGACCTGGGCGACCCGCTGGGGCGCCGACACGGTCATGGACTTGTCCACCGGTCGCAACATCCACACCACCCGCGAGTGGGTGCTGCGCAACTCCCCCGTCCCCATCGGCACCGTGCCGCTCTACCAGGCGCTGGAGAAGGTCGACGGCAAGGCCGAGGAACTGACCTGGGAGATCTACAAGGACACCGTCATCGAGCAGGCTGAGCAGGGCGTGGACTACATGACCGTCCACGCGGGCGTCCGGCTGCCGTACGTCCCGCTCACCGCCAACCGCAAGACCGGCATCGTCTCGCGCGGCGGCTCCATCATGGCCGCGTGGTGCCTGGCGCACCACAAGGAATCGTTCCTGTACGAGAACTTCGAGGAGCTGTGCGAGATCCTCGCCGCCTACGACGTCACGTACTCGCTGGGAGACGGCCTGCGGCCCGGTTCCATCGCCGACGCCAACGACGAGGCGCAGTTCGCGGAGCTGCGGACGCTCGGCGAACTCAACCGGATCGCCAGGAATTTCGGCGTGCAGACGATGATCGAGGGCCCCGGGCACGTGCCGATGCACAAGATCAAGGAGAACATCGACCTTCAGCAGGAGATCTGCGACGAGGCCCCGTTCTATACGCTCGGCCCGCTGACCACGGACGTCGCGCCGGCGTACGACCACATCACCTCCGGCATCGGTGCCGCGATGATCGCCTGGTGGGGTACGGCGATGCTCTGCTACGTCACGCCCAAGGAGCACCTGGGCCTGCCCAACCGGGACGACGTCAAGACCGGCGTCATCACCTACAAGATCGCCGCACACGCGGCGGACCTCGCCAAGGGACATCCCGGGGCGCAGGAGTGGGATGACGCGCTGTCCGACGCCCGTTTCGAGTTCCGGTGGGAGGACCAGTTCAATCTCGCCCTGGACCCCGACACGGCACGGGAGTTCCACGACGAGACCCTGCCGGCCGAGCCCGCCAAGACGGCCCACTTCTGTTCCATGTGCGGTCCGAAGTTCTGCAGCATGAAGATCTCGCAGGACATCCGGCGGGAGCACGGCGGCAGCCGGGCCGAGATCGAGGCGGGCATGGCACAGAAGTCACAGGAGTTCGCGGCGGCCGGCAACCGGGTGTACCTGCCCATCGCCGACTGAACCGGCCCACCGTGAGCGCACCGCGTCGGCTCGGCCGTGCGCGGTGCGCGACCGGGTGGCCCGGTGTACGGCCGGGCCAGGCCGGTGTCCGGCAGGGGTACGCCGGTACGCGGCCGGGCTGCCCGGAGCTCACCGCCCGCAGGACGTAGCCGACGACCAGGAAGACCGTCGCGGCTGTCCGGAGAGGACGGGCACCAGTACGGCGAGGACCGGTCCGCGTCCCCCGATGCTCCGTAGGGCTCGGGGCCGCGCGTACGCGCCCCGGGAGACGCCTGCCTGGGAACGCTCAGTCGTTCAGCGGGAGTTGCTGGACCAGCAGCTTTCCGGCCATGGTCACTCCGCCGTCCATGGCGATGGCGAGCCCGTCGGCGTAGACGTGCGGACCCTCGACGACCGGGCCGGTGCCCTCCTCGCCGTCCTCGGAGCCGACCTCGCCCAGGAGGTAGGGGATGGGGCTGTGCCCGTGAACGACGCGGGTGCCGCCGTACGTGTCGAGGAGGGTGCGCACGGCTTCGGCACCGCCCTCGTCCCGGAAGGAGAAGCGCTTGGTGAACTTGCGGAACAGGTCCCAGACCTCGTCGGCGTCGTTACGGGTCAGGGTCTCGCGGACGGTGTCGTTGACCGCCTCGATGGAGTCGCCGTAGTCGAGGTAGGCGGTGGTGTCGGAGTGGATGAGCAGATAACCGTCGACCACCTCCACGGCGTCGAGCCGGGCCATCCACTGCAGATGGTGGTCCTGGAGGCGGTCCATGTCGGTCTTCTGGCCGCCGTTGAGCAACCAGGCCGCCTGGAAGGTGGCGGTGCCCGCACCGGAGTTGACGGGGGTGTCGCCGAACCGCTTGGCGCCGAGCAGCAGCAGTTCGTGGTTGCCCATGAGGGCCTTGCAGTAACCGCCTGCCGCGGCGGCCTCGGCGGACAGCCGCATGACCAGGTCGATGACGCCGATGCCGTCCGGGCCACGGTCGGTGAAGTCGCCGAGGAACCACAGCCGGGTGGTACCGGCGCACCACTGGCCCGAGGCGTCGATCAGGCCCTGCTCCTGGAGAGCGGCCACCAGCTCGTCCAGGTAGCCGTGGACGTCGCCGACGACGTAGAGCGGTCCGGGCCCGGTCGCGGGCTGTGGGGCCGGCGGGGCGGGGACCGGCTCGACGGGGAGCTGGAGGGTGTCGCCGCGGTTGATGACCGGCAGGTCGCGCTGGGTGGGGGTGTAGCCCTCGGGGTACGTCTCGTCACCGGCCGGGACGGCGTTGCCGGGGTGGGTGCCGCCGGCGTACGGACCGGTCTCGTGCACGTACGCGGGTACCCGGAAGTCGCGCAGCGTCGCCGTCCGCTCCGCCTCGGGTCCCTGACCGGCCCCCTGAGTCATCAGACCCCTCCACCATCGCGCCGCATCTGCACCGCTTCGGACTGCCTGGTCGCAGCGGTCCGCGGTGTCGTGGGGCCCATCATAGGAATGCGCGTCGCGCCGTGTGATGACCCAGGGGTGGTGAATCGGAACAAGACTCCGGTTCACCGCGGCTTTCGCCCTGTTTGGGCAGATGTTCGACTGGCTGTCGACCGGTCGATCCTCCGGCCGACCGTTCTCGTGCCGCACCGGACGCGCCCCGTGCCGCGTCCGTCGGGCCCCGCGCCGCCCCGGGTGTCCGGGCCGCTACCGGTCGTCCGGGGTGCGCGGCGGGCTGACCGTCGTGCGCGGCGACCGCCGCTGGGAGGAGGTGCGCACGATCAGTTCGGTCGGTATCACCTGCTCGACCGGCTGCTCGGACTCGACGCCTTCGATCGCGTCGATGAGGAGCTGGACGACGGCGGTGCCGATGCGGCGTGGCTTCAGCGACAGCGTGGTGACGGGTGGCTCGGTGCTGGCGTACATGGTCGACTCGCTGCAGCACACCAGCAGCAGGTCGTCGGGGACGCGCAGGCCGTAGCGGCGGGCGGCGGCGAGCAGATCGGTGCCGTTGGGGTCGAACAGCCCGTAGACCGCGTCGGGCCGGTCGGGGCGGGCGAGCAGCCGGTCGGCGGCGACGGCGCCCGCGCACGGGTCGTGCGCCGGGTACGCCTCGTAGACCGGGTCCTGGCCGACCCGTTCGCACCAGCGCAGGTAGGCGGTGGTGGACAGATGGGTGTAGGTGTCCGTCGAGGTGCCCGTGAGCAGGCCGATGCGGCGGGCGCCGGCGTCGGCGAGATGGTCGAGGATGCCGAGTACGGCGGCCTCGTGGTCGTTGTCGACCCAGGCGGTGACGGGGAGGGAGCCGGCCGGGCGGCCGTCGGAGACGACCGGCAGTCCTTGCCGGACGAGTTCGCTGACGACCGGGTCCTGGTCGGAGGGGTCGATGACGACCGTGCCGTCCAGGGCCACGTTGGACCAGACGTCGTGCCGGGAGGTCGCGGGCAGGATGACCAGCGCGTAGCCGCGCGCGAGCGCGGCCGAGGTGGCGGCCCGGGCCATCTCCGCGAAGTACGCGAACTCCGTGAAGGTGAAAGGTTCATCCCCGTAGGTCGTCACGGTCAGGCCGATCAGGCCCGACTTGCCCGTACGGAGGGTTCGGGCGGCGGCCGAGGGCCGGTACCCGAGGCGGTCGGCGACCTCGCGGACGTGGCGCCGGGTGGCATCGGGGAGCCGGCCCTTGCCGTTGAGGGCGTCGGACACGGTCGTGATGGAGACCCCGGCGGCGGCGGCGACGTCTCTGATGCCCGCCCGGCCCGGCCGACTGCCTCGACGTGAGGTTTCCGCGCGGCTCACCTGGTGCTTCCCTGCTGCTGTCATGGCGAGCCGATAGTAGGGCTCACACGGTGGGGTGGTGCGGACGCATATGCACACCTCGGGAGGCACGTTTCTGCATGGGCATTTGGTGTCAAGTCCCTTAGAAACAAAGGTTGTTCGGTGTTCTCAGGGTAAGACGCGACTTGCCGAGGCGTACGGACCTGCCAAGCGCCCGATGTTTCGAAGAGGTCTCAACTCACCTGCACGGGCGACGCGCGCCAGGGCGCAAGCCACCGGCGCATAGATATATGTACGGCGCGCCCCCGAAACGCGCGTCTTCGTGCGGTGATGCCCCCGATGCCGACGGGAGCCGCGCGAACCGCGCCTTCCCCGGGCCGGGGCGCTGCGGTTCCGGCAGCACCGTGCCGGTACTCAGCCGGGCCGAATCCTCTTATGGTGAGGAGTATTGGAAGCCGGCGGCGTCGACGGTCCGCCGGTGGTCGCGAGGAGGACTGCGGTGAGCGAGACAAGCCCCAAGCTGCGCGCCGAGCTGGAGGGTATCCCCACCTACAAGCCGGGCAAGCCGGCCGCGGCCGACGGTCCGGTCGCCTACAAGCTGTCCTCCAACGAGAACCCGTACCCGCCGCTGCCGGGCGTGCTGGAGAGCGTGACCGCCGCGGCCTGTGACCTCAACCGCTACCCGGACATGTCCTGCACCGGGCTGATGAACGAGCTGTCCGACCGCTTCGGTGTGCCGCTGTCCCACCTGGCGACCGGGACCGGCTCGGTGGGGGTCGCCCAGCAGCTGCTCCAGGCCACCAGTGGCCCCGGTGACGAGGTGATCTACGCATGGCGGTCGTTCGAGGCGTACCCGATCATCACGCGGATCAGCGGCGCCCGGCCGGTTCAGGTGCCGTTGACGCCGGGCGATGTGCACGACCTCGACGCGATGGCGGACGCGATCACCGACCGGACGCGGCTGATCTTCGTGTGCAACCCCAACAACCCGACCGGCACGGTGGTGCGGCGGGCCGAGCTGGAACGGTTCCTCGACCGGGTGCCCCGGGATGTGCTGGTGGTGCTGGACGAG
Source organism: Streptomyces rubradiris (assembly GCF_016860525.1). Taxonomy (NCBI): domain Bacteria; kingdom Bacillati; phylum Actinomycetota; class Actinomycetes; order Kitasatosporales; family Streptomycetaceae; genus Streptomyces; species Streptomyces rubradiris. The sequence goes on from NZ_BNEA01000015.1 coordinate 4,191,624, forward strand.
GCCTACCGGGAGTTCATCCGTGACCCCGAGGTGCCCGACGGCGTGGAGCTGTACCGGCAGCGGCCCAACGTCTGTGTGCTGCGGACCTTCTCCAAGGCCTACGGGCTGGCCGGGCTGCGGGTCGGTTTCGCGATCGCCCATGAGCCGGTGGCGGCGGCCCTGCGCAAGACGGCGGTGCCGTTCGGGGTGAGTCAGCTCGCGCAGGAGGCGGCGATCGCCTCGCTGCGGGCCGAGGACGAGCTGCTGGGCCGGGTCGGCTCGTTGGTGTGTGAGCGCACGCGTGTGGTCGACACGCTGCGAGGCCAGGGCTGGACGGTCCCGGAGACGCAGGCCAACTTCGTGTGGCTGCGGCTGGGGGAGCGCACCGTCGCGTTCGCGCAAGCCTGTGAGGAGCACGGGGTGGTGGTCCGGCCGTTCCCGGGCGAGGGTGTGCGGGTGACGGTCGGCGAGGCCGAGGCGAACGACATCTTCCTGAAGGTGGCGGAGGCGTTCCGCAAGGAGCGGTGACTCGGCGGTAGCGCCCGGTGCCGTGGGAGCTGTGGCTCCCCGGTGGCGCGGGAGCGCCACAAGGAACTGTGATCCCGCGGCGGGATCAGTCCTCGATCAGTTCCAGACGGATGGGGTCGCCGGCTCGTACGGTCGCCAGGAGGCCGGCGTCCCCGTCCAGGCTGCCGAGGATGTTGCACGGGCTCGCGAGCCGGCACTCCCCGTCGTGCGAGATCGGCGTGGGTCCGTAGGGGAGGGCAAGGGCGTTGCCTTCCGTCCAGAAGGCCACCGTGCCCGGCTCCACGACCTGACGGGCGTCCGTTTCACGTGAAACGGAGACGCCTGTGTCGAAATACACCTCCTCACCCCATGTGCTCGCGGTCGACGCGAGGGGCAGCGCCTTGGCGAGGGCCTGCGCGGTCGGGGTGCTTGCGTCGAGGCTCGCGGTGATGCTGCCCGCGGGCCAGGAAATGCGTATCTGCATGGCGGGCAATTCAACAAGATGTTGAAGTCACTGCCAAGGTCTTGACACCACGGCGATAGGGGGGACCCCCCTGGTTCAGCCGAGAATCAGTGCGTCATAATGGCTTGTGAATGTGAACGCGTTCACAAGCGCGTCCCGTTTGCTCCTGTATGTGAGCACCAAACTGGGGCAAACCGCCGCTGACCACGCCGTAGTAAGGAGAGTGACGACGTGGACCTGGCTTTGGCGCCGGAAACACTGGCGCGCTGGCAGTTCGGCATCACCACCGTCTACCACTTCCTGTTCGTTCCGTTGACGATCTCCCTGGCCGCGCTCACGGCCGGGCTGCAGACGGCCTGGGTGCGCACGGAGAAGGAGAAGTACCTCAGAGCGACCAAGTTCTGGGGCAAGCTCTTCCTGATCAACATCGCCATGGGCGTGGTCACCGGCATCGTGCAGGAGTTCCAGTTCGGCATGAACTGGTCGGACTACTCGCGCTTCGTCGGTGACATCTTCGGCGCCCCGCTCGCCTTCGAGGCGCTGATCGCGTTCTTCTTCGAGTCCACGTTCATCGGCCTGTGGATCTTCGGCTGGGACAAGCTGCCGAAGAAGATCCACCTGGCCTGCATCTGGATGGTCTCGATCGGCACGATCCTGTCGGCGTACTTCATCCTCGCGGCCAACTCCTGGATGCAGCACCCGGTCGGGTACAAGATCGACAAGGCCAGGGGGCGGGCCGAGCTGACCGACTTCTGGGCCGTGCTGACCCAGAACACCGCCCTCACTCAGGCCTTCCACACGCTCTCGGCGGCCTTCCTGACCGGTGGCGCCTTCATGGTGGGCATATCCGCCTACCACCTGGCCCGCAAGAAGCACATCCGCGAGATGAAGACCTCGCTGCGGCTCGGTCTCATCACCGTGGCCATCGCCGGTCTGCTCACCGCGGTCAGCGGCGACACCCTCGGCAAGGTGATGTTCAAGCAGCAGCCGATGAAGATGGCCGCCGCCGAGGCCCTGTGGGACGGCCAGAAGCCCGCGCCGTTCTCGATCTTCGCCTACGGCGACGTGGAGAAGGGCCACAACAGCGTGGCCATCGAGATCCCGGGCCTGCTCTCCTTCCTCGCCGACGACAACTTCACCTCGTACGTCCCCGGCATCAACGACGTCAACAAGTCCGAGCAGCAGAAGTTCGGGCCCGGCGACTACCGGCCCAACATCCCGGTGGCCTTCTGGGGCTTCCGCTGGATGATCGGCTTCGGCATGGCCTCCTTCGCCATCGGGCTGGCCGGACTCTGGCTGACCCGCAAGAAGTTCATGCTGCCGCAGCACCTCAGGGTCGGCGAGGACGAGGTGCCGCACCTGGTGCTGTTCAAGAACCAGGCGCTCGGTCCGAAGCTCACCCCTTGGTACTGGCGCATCGCGACCTGGACGATGGCCTTCCCGCTGATCGCCAACTCCTGGGGCTGGATCTTCACCGAGATGGGCCGCCAGCCGTGGGTCGTCTACGGCGTCCTCCGGACCCGGGACGCGGTCTCCCCCGGTGTCTCCCAGGGCGAGGTCCTCACCTCGATGGCCGTCTTCACCGCGCTGTACGCGATCCTCGCCGTGGTCGAGGTGAAGCTGCTCGCGAAGTACGTCAAGGCCGGCCCGCCCGACCTCACCGAGGCCGACCTCAACCCGCCCACGAAGATCGGCGGCGACACCCGTGACGCCGACAAGCCGATGGCCTTCTCGTACTAGGCCGGGGGAACAGTCATGGAACTTCACGACGTCTGGTTCGTCCTGATCGCCGTCCTGTGGACCGGCTACTTCTTCCTGGAGGGCTTCGACTTCGGAGTCGGCGTTCTCACCAAGCTGCTGGCGCGCGACCGAGCCGAGCGCCGGGTGCTGATCAACACCATCGGCCCGGTCTGGGACGGCAACGAGGTGTGGCTGCTCACCGCGGGCGGCGCCACTTTCGCCGCCTTCCCCGAGTGGTACGCCACCCTCTTCTCCGGCTTCTACCTGCCGCTGCTGCTCATCCTGGTCTGCCTGATCGTCCGGGGTGTCGCCTTCGAGTACCGGGTCAAGCGGCCCGAGGAGAAGTGGCAGCGCAACTGGGAGACGGCGATCTTCTGGTGCTCGCTCCTCCCGGCGTTCCTGTGGGGCGTGGCCTTCGGGAACATCGTGCGGGGGGTGAAGATCGACCAGCACTTCGAGTACGTCGGTGACGTCTGGGATCTGCTCAACCCCTATGCCCTGCTCGGCGGCCTGGTGACGCTCACGCTGTTCACCTTCCACGGAGCGGTCTTCACCGCGCTCAAGACCGTCGGCGACATCCGGGTGCGGGCGCGGAAGCTGGCCCGGTGGGTCGGTCTGGTGGCGACCATCGTGGCGCTGGCCTTCCTGCTGTGGACGCAGGCCGACAGCGGTGACGGCAAGAGTCTGGTCGCCGTGATCCTGGCCGTCGCCGCCCTGGCCGCCGCGCTGGTGGCCAACCAGGCCGGACGGGAGGGCTGGGCGTTCGCGCTCTCCGGGGTCACCATCGTGGCCACCGTGGCGGTGCTCTTCTTCTCGCTCTTCCCGAACGTCATGCCGTCCACCCTGAACGGGGACTGGAGCCTGACGGTCACCAACGCCTCGTCGAGCCCCTACACCCTCAAGATCATGACGTGGCTGGCGGCGATCGCCACCCCGCTCGTCGTGCTCTACCAGGGCTGGACCTACTGGGTGTTCCGCAAGCGGATCGGCACGCAGCACATCGCTCCCGACGCCGCTCACTGAGTCCGCCGAGGGTGTGTTTCACGTGAAACACACCCTCTGGACCGAAGGGCATGTTTCACGTGAAATCAATCGACCCACGCCTTCTGCGGTACGCCCGCGCCACCCGTCTCTTCCTCGTGGCCGTCATCGGCCTGGGGGCTCTGGGGGCCGGGCTGGTCATCGCGCAGGCGATGCTCGTCGCCGAGATCGTCGTCGGCGCGTTCCAGCGCGGTGAGTCGGCCGCCGGCCTGCGCACCCCCCTGCTGCTGCTGGCGGCCGTCGCGGTCGGACGGTCGTTGGTCGCGTGGCTCACCGAACTCGCGGCACACCGGGCCGGCGCGGCGGTCAAGTCGGAGCTGCGCGGACGGCTGCTGGACCGGGCGGCGGCGCTCGGCCCGGGGTGGCTGAGCGGGCAGCGGACCGGCTCGCTGGTCACCCTGGCCACGCGCGGGGTCGATGCCCTGGACGACTACTTCTCGCGCTATCTCCCGCAGCTGGGGCTGGCCGTGGTCGTGCCGGTGGCGGTGCTGGCGCGTATCGTCACGGAGGACTGGGTGTCGGCGGCGATCATCGTCGGCACCCTGCCGCTGATTCCGCTGTTCATGGTGCTGATCGGCTGGGCTACCCAGTCCCGGATGGACCGTCAGTGGCGGCTGCTGTCCCGGCTGTCCGGTCACTTCCTGGACGTGGTCGCGGGCCTGCCGACGCTGAAGGTGTTCGGCCGGGCCAAGGCACAGGCCGAGTCCATCCGGCGGATCACCGGGGAGTACCGGCAGGCCACGCTGCGCACCCTGCGGATCGCCTTTCTCTCCTCCTTCGCGCTGGAACTGCTGGCCACGCTGTCCGTCGCGCTGGTCGCCGTGACGATCGGGATGCGGCTCGTCCACGGGGACATGGATCTGTACATCGGGCTGGTGATCCTGGTGCTGGCGCCCGAGGCGTATCTGCCGCTGCGGCAGGTGGGGGCGCAGTACCACGCGGCGGCGGAGGGCCTTGCCGCCGCGGAGGAGATCTTCTCCGTGCTGGAGACGCCGGTTCCGGCGTCGGGTACGGGCCCGGTGCCGGCGGGCGCCGTGGCCTTCGAGGACGTCAGTGTCCGCTATCCCGGGCGCTCGTCGGACGCGGTGACCGGTGTGTCGTTCCGGGTGGAACCTGGTGAGACCGTGGCGCTGGTCGGACCGAGCGGGGCGGGCAAATCCACGCTGCTGGGCGTGTTGCTGGGATTCGTACGGCCCACCGGGGGGCGGGTGCGGGTCGGGGGCGCCGACCTCGCCGGCCTGGACCTGGAGGAGTGGCGGTCGCGGATCGCCTGGGTGCCGCAGCGGCCCCACCTGTACGCCGGGACCATCGCGGAGAACGTGCGGCTGGCCCGGCCCGGGGCCGATGACGGTGCCGTGCGGCGGGCGTTGCGGGACGCGGGCGCCTGGGAGTTCGTGGCGGCGCTGCCGGACGGGGTCGACACCGTGCTCGGGGAGGACGGGGCCGGGTTGTCGGCGGGGCAGCGGCAGCGGCTCGCGCTGGCCCGGGCGTTCCTCGCGGACCGGCCCGTGCTGTTGCTGGACGAGCCGACGGCCGCGCTGGACGGGGCGACGGAGGGGGACGTCGTGGCGGCGGTGCGCAGGCTGGCCGCCGGGCGGACCGTGCTGCTGGTCGTGCACCGGCCCGCGTTGCTGGGGGTGGCCGACAGGGTCGTACGGCTGGGTGGGGCGGATGGCGCGGAGCCCGCGGGGGCCGGCCGGACTTCCAGGGGGCTCCGTCCCCTGGACCCCTGTCCTCGCCCACCCGCCACCCGAATCGGTGGGCTGGAAGGTGAACCGAGGGAGTCGTTGCTCGGCCTGCCGGAAGGCGGCCCTGGGGGAGCGGCTGGGGAAGGTCGGCTGGACGGCGATGCCGGCCTGTGGGGGCGGCGTGTGCTGGCGCGGGTGCGCGCGCTGGGCGGCGGAGCCCGGGGGCGGCTGGCCGTGGCGCTGCTGCTGGGGAGTCTGGCGCTGGGCAGTGCCGTCGGGCTGATGGCGACCTCCGGCTGGCTCATCTCGCGGGCCTCGCAGCAGCCCCCGGTGCTGTATCTGATGGTGGCCGTGACCGCGACCCGCGCCTTCGGTATCGGGCGGGCCGTCTTCCGCTACGCCGAGCGGCTGGTCTCGCACGACGCCGTCCTGCGGATGCTGGCCGACACCCGGGTGGCGGTGTACCGGCGCCTGGAACGCCTCGCCCCGGCGGGGCTGCGCGGCACCCGGCGCGGCGATCTGCTCACCCGGCTGGTCGCGGACGTGGACGCCTTCCAGGACTACTGGTTGCGCTGGCTGCTGCCCGCCGGAGCCGCCGTCGCCGTCTCCGCCGCCTCCGTCGGCTTCACGGCCTGGCTGCTGCCCGAGGCCGGCGCCGTCCTCGCGGCGGGCCTGCTGGCGGCGGGCGCCGGTGTGCCCCTGCTGACCGCTGCCGTGGCCCGGCGGACCGAGCGGCGGCTGGCGCCCGCCCGTGGCGTCCTCGCGACCCGGGTGACCGATCTGCTCACCGGCACCGCGGAACTGACCGTCGCCGGCGCGCTGCCGGCCCGGACGGACGCGGCACGGCGAGCGGACCGCGTCCTCACCGGGATCGCCGCGCGCGCCGCCGCCGTCACCGGGCTCGGGGACGGGCTGACCGCGCTGATCTCCGGGCTCACCGTCACGGCCACCGCGGTCTTCGGCGCCCAGGCGGTGGCGGCGGGCCGGCTGGGCGGCGTGGCGATGGCCGTGGTCGTACTGACCCCGCTGGCCGCCTTCGAGGCCGTCCTGGGGCTGCCGCTCGCCGTGCGGCACCGGCAGCGGGTGCGGCGCAGCGCGGAGCGGGTGTACGAGATCCTGGACGCCGCCGAGCCCGTACGCGAGCCGGAGCAGCCCCGGCCGGCGCCCGTCACACCGTTCCCAGTGGTCCTCAAGGGCGTGGTCGCACGGTATGAGGGACAGCGGCGGGAGGCGCTCGCCGGGCTGGACCTGACGCTGGAGCGGGGGCGCCGGATCGCGGTGGTGGGGGCCTCCGGTTCCGGTAAGACGACCCTCGCGCAGGTGCTGCTGCGGTTCCTGGAACCGCAGGCGGGCTCGTACACGCTCGCCGGGGTGGACGCGTGCGCGGTGGCGGGGGACGACGTACGGCGGCTCGTCGGACTGTGTGCGCAGGACGCGCACCTCTTCGACAGCTCGGTGCGCGAGAACCTGCTGCTGGCCAGGAAGGACGCGACCGAGGCGGAGTTGCGCGAGGCGCTGGCCCGGGCCCGGCTGCTGGACTGGGTCCGGTCGCTGCCCGACGGTCTGGACACGCTGGTCGGCGAGCACGGGGCCCGGCTGTCCGGCGGGCAGCGGCAGCGGCTGGCGCTGGCCCGGGCGCTGCTGGCCGGCTTCCCGGTGCTGGTCCTGGACGAGCCCGCGGAGCACCTGGACCTGGCGACGGCGGACGCGCTGACCGCCGATCTGCTGGCCGCGACCGAGGGCCGCACCACGCTGCTGATCACCCACCGGCTGGCGGGGCTCGACGCGGTGGACGAGGTGATCGTGCTCGACGCGGGCCGGGTGGTGCAGCGCGGGCCGTACCGGCGGCTGCTGGCCGAGGACGGTCCGCTGCGGGAGATGGCCGTCCGGGAGTCCGAGACGGAGGCGTTGGCGGGAACGCGCTGAGGCGTGCCGTCACGGATCGCGGGAGGCGCCGGCGGGGTGCGCTGACGCGTGCCGGGCGGTGTGGGAGTGGCGCGGACCGGCGCGTCCGCCGGCTACCCGCGGTCGGCGAGGAGCCGTTCGATCACCACTGCCACGCCGTCGTCGTTGTTGGCGACGGTACGGCCCGACGCGGCGGCGACGGCGTCCGGGTGGGCGTTGCCCATCGCGTACGACCGCCCGGCCCAGGTCAGCATCTCGACGTCGTTGGGCATGTCCCCGAAGGCCACGACCTCCTCGTGCGAGATGCCGCGCTCGGCGCAGCACAGGGCGAGGGTGCTGGCCTTGGAAACGCCGGGGCCGCTCAGTTCCAGCAGGGCGCTGGGGCTGGAGCGGGTGACGTTGGCGTGGCCGTCGACCGCCAGGCGGGCCAGCGTGAGGAAGGCGTCGGGGTCGAGGGAGGGATGGTAGGCGAGGATCTTGAGGACCGGCTGGTCGGCGGTCGAGCCGTCGGTGGCGAGCAGCTCCTCGGCGGGCAGCACGGTGTCCGGTATCTCCATGTGCAGCTTGGGATAGTCCGGCTCCTGGTGGAAGCCGTAGGTCTGCTCGACCGCGAACACCGTGCCGGGGGCCGCCTCGCGCAGCAGCCGTACGGCGGCCAGGGCGTTCTCCCGGGCCAGCTCGCGGACCTTGACGAACCGGTGGGCGCCGGGGCCGCCGTGCAGGTCGACCACGGCGGCGCCGTTGCCGCAGATCGCCAGGCCGTGGCCGTGGACGTGGTCGCTGACCACGTCCATCCAGCGGGCGGGCCGGCCGGTGACGAAGAAGACCTCGATCCCGGCCTCCTCGGCGGCGGCCAGCGCGGCGACGGTCCGCGCGGAGACCGACTTGTCGTCGCGCAGCAGAGTGCCGTCGAGGTCGGTGGCGATCAGCCGCGCCGGCAGGGCGGCGGCAGGGGTCCCGGGCTGTCTGGTCGCTGAGGTCACCCGGCCATTCTCGCGCAGGCGTCCGCACGGCCGTGCGCGACCGCGCACGGATGAGACACACGCGACGTGCCGGAGAGGGGCGGAAGCGCCCGCCTCCCCCGTCAGTCGAGCTGGGCGAGCGCCTCCATGGCGATCCGCTCGAAGACCTTCTCGTCCGCCGCGAAGCCGGAGTCCGGGACGGGCCAGTGGATCACGATCTCGGTGAAGCCCAGCTCGCGGTGGCGGCCGGCGAAGTCCACGAAGGCGTCCAGGGACGACAGCGGCCGGCCGCGGTCCGGGGTGAAGCCGGTGAGCAGCACCTTGTCCAGTCCGGCCACGTCCCGCCCGGCGGCCTCGCAGGCCTCGGCCAGCCTGCCGATCTGGCCGCGCAGCGCCTCGACGGACTGCTCCGGCGTGCCGGTCTCGTACAGCTTCGGGTCGCCGGTGGTCACCCACGCCTGGCCGTATTGCGCGGCGAGCTTCACACCGCGCGGGCCGGTCGCCGCCACGGCGAACGGCAGCCGGGGCCGCTGTGCACAGCCCGGGATGTTGCGGGCCTCGTGGGCCGAGTAGAAGCGCCCCTCGTAGGTCACCGCGTCCTCGGTGAGCAGCCGGTCGAGGAGGGAGACGAACTCGGTGAACCGGTCCGCGCGCTCACGCGGGCTCCAGGGCTCCTGGCCGAGGGCGGTCGCGTCGAAACCGGTGCCGCCCGCGCCGATGCCCAGGGTGATCCGGCCGCCGGAGATGTCGTCCAGGGAGATCAGTTCCTTGGCGAGGGTCACCGGGTGGCGGAAGTTGGGCGAGGTGACCAGTGTGCCCAGGCGCAGCCGGTCGGTGACCGCGGCGGCGGCCGTCAGGGTCGGGACGGCACCGAACCAGGGGCCGTCACGGAAGCTGCGCCAGGACAGGTGGTCGTAGGTGTACGCCGCGTGGAAGCCGAGCTGCTCGGCGCGCACCCACGCCGAACGGGCGCCTTCGTGCCAGCGGCGGTACGGAAGGATCACGGTGCTCAGACGCAGACTCATGGGTCCGAGCGTAAGCGGGCCCGTCGGTGTCGGACGAAAACAGTCACCGCGCGGGGGCGCGTGAGGGAGCCGCCGGAGGAGACGCAGATCACGCGGGTTTTCCCGGCCGCAGGTTTGATCCACAACGAAGTGCGGTTATCCACAGGCGAATTGACGAAACTGTGGACAACCGGCGGGGACGTGACGCCCGGGGGCACCCGTCCCCCGCCCTCACAGCCTCGGTTCCACCCGCGCGATCCTCCGCAGCAGCCCCGGCGCGAGCCGGGACAGCAGATGGGCACCCTTGGCCTCCGGGGTCACCGGAGCCACCGGCTTGTCGCGGGCGACGGCGTCCAGGATCGCGTCGGCCACCTTCTCCGGCGGATAGTTCCGCAGGCCGTACAGGCGGGCGGACCGCTGTTGGCGACGGCGCTGTTCGGCCGCGTCCACGCCGGTGAAGCGGGCCGTGGCGGTGATGTTGGTGTTGACGATGCCCGGGCAGACCGCCGTGACCCCGATCCCCCTCGGGGCCAGCTCCGCGCGCAGGCACTCGGAGAGCATCAGCACCGCCGCCTTGGAGGTGCTGTAGGCCGGCAGCAGGCGGGAGGGCTGGTAGGCCGCGGCCGAGGCAGTGTTGACGATGTGGCCGCCCTGGCCGCGCTCGGCCATGCGGGCCCCGAAGAGCCGGCAGCCGTGGATGACGCCCCACAGGTTCACGTCCAGCACCGAGCGCCAGTCGTCGGTCGTCGTGGTGAAGAAGGAGCCCGACAGGCCGATGCCCGCGTTGTTGACCAGCACGTCCAGCACGCCGTAGGCGCGGTGCACCTTCTCGGCGAGCTTCTCCATGGCCTGCTCGTCGGAGACGTCGGCCGGCTCGGCCCACGCCTCGGGCGCGCCGACCAGCCGGCACAGCTCGGCGGTGCGGGCCGCGGACTCGGCGTCGCGGTCGACGGCGATCACCCGCGCGCCGGCCTCCGCGAAGGCGAACGCCGTGGCCCGTCCGATGCCGCTGCCCGCGCCCGTGATCAGCACCAGCTGCCCGGCGAACCGTTCGGCGTGCCGGCCGGTGGGCCGCGGGACGGGCCTGCCGCCTTCCACGGACACGACGAACTCCTCGATCCACGCCGACAGCTGATCGGGGCGGGTGCGCGGCACCCAGTGCCCGGCGGGCAGCGTGCGGCGGGTCAGCCGGGGCACCCACCGGTCCAGGTCGTCGTACAGCCGCTCCGACAGGAACACGTCCCCCTGGGGGGTGATGAGCTGCACGGGCGCGTGGGCGTAGGCGTCCGGGCGGGGCCGGCGCAGCCGGGCGCGGACGTTGTCCCGGTAGAGCCAGGCGCCGTGCGCCGCGTCCGAGGGGAGGGAGGCGGTCGGGTAGTCGCCGGCCGGGACCCCCTCGGCCCGCTCCAGGATCCCGGGCCAGCGCTTGCCGAGCGGGCCGCGCCAGGCCAGTTCGGGCAGGGCCGGGATGTGCAGCAGGTAGACGTACCAGGACTTGGCGCCCTGGCCGAGGAGCTGGCCCACCCGCCGGGGCGTCGGACGCTTCACCCGCGCGTCGATCCAGTGCCCGAAGTGGTCCAGGGACGGCCCCGAGATCGAGGTGAACGAGGCGATGCGGCCCTCCGTGCGGCCGACGGTGACGAACTCCCAGGACTGCACCGAGCCCCAGTCGTGCCCGACGAGGTGCACCGGCCGGTCCGGGCTGACCGCGTCCACGACGGCCAGGAAGTCGTCGGTGAGCTTGGCGAGGGTGAAGCCGCCGCGCAGGGGTCGTGGCGCGGTGGAGCGGCCGTGGCCGCGGACGTCGTAGAGCACCACGTGGAAGCGTTCGGCGAGCCGTACGGCCACCTCCGACCAGACCTCCTTGCTGTCCGGATAGCCGTGCACCAGTACGACGGTCGGCTGGGCCGGGTCGCCCAGCTCGGCCACGCACAGGTCGACCCCGCCGGTACGCACCCGGCGCTCGCGTGCACCCTCCAAGGTCACTTCTCCTCCGCCCAGCGCCGCACGTGCGGCAGATCGTCGTCCAGCCAGAACGCGCTCTCCTCGGCGTCCCGGGAGTCGGTGACCACCAGGATCTCCTCGAACTTCGCGCCCGTTCCCCGGAAGCCGAGGTGCGGTTCGACCGCCCACAGGCCCGGCTGCGGCGGGTGGTCCGAGAAGCGGTACGGCGACCACAGCGGCGACCAGCCCTCGCGGTGGCCGTGCAGCGCGTCGGAGGCCAGGCCCCTCAGGGACTGCGTGCCGAAGCCGAACAGATGGGGCGACCAGCGGCGCGGCCGTACCCGGTCCACCTTGTGGGCGATCACCCCGAAGGGGTAGGCGCGGTGCCGGTTGGCGTAACCCTGGCGGACCATCAGCCGGTCCACGTCCTGGTATATCTCGCGCAGCGGGCGTCGTTCGCGCACCTCGCGCAGGATCAGCTCCCGGTGTGCCTCCAAGTCGGCCATCAGGCGGTCCTGCACCGGGTTCACGCCCAGCGAGCCGGAGTAGCCGACGTCCGCCGGGTAGCCCTCGTACACCGGCGCCAGGTCCAGGATGAACGGCATCCCCGGCTCCAGGGCGCGGTCGGTGGGGAAGAACTGGAGCGGTATGCGGAAGTGCGCGAAGGCCGTGCGGTCGCCGAACCAGGCGAAGGGGAGGTGGAACCAGTCCCGCACCCCGCGCTCGCGCAGCCACTCCCGCTGCATCCGCGCCGCCTCGCGCTCGGTCACCCCCGGTTCGAGCCGGGCCGCGACGGCCTCCGCGCATTCGTAGGCCAGGCGCTGCACCCGTTTGAATCCCCGCAGGTCCACGGAGGGTTCGCTGCTCACTGCCGTCGTCATGCCGCCCCGTCCCGTCGAGCGCGCTACGCGTCCGTAACTTGACACACGCGAATCTGGCACTTGTTAGAGGCGGCGTCAATAGGCGGGATCAAGGGGCGTGGACCACGGCCGTCCGCCGCGCCCGTGCCCCCCTGGGTGGGTGACCCTTAGGGTCCCGTAATACCTGGGGCGGACGAGGAAACGGCTCTGAGGTCTGACGACGAACGTGGTCCGGATCACTACCGTCGAAGGCGTGACTGTGATCGCGACCGAAAGCCTGAGCAAGCGGTTCCCCCGGGTGACCGCGCTCGACCGGCTGTCCGTGGACATCGGACCCGGTGTGACCGGACTCGTCGGGGCCAACGGCGCCGGCAAGTCCACCCTGATCAAGATCCTGCTGGGGCTGTCCCCCGCCACGGAGGGCCGGGCCGAGGTGCTCGGCCTCGATGTCGCCGGCGAGGGCGCCGCCATCCGCGAGCGCGTCGGGTACATGCCGGAGCACGACTGCCTCCCGCCGGACGTCTCGGCCACCGAGTTCGTCGTCCACATGGCCCGCATGTCCGGCCTGCCGCCCACCGCCGCACGCGAGCGCACCGCCGACACCCTGCGCCACGTGGGGCTGTACGAGGAGCGCTACCGCCCCATCGGCGGCTACTCGACCGGCATGAAGCAGCGCGTGAAGCTCGCCCAGGCCCTGGTGCACGACCCCCAGCTGGTCTTCCTGGACGAGCCGACCAACGGACTCGACCCGGTCGGCCGGGACGAGATGCTCGGTCTGATCCGCCGCATCCACAGCGACTTCGGCATCTCGGTCCTGGTCACCTCGCATCTGCTGGGCGAGCTGGAGCGCACCTGTGACCACGTCGTCGTCATCGACGGCGGCAAGCTGCTGCGCTCCAGCTCCACCACCGACTTCACCCAGACCACGACCACCCTCGCGATCGAGGTCACCGACAGCGACGCACACCCCGACGGCACCCGCGCGCTCCGCGAGGCGCTGCACGCGCGCGGTGCCGTGGCCCACGCGGAGGCCGGCGGACTGCCCGGCGCCGGGCACATCCTGCTGCTGACCGCCACCGGCGAGGAGACGTACGACCTGGTCCGCGACGTGGTCGCCGACCTCGGCCTCGGCCTGGTGCGCATGGAGCAGCGCCGGCACCACATCTCCGAGGTCTTCACCAGCAGCGACGAACAGCGGAAGGAGGCCGTCGGCCATGGCCGTTGAGCATCCCCCGGCAACGCCCGCCGGCGACCAGAGCCGCATCCACGACATCGGCTACCGCGGCTACGACGGCCCCCGCCTCGGCCGTTCCTACGCCCGCCGCTCGCTGTACTCGCAGTCCCTGCGCGGCGCCTACGGCCTCGGCCGCTCGGTGAAGTCCAAGGTGCTGCCGATGCTGCTGTTCGCGGTGATGTGCGTGCCGGCCGCCATCATGGTGGCCGTCGCCGTCGTCACCAAGGCACACGAACTGCCGGTGTCCTACACCCGGTACGCGATCGTCACCCAGGCCGTGATCAGCCTGTACGTCGCCTCGCAGGCACCCCAGGCGGTCTCCCGCGACCTGCGCTTCAAGACCGTGCCGCTGTACTTCTCGCGGCCCATCGAGACCGCCGACTACGTCCGCGCCAAGTTCGCGGCGCTGGCCTCCGCGCTCTTCATCCTCACCGGCGCCCCGCTGCTGGTGATGTACGTGGGCGCGCTGCTGTCCAAGATGGACTTCGCCCATCAGACCAAGGAATTCGCCCAGGGACTGGTCTCCGTGGCCCTCCTCTCGTTGCTCTTCGCCGGCATCGGTCTGGTCATCGCCGCCTTCACCCCGCGCCGTGGCTTCGGCATCGCCGCCGTGATCGCCGTACTGACCATCTCCTACGGCGCGGTCTCCACCCTCCAGGCCATCGCCGACACCCAGGGCAGCGGCTCCGCCGTGCCGTGGATCGGGCTGTTCTCGCCGATCACGCTGATCGACGGCGTGCAGTCCGCGTTCCTCGGCGGCAGCTCCGCCTATCCGGGCGGCAGCGGTCCCTCCGCCGGCCAGGGCGTGGCCCACGTCCTGTTCGTCCTCGGCCTGATCGCCGCCTGCTACGGCATCCTCGTCCGCCGCTACCGCAAGGTGGGACTGTGACCACCCTGAACATCGACCACGTCTCCCGCTGGTTCGGCAACGTGGTCGCCGTCAACGACATCACCATGACCATCGGCCCCGGTGTCACCGGACTGCTCGGCCCCAACGGCGCCGGCAAGTCCACCCTGATCAACATGATGGGCGGCTTCCTCGCCCCCTCCACCGGCAGCGTCACCCTCGACGGCCAGCCGGTGTGGCGCAACGAGGCCATCTACCGGCACATCGGCATCGTCCCCGAACGCGAGGCGATGTACGACTTCCTCACCGGCCGCGAGTTCGTCCTCGCCAACGCCGAACTGCACGGCCTCGACGCCAAGGCCGCCCAGCGCGCCCTGGCCACGGTGGAGATGGAGTACGCGCAGGACCGGAAGATCGCCACGTACTCCAAGGGCATGCGGCAGCGCGTGAAGATGGCGAGCGCCCTGGTGCACGACCCGTCGCTGCTCCTGCTGGACGAGCCGTTCAACGGCATGGACCCGCGCCAGCGCATGCAACTGATGGACCTGCTGCGCAAGATGGGCGACGAGGGCCGCACGGTGCTGTTCTCCTCGCACATCCTCGAAGAGGTCGAGCAGCTCGCCCGGCACATCGAGGTCGTCGTCGCCGGACGGCACGCGGCCAGCGGCGACTTCCGCCGGATCCGCCGTCTGATGACCGACCGCCCGCACCGCTACCTGGTGCGCTCCAGCGACGACCGCGCCCTCGCGGCCGCGCTGATCGCCGATCCCTCCACGGCCGGCATCGAGGTCGACCACGCCGAGGGCGCGCTGCGCATCCAGGCCGTCGACTTCGGCCGCTTCACCGCCCTGCTGCCGAAGGTCGCCAGGGACCACGGCATCCGGCTCCTCACGGTCTCGCCGTCCGACGAGTCCCTGGAGTCCGTCTTCTCGTACCTGGTCGCGGCGTAGGAGGCCGAAGATGTACGACCCCACCGTCGCCCGGCTCACCTACCGGGCCCTGCTCGGCCGTCGCCGGGCCCTCATCCTCGGCGCGCTGCCGCTGCTGCTGATCGTGATCTCCGTGGCCGTGCGCGCCCTGACCGGGGCCGACGACCAGACCGCCTCCGACGTCCTCGGCGGCTTCGCACTCGCCACCATGGTCCCGATCATCGGCGTCATCGCGGGCACGGGCGCGATCGGCCCCGAGATCGACGACGGCTCCGTGGTCTATCTGCTGTCCAAGCCGTTGAAGCGGCCCACGATCATCTTCACGAAGCTCATCGTCGCCATCGCCGTCACCATGGTCTTCTCGGCCGTGCCGACGCTGATCGCGGGCCTGATCCTGAACGGCAACGGCCAGCAGGTCGCCGTCGCCTACACGGTCGCCGCGCTGGTCTCCTCCATCGCCTACTCGGCGCTGTTCCTGCTGCTGGGCACGGTCTCCCGGCACGCGGTGGTGTTCGGGCTCGTCTACGCCCTGGTCTGGGAAGCGCTGTTCGGATCCCTGGTGCCGGGCGCGCGCACCCTGAGCGTCCAGCAGTGGTCGCTGGCCGTCGCCCACAAGATCGCCGACGGACCGCTGGTGACCTCCGACGTGGGCCTGCCGACGGCCACCGTGCTGCTGGTGGCGGTGACCGTCCTGGCCACCTGGTACGCCGGTCAGAAGCTGCGGTCGCTGACGCTCGCCGGCGAGGAGTGAGCAAGCCGGAGCCGCCTCCTGTCCGGCCCTTCTCCACGCGTCCTTTATTCGGTGGCGTCCGTTTCGGCGGCGGGGCACAGTGGTCGTGCACCGTCCGCCGGGACCGCCCCGGCGACATGAACCGGGAGTGGAGGTGGGCGATGTCCATGCACGGCAGTACGCCCGGCTCCCGTCAGGGCGGCCCGAGGCCGGCTCCGGAGTAGTTCGCCATCTCTCCGTAGAGCCAGGGAACCGCCCGGGGCGGCCGCTTCGAGCACGCGAGCACCACGCTCGCGTGAGGCCGCCCACCCGGAGGATTGGCCGAGTGGCAAGGCACCGGCTTGCTAAGCCGTGGTCGGGCTGGAAAGCCCGCGCACGTTCGATCCGTGCATCCTCCGCGAGACGTTGCCACTGGGGCTCGGCCGCCTCGGCCGGGGTTCGTTGCCCAGTGCAGGGTGGTGCGGCCGAGCGCGCCCATGCGGCGGAGCCGCACATCGGACACAGTCCCGCGCTCCTTCAGAGGCGCGCCTGCCCGGGCCGGGGTTCGTTGTCTGATGCGGGACCCCTGTGGCCGGGCACGCGCACGCGGCGGAGCCGCATGTCGGACACGGCCCGCGCCCCTTCGGGCGCTGTCGGCCGACGGGCTACGCCAGCAGGTGTTCCAGGACCACCGCGATGCCGTCCTCGTCGTGGGAGGCCGTGATCTCGTCGGCCACCGCCTTCAGCTCCGCGTGGGCGTTGGCCATGGCCACGCCCCGGGACGCCCAGGCGAACATCGGGATGTCGTTGGGCATGTCGCCGAAGGCGATCGTGTCGGCCGCCTTCAGGCCCAGGCGGCGGGCCGCCAGCGACAGACCCGTGGCCTTGGACAGGCCGAGCGGGAGCAGCTCCACGATGCCCGCGCCCGCCATGACCACCGTGACGAAGCCGCCGGCCGCCTGCCGGGCCGCCTCCGCCAGCTCGTCGTCGGCCAGCGTCGGATGCTGTATGTAGATCTTGTTCAGCGGCGCCGCCCACAGGTCGGAGGCGTCCGTGAGCGGGGTGCCGGGCAGTTGGCCCGTGATCGCGTAGCCCGGGCCGACCAGCACTTCGCCGTCCAGACCGTCCCGGCTGGCCGCCAGATACAGCGGCCCCACCTCGGCCTCGATCTTGGCCAGGGCCACGCCCGCCAGCTGCCGGTCCAGGGTGACCGAGGTCAGCAGGCGGTGCGCGCCGGCGTCGTACACCTGGGCGCCCTGGCCGCAGACGGCCAGACCGTCGTAACCGAGGTCGTCCAGGACGTGCCGGGTCCAGGGGACCGCGCGGCCGGTGACGACGATGTGGGCCGCGCCCGCCGCGGTGGCCGCGGCGAGCGCGTCACGGGTGCGCTGCGAGATCGACTCGTCGGAGCGCAGCAGCGTCCCGTCGAGGTCGGTGGCGATGAGCCCGTACGGGAAGCTCACCGGGACACCGGCTCCAGGACCTCGCGGCCGCCCAGGTACGGGCGCAGCACCTCGGGGACGCGGACGGAGCCGTCGGCCTGCTGGTGGTTCTCCAGGATCGCCACGATGGTGCGCGGCACGGCGCACAGCGTGCCGTTGAGCGTGGCCAGCGGCTTGACCTGCTTGCCGTCGCGGACCCGGATGGACAGCCGACGGGACTGGAACTCGGTGCAGTCCGAGGTCGAGGTCAGCTCGCGGTACTTGCCCTGGGTCGGGATCCACGCCTCACAGTCGAACTTGCGGGCGGCCGAGGAGCCGAGGTCGGCGGAGGCGACGTCGATGACGCGGTACGGCAGCTCCAGCGAGGTCAGCCACTGCTTCTCCCACTCCAGCAGGCGTTGGTGCTCGGCCTGGGAGTCCTCGGGGGCGACGTACGAGAACATCTCGACCTTGTCGAACTGGTGCACGCGGAAGATGCCCCGGGTGTCCTTGCCGTGCGAGCCGGCCTCGCGGCGGAAGCACGGGGAGAAGCCCGCGTAGCGCAGCGGCAGCCGGTCGGCGTCGATGATCTCGTCCATGTGGTAGGCCGCCAGCGGGACCTCGGAGGTGCCGACCAGGTACAGGTCGTCCTTGTCGAGGTGGTAGACGTCCTGGGCGGCCTGGCCGAGGAAGCCGGTGCCCGCCATGGACTGCGGGCGCACCAGCGCGGGGGTCAGCATCGGGGTGAAGCCGGCCGCGGTCGCCTGCGCGATCGCCGCGTTCACCAGGGCCAGCTCCAGCAGGGCGCCGACACCGGTGAGGAAGTAGAAGCGGGAGCCGGAGACCTTGGCACCGCGCTCGACGTCGATCGCGCCGAGCAGCTGGCCCAGCTCCAGGTGGTCCCTGGGCTCGAAGCCCTCGGCGGCGAAGTCGCGGATCGTGCCGTGCGTCTCCAGCGTGACGAAGTCCTCCTCGCCGCCGACGGGCACGTCGGGGTGGACGAGGTTGCCGAGCCGGAGCAGCAGCTCCTGGGTCTCGGCGTCGGCCGCGTCGCGCTCGGCGTCGGCGGCCTTGACGTCGGCCTTCAGCTGCTCGGCACGCTTGAGGAGTTCTGCCTTCTCTTCGCCGGCGGCCTTGGGGATCAGCTTGCCGAGCTGCTTCTGCTCGGCGCGCAGCTCGTCGAAGCGGACGCCGGAGGACCTGCGCCGCTCGTCGGCAGACAGGAGGGAGTCGACGAGCGCGACGTCCTCTCCACGGGCGCGCTGGGACGCGCGCACACGGTCGGGGTCCTCACGAAGCAGGCGAAGGTCAATCACGAGGCCAAGGCTACCGGTGCCGGGTCTCGGCTCACGAATCACTATTACGGTGAGTTCGCATTCGAGGCTTACGTTCCGTTATGCGGTAATTGCCGGAGGTGTTCCCTCCGGTGCGCCGCAGGTCAAGCCGAAAGTGTCTCACTCCCTGGGACGGAGCAGGGCGCGGGTGTCCGGTTGACCCGATTCCCTTGTGGAGAACGGGATTTGGCGGGCCGGTTGTCCACAGAGATCCACACCCTCCCAAGAGTTATCCACAGGCTGTGTGGAAGATCTGTGGACTCCGGAATTGATCACTGGGGAAAGTCTCGGCGGGCCGAAGAATTCCCGGGTCAAACGTCGTCGACGCCCACGTTCGGGTGGAAAACGGTCGCCCTGAAAGATGAACCAGTGGAAACGGGTGGACGAAGAGCGGGTCAGGGAGCGATGACCTCGACCGGCCGCGGTAGGGCGATTTGTCGACCCTGTGCCCGCCCGCTGTCGACTTGTCCCCAGGTCGAGAAGGGCACCTGTGGATAACTTCTGTGGATAACGTTCGTCAGGCCGTACGACCGGTCAGAAGCGGCCGTCCTGACAGCGCGCCACCCAGTCCGCCGCCGCCATGAACTCCTCGTCCGACGTCCCCGGCAGGGTCGGCCGGGCCTCGCCCGGCGTCATGTTCGCCCGCGGATAGGAACCGAGGAAACGCACCTGGAGGCAGATCCGCCGCAGCCCCATCAGCGCCTCCGCCACCCGCCGGTCGGCGATGTGGCCCTCGGCGTCGATGCAGAAGCAGTAGTTGCCGATGCCCGCTCCGGTCGGCCGGGACTGGAGCAGCATCAGGTTGATGCCGCGCGAGGCGAACTCGCCGAGCAGGTCGCGCAGCGCGCCGGGGTGGTCGTCCCGCTGCCACAGCACCACCGAGGTCTTGTCGGCACCGGTGGGCGCGGCGGGCCGGGCCGGTCGGCCGACCAGCACGAAACGGGTCTGCGCGTTCTCCGCGTCGTGGATGCCGGTCTCCAGCGCCTCCAGGCCGTACCGGGCGGCGGCGAACTCGCCCGCGAAAGCCGCGTCGTAGCGGCCCTCCTGGACCAGGCGGGCGGCGTCCGCGTTCGAGGCGGCCGACTCCCAGACCGCGTCCGGCAGGTGGGCGCGCATCCAGTTGCGCACCTGGGGCTGGGCCGCCGGGTGGGCGGAGACCGTCTTGATGTCCGCGAGCTTCGTGCCGGGCCGGACCAGCAGCGCGAAGGTGATCGACAGCAGTACTTCGCGGTAGATCATCAGCGGTTCGCCCGCGACCAGCTCGTCCAGGGTGGTGGTGATGCCGCCCTCGACGGAGTTCTCGATCGGCACGAACGCGGCCTCGGCCTCGCCGGCCCGGACCGCGTCCAGCGCCGACTGCACCGACACGTACGGGATCAGCTCCCGGGTGGCCGTCTCCGGAAGCGTGCGCAGGGCGACCTCCGTGAAGGTGCCCTCCGGGCCGAGATAGGCATAGCTGGCTGGCATGGTCCTCACCCTAATGGCCGCGGGGAGACCCGTCGCGGGTGTCTCGGGAATACCACTCGGCCGGGTGGTTTGAACCCGGTTAGTCCCCCAAGCGGCCTCGGTTCGGCCATCCGAGCGTCCGCAGGCGTCCGCAGGCGTCCGCAGGCGTCCGCAGGCGTCCGCAGGCGTCCGCAGGCGTCCTCAGGCAGCCTCAGTCGACCGCGGTCATCCCTCCAGCAGCCGCTGACCCACGTACTCGCCCTTCGCCGCCCCGCCCGGCACCGCGAACAGTCCGCTCGCCTCGTGCCGGATGAACTGCGACAGCGCGTCGCCCCGGTCGAGCTTGCGCTGCACCGGGACGAAGCCGCGCAGCGGATCGGCCTGCCAGCAGATGAAGAGCAGACCGGCGTCCGGGGTGCCGTCCGCGTCGATGCCGTCGTGGTAGGAGAAGGGCCGCCGCAGCATGGCCGCGCCGCCGTTGCGGTCGGGCCGGGTGATCCGGGCGTGCGCGTTGAGCGGGACCAGGTAGTCACCGTTGGCGTCGGCCTTCTCCAGGTCCATCGGGGTCGTCTCGCCACCGCCGGACAGCGGCGCCCCGTCGGCCTTGCGGCGCCCGATGACCTGCTCCTGGGCCGTGGTCGACAGCTTCTCCCAGTCGTCCAGGAGCATGCGGATGCGGCGTACGACGGCGTAGGAGCCGTTCGCCATCCACGCCGGCTCGCCCGAGGCGGGCACGAAGATCCGCTTGTCGAAGTCGGCGTCCGACGGCTTCGGATTGCCCGTGCCGTCGAGCTGGCCCATGAGGTTGCGGGCCGTCATGGGGTGCGCGGTGGCCCCCGGGGAGCGGTTGAAGCCGTTCATCTGCCAGCGCACCCGGGCGGCCGACCCCGCGTCCTTCTGGATCGCGCGCAGCGCGTGGAAGGCGACCAGGGCGTCGTCCGCCCCGATCTGCACCCACAGGTCGCCGTCGCTGCGGGCCTTGTCGAGCCGGTCGGAGGAGAAGTCCGGCAGCGGGTCCAGCGCGGCCGGCCGCTGCTTCTCAAGCCCGGTCCTGCCGAAGAAGCTGTGCCCGAAGCCGAAGGTGACGGTCAGCGAGGACGGCCCCGCGTCCCGGGCCACATCGGTGTCGTCGTGCGGGGCGGGCTCGCCCGCCATCAGCCGCTCGGCCGTGGCCGACCAGCGGCGCAGCAGGGCCGCCGCCTCCTTGCGGCCCGCGCCCGCCACCAGGTCGAACGCGACGAGATGGCCACGTGCCTGGAGGCCCTCGGTGATGCCGGGCTGATGTTTCCCGTGAAACATCGCCCGGCCGGCACCGAGCGCGGTCAGCGGGGTGGCCCCGGCGGGCGCGGCGGCATAGCCCACGGCCCCGCCGGCCGCGCCGAGCACGAGCCCGGTGGCGCCTGCGGTGCCGAGCAGCGCGCGCCGGGAGACACCGCTCGCGCGGGCCACGGGCTCCGCCGCCGGGGCGTCGGGGGTGCGGACCTGGGAGAGGGACTGGTCGGGCATGGTGCGGTTCAGCCGATCTGCGCGTTCTTGGAGACGGTGGCCTGGTCGATGTCGGAAGTGCGGACCGTGACGGAGATCTTCCAGTCGCCGGCCACGGGAAGCTGCACCCCGTTCGCCGACCAGTGGCCGGTGGTGATGTGGTCCGGGTTCACGGGAAGCGGGCCGATCTTCTGTGCCTCCAGGGTGAAGGAGATCTTCACCTCCGGGACGTCGAAGGCCCGGCCGTTGGGCCGCTGGACGTAGACGTGCATCGTGTTGCCGCCCACCCGCGCGGGGTCCAGGTCGACGCGGACGACGCCCTTGCCGTCGGTGCCGCCGGTGTCGAACGGCATGTCCAGGGTGAGCGCGCCGGAGGCCGCCGAGGTGCCGGAGCCGGCCGAGGACGAGGTGGCCGCCTTGGCCTCCTGCTCGGTACGGCCCGGCTCGGTCTGGGTCAGCGCGGTGGTGACGGCGAGCAGTACCAGGGCGACACCGGCCTCGGCGAGCACCGAGCGGCGCAGTCCGAAGCGGTTCTCGTCGGCGTCGCGCAGCCGCTTCCGCCGGGCGGCGTCGACGGCCGCGCGCTGCCGGGCGAGCTGGGCGGCCCGCCGGGCGTCACCGGGGTCACCGGCCGTCCCGTCCGCGCCGCCGCCGGTGGGGTCACCGGCCTTCCCGTCCGCGCTGCCGTCACCGATGGGTTCGTCGGCTTTCCCCTCCAAGCCACCGCCACCGGCGTTCTCCTCCAAGCCACCGCCACCGGCGTTCTCCTCCGCGCCGCCGCCACCGGTCGGCGTGGCGGCCGGGACCCGGTCCGTGCGCGCCCGCTCCGCGTCCGCGCTCCGGTCGGTGAGCCGTCCCGTCCACCGGCGGGACAGGCCCGCGATGCCGACCAGCACCACCACCAGGGCGATCTTGGCCAGCAGCAGCTGCCCGTAGCGGGTCTCGGTGAACGCCGACCAGGAGCCGAGCTGCCGCCAGGACTGGTAGACGCCGGTGGCGACCAGCGCGAGGACCGAGCCGAAGGCCAGCCGGGAGAAGCGCCGGACGGCGGCGGCCTCGACCGGGTGCTCGGCGGGCGCCCGGTACAGCGCGGTCAGCAGGGTGGCGAGCCCGCCCAGCCAGGCGGCGACGGCCAGCAGATGGACGACGTCCACCGGCATGGCCAGGCCCGGCTGGAGCCCGGTGGAGGCGTGCTCGGCCATGGCCCAGCTGGTGGCGAGCCCGGCCGCGACGACCACTCCGCCGACCGCGAGCCCGAAGGTCAGGTCGCGCTTCTCGGCGGCGTCCTCGCGCCGGGTGTAGGTGCCGAAGAGGACGGCGACGAACAGCGCGGCGGCGGCGAGCAGCAGCAGCCGGGAGACCAGCGCGGCCCCGGTCTTGGTCTGGAGCACCTGACCGAGCAGGTCGAGGTCGAAGACGTCGGCGAACTTTCCGGTGGTGGTGTACGAGCCGCGCAGGAGCAGCAGCCACAGGGTGGCCGCGGTCAGCGCGATCCAGCCGCCGACGACGAGCCGCTGCACGGCCCGTACCCCCGCGCCGCGCCGCCAGCAGGCGAGCACGAAGGCCGCGCCGCCGGCGAGCACGATGAAACCGGCGTACGACACGTACCGGCCGAACGCGTAGAGCCCGCCCACGACCCCGCCGCCCGCGGCCGGCGCGGTGCCGGTCACGACGGTTTGCGAGGGCGCGCCGACGGAGAAGGTGAAGGCGCCGGCGACGGGGTGGCTGTCCGCGGAGACGACCTGGTAGGTGACGGTGTAGGTGCCCTTGGCCAGGCCGCTCTTGAGCTTCACGGCGTACGTCGTCCCGCTCACGTTGGCGGGGCTGCCCGTCTGCACCGGCTTGCCCTGGGGGTCGAGGACGCGCACGGAGTCGTCGCCCATGGCCACCGTCTCGGAGAAGGTGAGCGACACCTGGCTGGGTGCCGTGCCGGCCACCACCCCCTGCGCGGGTTCGCTGCCGGTCAGCGCCGCGTGGGCGGAGGCGGGTGAGGCGCCCGCCAGCAGCGCGCCGGTGACGGCGAGCAGGAGCAGCAGCAGGGTCCGCAGACGGGGGGCGGTGGTCCGGTTCACGGTGGTCCCTCCCTCAGTGGCCGGTCGACGGGTTGTACGTCGCGGACTTCACCGGCATCTCGACGGTGAGCGGCCCGGACTTGGCGAAGGTGAGCTTCACGCTGACCGTCTGGCCCTGCTTCGGCGCACGCTTCAGCTGTTCGAACATCAGGTGGTTGCCCCCGCTGCGGAACACCAGCCGGCCGTGCGCCGGTATGCGGAAGGAGGACTCCTCCGCCATGGCCCCGCCGGTGGTGCTGTGCATGGTGACCTGCCCGGCGACATCGCTGCTGACCGATGTCAGCTCGTCGCCGGCCCCGCCCTCGTTGGTGATCGTCAGGAATCCGGCGGCCATGTCGGCGGAGACGGGCTGGGGCATGTACGGAGAGCTGACGGACAACCGCGCCGCCTTGGAGTCCGAGTCCGCCGCGGAGGCGGAGCAGCCGGTGAGGGCCAGCGCGGCGGCGAGCGCGCCCGCGGTCAGGACGGCCCGGCGCCTCACGGGTTGGCTCCCTTGACGAGCTTGGGCAGGTCCCTGGTGTAGTCGTCCGCCGAGGCGTTCTCGCCGTAGAGGACGTAACCGGCGTCGGTCTTCGGGGAGAAGGCGACGACCTGGGTGCCGTGCATGGAGACGAGCTTGCCGTTCTTGTCCTTCTTCGTCGGTTCCACGGCGATGCCGAGGGACCGGGCGGCGGCCTGCACCTTGGCGAAGTCGCCGGTCAGCCCGATGAACCCGGGGTCGATGCCCTTGAGCCACTTGCCCAGCTCGGCGGGGGTGTCGCGGTCGGGGTCGGTGGTGATGAACACGACCTTCAGGGCGTCCTGCTCGGCCTTGGGCAGCGCCTTCTTGGCGACGGCGATGTTGCTCATCGTGGCCGGGCAGATGTCCGGGCAGTGGGTGTAGCCGAAGTAGACGAGGGTCGGGTGGCCCTTGGTCTCCTTGCGGAGGTCGTACTTCTCGCCGTGGCTGTCGGTGAGGACCAGGGCCGGCTTGTCGAACGGCTGGTCGAGGACGGTGGCGGGCTTGTTCGATTCGGTGCCGCCCGAGACCACGGCGATCGGTGCGTTGTCGTCGTTCCCGCTGCCGC
Organism: Streptomyces rubradiris; assembly: GCF_016860525.1. Lineage (NCBI taxonomy): Bacteria > Bacillati > Actinomycetota > Actinomycetes > Kitasatosporales > Streptomycetaceae > Streptomyces > Streptomyces rubradiris. Next base: position 4,216,261 of record NZ_BNEA01000015.1, read on the forward strand.
AGGCGGAGAGGGTCAGGGTGGCGGCGGCGAGCAGCGCCGCCGCGGCGAACGTCTTCTTGCGCATAGGAAAATGTCCCAGATGTGTGAACTCCGGCGCGCACCGGGGTCGCGCGGAGCCGCGCGGGGACGGCCCCGCGCGACGCCCGGTACACGCTGTGGAACGAGGATCAGGCGGCGGTGCGGCGGCGGCCCGCGAAGACGCCGTAGGCCACGCCCGCGATGCCGATGACGATGCCGGCCACGCCGAGCACGCGCGCGGTGGTGTCGGTGCCGTCACCGGAGTCCGCGGCGGCCGTCTCCTCGGTCTTGCCGGACTTGTCGGTGGCGTTCGCGGCGCTCGCCGAGCCGTGCTCGTCCTCGGCGGCGGCCAGCTTCAGCACCGGCGCGGGGCTCTCCGGCTCGTCCTGGCCCTCCTGCGGGACCTCGATCCAGCGCACCACTTCCTTGTTGGAGTAGGTCTGGAGGGCCTTGAACACCAGCTGGTCGGTGTTCTCGGGCAGGGCGCCCAGGGAGAGCGGGAACTTCTGGAAGAAACCGGGCTCGATGCCCTTGCCGTCGGCGGTCCAGGTGACCTTGCTGACGGCCTCGTCGATCTTCTCGCCGTGCATGGTCAGCGGCTTGTCCAGCTTGGCCTTGGTGACGGTGGCCTTCCAGCCGGGCACCGGCTGCGGCATGACCGAGGCGATCGGGTGGTCGGCCGGCAGGCTGAGCTCGACCTTGGTGGTCGAGGCGTCGTCGCGCTCGTTCGGGACCTTGACGTTCACGACCGCGTAGCCGCCCTTGGCCGCGGTGCCCTCGGGCTGCACGGTGACGTGCGCGAACGCGGGGACGGACAGGGCGAGGACGGCCGAGCCGGCGGCGACGGTGGCGGCGGCGATACGAGAAGCCTTCATGGCAGGGAGTACTCCACTCCGGGTGAGATGCGTGGGTGATCGGGAGTACGCGTGCGCGGGCCGTGCCGCTCGGAGCGGCCGGTACCGGTGTGCGCACGCGCGTGTGCCGCACGACGGCGGCGCCTCCCGCCCGGCTCTCTCGGATCCGGTGGCGGTGGTCGTCGCGTCGTGTCAGGCGGCGAGGAGGAAGGCGGCGGCGGGCGGGCCGCGCCGGATCACCGTGTGCTGGAGTACGGCGGTGTGCGGGGCCGGGGTGTCGTCCCGCTCGGGGCGGTGGCCGCGCGGGCCGGGCCCGGCGTCGGGCAGCAGCCCGGCGCACAGGGCGCGCACCAGCGCGAGCGCGGCGCGCAGAGACCGTATGAGTGCCGTCTCCGCGACTCCGTGGGCTCCGTGCGCCGACAGCTCGATCAGCCGCAGCACGGCCAGATCCCCGCGGCGCAGCAGCCAGCCCGCGGCCACCGCCGCGAGCACATGGCCGAGCAGCATCGGCAGCGAGGGGAGCAGACCGGCCGGGGCGCCCGCGGCGCCGTGGACGTGCTCCAGGGTGCCCAGGGCCGGCGTCGGCCGGGCCGAACGGTCGATCAGCCGGGCGTCGAGCAGCAGCCGGTAGGCGTGCCCGGGGGTGAGGGACGACGGGGTCGACCCGCACAGGAGCCGGGTGGCCTGTTCCACCAGCGCGCGGTCACTGAGCGCCGAGCCGGTGGACCCGGCGGTCATCGCGGCCGTCGGCGCGGCCATCGCCCCGTGCTGGCCCAGCCCGAACAGCGTGTGCAGCACGGTCTGGCCGAGGGCGAGCAGCGCGGCGATGCCCGGCAGCGAGCGGGTCCGCCCGGCGAGCGGGGCCACGAGCAGCAGACAGCCGAGGAAGCCCGCGCCGAGCGTCCACAGCGGCACGCCCGCGCAGGAGGCCAGAATGTGCCCGCCCGCGGCCAGCGCGACGCAGGCCGCGGCGAACACCGCGGCCCGCAGTGTCCGGAGCCCGGCTCCGGGACGCGCCGTGCGCGGGTGGGGGGCAGTCATGGCGGGCTCATCATCCCACTGCCCCTGTCCGCTGCCTACGGCAGGTCGGCCGAGCCGTCGCCGATCACCGGTTCGCCCCGCCCATACACCGATTCCGGCCCCAGCGCATCGGCCATATGGGCCCGGCGACGCCGGCGGAGTGCTTATGGTCGCCCAGGCGTGGCAATACGTAACGGTATGTCGAGCCGCGGCCAGGAGGCTGGAGCATGAGCATCTGGTGGTCACTCCATCTGCGGCGCGAGGCCGCGAGCGTGCCGCTCGCGCGACGGCTGCTGATCGGCACCATGGAGACGGCGGGCGTCGACCCGGACATCTCCTACGACCTGTCGGTGGCCCTCACCGAGGCCTGCGCGAACGCGGTCGAGCACGGCGGGGACGCCGCGCCCGGCGCCTCGCAGGCCTACCGGGTGACGGCCTACCTCGACGGGGAGAAGTGCCGTATCGAGGTGGCCGATTCCGGGCCCGGTCTGCCCCGCGCCCAGGACTTCCGGCCGACCCGTGCGGACGCCGAGCACGGGCGCGGCCTGTGCCTGATCCAGGAACTGACCGACCACGTCCACATCGGGGCGAAGCCCGGTCTGGGCGGGACGGTGGTCAGCTTCGACAAGATCCTCAAATGGACGAAGGACCCCTCGCTGCTCACCGCGTGAGCGTGAGGGGTCCTTCGCCGGCGGATCAGCCCTTCAGCGTGGCCATCCACGCCTCGACCTCGTCGGAGCGGCGCGGCAGCCCCGCGGAGAGGTTCCGGTTGCCGTCCTCGGTCACGAGGATGTCGTCCTCGATCCGGACGCCGATGCCCCGGTACTCCTCGGGCACGGTCAGGTCGTCGGCCTGGAAGTACAGACCCGGCTCGACGGTGAGCACCATGCCCGGCTCCAGCGTGCCGTCCACGTAGGTCTCGGTCCGCGCGGCGGCGCAGTCGTGGACGTCCATGCCGAGCATGTGCCCGGTGCCGTGCAGGGTCCAGCGGCGCTGCAGGCCCAGCTCCAGGACGCGCTCGACCGGGCCCTCGACCAGGCCCCACTCGACGAGCCGCTCGGCCAGCACGCGCTGGGCCGCGTCGTGGAAGTCACGGTACTTGGCGCCCGGCTTGACGGCCGCGATGCCGGCCTCCTGGGCGTCGTACACGGCGTCGTAGATCTTCTTCTGGATCTCGCTGTAGGAGCCGTTGACGGGCAGCGTGCGCGTGACGTCGGCGGTGTACAGCGTGTGCGTCTCCACGCCGGCGTCCAGCAGGAGCAGGTCGCCGGAGCGGACCGGGCCGTCGTTGCGGACCCAGTGCAGGGTGCAGGCGTGCGGGCCGGCCGCGCAGATGGAGCCGTAGCCGACGTCGTTGCCCTCCACGCGCGCGCGGAGGAAGAAGGTGCCCTCGATGTAGCGCTCGGAGGTCGCCTCGGCCTTGTCGAGGACCTTCACGACGTCCTCGAAGCCGCGCACGGTGGAGTCGACGGCCTTCTGCAGCTCGCCGATCTCGAACTCGTCCTTGACCAGGCGCATCTCGGAGAGGAAGACGCGCAGCTCCTCGTCGCGTTCGGCGGTGACCTTGTCGGTCAGGGCCGCCTCGATGCCGGCGTCGTACCCGCGCACCACGCGGACCGGGCCGGTGGCCTCGCGGAGCTTGTCGGCCAGCTCGCGCACATCGGCGGCCGGGATGCCGTAGAGCGCCTCGGACTCGGCGAGGGAGTGCCGGCGGCCGACCCACAGCTCGCCCTGGCCGGAGAGCCAGAACTCGCCGTTCTCCCGGTTCGAGCGGGGCAGGAGGTAGATCGTCGCCTCGTGGCCGTCGCCCTTGGGCTCCAGGACCAGGACGCCGTCCTCGGTCTGGTTGCCGGTGAGGTACGCGTACTCGACGGAGGCGCGGAAGGGGTACTCGGTGTCGTTCGAGCGGGTCTTGAGGTTGCCCGCCGGGACGACCAGGCGCTCGCCCGGGAAGCGGGCGGAGAGCGCGGCGCGGCGGCGCGCGGTGTGCGCGGCCTGCTCGACGGGCTCCAGGTCACGCAGCTCCGTGTCGGCCCAGCCGGACTTCATGTTTTCGGCCAGCTCGTCGGAGACGCCCGGGTACAGGCCGTTCTTCCGCTGCTTGACCGGCTCCTCGGGCTCGGTCTCCGGGCCCTCCGCGGTAGCGGAGTCGGGCACAGCCGGGTTGAGCTCGTCGGACACGTGATCCTCCTCGATACGCCAGTGATCTCCCCCGGGGCCCGTGCGCTCCTGCTTGTGGCCGAGCGGGGCCTCCATCATCGTACGGTCGTACCGGGAGCGGGCGGGGCCGGATGACCTGTTATGCCCGGTCATACCGGTCGGCCGGAACCGTCGCCGGGGCCGTCAGTCGAAGCGGGCCGCCAGCAGGACCACGTCCTCCTCGCTGTCGGCCGTGTCCAGGCCGTCCGGCAGGACCGTGCGCAGGACGTGGTCGGCGACCGCCCCCGGGTCGTGCCGCAGCGCGCGCGGAACGCCCGTGGCGGCGGCGTGCAGCCGGGCGAAGGCGCGGTCCATCGGGTCGCCGGTACGGTGCAGCAGCCCGTCGGTGTAGAGCAGAACCGTCTCGCCGGGCTCCGTCTGCACCTCGGCGCTGGGCGCCTCCCAGCAGGCGAGCATGCCGAGCGGCGCGGAGACGGAGGTCTCGGCGAACTCGGTGCGCCGCTCGCCGATCAGCAGTGGCGGGCTGTGCCCGGCGCCGGCCAGGGTGATCCGGCGGAGCGCGGGCTCGCAGTAGGCGAACAGGGCGGTGGCCGAGCGGGCGGGCTCGGTCAGTCGCAGCAGCAGCTCCAGGTCGGACAGGACGGCGACCGGGTCCTCGCCCTCCATCACGGCGTACGCGCGCAGGGAGGCACGCAGCCGGCCCATGGCGGCCACCGCGCCGGGCCCGGAGCCGGTGACCGAGCCGACGGACAGGCCGAGCGCGGCGTCCGGCAGCGGCAGGGCGTCGTACCAGTCGCCGCCGCCGCGCGCGCTCGTGCGGTGCCGGGCGGCGAGCTGCACGCCGGGCACCCGGGGCAGCCGGGTGGGCAGCAGTCCGTCGGTGAGGGTCGCCACGCACGCGCGTGTGCGTTCCACTTCCAGCAGCCGGGCCAGGTGCTCGGTGGCGTGCCGGACGTACAGCCCGGCCAGATGGCGGCGGCGCTCGTTCGGCTCGGCCGGTTCGTCGTAGAACCACACCGCGGCGCCGAGCCGGCCGGCGGAGCCGGTGACGAGGGGCAGGGCGTAGCTGGCGGCGTAGCCGAGGCGGACGGCCACCTCGCGGTGGCGCGGGTCGAGGCCCTCCTCGGCGAGCAGGTCGGGGCGGACCAGCTCGGCGGTGCCGCCGGTGTCGTACGGGAGTGAGCCGCGCGGCACGGTCTCGAGGTGGCCGAGGTCGGCGCGGCCCAGGCCCAGGCCCAGGCTGGTGCGGGGGCCGAGGCCGTCGGCGGGGTCCAGGGCGACCAGGCCGCGGGGGGCGTCGACCAGGGTGGCGCCGGCGCGCAGCAGCTCGTGCAGGGCGGTGTCGAGGGCGCTGGTGCGCGAGAGGCGCTCGGTGAGTTCGTGGAGGGTCGTCAGATCGGAGACCCAGCCGGCCAGCCGGTCCTGGAGCAGGGTGCCGGGGGCGGGCGAGTGGGGCGCGGGAACGGCGGCGGTGCCTGGGACGGAAGGGGCGCCGGGGGCGGGAGGGGCTGGCGGCGCAGTGTGGGCGGGCGTGGGAACTGTTGAATCGATTCCAGCCACTTTCGGAGGGTGCGGGGCGTTCATGGTGTCCGGCTTCCAGACCGGCGCGTATTGCTGGAAAGCATCGCAAACCCCCATGTCATTCTGCGCCGCTAGCAGTGTCTCCACATGTACACGCACTCGTGAGGAGATGTCCAGCATTGTCCTGCCGGGATTCCTGGTGTCCAAGAGGTCGGAGCGGTTTTGCCCGAACCCCTTGCCTTACCGCCGAGTTGGCTGAAAACTGCCTCAGGTATCGGTCCATTGCGGTCGACTGGCCTTGCTCCACGGAGCGTCACAACGGTCGTGATGGGTACGTACTCGGAGAAGGCCAGGGGTGGTTGGGGGCCACCCGGAACCTGGCGACGGACCCGGGCGTCATAGCCACCGACGGCCGAGCCCCATCCTCCCGTGGCGGAGGCGGAGAGAAACACGCGCGACGCAAAACGCCAGACTTCGCCACCCCACGCCGCGGCCGTGCTTTTGATAGACGCACTATGGACGCGGACGCGGCCCACGCTCGACCCCCTTGGGGTACCCATGCCGTGAGCGGGGTGTGATGCGCCATCAGGTACGCACAGTGAAGTGATCGACACATGGTGTGATGTAGCCCACGGTGTTGCCAGCGGTGCAACGGAAAGGAACGAGCGCTCATGCGCGAGATCCTCGGAAGGCGACGCAGGCTCCTGTCCAGGCGGAGGCGGAACGGCGGGAAGCCCGAGCAGCTCGGCGCGGCCCTGACCTTCGCGACGGAATGGCAGTGGCCGGTACTCCCCGGTGTGGCGCCGGACCCGCAGGGGCGGGCCCGCTGCGCCTGCCCCGACCCGGAGTGCACGGTGCCCGGTGCCCACCCCTTCGACCCGGGTCTGCTCGCCGCCACCACCGACGCGCGCATGGTGCGCTGGTGGTGGACCAACCGGCCGAGCGCTCCCGTCATCCTGGCCACCGGGGGCCGGGCGCCCTGCGCGGTCAGCCTGCCGGCCCTCGCCGCCTCCCGCGCCCTCACCCTGCTCGACCGGCGCGGCATGCGGCTCGGCCCGGTGGTCGCCTCGCCCACCCGCTGGGCGCTGCTGGTGAAGCCGTACTCCATGGAGCAGCTCGGCGAACTGCTCTACGCCAAGGACTTCGTCCCCGGCTCCCTGCGCTTCCACGGGGAGGGCGGCTATCTCGCCCTGCCCCCGTCCGAGACCGGCCAGGGCGCCGTCCGCTGGGAGCGCGCCCCGCTGCCCGGCTCGGCCGCGCCCTGGGTGCCCGACGTGGAGGCCGTGGTGGACGCCGTGGTCGACGCCCTCACTCGTACGGGTGTGAGCGCGCCGGAGTTGTAGGGGTGTCGGGCGCGGCCGGGGCGGGCGGGGCCCGCCCGCTCGTTATCTTCCGGGCATGCTGCGTCATTCCGGTGGCCACCGCGCCCCACAGCCGCGCCACCGCGGGCAGCGCCCGCGCAGGCCGCGGCTGCTGCTCTCCCTCGGTGCCGTCGTGGCGGCCGCGGCCGCGCTGCCGCTGACCGTGGCGTCCGCGGGACAGGTGGGCGAGGCCGGCCGGACCGCCGTACCGGCCGATGTCCGGGCCGACGCGAAGACCGGCGCGCACGGCGCCCGCCGCTCCCCCTTCCTGCTCGGCATCGGGCTCGCCACCGCCGCCCGCTGCGGCCCGGCCCTCACCTCGCCGGACGGCATCGAGGCCCAGACCTGTGTGCTGACGCAGGGCGAGGACACCTGGGCGCGCACCTACTACCGCAACGCCACCGGCAGAGCGCTGGATTCGCTGTTGAGCCTGATGGGGCCGGGCGGCCGGACGGTCCAGACGCGCTGCGCCACCGGGACCGACGACGAGCCCGCGACCTGTGAGACACCGCGCGAACGCCTGCGGGGCCGGCCGGACGCCTACACGGCCGTCACCGAGTTCGCCGAGCGCGGCGGCAGGGGCGCGCTGCTGCTCCGCTCGGGCAGCAACACCTGAGGCTTGCCGGGCAGTTGACGCTCCGCCCGGCTCCGTACACCGGCGCGGAAGAGGCCGGGAGCATGGCCGCGGGCATGGAAAGGCCCGGTTGCTGGCGACGGGGGATGCACCAGCAACCGGGCTACAGGAACCGTAACAAGAGATCGGCGGTTCGCAAATTCGGTCTTGCCGATTCGGACACCGATTTTCCGGAAGATGCGCCGAGTTGTGACACGAGTCACCCTCCGCGCGGCCCGGCGGCACGGCTCGCCGGCCGGCCGCCCGGGCCTCCCCGCGTACGGCGCGTCAGCTGAGCGTGACCTGCCGGTTGGTCAGTCCGCCGCGGGCCCGGCGCTCCTCCGGAGTGAGCGGTTCCGTCACGGCGAGGGCGGCGGCGAGACGCTCGGCGAACTCGGTGGCCGGCCGCTCCACGTCCTTGGCCGAGATGGCGCTCGGCAGGTCCCAGACCGGCACGGTGAGGCCGTGAGCACGGAAGGAGCCCACGAGCCGGGTGCCCTCGCCGAGGCTGGAGCGGCCCGCCGCGTGCAGTCGCGCGAGAGCGTCCAGAAGCTGCTCCTCCGGGTGCGGCATGACCCAGCGCAGGTGGTTCTTCTCCGGGGTCTCGCACCAGTAGGCGGCGTCCACGCCGGACAGCCGCACGGTCGGGATCGCGGCGGCGTTGGCCCGCTCCAGAGAGGCGGCCACCTCCGGGGTGGCGTTCTCCGCGTCCGGCACCCAGAACTCGAAGCCGCTGTGCACGGCCGGCTGGAAAGCGCCCTCCGGGTCCAGCAGGTCCTGCAGCCGCGGGCCCTCGGCCGGGGCGCGGCGGCCCTGCACCGGGGTGCCCGGCTCGGCCTCCAGGGCGCGCAGCAGGGTGTCGGCGAGGTCGCGGCTGATGTCGCCGGACGCCGTGTCGTTCTGCAGGCCGAGCAGGACCGAGCCGTCGTCGCGGCGCAGCGCGGGCCAGGCCATCGGCAGCACCGTGGCGAGCGTGACCGACGGGACGCCCTCGGGCAGGCCGTCCCGCAGCGTCAGTTCGGCCGTCGCGGCCGGGACCAGCTCGCGCAGCGCGACCCAGTCGCACTCGCCGGGCAGTCCCTCGAACGGGCGGTGCACCAGCTCGGTCACGGCGTGCGCGGCGGCCCGGCCGTGGCAGGCCTTGTAGCGCCGGCCGCTGCCGCAGGGGCAGGGTTCGCGAGCGCCGACAACCGGGATCTCCCCGTCGATCAGCTGCGGCTTGGCCTTCGTCTGGGGGCGCTTCTTGGCCATGGTGGGTGTCTCCCGGTTACGGCGCTTCTCGTACGTCGGGAGCCTAGCCGTTCGGGCCATGACCGACGGGAACCTGTGGACAACGTACGGGCGCTCGACGGCTGGGAGGGGGATGAGGGAAGGGGATACGGGGGAACAGCGGGCCGGGGCCTGCTGGTTCCCGCCCGCGTGCCGCCGGTGCCCGGCGGTGGACGCGTGCCGGTGTGCGTCCGTGCCCGTCGTCGCCCGCCGGGGGCTGCCGACGTGCGCCCTGGGCGGTCGTCGCCGTGCCGGTAACGGTCAGTCCAAGTCCTCGAAGTCCTCGAACGCGTCGGCGAAGTCCAGACCGGACAGGTCCGGCAGGGACGGACCGGGGGAGGCCAGGCCGGGTCCGGTCAGGCCGGGTCCGGTCAGGCCGGACAAGGGCACGTCCGGGGCGGTCATGCCCGTCAGCGCCGTATCCGAAGCGGCCGTCAGGGCCGTATCCAGCGTCGTCGTGTCGGGTATGCCCGGCAGGGATGCCTCCGATATGCCCGTGAGCGGCGCGTCCCGCACGGGCGCGTCCCGCCCGGGCGCGTCCCGCCCGGACGCGTCCGGCGGCGCGCCGTTCGCGGCGGGCAGGGGAGGCAGTGCCACATCACCGGCCGTCGCACCCGGCAGGCCCGCCCCGGAGACCGCCGTCGCACCCGGCAGCGCCGCCTGGGAGGCCGCCGCCACGCTCGGCAGTGCGACCTCGGAGGTCGTCGCCACGCTCGGCAGTGCCAGGTCCGGGAGCGGTGTCTTCCCTGTCCTGGGCCGGGTGACGCGCGTAGCGAACGCGTCATGGGAGTGGCCCGCATCAGGATCGTGGACGTCCCCGTGGACCAGCACCCAGACCGTCACCTCGCCCTCGACGTCGTCCCGGACGCCCCAGTCGTCGGCGAGCGCCGTGATGATGTTCAGTCCGCGCCCGCCGTGCGCGGTCACCGACGGCGTCGCCGGTGCCGGGCGGGTCGGGCCGCCGCCGTCCGTGACCTCCACGAGGAGCCGCCCGCGCGCGTCGACCCGCCAAGCGGCGCGGACGTCGCCGTTTCCGGCCGGCGCGTCCCCCAGGGGCCGCCCGTGCCGGCAGGCATTGCTCAACAGCTCCGAAAGGATCAGTACGGCGTCGTCGATGACCGACTCCGCCACGCCCCCGCCGCGCAGCTGCGCCCGCATCCGGTGCCGCGCCTCCCCCACGCCCGCAGGGCCATGGGGTACGGCCATGCTCGACGACGTGGGCACTTCCTGTGCCACCACCAACGCCACCCCCGAGACCTCCTTCGCCCCACGCCACGGTGTGGATGCCCTCTTGGCCTGTACCGGAAACCGGCCAGTCCTCTTCCGGTGACGCACTCGGCACGGCCGGACACGCGGCGAACGCGCCGGTGCACTCCCTGTGACGGGGCCCGACGCTTCGCGTGGCGGCCCCGACGGTTTCGCGTGACGGAGCCGGCCGGTCGCCGCGGCGGACCTGACGGTCTCGTGTGACGGGTCCCGGACACTGCCGTTCGCCGGTGGGGGCGGTGGTTCAGCGGCCCAGCCGGTGGAGCACCGCGCGCGGGCGGTTGGTGATGATGGCGTCGACGCCCAGCTCGACGCAGAGGTCGACGTCCTCGGGCTCGTTCACGGTCCACACGTGGACCTGATGGCCGGCCTGCCGCAGCCGCTCCACGTAGGCGGGGTGGTTGCGCACGATGCGGATCGAGGGCCCCGCGATGCCCACGCCCGCCGGGAGCCGGCCGTCGCGCAGCCGGGGCGATACGAACTGCATCAGATAGACCGTCGGCAGGATCGGAGCCGCCGTGCGCACACGGTGCAGCGAACGGGCCGAGAAGCTCATGATCCGGACCGGTGACTCGGCGGCGGAGGCCGGCGCGGCGAGGCCGAAACGGTTCAGCAGGGCCAGCAGCCGTTCCTCGACCTGACCCGCCCAGCGCGTGGGGTGCTTGGTCTCGATGGCCAGCTCCACCCGCCGGCCGGCGTCCGCGACCAGTTCCAGCAGTCGCTCCAGGGTGAGGACGGAGGTGGCCTCGCGGTCCTCCGGGCGGTGCTCCCAGTCGGGCTCCTCGTCCCGCCCGTGCCAGGCCTCGCGCGTCTTCCAGGAGCCGAAGTCGAGAGCGGCCAGGTCGGCGAGTTCCAGCGCGGAGACCGCGCCGCGGCCGTTGGAGGTACGGTTCACCCGTCGGTCGTGGACGCAGACCAGATGGCCGTCCGCGGTCAGCCGTACGTCGCACTCCAGGGCGTCGGCGCCGTCCTCGATGGCCTTCCGGTAGGCGGCGAGGGTGTGCTCGGGGGCGTCTTCGGAGGCACCGCGGTGGGCGACGACCTGGATGGAGCGCTGTGGTGCGTGGGTCACCGCGTCATGGTGCCATCGTCGCCGGGCGAACGGGGCGGGACGGAGGCGACCGGGCGACGAACGAGCGGTGCCCTGATCGCTTATATAACTTTTAAGGTGAATGCCCCAACAGATCCTATATAAAGAGGACTGCCGGACCCACAGCCACGGCTTATGGTGCTCTGACGGCCCGTGGGAAAAGCTGACCGCAAGACCAGTGCGACCGACGACAACAGGCGTGGACCGAGGAGAAGAGCTGTGAGCACCGAGAACGAGGGCAACGCGGTACCCCCGGCGCCGTCCGCACCTCCCGTGCCGGTGGCCTCTCCCGACGCTTCCCCGCAGGGCGCCGCGCCCGAGGGGAACGCCCAGGGGGCGACCCGCTCGTCCGTGCCCCAGGAGAACCCGGCGGCCCCGCCCGCCGCCCCCGCGTCCGACCAGCCCCCGGCCGCCCACGGAGCGGCCCCGGCGGGCCAGGGTGCGGCGCCGGCGGGTCCGGCCCCCGACGGCTCCTGGCCGCCCCCGCCCCAGGCCAGCCCCTCCTACGGCTCCTACGGCTCCTACGGCGACGGAGCCGCGTACGGCGGTGGCGGTCCGTCCTACGGCGGTGACGCCGGGGGCCCGGGCGCCGGCTGGGGAGCCTCCTGGCAGCAGCCCGCGCCCAAGCCGCGCGGCGGACGCGGCGGCCTGGTGGCGGCGGTCCTGGTGGCCGCGCTGGTCGCGGGCGGTCTGGGCGGCGGCCTCGGCTACACCCTGGCCAAGGACCGGGACGACCGCGGCTCCACCACGGTCTCCGCCCCCGACAGCGCCACGCAGGTCAAGCGCGCGCCGGGCACGATCGCCAACGTGGCCGCCAAGGCGCTGCCCAGCACGGTGACGATCCAGGCCGAGAGCAGCGACGGCGAGGGCGGCACCGGCACCGGCTTCGTCTTCGACACCCAGGGCCACATCGTCACCAACAACCACGTGGTCGCGGAGGCGGTGGACGGCGGCCGGCTCACCGCCACCTTCCCGAGCGGGAAGAAGTACGACGCCGAGGTCGTCGGCCACGCACAGGGCTACGACGTCGCGGTCATCAAGCTCAAGAACGCTCCTTCCGACCTGCGGCCGCTCGCCCTCGGCGACTCCGACAAGGTGGCCGTCGGCGACGAGACCATCGCCATCGGCGCGCCCTTCGGCCTGTCCAACACGGTGACGACGGGCATCATCAGCGCCAAGGACCGTCCGGTGGCCTCCAGCGACGGCAGCTCCACCAGCAAGGCGTCCTACATGAGCGCCCTGCAGACCGACGCGTCCATCAACCCGGGCAACTCCGGCGGCCCGCTGCTGGACGCCTCCGGGGCGGTCATCGGCATCAACTCCGCGATCCAGTCCTCGGGCAGCGGCGGCTTCGGCTCCGGCCAGTCCGGATCGATCGGCCTGGGCTTCGCCATCCCGATCAACCAGGCGAAGTACGTCGCCCAGCAGCTGATCAAGACCGGCAAGCCGGTGTACGCCAAGATCGGCGCGTCCGTCTCCCTGGAGGACTCCTCCGACGGCGCGAAGATCACCGATCAGGGCACGGGCGGCGCCGCCGCGGTCGAGTCCGGCGGCCCGGCGGACAAGGCCGGCCTGAAGCCCGGCGACGTCATCACCAAGCTCGATGACCACGTGATCGACAGCGGCCCCACCCTGATCGGCGAGATCTGGACCCACCAGCCCGGCGACAAGGTCAAGATCACGTACAAGCGGGGCGGCCAGGAGCACACGGCGGACCTGACGCTGGGCGCGCGCGAGGGCGACAGCTGACGGGGCCGCCCGCCGCGGCCGGCGGGCCGGTAATCTGTACCCGCGCCGTCGGTCTCCGCCGGCGCGGGGAGGCGTGCCCGAGCGGCCGAAGGGAACGGTCTTGAAAACCGTCGTGGCAGCGATGTCACCGTGGGTTCAAATCCCACCGCCTCCGCAGAGGTCATAAGCATGCAGGTCAGAAGGGGTGCCCCTCTTGAGGGACACCCCTTCTAGGTGGGGCCTGTCTCACCTTGACCCAGCTCTGTAGCGTTGTGGATCACTGTGTGTGGACCAGGTGTGGACCAAGGTTCCACCGTCTGAAGCGACAGCGACGTCACAACGGCATCATGCGGCGGCAGGTGGCTCTCCCTGGTCCGTCGGGGGAGCTTGCTCGTTGCTCTGCGACGTCCGGGTCTCCTTGTCGCGGAAACGCCGCCATGCGTCGCGAGTCTGGGCAGCTGATTCGAGCAGGCCCGAAAGTTGATCAAGGGTGGTTTTCAGCGCGATGAGAATCGCGGCCACAGTGGTGATTGCGATCGTCACAGCCGTGTCCAACGGTCTCAGTACCTTCCGAGGTAACGTGACCGAGCCTTGGCTCATGCACAGGGCATTCGTCAGCTCGGCCACTGCGTGAGTGGTCGAACTGAGAAGCCCTGCGTCCGACGTATCGCCGGGTATCTCAGTCGGCAGGTCTTGAGCCCCGCCGTGAATCAATAGGGTGATGATCAAGGTTTGATGCTGTGGGCAAGCGTGATCACACACCGCTACGGCTGGCCGACATCGGATGAGCGGGCCTCACCTCCATTCGAAGGGACTAACCCACTCGACAGCCCGCCCACTGACCTGGAACTCCCCGCACATCGAGTGCGGATCACAGGCCAAGAACGGCAAGAGTGATCTTGCTTGGTGCTCACAGGAGTTCGCAGCTCCACCGTGGGCACGTCCAAGAGCATAGCGTATGACTGGAAACTAGGGCTCAACTCAAGGCAGTTCGGAAACGAACTACAGAAACGCAACAGCCTCGCCCCGTCGAGGCGGGGTGAGGCTGCAAGACCCAGAATCGTCAGCGTGTCGAAGCTCGATCCTCTTGATCGGGTGCCTTAGGAGGAGGGAGTCAGGATCATGTGGCTTTTTCAGGCTGCTGGCCTGCCCGGTGCGGATGTGGCTTGGCTGCCTGGTCCACTGTCCTCTGCACGCGGCCGGCGTACGGGACTGGTTCGACCCGCGAGGTCACCAGTCGCTCGCGAGCGTCTGCGGCTGCACGGACCTTCCGCGCGCTCAGGACACCGAACTCGTGCACGCTCATGCCTGCCTCGTAGGCCCCCTGGATGACGGCCTTCACGCACTCGAACAGGTAGTCCTCACCGCCGCAAAGTTCGAGTTGGCCGCGTCTCTGGAGCTCTGCAGCGACTTGGGGCACGCTTACCGGCCCCCCCGCTCGATGGAGATCAACGATCGCCTGAAAGATCAGAGCATTTCGGTTGCTGAAGAAAGCACCGGCCGTCAAGGCCGGGCGAGCTGCGTCAGGCGGAGACCCGTGGTTGCTCGCTGACTGTGGCCCAGGGGCTTTGGTCGGCGCCAACGAGAGCTGGACCGCGGCATGGGCTTGGTCCCAGAGAGCCTTGAAGCGGTTGACCTCTGCTTCAGCTGCAAGCCGAGGTCTGGCTAGCTGAGCCAGCTGTTCCACCACCACTTCAACCACACCCCACGACGGCAGAGCGGGCTTCACAAAGGCGTGGTGGATGTTCGTGTGGCTGACGACCTTCCCTACGGCTAGGTAGAGCTTTCGGGCTGAGGGGTATCCCGCCTTGCCGTGCAGCGCATGCAGTTCGCGATTGAAGACCCGGAGGGGTCCTTCAGGAAGCTTTGGCCTAAGCCACTGTGGCATGTGTTACCCCCTGACTGTCGCCCCACATGGCTTGCCCATGATGTCACCTAGCGTCATGCACTGTCAGGGACTGTAAGAGATCATGAGCGACTGTCAGAAGCCGTCAATTGAAGCTGACCACTGCTGAAGCTGATTCCAGGGCATCTACTTGGAGAGGTACATGGATCAGATCAGCACGCGCACTCTTCTACTCCTGTTCGCTGGGGTCTTCACGGTCTACTTGGTCTTGGAGGACCCGGCCATAGGGGCAGCGCTCGGAACAGCCATCGCGGTGGTGACTCTTCTGGAGGAGCTTCTACGGAAGTAGTCCGTCTAGCGGGGCGGCCTGTCCCTCAAAGCTCGGGTGAGTCCCGCTCAACGCGGATGGGCCACCGAAGGACGTGAAGGCGCCACCTTGCCCGACGCGGGCAGAAGGTGGCGCTGTCTGTGCTTCGAACTGGCTTACTCTTCGTCGGCAGCGTCAAGCGCCCGCTCAATCTGTTCGTTCGAGCGCTGCTGGTTGCGGTGAATCGCCTTGGCGTAGAACCGGAACAGAACCGCGATGCTCTGTCCGGCCCGGCGCGCGACCTCGGCCGGGGAGACACCGGACTCAAGCCAGAGCGATACGCCCGCGTGGCGCAGGGAGTACGGCACGTCTGCCAGCGGTGAGGCAGCCTCGGACTCTGTCAGCACCGCGAGTCGAGCCGCTTTCCAGACCTCCCCGTACTCCTTGGACAGCAGGCCACCACCCTGGACCGCACGGAAAAGCCGGCCGTCTTCAGCGGTGCCGAACTCCTTGATGTGCTCACGGACCAGGCGCACGAGGACGGGCGGAATCGGCACAGGCCGGGTCGCCTTGCGGGCCCGCTTCTTCAGGCCGCGTGTGTCGAACGACTCGCCCGTGTCGGTCCAGCCGGAACCGACGCGGGGCGTGCTCGTGGACAGCAGTACTTCCCCCCAGCCCTCTTCGGGCAAGGTGAAGTCTTCTTCCCGGAGGTTGGCCGCCTCCCCAGGGCGGTTGGCCGCGTAGTAGAGGCAGCCGAAGAACGCCTTCAGGTGCCGTCCACGTTCCCCTTGCTCGCCAACAGCGTCTCGACCAGTCCGAGCACCAGGAGCAAGCCGACCTTGCGCCAGGCGCGATCACTCCCCTCAACCGCTCGCCGATTCAGAGCCGCAGGGACCGCGAACCACAGGTCGTGCCGTGTTGCCCGGCCGTGTCACCAACGCCCAGGCAGGATCGGGGCATGGGCCGCGACGCACGAAAGAAGCGTGGCTGAGGCCGGTACGGGGTTGCTGGAGACACACGTGACGGGTGCTCGTTCGGCGCACCCACCGTCGTGGTCGACTTTCGGTGGCTCATGTCAAGGCCCCTCTCCAGTGCACTGACAAGGGCCCGGGGTGCGGCGGCGCCCGCATCCGAGCGCGCCAATCGCCCCGGTACCATCGGCATCGGGGTCCTGATCAGGGCTTCCGCGACCGGACCACCCGGAATGCTGTCCAGGCTGAGGGGTGGTCCGGTCTTTGGACGACTGGGTCTCGTTGTGGGATGGCGGCGTTGGGAAGCGCCTGGCCCTGGATTCAGCTCAGGGCCTTGCCGACCTCGTAGATCGTCGGCCTGTCCCCGGGCGCGTGGCTGAGCATGGCCTCGATCAGTTCCCCCATCTCGCCCTGCACCTTGACGGGTCGGCGCTTGCCGTCCGCCACGGCCTTTCGCTGCACGGGGCGCGGGGCGTCGTCCGGGTAGTCGACCGCCCGCCAACCCGTGGCGGAGATGAGCAGTGCGGCGCCGAGCGCATAGATGTCGGCTTCGCGCGTGGGCTCTGCCACTCCGGTCGCGAGCACCCTGCGCGCGATCTCCGGTGCTTCGTAGTGGACGAGGCAACCCCGGAACGGGAAGTCGTACCCCTCGGGCACGCGACCACCGCTCGCCAACGCCAGGTCGATCAGGTGCGTTCGATCCGGACCGATGATGAAGTGCGCGGGCTGTACGTCACCGTGGGCCCAGCCTTTCGCGTGCAGTTCGGCCAGGGCTTCCACACAACCCAGAGCCACGCTGGGGTCCGGTTCGATGCGCGACTCCGGATCGCGGCAAGGTTCCCACCGCCGATAGAGGTCCGGCCCCTCGCGCCACGGCTGGAAGTTCCAGGTGCCGCCGTCCCACTCGCCGTACGCGAAGTCGTGGAAGCCGAGGCGGTACAGCACGGCGCCCTCGCGTGCGGGTGCGAGCGCCGTCCAGGGCTGGGCCGGCCAGTCGGCCGTTGCCTCGATGGGGTATCCGACCTTCACGGCGTAGTGGCCACGATGGCTTTCGACTTCCCAGACCATGGAGCCCCGACGATTGAGGACCAGGCGCTGAGCCGTGGGCATGAGTGCGTCGAGCACGACGATCGGCAGTTCGGGGGGTGTCCCAGGCAACGTCTGTTCTCCTTCCGAGCGACGCGGCCGACGACGTACACGAGGCCGGCCGCGTCGCTGGTGTCGTGTCCCTATGCCTGACCGTACGGACGGCCGCAGTCCGCGTCGCACTGCGCGAGGTTCGTGCCGTCCACGGTCCAGAGGTCGTCGAAGACCATGAACCCGGCCGCCTTCATCGCGTGTGCGGAGGCGGCGACCTTCTTCGGATCACGCGCCCCTTCACCCGGCTTGGGGTTGTGGTGGAGGAAGCGGCCCGCGAACCGATCGCACAGTTCGGCGTACTCCTTGGTGTGCAGGATGAGCGCATGGAGGCCGAGGTCCACATCGTCCGACGGGACCATGGGCACGGTGGCGGTCGCCGCGGTCACCACGAAGGCCACCGCCTGGTCCGCGATCCGCTCGGCGCGCTCGTGCGGCTGTCCGTTGTGGACCACCAAGAAGTGGATGAGGCTGTCGAGCAGTTCCTCACCAGCCACCGCGCGACCGGTCTTCTGGTCGTTGGCCGTTGCCGTCATGCGAGCTCCTTGAGTGTCGCTGTGCTCTGGCACTTGCGTCCGCACCGGTCGCCGAGGCGTGGACCACGGGCCACCGGGGGATTGGAAGGCCGGCCCCGAACGGGGGAGGGGGAGCCAAGGAAGGTGTCATCCCGTTCGGGGCGGCCGGTCTACTGGCTGATACCGAGGGCCATACCGATCACCAGGCCGCAGGACCCACTGACCACGATGACGAAAGACCCCTCGCGAACCGGCCGATGGCGCGCATCACAGGCCACCCCGGCTGTTGCCGTTCTTGATGGCAAGGCGGACGCTCAGTTCCTCCCGCGCGGTGGGCGCCACCAGGTTGTTCGGCAGGGCGTCCCACTCGACACCGCCGCCGATGGGCCTTATCTGCACCCTGGCGCCGACCTCATCCATGACGACGCCGATCCGTCCACTGGCAGTGTCTTTCGCCAGTTCACCGATGCCTGGTCTGGTCTGCTGGTTGCTCGCCATGCGGCAGAGCATCCCGCCACTCAGCGGGACGCCAGAACCCCCGACGCACCCCACTTTGGGACGTCCTGCGTCGGGTAGAACGTCCCTAGTGCCGTCCCCGCGTATTAGGAGAGATTGGGATGCCGAACGAGAGGCTACGTGCTGCCATGGTCGCCGGCGGATGGACGTACGCCGCCCTCGCGGACAAGGTCGAGGTCGATCCCAAGTCCGTCGAACGGTGGGTCAATCTGGGGCGTACGCCGCGTCGAGCCACGGCCATGCTGGCAGCGGAAACACTAGGAGAAGACGTGCACGCTCTATGGCCTGCGCTCCGGCAGGCACGCCCCGCCCGCGCCGTCAGCCCGGAACTTGTGGCCCTCTACGACCAGCGGGCAGACATCCCCGTGTCGACCTTCGTGGACATGCTGACTCAGGCCCGCGAGCGGATCGACGTGTTGGTGTATGCCGCCGTCTTCCTGCACGAGGCGTACCCGCGGCTCAACGACCTGCTGCGAGAACGAGCTGCCGATGGGTGCGCGATCCGCATCGCAGTCGGCGACCCGGACAGCACGAACGTTCAGCAGCGAGGTAAGGAAGAGAAGTTCGGGCATGGGATCGAATCCCGCTGCAGACTCGCCCTCATGCACTATCGCCCACTGGCCGAAGTCGCCGGCATCGAGGTCCGGACCCATGCCACCACGCTCTACAACTCGATCTATCGCGCGGACGACCAGGCGCTGGTCAATGCCCACGTCTGGGGCGTGAACGCCTACGGTGCTCCCGTGTGGCATCTGCGCCGCAGCGGGGAGGGCGGCATGTTCGATACCTACGCCAGCAGCTTCGACGCGGTGTGGGAAACCGCGACGCCGATAAGCGAAGAAGGATGACCATGGCCAGGACCGAGTACTACGACGACCCGGCGGCACCGGAGCCGAACAGCATGGTGGTCGCCGCGTCCGCCGTGGTGACCGACGACGAAGGACGCATTCTCCTTCAGCGCCGACGGGACAACGATCTTTGGGCATTGCCAGGCGGTGGCATGGAGATGACCGACTCACTTCCGGGAACGGCCGTCCGCGAGGTGAAGGAGGAAACGGGTCTGGACGTGGAGATCACCGGGCTCGTGGGCACGTACACCGACCCTCGCCACATCATCGCCTACTCGGACGGTGAGGTGCGCAGGCAGTTCAACGTCTGCTTCACGGCCCGTGTGGTCGGGGGCCGGCTCGCAATCTCGGACGAGTCCACGGAGCTGCGATTCATCCAGCCAGATGAGATCGATCAACTACCGATGCACCACACGCAGCGGCTCCGGATCTGTCACTTCCTGGAACACCGCGATCGGCCCTATCTCGGCTGACCGCACCTGCGACACCTGCTTTGGGTCGGACGGGACCCTAGGGCTGTACAGGTCGTCCATCCCCGAAGCGGTCCGGAGCAGCTGCGTACGCCAGCTTATTCAGAGCGTCTAAATATTCCCCATCTGATTCCGTCAAGGTCATCACTAGCACGGCAGTCAAGTAATGCCACGCGTTTTGATCCAGAGTGGTGGCGATTGGTACCACAGAATGGAAGATCATGTTTGCAGTGATTGAGCCGGTGCTGGCCTCAAGCATTCGGCTGGCCATTGGTTCCGCAATGTCAGACCCTCCGATTTGAAGGTACAGGTGCCCCATCTCTGCCACAAACGCAATCTTGTCCCTGGTGTCGCAGATCAGATCAAATTGAGTATGGCCGATTTGATCGATGATCGCCTCGGTCGTTCTCATGCGCGGCGCCTGCAAGGCTTGCTTGCCGTCTAGCTCTACCGCATTAAGGGCACGTTTGATTCTAGCGTACCCTTTGCGGATTTCAGTCTCATTTAGCTTGGTTTGCCTGCCGGTGAAGTTCGCTACAATCTCGGCAAGTCTGTCGGTGCCAATTTCTTCATCGCCGAGAAAACTGGCCACTCCAAAGGCGGCAAGGTCGACTACATCTCTGCGGCCTCCCAGACTCCAAAAACTTGGGCGATGTATCGCTGCAGGGTCGGGATTGCGGCGCATGCGATTGTAGTGCTCGACGGAAATTCTTGTGATTGCCTCCACTGGATCATCTATGGAGCGACATTTTTGCAATGCTCTGCGTATTCTGCCGTCTAGGGTTTGGTCGCCGTGTTCGACGAACCACTCAAGAGCTGAGCGAACTGCCGACTCTGGCAACGGAAAGCCGGGAAGTGCGAAAAGGTCGTTGTGGCGCGGATCTACTGTGAAGATTCGCAACACTGCTTCGTGTATGGATACGCCTCGCCGCGAGACTATCGACATTGCTTCGGCAATATCGAATGATGCGCCATCAAGTGTGGAAGCTGACCCGTTGCCTCTACCTAAGAATGTGCGCCTATTACGCGGCAAAATCCCAGCGTGACGCCATCGTTCGAGCTGAGCCAGGCTCGCCTGGACCCCACGGCGCTGCAAGTGCTCCAAGAGGGCTCTGTCTGCCGCGCTGGGGCCAGTCCTGACCATGGCCCCAGCTTAGAACCCCGCGAAGTTGTCGGGACTCCGCCGAGACAGCTGTTGCCTTACTGGTGACCGTTGGAGCCCAACGCGGGCTTCTCGGTCATGACAGGAGTGAGTGCTGTGGACGAGCGCCGGTCTGGACGTGGGCGTCTCCGAACGATCCAACTGCTTGCTGTGGGGGCAGTAACAGGTGCTGCACGTGCGGTCGTCAGTTGGTTGCTCAATCAGTTGGTTGGCTAAAAGGCTTAGCGCCTTGGCGCGGCACGGGCGCTGACTGACCGGGCGCAAGTGGGGTGGAAACGGGGGCGCGCGACCGGGCGCCGTTCCGCGCCCGGTTAGCGAAGCTGCCGCCTTGCAGCCTGTGCCGAAATTTGTACCTCTCAGGCTGGCTGTGTTTACAGACCTTCAGGTGCAGGGAGGCTGCGCCGCTGTTCAGAGCTGACGGCAACCCTGACGGCAACGACGGCCCACAGAGACCGTTGATCACGGTCGTCGGCGATCAGTCGGGAGGAGGGCGGAGCATCGCCCAACGCTCTGCCCGATCCTACGGATCAGAAGGTCGTAGTCCGTGGGTTGAGGAGAGCCGAGGGGTGGACGATGCGGTGGCGCCGGCGGCTGGAGAAGAGCCGGTGGACCCCCTGTGGACCACGAGCCCCGCGCGAGGCCCGAGGTCGGCAGGCTGTAGGCCCTCCGCCCCAGGTAGGGCCGGGGCAAGGGGGGTCGCCCGAGCGGCCGAAGGGAACGGTCTTGAAAACCGTCGTGGCAGCGATGTCACCGTGGGTTCAAATCCCACCGCCTCCGCAGAGGTCGTAAGTGTGCAGCCGGAAGGGGTGCTCCTCGCAGAGGGGCGCCCTTTCCGTATGGGGCTGTATGGGGTGCTCTCGCGGTGGTCCTTCCCCGGAGCGTCGCTCGCCCTGTGCGCCGTAGGCGGTTTCCAAGGCCCGTTCGATCTGTGGAGCGGTCATTCCACGGCCGGGTCCTCCTGGGTCTGGCGTAGCGCGCGGCGGACCGCCTGTTCGACCTCGTGGGGGTCGGTGCCGGTCGCCTCGGCGCGGGCGGTGATCGCCTCGTGCACCGCGTCCGAGGCCGCGCAGAAGCGGCGCCGCTGCTCGTCGTACGCCTCGCCGGTCAGGCCCGCCAGGCGGGCGCGCTCGACCTCGGCGGTGCGTTCCAGCCTGATCAGTTCATCCGGTATGTCCGTCACGTTCGGATCGTAAAAGGGATCGCGCCCACGCGCCTGCCCAGCCGCCCGGCCCGCGTCCGGGCGGCGGTCCGTGGACCCGTTCAGCGGTCTCGGTGGCCGGTCATCCGGGCCGCCGACGCGATCGTGGCGCGGGCCTCGTGCTCCGGCAGGCCGGTCGTCCGGGCCGCCTCGGTCAGGGCGTCCGCCAGGGCGGGGCCGATCCCGTTCTCGTAGGCACGGCAGGCCGCCCAGAACAGGCGGGTGTTGCGCTGGCCCTCGTGCGCGGACAGGACGAAGTGGATCAGGCCGTGACCCTGGTCCCCGGGGCCGGTCGGCGCCGGGTGGCGGGGCCGGGGAGGGGGCACCAGGAGGCGGAGCAGGGCCGGTGGGCAGGGGGCCGGGGGCAGCCGGGCGGTGCCGGGGGCCACGGTGTAGACGCCGTGGTCGGTGCGGGAGCCGGGGCCCACCAGGTAGCCGCCGGCGCCCCGGATGTCGATGCCGGGGGCGAGCCGGCCGGCCGAGTTGGGGACCACGGTGTCCGGCGGCCCGGTCAGCCACAGGTGGCGGCCCCCGCTCGGGGTGAGTACGACGACCGTCTCCGGGATCGTGAACAGGTGGCGCAGGGCCAGTTCGCGCAGGGCGGCGGCGGAGTCCGTGCCGGACTTGGTGTCCAGGTCGACGCCGATCAGGTGGTACGGCGGCAGTCCGCAGGCGATGCCGTAGCCGGTGGCCCAGGGTGCTGCGGCGAACAGGGCGCGGACGCGTCCGGGGTCGGTGGTGGCGTCGTACACGCCGTGGCCGGGGCGGCCGCAAGCGCCGTGGCAGGGCGGGCCGGCCGGAACCGGTTCGTCGCGGTGGGGAGAGCGCAGGGCCGGGAGTTTCGTCCGGGACAGGGGGATGACGGCCAGGCCGCGCTCGGCGGCGGACAGGGCGTGGGCGAGGGCCAGTGCCGTGGCCTGCCGGTCGGAGGTGGCCATGGATCTATCGTCGTACACGTGTTCGAGTAAGGGAAGAGGGGGTATCGGTTACGCGCCGGCGGGCGGGGTGGCGCGGGTCTGCGCCGGAACGATTCATCCCTTGTATCGCTTGGCGGGTGGAAGGTCGTATCAGCCGCTTCTCTGATGAGAAGCGGCTAAAGATGCCGATAAAGGTTTATCGACTTGTCATCACGCTTGAGTGCGAATCACGGCTTCCGGAGTGGTTCGCCGGGAGTCGCCTGGGCAACTCTGGTTGCGCGACGTCGTCCACGATCGTCGGGGCGGTCGGCCAACTGCCCCGGCAAGAACAGCGGTTCACACACTTCCGGCCCTCGGGCCGCTCAGTGCTTGGTTCTGGAGGAACACATGGCAAGCATCCGTACCGCCCGCGTTCTCGCCGCCGTCTCCGCCCTGCCGCTCGCGGCCGCCCTCTTCACCGGTGTCGCGGCGGCGGACAACGGCGCCTTCGCGGACGACGGATCGAACGCCGGAGTGGCAGCGGTGCTCGGCAGCGGTGTCGGCGACGACAACAGCGGGAACTCGGCCACCACGAACCAGAACGCGGTCGGCGCCGGCGCCTCGAACCAGAGCAACACCGCGCAGGTCAACCGATCCGCGTGGACCGGCATCCAGCAGGGCAACGACAACACGTCCGTCAACTTCACCCCCCTGTGGAGGTGAGCCCCTGGAGGTGAGCCCGCGGGGGTGAGCCCCGGCTGAGGTCCTTCGTGGGGTGGGGCTTCGTGGGGTGTGCTTCAGGGGTGTGACACGACCGCGCGGCGGTGCTTCGGCGCCGCCGCGCGGTCGTGTCCGGCGACCTTGACAGGCCCGGACATCTGACGGACAGTCAGGAACCGTCATCGGGAGTCCCGGGGGTGGCGGTGAGTGACGAGCAGGCGCGTGACGGGCTGGGTGAGCGGCCCGGGGAGGACGGGCTGGGCGAGCGGCTCAAGGAGTTCGTGGGACGGCCGGCCGCCGTCGCCGGTGCCGGCAAGGACCCGGTGAACGCGCCGATGATCCGGCACTGGTGTGAGGCGCTGGGCGACACCCACCCCGCCTACACCGGCCCGGACGCGATCGCCCCGCCCACCATGCTCCAGGTCTGGACGATGGGCGGCCTGAGCGGGCACCCGGGCCGCACCGGGGCGTACGAGGAACTCCTCGGCCTGCTGGACGCGGCGGGCTGCACCGCCGTGGTGGCCACCGACTGCGAGCAGGAGTACCCGCGGCCGCTGCGCCCGGGGGACGAGGTCACGTTCGACACGGTGATCGAGGAGGTATCCGGCCGCAAGACGACCCGGCTGGGCACGGGCTACTTCGTCACGACCCGTACGGAGATCCGGGTGGCCGGGGAACCGGCGGGCGTCCACCGCTTCCGCATCCTCAAGTACGCCCCGGCACGCGACCGGAACCGGGATCCCCGGCATGGTGGGGAGCGTGAGGTCCGGCGCCCGCAAGAGCCCGGGCCCCGGCTGCGCCGAGAGCCCGAGCCCCCGGAGTCCCCGCGTCCGCGTCCGGTGATCAACCGGGACAACGCCGGTTTCTGGCAGGGCGTGGCCGAGGGCCGGCTGCTCATCCAGCGCTGTACGGGCTGCGGCACCCCGCGCCACCCCTGGCTGCCCGGCTGCAACGCCTGCGGGGGCCTCGGCTGGGACACCGTGGAGGCGAGCGGCGAGGGCACGGTCTACTCGTACGTCGTCGTGCACCACCCGCCCGTCCCGGGCTTCGATCCCCCGTACGCGGTCGTGCTGGTCAAACTCGCCGAGGGCGTGCGGATGGTGGGCGACGTGGCCGGGGTGCCGTACGACGAGGTGCGCATCGGGATGCCGGTGCGGGCCGGGTTCCGGCGCGTCGACGGGGAGCTGACACTGCCGGTGTTCCAAGCGGTGTCGGAGGTGACCGGGTGACTGCCGTGACTGTGGTGACTGGGGTGACCGCGGTGACGGGGGTGGAGCGGTGAGGGCGGGGGAGCGGCTGGAGCCGCTGGAGATCCCGGTGACCCGCACCCTGATCGTGGCCGGGGCCATCGCCTCCCGGGACTACCAGGACGTGCACCACGACCCGGAACTGGCCCGGCGCAAGGGCGCGCCGGACGTCTTCATGAACATCCTGACGACGAACGGCCTGGTCGGCCGGTACGTCACCGACCACTTCGGTCCCACCGCGGTGCTCCGCAAGGTCGCCATCAGGCTGGGGGCGCCCAACTACCCGGGGGACACCATGGTGCTGACCGGAACCGTCGAGGAGGTCGACGGTGACACCGCCGTCGTACGGGTCGTAGGGGCCAACGGGCTCGGCGACCATGTGACGGGCACGGTGACGGTCTCGGTCCCGGGGGCCGGGTCATGAGCCTGCGCACCCGCGACACCCTCGGCGGCCGGGCCGCGATCGCCGGCATCGGGGCCACCGAGTTCTCCAAGGACTCCGGCCGCAGCGAACTGCGCCTGGCGGTGGAGGCGGTGCGGGCCGCGCTCGACGACGCGGGGCTCACCCCGGCGGACGTGGACGGGCTGGTGACCTTCACCATGGACACCAGCCCGGAGATCACCGTGGCCCAGGCCTGCGGGATGGGCGAGCTGTCCTTCTTCTCCCGGGTGCACTACGGCGGCGGCGCGGCCTGCGCCACCGTCCAGCAGGCGGCGCTCGCGGTGGCGACGGGCCTGGCGGAGGTGGTGGTCTGCTACCGCGCGTTCAACGAGCGCTCGGGCCGCCGGTTCGGCGCGGGCGTACGGCACCGGGAGCCGTCGGCGGAGGGCGTGGCGCTCGGCTGGACGCTGCCGTTCGGGCTGCTCACCCCGGCCTCCTGGGTGGCGATGGCGGCCCGGCGCTACCTGCACGCCCACGGTCTGACCCCGGAGGCGTTCGGGCAGGTGGCCGTGGTGGACCGGGCGTACGCGGCGACCAACCCGGCCGCGTACTTCCACGGCCGCCCGATCACGCTCGCCGACCACGCCGCCTCCCGCTGGATCGCCGAGCCGCTGCGGCTGCTGGACTGCTGCCAGGAGACCGACGGCGGGCAGGCGGTGGTCGTCACCTCCCTGGAGCGGGCCCGGGACCTGCCGCACCCGCCCGCCGTGATCGCGGCGGCGGCCCAGGGCGCGGGCCGGGCGCAGGAGCAGATGACCGGCTTCTACCGCGACGATCTGACCGGCCTGCCGGAGATGAACGCGGTGGCCCGCCAGCTGTGGCGCACCTCCGGTCTCGGCCCGGACGACATCGACGTGGCGATCCTCTACGACCACTTCACCCCCTTCGTGCTGATGCAGCTGGAGGAGTTCGGGTTCTGCGGCAGGGGGCGGGCGGCGGACTTCGTGGCCGAGCGGCGGCTGCCGCTGAACACCCACGGGGGCCAGCTCGGGGAGGCGTACCTGCACGGTATGAACGGCATCGCGGAGGCGGTACGGCAACTGCGGGGCACGGCCGTGAACCAGGTGCCGGGGGCCGCGCGGACCCTGGTGACGGCCGGCACCGGGGTACCGACATCAGGGCTGGTCCTGACGGCGGACGGGTGAGTCCTCGGGGCCGTCCCCGGTGACTCCTCGGGGGACGTACTCGGTGACTCCTCGGGTGGTTCGCGTCGGCTGCTCGGGGGACGTACTCGGTGACTCCTCAGGCCGTTACCGGCGGCTGCTCAGGGTCGTACCCGCAGACGGGCGGACCCGTGCTCCACCTTCAGGAGGTGGAGGCAGCCCTACCCCTACAACCTGAGGGGGACCCGCCTTCAGGACCTGCGGCCGATACCCGGCGGGGGACCGCGCTCCTAGCGTGGAGGCATGACCACACCCGTCTGCACCAGCGCCTCGGCCGCCGCCGCACCCAGGCGGCAGACACCCCTCTACCCGACGTTCGCGGCGTACGTGCGGGCCCGCCAGCCGGTCCTGCTGCGCACCGCGCGCTCGCTGACCGCGAACCCGAACGACGCCGAGGACCTGCTGCAGACCGCGCTGGCCAAGACCTATGTCGCGTGGGAGCGGATCGAGGACCACAGGGCGCTGGACGGCTATGTGCGCCGGGCGCTCGTGAACACCCGTACCTCCCAGTGGCGCAAGCGCCGGGTGGACGAGTTCGCCTGCGAGGAGCTGCCCGAGCCCGAGCCGCTGCCCGTGGGCGAGGACCCGGCCGAGCGGCAGGCGCTGCGCGACGCGATGTGGCGGGCGGTCCTGCGGCTGCCGGCGCGCCAGCGGGCGATGGTCGTCCTCAGGTACTACGAGGATCTGAGCGAGGCACAGACCGCCGAGGTGCTCGGGGTCTCGGTGGGCACGGTGAAGTCGGCGGTCTCCCGCGCCCTGGGCAAGCTGCGCGAGGACCCGGAGCTGGCCCCGGCCCGCTAGCGGGCTCCGCCCGCGGAGACCGCCGGCCCGTCGGCGAACTCCGCTTACAGTGACCGTAGCGTGACGCACCCCCTAGTGACATACCGCGTGGTATGCGCGCAGAATCAGCGCAACCTCTACCACCGCGTAGGCAATGTCGCCCGGGAGGACTCCGTGCTGAGCACCATGCAGGACGTACCGCTGCTGATCTCCAGGATCCTGACCCACGGGTCGACGGTCCACGGATCGTCGCGGGTGACCACCTGGACCGGGGAGCCCGAGCCGCACCGGCGGACCTTCGCCGAGATCGGGACCCGCGCCGCCCGGCTGGCGCACGCCCTGCGGGACGAGCTGGGCGTGACCGGCGACGACCGGGTCGCCACGCTCATGTGGAACAACGCCGAGCACGTCGAGGTGTACTTCGCCGTGCCGTCCATGGGCGCGGTGCTGCACACGCTCAATCTGCGGCTGCCCGCCGAGCAGTTGGTGTGGATCGTCAATCACGCGGCCGACAAGGTCGTCATCGTCAACGGCTCGCTGATCCCGCTGCTCGCGCCGCTGCTCCCCCAGCTGCCGACGGTCGAGCACATCGTCGTCTCCGGCCCCGGCGACCGCGCCCCGCTGGCGGGCGCCGCCGCCCGGGTGCACGAGTACGAGGAGCTGATCGCCGGCCGGCCCGACCACTACGACTGGCCCGAGCTGGACGAACGCCAGGCCGCCGCCATGTGCTACACCTCCGGTACGACCGGCGACCCCAAGGGTGTGGTCTACAGCCACCGTTCGGTCTACCTGCACTCCATGCAGGTCAACATGGCCCAGTCGATGGGCCTGACCGACCAGGACACCTCCCTGGTGGTGGTCCCGCAGTTTCATGTGAACGCGTGGGGCCTGCCGCACGCCACCTTCATGACCGGTGTGAACCTGCTGATGCCGGACCGTTTCCTCCAGCCGGCCCCGCTCGCCGAGATGATCGAGACCGAGCGGCCCACCCACGCGGCGGCCGTCCCGACCATCTGGCAGGGCCTGCTCGGCGAACTCACCGCACGGCCCCGGGACGTCTCCTCCCTCACCCAGGTCACCATCGGCGGCGCCGCCTGCCCGCCGTCCCTGATGGCGGAGTTCGACAAGCTGGGCATGCGGGTCTGCCACGCCTGGGGCATGACGGAGACCTCCCCGCTGGGCACGGTGGCCCGTCCGCCGGCCCACGCGGTCGGCACCGACGAGGAGTTCCGCTACCGCGTCACCCAGGGCCGCTTCCCGGCGGGCGTCGAGGCCCGCCTCACCGGCCCCGACGGCGCACACCTGCCCTGGGACGGCGAGTCGGCCGGCGAGCTGGAGGTGCGCGGACCCTGGATCGCGGGCGCCTACTACAACGGCCCCGACGCCGAACCCCTGCGACCCGACGACAAGTTCAGCGCGGACGGCTGGCTGAAGACCGGGGACGTCGGCACCATCTCCCCCGACGGCTACCTCACCCTCACCGACCGCGCCAAGGACGTCATCAAGTCCGGCGGCGAGTGGATCTCGTCGGTGGAGCTGGAGAACGCGCTGATGTCCCACCCGGACGTCGCCGAGGCCGCCGTGGTCGCCGTACCCGACGACAAGTGGGGCGAGCGCCCGCTGGCCACGGTCGTCCTGCGGCCCGGCGCGAGCGCCGACTTCCAGGCCCTGCGCACCTTCCTCGCGGAGGAGGCCCGGATCGCCCGCTGGCAGCTGCCCGAGCGCTGGACCATCGTCGAGTCGGTGCCGAAGACGAGCGTGGGCAAGTTCGACAAGAAGGTGCTGCGCCGGCGGTACGCGGAGGGGGAGCTGGAGGTCACCCGCCTGTGACTGCGGTGGCGGTACGGGCGCTCCGGCCGTGACGGCGAAGGCCCGTACGAGCCCTGCCGGGCCTCCGGTCGCCGGGCGTCAGCGCCGGCCGGTCCGCATCGTCGTCGCCCAGCCCAGCGCCAGCCACACGCCCGCCACCGCGCACACTCCGGCCCAGCCCCAGTGCCCGAAGGCGGGGCCCGCGGCGGCCGAGGCGAGGGCGCCGCCGGCGAAGCCCGAGACGACGTAGGCGGTGTTGGCGGTGGCCGGTGCGGTGGTCGTGGTCAGGGCCACGGTCTGGTTGGCCACATGGGAGGCGACCAGCGCCGCGTGGATCGCGATCGCGGCGGCGAACAGCGCCGGCAGGACGTGCCCGCCGAGCCAGAACAGCGGTACGGCGACGGCGGCCAGCACGAACGCGGTGCCGACGACCCGCGCGGCACCGAACCGGTCCACCAGGCCGCCCGCCAGCGGTGCCACCGCGCTGGCGGTCAGCCCGAAGAGGCCGAAGAGCCCGGCGGTCGCGGTGGACAGGTCGTACGCCGGCCCGGTCAGCAGCAGGGACAGCGAGGTCCACAGGGCACTCCAGGCGCCGAACATCCCCGCCTGCCGGACGCAGGACCGCCGCAGCTCGGGCGAGCGGCGCAGCAGCCCCGGCAGCTCGGCTATGCCGGAGAACAGCCCGCCCCGCCGCGCCGGCCGGTCGGACGGCAGGGCCAGCGCGGTGGCCAGCCCCAGGGCGAGGGTGAGGACGGCGGACCCGGCGAACACCCAGCGCCAGCCGAGGCCCTGCCCGGCGAGTCCGCCGAGCACCCGGGCCGCGACGATGCCGGTGAACAGCCCGGCGATGACGGCGGCGACGTGCCGGGCCCGCCGGTCGGCCGGGGCGCGGGCGGCCACCAGCGGGACCAGCAGCTGGGGGATGACGGTCGCCGCGGCGGCGACGAAGACGGCGGCGGCCAGGGCCGCGGTGCCCGGTGCCACGGCCGCGGTGAGCAGCGCGACCGTGGTGGCGACGGAGAGCCAGGCGACGAGCCGGCGGCGGTTGACGCGGTCGCCGAGCGGCGCGAAGAAGAGCAGGCCGGCGGCGTAACCGAGCTGGGCCACCGAGGCGATCCAGGCCACGGCCGACGGGGTGGTGCCGAAGTCGTGGGAGATCAGCGGGAGCAGCGGGGCCGCGAGGTAGATGTTGGCGGCCGTGACGGCGGTGCAGACGGCGATGAGCAGGAGGAAGAGGGTGCCGGAGGCCGGTCGCTCACGGGCGGGTTCCCGGACGGGTGTTGCCTGGTGGGTGGTGGTGGCTGACGGCATGGGGGAGCTTCTCCTTAGAGCCGGCTCTCACAACTAACTGGTTGGTTGACAGACGTCAACAGCGTGCACCGGCATCCGCATTCCCGTCAACCAAACAGTTGGTTATCGGCTCCCGGGCGCCTACCCTGTCCCCATGGCAACAGTGAGGGACCCTGAGGCCACCAAGGCCCGGATCTTCGAGGCGGCGGTCGCCGAGTTCTCCCGGCACGGCATCGCGGGCGCCCGCATCGACCGCATCGCCGCCACGGCCAAGGCCAACAAGCAGCTGATCTACGCCTACTTCGGCAACAAGGCGGAGCTGTTCACCCAGGTCCTCGGCAGCCGCATGGTGGACCTGGCCTCGGCCGTACCCGTCGACCCCGACGACATCGACGGCTGGGTGGACCGCCTCCTCGACTACCACGCCGCCCACCCCGAGCTGCTGCGCCTGCTCTTCTGGGAGGGCATGGAGTACGGCACCGCCGAACTGCCCGACGAGGAGGCCCGCCAGGACCACTACGCCCGCAAGGTCGCCCAGATCAGGGACGCCCAGGAACGGGGTGTCATCACGGACACCATCCCGGCCGGTGACCTGCTCATCCTGCTGATCTCGCTGACGAACTGGTCCTCCGCGCTCCCGCAGATGCGGCGCATCCTCACGGGGACGGGGGGCGGCGACCAGGACCGCCTGCGGGCCTCCATCAGGGAGGCGGCCCGCAGGCTGGTCGCGCGCTAGTCCGCGACCAGCCCGCGGTCCCCGGCCGACCGCTCCCGGTCCGTGGCCGACCGCTCCCGGTCCGTGGCCGGCGGCGCCCGGTTGTGGCCGGCGGCGCCCCGTTGTGGTCGGAGGCTCCCGGTCGGTGGCCCCGTACGGTGTCCCGGTCTCGGCCGGCGGGCCCTAGTTGGTGCCGATCCGGGCCAGCAGGTCGACGATCCTGCTCTGCACCTCGGTGCTGGTGGACCGCTCGGCGAGGAACAGCACGGTCTCGCCGGAGGCCAGCCGGGGCCGGTCGGCCTGGTCGACGGCGGCGGTGTAGACGACCAACGGGGTGCGGTTGAGCTGCCCGTTCGCGCGCAGCCAGTCCACGATCCCGGCCCGTCGGCGGTGCACCTGCATCAGGTCCATCACCACCAGGTTCGGCCGGAACTGCGCCGCCAGCGTCACCGCGTCGTTGTCGCTCGCGGCCCGCGCCACCTGCATCCCGCGCCGCTCCAGCGTCGTCGTCAGCGCCAGCGCGATCTCCGCGTGCTCCTCGATGAGCAGCACCCGCGGCGGATGCTGCTCGCTGTCCCGGGGCGCCAGCGCCTTCAGCAGTACGGCGGGATCGGCGCCGTAGGCCGCCTCGCGCGACGCCTGGCCGAGCCCGGCCGTGACCAGCACCGGCACCTCGGCCGCCACGGCGGCCTGACGCAGCGACTGCAGGGCCGTCCTGGTGATGGGCCCGGTCAGCGGGTCCACGAAGAGCGCGGCGGGGAACGCCGCGATCTGCGCGTCGACCTCCTCGCGCGAGTGCACGATGACCGGCCGGTACCCACGGTCGCTGAGCGCCTGCTGGGTCGTCACGTCCGGCGCGGGCCACACCAGCAGCCGGCGCGGGTTGTCCAGCGGCTCCGGGGGCAGCTCGTCGTCCAGCGGCTGCGGGCGCGGGGTGTCCGCCACCTCCACGGCCCCGCCCGGACCGTCCAGCGGCTCCGGTCCCTCGGCCGCGTCGGGCTCCGGGGCGCCGATGGCGTAGGACCGCCCGGCCCCCTCGGTGCCCGGGGCCGGCCGCCCCGGCATGGGCGGCTGACCGGCGGGCGAGGACTGCGGCGCCGGGGGCCGGCCGACGGGTGCCGGGTGTCCGGGCACCGGCTCGGACGCCGGGTGCGGCCGGGCCCCCTGGTCCGGCCGGGCCTCCTGGCGGCCGGCCGGGTCCGGGGGCGTGCCCAGCTTGCGCCGGCGGCCGGAACCACCGGGCGCGTGCGGCGGCGGGGTAGCCGTCGGCTGCTGCGTCTGCGCGGCCTGCCGGGCGAACGGTACGCCCTGCCCGAGCGTCCGTACGGAGATCGACCGCCCCTGCGTGGAGTCCGGGTCGACCGGTCCGCCACCCGCCGCCTCGGCGGGCAACGGCTGTGCGGCCCGCGGCGGTTGACCACCCTGGGCGGTGGCGGCAGCGGCGGGCGTGGTGGGCCCGGTGGGAAGGGGCGTGCCGGGGGTCGGGGTGCCCTGAGCCGGTGTGGCGGGGGGCGTGGGGCCCTGAACCGGTGTGGCGGGGGGCGTGGGGTCCTGGGCCGGGAGCGGGGTTCCCGCGCCGGCGGTGTCGTCGGCACCCGGCCACTGCGGCGGGGCGCCGGCCGCGGGGCCGCCGACGGGCGGCACCGGCGCGGGCCGGGTACCCGGCGCCTGACCGGGCGTGGCCTCGGCGGGCAACGGCAGCGGGCCCGGGCCCGCCACCGGGGTGCCGGCGGGCGGGGTGCCCGGCTGCGCGGCGGCCGGCGCCTGCGGGGCTGCTCCCGCGGGCGTGGACTGCCCGGCGGCACCCTGGGCGGGTGTGTTCTGGACGGGCATGCCGTGGGCGGGCGCGCCCTGGGGCGGTGTGGCCGAGGCCGGTGCCGCCGGGGCGGGTGCCGCCGGAGTGGGCGTGGGCTGTCCGGGCGTGCCCTGCGCGGGTACGGCGGCGCCGGGCTGGGCGCCGGGAGCCACGGGGCCGCCCTGGAGGGGGATGCCCTGCCCGATTGTGCCCTGCGCGGGAACGTTTGGCGCGGGGGCGTGCTGACCGGGAACCGGAGGTACGGCGGCGGTCCCCTGCGGCACCTGCCCGGGAGCGCCCGGCACCGGCAGGGGCCGGGTCTGGCCGGGTACGGTCCCCGGTGCCACCGCCTGGGCGGCCTCGGCGGGCTGTGCCATCGCCCGGCGCCGGCGGCCGGTCGGCGCGCTGGTGGGGTGCGGCTGCGGCGGGGTGTGGTCCTCGGCCTGGTCGAGCGGTACGGCGTCGTGCCGACCGTCGACACCGGGCAGCCCCTCGACGGACACCGGCATCTGGGCGGGCAGCTGCACCTGACCGGGCAGTGGCGCCTGACCGGGCAGTGGCGCCTGACCGGGCAGTGGCGCCTGACCGGGCAGTGGCGCCTGACCGGGCAGCGGTGCCTGACCGGGCAGCGGCCCGGCACCGGGAACGCGCGGCCGACCGCCCTCGGCGACCCCGGCACCCGGAGCGACGGGCACACCGGCGTTCGGGGACGCGGGCACACCGGCGTGCGGAGCCATGGCCCCACCCGCGCTCGGGTCGGCGGGCACACCGGCACCGGGAGCCGCCGATACGGCCGCGCTCTCGTCGGCACCGGGAGTCACCGGTACGGCCGTACCCGAGCCCGGGGCCGGAGCCGCACCACTCGCCGGGGCCGGAGTCTCGTGGGCCCCCTCGGCCTCGGGGGACCGGGGGGACCGGTCGGCGTCGGCCGGGGGCAGGGCGAACACCGTGCGCGGGCCGCTCGCTTCCTGCGCCGCGGCGCGCTCCGCCGCGGCGGCCAGCGCTCGCCGGCGCCGTCCGCCCGGCTGAGCACCCTCGGCGCCGACGGCTTCGCCTCCCTGGGCGCCACCCGTCTGACCACCCCGGGCCGGAACCACCGGGCCGCCCTGGGCGGGAACGGCCCGTGCACCCGGCGTCACTTCGCCACCGGCTCCCGTCCCGGCTTCCGCCGCGGGAAGGGCGGGCGGCAGGGCGGCCTGCGGTGCGGCGTCCACCTCGCGGCGGGCCCGCCGGCCCGTACCCGCGGGCACGCCCTGCGGCGGCACGGTGCCACCGAGCCCCGTACCCGAGGCGGCGGCCCCCGCGCTCTGCTCGGCCGAGGTCACGACGGCTCCTTCGGCCACGCCGTCGCTCTCGCCCCTGCCCTCACCGGCACCCGCGCCCGTATCGGCGCCCGCGCCGTCGGCGGGCCGGGCGCGGCGCCGTCCGGTACCGCCGGACGCGCTCTCCGCGCCCTCGGCCGGGATCGCGCCGGTCTCCCCGGCGGGCGCGGCGGCCCGCCGCCGACGCCGGCCGGTCGGGGCCGGTGCCTCGAACTCACCGGTGTCACCGGCACCGGCCAGGTCGCTCTCCAGGAAGGCGTCCGTGGAGGACCGCCGGGCCCGTCGCCGACCGCCCCCGCCGCCCTGCTCGGCCGCGTCGGCATCGTCCCCGGCGACCTCACCGGCGTCCGGTAGGCCACCACCGGCCACGGCGTCCGGCAGGCCACCCTCGGCCACGGCGTCCGGCAGCGGCGCACCGGCCACGGCGTCCGGCAGCGGCCCGCCGGCCACGGCGCCCGCGACTCGCGCGCCGGTGGCGCCCGGGATCTGCGTGCCGATGGCGTCCGGGACATGCGTGCTGGTGGTGTCCGGGACCTGCGGGACGATCGCGCCGGCCCCGCCCCCGAGGGGCACCTCAAGGACGTACGCGCTGCCGCTCATGCCCGGCACCTCGTGCGTCTGGAGCACGCCCCCGTGGGCGCGCACGATCCCGCGCACGATCGGCTCGTGCACCGGGTCTCCCCCGGCGTACGGCCCGCGTACCTCGATCCGCGCGACCTCGCCCCGCTGGGCGGCGGCGACCACGACGGTGTTGTCCAGGTAACCGCCCGCCGACACGGGCGTGTTGCCGGTGGCGTCGACCCCGGCGACGTCCGCGACGAGGTGCGCGAGCGCGACGGCGAGCCGCCGCGGATCGACCTCGGCCTCGATGGGCGGCGCGTGCACGGCGAACTGCACCCGCCCCGGCCCGATCAGCTCCACGGCCCCGTCCACACCGGCGGCGACGACGGCGTCCAGCATCACCTTCGTACGGGTGATGTCCTCGGTGCCCGCGTCCAGCCGCTGGTAGCCGAGGACGTTGTCGATGAGGGTGGTGATCCGGGAGTACCCGGCGGACAGGTGGTGCAGGACCTGGTTGGCCTCGGGCCACAGCTGGCCGGCGTCGTCGGCCGCCAGCGCGGACAGCTCGCGCCGCAGCTCGTCCAGCGGCCCGCGCAGCGACTGCCCGAGCAGGGTCAGCAACTGCTCGTGCCGCCCGCAGAGGGCCTCGTACCGGTCCTTCTCCCGCTCGGCCAGCGCCGCGTACCGCTCCTCGCCGGCCGCCAGCTCCTCCGCGTGCTTCTCGCGCAGTTCCCCGATCTCGGTGCCGTGCTTCTCGCGCAGCTCCTCGACCTCGGCGACATGCTGCTGGCGCAGCGCGGTCAGGTCGGAGGCGTGTTCCTCGGAGAGCCGCTCCAGCTCGTCGGCGTGCGCCTTCTCCAGCGCGGCCTTCTCCTCCACCACGGCGTCGTACGGCCGGCGGTCGGTGAAGGTCATCACGGCGCCGACCAACTGGTCACCGTCCCGCACCGGCGCGGTGGTCAGGTCGACCGGCACCTTCTTGTCGCCCTTGGACCACAGCACCTGGCCGCGCACCCGGTGCTTGCGGCCGGAGCGCAGGGTGTCGGCGAGCGGCGACTCCTCGTACGGGAAGGGCGAACCGTCGGCGCGCGAGTGCAGCACGAGGGTGTGCAGCTCCTTGCCGCCCAGCTCGCCGGCCCGGTATCCCAGTATCTGGGCGGCGGCCGGGTTGACCAGCACGATCCGCCCGTCGGTGTCGGTTCCCACGACACCTTCCGCGGCCGCCCGCAGGATCATCTCGGTCTGCCGCTGGGAGCGGGCCAGCTCCGCCTCGGTGTCGACGGTCCCGGACAGATCCCGGACCACGATCATCAGCAGCTCGTCGCCGGTGTAGCCGTAACCGTCGTACGCCTGCTGCCCGTTCTCCAGGTTCGCGCTGGTGACCTCGACCGGGAACTCGGTCCCGTCGGTGCGCCGCGCGACCATCCGGGTGGGCTTGGTCCGCCCCTGCGGGGCCATGTGGTCGGGCCGCCGCATCGAGCCGGGGATGAGCCGTGAGTCGAACTGCGGCAGCAGATCGAGCAGCCCACGGCCGACGAGGGCCGTGCCGGGCGTCTCGAAGGCCTCCAGCGCGATGGTGTTGGCGTTGACGACGGTGCCGTTGGCGTTGACCAGGACCAACGCGTCCGGCAGCGCGTCGAGTATGGCTGCGAGGCGAGCAGCGCCTCGGGATGGCCTGCTGCTCACGAGACGCCTTCCTCCCTGTTACCGCACCTTGCCGACCGCTCGGGCCATCTTGCCAAGGGGCCCGCGACGTGTCACGCGAGGGAGTCTAGGGGAACGGGTCGCGCTCGCGGCGCCGGATGGCGGCGAGGTCCCACGAGGAAGTGACGGCGAACGCATGACCGATACCCCGGCTCCGCGATACCTGCCCGGGTCCTACACGGAACCGGCGCGCCCGTAGAACCCGCACGCCACGCCCGCCACCCGACCCGGCCCGACCGGACCCACCGATCCCCGGCCCCGGCTCGGCCCGACCTGACCGGACCCGCCGCTCCCCGGCCCCGGCTCGGCCTTGCGGGGGCCGACGGTCCGTGGCCCGGCCTGGGCGGGGCTGCGGGTGCCGTGGTCAGGCGTGGACGGGGCCGCCACTTCGCGACCCACGCGAGTCCGACACGCCGGTCCGTGGCTCGGTCTGGGCGGCGGCGCCGGTCCGTGGTTCGGTCTGGAGGGGACTGCCGGTTCGCGGCTCGGCCTGGGCGAGGCCGCCGTTTTCGGCTGAGGCCAGGCCGACGCACCGGTCCGTGGTTCGGTCCGGGCGGTGCTGCCGGTGTGTGGCTCGGCCGGGACGGGGACGCCGGTCTACGGCTCGGTCCGGGCGGGGGTGCCGGTCTGTGGTTCGGCTTGGGCGGGGGCGCCGATCCGTGGCAGCAGGGGCACCATGCGGTCCCACCGTGCGATCCGGCACCCGTCCCCGCGGTCGTACGTGGCGTCGACCGGGCGTCCGGCCCAGGTGCCGGTGAGCCGGGCGGTGGCCGGGCCGCCGTGGACCATGGTGCAGACGGTGCCGGGGGCGACCGGCGCGAAGGGGTCCCGCCCCCACCGCGTGTTCTCGTCGAGCACCCGGCAGGCCCCGGCGGGGTCGGGGTGCCGGCCGGCCTCGGGGTGGCAGTACAGGTCGTACCTCCCGTCCCGTTCGACACCGGCGTGCCGGACCACGACGGTGAGGTGATCACCCTGGTCCTCGGGCCGGACGGGGGGCGGCATGGCACCGCTCGCGCGGTCCTCGGGCCGGACCGGCGGTGGCATGGCGCCGGCCGCGGCGGCGGGGAGGCCGGTGAGGGGGAGGAGACAGGCGGTGACGGCGAGGGCAGCCAGGACGCGGCGGCGGCACCGTGTGGTGACCGGGGGGACCGGCGGGGCCGATGAGACAGAGACCATGCCCTGTCAACGCCGGACCGGCTCGGACGTTGCGCCGCGTCGTCCGGGAAGCCCTTTGCCCTGCGGCCCGACTGCCTAGTACCGTGGGGGGCGATTGGTGACAGGGCACTCGCCTGTGTCATCATCTGCACGCACCACTCGCGCGCTCGCGTGAGCGGTTGTGCTGGAGGCGTCGCCTAGTCCGGTCTATGGCGCCGCACTGCTAATGCGGTTTGGGCCTTAAAGCCCATCGAGGGTTCAAATCCCTCCGCCTCCGCTCCCAACCGAAGCCCCGGTCCCCAGGACCGGGGCTTCGTCGTTCCCGCCTTGGCTCCGGAGGCTGGCCTCGGGCATTTCCGCAGGTCAGAGGGGGTGAGGGGACCGGATTTCACATGACGGCGGCAGTCATGTAATGTTCTTCCTGTCGCCGCGAGCGGGCCGAAAGGACCGGGAGCGAAGGCAAAACAAAAGAACAAGCACTCGTAGCTTAACGGATAGAGCATCTGACTACGGATCAGAAGGTTGCAGGTTCGAATCCTGCCGAGTGCACACAGGTGAGAGGCCCCGGATTACTCCGGGGCCTCTTGCGTTTCAGGGGCGTACAGCAGCGAAGTACAGCAACGGCGTCAGCCGGCGCCGCCCATGGCATCGGACAGCTTGCCGAGCGCGGCTCGCACTTCTTCCTCGCTGGCTTCGGCGTAGACCTCCATCGTCATGGCGATCTGGGAGTGCCGGAGGATCCGCTGGGCGATCTTCGGATGGACCTTGAGCGCGACCAGGAGCGAGCTGCACGTGTGCCGGGTGTTCCGCAGCGGGATGAGGCGGACGCCGGCGCGACGAGCCCGCAGCGCGAACATCCGGGTGAGGTTCCCCGGCTCGATCGGAGTGCCGTACTTCGTGGTGAAGACCAGCCCGTGCGTGTCCTGCCACAGCTCACCGGCCGCCTTCCGGTCACCGATCTGCTGAGCCCGCCGCATGCGGAGGGCCTTGAGGCACAGCGCCGGGAGGGGAAGGAAGCCGTCCGACTCCTCGGTCTTGGTTTCCCGGTGGAGGATCTGCCGCCCGGCCCGCTGGATCTGGTGATCCACGTAGATCTCACCCGCGTCGAAGTCCACCGACTTCCAGGTGAGTCCCAGGACCTCCCCCCGGCGCAGGCCGAGGCAGAGCACGAGCATCCAGGCCGCGAAGAGGTGATCGTCCCGCGCGGCGCAGTCGGCGAGGAACCGGCCCGCCTCGGCGACCGACCAGGGCTTGATCCGGCGGCGGCGCGGTTTGGGGACCTTCACCAGCGAGGCGACGTTCTTGCCGATCTCCTCTTCGGCCACGGCATGGGTCAGGGCAGCACGGAGGGCGTCACGTGCGGCCTGGACGACCCGCCGGGACGGGTAGGCCTCACAGCACTCCCCGACGGCGCAACACCGCTGCCGTGCCTTGGCCCCGCTTGGCGTCCTTGCCCTGGGCGCAGCACTGGCAGATGCCGGCCAGCTTGGTCAGCCACTCCTGGACGTCCCGGACGGTCAGCTTGTCGAGTCGCTTCGTGCCCAGGCGCGGGTTGATGTAGAGCCGCACCGAGCCCTCGTAGGACACGTACGACAGCGGGGCCAGGTTGGGCTTCACGATCGACTCAAGCCAGTAGGCGAGGAACGCCCGCACCGTGTGGTGCCGGGTCTGCACAGGGCCCTTGCTGGCTTCGCTGTGAAGCTTGATCCACTTCTCGTGGGTCTCCTCACGCGTCTTGCCGTACACGTACTTCCGCTTGCGATCGCCCTCCGGAGTCGTGCCCTAGACGTAGGCCGCGAAGCCGTTCTTGTACGGGTAGATGGACCCCTCGCCGTTCGCGCGCTTTCCGCTCATGCCGCCCACTCCTCGGTCTCGGAGGTGCAGCGGGCCACGTACTCGTCCACCCAGGCCGGGAGGATCCGGCGGTTGCGGCCGATCTTCACGGACCGGATCTCGCCGCTGAGGATGAGTGCCTTGGTCTTGGAGAGACCGAAGCCGAGCATCTCGGCGACTTCGGCCGTGGTGTGCCACTTACGGGTGATGGTCACCGTGGTCATGCGGTGGGCTCTCCTTCCGTTCCGGGAGCGGGTTCGAGGGATGCGGCAAGCCAGGCTTCGGTGTCGGTCAGGCCGGTGCCGGCGAAGACCCAGTGGGCGAGGACGTACGTCGTGTTTGCCGGGCGTTCGTCGGTTGCTGCCTGGGTGCGGCGCCATGCGGCGCGGGCGTCGCGGAGGGCGCCGAGGGTGGTGGAGTAGCGGCGGGACTTGGTGGAGAAGTGGCCGCGGAATCCGAGCATGTGGGCCCAGGCACGCAGGCGGAGGTGTTCCAGGTCCTTGCGGGCGCCGAGGGTCCAGGCGGTGCGGATGAGGCGGCGGGCGTGGTCGCTGATGTCGAGCTGGGCGAGTTCGGCGGCGAACTTGAGCGGCCGGTCGAGGGCGCCCGTCGCGGTCTCGGCGCCCTTGGTGGCGTACTTGGCGATGTACGCAGCCACGGCGCGCTCGGTCAGCTCCTGGCCGTCGTTGAAGTCGGCGGAGCGGATGGCGCGTACGTCGAGCTGGCGGCCGAAGGCGAAGGTGTGGGCGCGGCCGTCGATGACCGGGCCGTCGACGCGTGCCCTGGTGGCTGCCGCGTGGATGGCGTCGGTGAGGAGTTCGGCGGTGGCCCAGGGCGGGGGCGGGGTGTCGGCGCCGCCGGGACCGTCGAGGCGGATGACCGCGTGGAAGTGGACGGCTCCACGCTTCTGGTACTCGGCGACCTTGGCGAAGGACACGCGGGCGTGGTCGCGGAAGCGGCGTTGTGACAGGCCCGCGCGCTTGGCGACCTCGCGGCGGAGGTGGATGGAGAAGCGGCGCCAGAGCTGTCCGGCGTGGGCGTTCCAGAGGACGGCTGATTCGTAGTCGTAGGTGTCCGGGTCGAGTGGGGTGCCGAGTGTGGTGTCGTCCTGGTCGTGATGGGTGCCGCAGCGGCAGGGGCGGCCGTCGGTGCGTCGGTTGTGGACCGGGCCGAAGCCGGGGGCGGTGAAGGTGGCGAAGACGCGGGGGTGTGCGGCGACATGTTCCGGGGTGCCTTTGCCGCCGCGCAGTCCGGCGGTGATCAGGTGGAAGGTGTCGCGGCGGTAGACCTCGGCGCAGGCCGGGCAGCGGGTGGTGCGGCGGTTGTTGCAGCGGACGAGGAGTTGGCCGGCCGGGAGGGCGGTCGAGTCGAGGTGGTGGAGGACGCGGCCGATCTCTCCGGTGGTGGTGTCGATGTCGTACTCGGTGCGGTGGCCGTCGAGGCGGATCGGGTGGGTGCAGCCGCCGAGCCCGGAAAGCTGCGCAGGATGCCCGGCAGGCCGCCGTTTTCGGCCAGCCTCGCGAGTTCCGGGAGCGGGGGCGGGGTGGTGCGGGTGAAGATGGCGGTCTCCTTCTGACTGCATCGGTCAGGGGTGATGGGCCCGGGGCGGCCGGATGCTTGGCCGTGTCGCGGCCGTCCCGGGTGCGGTCGGACGGGTCAGCGCCGGTGCTGGTCGCGAAGCAGGGAGCGCAGGACGACGGTGGCGACGGCCACGGAGATGGCCGTGACGGCGACGGCGGCCAGGAGCGCGGTGAGGACGACTCCGCCGACGAGCAGGGCCACGACCGTCTTCTCATCCACGGGAAGGGACGCGAGGCCGCGTCGCGCGGGTGCCGGATCGGTGGGCGCGTGGGTGTGGGCGGACGGCGGGGTCGGGTTCTCCGGGTACTTGGGCAGGAACACGGCTTGGCCTTCCATATCTACTCGTCTAGTCATGTGAGCCGTTTACGACGCCGACGCCGGACCGCGTACCGGACTCGATGGCGGGGGCGAGAAACGTGTGCGAGAGCCAGAAACCGAACAGCGCGATGAGGACGACGATCCAGGGGCGGACGCCGAGGAACTTGATCGCTCCCCAGACGAAGAACCCGAGAATGAGGACGAGCGGCAGGCTGACGGTCACGGTGGTCCGGGTCCTTTCAGCGGACAGGGCAGCGGTGGGTGCGGGCGGCCAGTTCGGCGGCGGCGCGGCTGTCGTAGTCGGCGGAGAAGCCGCAGCGCGGGGCGGTGCAGGCAGCGGTGTGCTTCTCGCGGCCCCGGTTGTCGTAGGAAGTGCCGACCTGGACGGGGCCGATGCGGGTGACATTGCGGAAGCTGCGGTTGGCGGACACGCGGTCTCCTCTCAGAGGCGGGTGGCGATGGCTTCGGCCATCGGCGCGGGGACGCCGAGGCGGGCGCGGAGGGTCGGTGTGTCGATGGGGGCACCGGTACGGGCGTGATGCTCGGCGGCGACCTTGCGGGCGTGGTCGACCAGGGCGGACGGAACGGGTACGGGTGTCGGTCGTGGCGGTGTCTCGATGGCGGGTGGGACAGGCGCTTCCGGTTCGGGGGCGGTTTCGGGCTCGTCCACCTGGTCCTCGGTGACTTCGGTGTCGGTGTCGGTGTTCGGTTTGGGTGCGGAGTGGGCGAGGAGGGTCCCGCCGAGGAAGGCGATGGCGGGCCAGCCCGCGACGAGGATGCGCAGCCAGGCGGGAACGTTGCCGAGGTCGAGGAGGCCGGCGGTGGCGACGTTGGCGCCGAGGGAGGCGGCGAGGGCGATGACGAACCAGCACCAGGCCGCGGCCTTGCCGTTACCGGAGCGCAGTCGACGCCAGGCGGCGACGAGCAACAGGTCGACGGATACGGGATAGGCCCATGCTTTCCATCCGTCCTGTCCGGCCGCCACGGCGACATCGTGGAGGTGGGCGAAGGACAGCGCGGCGGCGATGAGCGCCTGGACGAGCACCGCGTCGACGCGGGCCAGGTGGGCGCGCATGATGCGGCTCCTTCCGGAGTCGGGCGGGGGTAGGTCAGTCGGTGACCGGGTGGGGCAGGACGACGGGGGCCGCGTGCTCGACCGGACGCTCGGGCACGTCGGGGCGGAAGGGCTCCAGCGCGGGCAGGTCGGGCACCAGTCCGGCGGACGTGCGGCAGGTCTCGGCCGCGTCGGTGAGGGAGAGGTACGGCGTGCGGATGCGGGACCAGCCGCCGGAGGTGTCGCCCGCCACGGCCAGACCGGGCCGTTCGGGAGGGATGGAGCAGGCGGCCATGGCCGCTTCAGGGGCGATGTCGCCGAGGGCCATCTTGGCTGAGGCTTCGTCGTTGACGCGGTGGCAGACGCGGCCGGTGAGCTGGGCGCGGAGCATGGTGGCGCCCTTGCCGAGTTCGGCGCCGAAGCGCTGCCCGCAGACCTCCAGGTACATGCCGGCGGCGCGGCCGAGCTGGGCGAGCCGGATGAGCTGGGTGACCATTTCGTCGCGGCGTTCCTCGTCCTTCTTCGTGGCGACGAGGAAGAGTTCGGCCACCTCGTCCACGAACAGCACGACGGGCACGGGGCGCTCCTGCTCGGGCAGGCCCCAGATGTCAGAGGTGATCTCCTCGTCCGGGGTGCCGGGGGCGATGCCCTGCCGGGCCTTGATCAGGTCGTATCGGTCCTCCATTTCCTTGACCAGTACGGGCAGCAGTTCGGCCGCCTGTTCCGGGTCGGTGGCCAGCGCGGAGAGCCGAGGTGCGAAGGGAGCCAGTTCGACGCCCCGCTTACAGTCGATGCCGACCAGGGCGACGGGCTGAGGGGCGAGGCCGGCGATGAGGTGGCGCAGGTACATGGACTTGCCGGACAGGGTGGCGCCGAGGGTGAGCTGGTGGGGGATGGTGCGGTAGTCGCGTACGAACGGCGTGGCGTCTTCGCGCAGGGCGACCGGCACTTTGAGGAAGCCGTCCGCGATCTTGCGCGGCATGCGGACCCGCCGTAAGACGTCGTAACCGACGAGCCGCAGCTCGATGACACCCGGCTTGACCGGGGTGACGTAGACGGCGTGGACGCCCCAGGCGTGCCGCAGCCGTTCGGCCGAGGCGGCGAAGTCGGCGGGTTCCTGGCCAGGGGCCAGGCGGAGGCGTATCCGCAGCCCGGTCGTGGTGGGCCGGAGCAGGCCCCGGCGAGGCGGTACGGGCCGCACCTCACGCCGGGTCATGGCCTTGGCCGCGAGCACCCGGAGCCGGGACGGCGCCACGGTCAGGCCGCACGCCTCCATCACCGAGCCGTACGTGCTGAGCAGCCGGACCGTGGACACCGGGAGGCCGACCGTGGACCAGTACGCCGCCGGGTGCTTGGCCCGGGCGTAGGCGGCCCCGCCGCCGAGCGCGGCGACAGGACCACCCACTTCCAGAAGCGTCGTCAGGTCGGACATCAGGCAGCGGCCCCGGTGACGACCGGGAAGGCGGCGGGGGTGACGGCGGCGGCGCGGTAGGCGATGCCGTGGCGCTGCTGGCCGTTGAAGACGGACTCCCACGGCCGGGCGACCAGGCCCGGCAGCGAGACCGGTGCCCCCAGCGTCAGCCCCTCGGAGATGCCGCCCTCCGGGACGGTGACCTTGATGAGCGAGGACTCGCCGTCCTCGATGTAGACGACGCCGATGGTCATCAGCGCCTCACCGCTGTTGGCGTCCTTGGCGATCTCGCCCGACTGCCGGTCGCGGATTTTCGGCTCAGGTGCCTCGGTGAGCAGGATCGTGGCGCCAGAGGTCTCCACGCGGATGGTGCGCAAGACATACTCCTATCTACTCGTCTATACAAGATGGGTCCTGCGAATCCCTTGATCGGGATCGCGGAATCACCTTGCCACACAACTCGCCCACTCGTCTATACGAGTAAGCGTGTTGGGGTGTACGAGTTCGGGAGAACGTCCCCGCGCACCACCGCAAATCGTGACGATCAGGTCGCCGGAAGCTGGTACGAGAGGACGTACGCGTCCGCCGCCATCACCGTGTCACAGACCTCCACGGCCCGCCCCTCGGTGTCGAAGGCGGTCCGGATGAGGTGGATGACCGGGACACCGGCGGCCAGCCGCAGCGTCTTCACCTCGGCGGGCGAGGGCATCCGGGCGCGGATCTCCTCGTCGAAGTGGTCGAGGCGGTGGCCCAGCTCCTCCAGGCGGGCATAGATGCCGCCGGGGCCGGGGTTGGGTTCGGCGATGGGGGTCCCGCGGGCGATGTCGAGGGGGAGGTAAGAGGTGGCGAACTCGACCGGCCGCCCGTCGAGCAGGTACCGGCGCCGTCGGGCCAGGACTCGCCGCACGGAGCCGAGCCGGGTGGAGATGTCCTGGCTGGCCTTCTCCTCCTTGACCTCCAGGCTGTCCACCTGGGGGTGGCCGCCGGCCGCGTCGGCCTCCACGATG
This sequence comes from Streptomyces rubradiris, assembly GCF_016860525.1. NCBI lineage: Bacteria > Bacillati > Actinomycetota > Actinomycetes > Kitasatosporales > Streptomycetaceae > Streptomyces > Streptomyces rubradiris. The sequence goes on from NZ_BNEA01000015.1 coordinate 4,260,934, forward strand.
AACGCGGACTTGCCCTGTTCCCGGTGACGGCGGGCGAAGCGGTCGGAGGCGAGGCGCCTGACGGGCGGTCGTGGCCGTACGAAGACTCCCCGGCCGTGCTCGGCGTGGACCAGGCCCTCGCCCTGGAGGATGGAGAAGGCGTTGCGGACCGTCATCCGGGACACCCCGAAGTGGTCCACGAGGTCGGCTTCGGAGGGCAGCTTCTCGCCCTCGCGGAATCGCCCACGGTCGATGGCCTCGCGCAGCTGGTCGGCGATCTGCCTGAAGACCGCACGATCGCTCGTGGGGTCGAGATCACCGAGGAGGCCCGAAGAAAGAGGGCTCACGTGAGTACTCCTTTAGGTATCTAGACGAGTGGGCGAGTGCTGTTGCTACGGTGGAGAGCCTAGCCAGCCGAGAGGGCCGAGGAACGTGAGCACTGAACGCCCGCACTCCGTGAGCGTCGCCGGGGTCGTCGTGGACGACCAGGGCCGGGCCCTCCTGATCCAGCGCCGCGACAACGGTCACTGGGAGCCGCCGGGCGGTGTCCTCGAACGCGAGGAGACCATCCCGGAAGCCCTCCAGCGGGAAGTCCTCGAAGAGACCGGCATCAAGATCGCCCTTCCGGCGACCCTGACCGGCGTCTACAAGAACATGAAGGGCCTGATCGTCTCGCTGGTCTTCCGCTGCGAAGCCGCCGACGGTGTGCCCACCACCGGTGACGAGACCCGCGCACTGCGCTGGGCCACCCGCGAAGAGGTCACCGAGCTTGCCGACGAGGCGTACGCGATACGCGTCCTTGACGCACTCGACGCTACGGCCCCGCCGGCCGTTCGCGCCCACGATGGCGTGAAACTCGTCTAGCCCGAACCCGCTGCACATGGCGGCCTACCAGCACGAAGGAACTTGTATGCACGAGTATACGAGTACAGCCCGGGTCTGGGGGCTGAGTTGCCCAGGATTCCCGGAAGAAGTGAGCCGGGCCCGCCGCTGGACCCGCGACATCCTGCGCGACTCCCCTCTGGCCGACGACGCCGAGCTGATCGTGAGCGAGCTGAGCACGAACGCGATCCGCCACACGGCCAGCGGCTGGGAGCCCGGCAGCTTCCACCTGGCCGTAGCGGTCTCGGCCCAAGTGGTCGCGGTCTCGGTCACGGACGATGGCGGCGCGGCCACGGCCCCGAAGGTCGAGCACCAGGACCAGGACGCCGAGCACGGCCGGGGCTTGGGCATGGTCAGCGCCCTCGCCCATCGGGTCGTCGTCCACGACACCGACCAGGGCCACACGGTCACCGCCGAGCTATACGCCGACGCACGGCTGGGAGGCCGACGATGCTGATGAAGCTGCCCCGGTGGGGGTTCTGGTGCGAGTGCTGGACGGAGAGCCTGACCGAACAGGGCCCGCCGGCACTGGTGGCATCGTTCGACGCCTACTCCGCTCCACAAGCGGACCGTTGGGTAGCGGTCGCCCTCGAAACGATTTTCCCGGCACTGGACGCGGACGCCTCCAGTGCAGCGTGGGAGTGGATGTATGACGGCAGGATCGACACCCGACGAGCCCTGCTGCGGGCCGAGCCTTGCACGGTGTCACTGACCCACGCCGGCACCCGCATCACCTGGACGATCCGGCCGGCGTTCTTCCTGCCCCTCGCGCACCGCCAGGGCACCGAACTCCCAGCATGCGCACACGACTTCACGCCCCGCTCGACAGACTGAGTTACAACTTTCTCTACTGGTTCAAGGCGGCTCGCTCCGCTCACCGCGCGCGGCCCGGCCCCCGGCCGGGCCTGCGCTCCTGTCTCCGCCCCGCTCCAGCCCGGCCGGTGCCCGCGCCGCGAGCACACCAATCAGCCGCTTGCCGCCAGAGAAGGGGTACGTCGTGGCTGGGGCGGTCGGCTCCGCGGCTTTAGGCAGCCACTTTGGCGCGAGCCTCGAAGATCATGGCCCCAGCGTCGTGCTTTACCGGGCAGGTCCACAGACTGCCCGACGCGCCGGAAGCTTACGGGGCCATGATCACTCGCGCCAAAGCAGCTCCAGCCCAAAGCCGCTGCACCGACCGCTTGCGCCGACTTGCTGAAGAATTCCCCGGACTAGCACCTGGCCTTGACCTTATCCTCATTGGTGGCCGAGCCACGAAGACACGGGGTGCTCAATGAAACCAACCGATGAGCCTGACGCGCCAGCCTGGGGACAGCTCAGAGATGGCCTTACACTTGACGCACTGCAGGAAGCTGTAGAGAAGTCCGGCTACCCCCTCCAAAGCACGATATTCCAACTGCTTGAGCAAGATTTCAGGGTGCAGCAAGAATGGGGGTTCAGGGACCGACTATCAGGAGAAATGCGTTCAATCGATCTAGTGGCTAGACGGGAACTAGAACACACTCCTCCCCAGGAGTCTCGCATTCGACCGACACTCACGGTGATGATCGAATGCAAGCAGTCGAACCTTCCCTACGTTTTCTTCTCGACCAGTCCAGCACCCTGGAAACTCGATCTGCCCACCATCTGCGGTCTAGGCATTAAAGAGGTCGTCGTCACGACAGACGATAACCCTTCTTCTTGGCATTTCTCCGTATCGGAGGCACTTGACCTCACCCTGCACCCATTCCACAAAGTTGAGGGTTTCTCTATTGTCAGCAAGTGCGCAAGGAAGGGTCCACGTCTCGAACTATCGGGAATTGACGCATACAACGGCATAGTAATGCCACTGATTAGTGCCGCGACCCACTTCATCGAAGCTTCGCGACCGCCGACAACCGCCCATTGGTTCGATGCCTACCTAGTATGCGCAGTAGCTGTTGTGGATGCACCCATGATAGTTGCGACGAACAACTCATCCGGCGTAAAACTTGAAGCGAGACCATGGTGCAGGCTATTCCGGCATGAACCGAAGGATCTTGGTGAGTTTTTAGGAGAAGCCGGAAGGCATCTTGCGGTCGACGTGGTCCACAAGGACTTCGCCGCTCAATATTTCACCGATCATTTGCTGCCATTCGCGGAATACTTCCGCGAGGGGGCTTTAAGGAACCATGAAGTTCTAGCCACGGGCGAAGGCTTCATTGAAGGTCATGAATTCAATCCTGAAAGCCTTAGGGACTTCCTGAAGCCCAAGGCAGGTCACGGCTCTTAAAGTTGACCAGAGAAGCTGCCACTGGAGTTGTAAGCGATCGCTGGGCCCTGTTGCATGCCGTTAGCAGTGCACAGCGATTAGCAGGCACAGCGATCGAACTCCACAGCACGTCTTAGCACGTATGCAGCCATGCCCGATCCGGCTGCCGGAACCGACCAGGCCGCCTATCGGCGGCCGTGATCCAGCACGAGAGGCCGGCCTGGCATCAGGCGATGCCAGATGTCGGCGAATGACGGCGGCCTTAAGCGGAAGCTGTGGCCGACGGCAGTGCCGACAGCACTGACGGCTACGGTGGCGGACGGCAGCACCTTGTTCCCCGACCACTGGCGGCGACACGGGCGGCCCGAACAAGATGCCAGGGTCGCAGGAGCCATGCACGCGCGCACGCGCTTTATTTGATCAGCGTGACCGTCTCTCGCCACCACCAACTTCGCGGGATAGCGGTGGGCGGGCGGCTGCTGACGGCGGGCCGACGCGCAGTGCAGGGCCGTCCCTGGGCCGTCCGAGGTCACCCAACGCCAACCGACAACGACAGAAGCCCACGGCATCCGAGCTGGTCGGAGCCCTGGGCTTCGTCAGCCTCGCTGGTGAGCGAGACAAGTGATCAGTAGACCGGCTACTGAGAGAGCTGCTGCCCAAGATCTACCGCGTGGCTGCTCAGCCGACGCCCCTTGACCCTCGCAGCAGCAGCGAAGTACAGCAACCTCACCGTCCCGCGCCACCCATCGGTGCCCCCAGCCATCCGCCGCACCAGCCCAGGAGACCTCGGCAACCACCATGCCCATAGTTCGCATCAAGGGGATAGGTCGGCAGAAGTGCCTTCACTCGGTCATAGGACTCCGGTGACCTTACGAGATATCCAGGCCGGGAATTTCGTAGTGCGGGTCAGGAAGTGACACACCCCATCTAGCGAGTGCGTCGTTAATTTCCTTGGCCAGCCGCAAAGAGGTATCGCGGCGAAGATGAGGATTTAGCCCCCCATCGCGTGACGCATCATAATCGGGCATGAAAGGCCAGAGGTCAACTTTCCTGGGATCGATGCCCAGCAATGAGCACACATGCCTCAACCCAGAGTCCACGTGGCCACCTTTGCCTCGCTCGGCAGCGAGTCTTCCGCAGAGATCCATGAGGGCATACCCCTTGGGTGACACTTCATAAATGGTTCCCGATTTTCGAGGATCCGGGCTTCGGACGATGAATCCCGTAAGGTTCAGACGGATGATCCTCTCCTTTACCGGAGCGACCCCGACGCCCATCCGCTTTCCGAGCTTCGTGTAGTTATCAAAGCCAGATGCTTCGACTTGCGCCAATACGGAGAGACTGAGGCCACACATTCCACTCCACGTTGCAAAGGAAGCCACATCACTCTCAGTGATGCCACCAAGAACGACTGCAAGCAGGAGATCACGGGACAACGAGTTTTCAAGATCCGAGTAAACTAGACTCCTATGACTCTCCGAGTCAGCGTCAAAGTCTTCTGGAACCCAGAATACGCGCAGCCGGTCAAGCCTGTCCGCCAGCCCGGCTTTTTTATAGTCGGAGATAGCCTCGTACAGCACCGCCTTATTCTTCATGGTAGTGCGGGCAACATAGACGAGAATATCTGATTCCGCTTCAGAAAGCAGCATTCTGATATCTTTGTCGATACCCTCGTTATGCTTCCAGAGCGTCTGCCCCGAAACAGCCCTCTTCCAATTGGTGGCGAGATCGCAAGCGAAATCAAAACGTTTACGATCCGCCTCTTTGTATGCGTAAAGACGAGACTCCGATGTATTCTCAAGAATTTGCAGAACTGCATCGGAAAGAAAAGCGTGCTCGGCCGACTCCGCCACTTTGCCCCTCCCAGGTTGCCGCCGTCAGTTGGATGGTACGAGGCGCCACTGACAGATGGGCTTGGGAGGTGAGCCGACGTGGAAGCCCTTCACGGCCGGTGCACATTCGCTGCGCCGCTCCCCATCAGTCGAATACGTGTCGACGTTGCCGATCAGCGACTCAAAGGCGAGCACTCCCCCGCAGGTCAGAGCCGTACCGCCGCCGAAGCGCTCGGGGTCCTTCTAAGCGCCTGCATGCAGGGGTGCCCGCCGTCAGCGAAGCGGTCATGCCATAGGCGTGCCAGATCGTGGGGGGGACCACGGGGAACACGGGGGATGCAAAGGACGTGCCGCCGGTCGGCGACAGCCTTCCGCAGCAGGCCAGCCCGGCAACGAGCCCTGGACCACATCAGCTTCCCAAGCTGAGGGCTCCCACCATCGTCACGGGCCGGCCGTCGCGACTTGCTCTGGCCGACGACGGGGACAGCGTGGATGAGGCCGGTGGGGGCAACGAGACACACGCGCGCCTGGTCGGTCGGCGAACCCACCGTTGTAGCTGACCTTCGGTGGCTGAGGTCAGAACCACGCTTCAACCTGGCCTCACGCCGATATTCAGCCATTCTATTGCTGTCACGCCTGGTGACGGCCAGCGCAAAAACGGACGTTCTTGCCATGGCGTATGCGGATCAGGCATATGGCGTGCGGATTCCGCATAGGCAGAGGCTACGCAGAGTGCTCATGTTAAATGACTTGACATCCGAGAGTGATTGGTGGGCTGTTCGCGGAGGGATTTCAACGGTCGATCCCCTGCTACGTTCGCGTTCGCAGCGAAGAGCGCCCACCGGTACCACCCCAGCTTGCCGGCGCGGACAGTACCGATGGGCTTCAAACCCAACTTGAAGGGTTCAGTGATGAGTGTGTCCCCCATCTCGCACCCCATGTCAAACCCGCGCCCCCAGCTATGGCTAATCACAGTCATCGTGGTGGTTGTGATCATCTCTGCCCGCGCGGCTCAGATCGTCAACGCGTACGTGGACGCAACCGCATTCCTCACCTTGGTGCTTGGGGGGTTCAGTACAGCAACGAAGTACAGCAACCCCAGCAACCGACCATGACCGGCCCTGGCTCGGAGGGACCGCGTGGTGGCCTCTATGACCCCCGCTGACCGATCTCTGTAGAGCTACGGATCAGAAGGTTGCAGGTTCGAATCCTGCCGAGTGCACAGCACGTCAGAGGCCCTGTGGAGTGATCCACAGGGTCTCTGGCTTTTGCCTTGGCGGTGGCGGACATCCCTTACCCTCGCCACTGATGGCACGCGTCTGGAAATGTTCGGGGATTCGCTGGTCGGCGGACGGTCCGGTGTTGGTGTGGGGTGGTGGGCGGGGCAGCGCGCTGCGGTGGGGGAAGCGGGTCGCCTTCGCTGTGCCGGAGGGGGGTGTGCGGGGGTGTGCCGGGGTGCGGGGGAACGAGTGTGCGGTGCGGGCCGTCGTGCCGGGGCGGAGTACGGGCGGGCGCTGCGAGGAGTGCGCGCGGCTGGCGCGGGCGCACTCGGTGGCCGCCGACACGGTCGCGGACGACCCCCGGCCGTACCGGGTCTACCTGGCCTGGTTCGGGCCGGGCATGGTGAAGGCCGGCATCACCGCCGTGGAGCGGGGGCCGGCCCGGCTGCTGGAGCAGGGCGCCGTCTGTTTCAGCTGGCTCGGCACCGGCCCGCTGATGGCCGCGCGGCGCGCCGAGGAGTTGCTGCGGGCCGCGCTGGGCGTGCCGGACCGGGTGCCGTACACCGAGAAGCGGGCGGTGCGGTCGGCGCTGCCGGGCACGGCGGCGGAGCGCGCCGCCGAGCTGCGGGAGCTGCACGCGCGGGCCGTCGCGCTCGCCGGGTGGCCGGAGTCGCTGCGGCCCGAGCCCTGCCACGTCGTGGACCACGTGGGGGTGTTCGGGCTCGCGGGGATTCCGGAGGCGTTCGGTGAGGTGCTGGAACTGGTGCCCGGCGGGAGCGTGCGCGGGGAACTGGTCGCGGCCGCCGGGCCCGATCTTCATCTGGCCGTCGGCGGGCGCGGGGCCGTGGTTCTGGACACCCGGCTGATGACGGGGTGGGAGCTGGTGCCGGCCGAGTCGGCGGTGGACGGATGCGCCTTCCCCGTCCGGGAGTTCGGCAGGGAACCGGACGGGCTGTTCTGACGGCGGGGCGCCACCGGATGCGGCTGGCGAACGGCTCCCGGACGGCCGACGGACGGCTCCGGACGGTTCCCGGGTGTTTCTCAGAGAAATCACAGACTCCGGAAAGCGTCTTCTCAGAGCGCCCCGACAGGGTGGCCGGCATGACCACGACCTCGCCCCAGGGGCGCACCGAACTGCTGAGGCCGGACGGGAGCCCCGTCCGGGTGCTTGTGGTGGACGACGAGCTGTCGATCACCGAACTACTGAGCATGGCCCTGCGCTACGAGGGCTGGCAGATCAGGAGCGCGGGCGACGGACAGGGGGCCGTCCAGGCGGCCCGCGAGTTCCGGCCCGACGCCGTCGTGCTCGACATGATGCTGCCGGACATGGACGGCCTGTCCGTGCTCGGGCGGCTGCGGCGCGAACTGCCGGACGTGCCCGTGCTCTTCCTCACCGCCAAGGACGCGGTGGAGGACCGTATCGCCGGGCTCACCGCCGGCGGCGACGACTACGTCACCAAGCCGTTCAGCCTCGAGGAGGTCGTCGCCCGGCTGCGCGGGCTGATCCGCAGGTCGGGCGCCGCCGACCGGAGGTCCGACTCGGTGCTCGTCGTGGGCGACCTGACCCTGGACGAGGACAGCCACGAGGTCTTCCGGGGCGGCGAGTCCATCCACCTGACCGCCACCGAGTTCGAGTTGCTGCGCTTCCTCATGCGCAACCCCCGGCGGGTGCTCAGCAAGGCGCAGATCCTGGACCGCGTGTGGTCGTACGACTTCGGCGGCCAGGCCAACGTCGTGGAGCTGTACATCTCCTACCTGCGGCGGAAGATCGACGCCGGCCGGGAGCCGATGATCCACACGCGGCGGGGTGCCGGTTATCTGATCAAGCCCGCCGCGTCGTGAGCGGGTGGCGGCGGCCCGGTCCCCGACGGCGCCGGGCGGGTCAGCCGCGCACCCTGCGGACACGCCTCGTCGTCGCGTCCGTGACGCTGATCGCGGTGGTGTGCGCGGTGATCGGTACGGTGACCACGCTGGCGCTGCGCTCGCACCTGTACGAGCAACTGGACGGCAAGGTCACCGAGTTCGCCCTGCGCGGGGCCGGGCATCCGGAACCCGGCGGCGGTGCCGGCCCCGGGGTGCCCCGCCTGCCGGACGCCGTCACCCCGGACACCAAGGTGGAGAACCTGCTGACGAAGGGGCCGACCCCGTTCGGCGCCGTCGCCGCCTACGTGCGCGGCTCCTCGATCGGCAGCGCGGCCGTCGCCCGGCGGCAGAACGACGACAACGGCTTCTTCAAGCGGTCCCGCGCCGACAGCCTGACCAGCGCGCAGAAGACGGCGCTCGGCACGGTGCCGCGGGACGGCGCCGCGCACACCGTACGTATCCCGGGCCTCGGCGACTACCGCGTGAAGTACATGGCGAGCCAGAACGGCACCGACGCCTTCTACGTGGCGCTGCCCACCAAGGACACCGACGACAACATCAACACCCTGATCCTGGTCGAGGTCTGCGTCACCGCCGCCGGACTCGTCGCCGCCGCCATCGCCGGCTACGTGCTCGTCGGCGTCGCCACCCGCCCCCTGCGCAGGGTCGCCGCCACCGCCACCCGGGTATCCGAACTGCCCCTGCACAGCGGCGAGGTGAACCTCAGCGAACGGGTCCCGGAGGCGGAGTGCGACCCGCACACGGAGGTCGGCCGGGTCGGTGCCGCGCTCAACCGGATGCTCGACCACGTCCACGGCGCCCTGCACGCCCGGCAGCAGAGCGAGACACGGGTACGCCGGTTCGTGGCCGACGCCAGCCATGAGCTGCGCACCCCGCTCGCCTCCATCCGCGGATACGCCGAACTCACCCGGCGCGGACACGAGGAGATCGGACCCGACACCCGGCACGCCCTCGGCCGGATCGAGTCCGAGGCCGGGCGGATGACCCTGCTCGTGGAGGACCTGCTGCTGCTCGCCCGGCTCGACGCCGGCCGTCCGCTCCAGTGGGAGCACACCGACCTGGTCCCGCTGGTCGTCGACACCGTCAGCGACTCCCGCGCGGCGGGCCCGGACCACACCTGGCGGCTCGACCTGCCCGACGCCCCGGCCCCGGTCTCGGCGGACCCGGCCCGGATCCAGCAGGTGCTGGTCAACCTGCTGGGCAACGCCCGCAAGCACACCCCGCCCGGTACGACCGTCACCGCGCGGGTGCGCCGGCACGGGCCGTGGACGTGCGTGGACGTGGAGGACGACGGGCCGGGCATCCCGGCGCCGCTGCTGCCGCACGTCTTCGAGCGGTTCGCCCGGGGTGACTCCGCGCGCTCCCGCGCCACCGGGTCCACGGGCCTCGGGCTCGCCATCGTGCAGGCCGTGGCCGCCGCGCACGGGGGCACCGTGACCGTGGACAGCGCGCCCGGCCGCACGGTGTTCACCCTGCACCTGCCCGCTCTGCCCGCTCTGCCCGCTCTGCCCGCCCTGCCCGCCTCGGACGCCGGGGGGCCGGTCCCGCACCCGCACTCACAGCCGCAGCACAGCGTCACCACACGGGCACGACAGGGGGCCTGAGAAGAGTCGGTGCCATGCGAACCGACTCTTCTCCCGGCACCCTGCCGGCGCGGGATCACCTCCCGGCCGGAGACGCCGGTACGCCTGTCCTGGACGTAGTGATCCCCGTCTACAACGAGGAGAAGGACCTCCCGCCGTGCGTGCGCCGGCTGCACGAGCACCTCGCGCGCACCTTCCCGTACGCCTTCCGCATCACCATCGCGGACAACGCCTCCACCGACACCACCCCCCTGGTGGCGGCGCGGCTGGCGGCCGAGATTCCCGAGGTGGGCACCGTACGGCTGGAGCTGAAGGGCCGGGGACGGGCGCTGCGGACCGTGTGGTCGGCCTCCGACGCCCCGGTCCTCGCCTACATGGACGTCGACCTGTCCACCGACCTCAACGCCCTGCTGCCGCTGGTGGCGCCGCTGATCTCCGGCCACTCGGACCTGGCGATCGGTTCCCGGCTGGCCCGCGCCTCCCGGGTCGTACGCGGCCCCAAGCGGGAGTTCATCAGCCGGGCCTACAACCTGATCCTGCGCGGTTCGCTCCAGGCCCGCTTCTCGGACGCGCAGTGCGGCTTCAAGGCGATCCGCCGGGACGTGGCCCAGGCGCTGCTGCCGCTGGTGGAGGACACCGGCTGGTTCTTCGACACCGAGCTGCTGGTGCTCGCCGAGCGGGCGGGCCTGAGGATCCACGAGGTGCCGGTCGACTGGGTCGACGACCCCGACTCCACCGTGCACATCGTCAGGACGGCCACCGAGGACCTCAAGGGCGTGTGGCGGGTCGGCAGGGCCCTGGCGACCGGTTCGCTGCCGCTGGACCGGCTGGCCCGGCCCTTCGGCGACGATCCGCGCGACCGCGAGCTGACCGACGTGCCGCACGGCCTGGCCCGCCAGCTCGTCGGCTTCTGCGTGGTCGGCGGCCTGTCCACGCTCTTCTACCTGCTGCTGTACAGCGCCTTCCGGCAGGCCGTCGGCCCCCAGACCGCCAACGCGCTCGCGCTGCTCGTCTCCGCCGTCGCCAACACGGCCGCCAACCGCCGGCTCACCTTCGGGGTGCGCGGCCGGGGCGGCGCGGTCCGCCACCAGGCGCAGGGCCTGGTGGTCTTCGGTATCGGCCTCGCCCTGACCAGCGGCTCGCTCGCCGCCCTGAACGCGGCCGGCGACAGCCCGGCGCACTCCACCGAACTGGCGGTGCTCATCGCCGCCAACCTCGCGGCGACCGTGCTGCGGTTCCTGCTCTTCCGCGCCTGGGTCTTCCCGGACCGGACGGAGCCCGGCCCGCTCCCGACGGCCACCGCACCCACCCCGTCCCCGACGGCCACCGCGCCGACCCAGCCCCCGCCCCCGTACGCCTGGCCGCACCAGGCCCCCACCCACCCGCACGGCACCGAGGCCACCACCCGCCTCCACGCCGCCGAGGCCACCACCCGCCTCCACGCCGCCGAGACCACGGACGCCACCGCGCGCCCGCGGCCGGCGCGCCCGTACTCCACCGACCCGGGGGACACCCGATGACCACCCATGACGCCCCGCCGACGACCGCGCCCGGCGCCACGACCGTACGGGAGCCGGCCGCCGGGCCGGGGCTGCCGTTCGTACGGCGGCTGTGGCGCGGCCGGCCCGAGGACCCCCGCTGGGCGCGCCCGGCCCTGCTGGTCCTGCTGGCCGCCACCCTGCTGCTCTACCTGTACGGCCTCGGCGCCTCCGGCTACGCCAACTCCTTCTACTCGGCGGCCGTCCAGGCGGGCAGCACGTCCTGGAAGGCGTTCTTCTTCGGCTCGCTGGACGCGGGCAACGCCATCACCGTCGACAAGCCGCCGGCCGCGCTGTGGCCGATGGCGCTGTCCGTGCGCCTGTTCGGCCTGAACTCCTGGGCCATCCTGGCGCCCGAGGTGCTGATGGGCGTGGCGACCGTCGCCGTCGTGTACGCGGCCGTGCGCCGCCGGTTCAGCCCGGTGGCCGGTCTGGTCGCGGGTACGGTGCTGGCGCTCACCCCGGTCGCGGCGCTGATGTTCCGCTTCAACAACCCCGACGCGCTGCTGGCCCTGCTGATGTCGGCGGCCTGCTACCTCGTCGTGCGCGCCCTGGAGGACGGCCGGACCAAGTGGCTGGTGTGGGCCGGGACCGCGGTCGGTTTCGCGTTCCTCGCCAAGACGCTCCAGGCGTTCCTGATCCTGCCGGCGCTGGCGGTCGTCTACGCGGTGTGCGCCCCGGTGCCGCTGCGCAGGCGCTTCGCCCAGCTGGCGGCGGCGACGCTCGCGCTGGTCGTCTCGGGCGGCTGGTGGGTCGCGGTCGTCGAGCTGTGGCCGGCCTCCTCCCGCCCGTACATCGGCGGTTCGCAGCACAACAGCTTCCTGGAGCTGACCTTCGGCTACAACGGCCTGGGCCGGCTGAACGGCGAGGAGACCGGCAGCGTCGGCGGCGGTGGCGGGCCGGGCGGCGGCGGAAGGTGGGGCGAGACCGGCTGGGACCGGATGTTCAACTCCGAGATCGGCGGCCAGATCTCCTGGCTGCTGCCCACCGCGCTGATCCTGCTCGCCGCCGGCCTGGTGGCCACGCGCGGGGCCCGCCGGACCTCGGTCACCCGTGCCTCGTTCCTGGTCTGGGGCGGCTCGCTGCTGACGACCATGGTGGTGTTCAGCTACATGGCGGGCATCTTCCACCAGTACTACACGGTGGCCCTCGCCCCCTACCTCGCGGCCGTGACCGGCATGGGCGCCGGGCTGCTGTGGGAGCGGCGGCGCGCGGGGTGGGCGGCCGTCACGCTGGCCGCGTCCCTCGTCGCGGCGGCGGCCTGGGGCTACGTCCTGCTCCACCGCACCCCCGACTACCTGCCCTGGCTGCGGTGGCTGGTCCTGGTCGGCGGGCTGGCCGCGGCGCTCGGCCTGGTCTTCGCCGGCCGGCTGCCCCGGCGGCTCGCCCGCGCGACGGCGGCCGTGGGCCTCGTCGCCGCGCTGGCCGGACCGGCCGCGTACACCCTCAGCACCGTCCGGCAGGGCCACACCGGTTCGATCGTCACGGCGGGTCCGGCGGGCGCGAGCACGATGCGCGGCCCGGGCGGACCCGGTGGTGGCCGCGCCTGGGAGGGCATGCCCGGCCAGGGCCGGCAGAACCAGCAGGGTCAGCCGAACGGCAACGGCTTCCCGGGCGGCGGCTTCCCCGGCGGCATGCCGGGCCGGAACCAGCAGAACGGCACCGGCCGGAACCAGCAGGACGGCACCCCGCAGAACGGCACCGGCCAGAACCCGCAGAACGGCAACCCGCAGAACGGCAACCCACAGAACGGCACCGGCTTCCCCGGCGGCGGCCGGACCCGTGAGGGCGGCATGGGCGGCGCCGGCGCCCTGCTGAACGGCGCCGATGTGCCGGCCGAGGCGAAGAAGCTGCTGGAGAAGGACGCCGGTGACTACACCTGGGTGGCCGCCTCCATCGGTTCGCAGAACGCGGCGAGCTACCAGCTGGCCACGGGTGAGGCGGTGATGGCGATCGGCGGCTTCAACGGCACCGACCCGTCCCCGACGCTCGCCCGGTTCAAGAAGTACGTCGAGGACGGCAGGATCCACTACTTCATCGCGGGCGGCGGGATGGGCGGTGGAATGGGCGGCGGCAACGGCACCGCCTCCGAGATCAGCTCCTGGGTGCAGAGCACGTTCACGAAGGTGACGGTGGGCTCGGCGACGTTCTACGACCTGACGCGGAAGGCGGCCGACTGAGCCCGGAGGCCGACCGGAAACTGTGTTGTACACCGTATAGCCAAGCTATACGGTGTACGGCATGTCCACATCCCAAGGCCACCCCCAGCGCTGGCTGATTCTCGGCGTCATCTGCCTCGCGCAGCTCACCGTGCTGCTCGACAACACCGTCCTGAACGTGGCCATCCCCTCGCTCACCCGCGAGCTGCACGCGACCACCTCGGACATCCAGTGGATGATCAACGCGTACTCGCTGGTCCAGTCCGGCCTGCTGCTCACCGCGGGCAGCGCCGCCGACCGCTACGGCCGCAAGAAGATGCTGATCACCGGGCTCGTCCTGTTCGGCGCCGGTTCGCTGGTGGCCGGACTCGCGGACAGCACCGGCCAGCTGATCGCCGCGCGGGCCGGCATGGGCATAGGCGGCGCGCTGCTGATGACCACCACGCTGGCCGTGGCGATGCAGATCTTCGCGCCCGAGGAGCAGGCGAAGGCGATCGGCATCTGGAGCGCGGTCAACGCGCTCGGGTTCGCCGGCGGGCCGCTGATAGGCGGCTTCGTGCTCGACCACTTCTGGTGGGGCGCGATCTTCCTGATCAACCTGCCGGTCGCGGCGCTGGCCGTGGTCGCGGTGGTGATCCTCGTGCCCGAGTCCAAGAACCCGCGCGGCGAGCGGCCGGACCTGATCGGCGCGGTGCTGTCCACTGTCGGCATGGCCTCGCTCGTCTACGCGATCATCTCCGGGCCCGGCCACGGCTGGACGTCGGCGCGGGTGCTGCTCACGGCGGCCGTCGCGGTGCTGGTGCTGGGCGCCTTCGCCTGGTGGGAGAACCGGACCGAGGAGCCGATGCTCGACATCCACTTCTTCCGGGACCGGCGGTTCACCGGCGCGGTCGCCGGGGCCGTGCTCATCGTGTTCGGCATGGGCGGCGCGCTGTTCCTGCTCACCCAGCACCTCCAGTTCGTCCTCGGCTACGAACCGCTGGAGGCCGGTCTGCGGACCGCCCCGCTGGCGCTGACGGTCGTGGCGCTCAACTTCAGCGGGCTGTCCGCGAAGTGGGCGGCGCGGCTGGGCACGCCGGCGTCGATCGCGCTGGGCATGGTGTGCATGTCCGCGGGCCTGGTGTCGATCGCGGAGCTGGACTCCGGCGGCTACGCGGGGACGCTGATCGGGCTGCTGCTGATCGGCGCGGGGTGCGCGGTGGCGAACCCGGCGATGGCGCACGCCATCATGAGCGCCATCCCGCCGGAGAAGGCGGGGGTGGGCGCCGGCATCAACGGCACGCTGGCGGAGTTCGGGAACGGTCTCGGTGTGGCCGTCCTCGGTGCCGTGCTCAGCGCGTCCGTGGCGTCGGGCGAGTCGCTGTCCGTCGGACTGGGCACGGGTCAGCTGGTGGGGGCCGTCGCCGTGCTGGTCGGCGGGTTCGTGGCGGCCGGGCTCCTGCGGCGGGCGGAGCGGGTGTCCGCCTGACGACGCGGGGCCGTGCCGCACGCCGGCCCGGCCCGCCCCCCTTCGCGGCGGCAGCGGTCCTAGCATCTTGGAGAGCGAAGTGAGTGGGAGAAGGGTGCGCCGGTGACGAAGCAGGCAGGCCGGTCGGCGCGGGACAGCGTCTGGCTGGAGGGCAAGCCCCGGCGCGGGGGACGCGGCGGGCAGCCCTCCGGCCTCGACCGGGAGCGGATCACCGGCACGTCGGTGCGGCTGCTGGACGCCGAGGGGCTCGCCAAGTTCTCCATGCGCCGGCTGGCCGCCGAGCTGAACGTGACCGCGATGTCCCTGTACTGGTACGTCGACACCAAGGACGACCTGCTCGAACTCGCCCTGGACGCGGTCTACGCCGAGCTGAAGCTGCCCGACCCGGACGACACCGGCGAGGACTGGCGCGAGCAGCTGCGGGAGCTGGCCACCGCCTACCGGCAGCTGCTGGTCCGCCACCCCTGGCTGTCGCCGCTGGCCGGGCGCTTCCTCAACATCGGCCCGCACTCGCTCGCGTTCTCCCGCGCCGTGCAGCGGGTCGTCCGCCGGGCGGGGCTGCCCGCGCACGGGGTGACCGGGGCGATCTCGGCCGTCTTCCAGTTCGTCTACGGCTACGGCACGATCGAGAGCCACTTCCTGACCCGGATCGAGGACACCGGCCTGTCCCCTGAGGAGTACTTCGAGCAGGCCATGGCCCTGGTGGACGAGGTCCCCGGGACCGCCGAGATCATCGGGGAGTCCAAGGACATCATGGCGGCGCGCGGCGGCGACACGGTGGCCGAGATGCTGGACCGCGACTTCACGTTCGCGCTGGACCTGCTGGTCGCCGGTATCGAGGCGATGGTCGCCCGGGGCTGACTAGTCCTCCTGGACGAGCCGTGCCGGGAACCCGCCGGTCGCCACCGGTCCCCACCGCCGCGGGGTCACCCGGATGATGGATTTCCCCTGCTTGATCATGGCCTGCCGGTACTCGTCCCAGTCGGGGTGCTCGCCGGCGATGTTGCGGTAGTACTCGACCAGGGGTTCGACGGAGTCCGGGGCGTCGATGACCTCGGCCGTGCCGTCGATCTGCACCCAGGGGCCGTTCCAGTCGTCGCTGAGGACGACGAGGCTGACCCGCTCGTCCCGCTTGGCGTTGCGCGTCTTGGCCCGCTCCGGGTAGGTGGAGACCACGATCCGCCCGGAGTCGTCCACCCCGCAGGTCAGCGGGGACGCCTGCGGGGAGCCGTCGGACCGGCGGGTGATCAGCAGGGCCCGGTGCCGGGGCCGTACGAAGTCCAGCAGCTCGTCCAGCGGTACACGGGTGTTGGTAGCGATGTTCGGTGCCATGGGGGGCAGCCTAGGGGCAGCGCGTGCCCCCGTGGCTGACCCCGCTGTGCCTACGCCTGGGGGAGCGAGTCGCCCTGCACGGCCTGGATGTCCAGCTCCACCCTCAGGGTGGTGCCGATGGCGGCGATGCCCGCCTGGAGGACCTGGTTGTAGTTCATCGCGAAGTCCTCGCGGCGCAGTTCGGCGGTGGCCCGGAACGCGGCTCGGGTGCCGCCCCAGGGGTCGGCACCGGTGCCCAGGTAGGCGAGGTCCAGGTCCACCGGTCGTACGACGCCGTGCAGGGACAGTTCGCCGTGCACGGTCCAGCGGTCGGAGCCGGCCTGGGTCAGGCCGGTCGAGTGGTAGGTGATCTCCGGGTGCCGCTCGACGTCCAGGAAGTCCGCGGAGCGCAGATGCGTGTCGCGCATGCCGTTGCCGGTGTCGACGGAGGCCGCCCGGATCACCGCCTCCACCCGTGACTTGGCAATGTCGTCGGGGGCGATCTCGATGGTGCCGCCGAACTCCGTGAACCGGCCGTGCACGCTGGAGATGCCCAGGTGCTGGGCGACCGCGGCGACGGAGGAGTGCGCCGGGTCGATGGTCCAGGGTCCGGGCGGCGGCAGCTCGGTGCCGCCCTGCCGGGCCAGCGTGACCGTGCCGACCTCGGCCCGGCCGCTGGCGGTGACGATCGCGGAGGAGGCCGCGGGCGCGTAGCCGACGGCCGTCACGATCACGGTGTACGCCCCCGGCGCCAGCTCGGTGGTGTCCCGTACGGCTCCCTCGTGATCCGCCTCGGCGCGCAGCACCTGCGTGCCGGTCATGTCGGTCACCGTGACGACCGCGTGCGACACGGCCCACCCGTCCCGCGTACGGATCTTCGCGGTCAGTCCCATCCCGTTTCTCCCTGAAAAAGGCTCAAAAATTGCTCGTACGAGACCGGCCCGCGGCGGGCGCGCCCTCCGCTCAGGGCGCGCACCGCCACGGGCCGGGGTGTGCCTACTCGCCGGGGTGGGCGAGTTCGATGTCGTGGCCGTCCACGCCGGGGCCGGTCACGGTCAGCGCGGTGGCCACCGGCGGGTAGCCGGTCGCGATGACGGTGTACTCGCCGCCGTCCAGGTCGGTGAAGGCGTACGCCCCGTCCGCACCGGTGGTGGCGGTGCCGACCACGTTGCCCGCCTGGTCGACCAGGGTGACCCGGGCGTCGGCCAGCGGGCCGTGCGGGGCCCGGACGACACCCTGGACCTGCGCGCCGGCGTCCAGGTCGACCTCGACCCGGGTGACGCCGGTGGCGCCGACCTCGACCGGCAGGGCCCGCGGCCGGTACCCGCTCGCGTTGACCGCGACGGTCACCGTGCCGGGCACCAGGTCGGTGAGAGCGAAGTCGCCCTGCTCCCCGGTGGCGGCGGTGGCCAGCAGGTCGCCGCGCACATCGGTGACGATCACCATCGCGTCCTTGACCGGCAGCGCGCTTCCGGCGGCCCGGACCACACCGGTCAGCCCGCTGGTGCCGCTGAGCAGGATGTCGTACGACACCGGCTCCTCGCCCACCACGATGGTGGAGGCCTGCGGCTGGTAGCCGTCGGCGGAGGCGATCAGGACGTAGCTGCCGGTGCCCGGGGCGTCGAGCGCGTAGGAGCCGTCGGCCTGGGCGACCGAGCGGCCCAGCTGGCGGCCGGACAGCGAGATCAGGGTGACCGCGGCCTGCGGGACCGGGGCGCTCTCGGCGCCGCGGACGAAGCCGTGCACCGGGGTGCCGCCGTGGCCCGCGCCGGGCTCGGCGACCGTGGCGACGGCCGCCATGGGCCGGGTGTCGGCGACG
The DNA here is from genome assembly GCF_016860525.1 of Streptomyces rubradiris. Classification (NCBI taxonomy): domain Bacteria; kingdom Bacillati; phylum Actinomycetota; class Actinomycetes; order Kitasatosporales; family Streptomycetaceae; genus Streptomyces; species Streptomyces rubradiris. The sequence goes on from NZ_BNEA01000015.1 coordinate 4,278,836, forward strand.
GTGCCGTCGGACGCGGCCGGGGCGGTCTGGGCGACCGCGGCCGGGACCGGGGCCTGGGCCGCGGTGGCCGCGGCGGCGGCCGGGGCCTCGGCCTGGGCCGGGGCGGCGTCGGTGGACTGCGCGAGCGCGCCCTTGGTCTTCAGCGGGACCTCCTTGATGAACAGCGTGATCAGGAAGGCAATGGCGGCGAGGCAGCCGGCGATGATGAAGACGTCGGCGATGCCGTGGCCGTAGGCGCTCTCCATCAGCGTCCGGATGGGCGCCGGGAGCTTGTCCATGTCCGGGATGCTGTCGGTCGAACCGGAGCTGCCGGCCAGCGCGGCCTGGGACTTCGGGTCCAGCGCGGAGACGCCGTCCTGGACGTAGTGGGTGATCCGGCGGGACATCACGGCACCGAGCGCGGAGACGCCGACCGCACCGCCGAGGGAGCGGAAGAAGGTGACCGTGGAGCTGGCCGAGCCGAGGTCGGAGGGAGCCACCTGGTTCTGCGTGGCGAGTACCAGGTTCTGCATCATCATGCCGATGCCGAGACCCAGCAGGGCCATGAAGATGGCCATCTTCCAGTAGTCCGTGTCGTACCGGATGCCGCCGAGCAGCAGCAGCCCGGCCGTGACCAGCACGCCACCGCTGACCAGCCACGCCTTCCAGCGGCCGGTACGGGTGATGAACTGACCCGAGACGGTCGAGGAGACGAACAGACCGCCGATCATCGGGATGGTCATGACGCCCGACATGGTCGGGGACTTGTCGCGGGCCAGCTGGAAGTACTGGCTGAAGAACACGGTGCCGGAGAACATCGCGATACCGACGAACAGCGAGGCGAGCGACGCCAGCGTGATCGTGCGGTTCTTGAACAGGCGCAGCGGGATGATCGGCTCGCCCGCCTTGGACTCCACGAGCACGAACAGCGCGCCGAGGACGATCGAACCGCCGACCATCGCGTAGGTCTGCCAGGACAGCCAGTCGTACTTGTCACCCGCGAAGGTGACCCAGACCAGCAGCAGGGAGACGGCGGCGGCGATCAGGGTCGCGCCGCCCCAGTCGACCTTGACCTGGCGCTTGACCACGGGCAGGTGCAGGGTCTTCTGCAGCACGATCAGCGCGATGATCGCGAAGGGCACACCGACGTAGAAGCACCAGCGCCAGCCCAGCCAGGAGGTGTCGGTGATGACACCGCCGAGCAGCGGGCCGCCGACGGTGGCGACGGCGAAGGTGGCGCCGAGGTAGCCGGAGTACCGGCCGCGCTCGCGCGGGGAGATCATCGCCGCCATCACGATCTGCGCCAGGGCGGACAGACCGCCGACGCCGATGCCCTGGAACACCCGGAAGGTGATGAGCATGCCGGGGTTCTGCGACAGGCCGGCCGCCATGGAGGCGACCACGTATATGACGAGGGCTATCTGGACGAGAGCCTTCTTGCTGTACAGGTCGGCGAGCTTGCCCCACAGGGGAGTGGCCGCGGTCATCGACAGCAGGGCGGCCGTGACCACCCAGGTGTAGGCGGACTGGCCGCCGCCGAGGTCCCCGATGATCTCCGGCAGGGCGTTGGAGACGATCGTGGACGACAGGATCGCCACGAACATGCCGAGCAGCAGCCCGGACAGGGCCTCCATGATCTGCCGGTGCGTCATCGGGGCGTCGGCTTGGCCTCCCCCGTGCTTGGCGTGAGCCCGCACACCGGCTGGTGTGGTCGTTGCCATGGGCTTCCTTTTCTTACGTGCTTGCGGGTGTACGGGTGGTCTCTTCGACTACGGGGGCGGGGATCCGGACCGGGGCGGACCGGCAGTCGCCGAACGAGTCGCGCAGTCGCGTCATCAGCCGGATCAGCTGGCCGACCTCGTCGTCGGTCCAGTCCGCCAGCCGCTCGGCGAGCAGATGCGTGGTCCGCCGGGACAGCTCGTCGAGCTGCTCCAGACCCTCCGGGGTCAGGCGCAGGATGCGCGACCGCTTGTCCGCCGGGTCCGGGAGCCGCTCGATCCAGCCGCGCGCGGCCACGTGCGCGACATGCCGGCTGGTGACCGACATGTCCACGGCGAGCAGTTCCGCGAGCTTGCTCATGCGCATGTCGCCGTGGCGGCCGAGCAGGGTCAGCACGGCGGCCGAGCCTGCCGGGCAGTCGGGCGGCAGGATGCGCCCCATGTCCCGTTTCACGGCCCCGACGGCACTGAGCTGACGCGCCAGCTCTTCAAACTGCGCCCGCTCGGCCATCACACCTCCCGTATTCGTTGCTTGGGGCAACCATAGGACTGTTTGGTTGCTGAAGGCAAACAATCATGGGTGTGGTCGCTGCAAAAACTTGGCAAAGGCAAGTATTGCGAACGTAAATGTGCAGGTGAGTGCGGGTGAGGTGCCCCCGTCTGTCCCGAAGGCCCCGCACTTGGGCCGGTCACCTGGATTCGCTAGGGTCTCGGGGCATGGCTAACACCCAGGGCCCCCAGGGCAATTACGACCCCGCAGGCAGCACCCAGATGTTCCGCGCCTTCGTCGACGAGGCGCCCCAGGGGCGGCAGCGGCAGGCGGCGGCCTCCTCCGGCCCCCGGGTCGGTGTGATCGTCGGCGTCATCGTGGCGCTCGTCGTGGTGGCCGGCGTCGCCTGGCTGGCGCTGAAGTAGGGACCGGCCCGTAAGGACTCACTCCCAGTCGACCGAGACCTCACGCGTCTCGATACGCATACCGAGCGGCACCCTCCAGGCGTCCACGCACACCGTCCACACCGGGCTCTTCCGCGCGCCCGGAGTGAGCGGCACCGGCAGCGGAACGGTCGACTCCACCGTCCCCCAGTCCACGCCGAGCGCGCCGACGATGTGCGTCCCGAACGTCACCGAGCCCGAACGCACTGCTGTACCACCGGAGTTGTGGAAGGCGACGGTCACCTCCTGGCACCACCGCCGGCTGGTGCCCTCGGCCACCGGCTCCCCCCAGGACAGCGCGGCGGGCGTCGTACGTCCGGGCGCCGGGCTGCCGGGCGGGCCGGGCCGCGAGGGCGTGGCGGCCGGTGGCGCCGAGTCGGCCGGTGGCGGCGGTGTCGTCCTGCGGCCGTCCTGTCCACCGCTCGTTCCGGGGGCGCCCGGAGCCGTTCCGTGCGGGCTCGCCGTGCCGCCCCGGGATGTCGGCGCACCGGTGCTCGCGCGACCGGCCGGACCTCGCGTGCGCGCCGCCGGACCTTGTGCGCGCGCCACCGGGTCGCTCGCGTGCGGGGCCTCCCCTCCGCTCGCCCCGCCCGCCGCGGGCCCGTCCAGCGGCACCAGCGTCACCGGCTCCGTCGGCGCCACGGCCGTCGGCCCGCCCCGGCCCGCGCCGACCGCGGTGTAACCGTCGCCCGGTCCGTCGCCCCCGCACGCGGCCACCACCGCGCCCAGGACGACGACGGCCGCCGACGCCGCCGTGACGGCGCCCCGGCGGCCGCGTGTCCATGCCGTCGTGTGCGGTACCCCGATACGCAGCATCCGCACATGGTGGCTGACGATGTGTCAGATGGGAAGCGGGGGGAGGGCCTCAGTCCGAGATCAGGCCCTCGCGCAGCTGGGCCAGCGTCCGGGTCAGCAGCCGGGAGACGTGCATCTGGGAGATGCCGACCTCCTCGCCGATCTGCGACTGCGTCATGTTGGCGAAGAAGCGCAGCATGATGATCCGGCGCTCCCGGGGCGGGAGTTTCGCCAGCAGGGGCTTGAGGGACTCGCGGTACTCCACGCCCTCCAGCGCCGTGTCCTCGTAGCCGAGCCGGTCGGCCAGCGAGCCCTCGCCGCCGTCGTCCTCGGGGGCCGGGGAGTCGAGGGAGGAGGCGGTGTAGGCGTTGCCGACCGCGAGGCCGTCGACCACGTCCTCCTCGGAGACACCGAGCACGGCGGCCAGTTCGGTGACCGTGGGCGAGCGGTCCAGCTTCTGGGACAGCTCGTCGCTGGCCTTGGTCAGGGCCAGGCGCAGCTCCTGGAGGCGCCGCGGCACCCGCACGGACCACGAGGTGTCCCGGAAGAACCGCTTGATCTCGCCGACCACGGTGGGCATCGCGAACGTCGGGAACTCCACGCCCCGCTCGCAGTCGAACCGGTCGATCGCCTTGATCAGGCCGATGGTGCCGACCTGGACGATGTCCTCCATCGGTTCGTTGCGGGAGCGGAAGCGGGCCGCCGCGTACCGGACCAGCGGGAGGTTCAGCTCGATCAGGGTGTCCCGGACGTACGCCCGCTCGGGGCTGTCCTGCTCCAGCGCGGCCAGGCGCAGGAACAGTGACCGGGACAGGGTGCGGGTGTCGATGTTCGCCGCCGTCTGCGGGGCCGGGAGCGTTTCGGCGGACGGGCCGACGGCCTGGGCCGGCACGGTGTCGAGGGCCGGCACGGCTTCGAGGGCCGTGACACCCTCGAAGCCGTCGAGGACGTCGAGAGCGTCGAGCTCCTTGGGCGCTGCCTCGCTCTTCGTGGGCGTCAGCACCTTCGAGCTGCCCTGGTCTGCGGACATGCCACCCCCTTTGGGTCGCGGGACGGTCGCGGCGGCGCCGTCTTCGAGCAACGCAGCCTTCACCTGAATACCGGAGCCGGAGCCACGGCAAACGCGCTTCCCGCAGAATGTCACATGTCGGCAACGCGCTGTACCGACATGTCGACATGCGAATGGCGAATCACCCCTGGAGAAAAGGGGTCTGACGGTGTTTCCGACCGTGTCTGTCGGCATCCGCCCTGGTGAGCGATTCGCTCGCGCCGGTTACCGATCGATCGGGTTTGCGATGCAGCGCCGTCGGTGCCGTGCTTCCGTGCGCCCGTCATGCACCAGGCGAACACCCGGCGTGCTCCCGGCCGGTGCGGAGGAGTTCGCGTACCGTTCGCCGGTCACGCGTCGATGCGGTTCGCGGAGCGCAGCCGCTGGAAGCTGCGCGCGAGCAGCCGGGAGACGTGCATCTGGGAGACGCCGAGTTCGGCGCTGATCTGGGACTGGGTCAGGTTGCTGTAGTAGCGCAGCAGCAGGATGCGCTGTTCCCGCTCGGGGAGCTGGACGAGGAGGTGGCGGACCAGGTCGCGGTGCTCGACGCCGTCCAGGGCCGGGTCCTCGTAGCCGATCCGGTCCAGCAGGCCGGGCAGTCCGTCGCCCTCCTGGGCGGCCTCCAGCGAGGTGGCGTGGTAGGAGCGTCCCGCCTCGATGCAGCTGAGCACCTCCTCCTCGCTGATCCGCAGCCGCTCGGCGATCTCGGCGGTGCTCGGGGAGCGGCCGTAGAGCGTGGTCAGGTCCTCGGTCGCGCTGTTGACCTGCACCCACAGCTCGTGCAGCCGGCGCGGGACGTGGACGGTGCGGACGTTGTCGCGGAAGTAGCGCTTGATCTCGCCGACCACGGTGGGCATCGCGAAGGTCGGGAACTGCACGCCCCGGTCCGGGTCGAACCGGTCGATGGCGTTGATCAGGCCGATGGTGCCGACCTGGACGACGTCCTCCATCGGCTCGTTGCGGGAGCGGAAGCGGGCGGCGGCGTAGCGTACGAGCGGGAGGTTCGCCTCGATCAGCGCCCCGCGCACCCGGTTGTGCTCCGGCGTGCCGGGGGTCAGCTGCTTCAGTTCGGTGAAGAGCACCTGGGTCAGGGCGCGGGTGTCCGCGCCACGGCGCTTTCCGGGGGCCGACGGGGTCGGGGACGCCGCCTCGTCCTGAGGGGGCGCAGTACTGGCCGACACGGTCAACGCCACCTCTTCATCCGTCAATCATCCGTCAAAAGCGGTCATAGCATCACAAGACATGTGCACTGTGTGCAAGCACCTGATAACGCCGTGTTGTCGCCGGACAACGACAAGTTGACGCGTGGCTGGCCATGCGAAAGCCCCCCGCCGGAAACGTCCGGCGGGGGGCTTTCGAGGGACCGGGGCTCAGAACTCGTAGTCGGCGATCACCCAGGTGGCGAACTCGCGCCACTGCGCGCCGGCCGCCTGGTGGGCCGGGTGCTCCAGATAGCGCTTGAGGGCGTCGGCGTCGTCGACGGCCGAGTTGATCGCGAAGTCATAGGCGATGGGCCGGTCGCTGATGTTCCACGCGCACTCCCAGAACCGCACCTCCTCGATCTGCCCGCCGAGGGCCCGGAAGGCCTCGACGCCCGCGACAACCCGCGGATCGTCGCGCTCGACACCCTCGTTGAGCTTGAAGAGGACCAGATGACGGATCATGGGGGGTACCTCAGCTCTTTCCTCCGTTGGCGGCCCAGGTCATGAAGTCCCCGATGGCCCCGGCCGCGTCCGATATGCCTTCGAACCCTATCTGGACGTAGTCGGCGGCCTTGGCCGGGTCCGTGATGATCACGTACAGCGCGAAGACCACCAGTACGTACACGGCGATCTTCTTGACGTTCACCGCCACCACGGCCTCCCCTGTACCGGGCCCCGAGGCCCCCTGCTGCCGGCCGCGAGTGTAACCTCCGGGCCCCGCGCGCCGGACCGACAGCCCGCCGGCGCCCGTCCGTTGTGATCCGGAACACGCGAAAGGCCCCGCCGGACGGCGGGGCCTTTCGAAGAGCGGTAGCGGAGGGATTTGAACCCTCGGTGACTTGCGCCACACTCGCTTTCGAGGCGAGCTCCTTCGGCCGCTCGGACACGCTACCGAGGGAGACCCTACAGCACGGGGCGGCATGGATCGAAATCGATATCCCCGGCGGCGGTCCGCTGATGCCGTTCAGCGGTCCCGGAAGAACTCCGTGAGCGGCCGGGCGCACTCGGCGGCGAGGACGCCCTCGATCACCTCCGGGCGGTGGTTGAGCCGCCGGTCGCGGATCACGTCCCACAGGGACCCGGCGGCGCCCGCCTTGTCGTCCCGGGCGCCGTAGACCACCCGGTCCACCCGGGACTGGACGAGGGCCCCGGCGCACATCGTGCACGGTTCCAGGGTCACCACGAGCGTGCAGCCGGTCAGCCGCCACTCGCGTGCCCGCCGCCCGGCGCCCGCCGCCTCGTTCAGGGCGGCGGCGGCCCGCCGGATGGCGAGGATCTCCGCGTGGGCCGTGGGATCGCCGGTGGCCTCACGCTCGTTGTGCCCGACGCCGAGCACCGTCGTACCGTCCGGGGACAGCACGACGGCGCCGACGGGGACGTCGCCGCCCCGGACGGCCAGACCGGCCTGGTCCAGGGCGAGCCGCATCGCCGCCCGCCAGCGGTCCCGAACCGGGTCCGGGGTGCCCTCGGGGCTCCGCACCGGGTCCGGGGTGTCCTGCGGATTCCGTGCCGTGGTCAGCGGACGGTCTCCAGCACCTCCGAGGCGCCCAGCGCCTCGGCGATCGTGCCCAGCGCGTCGTCGGCGTCCAGGGAACGCAGCTCCTTCTCGCTGATGCCCAGGTCGTCGAGGATGCCGCTGTCGCCCACCGGGCTGTGCGGCACCGCGTCGGCGGCGCCGACCTCCTCGTCGTCGTCCTCGGACTCGCCGTCCTCGGTGCCGTCGAGGTCGAGGGCGTCCAGGTCCGGGCCGTCGTCCGCGCCGGGCTCCCGGCCGAGCAGCTCGTCGGTGAGCAGCAGCTCCCCGTACGCGCTGCGGCGGGCGGCGGCGGCGTCCGAGACGTAGATGCGAGGGTCGTCCTCGCCGTCCACGCGGACGACGCCGAACCAGGAGTCCTCCTGTTCGATCAGGACGAGCACCGTGTCCTCGTCGGGAGAGGCTTCCCGGGCCAGGTCGGCCAGATCCGACAGGGTCTCCACATCGTCGAGCTCTGTGTCGCTCGCTTCCCACCCGTCTTCGGTGCGCGCGAGCAGTGCGGCGAAGTACACCGTGACTCTCCCACTGGTCATAGGCGTGCCGGTTGGGGGTCCCCCCGGCGGAGGTACTTGGGCGGAGAGAGCTGGGCTCCGAGCCCCACCCACTCGGAATCGTGGCAGAAACAAGGCGTTCAGGGGACGTCTTCGGCTCCCTGTGTCTGGCTGTTTCGATCGTGGATCCGTGATCGGCTCAGCAGCGCGCTCATTGCCGCCACCTGCGGATCGTACGCGGCTTTTCCCCGGGCTCACGCACGGCCGCCTCCCCAACACCGGTGCGGGCGCCGCTGTTCCGCGCCGGTTCCGGCCCCGCGGGACTACCAGCGGAACGTGCTCATCCGCAGCGCCTGGCGCAGCCGGGCGGCCTTGGTGCGCCGGGGCCGCACCCGGGCGCGCAGCTCCCGGGCCTCGGCGAGATCGCGCAGGAACCGGGCGCGCCGCCTGCGGCGTTCGGCGTCGGTCTCGGGTTTCTCGGGCTGGTCAGGCAGGTCGGACACGTCACACCACCCCACTCCGTCCCTTCCACTTTCCCCCGGACGGCCGGTTTGACGCCAGCGTGAGGGCGGCCGGAGGCGCAGGTACCGTTAGGAGCATGCGTCTCCATGTCGTCGACCACCCCTTGGTCGCTCACAAGCTCACCACGCTGCGCGACCAGCGCACCGACTCCGCGACCTTCCGGCGGCTCGCCGACGAGCTGGTCACCCTGCTCGCCTACGAGGCCACGCGGGACGTGCGCACCGAGACCGTCGACATCCAGACACCGGTCGCCCGCACCACGGGTGTGAAGCTGGCCCGCCCCCGTCCGCTGGTGGTGCCGATCCTGCGGGCCGGTCTCGGCATGCTGGACGGCATGGTCCGGCTGCTGCCGACCGCCGAGGTGGGCTTCCTGGGCATGATCCGCAACGAGGAGACGCTGGAGGCGTCCACGTACGCCTCGCGCATGCCGGAGGACCTGTCGGGCCGCCAGGTGTACGTGCTGGACCCGATGCTGGCCACGGGCGGCACCCTGGTCGCGGCGATCCAGGAACTGATCAAGCGCGGTGCGGACGATGTGACGGCCGTGGTGCTGCTGGCCGCTCCCGAGGGGGTCGCCGTGGTGGAGCGCGAGCTGGCGGGCACGCCGGTGACCGTGGTCACCGCGGCCGTCGACGACCACCTCGACGAGCAGGGGTACATCGTGCCGGGGCTCGGGGACGCGGGGGACCGGCTGTACGGGTCCGCCGAGTAGTTCCTCCGGGCGGGCCCACCGGGAAGCGGTTCGGGGTCGATCGCGCCGTTCCCCGCGGCCCTTCGGGGGCGCTGATCAGCAGGTCTTCTTCGCAGAGGCCGTAGCGGTGTCCGGGGCCGTCAGCGTCGTCACGGCCTTGTCGGCCGTCTGCCGGCGGGTCAGGTCCTTGAAGGCGTCGCCGATGATCAGGTCCAGGTCGGCGCCGTCGCGGGCGTCGGCGCGCGGGGACGCGCCGGTCAGCTGGGTGGCGAGCACCCGCAGCGAGGTGTCCTGGGCGGCGGGGGAGCCGAGGAGCAGGCCCGGGCCCTTGACCTTCTTGTCGTACTCCTTGGCCGCGTTGCCCACCTTGCCGATCCGGAAGCCGCGTCGGCGGAGTTCGTCCGCGGTCTTCTTGGCGAGCCCGCTGCGCGGGGTGGCGTTGTAGACGTTCACGGTGATCCGGCCGGGCGCGGGCAGGGACTTCGCCTCGGCCGCGGGGGCCTGGCCGGTCCCGGCGGCTGTCCTGGCGGGGCAGTGCGTCGTACGGCGGGCCGTCGTGGTGCCGTCGCCGCCGCCGGTGAAGACGTCGATGAGCTGCACGGTGCCCCAGCCGAGCAGGCCGAGCACGGCGGCGGAGGCGACCGCCGCGGCCACGAGCCTGCCGCGTCGGCGGGACGGACGCATGCGGGGGTACTTGTCCCCCGTGATCCGGTACTGGCCGCCCATGCCGGGGGGAGTCAGCATGCTCATGAGCGCAGCGTAGTGCGCCCGAGCGGCGATGCCTATCAGATGATCAGCCGAGGGTGTTCAGCGGAACCCGAAAGGGCCAACGGGCGTGTCGCGCCGGGTCAGTCGAGTTCGAGCACGCGCGCGTGCAGCACCTGGCGCTGCTGGAGGGCGGCGCGGACCGCGCGGTGCAGCCCGTCCTCCAGATAGAGGTCGCCCTGCCACTTCACGACGTGCGCGAAGAGGTCGCCGTAGAACGTCGAGTCCTCCGCGAGCAGGGTCTCCAGATCGAGCTGCTGCTTGGTGGTCACGAGCTGATCGAGGCGGACCGGGCGCGGCGCGACGTCCGCCCACTGCCGGGTGCTCTCCCGGCCGTGGTCGGGGTACGGCCGGCCGTTTCCGATGCGCTTGAAGATCACACGGAAAGCCTACCGGCCCAGACGTTCCGGGCGCAGCCATGGCGGCCCGGTGCGACGCTTGAAAAGACGGATCAAAGACAGGTGAAAGACGGACCAAACGGTCGTATGGGTCGCTATGGGAACAGGGGCCGGAGATGAGTGACAGCGAGTCCGTGCCGCCCGCCGGCACCCCGGAGGCCGCCGCACCGCCCGGCCCGGCCCGGCGGATCGCCTCCGGTTACGCCTTCACCGGTCCCGCGCTCGACCTCGGCGCCCTCCTGTGGGAGGGGCGGTGCCTGCCCGGCGCGCCGGTCCGCGTCCCGCTGTCCGTGCTCAACCGGCACGGCCTGGTCGCCGGCGCCACCGGCACCGGCAAGACCAAGACCCTCCAGCTGATCGCCGAGCAGCTGTCGGCGCGGGGCGTGCCGGTGTCCTCGCGGACGTCAAGGGCGACCTGTCCGGCATCGCGCGCCCCGGACAGGACGGCGACCGGGTACGGCGACGGGCCGGCGAGGTCGGCCAGGAGTGGACCCCGGCCGGCTTCCCCGCGGAGTTCTACGCGCTCGGCGGCCTCGGCCACGGCATTCCGGTACGGGCCGCCGTCACCAGCTTCGGCCCGCTGCTGCTGGCCAAGGCGCTCGGGCTGAACCGCACCCAGGAACAGTCCCTCGCCCTGATCTTCCACTACGCCGACGGCAAGGGCCTGGAGCTGGTCGACCTCAAGGACCTGCGCGCGGTCACCGCCTTCCTCACCTCCGACGCGGGCAGGTCCGAGCTGAAGACCGTAGGCGGGCTGTCCTCCGCCACCGCCGGGGTGATCCTGCGCTCGCTGACGGCGTTCGAGGCGCAGGGCATGGCGGACTTCTTCGGCGAGCCGGAGTTCGACACGGCCGATCTGCTGCGCACGGCGCCGGACGGCCGGGGCGTCGTCTCGGTCCTGGAGCTGCCCGCCGTCCAGGACAGGCCGCTGCTGTTCTCCACCTTCCTGATGTGGCTGCTCGCCGACCTCTTCCACGACCTGCCCGAGGTCGGCGACGTGGACCAGCCGAAACTGGTCTTCGTCTTCGACGAGGCGCACCTGCTGTTCGACGACGCCTCCAAGGCGTTCCTGGAGTCCGTCACCCGGACCGTGCGGCTGATCCGCTCCAAGGGCGTCGGCGTCTTCTTCGTCACCCAGACCCCGAAGGACGTGCCCGGCGACGTCCTCGCCCAGCTGGGCAACCGGATCCAGCACGCGCTGCGCGCCTTCACCCCGGACGACCACAAGGCCCTGCGGGCGACCGTGCGGACCTTCCCGGAGTCGGCGTACGACCTGGAGGAACTGCTCACCGGGCTGGGCACCGGCGAGGCCGTGGTGACCGTGCTGGGCGAGTCCGGCGCGCCCACCCCGGTCGCCGCCACCCGGCTGCGCGCCCCGGAGTCCCTGATGGGCCCGGTGGAGACCACCGCACTGGACGAGGCGGTCCGCCGCTCCCCGCTCCACGGACGTTATGCACAGGCTGTGGACCGCGAGTCGGCGTACGAGAGGCTGAGCGCGGCCCGGCCCCCGGAAACGGCACCGGCGCCTCCGCCCCGGCAGCGGCCCAGGGCGGAGCCGTCGCTGGTCGAACAGGTGGTGAACAGCGGGGTGTTCCGCTCCCTGGCCCGCTCGGTCGGCACCCAGCTGGGCCGGGAGATCACCCGGTCCCTGTTCGGCACGGCCCGGCGCAGGCGGTAGCCCCGGGCCGGGGGCCGGGGGCCGGGGAGCCGGGGGGCCGGGAAGTCAGGGAGCCGGGAAGTCAGGGAGCCGGGGAGCCGAGGAGCCCGGGGGCGGGGGCGGGGGTCACAGCATCCGTGGCACCCGGCGGGTCCGGACGCGCATGCGCAGCGCGGTGAGGATCTCCACCACGCCCACCGCGACCAGCCAGATCCCGCCGACGAGGGTGAGCACCGCGACCGACTCGAAGGGCGAGTCGATGAGCACGACGCCGGCGACGAAGGTGAGGACGCCGAGGAGGATCTGCCAGCCCCGGGCGGGCATCCGGGGATCGTGCACGGCGGCCAGGATCTGGGTGATCCCCCGGAACAGCCAGCCGATGCCGATCCACAGGGCGAGCAGCAGCAGCGACCGCATGGGCCCGCGGAAGCAGAGCAGGCCGAGCAGGATCGACAGCGCGCCGCTGATGAAGGCCAGCACCCGCAGCGAGGTCGCCTGGTGGGTGCCGAAGGCGGCGACCAGCTGGAGGACGCCGGTGTAGAGCAGGTACAGGCCGAAGAGGACGCCGGCGGCGAGCAGGGAGGCGCCCGGCCAGACCAGCACCAGGACGCCGAGCACGAGGGAGCCGATCCCGGTGAGCAGGACGGTCTGCCAGGCGGCCCGGGACAGCGCGTGCAGCGGTCCCTCGAACGGCGGTTCCGGTTCCGGGTGGCCGCGGGCCGGCTCCGCCGCCGGGTGTCCCCGGGCCGGTTCCGCCGCGTGGACGTGCCGGTCGTCGTACTCACGGTCCCCGGCGGGGCCGCCGCTCGGTGCCTCGGTCATGCTCCATGCTGGGAGCGGGCGGCGGGCGACGGCCACCGGAGTGGGCCGGACGGGGGACGCGGATTCACTTCTTCCGGGCCGCCTTGGCCGCCTTGGCCGCCGCCTTCATCTCCTGCTTGTGGGCGCGCACCTTGGCCAGCGACTCCGGTCCGGTGATGTCGGCGACGGACCGGAAGGAACCGGGTTCGCCGTAGGCGCCGGCGGCCTCCCGCCAGCCCTCCGGGGCGACCCCGAGCCGCTTGCCGAGCAGGGCCAGGAAGATCTGCGCCTTCTGCTTGCCGAACCCCGGCAGCTCCTGGAGCCGGCGCAGCAGCTCCGGCCCGCTGCCGGCGTCCCGCCAGACCGCCTCCGCGTCCCCGTCGTAGTGCTCGACGAGGTACTGGCACAACTGCTGGACGCGCTTGGCCATCGAGCCCGGGTAGCGGTGCACCGCCGGCTTCTCGGAGAGCAGCGCGGCGAAGGCCTCCGGGTCCATCGCGGCGATCTCGTGGGCGTCCAGGTCCTCGGTGCCGAGCCGGTCGGCGATGGTCCGGGGGCCCTTGAACGCCCACTCCATCGGGATCTGCTGGTCCAGCAGCATCCCGGTCAGCGCGGCGAGCGGGGAGCGCCCGAGCAGCGCGTCGGCCGCGGGGTCCTGGGCGAGGTGCAGGGTGACGTCCATGCGTCGATGATCCCGCGCCCCCGCCCGCACCGCCCGCTCAGTCCGCTCCCCGGGGCGCGGGCTGGGCGCGCCAGTACCCGAGCGCGTGCACCCGCTGTTTCGGCACGCCCAGTTCCTTGCGCGCGTAGGCCGCGAGGGTGCGGGTGGTGGCGGTGTCGCAGGCGATCCAGACGTACGGGTGCGGGGTGCCGGCGAGGACGGCGGGCAGCTCGGCGCGGACCCGTTCCACCAGGTGGGCGCCCGCGTCCCGGCGGGGCACCGGCCGGATCTCGTGCCGGCCGGGCTCGGTCCGGCAGGGCAGCCCCGCCGGGTCGCCCTCGAACCAGACGGTCGCCGGGGCGGAACCCAGAGCGCCGAGGAGGGAGTTGACGGCGGGCAGCGAGGCCGGGTCGGCGATCGCGACGAGGTGGGAGGGAGCGGGGTCGGGGTGGGCGAAGCCGGTGCCCTGGACGGTGGCCTCGACGGTGTCGCCGGGCCGCGCGGTCCGGGCCCAGTCGGAGGCCACGCCCTCGTGCAGGGCGAACTCCAGGCCGAAGGTGCCGGTGGCCGGGTCGGGGTCGACCAGGGTGTAGGCCCGCTGGTGCGGCCGGCCCCGGTCGGAGAACCACAGCCGGACCCACATCGTCGGGTGGACGCCGGTCGCGGCGAGCAGTCCGCCGTCGCTCAGCCGGAGCCGCCGGTAGTGAGGGGTCACGTCCTCGGCTTCGAGGACGGTCAGTACGAAGTCCTTGGCGCGCAGCAGTCGTAGGACCGCGCCTTCCCAGCCCCGCCCCTGTCCCATGCCCCCTCCATCGTTCGCGTACGATTCCGCCACAGAAAATACTTAGGCAAGGCTAACCTAAAGCACCAAGGGGGCCCTCGTGGCCATCGAGATACACCGCGACGCCTGGGGCGTCCCCCACCTGCGCGCGTCCGACGCCCGTCAACTCGCCCGCGCCCAGGGCCTGGTCACGGCGCACGACCGGGCCTGGCAACTGGAGGTCGAACGGCATCGGGCGCAGGGCACGTCCGCGTCCTTCCTCGGCGCCGACGCCCTGTCCTGGGACGTCTTCGCCCGCCGGGCGCGGCTCGCGGACACCGCCCGGCGCTGCTTCGCCGCGCTGGAACGCCGGGACGCCGAGACGGCGGACTGGGTACGGGCGTACGTCGACGGCGTCAACGAGGGCCTGGCCGAAGGCGCCGGGCGCGCACCCGAGTTCGCCCGCACCGGGCTGGCCCCGGGTCGCTGGCAGCCCTGGACGCCCCTCGCGGTCTGGCTCGGCACCCACATCCTGTTCGCCGGCTTCCCCGCCAAGCTCTGGCGCGAGCAGGTGATACGGCACCTCGGTCCGGAGGCCGTCGGCCTGTTCGCCACCGACGGTACGGGCACGGCGGGCAGCAACGGCTGGCTGGTCACCGGCGAACGCACCGCCACCGGGCGGGCGCTGCTCGCCGGCGACCCGCACCGGTTCATCGAGGACCCCGGTGTCTACCAGCAGATCCGCCTGGCCTGTCCCGAGTTCGACGTCGTCGGCCTGGCCGTGCCCGGCGTGCCCGGCATCCCGCACTTCGGCCACACCGGCACGGTCGCCTGGGCGATCACCAACGCCATGGCCGACTACCAGGACCTCTACCGCGAACGGCTCCGCCGCACCGGCGCGGGCGTCGAGGCCCTCGGCCCGGACGGCACCTGGCAACGTGCCACCCGCCACACCGAGACCGTCCGCATCGCCTCCGAACCACCGCTGGAGATAGAAATCGTCGAGACGCCCCGGGGCCCGGTGATAGCCGGCGGACCGGAGGGCCTGGACGCGGTCACCGTGCCGGGACCGGACGGTTCCGGGCGTGGACCGGCCGGGCCGGGCGCGGACTCGGCCGGGGAACCGGCCGGGCCGGGGGAGGAACCGCCGTACGACCCCGGGGCCGACGGTGAAGGCCGCACGGGTGCTGCGGACGGGTGGTACCACGGCCCGGCCGACGGCGAAGCCGAGGCGCTCGCCCTGCGCTACCCGCCCCGCGTCACCGAAGACCTCGGCTTCAGCGCCCTCCTCCCCCTCCTGCGCGCCCGCACCGTCACCGACGTCGACCGCGCCCTGGACGCCTGGACCGAGCCGGTCAACGTCGTCCAGGCAGCCGACACCGCCGGCGGCACCCTGCACCGCGTCGCCGGAAAGGTCCCCCTCCGCGGCCAGGCCAACCGCCACCACCCGGTACCGGCCTGGCTCCCCGGCCACGACTGGCAGGGCACGCACCAGACGCCGTACGCCGACCCGCCCACCACCGACGGCATCGCGGTGATGGCCAACGCCCGCGGCCTCGCCGCCCCCCTCGGCGTCGAGTTCGCCCCGCCCCACCGCGCGAACCGTATCGGCGCCCTGCTCGACAGCCGCCGTACCTGGACGGCCGACGACATGGCCGCCATCCACACCGACACCCACCTCGGCTCCGCCGCCCCGCTGCTGGAGCGCCTCACCGCCCTCACCGGGCTCAGCCCCGCCGCCGCGGCCCTCCGGGACCGCCTGCTCGACTGGGACCGCCGGATGGACGCGGACAGCACCGACGCGGCGGTGTTCGCGGCGCTGCGCCACGCGGTCGTACGCCGGCTCGCCGCGGAACCGGTCTTCGCCCCGCTCACCGAGCCCCCGGCCTACCCGGAGGTCCTGCTGCCCTGGCTGGCCCTCGTACCCCGCGTCGGCCACGCCCTCGAACACCTCCTGGAAGCCAAGGAGTTGTACGACATCGACCGCACGGCGGCCGTCCGCGACGCGCTGGAGGAGATCGCCACCGCACCGCCGGCCCGCCCCTGGTCCGCCACCCACCGCCTGGCCCCCTGGCGGGCCCTGCCCGGGCAGCCGGCCGCCGACGCCGCCGAACCCGGACTCGGCGGCGACCACGACTGCGTGCTGTGCACCTCGGCCGTCCCCGGCGTCACCGACCGCGCCGCCCGCGGACCGGCCGCCCGCTACGTCTGGGACCTCGCCGACCGGGAGGGCAGCCGCTGGGTGGTGCCGTTCGGCGCCGACGGCGTACCCGGCAGCCCCCACCACCACGACCAGCTCCCGCTGTGGCTCAAGGGCGAACTCGCCCCGGTGGTCACCGACTGGACCCGGCTCACCCCCGAGCGAACCGTCCCCGACACCCCGAGGAACCCGATGACCGACCTGCACGTCCAGCACATCGACGGCTTCGGCACCGTCCGCATCCGCCCCGTCGACCCGGAGGGGGACGCGGAGCTGATCCACTCCTGGGTGAGCGACGAACGCGCCGTGTTCTGGGGCATGAACGGCCTCGGCAGGGACCAGGTCGCCGAGATATACGCCCACATGGCGACCCTCGACACCCACCACGCCCACCTGGTCACCAAGGACGGCGAACCGGCCGCGCTCCTCCAGACCTACGAGCCGTCCGCCGACCGGGTCGGCGAGTGCTACGACGTCCGCCCCGGCGACCTCGGCGTCCACCTCCTCCTCGCCCCCGCCGGTGCCGACGGACCGCACCCCGGCTGGACGTCCGGGCTGGTGAAGGCGATCACGACATACGTGCTGCGGGTCCTGGACCGGTCGCGGATCGTGATCGACCCGGACGTGCGCAACGCCAAGGCGATCGCCCGCTTCGAACGCCAGGGCTTCACCCGCGGCCCGGCCGTCGTCCTGCCCGAGGTCGACCTCCCCGAGGTGTACCTGCCCGAGAAGCACGCCCAACTCGCCTTTCTGGAGCGCGCGGTAGCCTTCGCCGGGTGACGACGCCCGAAGAGCTGACCGCCCGCTACGGCCTCGAACCCCTGCCCCGCGAAGGCGGCCTGTTCCGGCGCACCTGGGCCGGGCCCGAGCGCCCGGACGGCCGCCCCGAGGGGTCGGCCATCGTGGCCCTGCTCACCGCCGACGACTTCTCCGCCCTGCACCGCCTGCCGTTCGCCGAGACCTGGCACTTCTACCTCGGCGACCCGCTCCGGCTGCTGCTCCTCGCGCCCGACGGCACCACCCGTCACCCCGTCCTGGGCCCGGACCCCGGCGCGGGCCAGCACCTCCAGCTGACCGTGCCGGCCCGCACCTGGATGGGCGCGCGGGTGGTGGCGGGCGGCGCGTGGACGTTCTTCGGCTGCACGATGGCCCCCGGATTCACCTACGCGGACTACGAACACGGGAACCCGGCCGACCTCACGGCGCGTTACCCGGCCGAGGCACCCCTGATCACGGAACTGTGCCGCCCATGACCCGATCGTTCCTGAGCAGGGGGCCTGTTGTCCGTGACCGGAGCCGCGTTCCTGAGCAGGGGGCCTGTTGTCCGTGACCGGAGCCGCGTTCCTGACCAGGGGGCTTGCTGTCCATGATCCGAGCCGCGTCCCCGACCAGGGAGCCCTGCCGCCCATGACTCCAGCCGTATCCCCCGTCGCGGACGCCCGGCGCCCATGACCCCGCCCCCTCCCACTCGCCTGCTGGACGGACAGACCGCGCTGGTGACCGGTGCGGGCGGCGGCATCGGCCGCGCCATCGCCCTGCGCTTCGCGGAGCACGGCGCGGCGGTCGCCGTGCACTGCCGTACGGCGCTCGCCGCCGCCACCGAGGTGGCCGACCGCATCCGGGCGGCGGGCGGCAGGGCGGTCGTGCTCCGGGCCGACCTGACGGACGAGACCGCCTGCCGCCGCCTGGTCGAGGAGACGACGGCCTGGTCCGGCGGGCACCTGACCGCGCTCGTGAACAATGCGGCCGTCCAGCCCGTCCAGCCGCTTGCGGAGCTGTCGGCCGAGGACTGGCGCGCGGTCGTCGACACCAACCTCACCAGCGTCTTCGCCTGCGCCCAGGCCGCCGCCGCCCACATGCGCGCCCACGGTGGCGGCACCATCACCCACATCGCCTCCATCGAGGCCGCCCACCCGGCCCCCGGCCACGCCCACTACGGCGCGGCCAAGGCGGCGGTGGTCATGCACGCCCGCGCGGCGGCCCTGGAGTACGGCCCCGACGGCATCCGCGTCAACACGGTCTCGCCCGGGCTGATCGACCGGCCCGACCTGACCGAGTCCTGGCCGGACGGCGTACGCCGCTGGCTCGCCGCCGCCCCGGCCGGCCGCCTGGGCCGCCCCGAGGACGTGGCCGACGCCTGCGCCTTCCTCGCCTCCCCACTGGCCTCCTGGATCACCGGCCACGACCTGGTGGTGGACGGCGGGGTGACGTCCCGCCCGACCTGGTGAGCACACCGCCCGTTCCCTCCGTACGTATCCCGGGGCCCGTCAGCGGACCCGGGCCCACGAGGCGACGGACGGAGACCGAGGGCGGGGCGCGGCACAGGGAGAACACCACGACGACGCGTCCGGCCGTCGACCTCCCGCCGCCGCGTCCGCCCGTCGCCGGCCACTCTCCGGCGCCCCGGTCCCCTGGCCCCTGTCCTCCGGCGCTGGGACGAGGGCAAGGGCGTCAACGTGGGCCCGATGAAGATCCCCGACGGCCGGATGGCCAAGCTCCACCGGGTGGGACTCGCCCAGGAGTACGACATGGCGGGGAGCAGCAGCACTCACCACTACGATCTCGGCTCCTCGCGGCCCAACCAGTCCCCGCTGCCGGGCCCCGGCGAAAGCAGGGACGGACGCACGGACCCGGGCCGGGAGCAACAGCAGGACCGTACGACGCAGAGGTCACCCGGGAGGCCGGCCGTCCGATGAACGACGCCCACGACAACACAGGCGGCCACCACCGGACGCGCGCCGCCGGGACGGCCCTCGGCACGCTGGCCCTCCTGGGCGCCCTGACGGCGACAGGCTGCTCCGCACCCGACTCCGGTACCGGCCCGGCCGGTGACCGCGCCGTCGGGCAGACCGCGGACGACAGGTGGGTCGAGGGCGTCACGCCGGGGTGGATGAGCGGGCACATGGGCGTCGACATCCCGGCGGCGGCCCAGGACGCGCGGGCCGGCTATCAGGTGACCTCGCGCTTCGACACTGGTGTGCTCACCTTCACACTGGCCAGGTCCCAGGCACGGGCCTTTCTGGCCGCCTATCCGCCGGCCGGCGAGCTGCTGGAGCCTACGGCCGCCGTGACCGACGTGCGGACCCACGACTTCAGACACCTGGGCGTGCCGGAACCGGAGTCATTCAACAAGGGCATGCGCTACGGCTCCGTCTGCCCCGGCGCCGACCCCGAGCCCACCGCGAGCCCGGACCCGCTCGCCGACCCGTACGGCACCTCGGACACCGGCTGCGTCAGCCTCTACGCCCACGACTACGCCCCGGACCGCACCCGCATCTACCTCCGCGACCACTACGAGCCGGGCATCAGCCCCCTCCCGACAACCCCACCCACTTCCTCCCCGACCCACTGACCCCTCCCCACGGGCCCTTCCGGACTCGCTAACCGCTCCCCACCGGTCGCGGGTCCGGAAGGCCTGCTTGGAGAGATATACGCCGAAGGGCCGGACCGCTGCTGCGGTCCGGCCCTTCGGGCTGGCGGAGGATACGAGATTCGAACTCGTGAGGGGTTGCCCCCAACACGCTTTCCAAATGTTCGTCTGGGGGGCCGGCGAGGGACGGAGGCGTCCTGACCTGCTGTGGAGGGGGTGCTGGTGGGCGTTTCGGACGGTACTGGACGGGGGTGAATGAGACCAGAACTGAGACCACCCCGGACGGAAGCGCTGCAACAGCCGGCGGGTGAGCGGTCATGGACGACATGAGCCTCCAGATACCCGCTTCACCAGAATCGTCCGTGCGGTCCTACACCTAGTGGCATGGTGGTCCCCGTGCCTCATCGCAACGCAGCCCAAGATCACGCAGTCATCACCAACTCCATGACGCTTGCGTTCGGCCATCAGTTGGCAGCCACCTGGTTAGAACTGCACCCGGACGCAAGCGCTGCCCAATTGGTTGGGTTCCTGGAGGAGCAGTCGCTCAGGGCTCGGGCGGCTGCTGCCGAGGTGTACGTGGCGAAGGAGAGGATGAGTAAGGAGGAGGCGATGGCCCTGCTGGAACGCGAGATCCGCAGCTATCGGGCTTTGATGCGGGAGGAACTGTCCACCGGCGACCTCAGCCTACCCAATGTCACCTAATGAACCATCGGGCAGGAGGCCCAGGCCGCTGAGGTCTTTAGTGACCGAGGTGGTGTTCTCGCGAAGCACGGTTCCAAGGCGCCTGCCAGCGGAGCCATCAGCGATCTGCTCGTTGGTCTGCGCGTCGACCTCCTCGGCTTCTCCCTCACGCTCACTCGGCATGGTTCGCTCTACCTGTACTGGATCGGGACCGTCCCTTCAAGGGACCGTCGACACCAGTGGCCTAGACGTAGCTGGGGACGTTCTCGTAGTACCGGTAATGGTCCGCGTCGTAGGCATCGTGACCTCGGTTGACCTTCCTGAAGGTGATCTCGAAGTTGTCGAACTGACCGTCGTCATATGAGACACCATCGTCGCCGAGCTGCCGGCGCAAGATGTACTCATCCATCGGCGGCTCGATCTCCTCGGCCTGCCAACTGCGGTAGCCGTACAAGTAGTCGAGGTACCAGACGAATCCGCCGTGCTTGTCGTCGTAAAAGATAGCCCGGGGGCGAATTTCGTGCCCGACAGGCAGTGCGATCGATTCGATTCGATCTAGACGCTCGTCGATCCAGCTGAGTGGGAATCCAACTGCACTTCCATGTCGGTTGGCGACACGAAGGTAGAAGCCGCGGGTGATGCCGATGAACCGGTTTGGCTCGCTGGTGGCGAAGACTTTCCACCCGCTGGCTTCGGCGCTCACCGGGAAAAACCGCTGGGCCACCGCCCAGCCCCGAGGAGTCGCGAGCATGCGTTCGAGCTCTACGCCGTCCCACACGTGAGTGTGTACGCCTTTGGTTCGCTCGATCGATTCCAGCCTGGAGACCAGGGCGCTTGACGGTTGAGTAGAGCAGACGAGGAGGAAGCCGTCGGCGTCATGCTGTGCAACGGCATCTACGATGCCACCGATGCTCCCAACATCTTCACCGTTGACCGAGCGCCCTACACCATCCTTGGCGTGGGCCATGTGCTTGCACGAGATCACCCACTTCCGTGTCTTCGCCCCGAGCAGTACATCGCCCGGTTCTTCCAGGAGAAGGTCGCGTCCACCGTCTGCCCCCCGGCCGGACCACTTGGCCCTGTAGCCGAGGGCCAGGGCCAGCTCTCGGACTAGTTGCTCCAGGTCCTCGCCGTCCGGCGCCAACTCGTGAAAGTCGAGCATGGTGCTCCCTGTCAGTGAAGTGCGATGTCGCGCCGGCTGGTCGGTTGCCCTCGGGGCGGCGCTGAGCTGATTGGCTGAAGAACAGGCTTACCACCCATCGCTGACAGAGCCGTGTGTCTTCCCGTCCGCAGCCAGAAGCCATCCAGTGGCCTCTCGGATACTGGGCGATCTGGTTCTTGGCGGGCGAACAGCACGCTCACGTTGGATAGCCGCGAGCTGCGGGCGTCGCGGAGTAGGGCACCGAGCAGGGCCATCCGTGCGACGAGGCCTGCTGCGGCCGACCTGCTGACTGCTAAGTCAGTGACTTCCGCACTGCATCGACCAGCGAGGCAGCACGCGCATCCTCGCCGCCTCCGATGACGAGGTTCATCGCGTAAGCGAAAGTGGCGCCGTGCTCTGGATCGGCGAAGGCGAGCGACCCTCCCCGGCCGGTGTGGCCGAAAGAGCTCGGCCCGAGCATCGGGTTGCTCTCGGTGGGCAGCATGTAGCCGGCGCTGAAGCGGCTTGGGATCAGCATGACCTGGTCCTTCCCGCTGGCCTGCTCCTCGGTCGCTGACGCCAATGCGTCCGGGGAAAGCAGGCGGACTCCATCCACTTCGCCGATCAGCGCGGCGTACATGCGGGCGAGAGCGCGTGCGGTGCCGATGCCGTTGGAGGCCGGGAGCTCCGCGGCCTGTACCTCCGGTGAGTCGAAGTCGATCTCGGGCGGGTCGGTGACGGCGTACGCCCTGTTGCTGAATGAGTCCGGGTCCCGCCAGGCGGCGACCTGCTCGCGGAGTTCCTCGGGGACCGACTCGGTGGGCAGGGTGGTGAGGTCGACGTCCGGCCGTTGGTACACCATGCGGCTGACTCGGTCGCGCTCGCCGGCGGGCAAGCCGATGAAGAAATCCAAGCCCAGTGGGGCCGCGATCTCGTCGGCGAAGAAGCGGCCCGGTGAGCGGCCGGACACCCGTCGGATCACCTCGCCGACCAGCCAGCCCCAGGTCCGGCCGTGGTAGCCGTGCGCTGTGCCCGGAGTCCAGAGGGGGCGTTGCGCGGCCATTGCCGCCGCCATCGGGTGCCAAGCCAGTGCATCCTTCAACGGCACTGGCTGATCCAGTGCGACCAGGCCGGCCTTGTGGGACAGGAGCCAGCGCACCGGGATGTCCGCCTTGCCGTTCGCGGCGAACTCCGGCCAGTACTTCGCGACGGGCGCGTCCAGGTTGAGTGCTCCGCGCTCGGCCAGCATGTGCACAGCGGTAGCGGTCGCTCCCTTGGTCGCCGAGTAGACCAGTTGCAGCGTGTCCCGCGTCCAGGGGCGACCGGTTTCGGCGTCGGCCACGCCACCCCACAGGTCCACCACCGGTCGGCCGTTCCGGTACACGCACACCGCCGCGCCGAGGTCCCCGTGCCGGGTGAAGTTCTCTATGAACGCCGTCCGCACCGGCTCGAACCCGGGTGCCACCTCACCGTAGATCGTCGTCATGCCGGCCATCCTGGCAGTCTTGCCGCCCTCTTCACCGAGACGGGCTCGTCCCCGGTGATCAGACGGTCGACATCAAACGGCGACGGACAGTTCCTGCAGGCGCTCACGGAACTCGCGAACGGCAGGGACGGACTTGTGCGGCTCCAGCCGTGTGGAGAACTCCTTGAGGCGGTTCAGGGCCCGAATGGAGCTGACGCTGTCCTCCAGGAGTTCGGCGCCGTAGTTCGCGGCGTCCAACGCGCCTTCCAGGTCGCCGCCGGCGAGCCGCGCCTCAGCGAGACGGCTTGACCGTACCGCCTTGTCCCGGGGGGCGGCTCTCGTCACGGAAGTCTCCAGGGAACTGGTCGCGCGTTCCACCTGCCCCGAGCGCAACAGGACCTTCCCCTCGGTCGATCTCAGTTGTGCCTCGCCGAACCAGTCGAGCCAGTCAGGGTTCTCGTCCGTCACGTGGCGCTCCCACAGGGAGGTGGCACGGTTGAGTGCCATGCCTGCCTCGCGATGGGCGCCGTCGCATGAGAGCGCCTCTGCCTTGTGCAGGTAGAGGAACGACTGGGTGCAGGGGGACAGAGAGCGTGGCGCGTTGTCGATGGCGGTCGAGATGAGGTCGACACGCTCGGCGGTGCGCCCGGCCTCGGAGACGTGCACGCCCATCTCCGCGAGGATGAACGCGCCGAACGCGTCGTCGTCGGCGGTGCGGGCGCTGCGCAGGGCGCCGATGTAGTAGCGCTGCCCTGCGGATCGTAGGCCGGCGTCGTAGGCCATCCATCCGGTCAGGTGGGACACGCGGGCGGCCAGCGCGTACAGCCGGAGCCTGACCTTGTCGGTGTAGCGGCCAGTGCTGAGGAGACCGGTGACCAGAGCCAGGTCGCCTCGCGCCTGTTCCAGTAGTCGAGCGCCGCCAAGCTGGTCGTCGAGCGTGCGGAGGGTGCTGATGCGCTGCTCGATCGTCGAGACCATCGTGTCCGTGACCCGGTCACCGTTGAGTGCCGCGGCCATGGCGGAGGGCGCGTCCACCCAGCTCGCCGCGAGGCCCGTCAGAGCGGCTCCCGTGATGGTGAGGAAGCCTCTGCGATCCATCCGTCCACTCCCCACCAGATCGGACAACGCCTCGACGGTACCGGCCTCTGTCCAGGGAGCGGTAAGCCCGGTCACCTCCCAGACTGGCAGCCAGCGGGGCCATCCCTCCGCACGCGCCTGCTCATACGGAACGCCCAGCAGGTCGGCCAGGACGCGCTGGGCGTCCGCGTCCGGCTCCTGACCCTGTGCCCACTTCCAGACAGTCGTCCGGTTGGTCGCCAGCGGGATACCGAGCATCCTCCCGTGGTCCTGCATAAGCCGGGCGAATGCGGCCTTGCCCCATCCACGCGTCTGGAGGAGGAAGCTCAGCGGATGGACTGCTAACGGCTGGGCAGGCACGTCATCACTCCTGTCATCCCCTCAAGGCGTAGCTGTGAAGCTACTTCCTTGACTGAGCATCAGCCGCTGGCAAGCGACCTCAGTTGAACGCTTGCGGTGCGGTTCCTCAGATCGGCGGCTCCATTCCCGCGCCCCCGTCGGGGGTGGAGCCGCTCTCCAAGATCCAGCCAGTTGACGACACAGCAATCGTGACCGCGCTAAACACACCATCGTTACTTACGGTGAGATGCTGATTGCGAGGCCGTGAGGAGCGGTATGTACGGAAGCGGTGTCCCCTGGGGCAAGATCCACGCCGATCGGCGGGCACGTGAAGCGGATGGCCGGGCTTCGCAGGCGCGCGGCGAGGCCATGGCGTGGAAGGCTCGGGCGCGGGAGCTTGCGGTCCTAGTGTCCGAGCTCGCCGACCAAGCGCATCCATCGCATGTTCAGGATGCGCCGGGATGTCGCTGTCGCGGCTGCTGTGGTGAGCTGATGAAGGAGATCTGGGGCCGGAACCCCACGATGTGACTTGCATCCATCCAGGTCCGCGGGCGTTCCCGCCGCGCAACTGAGACCAAAACTGAGACCACGACGCGACGAGGGCCCCGACCGGAATCCGGTCGGGGCCCTCATTTGCCCAGGTGGGCGGCTGCGGAGGATACGAGATTCGAACTCGTGAGGGGTTGCCCCCAACACGCTTTCCAAGCGTGCGCCCTAGGCCTCTAGGCGAATCCTCCGCCGGAAACATTACATGACCGAGGGGAGTGCTCGCGAACTCGTTCCCGCAGGCCGTCCCCGGGTGCGGGGGACGGGGCGATCGGGTTCGGTCCGGGCGCCGCCATCGGGTACTGTGGGGCACAGCCCCTCACGCGGCGCTATCTGACTGAACTCCCCCAGGGCCGGAAGGCAGCAAGGGTAGGTTGGCTCTGGCGGGTGCGTGGGGGGCGCTTGCGTTCCCGGGACCGGCGCCGGGCGCCGGGGCCGGGGCCAGGGGCACGGTCAGGGCGAGGGGCCGGATCCGCGGGCGGGGACCGTTGTCAGTGGGCCCCATTAACCTCGTATGCGTGTCGTCTCTCGCGCTGTACCGCCGCTACCGCCCGGAGACCTTTGCGGAGGTCATCGGGCAGGAGCATGTCACCGACCCGCTGCAGCAGGCGCTGCGGAACAACCGGGTCAATCACGCGTACCTGTTCAGCGGCCCCCGCGGATGCGGCAAGACGACCAGCGCGCGCATCCTCGCCCGCTGTCTGAACTGTGAGCAAGGTCCCACGCCGACTCCCTGCGGGGAGTGCCAGTCGTGCCGCGACCTCGCCCGGAACGGACCGGGGTCCATCGACGTCATCGAGATCGACGCGGCCTCTCACGGTGGTGTGGACGACGCCCGTGAGCTGCGCGAGAAGGCATTCTTCGGCCCCGCGAGCAGCCGCTACAAGATCTACATCATCGACGAGGCCCACATGGTCACGTCGGCGGGCTTCAACGCGCTGCTGAAGGTCGTCGAGGAGCCGCCGGAGCACCTGAAGTTCATCTTCGCGACCACCGAGCCCGAGAAGGTCATCGGCACCATCCGGTCGCGGACCCACCACTACCCGTTCCGGCTCGTCCCCCCGGGCACGCTGCGCGAGTACCTCGGCGAGGTGTGCCAGAAGGAGGACATCCCGGTCGAGGACGGCGTGCTGCCGCTCGTCGTGCGCGCCGGCGCCGGTTCCGTGCGTGACTCCATGTCCGTCATGGACCAGCTCCTCGCCGGCGCCGGCGAGGACGGTGTGACGTATGCCATGGCGACCTCCCTCCTCGGCTACACCGACGGCTCCCTGCTCGACTCCGTCGTGGAGGCCTTCGCCACCGGTGACGGGGCCGCCGCCTTCGAGGTCGTGGACCGGGTCATCGAGGGCGGCAACGACCCGCGCCGCTTCGTCGCCGACCTGCTGGAGCGGCTGCGTGACCTGGTGATCCTCGCCGCCGTGCCGGACGCCGTCGAGAAGGGCCTCATCGACGCCCCGGCCGACGTGCTGGAGCGGATGCAGGCCCAGGCCGGGACGTTCGGCGCCGCCGAGCTGAGCCGCGCCGCCGACCTCGTCAACGAGGGCCTGACCGAGATGCGCGGCGCCACCTCGCCCCGCCTCCAGCTGGAACTGATCTGCGCCCGCGTCCTGCTCCCCGCCGCCTACGGCGACGAGCGGTCCGTCATGGCCCGCCTCGACCGCCTGGAGCGCGGCATCGGCTTCTCGGGCGGTGGCGGCATGCCCGCCATGGGCTATGTCCCGGGCCCTGACACCCACGGCGGCGCCGCTGCGGCGGCAGCCGGCATGGGCGCGGGCGTCGGTGCGGGTGCGGGCGCCTCGTCCGTGCCGCCCGGTGGAGGGCCCGCCGCGGCCCGCGCGGCTGTGCGGGCCGCGGGTGGTGCCGGTGGTGCTGGTGGTCCCAGTGGCACCGGTGGCACCGGTGGTCCCGGTGGTGCTGCTGGTGCCGGTGGTTCTGGTGTTCCCGCGGGTGCGGGGGCTCCGGCGGGGCCTGGTGCCGGCGGTGGTCCGGGCGTTTCCGGTGGTCCCGGTGTGCCGGTGGGTCCCGGCGGTCCGGTCGAGGCCGTCGCCCCTGCCGTGGCGGCGCCTGCTCCCGCCCCCGAAGCTCCGGTTCCGACGGCCCCGACGGCCCCGGCGGCCCCGGCAGCCCCTGCGCCCGCGGCTCAGCCCCCGGCCGCCCCCGCCCCCGCCCCCGGCGCCTGGCCCACCGCGACGCCCGCCGGCAGTGGCCGGCGCCCCGGTGGCTGGCCCACGGCCGCCGCTCCGGCGAGCGGGCGGGCAGGTCAGGGCCAGGGACAGGGCGCCGGTCAGCCGCAGCAGCCTCAGCAGCAGCCGGGCCGTCCGGCTCCCGCGTCCGCTCCCGCTCCCGCGCCCGCACCTCAGGCCCCGGCGCCCGCTCCCACCGGTGGGCTCGACCCCCGCGTGCTCTGGCCGAACGTCCTGGAGGCCGTCAAGAACCGCCGCCGCTTCACCTGGATCCTGCTCAGCCAGAACGCCCAGGTGACCGGCTTCGACGGCACCACCCTCCAGCTCGGCTTCGTCAACGCCGGCGCCCGTGACAACTTCGCGAGCAGCGGCAGTGAGGACGTCCTGCGGCAGGCGCTGGCCGAGCAGTTCAACGTGCAGTGGAAGATCGAGGCGGTCGTCGATCCGTCCGGTGGCGGCGCCCCGCAGGCCCCGGGCGGCGCGCCCGGCTACGGCGGCTCCCCCGCCGGTGGCTACGGCAGCGCTCCCGGTGGTGGCTACGGCGCCCCGGCCGCACCCCGCCCGGCGGCCCCCCAGGCTGCCGCGCAGGCCCCCGCCGCCACCCGGAACAGCGCCCCGGCCGCGCCCGCGCCCGCACCGGCGCCCCAGCCGGTCGCCGCCCCCGAGCCGCCGCCCGTAGCCCCCGAGGACGACATCCCCGAGGACGACGACCCGGATCTGGACGAGTCGGCCCTCTCCGGCCACGAGCTGATCGTGCGCGAGCTGGGCGCGACGGTCGTGGAGGAGTTCACCAACGAGTAGCCAAGCGACGGCCGGGCACCGAGCCCAGCCCGGCCGCCGACACCAGCGCTCCCCCCGATCCCGCCCACACACCCACACCCCCTCCCAGCCCCTTTGGAGAAACCTCCGACAAACCCGAGCCCCGGCCTTCGGTGACCTTGCCATTAGGCTGACCCCGTGAAGGTCCTCGTCATCGGCGGCGGCGCCCGCGAACACGCCCTGTGCCGCTCCCTGTCCCTCGACCCCGACGTCACCGCGCTGTACTGCGCCCCCGGCAACGCCGGCATCGCCGAGGTGGCCGAGTTGCACCAGGTCGACGCGCTCGACGGTGCCGCCGTGGCCGGACTGGCCACCCGCCTCGGTGCCGAGCTGGTCGTCGTCGGCCCGGAGGCCCCGCTGGTCGCCGGTGTGGCCGACGCCGTCCGCGCGGCCGGCATCCCGGTGTTCGGCCCCTCCGGGGAGGCCGCCCGGATCGAGGGGTCCAAGGCCTTCGCCAAGGACGTCATGGCGGCGGCCGGGGTGCCCACCGCCCGCTCCTACGTCTGCACCAGCGCCGAGGAGGTCGCCGAGGCCCTGGACGCCTTCGGCGCCCCCTACGTCGTCAAGGACGACGGTCTCGCCGCCGGCAAGGGCGTGGTCGTCACCTCCGACATCGAGGCTGCCAAGGCGCACGCCGCCGGGTGCGACCGGGTGGTGGTCGAGGAGTTCCTGGACGGCCCCGAGGTGTCCCTCTTCGCCATCACCGACGGCGAGACCGTCGTACCGCTCCAGCCCGCCCAGGACTTCAAGCGCGCCCTGGACGGCGACGAGGGCCCCAACACCGGCGGCATGGGCGCGTACTCGCCGCTGCCCTGGGCCGACCCGAAGCTGGTCGACGAGGTGCTGCGGACCGTGCTCCAGCCGACGGTGGACGAGATGCACCGCCGCGGCACGCCCTTCTCCGGGCTGCTCTACGCCGGTCTCGCGATCACCTCGCGCGGGGTACGGGTCATCGAGTTCAACGCCCGCTTCGGCGACCCGGAGACCCAGGTCGTGCTGGCCCGCCTGAAGACGCCGCTGGCCGGCGTGCTGATGGCCGCCGCCACCGGCAACCTGGCCGACCTGGCGCCGCTGCGCTGGAGCGAGGACGCGGCCGTCACCGTCGTCGTCGCCTCGCACAACTACCCCGGCACCCCGCGCACCGGCGACCCGGTCACCGGGCTGGACGCGGTGGCCGCCGAGGACGCCCCGCACGCGTACGTGCTGCACGCCGGTACGAAGCACCAGGGCGACGCGGTCGTCAGTGCCGGCGGACGCGTGCTGTCCGTGACGGCCACCGGCAAGGACCTGGCCGAGGCGCGCGAGCGGGCCTACCGGGCGGTGGGCCGGATCGGCCTGGACGGCTCGCAGCACCGCACCGACATCGCGGCGAAGGCGGCGCGGACCACGGGCGCCTGAGCCAGGAAAACCTTCTGACCCGCACGTATGCCCTTCAGGCCCCGGATTCACAATCCGGGGCCTGATCTTTGCTGTCTGTCACCCAGCTCTGACCAAAGCCATTCCATCGTGTGAGCAATCAGCTATCCGGCTGACGGGGGGCCAGGCCCCAACTAGGGTGCCGCGCAAGCGTTCCGGCACTTGGCCCACCGGCATTGCGTTGTCAGTGGCGGGTGCCACAGTGGGGGAGTGGGCAACACCAGGGCAGCATGCGAGCGGCAGGGAGGGGGCGAGGTCGGCACGTGATGGGAATCGGTGTGGAGGCGGGCGCGCAGGCCGCGCGCTCCCGGGCCCTCGCGGTGCTGCGGGTCCGGAGCCGGGCGCTGGCCCTGGCGGTGCTGCCCGCGGGCGCCGCGGTGATCCTGCTGACCGGCGCCTCCACCGGCCATCTCGTCGGCCGGGGCTGGGACGCCGCCCGCTGGGCCGTGGGCGTGCCGGCGGTGCTGGTGTTGCTGGCCGCGGCCGGTATCGGCCTGGTCGTGGCCCGGGCCCGCCCCGCCATCAGCCCCACGGTGCCGATCCCGGAGGAGTCCGCCCCGGACCTGTACCGGATGGTGCGGGACCTGGCCGACCGCCTGGAGGTCCCGGCCCCGTCGGCCATAGCGCTCACCCCGGACTGCGACAGCTGGCTGGAGGACCGGGCGCACTCGGCGCACGGCCCGCCGCGCCCGGCACCCGGCCGACCGCCGGGCCCGGCCCGCCCCCGGACCCCGACCCCGCCGGTCCTCGTCATCGGCTCGCCCTTCCTGTGGTGGATGCGCGTCGGCGAGCTGCGCGCGGTCCTCGCCCCGGTCATCGCGGGCACGGGACCCTCGGCGCACCCGGACATAGCGGCCGCCCGCCGCTTCGTGCGCGGGCTGGACGCGGCCGTGGCCGTGGCCTCGGCACCGGGCCGCTGTCCGCCGGCCCGCGGGCTGTGGGCGGCCGTCGGCTGGACGGCACGGCTGCTGCTGCGCGGCTGCCGGGAGCACGCGACGCAGATGGAGCGCGGGGTCGCGGCGGCGGCGGCCGAGCGCGCCCAGGCGGTGGACTACGGCCTGCGGATCGTCGCCCAGGAGCAGGTCGGACTCGCCTACGCCGGCTGGGACCGGCTGCTGACCAGGGTCGCGCTGCCCGCCTGGCGCATGGGCCGGTGGCCGTCCCGGCTGGACGCGGGCGTGGTGGCGGCGCTCACCGAGCTGTCCCGCCGCGACCGGCTGGCCGAGGGCTTCACCTCCCGGCTCGGCGAGCGCCCGGCCTGCGATCTGCTGGAGGAGCCCGGCGCGGTGGACGAGGCCACGTCCCTGCTCGCCGCCCGCCTCTTCCACGGCGGCCCCGCGAAGCCGTGTTCCGACTGGGCGCCGGTGGACTGGCAGGCGTATCCGGAGGAGGTCGTGGACCGCACCTGGCGCGTCGACGCGGCCCGCCTCCACCGGGCCCTGGACGCGCTGGGCGTACGCCCCTCCCGCCACCCCGGCACCCCCGACCCGGCCGGCCCCACCCTGGCCCGGGTCCTGGACCACCTCACCACCGCCGACCCGGCCCCGGCCGAACCCGCCCACCCGCACGAGCCTCCTGGCCAGGCCCCCGCCCCCCGGACCGCCGACGGCGGCGGGTACTCCCCGCAGGGGCCACCCCCGTCCGACGACGTCACTCGCACGGGTGGTCTGGGTGGGCGCGACATGGACGCCGACGGTGAGGCCGAGGCGGAGCCCGGCACCGACCGAAGCGTCGCCCTGGCCGCCCGTCTCACCGCCGAGCTGGCCCGCGAGGAGGCGAGGGCCCGGCGGGCCCGTACCGGCGCCTCCACCGCCCACCAGGGCCCCGACAGCGTGGCCTGGGCCCCCGGCGACCACGGCCTGCCCCCCTTCCCGCTCCAGCCCCACCGCACCGCTCGTGAGCTGCTCGCCGACCACGTCACGGCGATGGTGTGCTGCGCGGCCGTCGACACCGCGGGCGCGGTCCCCGCCCTGGACTGGCTGGACGGCCCCTCCCTGCTGCTGGGCGGCGAACGGGCCGCCGACCTCGCGCCCAAGGTGCTCACCCTGATCGAGGACGGGGACCCGGGCCCGCTGCGCGACTGGCTGTCCGCCTTCGGCATACGCCCCGAGAAGCCCGTACGGCTGGTATGACGCTGCGGCGAAGGCCCTAGCCGGGCATCGCCGGGCGTTTCCGCGAGGCCGTCGGCGCCCGGTTCCGGGGGCCGGCGCCCTACCCCCGTCGGCCACTCCCGTAACGGAAAGGCGTCTTCCACTTCAGGTCAATTCGCAACGAGTAGTGACCAGCCCCGTGCGTAATGTGATGTGCTGGGACCGACCACGCCTTTGGCAATGGCGCGCGACATACGACAGCGCGGCCGGACACGGCGGAGCCACCGCACAGCGAGCCCAGACACGGGGGGACGAGGGAGGGGAGCGACCATGGCCTCGGACCGCATTCGCCGCTGGGAGTCCGGAGCACTCGCGCATGGCGTCACGGACCCCTTCGGCCAGGGCCCGGTGCCCTGGCTGCGCGGAAGTGAGCCGTACATCGACGACTTCGGCAAGGTGATGCCCTGGTACGTCGACGCCTGCCCGCAGGCGGCCAAGGAGACCGGCCGCCGCGCCCCGGCCGCCCGCACCTCCACCGCCGGGCCCCGCTCCGCCGACGACGTGCACCTCCAGATCAAGGGCTTCACCTCCACCGGCGCCGTCGCGCCCGGCGAGGCGATCGACTTCCACATCACGGTCGACCCGCCGCAGGAGTTCGTCGTGGACATCTACCGCATCGGCCACTACGGCGGCGACGGCGCGGCGAAGATCACCACCAGCCCCCGGCTCTCCGGCATCGTCCAGCCCCCGCCGCTGACCGCCGACCGCACGGTCTCCTGCCACCACTGGTGGCTGTCCTGGCGCCTCCAGGTGCCCTCCTACTGGAGCATCGGCGCCTACGTGGCCGTCCTGACCACGCACGACGGCTACCGCTCCCACGTGCCCTTCACGGTCCGCGACAGCCACCCCGCCGACCTGCTCCTGCTGCTGCCCGACGTCACCTGGCAGGCGTACAACCTCTACCCGGAGGACGGCCACACCGGCGCCAGCCTCTACCACGCCTGGGACGCGGACGGCCGCCTCCTCGGCGAGGCCGACGCCGCCGTCACGGTCTCCTTCGACCGGCCGTACGCGGGCGCGGGCCTGCCCCTGCACGTCGGCCACGCCTACGACTTCATCCGCTGGGCCGAGCGCTACGGCTACGACCTCGCCTACGCCGACGCCCGCGACCTGCACGCCGGCCGGATCGACCCCACCCGCTACCGGGGCCTGGTCTTCCCGGGCCACGACGAGTACTGGTCGGTGCCGATGCGCCGGGCCGTCGAGGA
Organism: Streptomyces rubradiris; assembly: GCF_016860525.1. Lineage (NCBI taxonomy): Bacteria > Bacillati > Actinomycetota > Actinomycetes > Kitasatosporales > Streptomycetaceae > Streptomyces > Streptomyces rubradiris. The sequence goes on from NZ_BNEA01000015.1 coordinate 4,311,386, forward strand.
CGCCCGGGACCGGGGCACCTCACTGGTCTTCCTCTCCGCCAACACCATGTACTGGCAGGTGGAGCTGGCGCCGTCCCCGTCCGGTGTCCCGGACCGGCTGCTGACCTGCCGCAAGCGCAAGGGACCGGGGCGGCCGGCGCTCTGGCGCGAGATCGACCGGCCCGAACAGGAGCTGATCGGCATCCAGTACGCGGGCCGGGTCCCCGAGCCGCACCCGCTGATCGTGCGCAACGGCGGCCACTGGCTGTGGGAGGCGACCGGCGCGCACGAGGGCGACGAGATCAAGGGTCTGGTCGCCGGCGAGGCGGACCGCTACTTCCCGCGCACCGCGCTGCCCGAGCACGACGGGCGCATCCTGCTCGCCCACTCCCCCTACACCGACGCCGACGGCGTCCGCCGGCACCAGGAGACGTCCCTGTACCGCGCCCCCTCCGGCGCCTGGGTGTTCGCCTCCGGGACCTTCGCCTGGTCCCCGGCCCTGGACCGCCCCGGCCACGTGGACACCCGGATCCAGCGGGCCACGGCGAACCTGCTGGACCGCATCTGCAAACGCGACTGACCCCCGGGCGCGCCCGAGCAACCCCGTACGGGAGAATCGGGGCATTGGACAGAGCCACGGGGAGGAACCGTGTCCGGATTCGTAGAAAAGCCCGAGCCGATCCAGGTTCCGGGCCTGGTGCACCTGCACACCGGAAAGGTGCGGGACCTGTACCAGAACGAGGCGGGCGACCTCGTGATGGTCGCCAGCGACCGCATGTCCGCCTACGACTGGGTGCTGCCCACCGAGATCCCCGACAAGGGCCGGGTCCTCACCCAGCTCTCCCTGTGGTGGTTCGACCAGCTCCGCGACCTCGCCGCGAACCACGTCATCGGCACCGAGGTGCCCGAGGGCGCCCCGGCCGACTGGGCAGGCCGGACGCTGGTGTGCAAGTCCCTGAAGATGGTCCCGGTGGAGTGCGTGGCCCGTGGCTACCTCACCGGCTCCGGCCTCGCCGAGTACCAGGAGTCCCGTACGGTCTGCGGCCTCGCCCTCCCCGAAGGCCTCGTCGACGGCTCCGAGCTGCCCGCCCCGATCTTTACCCCGGCCACCAAGGCCGAGGTCGGCGAGCACGACGAGAACGTCTCCTACGAGGAGGTGGCCCGGCAGGTCGGCGCGGAGACCGCCGCCCAGCTGCGCCAGGCCACGCTCGCCGTGTACGCGCGGGCCCGGGACATCGCCCGGGACCGGGGGATCATCCTGGCCGACACCAAGTTCGAGTTCGGCTTCGACGGCGACACGCTCGTCCTCGCCGACGAGGTCCTCACCCCGGACTCCTCCCGCTTCTGGCCGGCCGACACCTGGCAGCCGGGCCGCGCCCAGCCGTCGTACGACAAGCAGTTCGTGCGCGACTGGCTGACCTCGCCGGCGTCCGGCTGGGACCGCCGCGGCGAGCAGCCCCCGCCGCCGCTGCCCGAGGAGGTCGTGGCCGCGACTCGGCAGAAGTACCTGGAGGCGTACGAACGGCTGACCGGCACCGCCTGGTCGTAGCCCGGAAGCCCCCGGCGGAAGCCGGGGGCATGGGAAAAGCCCCCGGTGGTAACCGGGGGCTTCTTCGTGGAGCGGACGACGAGGCTCGAACTCGCGACCTCAACCTTGGCAAGGTTGCGCTCTACCAACTGAGCTACGTCCGCGTTGCGCCGTGGCGCGAGAGCAACTATACCCAACCTCGCTCCCGTGCGAGACGCACCGCCGCATGCCGGTTCTCGGCGCCGAGCTTGGTGACCGCCGAGGAGAGGTAGTTCCGCACGGTCCCCGGCGACAGCGCGGCCCGCTCGGCGATCTCCGCGACCGGCGCCCCGTCGGCGGCCAGCTCCAGCACCTCGGCCTCCCGCGCGGTCAGCGGGGAGTCCCCGGCGGAGATCGCGTCGGCGGCCAACTCCGGGTCGACGTACCGGTTTCCCGCGTGCACGGTGCGGATGATCTCGGCGAGCCGCTGGGCGCTGACGGTCTTCGGGACGAACCCGCGCACTCCGGCCGCGAGCGCCCGTTTCAGATGCCCGGGGCGGCCGTGCCCGGTGACGATCAGCACCCGGCAGCCGGGCAGTTCGGCGCGCAGGGATGTGGCGACCTTCACACCGTCGGCGCCCGGCATCTGCAGATCCAGCACGGCGACGTCGGGTGCGTGCGCCCGCGCCATGGCCAGCGCCTCGGGCCCGCTCGCCGCCTCCGCGACGACCAGCAGGTCGTCCTCCAGGGACAGCAGCGCGGCCAGGGCGCCCCGGATCAGATGCTCGTCGTCGGCCAGCAACAGCCGTACCGGTGCGCTCACGAGGTGACTCCTCCCACAGTGGTCAGGGGTATGTCCGCGACCAGCCGGAACCGGTCCCGGCCGGGGCCGACGTGGTCCGCCTCCAAGGTCCCGCCCACGGCGGCCAGCCGCTCCCGCAGCCCGGCCAGCCCCGAGCCGCCGCCCCCGCCGCCGCCCGCCGCCGCGGCTCCGTCGTTCTCCACCGTCAGCACCGCCCGCCCCTCACACACCGTCAGTCCCACCCGACACATGCTCGCGTCCCCGTGCCGCAGCACGTTGGTGGCCGCCTCGCGCACCACCCAGCCGAGCGCGGATCGCACCTCGGCGGGCAGTCCGCCGGTCTCCGCGCGGACCTCGCAGTCGATCCCGGCCGCCGCCAGCACGCCCTGGGCACCGGCGAGTTCGGCGCCGAGGTCGGCCTCCCGGTAGCCGCGCACGACGGCCCGCACCTCCCGCTGGGTCTCCTGCGCGATCCGCTGCACCTCGATCATCTGCTCCACGGCCTCCGGCCGTCCGCGCCGGGCCAGCTGCACGGCCAGCTCGCTCTTGAGGGAGATCACCGACAGGTTCCGGCCCAGGACGTCGTGCAGGTCCCGGCCGAACCGCAGCCGCTCCTCGGCGACCGCGAGCCGGGCCTGCACCTCCCGGGCGCGCTCGGCCTCCCACAGCACGGACAGCGTCCAGGACCCGCACCGGTAGGCGAGCAGCGCGAACATCGTCATGAACGCGGTGACCAGAGCGGTCCCGAGCAGCCCGGCGACGGACCGGTCGGCGAACCAGAGGGCGGCCACGAGCAGCGCGGCGAGCAGCGCCGCGTACCGCAGATAGACCCGTACCGGGACGGTGACGCCGTAGAGCATCCCGAACGGCAGCACGGCGGCGCCGAGCGCCAGCCGGATCGTCGGCCCATCGGCCCCGCGTACGGCGGCGAGGGCCAGGACGAGCGCCACCGCGAGACCCATCAGGACGGCCGGGACGCGGTGGGCGCCGGCCGGCAGCCGGGAACGCCCCAGATAGTGGTCGAGGGCGGGCCGGGTGAGCCGGTTCGCGGCGGCGCACTGGAGGGCGGCCACCAGGATCAGCGGGATGCCCAGGAGGAGGGCGGCGGGCCGGCCGCGGACGAGCCCGGCGGCCAGGGGCAGCATCAGCCAGCACAGGGTGAAGAACCAGGTGGTGACGTACCAGGAGACGACCGTGTACAACTCCACCCGGTCCGCCTTGGCGCGCTCCCGCCAGTGCCGTTGCTGCCACCGCCGTATCGGCCCCACCACACGTCCCCGTTCCTCAGCGCCGGGGCTCCCACCGGAACCACCGTCGTACCGCGACCACCGCCACCGCGGTCCAGGCCAGCGCGGCCGCGAGCGCGCCCAGTGCCTCGTAGGCGCTCAACTGGCCGGTCCAGCCGCCCCGGACGAGCCGGATGGCGGGGGACAGCGGGAGCAGCTCGCAGACGGAGGCGAGCGGTTCCGGCATGACCTCGGTGGGGACCATGATCCCCGAGCCGATCATCGAACCGAACACCAAGGGCAGCGCGGTGACCTGACCGCTCTCCACGGTCCGGGTGACGGAAGCGGTGAGCGCGGCCAGCGCGGCGCTCAGCACCAGCCCGGCCACCAGGCCCAGCAGGGTCAGGTACGGCGCCTCGGGGGCCCCGGCGTCCAGCAGCGCCGCGCATCCGATGCACAGCACCAGCGACTGCGCGAGGCCCACGGTCATGGTGGGCAGGGCGGTACCGGTGAGGATTTCGACGTCGGACAACTCGCCGGTGCGCAGCCGCTTCAGGACGAGTTCCTCGCGGCGGGCCACGTAGGCGTTGACGAGCGCGCTGTAGACGGCGAAGAGGAACGAGAAGCCGATCCCGGCGGTGAGCATGGCCGCGCCGACGCTGATGCCCTGCTTCTCCAGGTCCAGGCGGTCCAGGGCCGGCCGGACGCTGAACGGCAGCAGGAGCGGCACGAGGAGCGCGGTGAGCACGACCCCGCGGTTGCGGCCGAGCAGGGTCAGCTCGGCCCGGGCCAGCGCCCGCAGCCGGCGTACGGAGGGTGCGGTGAGGACCGTGCTCATGCCGCGGCCACCTCCTCCCGCTCCCGGGCGATCCCGAGGAAGGCCTCCTCCAGCGAGGCCGAGCGCACGTCCAGCGCGCGCAGTTCGACCCCGGACCGCTCGGCCCAGGTGAGGACGGCGGTGGCGGTCCGCTGGAGTTCGCGGGTGCGCAGCCGGACGGTCCGGCCGTCGTACTCGTGATCGCAGACGCCGAGGGCGGCGAGCGGCGGCAGATCGCCGGGGAGGTAGCCGGGGGGCAGTTCGAAGGACATCCGGGAGGGGCGGCCGGCGGTGACCTCGGCGGGTGTGCCGGAGGCGGCGATCAGGCCCTCGTGCAGGATGGCGAGCCGGTCGGCCAGCTCTTCGGCCTCCTCCAGGTAGTGCGTGGTGAGCAGCACGGTGGTGCCCTGGTCGCGCAGTTCACGCACCAGCGCCCAGGTGTCCCGGCGGCCCTCGGCGTCGAGTCCGGTGGTCGGCTCGTCGAGGAAGAGCACCTCCGGGCCGCCGAGCAGGGCGAGCGCCAGGTCGAGGCGCCGGCGCTCCCCGCCGGACAGCTGCTTGACCCGTACGCCGTGCTTGTCCGCGAGCCCCACCCGTGCCAGCACCTCGGCCTCGGGCCGGGCCCCGGTGGTGCAGCCGGCCCACATCCGGGCGGTCTCCGCGACGGTCAGCTCGGCCGGGAAGCCGCCCTCCTGGAGCATCACGCCGGTGCGGGGCCGTACGGCGGCCCGCTCGCGGCAGGGGTCGTGGCCGAGCACCCGGACGCGGCCGGCGGCCGGTGCGGCCAGCCCCTCCAGCAGTTCGACCGTCGAGGTCTTCCCGGCGCCGTTGGTGCCCAGCAGGGCGAAGATCTCCCCGCGTGCCACGGAGAAGCTGATTCCGCGTACGGCTTCGAACCCGCCCCCGTAGACACGCCTGAGGTCGGTGACCTCGATCACGTGCTCGTGTCCGTCGATGTTCATGTCACCAGCGTCCGCGGGGCGCGCTCGCGTCGGCAGTGCGCGATGTCATCCCCGCGCATGACAAATGTCAGCACCGGGCCGGAGCATGAAAAGACCCCGGTCCAGTGGACCGGGGTCTCATTCCCGAGCGGACGACGAGGCTCGAACTCGCGACCTCAACCTTGGCAAGGTTGCGCTCTACCAACTGAGCTACGTCCGCACTGCTCCCGATCGGCTCTCACCGACCGGTGCGAACACCAGCCTACCTGATCCACCACAGTGGTCGTGTCGGCGGTGCGGAGCGGGTGACAGGAATCGCACACTGCGCCTTCCCCCTGGAAGGGGGATGTTCTACTACTGAACTACACCCGCGTGTCCTCGGGATTCGGCCTGTCGGCCTCGCCCCTCGGCGTGTCCCAGACATTAGCCGATCATCGGGGGGGTAGCGCAAGTCGGCTCCTTCCCGGTCCCGTATGTCCCAAGTGCACGGCTCCCAAGGCCCGCTGACGGACCCTGGGAGCCGCCCCTTCGCGGGCTCACTGCGCGGCGGTGAACGCCTCGTAGACCTTCTTCGGGATGCGACCCCGGGCCGGGACGTCCATCTTGTTGGCCTGGGCCCAGGCGCGGACGGCCGCCGGGTCGGGGGCGACCTCCGTCTGCTTGTACGCCTTGCCGGACCGCGACCGCTTGCGGCCGGCCTCGACGTACGGCGCGAGCGCCTTGCGCAGTTTCTTGGCGTTGGTTTCGTTCAGGTCGATCTCGTACGACTTGCCGTCGAGTCCGAAGGCGATCGTTTCCGCCGCTTCCGAGCCGTCGATGTCGTCAAAGAGCGTGACCACGACCTTTTGCGCCACGAATATCGGTCCCTTCGTGCGGCACGTCGTTACAGCTCAACGCCGATGACGTGCCGAGTATCGGCTATTGCCAATTCATTTGTACAGTGCCCGGCAATGAAATGTGAAGCCCGACTAAATCCGTCCGCGTGTCCGGGCGCAATAGCGGTGGGCGGGCGACTGTGGAACTTTCCCAGAACTTTTCGCGGGGGTGCGGCTTCGACACCCGATCGTGATGCGCCTCACGTACTTTCCTCCAACTCTACCCGCGTAGAAATTTTGTGCGGGTAGTCTGAAGGAACCTGCTCAGCACCACACACCGGGAGTGCCAGTGGCACGCGTCGTAGTCGACGTCATGCTCAAGCCGGAGATCCTCGACCCCCAGGGCCAGGCGGTCCAGCGTGCGCTGCCCCGCCTGGGATTCGAAGGGATCTCGGACGTACGTCAGGGAAAGCGTTTCGAACTGGAAGTTGACGGGCCGGTCGACGAGGCCGCCCTCGCCCGCATCCGCGATCTCGCGGAATCCTTCCTCGCCAACACCGTGATCGAGGACTTCACGGTCCGCGTCGACGAAGTCGCGGAGGCGGCCAAGTGACCGCTCGTATTGGCGTCGTCACTTTCCCGGGCAGCCTGGACGACCGGGACACCCAGCGCGCGATCCGCCTCGCGGGTGCCGAGCCGGTCGCCCTGTGGCACAAGGACAAGGACCTCAAGCAGGTCGACGCGGTGGTCCTGCCCGGCGGCTTCTCCTACGGCGACTACCTGCGGGCCGGGGCCATCTCCCGGTTCTCGCCGGTGATGGACACCGTGATCGAGCAGGCGAAGGCCGGGCTGCCGGTCCTCGGCATCTGCAACGGCTTCCAGGTCCTCACCGAGGCCCACCTCCTCCCGGGCGCGATGCTCGGCAACGACCACCTCCACTTCATCTGCCGCGACCAGAAGCTGCGGGTGGAGAACGCGGAGACGGCCTGGACCGGCGACTACCGCGCCGGGCAGGAGATCCACATCCCGCTGAAGAACATGGACGGCCGGTACGTCGCCGACGCGTACACGCTCGACAAGCTGGAGGCGGAGGGCCGGGTCGTCTTCCGGTACCTCGACTTCAACCCGAACGGCAGCCTCCGGGACATCGCGGGCATCACCAACGAGGCGGGCAACGTCGTCGGCCTCATGCCGCACCCCGAGCACGCCGTCGAGCCGCTGATCGGTACCGGCCGTACCGACGGGCTCCCGTTCTTCACCTCGATCCTCAAGAAGCTGGTCAACGCATGAGCCGGACGCCTCTGGACACGGTCGAGCACGCGGCCGCGACCCCCGACGTCGAGCTGCCCTGGGCCGAACTCGGCCTGAAGAAGGACGAGTACGAACGGGTGGTGGAGATCCTCGGCCGCCGCCCGACCGGCGCCGAACTCGCCATGTACTCGGTCATGTGGTCCGAGCACTGCTCGTACAAGTCCTCCAAGGTCCACCTGCGCCAGTTCGGCGAGAAGGCGCCCCAGTCGGACGCGCTGCTCGTCGGCATCGGCGAGAACGCGGGCGTGGTCGACGTCGGCCAGGGCTACGCCGTGACCTTCAAGGTCGAGTCGCACAACCACCCGTCGTACGTGGAGCCCTACCAGGGCGCGGCCACCGGTGTCGGCGGCATCGTCCGCGACATCATCGCGATGGGCGCCCGCCCGGTCGCGGTCGTGGACCCGCTGCGCTTCGGTGCCGCCGACCACCCCGACACCAAGCGCGTCCTGCCGGGCGTGGTCGCGGGCATCGGCGGCTACGGCAACTGCCTGGGCCTGCCCAACATCGGCGGCGAGGTCGTCTTCGACGCCTGCTACCAGGGCAACCCGCTGGTCAACGCCGGTGCCATCGGTGTGATGCGGCACGAGGACATCCACCTCGCCAAGGCCTCCGGCGCCGGCAACAAGGTCATCCTCTACGGCGCCCGGACCGGCGGCGACGGCATCGGCGGCGCGTCGATCCTGGCGAGCGAGACCTTCGACGACGCCAAGCCCTCCAAGCGCCCCGCCGTCCAGGTCGGCGACCCCTTCCAGGAGAAGCTCCTCATCGAGTGCACCCTGGAGGCGTTCAAGGAGAAGCTGGTCGTCGGCATCCAGGACCTCGGCGCGGCCGGCCTGTCCTGCGCGACGAGCGAGCTGGCGTCCAACGGCTCCGGCGGCATGCGCGTGACGCTGGACGACGTGCCGCTGCGCGACTCGACCCTGTCTCCTGAGGAGATCCTCATGAGCGAGTCGCAGGAGCGCATGTGCGCGGTCGTGGAGCCGGACAAGGTCGACCGCTTCCTGGAGATCTGCGAGAAGTGGGACGTCATCGCCACCGTCATCGGTGAGGTGACCGACGGCGACCGGCTGGAGATCTTCTGGCACGGCGAGAAGATCGTGGACGTCGACCCGCGCACGGTCGCGCACGACGGCCCGGTCTACGAGCGCCCGTACGCCCGTCCCGACTGGCAGGACGCCCTCCAGGCGGACGACGCGAACAAGCTGCCCCGCCCGGAGACGAGCGAGGAGCTGAGGGACCAGGTCCTGAAGCTGGTGGCGTCGCCGAACCAGGCGTCGAAGAAGTGGGTCACGCAGCAGTACGACCACTTCGTGCAGGGCAACACCGTGCTGGCGCAGCCGGAGGACTCCGGCATGATCCGCATCGACGAGGAGACCGGTCTCGGCGTCGCGATCGCGACGGACGGCAACGGCCGGTACGCCAAGCTCGACCCGTACACGGGCGCGCAGCTGGCCCTCGCCGAGGCCTACCGGAACGTGGCCACCACGGGCGCCAAGCCGCTGGCCGTCTCCGACTGCCTGAACTTCGGCTCGCCCGAGGACCCGGCGGTGATGTGGCAGTTCGCCGAGGCGGTACGCGGCCTCGCCGACGGCTGCCTCCAGCTCGGCACGCCCGTGACCGGCGGCAACGTCTCGCTCTACAACCAGACGGGCGAGGCGGCGATCCACCCGACCCCGGTCGTGGCCGTCCTCGGCGTGATCGACGACGTGGCCCGCCGCACCCCGGTCGCCTTCCAGGAGGAGGGCCAGCTGATCTACCTCCTCGGCGACACCCGCGAGGAGTTCGGCGGCTCGGCCTGGTCCCAGGTGGTCCACGACCACCTCGGCGGCCTGCCCCCGGCGGTGGACCTGGAGCGGGAGCGGCTGCTGGCCGAGATCCTGATCTCCGCCTCCCGCGACGGCATGATCGACTCGGCGCACGACCTGTCCGACGGCGGTCTGGTCCAGGCGGTCGTGGAGTCCGCGCTGCTCGGCGGCATCGGCGCCCGCCTGGTCGTCCCCGACGGCCTGGACGCCTTCACCTTCCTCCTCTCGGAGTCGGCCGGCCGCGCCATCGTCGCCGTCCCGCGCTCGGAGGAGATCCGCTTCACCGACATGTGCGGCGCACGCGGCCTGCCGGCCACCCGCATCGGCGTGGTGGACGGAGACACGGTGGAGGTCCAGGGCGAGTTCTCCCTCACCCTGGAGGAACTCCGCGCGGCCCACGAGGGGACGATCCCGGCGCTGCTGGCGTAAAGCCCGTACGCGGTGAGGGCCCGGCCCGGGCATACCGTCCGGGCCGGACCCTCCGGTTCAGCGCACGTAGTTCTTGAGGATCTCGGTGTCCAGCTCAATGCCCATCGGGCCGGGCAGGGCCACCTTCTCGCCGAACTTCGCGGTGTGGACGTCGCGGTAGCCGCCGATCTGCCGGTCCGGCCCGCTGTGCACGGTGAGCGTGCGGGAGTCCCGGTCGATCAAGAGGTAGAGCGGGATTCCCGCCTGACCGTACGCGGTCGGCTTCTCGTGCCGGTCCCGCCGGTCGGTGTCCGAGTCGTACGAGGTGACCTCGACGATCATCAGCACACCGGCCGGGTCGGCCCACTCGCCGTGCCCCGCGAAGTGGGCCTCGGGGGCGATCACCGCGTCCGGCTTCGCCCTGCCCTCGCGGTACGCCTCCACCCGAAGTCCACGGCCCTGATACAGGTCAAGGTCGGGCCTTGCCTGCATACAGCGGCGGGCCAGCCAGGTAACGATGGTGTCGTGGTCTCCGTCGGCCACCTTCTTGACTCCGATCCGTCCGTTGATGAACTCCAACGTGACGGTCTCGGGAGCGGCGGAGGCGATCGCTTCGAACTCCTGCACCGACATCTGAGACGTGCGCTCGGCCATAACCGTCATGTTGCACCCCCTTCCAGGCACAGGCCAGTGTTGTCCGGTCCCGGCGTTGCCGAGGTGGGGTCCGGCGTCGACCACCCGCACGAGTGATCGACAGCAGAGACCCGCATAGGGTCGGTCCCATGCCAACAGCCAGGAAACGTGCGCGTAGTTACGACCCGGCCAAGACCCGGGCCGCCGTGTTCGCTCAGCTCGGCAACGTGCGGGAGGCCGTGCGGGGGTTGGACGAGGAGCGGCTCGGGCTGCCGACCCGGCTCGGGGAGTGGACCGTGCGGGAGCTGGTCGCGCACATCGGCATGGCCGTCACCGCCGTGCTGCGGGCCGCCGCCCGGCCGGCGCCGCCGAAGCAGGACGTGCGGCTGGTCGACTGGACCTTCGCCACGGCCGCCAACTCCGCCGCCATCGACGACTACACGCGCCGGCTCGCCGCCGAGCGCCCGGACCTCGACGGCTTCCTCGCCGAGACCGAGGACGGCCTGCGCGCCCTGCTGGCCGAGCACCCCGCCGGCCGGCTGCTGGAGACCAACGCGGGCGCCATGCCGCTGGACGACTACCTCGTCACCCGTACCGTCGAACTCGTCGTCCACACCGACGACCTGAACGCCGCCGTCCCGGACCTCGCCGTGCCGTACGACCGGCAGGCCCTGGCCGCCACCACCCGGCTGCTCGCCGACGCGCTGGCCGTCAAGGCGCCCGGCGGTTCCACCGAGGTGCGCGTGCCGCCGTACGCCGTCGTGCAGTGCGTGGAGGGGCCCCGGCACACCCGCGGCACCCCGCCCAACGTCGTGGAGACCGACCCGCTGACCTGGATCCGGCTCGCCACCGGCCGCCTGACCTGGGCGGACGCCGTGGCCGGCGCGCAGGTCAGCGCCAGCGGGGAGCGGGCCGACCTCGGAGGGCTGCTGCCGCTGCTCGGATAGCGGAACCGGCGGCCCGCCGGGTGCGTCGAAACGGTATGAAACGGCACAAGCAGTGGCTCGGAGCGGCGGCGATCCCCCTGGTGGTGGCCTGTGCCGCCGGAAAGGCGGACAGTGGTGCCATGGGCGCGAGCGAACCGGTGACCGGGGTGGAGTGGCGGGTCGAACGGGTCACCGTCGGCGGTGCGGACCTCGCCGCCCCCGCCGCCGCCTCCCCGCGCCTGCGCATCGGCACCGACGGCAGCGCGGCCGGGAACCTCGGCTGCAACCGGTTCAGCGCCCGCGTCGGCGTGGACGGGGACCGGATCACCTTCGGGGCGCTGCGCACCACCAAGATGGCCTGTGACCCCGAGCGGATGAGCTTCGAGCGGGCGCTCGCCAAGGCGCTGGACGGCCAGACGCTCACCGGCGCCGCCGAGCACGGCGGTCTCACCCTCACCACCGGTCACGGGGACCGCGTGCACCTCACCCGCGGCACTCCCGAATGATGTGCGACACCTCACTCATCGCGGCGGCGAATCGTTCGTAATCGTCTGACAGCGGCCGGGCCCGGGATCTGCCGACTCGCCAGCTCGTAGCGCATGACCTGCGGAAACGCGAAAACCACCAACATGATCGGGGTGGCCGGACCGGTCGAGGGCACGTATCCCCAATTCGGACCAGTGGACGACCTCGCCTACACTCGGTGGCGTGCCACGTGGTGACGGTCGACTCAATCACGATCTGCTTCCCGGCGAAAAGGGCCCCCAGGACGCTTGCGGCGTCTTCGGCGTCTGGGCTCCGGGCGAAGAGGTCGCAAAGCTCACGTACTTCGGGCTCTACGCCCTCCAGCACCGGGGTCAGGAATCCGCGGGAATCGCGGTCAGCAACGGCTCCCAGATCCTCGTCTTCAAGGACATGGGCCTGGTCTCCCAGGTCTTCGACGAAACCTCGCTCGGTTCGCTCCAGGGTCACATCGCGGTCGGACACGCCCGCTACTCGACCACCGGCGCCTCCGTGTGGGAGAACGCCCAGCCGACGTTCCGCGCCACCGCGCACGGCTCCATCGCGCTCGGCCACAACGGCAACCTGGTCAACACGGCGCAGCTCGCCGAGATGGTCGCCGCCCTGCCCAACGACAACAACAGCCGCTCCACCCGGGTCGCGGCCACCAACGACACCGACCTGCTGACGGCCCTGCTGGCCGCCCAGGCCGACGAGGACGGCAAGCCGCTCACCGTCGAGGAGGCCGCCCACGCGGTGCTCCCGAAGGCGCGCGGTGCCTTCTCGCTCGTCTTCATGGACGAGCACACCCTCTACGCCGCCCGTGACCCGCAGGGCATCCGCCCGCTGGTCCTCGGCCGCCTGGAGCGCGGCTGGGTGGTCGCCTCCGAGTCCGCCGCCCTGGACATCACCGGCGCCAGCTTCGTGCGCGAGATCGAGCCGGGCGAGTTCGTCGCCATCGACGAGAACGGCCTGCGCAGCTCGCGATTCGCGGATGCGAAGCCCAAGGGCTGTGTCTTCGAGTACGTGTACCTGGCCCGCCCGGACACCGACATCGCCGGCCGCAACGTGTACCTCTCCCGCGTGGAGATGGGCCGCCGGCTGGCCAAGGAATCCCCGGTCGAGGCCGACCTGGTCATAGCGACCCCGGAGTCCGGCACCCCGGCCGCCATCGGCTACGCGGAAGCCTCCGGCATCCCCTTCGGCGCCGGCCTGGTGAAGAACGCCTACGTCGGCCGGACCTTCATCCAGCCCTCGCAGACCATCCGCCAGCTGGGCATCCGGCTGAAGCTGAACCCGCTGAAGGAAGTCATCAAGGGCAAGCGCCTGGTCGTTGTGGACGACTCGATCGTGCGCGGCAACACCCAGCGCGCCCTGGTCCGCATGCTCCGCGAGGCGGGCGCCGCCGAGGTGCACATCCGGATCTCCTCGCCGCCCGTGAAGTGGCCCTGCTTCTTCGGCATCGACTTCGCCACCCGCGCGGAGCTGATCGCCAACGGCATGAGCATCGAGGAGATCGGCACCAGCCTCGGCGCCGACTCCCTCGCCTACATCTCCCTCGACGGCATGATCGAGGCGACCACGATCGCCAAGCCGAACCTGTGCCGCGCCTGCTTCGACGGCGAGTACCCGATGGAGCTGCCGGACCCCGAGCTGCTCGGCAAGCAGCTGCTGGAGACCGAGCTGGCCGCCGGTCCCGCCGCCACGGCCGCGGCCGACGCGATCCGCCGCCCGTAACACCCCCCGCAGTACGACACGAAAGCTCTCACAGCCATGTCTGAGACAACTGGTGCCAGCTACGCAGCGGCGGGCGTCGACATCGAGGCGGGCGACCGCGCCGTCGAGCTCATGAAGGAGTGGGTGAAGAAGACCCGGCGCCCCGAGGTGCTGGGCGGCCTCGGCGGCTTCGCCGGGCTCTTCGACGCCTCCGCCCTCAAGCGCTACGAACGCCCCCTGCTGGCCTCCGCCACGGACGGCGTCGGCACGAAGGTCGACATCGCCCGCCGCATGGGCGTCTACGACACCATCGGCCACGACCTGGTCGCCATGGTCATGGACGACATCGTGGTGTGCGGCGCCGAGCCGCTGTTCATGACCGACTACATCTGCGTCGGCAAGGTCCACCCCGAGCGGGTCGCGGCCATCGTCAAGGGCATCGCCGAGGGCTGCGTGCTGGCCGGCTGCGCCCTGGTGGGCGGTGAGACGGCCGAACACCCGGGCCTGCTGGGCGAGGACGACTTCGACGTCGCCGGGGCCGGTACGGGCGTCGTGGAGGCCGACCGGCTGCTGGGCGCCGATCGCATCCGCACGGGCGACGCGGTGATCGCCATGGCTTCCTCCGGGCTTCACTCGAACGGGTACTCCCTGGTCCGCCACGTCCTGCTGGACCGCGCCGGGCTGTCCCTGGAGTCGGAGATCGCGGAGCTGGGCCGCGGCCTCGGCGAGGAGCTGCTGGAGCCGACGAAGATCTACTCGCTGGACTGCCTGGCCCTCACCCGCACCGCCGAGGTGCACGCCTTCAGCCACATCACCGGCGGCGGGCTCGCGGCGAACCTGGCCCGGGTGATCCCGGACGGCCTGCACGCGGTGGTCGACCGCTCCACCTGGACCCCGGGCGCGATCTTCGACCTGGTCGGCAAGACCGGCAACGTCGAGCGCCTGGAGCTGGAGAAGACCCTCAACATGGGCGTCGGCATGATGGCGATCGTCCCGCCGGAGTCGGTCGAGGTGGCCCTCACGACCCTGGCCGACCGGGGTGTCGACGCCTGGGTGGCCGGCGAGATCACCGAGCGCGGCGAGAAGACGACGGGCGCCGATCTGGTCGGTGACTACGCGTAAGGCCGGGACGCGGGGCCCCGGCCCCGCGACGGCAGCACAAAACCCGGTCCGGTGCTACGGCCCCGGGACCGGGAAAGTGCAATGAAGCCCGCTGCAAGCGTTATGCGCCGCGACGGTGCTGCTGAGGACCCTCGTCCTCCTCGTCGTCGTCCTCATAGAGGTCGGCGTACCGTGCATACAGGTCGTCGTCGTGCTCATCGTCCTCGAAACGGTCGCCGTTCGGCGACTGGTTCGACGTCGATGCGCCCAGCTCCTCGGCCAGGCGTGAGAGGTCCGTCCCACCGCTGTTGTACTTCAGCTGGCGGGCGACCTTCGTCTGCTTGGCCTTGGCCCGGCCGCGCCCCATGGCTCGACCCCCTCAACGACGGGGCTCGACGGCCCCAGAGTCTGACACGCGTTCATGATCTGGAACGGACTCTCCGTGGAGAGGCCGGTCCGTAGGGCTTCCACGGTACCTGAGCCCGCGCCCATACGGTACGTCGCCCGCAGCACGCGCGTGTGCCCAGGACCTTCGAGGCGCCCCGTCCTCGCTGGTCAGTGGCGATTTTAACCACTTATCGGGGAACGACCCGCCGGGGGAAGTGAGAGTTCTCTCGAAGTTCCCGCCGACGGGTACCGCGCATATGTACGAAACCACTAGCGCGCGGTGCGGCCGGCGCGGGCGTCGGTCATCCGCTGCTCGGCGATCCGGTCGGCCGCGGCGGCCGGCGGAATCCCGTCTTCCTTCGCACGTGCGAATATGGCCAGCGTGGTGTCGAAGATCTCCGACGCCTTCGCCTTGCACCGGTCGAAGTCGAACCCGTGCAGTTCGTCGGCCACCTGGATGACCCCGCCGGCGTTCACCACGTAGTCAGGCGCGTAGAGGATCCCGCGGTCGGCGAGGTCCTTCTCCACGCCCGGGTGGGCGAGCTGGTTGTTGGCCGCCCCGCACACCACCTTGGCGGTGAGCACCGGCACGGACAGGTCGTTCAGCGCGCCGCCGAGCGCGCAGGGCGCGTAGACGTCCAGGCCCTCGACCCGGATCAGCGCCTCGGTGTCGGCGACGGCCCGCACGCCCTCGGGGTGCTGGTCGAGGATGCGCCGGACGGCGTCGGCGCGCACGTCGGTGATCACGACCTCGGCGCCCTCGTCCCGCAGGTGCCGCACCAGGTGGTGGCCGACCTTGCCGACGCCGGCGATGCCGACCGTGCGACCGCGCAGCGAGGGGTCGCCCCACAGGTGCTGGGCGGAGGCGCGCATGCCCTGGTAGACACCGAAGGCGGTGAGCACCGAGGAGTCGCCGGCCCCACCGTTCTCGGGGGAGCGGCCGGTGGTCCAGCGGCACTCGCGGGCCACGACGTCCATGTCCGCGACGTAGGTGCCGACGTCGCAGGCGGTGACGTAGCGCCCGCCGAGGGAGGCGACCATGCGCCCGTAGGCGAGCAGCAGGTCCTCGGTCTTGTCGCGCTCCGGGTCGCCGACGATCACGGCCTTGCCGCCGCCGTGGTCCAGTCCGGCCATGGCGTTCTTGTACGACATCCCGCGCGCGAGGTTCAGGGCGTCCGCGACGGCCTCGGCCTCGGTGGCGTACGGGTAGAAGCGCGTGCCGCCGAGGGCGGGGCCCAGGGCGGTGGAGTGGATGGCGATCACGGCCTTGAGGCCGCTGGCGCGGTCCTGGCAGAGCACGACCTGCTCATGGCCGCCCTGGTCGGAGTGGAACAGGGTGTGCAGGACATCGGCAGGCGCGCCGGTTACGTCGGTCACTGTGGTGACTCCTGTGTACTAGCGGCGAGTGGGGTCGGTCCCCGTACGGGTGGCGGGGAGCCGTGGCATGAGCGTAGAGCCTCGGCCCCGTCACCATCCGCTCAGTGTTCAGGATCACTCTCCGGGGCCCGCCGCGCACGCATGTCCGTGGCACGATTTGCAGTGGTTTCGAGCCGGGCCCGATGGGGAGGGAGCAGGCGTGCCCAAGGTGTCCTCCGTGGTCGTCCCCTATGCCGCGTACCTGCGTGTGTACGAGCCGCTGGGCGCCTTCCCGGAGCCGGAGCGCGGCCACTGGGCGCGCTACGCCCGCCGCCCCGACCGTCCCTCCTACCAGGACGAACTGCGGCGTTCCCTGGCCGACTTGGTGGCCACCCCGCCGATCGCGGTGCCGGTGCACGAGAGCGGCGACGCCTTCGTGCTGGAGGTGGACGGGATCGTCTGCGTGTGCCCCTGGCGGACCCGGCTGCGCGGCTGGCAGGCCCTGGACGGCCTCGCGGAGGAGCTGCCCCCGCCGGTGCTGGACGCGGTGCTGCCGCCGGTGGTGCGCCGGCAGGCGGCCCAGGACTACGAGCGCTGGCTGGCCCGCAACCCCGACGCCCGGCCGTGGATCCGCACGGCGACCTGGCAGGTGCCGCTGAACTGGTTCGTGCTGGTCTCGGACGAGGAGCGGCGGTACGACAAGGGGACCGCCGACGTGCCCCCGGTGCTGCGCTACCGCACCCCGATGGTGCAGGCCCGGCGCCGGGTGGCGCGGGCGCTGCGCACCCTGCGGGACACCGTCGAGGAGGGGCCGCTGGTCGACGGCGTGACGGACGTCGGCCGCTGGCTGGAGGAGTTCCACCCGCGCTCCCTGGTGGAGCTGGACTACGGCGGGCTGGTGCACGTGCTGCCGGCGGGCGAGCTGGAGGACGACCACTCGGCGGCGGACGTGGCGGCCGGCATCGAGGCGCTGCGCCGGGGTGACGGGGTGGCCGCGGGCGAGGCGTACGGGCGGCTGGTGGAGCGCTGGCGGGCGGTCAGGGACCGGCGTTCCGCGAACTGAGTGGCGCGCGTCACAGTCAAACAGGCATCGGAAGACGTACGTTCTACCTCGCTTGACCACCTGACGGGACGTTGGACACGATCTGGACTTTTGTCCCAAGGGTGATGGACCGCACTTACAAGGCCCTTGCCCTGGATGCCACCCCTCGTGCCAAAATAGGACAAGGAGTCCGGGGAGGGCTCCGTCCGTCCAACTATGCTCCACTATGGTCGGAATCTCAGCATTGCACGCTTTGGGGGGTCCGGTGACTCCTGAACGCCACTGTGACTGATCGTCACAGTGGAGTAACTGTCCGCTATGGCATGGTCCATCGGCTTCCGTCGCTGATGAACACCTGGGAGGGCAATTCCATCGGTTTGGCCGACGCGGCTGGACAGATGGTGTAGTTGTAGTGCCGAGGACAAGCCGTTCGTCCTATAACCGACTCGACTCGCGTCCGCCATTTCGGGCAACGCGGGTCAAGGTGCAGAATTTAGAGGAAAGAACCGAGAAGGTTCGGTTCTCCCGAGGAGGCCGCTCATGACCGCTCGCACCCCTGATGCCGAGCCGCTGCTGACCCCCGCTGAGGTCGCCACCATGTTCCGCGTCGACCCCAAGACGGTCACGCGGTGGGCGAAGGCCGGCAAGCTCACGTCCATCCGCACGCTCGGTGGGCACCGCCGCTACCGCGAGGCGGAGGTCCGGGCGCTGCTGGCGGGCATCCCGCAGCAGCGCAGCGAGGCCTGAACAACCGCATAACCGGGCAAGGCGGACGGTCCCCCAACCGTCCGGGGCGCCCGAAACCCTAGCTCCAAGCGACGCGGGTCCTGCCCCAACAGGCCCCACGCCCAAGCCGATGAGAACGCCGTAGGCATACGGCACAGGGTGCGTCGTCGATCGCGCTGGACTCCGCCGGGTCCAGCGCGATCTTTTTTGTGTGCGGGCCGGGACCGGGGGCGGCGCTTGTGAGCGTCCTTGTCGGACTCTGGGGAGGCCTGTCGGAACAGCTGTGTGCGAGGCCGGGGCGGAGTGCAATTGCACATATTAAATTGACCTGTTGTAGGGAGGGGGTAAGTTCCCCTGTTTCCCGAAGTCGTGCGGTGACTCCCGTCACACTGCGGGACGCTTGCCGCTCGCGGCTCGCATGGGTTAAAGGGAAGCTTCGGTTCCAGATTCCCACGCCTGTACGGGTGTTGGGGCCCGCGGGGTCATCCGCGGCGGCGGTCCTCGGCCTCGGTGGTCTCCCGCTCGCCCTCCTGGCCCCGCGGGCCGGCGGCCATCGCCAGCCGCAGCAGGTGGTGGCAGACGGGACAGTGGCGGGTGAGGTGCCGGTAGGACGAGGCGGCCGACAGGTGGGCTCTCAGAAGCGCTCGCGTCTCGTGCCTGACCGACGCCGCCATACGCCACCTCCAGGGGCCGCACAGGAGGAACGGGCCCTGCTCCCTGGGTACCGGCGGAATGAGGCACCGTCAAGGCCGCACGCCGACACGCGAAACGTGAAGGGCCCCCTTTCGGTGGCCCTTCACGGCAAGCGGACGCACGAGTGAGGCCCGCGTCCCTTGCGGGATGCGGGCCTCATAACTCTCTGCGGTCCTGACGGGATTTGAACCCGCGGCCTCCACCTTGACAGGGTGGCGAGCACTCCAAACTGCTCCACAGGACCTTGCTCGCGGCGCTTGTTCGTGCGTTGCGCTGCGAGAAGGACTGTACAGGAGGGTGAGGCCTCCGGTCGAACTCACCCTCCGTACCCGGGAGGCTACGGCACCGCCGCGTCGATCGCCTTCACGATCCGCTTGTCCGAGACCGGGTACGCCGTGCCCAGCGCGTGGGCGAAGTAGCTGACCCGCAGCTCCTCGATCATCCAGCGGATGTCCAGTACCTGCTGCGGCACCGGGCGGCCCTGGGGGAGCTGTTCCAGCAGCCAGGCGTACTCGTCCTGCATCTCGTGCACCTTCTCCATGCGCGTGGTGTCCCGCTGCACGTTCGTCGGCATCTGCTGCAGGCGCCGGTCGGCGGCCACCAGATAGCGCATCAGGTCGGGCAGGCGCCGGATGCCCGCCCAGGTGACGAAGCCGGGCTTCACGAGGGCGTCCAGCTGCTTGCGGACGTCCGTCAGGTTGGCGAGCAGCGCGGGGCTGCGTACGGCCTTCAGGCGCCGCTCACAGGCCTGCCAGGCGGCCAGCACCTGCTGCACCTGGGCGACCGTACGGACCGTGGTGTCCACGATCTCCGCGCGCACCTTGTCGTACAGCTTCCGGTACGACTCCTCGTCCCACACCGGGCCGCCGAAGTCCGCGATCAGCTTGTCCGCCGCCGCCATCGCGCAGTCGTCGAACAGGGCCTGGATCGAGCCGTGCGGATTCGCCGACAGGGCCAGCTTCTGCTGGTTCGTCAGCTTCTCGGACGCGAACTTCGCCGGGTTCACCGGGATGTTGCGCAGGATCAGCCGGCGGGTGCCCTTCCACATGGCCTCCGCCTGCTCCGCCTCGGTGTCGAACAGCCGCACCGAGACCGTGTCGCCGTCGTCCACCAGCGCCGGGTACGCCCGCACCGGCTGCCCGGCCCGGCGCGTCTCGAAGACCCGGTTGAGGGTGCCGATCGTCCAGTCGGTGAGGCCCTTGCGCTCCAGGGACTCGCCGCCCTCGCGGGACGCGGTCGCCGCCGCGGCCTGGGACAGGGCCTTGCGCGCCTTCGGCTTCAGCCGGAGCTTCAGCGCCTCAAGGTCCTTGTCCTCGGCGAGCGTGCGGCGCCGCTCGTCGACGATCCGGAAGGTGATCTTCAGATGGTCGGGGACCTTCGACCAGTCGAAGTCGTCCGCCTCGAAGGGCACGCCGACCATCCGCTTCAGCTCGCGGGCCATGGTGACGGTCAGCGGCTCCTGGAGGGGCACCGCCCGCTCCAGGAACGCCTTGGCGTAGTTCGGCGCCGGGACGTAGTTGCGGCGGATCGGCTTGGGCAGCGAGCGGATCAGCTCCGTCACCACCTCCTCGCGCAGGCCCGGGATCTGCCAGTCGAAGCCCTCGTCCGTGACCTGGTTGAGCACCTGGAGCGGGATGTGCACCGTCACGCCGTCGGCGTCCGCGCCCGGCTCGAACTGGTAGGTGACCCGGAACTTCAGGTTGCCCTGGCGCCAGGTGTCCGGGTAGTCGGCCTTGGTGACCGCCTCCGCGGACTCCCGGATGAGCATCTCCCGCTCGAAGTCCAGGAAGTCGGGCTGCTCGTGCCGCTTGTGTTTCCACCAGGAGTCGAAGTGCGCGCCGGAAACGACGTGTTCGGGCACCCGCTGGTCGTAGAAGTCGAAGAGCGTGTCGTCGTCGACCACGATGTCCCGGCGCCGGGCGCGGTGTTCCAGCTCCTCCACCTCGCTGAGCAGCTTGCGGTTGTCGGCGAAGAACTTGTGGTGCGTGCGCCAGTCGCCCTCCACCAGGGCGTTGCGGATGAACAGCTCGCGGGAGACCTCGGGGTCGATCCGGCCGTAGTTCACCTTCCGCTGGGCGACGATCGGTACGCCGTACAGCGTGACCTTCTCGTACGCCATCACGGCGGCCTGGTCCTTCTCCCAGTGCGGTTCGCTGTACGTCCGCTTCAGCAGGTGCCCGGCGAGGGGTTCGACCCACTCGGGCTCGATCTTCGCGTTGACCCGGGCCCAGAGCCTGGACGTCTCCACCAGCTCGGCGGACATCACGAACTTGGGCTGCTTCCGGAACAGCGCCGAGCCCGGGAAGATCGCGAACTTGGCGTTGCGGGCACCCAGGTACTCGTTCTTGTTGCCGTCCTTGACGTCCTTCATCCCGATGTGGGACAGCAGGCCGGCCAGGAGGGAGACATGGACCCGGTCGGCCGGAGCGTCCTCCTCGTTGAGGTGGATGCCCATCTGCTTGGCGACCGTGCGCAGCTGGGTGTAGATGTCCTGCCATTCGCGGATGCGCAGGAAGTTCAGGTACTCCTGCTTGCACATCCGGCGGAAGGAGCTGGAGCCGCGCTCCTTCTGCTGTTCGCGGATGTAACGCCACAGGTTCAGATAGGCGAGGAAGTCGCTGGTCTCGTCCTTGAAGCGGGCGTGCTGCTGGTCGGCCTGGGCCTGCTTGTCGGCCGGGCGCTCGCGCGGGTCCTGGATGGACAGCGCGGCGGCGATCACCATGACCTCGCGGACGCAGCCGTTCTTGTCGGCCTCCAGGACCATCCGGGCCAGCCGGGGGTCGACCGGCAGCTGGGCCAGTTTGCGGCCGGTGTCCGTGAGCCGCTTGCGGGGGTCCTTCTGGGCCGGGTCCAGCGCGCCCAGCTCCTGGAGCAGCTGCACGCCGTCGCGGATGTTGCGGTGGTCCGGCGGGTCGATGAAGGGGAACTTCTCGATGTCGCCGAGGCCGGCCGCGGTCATCTGGAGGATGACGGAGGCGAGGTTCGTCCGCAGGATCTCGGCGTCCGTGAACTCCGGGCGGGCGAGGAAGTCCTCCTCGGAGTACAGCCGGATGCAGATGCCGTCGGAGGTACGGCCGCAGCGGCCCTTGCGCTGGTTGGCGCTGGCCTGGGAGACCGGCTCGATGGGCAGCCGCTGGACCTTGGTGCGGTGGCTGTAGCGGCTGATCCGGGCGAAGCCGGGGTCGATGACGTACTTGATGCCCGGGACGGTGAGGGAGGTCTCGGCGACGTTGGTGGCCAGAACGATCCTGCGCCCGGTGTGCGGCTGGAAGACGCGGTGCTGCTCGGCGTGGGACAGCCGGGCGTACAGCGGCAGGACCTCGGTGAATCTGTACTTCTTCTTCTCCAGCGCGTCCGCCGTGTCCCGGATCTCGCGCTCGCCGGAGAGGAAGACCAGGATGTCGCCCGGTCCCTCGGCCATCAGTTCCTCGACGGCGTCGGTGATGGCGGTGATCTGGTCGCGGTCGGCGTCCTCGGAGTCCTCCTCCAGCAGCGGCCGGTAGCGCACCTCCACCGGGTACGTCCGCCCGCTCACCTCGATGATCGGGGCGTCGCCGAAGTGCCGGGAGAAGCGCTCGGGGTCGATGGTCGCCGAGGTGATGACGACCTTCAGGTCCGGGCGCCTGGGCAGCAGCTGGGCAAGGTAGCCCAGCAGGAAGTCGATGTTGAGGGACCGCTCGTGGGCCTCGTCGATGATGATCGTGTCGTAGGCGCGCAGCTCGCGGTCGGTCTGGATCTCGGCGAGCAGGATGCCGTCCGTCATCAGCTTGACGAAGGTGGCGTCCGGGTTCACCTGGTCGGTGAAGCGGACCTTCCAGCCGACGGCCTCGCCGAGCGGGGTCTTCAGCTCCTCCGCGACCCGCTCGGCGACCGTCCGGGCGGCGATCCGGCGCGGCTGGGTGTGCCCGATCATGCCGCGTACGCCCCGGCCCAGTTCCATGCAGATCTTGGGGATCTGCGTGGTCTTGCCGGAGCCGGTCTCACCGGCCACGATCACGACCTGGTGGTCGCGGATGGCGTCCGCGATCGCGTCCTTCTTCTGGCTGACCGGCAGCTGTTCGGGGTAGGTGACGGCCGGCACGCGCGAGCGGCGTTCGGCCATCCGCCGCGCGGCGCGGTCGATCTCGGTCTCGATCTCGGTGAGGACGGCGGCGCGGGCCTCCGGCTTGCGGATCTTGCGCGCGCCCTCCAGCCGCCGCCCGAGCCGGTGCGCGTCGCGCAGCGACAGCTCGGTCAGACGGGGGGAGAGGGTGCCGAGGGCGGGGGCAGGATGCGTAGACATACGCGATCCAGGATCTCACCCGGGGCGAAAAACACGCGAACGATTTGACGAGGGGCCGCTCCCGCGCCCCAAAGGGACGCGGGGAACTGCGCGACCAGCCACGATGCGCCCGCACCCGGCATCCGACAGGCACCCGTTACGGCGAGATGCCAAGGTGTTCAATATGCCCGATATGCAACGCTGGGTGGCGTTCCGGGAGTCCCCCTTCCTCCCCGCCACGGTCCTCGTCCTCATCCTCGCCGCCGCGGCCGGCCTTTTCGCCGGTTCGTACACGTACGCCATGGCCAACCCGACCCCGCACGGCATCCCTACGGCGGTCACCGGCCACTACGGCGACCCGGCCGCCCGGCGGTTCATCGACGGCATGGAGGAGGCGCTGGACGCCTCGATGCGGCTGCGCCCGTACGGCAGCCGGGACGATGCGGTACGGGCCGTGGACGAGCAGCGGGTGTTCGCGGTGCTGGACGTGCCCGCCGGCGGCCGGACGATCACCCTGGACGTGTCCGGGGCGTCCGGCGCGACGGTCGCCCAGGTGCTCGGGCAGGCGGCGCAGCAGGTCGGCGAGGCCACCGGGACCACCGTGGCGGTCCGTGACCTCAAGCCGTTGCAGCCGGGTGACCCGCGCGGGCTGGCCATCTTCTACATCACCCTCGCCGCCGTGATCATCGGCTTCGTAGGCGCCATCCAGCTCAGCGTGCACGCGCGGGAGCTGAACCCGCTGGAGCGGATCGCCTACACCGTCGCCTACTCGGTGCTCGGCGGGTTCACGATCGCCGCGGTGGTCGACTGGTGGCTGGGCGCGGTGCGGCTGCCGTTCGTCGAGTCGTGGGCCATCCTCGCCTTCACGATGTTCACGTCCGGCATGGTGTTCACGATGTTCAACACCCTGTTCGGCCGGTGGGCCATGCTGCCGACCTGGGGCCTGATGGTGCTGCTGGGCAACCCGTCGTCCGGCGGTGCCGTCTCCTGGCCGCTGCTGCCGTCCCTGCTCGGCACCATCGGCCGCTGGCTGCCGCCCGGCGCCTCGGTGAACGCCCAGCACACCGCCGTGTACTTCCGCGGTCACCAGCACGCGTTCCCGTTCCTGGTGCTGGCGGGCTGGGCGGCGGTCTCCTGCGCGGTCTTCCTGATCTGGCGCCACCGTCACCCGGGCGGGCGCCCGGTCGGGCCGGCCGCGGAGGAGAGCAGGGCTTAGGAGACGCCTTGGGCGGGCGGGGCCGCCGGGGCGGCCTCGGGGTGCCTGCGGGCCGCGCCGTCGCCCAGCGCGATCGACCTGGCGGTGTTGGAGACGGCCTTGATGCCCAGGTAGGCCGTGGTCAGGCTGGTCACGGCGGTGAACGCGGCGGTGAGGATGCCGACGATCACGCCCTTGTCCCCGTCGAGCTGCCAGACGCCGACGATCGCGACCACGGCGATCGCGAGATTGCTGGCGATGACCGCGAACAGTCCGTACCGGGCCCGGACCTTCTCCAGGTCGGTGTCCCGCCCGGCTCTGTCCTCGTTCCGGCTCATGTTCTCTCCCCCGTTCCCGCGCACCCCGCGCGACGAGGCCGAACGTAGTGCCGGGGCGGGCGCGGTGCCAAGCGGTCACGGCGGGACAGGGCCGGCCCGGGTCAGGGCCTCCCGGGCGGCCGGTGCCCGTCCGCGCCGCTGTCCAGGAGGGCGGCGACGGCCCGGGGCGACCAGTGGCCGTCTGCGCCGGGGCAGGAGGCGACGTAGGAGGCGACCGCCTCGGTGTCCCACGCCCCGGCGGAGAGCAGGCCCGCGGCCAGGAAGCGGACGTAGGCGGCGGAGGGGGCGACCCACGGGACGTCGTTCATCCCCCATGGCGCGGTGAACGTGAGCACGGGCAGACCGTTCACCTGACCGGCGCAGACGAGGGTCTCGTAGCGTCCGTCGCCGAGGACGGAGCGCCCGCGCGTGAGGACCTCCGCCAGGTCCAGGTCCCCGGCCGGCCGCCGGTACATCTCCTGTGCCGCGATGTCGGCGAACTGCCCGCTCGTCACCAGGTGCGCGCGGGCCAGCACCCGCCCGTCCGCGTCCGGGTCGTAGAAGGCGCGCCCACCACCCCAGACGGCTGATTCGGTGGCGAAGTACAGCGCACCGGTCAGCTCCACCGGGATCGACCGGGCCGGCATGGCGGGGTCGCGGCACCCCGGGTAGTCCCGGCCCGCACCGGGCGGACGCCCGCCCTTGATGTAGGCGGCGAGCCGGTCCAGGTGGGTGTTGGAGCCGTACGAGGTGTACCAGACCCGCTCGGGATACCGGTCGAGCGGCAGCGTGGGGTCGATGCTCGGTAAGGCCTTCACCGTGGCGGCTCCGTGGGCGTACCGGGGGCTTGGCGGGTGGCGGGCATGGCGGGTACGAAAGAGCCCCTCTCCGCGAACGGAGAGGGGCTCTGCCCTGGTCAGGGCGGTTGTGGCTGGGGCCGGGGTCGAACCGGCGACCTTCCGCTTTTCAGGCGGACGCTCGTACCAACTGAGCTACCCAGCCACGGTGTTTCACGTGAAACACCAGCGGTCCTGACGGGATTTGAACCCGCGGCCTCCACCTTGACAGGGTGGCGAGCACTCCAAACTGCTCCACAGGACCAAGCGTGCATGCAACAGTGTCGCACACGGTAATGCGTGCCCCCAACGGGATTCGAACCCGTGCTACCGCCTTGAAAGGGCGGCGTCCTAGGCCGCTAGACGATGAGGGCTATCGGCCCGCCTGGGCGCTTCTCAGCGCGTCGGGGACGTGAGAAGCATATGGGATGGCGAGGGGTATCGCCAAAACGGGTTTACGGAGAGGCGCTGGGAGGGGTGGCGGAAGGGGAGTCCGAGGGGGCGGTGGCGCCGGGCTGGTTCTCGTCCACCAGATGGCGGCTGACCTCGGCCGTCGTCAGGCCCAGTCCCCCGAGTTCGATCGCGTCCCAGGCCTGGAGCCGGCGGCTGTCCCGGTCGAAGTAGAGGATCGAGGCCTGGATCGGGGCGGGGTGCTCGCGCTCCACCGCCCGCAGCCCGCTGCCGCCGGTGGAGCCTTCCCTCCGCAGCCGGGTGCCGTACGGCAGCATCTGGGTCCCCTCGTGGTGCAGGTGCCCGCAGAGCACCAGCGGCACCTGGCCGTCGGTCTCCTTGGCGGCCGTCGGCTCGTGCGCCACCGCCACGTCCACCGGGGTCCCGGCCGCCTGCTGGTCGCGCAGGGCGCTGGCCAGCCGGGCGCCCGCCAGCCGCTCGGCCGCCTCGCCGCCGGGCACCGCCGAGCGGTCGGGGGTGAACTGCGGGTCCCCGATGCCCGCGAACCGCAGGCCCCCCACCGTCACGGCCCGGCCGTCGTCCAGCACGCGCACGTTCCGCATCCGCTCCAGGTAGCGCTGGGTGGTCCGGGAATCGTGGTTGCCGCGCACCCACACGTACGGCACGCCCAGGTCCCGGATCGGGTCCAGGAAGCCGTTCTCCGCCGCCGAGCCGTGATCCATCGTGTCCCCGGAGTCCACGATCACGTTCACCTGGTACTGCTTCACCAGCGAGCCGATGATCTTCCAGCTCGCCGGGTTGAGATGGATGTCCGACACGTGCAGAACGCGGATGGTGGTCGGGTCGGGGCGGTAGGCCGGGAGGGTGGACGTGGCGTCGTACAGCTTCGTCACGTTCGTCACCAGGCGCGCCAGCTCGTGCTGGTAGACGTCGAACTCCGTGACGATGCTGCGGGCGTTGCCGACCACGGACGGCGCCGAGGCCAGCAGCCCGGAGAACCTCGGCTCCAGGACCGACTTCGGGTTCCAGGTGGCGTACGCCGACGCGCCCGAGGCGGCCAGCAGCGCCAGGGCCAGCCCGCCGGCCGCCAGGGCCCGGCGCGGGCGGCGGTAGACGGCGAGACCGAGGGCGGTGGCCCCGAGGACCACGGCGACGCAGGAGCGTACGGCCAGGTCCCGGGTGCCGTGCTCGACGTCCCGGACGATCTCGTCCTGGAGCCCGGAGATCCGCTCCGGGTGGTCGACCAGGGCCTGGGAGCGCGGTGGGTCCAGCCGGTCCACGTCCACGTCCAGGCGGACCGGGGCCGCATGGCTGTCCAGGGAGAGCGAGCCCAGCGGGGACACGTCGATCCTCGTGCCGCCGGTGAGGGAGGGCCGCAGCGCCATCGTCGTGTCCACCGGGCCGACCGGGACCCGGACGGCGCCGACGACGAGCAGGCCCAGCCAGGCACCGGCCAGCACGACGGCGGCCATGCCGAGGACGCGCGCCCAGGGGCGGGGACGCGCGGCGAGTTCGAGACGGGGGAGCGGTCGGGGGCGGGCGCGGGGCGGGGTCCGGTTCGGCATGCTGCTCGGGGCTGCGACGGGGACGCGGGCTATTGATGCCGTATTCCCACGTCAAGGGCTGGATATGCGGCGTGGTTCCCGGACAATGGCCGTGTGCTGGAGATGACGCGCGAGGAGTTCGAGGAACTGGTCGCCGAGGCGCTGGACCGGATCCCGCCGGAGCTGACGCGGCTGATGGACAACGTCGCGGTGTTCGTGGAGGACGAACCGCCCGCCGACGATCCCGAGCTGCTCGGGCTCTACGAGGGGACACCGCTGACCGAGCGCGGCGAGTGGTACGCGGGTGTCCTGCCGGACCGGATCACCGTCTACCGCGGGCCGACGCTCAGGATGTGCGACAGCCGCGAGGACGTGATCGCGGAGACCGAGGTGACGGTGGTGCACGAGATCGCCCACCACTTCGGCATCGACGACGACCGGCTGCACGCCCTCGGGTACGGCTGAGCCGCGCGCCGCGCCGTGCGACCGACGGGAGCGCGGGGCGCCCGGGTGAACGTGGGGCGGCGGGTGCCGCCGTGCGCCCGGGGCGTGCGCGTGTCCTCTTGCGGGCGGCGGGAGTTGGGGAGGTTGACTTTCGTCCCCGCCCCCGGAGGTGGCCGCCGTGCGCCCCTTGTCCGTACCCGTCCGTCTGGCCGCCACGGCACTGGCCGTCACCGCCGCCGCCGGCTGTGTGAACGTGGGCGACGGCGCGGGCCGGGCCCGCCCCTCCCACTCGGCGGGACAGCCCGCCGGCGAGGTACCCGACGGCGGCCCGGCACAAGGCGTGGGCGGACCCGTGGAGGCGGGCGGGACCGGCGGCGGCGAACACGGCCACGGCGGCAGGGCGAAGCCGGGGGAGTCCGGCCCGGCGGCGCCCGTACCGTCGGGCGAGGGCAGCGCCTCGGGCGCACCGCGGAAGCCGGGCAAGCCGGGGAAGCACGGCGAGCCGGAGGAGCCGGACGAGACCGAGGCGCCCGGCGGCCCGGCGCCCACCAAGGCGCCGCCCACGCCCCCGGCCGGCTCCGCCCCGCCCGTACCGCCGGCCACCACGGAGCCGCCGCCCGCCACGGAGCCGCCGTCGGCCGAGCCGTCCTCGTCGGCGCACGAGGAGACCGGGCCGCAGCTGGTCCAGCGGGAACCGGCGCCCGCGGCGGGCGTGGCGGTGTGACGCCGTCCGCTCCGCCGGTCCCGGTCGGCCACTGTGACGTGCGTCTATGCCACCCGGTTTGCCTTCGAGGGGGGTGGGTGCGTATGGTGGTAGATCGTTTGATCCCATTTGCCCGGCGCCACCACAGAGCGCGCCGTGTGGCGCGTACTCTCCTTTGCCGTGGCGGACCGCATCGAGGCGGTCGTGAGCGAATCACGGAGTTGACGGGCGCGTGCCGACGAGACTCCGGAAGGTTTCGCATTCGCATGTCCGTGTCCAGTACTGACCAGATCGTCATGTCCGAGAACGAGAACGAACTCGACGTGACGAACGAGGTCACCGAGGCCCCCGAGGCCGCTGACACCACCCCCCAGACCACCTTCGCCGACCTCGGCCTCCCCGAGGGCATCGTGCGCAAGCTCGCGCAGAACGGCGTGACGACCCCCTTCCCGATCCAGGCCGCGACCATCCCGGACGCCCTGGCCGGCAAGGACATCCTCGGCCGTGGCCGCACCGGCTCCGGCAAGACCCTCTCCTTCGGTCTGCCGACCCTGGCCCTGCTGGCCGAGGGCCGTACCGAGAAGAAGCGGCCCCGCGCCGTCATCCTCACCCCGACCCGCGAACTGGCCATGCAGGTCGCCGACGCCCTCCAGCCCTACGGCGACGTCCTGGGCCTGAAGATGAAGGTCGTCTGCGGCGGCACGTCCATGGGCAACCAGATCTACGCCCTGGAGCGCGGCGTGGACATCCTCGTCGCCACCCCGGGCCGGCTGCGCGACATCATCAACCGCGGCGCCTGCTCCCTGGAGGACGTGCGGATCGCCGTCCTGGACGAGGCCGACCAGATGTCCGACCTGGGCTTCCTGCCCGAGGTCACCGAGCTGCTCGACCAGGTCCCGGCCGGCGGCCAGCGCATGCTCTTCTCCGCCACGATGGAGAACGAGATCCAGACCCTGGTCGACCGCTACCTGAAGGACCCGGTCTCCCACGAGGTGGACGCGGCCCAGGGCGCGGTGACGACCATGTCGCACCACATCCTCATCGTGAAGCCCAAGGACAAGGCGCCGGTCACCGCCGCGATCGCCTCCCGCAAGGGCCGCACGATCATCTTCGTCCGCACCCAGCTGGGCGCCGACCGCGTCGCCGAGCAGCTGCGCGACGCCGGGGTGAAGGCCGACGCGCTGCACGGCGGCATGACCCAGGGCGCCCGCACCCGGACCCTGGCGGACTTCAAGGACGGGTACGTGAACGTGCTCGTCGCCACCGACGTCGCCGCCCGCGGCATCCACGTCGACGGCATCGACCTGGTCCTGAACGTGGACCCGGCCGGCGACCACAAGGACTACCTGCACCGGGCCGGCCGTACCGCCCGCGCGGGCCGTACCGGCACCGTCGTCTCGCTCTCCCTGCCGCACCAGCGGCGCCAGATCTTCCGCCTCATGGAGGACGCCGGCGTCGACGCGGCCCGCCACATCATCCAGGGCGGTGCCGCCTTCGACCCGGAGGTCGCCGAGATCACCGGCGCCCGCTCGATGACCGAGGTCCAGGCCGAGTCCGCCGCCAACGCCGCCCAGCAGGCCGAGCGCGAGGTCGCCCAGCTCACCAAGCAGCTGGAGCGCGCCCAGCGCCGCGCGACCGAGCTGCGCGAGGAGGCCGACCGGCTGGTGGCCCGGGTCGCCCGCGAGCGCGGCGAGGACCCGGAGACCGCGGTGGCCGAGGCCCAGGCGACGGCCGCGGAGCAGCTCGCCGTGGCCGAGGAGCCGGCGGAGCGCGAGACCGAGCGCGAGGAGCGCCCGGCGGCGGCACCGTACGAGCGCCGGGAGCGGCGCGGTTCCGAGCGCCGTGACGACCGTCGCGAGGACCGTGGCGACCGCCGTTCCTTCGACCGGGACCGTGGTTTCGAGCGCCGTGACGACCGCGGTGGGCGTGGTTTCGAGCGCCGTGACGACCGGGGCGACCGCCGTCCCTTCGACCGTGACCGTGACCGGGACCGTGGTTTCGAGCGCCGTGACGACCGCGGTGGCCGTGGTTTCGAGCGTCGCGACGACCGGGGTGGCCGTGGCTTCGAGCGCCGGGACGACCGTCGTGACGACCGGGGCGACCGCCGCCCCTTCGACCGTGACCGTGACCGGGACCGTGGTTTCGAGCGCCGTGACGACCGGGGCGGCCGTGGCTTCGAGCGCCGGGACGACCGCCGGGACGACCGGGGCGGCTTCCGCCGCGACGACCGGCCGGGCTTCCGCCGTGACGACCGTGGCGGGCACCGGGGCAGCGACCGTCCGTTCAACCGCGACCGCCGCGACGACCGCCCGGGCTTCCGCTCCGGCGGCCACGACCGCCCCTACGGCCGTCGTGACGACCACCGCGGCACCGGCGGCTCCTTCGGCCGCCGCGAGGACAAGCCGCGCTGGAAGCGCAACGGCTGACACCGAGTGAGCTGACGCGAGGGCCCGTACGACACCGGTCGTACGGGCCCTTCCGCATGCCTGCCGAGTGGCGCATATCACACCGGCGGACAGGGAATTGCTGGGGACATGGCAGACGACGCGCGTGTGACCGGACAGCGGGCGGCGCCCGGCCCGTCGGACGAGGAGCGGCTGGCCCAGCTCGGCTACACCCAGGTGCTCGCCCGCCGGATGTCGGCGTTCTCGAACTACGCCGTCTCCTTCACGATCATCTCGGTCCTCTCCGGCTGCCTGACCCTGTACCTCTTCGGCATGACCACGGGCGGCCCCGCGGTGATCACCTGGGGCTGGGTCGCGGTCGGCCTGATGACGCTGTTCGTGGGCCTGTCGATGGCCGAGATCTGCTCGGCGTACCCGACCTCGGCGGGCCTGTACTTCTGGGCCCACCGGCTGGCGCCCGCGCGGTCGGCGGCGGCCTGGGCGTGGTTCACGGGCTGGTTCAACGTGCTGGGCCAGGTGGCGGTGACCGCGGGCATCGACTTCGGCGCGGCCTCCTTCCTGGGCGCCTACCTGAACCTCCAGACCGGGTTCGAGGTGACCCCGGGCCGCACGGTGGCGCTGTTCGCGGCGATCCTCGTCCTGCACGGCCTGCTGAACACCTTCGGCGTCCGGATCGTGGCGTTCCTGAACGCCGTGAGCGTGTGGTGGCACGTCCTCGGGGTCGCGCTGATCACCGGCGCGCTGGCGCTGGTCCCCGACCACCACCAGCCGGCGTCCTTCGTCTTCACGCGCTTCGTCAACGAGACGGGCTGGGGCAGCGGCCCGTACGTGGTCCTGCTGGGGCTGCTGATGGCCCAGTACACCTTCACCGGCTACGACGCCTCCGCCCATATGACCGAGGAGACCCGGGACGCCGCCACGGCGGGCCCGAAGGGCATCGTCCGCTCGATCTGGACGTCCTGGATCGCCGGCTTCGTGCTCCTGCTCGGCTTCACCTTCGCCATCCAGTCCTACGAAGCGGAACTCGCCTCGCCCACCGGCGCCCCGCCCGCCCAGATCCTCCTGGACGCCCTCGGGGCCACCGCCGGCAAACTGCTCCTGCTGGTGGTGATCGGCGCCCAGCTGTTCTGCGGCATGGCCTCCGTCACCGCCAACAGCCGCATGATCTACGCCTTTTCCCGGGACGGCGCGCTGCCCTTCTCCCGCGTCTGGCACACGGTCAGCCCGCGTACCCGCACCCCCGTGGCGGCGGTCTGGCTGGCCGCGCTCGGCGCGCTGGCCCTCGGCCTGCCCTACCTGATCAACACGACGGCCTACGCGGCGGTGACGTCGATCGCGGTCATCGGCCTGTACATCGCCTACGTCATCCCGACCTTCCTGCGGGTCCGCAAGGGCGCCGCGTTCGACCGCGGCCCCTGGCACCTGGGCCGCTGGTCCGGGGTGATCGGAGTGGTCTCGGTGACCTGGGTGCTGGCGATCACGGTCCTGTTCATGCTGCCGCAGGTCTCCCCGGTCACCTGGAAGACCTTCAACTACGCCCCGGTCGCCGTCCTGGCCGTCCTCGGCTTCGCCGCGACCTGGTGGCTGGCGTCGGCCCGCCACTGGTTCCTGACCCGCCGACCGGCCCCCACACCGGCCGAAAAGTGACCAACACGCCCGCCCCACCGCCCCGCGACGCGGCCGTGTCCCCGATACCCGATCGGCGACACGGCCCCGTCCGGCTATGCTCGGACAAGCAACATCGCCCGGGCCCTTAGCTCAATTGGCAGAGCAGTGGACTTTTAATCCATTGGTTGTGGGTTCGAGTCCCACAGGGCCTACCAGCGGCGGGGGAGGGGAACACCCTCTGACCTGCTACGCAGCGTCCAGGTCGGCTTCGGTCGGCTCGGGCGCTGCGGCGTTTTCGGGACTCTGCGTGAGCGATGCGTGAGCGGATGTTCGATCAGAGCCGCACGTTTGGTGGTGCTGACAAGATCCCTCGCGGGTTCGTCTGCGAGGCTTCGCAGCGACGCGGCGCCTCTCGCCCCCAGGGTTGCGGTAGCCGACAGACCGGCCGCAGCCGAAGCACACTAGCTCATCCGTCGTTTTCTCAGCCTGCAATGTCAGAGCAGCAGCCCACGCCCTCCCACTCGTCTGCCATGGCTGAAGGCAGTCGACTCAACACCAGACTTCAGTGGACCACTGCGTGCGGGACAGCCTGATCCCACGCAGCTTTAGGCTTGGGCACGTGCACAACGCTTAAGCACGAGAGGGCTCCTGCTGATGGCCAAAGAGATCACCGATGCTGTGACACGCTGGGACATCTCAGCGGCAGATCTTCCCGAGACGGTGCTGACTGCACCAACGGGCGACCGCGTGTTTCTGCTCCCCGACTCAAGCATCGACGGGATGGCCGTCTACCGAGACGACGTGGCTGGCCTGATCAAGACACTGCGACACCGTGGCGTGGACATCGACTTCGCATGCGCGCGAGAAGACCGCCGCTATCTCAGTGAGTACGGGGCCACCGAGGTGGTGGCCACCATCGGCATCGCTGTGGCCACCACGCTCACCACCGAACTGGTCAAGAGCATCGTCCTGACTGCCTGGCAGCGGGCACGCTCCTCACTGGGGCCCAGCTGTCCTGATGAGGAGGTCGATGAGGCGCGTGTGACGGTCAAGATCGCTGAGATTGTACGGACCGAGAACGAAACGGCCATCCGGGGGCTGGAGATCACCAGTCGGCTGGCAGACATCGAGAACCTCATCCAAGCGGCCGTGTCCGACCCGGCACGTGCCGAGCTTCCCCCAGTAGACCCGGACGATGCCGCTCCGGAGGACACCACCGGATGAGAGTCTCCGGCCTCGTCATTCGCACCGGGGTACCTTTGCCCCCGGCATCAGGCCCTGTGCGCCTGGCCATGATGCACCAGGACGGCGTAACAGCTCTGCGGGAATCCATGCGCCTGTACGGGCAGTGCTGTCGCAGCATCTCCCTCACCTGGGGCCTGTCCCTGGCCCACCTTCCCTCCTGGACATCGACGACAGAGGAGATCCACCGCCGCGGACTGTGGACGATGAGCGCACAACGGGACTTCCTTATCCACGTGTGGTCGCAAGCCCGGCGCCAATTACGAGCCAACATCGCGGCGCGCGCCCTGTTCTCTCCATGGCCTAGCGGTCAGCCCATTTCCGACCGGCGGGGCCACCGACAGTACCTGGCGATGGCGCGTTCTCTGCACCTGCCGCGCGACACGTCCCAGCTCACCGATCCGTGGAGTGACCTGGAAGCGGCAGCACACATCTCGCTCGCCCGTGCAGTGGACGCCTACAACTTCCTTGAGGACAGCGAGCTTTCCGAACTCGCTCACCGACACGCTCACCACGTCGCAGCCCTCGTAGGCGGACTCTTCGGCTGCAGCATCGAGTACTCCGACGACACTTACTGGGACGTATGCCGACTCTCGCTCATGCACAGCAGATGGGGCATGTCTGCTGGCTTCACCGCGACTCGCAATTGTTCCTTGTGCGGGCAGGACATCGATTCCTGTCCGCACCTGCTCGATACCCGATACGACATAACCGTGCGGCGTGACGCTGACAGTGCGTGCAACGTTTGCGGTCGGCTCAGCTGTCCACACACCGATGGTGAGACCGTCTCCGCCTTCCCGCGGCCCGTTATGTCCCAGTTGCAGCTCCACGAAGTGAGTTTGGTGTCCCGGCCCAGAGACCCTCTGGCCCGCCTCGCCAAGATTGAGTTGAGCCGAGACGACCTCCGGCGCGGCTTGGGAGAAGACCCGATGGGGAGAGACGTTTGTTGCTACCGATGCCTACACCCCTGCAGCGGATTTAGTCAGCTGCCGAACCGGGACTAGGACCTGTCCTGTGTGGAACCCACGGCACAAATAGACGCCGCCTCAGCGGTTGCCCTGGTGGCCGAAGCGCCCTCGTCGGCGCGATCGGAGTGATGGAGATCCATGTGCGGTTGAGGGGCCCCAGCAGCTCCAATCGGTGGCAGCTTCGGATGCGGCGGTCGACGTGTCCGTCCCACACCAGAACCGTGTAAGCCATCCGGCGGCGCAGGTCGGGAAGATAGGGACCCGCCAGCGCTATTGCGCAGGGCCGACAGGGGAGGGAGGCGCTTCCAGAAGCTCCTCGATGGCCGCTACAGCGTCGGTAAGCCGACGGTAGACCTGTGCCGAGCGTCCCATGCGCTTCAAGCCGCGCTGCAATGGGTCGCGCATGTGCTTCTCGCAGACAACGAAGTCCGCGTACCCGGCTGCACAGGACAGGTAGACCATGTCCGTCAGATCATTCCGTCGCCACGTGGTGCCCTTGTTGAGGTGCCGGCTCTGCAGCATTTCCCGGAAGAGGCCGACGGCCGGAGCCTCTCCGATGGCGCGCACCCATCCCTTGAAGCCCCACTGGTGGAACAGCTCCTTAGGAACGCCTGCCGCAGCAGCCTCTTCAGCCAATTCCTGCTGTAGGTCCTTCACGAGGTGGATGTCGATGGCCCTGCGCTTCTGCTGTGAGTCCTGATCCAGCTCGTCCAGCCAGTCACTGAAGCGCTGGCTCGCCGCCATCCACCCGGTGTCCGGTCCCTCCTCGACCCGCTGGGTGTCGAGCATGGCATCAATGGAAACGCAGGCAGTGAGCAGCGCCTTGGTTTGGAAAGCCAAGCGATTCTGTGGCGTTGGCGTTTGCGCAACACCAGCCCACCGGGTGGGGGCGTATAGGGCGTCCGGGTCGAGAGTGAAGACCGGGGCGGAGCATACTCTGCCGGGCCGGTCCATTAGGTGGCAGAAGGCATCGTGAAGCTCGTTCCGCCGGACCTGCAACGGATCACGCATCTGCCAGCCGCGGCTGTACTGCAAGATCGTTAGTCCGAGGTCGTAGCGCTTGTCCGTGCTGAACCGCTTGCTGGTCTCGAAGTAGTGGCCAGCAGAGGCAGGTAGGACGATTCGACGTTGGTCCACCCACTTCTTGAGCTTTTGGGCAGCGACCCGGTCCACCTCGCTGCTCTTCTCTGCGCCGCGATCGGCGTTGCTCAGCAGGCTCCACTGGTTCTGGTCGAGGTACACGACGAGCCGTCTTGCCAGCTGATCACCGGCCCCTTCCAGCGGCATCTCAAAGAGGGCCTGATCGCCGCTCAGAGTGGTGGCGAGGAGTGCTCCGTAAGCCGGGGTGAAGTCGAGCCGGGATAGGACGCTCGTGTCTTCGAACGGGGACGGGTCCAACGGAAGCCGGGCCTCCTTCCCGTCCGAACGGGTGAAGATGGTGCACGCCGCCGCGCGGTCCATCGTGATCAGGGTGATGGACGGGTTGCTCTCGTTTTCCATGACAGCAATGCTGCGCGGTTCTTCTCATGATGTGGCCTGATTATTTTCTGCGACCTTGCCAGGGCGGGCGCGTGGCACTAGTCGGACCGCTGCTTCAGCTGCTGCCTGGTCGACCTCAGGGAGCAAGCTCGTGTACGTGTCCGAGGTCAGCGTGATCGTGGAGTGGCGAAGCGTTTCCTTGATCGTGTGGAGGTCGCCGCCACCGCCATGGGTGAGGGTTGCCGACACGTGACGTATATCACGAAGGGTTATTGGCGGTAGGTCAGTGCGGGCCAGGATCTGCCGGAAGGTCTCCGACGCGGTCTCGGGGCGGAGCCAGGCGCCCGACCGCGACCGCATGACCGCCGCGTACGCCGCACTGCCGACATTGGCAGCCGGAGCGGTACGCGGACAGGTGTCCAGCCCGCCCCTGCGACTGCCGACCCGCAACGTCGGCCGTGCTCCGGCCGTCGTGCCGCACGTGCTCTCGATCGGCGAGCACAACCCGGACGCCATCCTCGACCTGGACGACCTCGGCGTCATCGCCGACTCCCGACGCTTCTACCTGGTGTCACTGTCCACCGGCCGGCTGATCGAGCCGACGGTCATGAACGCGGTGGAACTCAGCAGCGCCACCCACCCACTGGTCCGCTTCGTCTGCGAACTGCACCGCTCCCACACCACCATCCTCACCCCCTTCGCCTGGGGCGCGGCGGGCCGGCTTCCGTTCCTGCCCGAGATCCGCGTCGGCCGCACCATCTTGTCCGCCGCCTGCTGGCGGCTGCGCGCACGCGACCTGCGCGAAGAAAGTGACGACGGACGGGACTGGCTGTTCCGCTTCACCGACTGGCGCATCCGCAACGGCGTTCCCCGCACCGTGTACGTCGGCGGCAACGACCAACAGCTCCGGCTGGACCTCGACACCCCCACCCACCAGCAGCTCCTGCGCATGGAACTGGAGCGCCACCCATCCGTGGTGCTGCAGGAAGCGCCGGACGAGTCCGCGTTCGGCTGGCTGGGCCGCGCCCACCAGGTCACCGCATCCTTCGCCTCCGACCAGGAGCCCTCCCCAGCCTCCGTCTGCCGTGCTTCGGTCGTCGTGAGCCGGTACTCCGGTCGGCTGCCCGGTGCCACCGAGTGGGCGTACCTGAAGCTGTACTCCAACGCCGATCGGGCACCCGAGATCCTGATCGTGCATCTTCAGCGCCTTCTTGCCGACTGGGGAGACGAAGCTCCGGCATGGTGGTTCACCCGCTACGCCGACCCCGACAGCCACCTGCGACTACGGCTCCGCCTGCCAAACCAGCACGCCTTCGGCGACGCCGCAAAGCGCGTCGCCACATGGGCAACAGAGATGCGCGCCGAGGGCCTGCTACACCGCGTGCAGTGGGACACCGACGAGCCGGAGACCGGACGCTACGGCACCGGCCCCGTCCTGGCAGCCGCCGAACGCTTCTTCGCCGCCGACTCCGCCGCCGCCGTCGCGCAGATGGCCCTTCCCCTCCCCGACAGCCTGCGGCCTGCCCTCACCGCCGCCAGCTTCGTGGACATCTCCGACGCCTTCCTCGGCTCCCCAGCAGCCGGCCGGACCTGGCTGACGACGAACCTTCTGAAGAGCGACGGCGCCGCCGCCTCACGCGACGTACTCGCCGAAGCTATCCGCCTTACCAGCCCAGGCCGTGACTACGCCGCCTTGCTGGCCCTGCCCGATGGCGACGACGCCGCCCTGTCCTGGACCCTGCGCCGAGACGCCCTGACCGCGTACCGCCAGTCCCTCAACGCGATCGGCGCCGACCCGGCCGATGTGCTGCCGTCCTTCCTGCACATGCACCACAACCGCACCGCCGGCATCGACCCCGACGGCGAAGCCACCTGCCGCCGCCTCGCCCGCGCTGCCGCCCTGTCCTGGACCGCCCGTACCCAGGGAGCACTGCGGTGACCACCGCCCCGCCCGTTCCCGCCACCGACCTCGCCACCCGGCAGTCCCTCGCGCACGGCCCCCTCGGCCCCCTGCTCGACGGAGACCGCGCGAGCCTGTTCCTCGGCGCCCCCGCGATGGCGTACGTCCTGCACCTGGCCGCCGCCGACAGCGAGCGCTACGCCGAAGCCCTGAACACCCTCGACCACGTCGTGGCTACGCACACCCGCCGTCGGCTGGCAGCCGCCCACGCCCGCATCGACCAAGGCCGCTACGCCAGCTTCGCCGAGTACGACCTGTTCCGGGGTCTTACCGGGCTCGGCACCCTGCTGCTGCGTCGCCGACCGGACAGCGAAGACCTGAAGGCCATCCTGGAGTATCTGGTGCGACTCACCGAACCTGTGGCCGGGCCCATCGGGCAGCCGCGGCTCGGCTGGTGGGTCGGGCACGCCCCCGCCAACCACAAAGCGGCAACGCCTGGCGGCCATGCCAACGTCGGCCTCGCCCACGGGATCACCGGCCCACTCGCCCTGCTTGCCTTGGCCAAGCGCCGCGGTGTCACCGTGGATGGCCACGACACCGCCATGGTCCGCATCTGCCGCTGGCTGGACCGCATCCGCCACAGTGACCACCGCGGGACTCGCTGGCCGCGCTGGATCACCGAGACCGGCCCCGCACCCCTGCAACCTGCCGCACCGTCCTGGTGCTACGGCACCCCCGGACTGGCCCGTGCACAACAGCTCGCCGGGCTCGTCCTGGCCGACGCGGACCGCCAGCGCATGGCCGAACGCGCCCTTCTGTACTGCCTGGCCGACTCACACCAGGTCGACCAGCTCGTCACCCGTGGCCTGTGCCACGGAGCCGGCGGACTCCTGCGCACCGTCCAACGCGTCGCCGAGGACGCCCAGACCCCCACCGCGTTCACCGACCGGCTCCCCGAACTCCGCGACCGTTTCCTCGCCCTTCCCGCTCCGGAAGCGCCCGGCTTTCTCGAAGGAGCGGCCGGAGCGACCCTGGCCTTCCAGAGCGCCGAACCGGGCTCCGGGCCCGCCACCGACTGGGACGCCTGCCTGCTCCTGTGCTGAAGGGACGACGACGTGAACCCTGCGGATCCCATCACACTGGAGGACGCCATCCTGTGCGTCCTCACCGGAACACCCGTCGAACAGGCCGCCACCAAGGCGCGCACGTCTCCGGCCCGACTGGCCGACGCGGCCGAGCGCTACCGCGCCGCCGGCCGGGCCACACTCGACGCTCGGCCCGACAGCTGGCACCAGGTGAACATGGAGTTCGCCGACTACCCCACCGCGGAACGCGCGTTCCGCGCCTACGTCCTGCCGGCCCTGCGTACAGGACCGGTCGGGGCATGGTGGTTCGTGCGCAAGTACCCCTGCTGGCGACTGCGCGTCCGTCCCGGTCCGGACGCCCAGAGGGAGGACGCCGTTGAGCACCTCACCGAAGCCCTCGCCAGCACCCGGGCTTGTGGTGTGGCCGAGCGATGGTGGCCCTCCCGATACGAACCTGAAACCATCGCCTTCGGCGGCCCTCACGGCATGGTGCTCGCCCACACCCTGTTTCACACCGACAGCACCGGCGTCCTCGCCTACTACCAGCACGCCACCGACGGCACCAGCGGGCTCCTGGGCGCCAAAGAGACCTCCCTGCTCGTCACCAGCTTGTTCCTGCGCGCCGCTGGGCTGGAATGGGGCGAACAGGGAGACGTATGGGGGCAGATCGAGGTCAGACGGCCCTTGCCCGACGACGTGTCCCCCGACCAGGTCAGCGGCATGGTGGACCCATTGCGGCGGCTCCTGACGGTGGACGCCGGCCCCCTGCTCACGCACGGTCCCCTGACGCCCCTGCGGACCTGGATCACCGGCATGGAGCGCAGCGGCTGCACCCTCGCAGATGCCGCACGCGCGGGCAACTTCCAACTCGGCCTGCGCGGCATCCTGGCCCGCCACATCCTCTTCCACTGGAACCGCATGGGCTTAACCACCCGCCAACAGGCCATCTGGGCACGCGCCGCACGGGAGGCAACCCTCGGCCGCTGATGCGTTATTGCGCACAGGCCAGGACGATGAACCTTTCAGTTCGGTGCGTGGTATCTCGCTGAGTGCCACCCTTGACAGCCTCCGGCTGTCCTTCTTCCTTGAAGGGCTGATCCTCGAACTGGAACGCCAGGTTTTGCATGGCACCAAGGTGCATGAGGAGCAGGCGGCCTCTCGTTCTTGGTTTCAGGGCATAGCGTCGACGCCGACCGGAGTTCGATGAGACCGGAACATTGCGAG
The DNA here is from genome assembly GCF_016860525.1 of Streptomyces rubradiris. Lineage (NCBI taxonomy): Bacteria > Bacillati > Actinomycetota > Actinomycetes > Kitasatosporales > Streptomycetaceae > Streptomyces > Streptomyces rubradiris. The sequence goes on from NZ_BNEA01000015.1 coordinate 4,351,700, forward strand.
GCAGACGGTGGCGAACCGGCTTCGGCAAGGACTTGGTGTGGTGGTGGAGGAAGTCCTTGGACTTGGGCTTGCAGTGAGGACGCCCGCACCGCATGGGTAATGGCACGACTGGCGCGGCATCCCGAGGAGCACGTGTACGCGGTGCGGCACTTGGACAGCGAGGAGAGCGATGGCTGATCAAGGCGAGTCAGAGAAAGGGGTGCTGCCTCATCGAGGCAGCACCCCTTTAAAAAGCTTCCCGGCGGCGACCTACTCTCCCACGAGGTCCCCCTCGCAGTACCATCGGCGCAATCAGGCTTAGCTTCCGGGTTCGGAATGTAACCGGGCGTTTCCCTGATGCTATAACCACCGAAAACTGTGCGGCATAGCGTTCCCGCCAGCGCCTTCGTGGAGATGATACACGGTTCACCGAGCCGCGCGTCGGGAGGCTACGGGTGGTGCCCGTCTCCGTATGGCCCGGTGTAGCGCGACGGCTGGTCCCTATGGCGTTACGGACCTCACCACGGACGGCTATCAGGCTTCGCCCGCGCCCGGCATCACCTCGTACCAGGCCAGTTCGTGGAGCGGCTCCGCGGCAAACCAAGCCCACGTGCCGGAGGCGAGGTCCTTGAGGCGTCGCCTCGCCGCATCAGAATTGCGTGACTCGAACGCTGTGAGGAATGAGCAACGGCCTTCCGCAATATTCTGTTTCGCGGCCCATTTAAGGAGCGCTGCCCGCCTAGCCGCCGTGACGACCCCGTCTGAAGCGGCAACCTCAATGATCCAAAACTGGACCGGATCTGCGCCGATATCGGCCATGATGACGTCAGGGAGAACATTCTTGACATCAATTGTGATACCGAGGCCCTGCAAGGCTATCTCCTCGCCGAGATGAACCTTGTCTCCCGGCTCAGAGATGGCAAGGACGACGGGCTTCTGCATCCGAGCGTCGGCCCAAGTTTCCACGACACCTTTGACGATCAGGGAAGCCGTGCCCGGTTCGAGCGTGCGAGTAGCCCCTCCGCTGTTGGGAAGAAGCACAGTGACGGCATGTTCGGCGGCCTCAGCCTTCAGCGCGAATGCCGCCTTCAACCTGGCTCCCGCATCCAAGTGCTTGTCGCGCCAAGCGTTCGCCGCCTTCTCGAAGTCCTCGTCGGACAGGTCTGGATCAAAGAGGTCGGCGAAGTGGTCGAGAAGCGCCCAGCTGGGCTGGCTGCTCGCAGTCGGCAGGCCGGCGCGCTTGCGGATGGCGGCGTGAGAGCGCCACTCCCTGAAGGTCTCGTCTCGCAGCGTTTCCCGTGAGTTGTCCCTGTAGGACGGTTGAAATGGCTCGTTCCACGTCTGCTCGTGGAGGGCGGCTACGTGCTTGTTGCCCTTCGCCGCGGCCGTCCGCCAGGCTATGCGGTCGGCGTCCTCAGAACGAGCCAAGGCGCCCTTGGACATCCACAGCACGGTCGTTGGGCGTGCCCACTGAACGGCGTCCGTTGGGTCATCAGCGCTGCAAACGGCGTCGACGTAGATCAGAGCCGACACGGCCATCGCAGCGAGCGGCGAGGAGAACACCGGGTCGAACGCAGCCCTCGGGAAGACCACTTGAAGTCGCCTCTCGGCTTCCTCTGGACTGATGAGCTTCCTCAACTTCAGGCTCCTGTGGGTCGGTAGGCGGCGGCGACCGCTGCTTCGAGTGCATCTCCCTCAAGGTCATTCCACTTCCGCACTATCTCGCGGTGCGGCATGGGGATGGACTCAAGCTCGTAGGCGCTGAGCGCAACCGAGCCGGAGATGCAGCGGACAACCTTGTCCATCGTCTTGGTGGCAAGCAAGCGAGTCATGGCATCAGGCGTCAGCACGGAATCAGCACCGGCAGAGCACCGCAGCACGTTTACGTGGTTCTCGACAGTGACTCGGCCGTCGCGGGCGTCCAGATCTGCCTGACTGAGATGTGCGGCAACGAGCCGACGTGATTGTTCCGGGGCCGTGGTGCGCTGGACCAGCACGGCAGGGCTATCTAGCACCATCACCTTGAGGTCAGAGGCGGCGGTGAGGGCCAGGAACCGCATGGCATCCCGCGCAGGATCACGATGTAGGACTCCGCCGTCTAGGTCCGCAGCCCAAATCACATGCGAACGATTGGGACCGCCGGACGGGTACAGGTCGCTGCTGCGTCGATTCCACACGAGCGGGCCTGTGGAGGCGCGCCAGCCCAAGGACCCCAGAGACTCTTCCATGGCTGATGCTGCGGCAGCGATGGGCGCATCGTCGGAACGGCGTGGAAGAACCCAAGGTTGCTCTGTCCTCTGGGTCTTAACACTGGCGATGGTGGTCTCGGAGCTGCCAAGACTGCTGATCCTGGTCTTCCTGCGCTTCCGCCTCTCGAACGTAGCCAGGCATGTTTCTTGAAGCACAGATGTGAACACGCCGCTGCGGTCCTCCACGAACGCCACAGCGCTCATGGCCGCCTCTTGGCTTATGTGATCGCGCAGTTTGCTGAAGTAGCGTCCGCTGGTGAAGCTGGTCGGAACCAGCGCGGCTAGGACACCCTCACCGTCCAGGGCATCGATAGCCCTAGCCATGAAGAGCCCGTACAGGTTTGCGTGTCCGTATAGGACGTGGGCATAGCGCTCGCGCTCAGCAGGAGAAAGCCGCACGCGACCATATGGCGGGTTCATCACCACAACGCGCACAGCGCCTGCAGGCATGTCCAGGCCGTCACCAACGTGGGCGAGTGCGGGTAGTGGCTTGCGAACAGATGCAGGGACTCGGGCAAGAGTCGGCAACATCTCCGCTGCTAGCACCACGTTGGCAACCCACACTGCAGCTTCGTCGGCGTCCACCCCGCGAAGGAGGTTGGGCAGGCCGGCCAACGTGAGCGCAGGATCGACATCGAAAGCTGCCCGCAGGTGTTCCCGCAAGGCTGGCAGTAGAAGGGCGCCGCCGCCGCAGGCGGGGTCAAGCACTAGACCCGTAAGCATTCGGTTGCTGGGGGGCAGGCCAAGGCTGTCACGAGCCATTCCCCACAAATGGACGGCGAGCTCGCGTGGCGTGTAATGGCGACCATGGCGCGCCCGCGTTGCTGCCGACAGGGCTTCCACGTACGCCGCACCCACCTGCTCTGGCCCGAGCGTCGACAGGTCGGCTGGCTCCACGGAGCCATCCATGATCGCAGCGGGCGGACGCGCCTGGAGGGCCTGTTCGATATCCAGCCACGCCCCGTCGAGCCCAGCTGCGGAAGCACGCGACTTCCACCATGCTGCAAGGCCGGCGAGCACTGCTGCAGCGCTGGAAGTCAGCCCTGCTGGCCGGTCCGTCACCTCGTCTCGGGAACCTCGGGAACCCAAGGGCCGCGCCGTAGCGTTGCTCACCTTGGCTTCCGGCAGCGCTGCGGCAGCGAGCAGTTCCGGCATGAAAGCGGTGCTCCTTCAGAGGTAGGGCTCGACGCAACAGTAGCGACCTGGAACAGGTGTGTCCGGGAAAGGCTTGTGCTACCAGTGCCAACTACAGGCAACCGAGACTACTGCGATGCGCCAGCGTTATGGCTCGGTTATGTCTAGTTCGATTGGGGACGGGTGGGGCCGGGAGCTGCGGTGGCCGGCGAGGCCAGCCGGCGCTGCTCACCTGTTGGGTTCATGGCCAGAGGTCTCCCTCTCACCGCTGTCCGTTAGCGGGTGGTGCATCCAGCGAGGTTCCGCACGTCAGCGGGTCAAAACCGGCCAACTGGTAGCCGGTTATGGCGCATAGCCAGCCGCTGGTCCTATGCAGACTTGCGGGTGGCTACGCTGCGTGCCTAGAAGATCTCGAAGAGTGGGCAGATCTGGACAAGAAGGAGGACGCTTGAGCACTCATCTGCGCTTTGCACCGGAGATCCTGATTCGCCTGGGTGAGGAGCTCATCCCCCACCCAGATCTCGGCGTGATCGAGTTGGTGCGCAACGCATACGACGCGGATGCGACGAAGTGCATCGTCCAGCTGCACAATGCCAGTCAGCCGGGCGGGACCCTCGTTGTTGAGGACGACGGCGACGGTATGACCGTTGAGGACATCCGGGATGGGTTCCTACTCATCGGGAGGTCATCGAAGCTTGGTGCCCCGGACAGTCGATCCAACCGCCGACGGATTGGCGAGAAGGGCCTGGGGCGGTTGGCAGCCCTACGCCTTGGTCGCCGAGTCGAGGTGATCACGAGACCGCGTAGCGAGCCGGGCCTGGAGCACGTGCTTGTCATCGACTGGTCTGACTACGAGTCGGTTACGTCGGTCGAAGATGTTGAGCTGGCAGTCTCCACCCGATCAACGTCAAAGCCTCCGGGTACCTCGTTGACCGTTCACCGGCTAATGGAAGGGTTCGACAACGAACAGATGGAGCGGCTTGCACGCGCCATGCGGCTGCTGACCGGGTTTTTCAATGACGAAGACACGGGCTTCGCTGCCACGCTCATCGCTCCTCAGTTCGAGAGAATCTCGGAGGCGGTTAATCGGGGCTTCTTCGACGAGTACGAGTACAAACTCGAAGCCCACCTGGATGAGCAGGGATACGCCAGTACGATCCTGTACGACTGGAAAGGGAATGTGGTCACAAGGGGTGAGCATATTGATGTAGTGCCCGATCGCCGCAGAGGGCGTCTGCAGCCTCCTTTGCGATACCAGGCGCCACCAGCATCTTTCGAGCTGTGGATGTTCTTGCTCAGCAAGCGCGCCTTTGACCTCCGTGGATCAAAGCGACGGTACGTTGAACTACGTCCTTGGCTAGCGGTGGTGGGTGGTGTCCACGTGTTCCACCGTGGGCTTCGCGTTCATCCGTATGGTGACCAAGGATCAGACTGGCTAGACCTCAACCTTCACCGGTCGCGCAGTCCGGAGCTGCGACCCTCTACTAACACCAGCATTGGTCGGCTTTCGGTAGAGGATCCGGATGGGATGCTTCTCCCTAAGACGGATCGAATGGGGTTCCAGGAGAATGCTGCCTTCATTGAGCTAAGGCAGTTTGCCGCAAGTGCTACAGACTGGGCAGCGCGTGAACGGAAGAGGATGCGAGATCGTGAGCAGCTAGCGGGTCTTGCTCCGACTCGTCGCGCCGATCAAAGTCTTGCTTACAGACAGAAGACGGAATCCGAGGAGACTTTAGAGGGCGGGTCTGCGGGGCTTGGGCCGCAGGATCAACCGCCGACGCCGGAGCCGCCTCTGCCCAAGCAGCGACAGAAGCTGGCGTTGCCGGCGGTGCTGCCTGAGCGTTTAGCCTATCGGGCACTCGCCACAGCCGGGATCTTGTCTGTCGCGTCCGTACGTGAGTCCGTCGCGGTTGGTGACGCCGGCAGTTTGGCTGCCGACGGAGCAGCCGAGTGGGTTGCCCTCGGGGCACGGGCGGCGCATCCGGATAAGTTCCGGGTTGCGGCACGTGACCTCAATGAGGCTATCGGCGACGCGTTGGGCGCAGTGCGCGGCCAGCTGGAGCGTCACGGGGTCTCTCTCACGCTAGACCTCTGGGGGGAGCCGGTTCGGGTCGCCGCGGCCGCTTCGGATCTGGAAGCGATCGTTTTTAACCTCTCTCTGAACGCCGTCAAGTCGTTTGAGCGAGCTGGTGAGATGTTGGGTGGGCGCGCCGTGTTGGTGCGAACCCACGTTGATGGCGGGCAGGCAGTCGTCGACTTCTCGGACTCGGGTCCGGGTGTCGACGACGTTGACCTGGTTGAGATGTGGCGACCGGGCGTGGTCGGCCGGGCATCAGACAGCACTGGGCTTGGGCTGACGATCGTTCGGGACGCCGTCGCTGACATGCGTGGCACACGATCCGTGGATGCCCACGGAGAGCTGGGGGGCGCGACCTTTCGCATTCGACTGCCCTTGTGGCCCGACCAGGACTGATCTTGGGCCACGCAGGAGGGGCTCTTCCCGAGCAGTTTGCGTGAGCGATGCGTGAGCGGATGATGCGGCACGAGCTGTCACGAGCCGCACGCATCACGTCGCATGCACTCTGACCAGATGATTCCGGACGCCGAAGAACCGTCCGGAACCACCCGGCAAGCTTTGGCCAGGACTTTTAATCCATTGGTTGTGGGTTCGAGTCCCACAGGGCCTACGGTTCGCGGTCGGGTCGAGTCCAGCCTGACCCGCGGTACGGCGCCCGCGTCGGCTTCGGCCGGCCGGGCGCCGTCTCGTTTCCAGGACGGGCCGCGCCCGTCACCCCGCCCGGTACGCCCGCAGGAACGCCGATACCCCGCCCGTGATCAGACGGTCCTGTTCCGCGGGGGGCAGGGGCTGTACCCCGTAGTGGGTGAAATGGACGATCATGTGGGAGACCAGGGCCATGAAGTGGTCCGCCGCCAGTGGTGCGTCGCCGTGCAGGTCGAGCAGGCCGGCGTCCTCCAGGCGGGCCAACGCCTCGGTGAGCGCCCGGCCGACCGGTGCCGGCCCGGCCTCGTGCCAGGCCGTGAGGACCTCGGGCGGCACGTGGTCGGCCTCCGCGTGGATGTGGCGGACCAGCGCGAAGTGGTACGCGTAGTCGGCCATGAGCCGGATGAGCCCGCGGGCCAGTGAGACCAGGTCGCGTTCGAGGTCCTCGGGGTGCGGCGGGCGCTCGGGGTCCAGCGCGGCGCGCAGGCGGGCCAGTTGGGCGTCCCGGACCTCGCTCGACGTCCAGGTGACGACCGCCTGGAAGAGCTGTGCCTTGCCGCCGGGGAAGTGGTTGTAGAGCGTGCGCGTGGAGACGCCGGCCGCCGCGGCCAGCGCGTCGACCGAGGCGCGCGCGTAGCCCTCGCGGCCGAAGACCGCGCAGGCGGCGCTCGCGATGTCCTGGCGCTTGCGCAGCTTGCGCGGCGACACCTCGCCCCCCGCCCGCTCCCGCCGGGCCTCGTTCGTCTCGCCCATCCGCGCCTCCCTGGCTTCCGCGTGACCAGCCGACTCTATCCGAAGTACAACGACCGTTGTAATTTTTACAACGGTCGTTGTACTTTGACGGCGGGGCGCTCGCCGGACGCGGTCGCCCGCCATCGCATCGCTCAGAGGGGGACAGTCGTGTCCGTCACCGATCCCGTCACCGTGGCCCGCGCCGCCGAGGACTCGCCGCTCCGCGTCGCCGTGATCGTCGGCAGCGTGCGGGAGGGACGTCAGGGCCGCGCGGTCGCCGACTGGTTCCTCGCCACCGCCGCCGAGGCCGGCCCCGACCTCGCCTTCGACCTGATCGACCTCGCCGAGGTGGACCTGCCGCTGGTGCTGCCGGGCTGGGGCGGCACGCCCGCCCCCAAGGCCGCCGCCGTGCTGCGCGAGGTCTCGCCGAGGCTCACCGCCGCCGACGCGTTCGTGGTCGTCACGCCCGAGTACAACCACAGCTTCCCGGCCGTCCTGAAGAACCTCCTGGACTGGCACCTGCGCGAATGGCAGGCCAAGCCGGTCGGCTTCGTGTCGTACGGCGGTCTCGGCGGCGGCCTGCGCGCGGTCGAGCAGCTCCGGCTGGTCTTCGCCGAACTGCACGCCGTGACCGTCCGCGACTCGGTCAGCCTGCACGGCCCCTGGTCCGGGCTCGGCGAGGACGGCGTCCCGCGCGACACCGAGGTGTGCGCGGGCGCCGCCAAGGGCATGCTGGGCCAGCTCGCCTGGTGGGGCCGCGCGCTGCGCGCCGCGCGTGCCGAGCACCCCTACTCGGCCTGAGGGGCGGCGGACACAACAGATGCGTACCGTGCGCTCCGCGAAGTCCGGTCCGGCCCGCGCCGAGGCGCCCGCCGCGTCGGCCGCCGCCCTCTATCGCGTCGTCATCGTCGTGGTCCTCGGCACCGTCATGTCCGTGCTCGACATGACGATCGTCAACGTCGCGCTGCGCCCCCTCTCGGAGTCCTTCGGCGCCCCGCTGGAAACCATCCAGTGGACCGCGACCGCGTACACGCTCGCGCTCGCCGCGGTCATCCCGGTCGCCGCCTGGGCGATGGCCCGGATCGGGGCCAAACGGACCTACGTGCTCGCGCTCGGCCTGTTCACGCTCGGCTCGCTGCTCGCCGCCTGCGCCTGGGACGCGGCCAGCCTGATCGCGTTCCGCGCGGTGCAGGGGCTGGGCGGCGGACTGCTCCAGCCGGTCGGCATGGCGATGGGCATGCGGGTCGCCGACCGGGCCCGGCTCGGCCGCGCGATGGCCCTGCTGGGGCTGCCGGTCCTGGTCGGCCCGGTCGCCGGCCCGGTGCTCGGCGGTTGGCTGGTCGACGCCGCCTCCTGGCACTGGATCTTCCTGATCAACCTGCCCGTCGGCGCCCTGGCCCTGTTCCTCGCGGCCCGACTGCTGCCGACGGACGCCCCGCACGCCCCCGGTACCGACCGGCCCCGGCTGGACCTCCTCGGTCTGCTGATGCTCTCCCCCGGCCTGGCCCTGCTCCTGTACGGCCTCTCGCGCGGTGGCGAGCGCGGGGACTTCACGGCCCCCGGCGCGCTGGTGCCGACGCTCGCCGGTGCGGTGCTCGTCACGGCCTTCGTGCGGCGGGCGCTCACCGTCCGCGCGCCGCTGCTGGACCTGCGGCTGCTGCGGGACCGTACCTTCGCCGCCGGCGTCGCCACGCTCGCCCCGTTCACCTGCGGTTACTTCGGCTCGATGCTGCTCGGCCCGCTGTACTGGCAGCAGGAGCGGGGCCTGAGCGCCACGGCGGCCGGGCTGCTCGGCGCGCCGGTCGGGCTCGTGGTCGGGACGACGATGCAGATCGCCGCGCGGCGGGTCGACCGGGTCGCTCCGCGCCTGCTGATCGCGGCGGGGTGCGCGGTGGGCGCCCTCGGCATGGCCCTGCTGGCCTGGCAGACCGGGACGCCCGGGGCCGCGTCGTGGCGGATCGTCGTCGCGGGCATGGTGATGGGCGTGGGCGCCGGGATGACGCTGATGCCGGCGATGACCACCGCGAGCCGCGATCTGCCCGCGGACCGGCTGGCCGGGGCGAGCACCGCGCTGAGCATCAACGCCCAGCTGGCCGCGTCGGTCGGTACGGCCCTGCTGTCCGTGCTGCTCGGGGCGGCCGGCCCGGACCCGGCCGGCTTCCGGCTCACCTACGCCGTGGCGGCGGCACTGCTCGCCCTCGCGGTACCGGCCGCGCTCCGCCTCCCGGGCGGACGGCAGGGCTGAGCCCGGCCGCCGGTCAGCCCGCCGTCAGCTCCGTGAGTTCGGTCAGCGGCAGGGTGTGCCGGGTCTGGAGGGCCTTGGCGCGCAGGTAGCGGATGTTGTGGGCGGTGGTGAAGACGCCGGTGGGCACGCGGTCCCGGACGGCGATGCCCAGCGCGCGCAACTGGGCCGCCTTGTCGGGGTTGTTGGACAGCAGGTCCAGTTCCGTGACGCCGAGGGCGGTGAGCATCTGGGCGGCGGCCGTGTAGTCGCGGGCGTCCTCCGGCAGGCCGAGGGCGGCGTTCGCCGCGTAGGTGTCGAGCCCCTCGTCCTGGAGGGCGTACGCGTCGAGCTTGTTGTAGAGACCGATGCCCCGGCCCTCCTGGCGGAGGTACAGCAGGATGCCGCCGCGCTCGGCGATGCGCTCGACCGCCTCGCGCAGCTGCGGTCCGCAGTCGCAGCGGGCCGAGCTGAAGACGTCCCCGGTCAGGCACTCGGAGTGCAGCCGCACCAGCGGGACGGGGCCCGGGTCGCCCAGGACGATGGCGAGGTGCTCCCGGCCGTCGGCGAGGCCGTGGAAGGTGACGAGTTCCGCGTCGGCGCCGTAGCCGTCGGCGAACCGCAGCGGTACCCGGACGCGGGCGCGCGGGGTGGCGGTGGGGATGTCGGGCATGCGGGTCCCTCCGGAGCATGTGCTTCAGACTTGAAGCAGTGGCACGCGGGGACCCTACCCCATGCTTAAAAGTTGAAGCAATGGATCTGAGGCCGGGAGCAGGTCAGGAGCAGGACGAACGGCGCCGCCAGGGGAGGTCGTCCGTACCCGCCCCGGCCCCCTCGCCCTGCAATCCGCGCGCGATCCCCGTGCAGATCTCCTCCAGCTGCCCCACCTGCTCCTCGGTGAGCCGGTCGAACAGCATCGAGCGGACGGTCTCGACGTGCCCGGGCGCCGTACGCTCCAGTACGGCCATCCCCTCGTCCGTCAGCACTGCGAGGGAGGCCCGCTTGTCGGCGGCACAGTTCTCCCGGCGCACCAGGCCGTCCCGCTCCAGCCGGTTCACCACGTACGTCAGCCGGCTGCGGGTGATCTTCAGCGCCTCGGCGAGGTCGGTCATGCGCAGCCGCCGGCCGGGGGCGTCGGAGAGACCGGCCAGCACCGAGTAGAACAGGTGTGACATGCCGCCCGCCTGCTGGAGCTGCCGGTCGACCGCGTCCTCCAGGAGGCGGGAGGCGGCGATGTAGGCGCGCCAGGCGCGCTGCTCCTCGGGCGTGAGCCAGCGGGTCGTCATGACGCCAGTGTAGGTTTGTTTAAAACTTGAACCAAGCCGCTCGCGGCCCCGCCCCGCCCGTCCGCCTCCACAGGAAAGAGCGCCGATGCCCCTGCCGTACGTGCTGCTGTCCGCCGCCGTCTCCCTCGACGGCTACCTGGACGACACCGGCCCCGAGCGGCTCCTGCTGTCCGGCCCGGCCGACTTCGACCGGGTCGACGGGGTACGGGCCTCGGCCGACGCCATCCTGGTCGGCGCCGGCACGATCCGCTCCGACAACCCCCGCCTGCTGGTCGGCTCGGCCGAGCGGCGCGCGGCCCGGCGCGCGGCGGGCCGGCCGGAGTACCCGCTGAAGGTCGCCGTCACCGGTTCCGGCGACCTCGACCCGGCGGCGCGCTTCTGGCACACCGGCGGCGACAAACTCGTCTGCACCACCGACCAGGGCGCCGTACGGGCCGCGCGCCTGCTCGGGAACACCGCCGACGTCGTCCCGTTCGGCCCCGTGCTGGACTGGCGGGCCCTGCTGGAGCACCTGCACGACGTGCGCGGTGTGCGGCGGCTGATGGTCGAGGGCGGCGGCACGGTCCACACCCAGCTGCTCCGGCAGGGCCTGGCCGACGAACTCCAGCTGGCCCTCGCCCCGCTGTTCGTGGGTGATCCGGCGGCACCGCGGCTGTTCGGGCCGGGCCCCTACCAGGGCGGACGCCTGCGCCTGCTGGAGACCCGGCGGATCGAGGACGTGGTCCTCATGCGGTACGCGCCCACGGCTCCCGGCTCCGGTCCGGACGCCACCGCCGCCGACCGCCACTGGCTGCGCACCGCCTGCGAACTGGCGGCCCTGTGCCCGCCTTCCCGGACGGCGTTCAGCGTGGGCGCGGTGGTGGTCGCCGCCGACGGCACGGAACTGGCCCGGGGCCACTCGCGCGAGGGCGGCGACCCGGTGGTGCACGCGGAGGAGGCGGCGCTGGCGAAGACCGACCCGGCCGACCCGCGGTTGTCCGGCGCCACGGTGTACTCCAGCCTGGAGCCGTGCGCCCGCCGTGCCTCCCGGCCGGCGCCCTGTGCCGAGCTGATCCTGCGGGCCGGGGTGCGCCGGGTGGTCACCGCCTGGCGGGAGCCGGACACGTTCGTCGAGGCGGCCGACGGGACGGGGGTGCTGACGGCGGCGGGGGCGCGGGTCGTCGTACTGCCGGAGCTGGAGGAGCTGGCGAAGGCGCCGAACGCCCATCTGCCGGGCTGAGACGCCCTGGGTGCGTATACACCCAGGGCCCGGAATCCTTGGGATTCCGGGCCCTGGGCCTTCAGTAGCGGGGACAGGATTTGAACCTGCGACCTCTGGGTTATGAGCCCAGCGAGCTACCGAGCTGCTCCACCCCGCGTCGTTGTGACTCCAGTGTACGCCATGCGCGGGGTGCTTCGCACACCGGTTTCCGCGGGCCTCCCGGCGGGCCCCCTGGCGGGCCTTCCCGAGGGGTGGTCGAGCGGGGGTCACGCGCGGTGACCGGGCGAGCGCACACGTATAACAACTGAGTCACCATCAAAATCGCGAGTGACTGCTGACCGCTTCTGAGTGCTGGTCAAATTGCCCGTTCTAGCGGGATAGTTACCGATAACTCCACCGGTGAAAACGTTAATGATCAAGGGGACCGGCTTGGAAAGTGACTGTCAGGTCTATTAACGTTCGATAACGCAGCGCGGTCGTCCCAGCCGTCACAAGAGGCGGCTCCGTGCGCACGCGCCGAATCCCGCGAGGGAACCGGGGAACCACCACCTTGGGGTGAATCACGCGGATACCGTCGTGTACTCACGCGAGTCCACGACCGGTATACGCGCGTAGGAGACCTTCCTGCTCCGAACCCGTCAGCTAACCCGGTAGGCGGAGGAAGGAAAGGAGTACGCCCGCGTGGCGTCCAACCGGCCTGGCCCCGAAGCCCCGTCCATACCGGCACAGCGCGAGTCCGAGCCCGAGACCTTCGGCTACGGCGCCTACCGCGCCGACGAGGGCCCGTGGGAGGAGTGGAACCCCACCGAGGAAACCGTCGCCCCGGTCCGCGGCCGGCACCGGGTCGCCAAGCAGCGCGGCGGCTTCGCGCGCAGCTCCACGGTCCTCGGCGTCGGCGTCATGGCCGCGGTCGGCGCGGGCGGCATGGCCAGCGCCAACACCGGCAAGCCGCCGGTCTCCATCTCCATGCCGGACCTGCCCTCGGTCGGCTCCCTCTTCCAGGACGGCTCCGGCGACGACCGGCCCGCCGAGGCGGCCGGCACCACCACGCTCGCCACCGTCGCCGTGGCCTCCGACGCGGGCCAGGACACCGCCGACGCGGGCGAGGTGCTGCGCAACCGGATCATGGCGCAGGCCGAGCAGCAGCAGGGTCAGGCCGACAGCAAGGCCGCCGCGGCCGCGCTCGCCGCCGCCGAGAAGCAGACCGCCGAGGCCGCCGCCCAGGCCGAGGAGGAGGCCGCCGCCAAGGCCGCCGCCGCCAAGGAGAAGGCGGAGGCCGAGGCCGAGAAGGCGGCGGCCGAGGCGAAGCGGGCGGCCGAGGAGAAGCGGCTGGCCGAGCTCGCCAAGCAGTACGCGCTGCCCACCTCCTCGTACACGATCACCTCGACGTTCGGGCAGGCCGGCTCGATGTGGTCCTCCGGCCACCACACCGGTCTGGACTTCGCCGCCCCCACCGGCACCCTGATCAAGGCCGTGCACAGCGGCACGATCACCGAGGCGGGCTGGGCCGGAGCCTACGGCTACCGCACCATCCTGACCCTGGACGACGGCACCGAGCTGTGGTTCTGCCACCAGTCGTCGATCAACGTCACGGCCGGCCAGAAGGTCAGCACCGGCGAGGTCATCGGCCGCGTCGGCGCCACCGGCAACGTAACCGGCCCGCACCTGCACCTGGAGGTCCACCCCGGCGGCGCGCCCACGGGCATCGACCCGATGGCGTGGCTGCGCGACAAGGGCCTCACCCCCTGACGGTCCCTTTCCGGAAGACCGGGAAAATCGGCGCCGGCGGCGGGATGCGATCGGCCCCCGCCGGCGTTGACATGGCGTATGACGTCACTTCGCACACTCGGCTCCTCCGACCTCAAGGTCTTCCCGCTCGCCCTGGGCGGCAACGTCTTCGGCTGGACGGCCGACGAGCAGACCTCCTTCGCCGTCCTCGACGCCTACACCGCGGCGGGCGGCAACTTCATCGACACCGCGGACGTGTACTCGGCCTGGGTCGAGGGCAACAAGGGCGGCGAGTCCGAGACCGTCCTCGGCGCCTGGCTCAAGGCCCGCGGCAACCGCTCGGACGTGGTCATCGCGACGAAGGTCAGCCAGCACCCCGAGTTCCAGGGGCTGTCCGCCGCGAACATCAAGGCCGCCGCCGACGCCTCGCTGCGCCGCCTGGGCACCGACTACATCGACCTCTACTACACCCACTTCGACCAGCCCGAGGTGCCGGTCGAGGAGATCATCGGCGCGCTGGACGAGCTGGTGAAGGCCGGCAAGGTCCGGCACATCGCCGCCTCCAACATCGGCGCCGAGCGCCTGCGCGCGTCCCTGGAGTTCTCCGACCGCGAGGGACTGGCCCGCTACGTCGCCGTCCAGCCGCACTACAACCTGGTCTCCCGCGACACCTACGAGGGCCCGCTCCAGGAACTCGTCGCCGCCGAGGGCCTGTCCGCCGTCCCGTACTACGGGCTCGCCTCGGGCTTCCTGACCGGCAAGTACCGGCCCGGCGCGACGGTGGACAGCGCCCGCGCCGACCGGGTGCGGGACTACGTGGCCTCCGAGCGCGGCCAGCAGGTCCTGGCGGCCCTGGACGAGGTCGCCGCCGCCCACGAGGCCCCGGTCGCCACGGTCGCCCTGGCCTGGCTGGCCGCCCAGCCGACGGTCACCGCCCCGATCGCCTCCGCCCGCACGCCCGAGCAGCTTCCGGCGCTGCTCGGTGTGGCGGAGCTGACGCTGACGGACGCGGAGGTCGCGAAGCTGACGGAGGCCTCGGCCTAGAAGGACGGCCGTACGACGGCCCGCTCCGGCGGTGCCGCCCGCCCGCCCGGCGTCCGGCACGCCCTCCCGTCAGGTCCGGTACGGGTTGTAGGGGGAGTACGTCACCGCCGGGTATCCGTACGGCGCCGCCGGCCGGTACACCGGGGCCGGAGCGGCGGCCCGGCTCGCGTACTCCAGCGCCGGCCGGGCCACGTGCCGGCGCCGCCACAGCTCCGCCAGCAGCTCCCGCTCCCGCACGGTGAAGTCCGCCCCGGCCTTGCCCGCGCGTCCGCGCCGGCGCAGGAAGGCGAGCGAGGTGGCGTACCGCTCGTAGCGGGCCACCTCCCGGGCCGCCGGCCGGCCGTGGTGGTGCCGGGCGTAGTCCCGGGCCATCCGGCGCGCCCGCATCGACCCGAGCGCGAACGGCTCGCCCGGCCCCAGCCACCCGGCCAGCACATACGCCGGCAGCTCCGCCCGCACGGCGCGCAGCTCCCGCTGCCGGGTCCAGACCGCGAGCCAGGTCACCAGCCCGAACACGGGCACCATGAAGCCGCCGTAGACGGCGAAGAACCCGTACTGCCCGAAGGTGGCCGAGCCGTTCCAGAAGGCGTGCATGCCCATCGCGAGCAGCAGTCCGCACACCGGCAGCAGGACCCGCCGGACGGGCCGGCGCTCGGCGGACAGCGCGGCGATGCCGAAGCCGATGCCGGTCAGGACGGTGAACAAGGGGTGCGCGAACGGGGACATGACGATGCGCACGAAGAAGGTGGCGGCGGTGACGGAGGCGATGCCCCGGTCGCCGGTGAGCTGGTCGGTCCCGAAGGCCGTACCGAGGTAGAGGATGTTCTCGGTGAACGCGAACCCGGTGGCGGTGGTCCCCGCTATCACCACGCCGTCCACGATCCCGGTGAAGTCGCGTCTGCGGAAGAGGAAGACCAGCAGCACGGCGGCGGCCTTCGCGGACTCCTCCACGACCGGCGCTATCACCGTGGCCCCGAGGGTGTCGGCGCTCGCCGGGTCGGCGGTGGAGGTGGCGATCCACTCGGTGGCGAAGCTGTTGGCCACGATGGCTATCAGCGCCGCCGCGCAGGCCCCCCAGGCGAAGGAGAACACCAGGTTCCGCCAGGGGCCCGGCTCCACCCGGTCCAGCCACCGGAACGCGGCGATCAGCCAGGGCACGGGCAGCACGGCCAGCCCGAGCCCGACGAGGAAGCCGTCCGTGCCGGTCTGCCGCCGCACGAGCGCGAGGATGACCAGCCCGGACAGCGCGAGCAGCGTGCTCGGCGCCCCGTACCGCACCCACCTGCGCTGCCACCAGTGCGGGTGGCGGAGCACACCGTCGCCGGGGCTCGGGGGAAGGGTCGGGAACGGAGGACTGGTGGCCACGGCATCGACCCTAACGGTGACGGGACGAGGGGCTGAGCGGATTATCGGCCCGGCCGGTTGAGTGGTCCGGGCCCTCCGGTCGGCTATCCGTCCTGGCGGTGCGGTACGCGTCGGAACAGCAGATCGTTCACGACGTGTCCCTTGTCCAGTCCCTGTCCCTCGAAACGGGTCAGCGGCCGGAACTCCGGGCGCGGCGCGAAACCGCCGTCCGGCTGCGTGTTCGCGAAGTCGGGGTGCGCGGTGAGCACGTCCAGCATCTGCTCGGCGTACGGTTCCCAGTCCGTGGCGCAGTGCAGCAGCGCGCCGGGCTTCAGCCGGGTCGCGGCGAGCGTCAGGAACTCGGGCTGGATGAGCCGCCGCTTGTGGTGCCGCTTCTTGGGCCAGGGGTCGGGGAAGTAGACGCGCAGCCCGTCCAGCGAGTCCGGGCGGAGCATCTCCCGCAGCAGGATGATCGCGTCGCCGTTGCCCACCCGGATGTTGGTGAGGCCGTCCCGGTCGGCGAGGCCCAGCAGGTTGCCCTGGCCCGGGGTGTGCACGTCGACGGCGAGGATGTTGGTGTCCGGGTCGCCGGCGGCCATCCGCGCGGTGGCCTCGCCCATCCCGAACCCGATCTCCAGGACCACGGGACGGTCGTTGCCGAACAGCTCGGCCAGGTCGATCACCCGCTGCCCGTCGATGTCCAGGCCCCACTTGGGCCACAGCCGCTGCAGGGCGTCCGCCTGCCCGGCCGTCACCCGGCTGCGCCGTGGCTGGAAACTCCGGATCCGCCGCTCGAAGTGCGAACCCGCGGGGTCCGCCTTGGGCCCGTCCGGGAAGCGCGGTTCCCCCTTGGCCCGGACGGGCCGGACGGGGTCACCGGGGGCGGACGGGACGGCGGGGGAGTTCAGGGAGTCAGACACAGTAAGCCCAATTTTACGGGTCCGGTCCGCCCAGTCCGGTGGTCCGGTTTCGGGGCCGGTCCTCCGGAGCCGGTGGGCCGGGTCCGGGGGTGGTTCCAGGGGTTCGGGGGCCTGGTCCCGGGGCCGACTCCACGGGGCTGGTCTCATGAGTCCGGTGGCCCGGCTCCGGGGGCTGGTGTTCGGGGTGTGGTGGTCCGGTTTCCCGGGGCTGGTGGTCGGTTCCGCGCGGCTGGTCCTGGCGAGCCCGGCGGTCCGGTCCCGTCTGATCGGTCCTACGGGCCCGGCGGGCGGGTTTCAGGGACCGGTTCCACGGGCCCGGTGGTCCGGGTCCGCGCGGTCGGTTCCTCGGGGCGGGTGGGTCACTCCGGTGAGGTGAGCATGGTCAGTGCCCGGCGTCCGATCTCGCGGCCGATGGGGAGCGAGGCAGTGGCCGCGGGCGACGGCGCGTTCAGTACGTGGACCGCCCGCGCCCCCTCCCTGATCAGGAAGTCGTCCACCAGCGTCCCGTCCCGCAGCACCGCCTGCGCCCGCACCCCGGCCGGGGCCGGCACCAGGTCCCCGGCGTCCACGCCGGGCAGCAGTCTGCGCACCGCCTCCAGGAACGCCCCCTTGGACACCGAGCGGCGCAGCTCACCCGCGCCGTACCGCCAGTGCCGCCGGGCGATCGCCCACGCGCCGGGCCAGGCCAGGGTCCCGGCCAGCTCCCGGGGCCGTACGACCCCCCAGCCGTACCCCTCGCGGGCCAGCGCCGGCACCGCGTTGGGGCCGATGTGCACGCCGCCGTCGACGCCCCGGGTCAGATGCACCCCGAGGAACGGGAACGCCGGGTCCGGCACCGGATACACCAGGCCCCGCACCAGCTCGGGCCGGGCCAGCTCGTAGTACTCCCCGCGGAACGGCACGATCCGCATCCCCGGCTCGTCCCCGGTCAGCCGCGCCACCTCGTCGCAGCGCAGCCCGGCGCAGTTGACCAGCACCCGCGCGCGGACGACGGCGCCGGCCGCGGTGAGCACGGCCACGCCCCGCTCCGGCCGCCGGTCCACCCGTACCACCTCCGCGCCGTACCGGATCTCCGCCCCGGAGGCCCGGGCCAGCTCCCGGGCCACGGCCGCGTAGTCGCACACGCCCGTGGTGCCGACGTGTATCGCGGCCAGGCCGCGCACCTCCGGTTCGTACTCGGCGATCTGCGCCGGTCCCAGCTCCCGCACCGGGATGCCGTTCTCCCGGCCGCGCTGCACGAGCGCGTGCAGCCGGGGCAGCTCGGCGCGCTCGGTGGCGACGATCAGCTTGCCGGTGACGGCGTGCGCGATGCCGTACTCGGCGCAGAACTTGACCATCTCGGCGGCGCCCCGCACCGCGTACCGCGCCTTGAGGGAGCCCGGGCGGTAGTAGATCCCGCTGTGGATGACCCCGCTGTTGCGTCCCGTCTGGTGCCGGGCGGGCCCGTCCTCCTTCTCCAGCACCGTCACGCGGGTGCCCGGCGCCGCCCGCGTGATCGCGTACGCCGTCGCGAGCCCGACGATCCCCCCGCCGACCACGAGCACATCACAGTCGTACGCCCCGCCCAGCACCGAGCACCACCTCCACTCCCGATAGTGCACTGCGCCACTGACAGCGGCTTCAAACGCCCGGCCTGCGGCGGCCCCCCGGCAGACGCCGAGGCGGCGCGGCCCTACGCCGGTGCCATCAGCAGCGGCCGGGCCCGCTCGCGCAGCTCCACCACCCGCGGCTCGTCCCCGTACGGCTCCAGCCGGTGCAGGAGATCCTTCACGTACTCGGTGGTCCGCGCCGACGAGATCCGTCCCGCCACCTCCACGGCCCGCACCCCCTGCTCGCACGCCGCGTCGAGGTTCCCCGACTCCAGCTCGGCCACGGCGGAGACGACCAGCCGCAGCCCGTGCGACCGCACGAACTCCTCCGTCGGCTTCGACAGCGCCTGCTCGGTGAACCTCCGCACCTGACGCGGTGCCTTCAGATCGCGGTAGCACTCGGCGGCGTCCGCGGCGAACCGGTCGTATCCGTAGAAACCCAGCCAGGAGGGGTCGTTGTCGCCGGGACGGGACCGCTCCAGCCAGCCCTCCGCCGCCTTCAGCGCCGCGCCGGCCGCCTGCGCGTCGCCCGCGCGTGCGTGGGCCCGCGCCTCGACCAGCCGGAAGAAGCTCATGGTGCGGGCGGTGGCCAGCCCCCGGTTGCGCTCCAGCGCGGCCTGCGCGAGGTCCACGCCCTCGTCGCCGAAGCCGCGGTAGGTGGCCTGCAACGACATGGAGGCCAGCACGTACCCGCCGAGGGGGACGTCGGCCGCCGCGCGCGCGAGGCGCAGCGCCTGGATGTAGTACCGCTGCGCGGCCTCCTGTTGCCCGGTGTCGAAGGCCATCCAGCCCGCGAGCCGGGTGAGTTCGGCGGAGGCGCCGAACAGGGCGCGGCCCACCTCGTCGGAGTAGGAGCCGAGCAGCAGCGGTGCCGCCTCCACCCGCAGGCACTCCGGCACCATCGACGAACGCCAGTCCCCGCCGCCGTACTTGGAGTCCCAGCGCCGGGCGTCCTCGGCGGCCTCCCTGAGCTTCTGCACATCGCTGTGGCCGACTTTGAGCGGCGGGCCGGAGCCCTCGGCGGTGCTCGCCTCCCGCGCGACCGAGCTGTCGGCGGGGGTTATCAGCCAGCGCGAGGCGGGCGTTGCGTATGCGCTCACTGCGAACGATCCGGCGAGGGACTGCCAGATGCCGCCGGAGCCGGCCCGGCGGCCGGCCAGGTCGAGGCGGTACAGCTCGGTCGCCGACTTCACGGCCTGTGCCACGTCCCGGGGGAAGGCGAGCCCCACCTCCGGCGCGGGATCCGCGTCCGCCAGGCCGATCTCGTGCAGCGGGACCGGGCGGCCGAGCTTCTGGCCGATGGCGGCGGCGATCAGATGCGGCGCTGCACCCTGCGGCACCATGCCCTTCGACACCCAGCGCGCCACGGACGTCTTGTCGTAGCGAAGCGTCAGACCGCGCTGGGCGCCAAGGTCGTTGACGCGCCGGGCGAGTCCGGCGTTGCTGATTCCCGCGAGGGCGAGAACGGCGCCGAGCTTTTCGTTCGGCCCGCGTTGCTCCCTGGACATGCGCCACCCCTCGACACAGACGGCTGCCGCGCTGGCATAACCGTGCGGCATTCGTAAACCCAGCGTAGTTCGCCGCATCCCAAGCGTTAAGGGGCAATGTTCCGGATGGCGGGATTGTGGTCGGTAGGCGGGCGCGGCCCTGTACGCACCGTGCACGGGCTGTCGCGACGTGCCCCCGACCGTGTGGCCGTGCGCCCGCCCGTGCGCTCTTCTCCGGCCACCCGGCGGGCGATTCCATGGCCGTGCGTGGGTCGGCCCGCTGTACTGGATCCAGTGGGCTGGGGGACACCGCCGCCTTCATCCCCGCGGGTGGCGGACCGGTCCGGGAGGCGTCGTCCGTCTCCCGGACCGTGCGTATGGGTAAGCCGCCAGGCGCTCCGCAGTCCTGTACGGAGAGTGCTCGATTCCGGTGCGCCGTCACGGATTTGGCTGAAAATAATCACTCGATCGTGCGGTGGATTTCCTTCGTGACCATGCAACTTGAGGGCGTGAAAGGGGATTTGGGGGAGCGCATTGGGGGCGCGTTCGCGTCGTACCCGTTGAGCGCAGCCTCCGCCCCACCCGCCCGCCACCCGTCAACTCCCCTTCTCCGGCACCGCGTACATCCCTCGGTCGAAGGCGGCCACGCCGCACCTCCCCGGCCTGTTCTTCATGGCAGCATGGGGGCCGGTTCGTACGGTGCACTGGTGGTCCACAGCCTGTGGAGGCGTCGATGCGGTGGTTGGTGGGGTGGAGCAGCACCGCCGCGGGCACCGCCGGGACCGGCACGGCGGGGGCCGTCGGCTACGACGGCGAAACCCTGCAACCGGTCGGCTCCCAGCTCCTGTGGGGCGACCCGGACCCCCTGTGGGCGGTCGGCGACTGGCGCCCCGACGAGGTGCGCGTGGTGCACGCCGACCCCGAGCACCGCATCGCCGTCCTCGGCATCTGCGGCGCCACCGACGAGGAACTGCGGCGCGGCCTGTTCACCGCGCGCGGGGGTGCGGTGCGCCACCTGACCACCTGGTCCGGCAGCTACACCGCCGTCGTCCAGGCCGGCCGCCGCATCACCGTCTGCGGCGACCTCGCGGGCGCCCGGCCGGTCTTCCACACCCCCTGGGAGGGCGGCACGGCCTACGCCACCGCCGCCCTGCCCCTCGCCGACCTGATCGAGGCCAATCTCGACTTCACCCACCTCGCCGCCCTGCTCGCCGCCCCGGACGTACCGGCCGCGCTGCGCGACACCACCCCCTACGACGGCGTACGGCGCGTTCCGCCGGGGCACGCCCTGGTGCTGCGCGCCGGAGCGCGCGAGATCACCGGGTACGAGCCGGTCGCCTCCCTCGCCGTGGCCGCGCCCCCCGCCGACCCCGACCACGCCGTGGACGCCGTACGGGACGCCCTGGTGGAGGCGGTCCGCACCCGGCTCGCCGCCCCCCGGCACGTACCCGACCTGGACCCCGGGCCGGTGCCCGGCATGGGACCTGCCGAGCGGCGCGCCGCGCGCGGGATGCCGGTCCCCGGCGTCGGCGCCGACCTCTCCGGCGGGCCCGCCTCCGGCACCCTCGCACTGCTGGCCGCCGGGCTGCCCGGCCGGCCCGGCACGCTCCTCGGCCACCGCACCGGCGCCGGCGAACGCCTCCTCGCCGTCACCTTCAACGACCTGGCCGTGCCCGGCCGCGAGGCCGAACTGGAACGGGCGGCGGCCCTGGCCGCGGGCCCCCGCCTGCACCACGTCGTGGTCACCGGCGGCCAGGAGACCCTGCCGTACGCCGACCTGGACGGCCCGCTGACCGACGAACCCGGCCCCTGCCTGGTCCAGGCGGCCCGGCACCGGGCGCGGCTCGCCGCCGGCAGCGCCGACCACTTCACCGGCCACGGCGCCCGTCAGGTCCTGGACGCCCACCCCGCCCGCCTCGCCGACCTCCTGGTGGACCGCCGGCGGCGCCACCTGGTCCGGCCGGTCGCCGCGCTGGCCCGCGCCGACGGCTCGGTGTTCGTTACCGCCCGCGTGTACGGCGCGGCCCGGCGCCTGGCCCGCACCCCCTACCGGGCGGGCCTGGAGGAACTCGCCGAGCGGCTGATGCGGCGCCGCTTCGACGAGCCCCAGGGGGCGGCCGACGCGTCCCTCGCCGCGCTGAGCTGGGCCGGGCCCGGTCCCGCCGCGCGGTGGCTGACGGGGGAGGCGCTGGCCGAAGTATCGGTTCTGCTCCAGGCGGAGGCCGACCGCTCCGGAACCGGCGTCCAGCGGCCCGGCGACTACCGCGCACGGGCCGCGCTCGCCCGGCACGCCGCCGACCTCCGCGTCCTGGAGCAGGCCGCGGAGGTCCGCTCCCAGCGACTGCACGCGCCGTTCCTCGACAACCAGGTGGTCCGCGCCTGCCGCGGCCTTCCCGAGGCCCTGCGCGTCCGGCCCGGCGCCCGTGCCGCCGTCCTGCGCACGGTCCTGGAGGGCGCCGGCGTCACCGGCCTCCCGGCCGGCTGGGGCGCCCCCTCCCACGCCTCCACGGTGGCGACGGCCCGCGCCGGACTGCGGGCCGCGGCCGACCCCCTCCTGGACCTGTTCGCCACACCGTTGCTCGCCGACGCCGGGCTGGTGGAGGCCCGCGTCGTCCGCGCGGCCCTGCGGGGCGGGGCGGCGGGCGAGCCCCTGCCGCTGGACGGCCTCGCCGACCTGGTCTCCCTCGAACTGTGGCTACGGCGCCTCCTCGCCCGCCGCGGCACGTGCTGGACGGGAACCCCGTCCCGCTCCCGCGCGGTCCCTTCGGGAATCCGGCCGAGGCGCGGGGCGCTGGCGCCGGGGGCGTGAGCGGCGGGAGTTCATCGGGCCTGTGTGGTTGGGGTTTGTGGTGGGTTGGTCGGGCCTGTGTGGTTGGGGTTTGTGGTGGGTTGGTCGGGCCTGCGTGGTCGCGGTTCGTGGTGGCTTGGTCGGGCCTGCGTGGTGAGCCGCACATCGGATACAGCCCCACGCCCCCGGGGCGGTGCGGTGGCCGTCGCCCGCATCGGCGCCCCCGCGGGCGCGGCGGCGAGTCCGTCTTCCGGGCGGCCGATGTACCGGCTCCGAGCCCCATAACAAACTTCGCGCCCCAATTCCCCTGCTCCGCCCGGACCCGGTGCGCCGGCGCCGGGCCCAGCGCGGCCGTCGCGCGGTGGCGGCTCGTGGTGGGCTGGTTGTGTCTGCGTGGTGGAGCCGCGTACCGGGTACGGTGCCGCGCCCCTGTGGGCGTCACCCGTATCGGCGCGCCGCAGGCGCGAGGCGGTGAGTCCGCCCCGGCCGGGCACCGCACCGCTTCCGACACCCCCGGCGCCGAACCCCCGTGCCCCAGCCCCGAGCCCCCCGCCACAATGGCCGGATGCGGTACAGAATCCTGGGCGTGACCCAAGCGGCGGACGACCAGGGCACTGCCGTACCCGTCGGCGGGCGCCGGCTGCGTACGCTGCTCGCCGCCCTGGCCCTGCGGCCCGGCCGTACCGCCACCCCCGAGACCCTCATCGACGAGATCTGGGCGGACGCCCCGCCGCAGGACGCCCCCGCCGCCCTCCAGGCCCTCGTCGGCCGGCTCCGCCGCGCCCTCGGCCGGGACGCCGTCACCTCCACGACGGGCGGCTACCGCCTCGAAGCCGCCCCGGACGATGTCGACCTGCACGTCTTCGAGCGGCTCACCCACGCCGGCACCGCCGCCCTCGCCGCCGGCGACCCGGCCGCCGCCCACCGCACCCTCACCGAGGCCCTGTCCCTCTGGTACGGCCCCGCCCTCGCCGACCTGCCCGACCGCACCGCCGCCGCCCGCCCCGAGGCCCTGCGCCTGGAGGCGGCCCGCGCCCGCGCCGCCGCCGCCCTCGGCCTCGGCCGCGCCCAGGAGGTCGTACCCGAGCTGCGGGAACTGACCGCCGCCCACCCCTACGACGAGCCGCTGCGCGTCCTGCTCATCCGCGCCCTGCGCGACACGGGCCGCACCGCCGACGCCCTCGCCGCCTACGAGTCCGCCCGCCGCACCCTCGCCGACACCCTCGGCACCGACCCCGGCCGGGAGCTGAAGGACCTGCACGCGGCGCTGCTCAGACAGGAGCACCCCACAGTCCCGCAGTCCCCCACAGTCCCGCAGTCCCCCACAGTCCCGCAGTCCCCCACCACCCCGGAGCGCCCTACCGCGGCGCCCCTCACCCGCGCGCACCCGCCCCGCCGCGCCGGGAACCTCCGCCCCCGGCTGACCTCCTTCGTCGGCCGGGGACCGGAACTGGAGGCCATCCGCTCCGACCTGCGCCGGGCCCGCCTGGTGACGCTCACCGGACCGGGCGGCTCCGGGAAGACGCGCCTGGCCGAGGAGGCCGCCGCGGCCCACCCCTCGGCCTGGCTGGTCGAGCTGGCCCCGCTCGACCGGCCGGAGGCGGTCCCCGGCGCGGTGGTCAGCGCGCTCGGTCTGCGCGAGACCGTGCTGCTGACCAACGAGCTGGGCCTCCCGCAGGCCGACCCCACGGCCCTGCTGGTCGAGTACTGCGCCCCGCGCGGCCTGCTCCTGGTCCTCGACAACTGCGAACACGTCATCGGCGCGGCGGCCGCCCTCGCCGAGACCCTCCTCACCCGGTGCCCGGGGCTCACGATCCTCGCCACCAGCCGGGAACCCCTGGGCGTCCCCGGAGAGTCGGTGCGCCCGGTCGAGCCCCTCGTCCCGGAGCAGGCGCACCGCCTCTTCGCCGAGCGCGCGCGGGCCGTCCGCCCCGACGCCGACGCGGTGCTCGGTGACACCGAGGCCGTCGCGGAGATCTGCCGTCGCCTGGACGGGTTGCCGCTCGCCATCGAGCTGGCCGCCGCCCGGCTCCGGCTGCTGACCCCGCGGCAGATCGCCGACCGCCTGGACGACCGCTTCCGCCTGCTCACCTCCGGGAGCCGCACCGCCCTGCCCCGCCAGCAGACGCTGCGCGCGGTCGTCGACTGGTCCTGGGACCTGCTGGACGAGCGGGAGCGGACGGTACTGCGCGAGGTGTCGGTGTTCGCCGGCGGCTGGGACCTCGCGGCGGCCGAGGCCGTGTGCACCGGCCCCGCCGCCGACCTGCTCGGCGCCCTGGTCGACAAGTCCCTGGTGGTCGCCGCCCCCTGCGCCCCGGACGGCACCGGCACCGGCATGCGGTACCGCATGCTGGAGACCATCCACGAGTACGCCACCGAGCGCGCGGCCGAACTCCCCGCGGTGCGCGCGGCGGCCGAGCGACGCCACCGCGCCTGGGTGCGCTCGCTGGTGGAGGAGGCCGGCCCGCAGCTGCGGTCGGCGGCCCAGCTGCCCTGGTTCTCCCGCCTGGAGACCGAGCTGGACAACGTCCGCGCGGCCCTGGACCGCGCGGTCCGCGCGGGCGACGAGGCCGAGGCCGGCGCCCTGGTGCTGGCCATCGGCTGGTTCTGGTGGCTGCGCAGCCACCGCCAGGAGGCGGTGTCCTGGGTACGGCTGGTGCTCCGCCTGGGCGCCGCCCTGGACACCCTGCCCGCGGGCGCGCCGACCGCCGGGCTGATGGCCCGGGTGGCGTCCGCCGACCCGGTGGGCGCCTTCCTCGCCGACCCCGACGGCCAGGCCCGGCACCCGCTGAACGAGCTGCGGACCGACCTGCGCATGCTCGACCTGTTCCTGACCGCGGAGTCGCACGCCGACCACCTTGCGGGCGACGAGCGGGCCCCGGAGTACGTCGCGCGCGTGCGGCGCGCCTACGAGCGCGGCGGCCCTCAGGCCGCCCGGTTCCCCGGCATCCTCTGGCCGCTGACCACGTACTACCTGGGCGGCCCGGCCGACGTCCGGCCGAACCTGTCGGCGTCCGTCACCAACGCCCGCAGGTACGGGGGCGACTGGGAACTCGCCGTCGCCCTGATGTACCGCGCCCACGTCACCGTCGACACCTCGGGCAATCTTGAGGGCGTCGACGAGGACCTGGCCGAGCTGCGGCACCTCGGCCGGCGCGTCGGCGACCGCTGGATGCTCGCCCAGGTGTGCGGCGCGGCCGGCGAGGCGGCCATGGCACGCGGCCGGTACGACGAGGCACGCGCCGAGTACGAGGAGGGGCTGCGCCTCGCCTACGAGGTCGGCGCGGACGCCGAGGCGCCGTTCCTGATCGCCCGGCTCGCCGAGATCCACTACCGCTCCGGCGACCGGGACGGCGCGCTGGCCGCCCTGGACGAGGCGGAGTCGGCCGCCGAACGGTACGCGGTGCCGGAGTCACGGGCCTTCGTCCTGCTGCTGCGCGCCCACATCGCCCGCACGGACGGAGACCTCGACCGGGCCCGCGAACTGCTCCGGTCGTCCTGCGCGCTGGTCGGGGACGGCAGCACCGCGCCCCCGCAGTTCGTGGCGGCCCAACGGGTGGTCGAAGGGTTCGTCGTCGCCGACGAGTCGGGCCTGGCCCAGGGCCTGCGGGTGCTGGCGAAGGCCCTGCGCGAGGCCGTGGACCACCGGTGCGCCGAGGCGGTCACCGCCGGTCTGACGGACGCGGCGGCCTGCCTGCTGGCCCGGTACGGCGATCTGGCGCTCGCCGTACGGCTGTTCACCGCCGCGGACCGCTGGCGCGCGGGTGTCCCGCGGCCCGAGCCGGAGCGCGCCGAGGCCGCCCGGGTGCACGCCGGCGCCCGCGCGGCCCTCGGCCCCGACCGCCACGCCGCCGAGTGCGCCCGGGGCGCCTTGCTCGACGCGGCGGACGTCCTGCGGGAACTGGAAGCGGCGACGGAGGCGAGCCGTACGGCCGCCGGGTGAGCGGGGCCTACCGGCAGGTGAACCGGGACTCCGCCCAGTCCGCCAGCGCCACCCGGCCGAGGCCGTGGTCGTGCGGCTCCACCACCAGCCGTACGGTCCTGCGCCCGGTGAGGTCCACGTGGACGGGGACGGCCGGACCACGGCCCTTGACCACGCCGGACCGCCACAGCGGGACCCCGTCGGCGTGGACGGAGAAGGAGACCTTGCCGAGCCCGAGGGTCATGTCGTCCACGCCGGCCCACGCGTCGTACGCGGTGCACTGCCGGTTGAGGTCGACGGTGACGGAGGACTCGCCGTGCACGGTCACCCCGCGCGCGTACGACGTGCCGCCGACCGACATGCCGTACCGCTGCCACACCCAGCTGCTCCCGGCCAGCCGGATCTCGGGCTCGGTGCCGTCACCGGAGGCGTCGAAACGCAGGGCGCTCAGCTCATAGACGGTCGGCGCGGGTACCGGGGCCCGGGTCGGGGTGGGGGTCGGCTTCGGCGTAGGCGTCGGTTTCGGTTTCGGCTTCGGCTTCGGCGGGGGAACGGGGGCCGGCGTGGGCTTGGGTTTCGGCGTCGGCGTCGGAGTGGGAGTCGGAGTCGGTATGGGGGTGGCCGGCAGCGGTTCGGGGGCGTCGGCCACCGGCTTCGGGGACGAGGGCTCGGGCCGGGGCTTCGGGGAAGCGGGCACGGGCGCCGGCGGCTCGGAGCGCAGGACCGGTGCGGACTGCGACGGTCTGGCGGCGGCCTCCTTCACCGGCCGGTCGTCGTTCACCAGGGCGAGTGCGACGGCGGCGACGGCCACGGCGACCACGCCCGCCACGATGCCGGCCTTCACCGGCGCACCGAGCCCCTCGGCGGCCGCGGCCCCGCCCGCGCCGCCCGCGCCGCCCGCCCCGGCGGACGAGCCGGTGGCCGCGGCGGCGGCCCCCGCGGCCCCGGCCCCGGCGCCGCCGGCCACGATCCCGAGCGCCTTGGCGTACCCGGCGGCCCCGAACCAGCCGATGACCGCGACCGGGACGACCGCGGGGATGCCGCTCGCGACCTCCTCGATCTGCGCGGCGGCCAGCCGGCACCGGGCGCACTGCGCGAGATGCTCGCGCAGTCCCCGCTCGGCCCGGACGCGCAGCTTGCGGCGGGCGTAGGTGCCGAGCTGGTCGGCGTAGCGGGCGCACTCCTCGTCGGCGGTGAGGGCCGTGCTGACGTGGGCCTGGAGGTAGGCCTGCTTCAGTCCTTCCCGGGCGCGGCTGGCGAGCACCCGGGTGCCGTTGGCGTCCAGCCCGAACAGGACGGCCACCTCGCTCGGGGACTCGTCCTCCACCTCGGTGTGCCACAGCACGGCCTGCCAGCGCTCGGGCAGGGAGCGGAAGGCCCGCATGGCCAGGGACTGCTCGGCCTCGTGCAGGGCGCGCACGTCGGCGCCCAGGTCGAGCGCGGCGGCGTCGGACGCCTCGGCGGCGCGCGCGGCCTGCTGGGCGAAGACGGCGAAGTCGTCGACGAGCTGCTCGCGCCGGGCGGACTTGGCCCAGTGCGCGGCGACGCGGCGTACGGAGGTCAGCAGGTAGGCCCGTACGGCGTGCTCGGGCCCGGCGCCGCCGCGCACCGCCTGGAGCATCCGGGCGAACACCTCGGCGGTGAGGTCGTCGGCGGTGTGGGCGTCCCGGCAGCAGGTCCGCGCGTACCGGCGTACCGCGTCGGCGTGCCGCCGGTACAGCTCCTCGTAGGCGGAGTCGTCACCGGCCCGCATCCGGCCGATCAGTTCACCGTCGGCGGCCGGCGCCTCCCGGGGCGGCGGCAGCACGCTGCCGTCCCGCTGAGCGGGCACGCCGCCGTCCCCGCGCGCACGGGGTCCGCCCTGGCTGGGTACGTACGGCGAGGCCGGCCCGCGCGTCTCCGCGCCGCCGTCGTCCCCGCGTGACCCGTCCCACCCGTCAGCGCTCATCGCGGAAAGCCCCCGACACCGACCCAGCCCAACCCGTCACCGGCTCAGACTGCCATACCCCACCCCGCCGAGCGCCCCCGCGCATCCCATCCACTCATCCGAGCGCACTTACCCACACTCCCCCGAACACCCGTTGCACACCGCAGAGTTACCCCACCAGCACCAGCCCGACTGGCGCTACGTCGACTGGGCGGGGCCGCCCGAAGGACTGCCGGTCCAGGGCCGCTGCGGAGCACTGCCCGGCGATCCGTCGTGCTGCGGCGACTGGGGCAGCGTCGCTTGGTGAGCCGCTGCGGCCAAGACCGGTCGGCAACGCCGTCCAGCCGCTGCGCTACGGCCTCCGGCCTGCTGATGCCCTGCGGCCTTGTCACAGCGCTGTCCGGAAGACCGCTGGGCCACGGTCACTGGACGACGCCGTCTGGAGGGCTGCCGTGCCGGCGCTGCCCGACGACCCGTCGCGCCACGCCCACTGAGCAACGCCGCCCGAAGGGCTGCCGGTCCAGGGCCGCTGCGGAGTACCGCC
Organism: Streptomyces rubradiris; assembly: GCF_016860525.1. Taxonomy (NCBI): domain Bacteria; kingdom Bacillati; phylum Actinomycetota; class Actinomycetes; order Kitasatosporales; family Streptomycetaceae; genus Streptomyces; species Streptomyces rubradiris. Next base: position 4,380,517 of record NZ_BNEA01000015.1, read on the forward strand.
CGACGGGCTGTGGTGCTACGGCGTCGGGGCGGGGCCGTCCGGAGGAGTTGAGCCACGGCCGCTGCGGAGTACCGCCCGGCGGTCCGTCGTGCTGCGGCGACCGGGGCTGCGCCGACCGGTGAGCCGCTGCTCCAGGACCACCCGGCAACGGCGCGGCGGCTCGCCGCTACCCCCGACCACCGGCACCGGTCTTCCCGACCCCCGCCGACCAGCATCCGCCCCTCGGCCCCCAGCGCCGGCACCCGGCATCCGCCTCTCGGCACCCAGCGCCCGCCTCTCGCCTCCCGGTACCCGGCATCCGCCTTCCGGTACTCGGCATCCGCCTCCCGGCACCCGACCCCGGCAGCGCCGCCCGCGGCTCCCGTATCCGACGCCCGAGCCCCCGCAGCCGCCGACGGCGAACGCGCCCCACAGGGGCCACCCGCACCCGACCGCGATAGCCGCACGGGTGGTGCGGGTGGGAACACGAATCCGCCGAAGGCGAAGCCGAGCCGCGCTTACGCCGACGCCGACGCGGACGCGGACGCCGACGCCGGCCGCGACCGAAGCCCCTCCAGCAGGATGTCCAGCAACCGGGCCGAAGCCGCCGCCTGCTGCGCCGCATCCGGCAGGGACGGCGCCGCCGTGGCGATCACCAGCAGCACATCCCCCACCGACACATCCGCCCGCAGCTCACCCGCCGCCCGAGCCCGCTCCACCAACTGCCCGACCACGTCGAGCAGCGCCCCGGCCCCGGCGTCGTCGGCCCCCAGCGGGGACTCGTCCGGCACCAGCCGCAGCTCACCGTTCCCCGGCTGCACCCGCTGCTGAGGCACCCGAGCCTCCTCGCCCGACGCTCCGGACGCGTCAGACGTACCCGCCGCCCCCGACCCGTCCGAACCGGCGGAGCCGACCCGGAGCACCTGCGGCGGCAGCAACCGCCCCGCCCCCGACGCCACCGATGTCCGCAGGAACCGCGACAGCGCCGACCACGGCTCGTCCTCCTGCCCGAGCGCGGCCCGCGCCTGCTCGGTCAGCCGGGCGGTCTCCTCCTCGGCGATCCGCCGGACCAGCACGTCCTTGCTGGGAAAGCGCCGGTACACCGTGCCGACCCCGACCCGGGCGCGCCGCGCCACGTCCTCCATCGGCGCGCCGTACCCCAGCTCGCCGAACACCTCACGCGCCGCGCGCAGCACGTGTTCCAGATTGCGCTGCGCGTCGACCCGCAGCGGAGTGGTCCGCGCCCCGTCCGCGCGTCCCGTGCCCGCCGCCGTACTCATCGTTCTGCCGCCGGGTGCGATGGCGGTAGCCGATGCCCAATGCGTGTCCTGAACATGCATGTGTTTCCCCCGGTAATGACGTCTCCCCCCGGAGACTCCCCGCCACTGGCTGCGAAGCGCGCGGAACGGGCATCGGTTCCGACCGGATCCGCCCGTCGCGGGCCCGTTCGACCACATTCCCTACACTCCGTCGACACACGAACATAGTTGAGAGGCAGTCAATTCAGAAGGGGCAGGTTCCGTACAGTGCGCCCCCCGATCGGAGTACGGGACGTGTACGTCCCGATTCCCTCCCTTCCCGCCCACTCGCCCGCCCCCGCTGACCTGCCCCGTTTTCTCCCGACCGGGCACCCCGGCCGGTCCCGCGCGCACCCGGCCGCCGGTCACACAAATTGCCGGGCCTGTGGACAAACACCAGCGGCGGGTGCGTCATGGGATGGTGAAGGAACGTGCGCGCATTCTGGTTGTCGGCGGCGGCTACGTCGGGATGTACACGGCCCTGCGTCTCCAGCGGAAGCTGAAGGCCGAGCTGAACAGGGGCGAGGCCGAGATCACGGTCGTCACCCCCGATCCCTACATGACGTACCAGCCGTTCCTTCCCGAGGCCGCCGCCGGCTCGATCTCCCCGCGCCACGTCGTCGTACCGCTGCGCCGCGTCCTCGACCGGTGCCACGTCGTCGTCGGCGAGGTGACCTCCATCGACCACGCGGTGCGCACGGCCGCCGTCAGCACGCTCGCCACCGCCGACCGGGGCGGCTCCGCCGAGCTGTTCGGCTACGACGAACTGGTGCTCGCCCCCGGCTCGGTCTCCCGCGTCCTGCCCATCCCCGGCCTCGCCGAGTACGGCATCGGTTTCAAGACCGTCGAAGAGGCCATCGGCCTGCGCAACCACGTGATCGAGCAGATGGACATCGCCTCCTCCACCCGCGACCCCGCGCTCCGCGACGCCGCCCTCACCTTCGTCTTCGTCGGCGGCGGCTACGCGGGCGTCGAGGCCCTCGGCGAACTGGAGGACATGGCCCGCTACACCGCGCGCCACTACCACAACCTCCGCCCCGAGGACATGAAGTGGATCCTCGTGGAGGCCACCGACCGGATCCTGCCGGAGGTCGGCCCGGAGATGGGCCGCTACACCGTCACCCAGCTACGCCGCCGAAACATCCAGGTGCTGCTGAACACCCGCCTGGAGTCCTGCGCCGACCGGGTCGCCGTCCTCAGCGACGGCCAGCGCTTCCCGACCCGCACGCTCGTGTGGACGGCCGGCGTCAAACCGCACCCGCTGATCGCCGCCACCGGCCTGCCGCGCACCGACCGCGGCCGGCTCCGCTGCACTGCCCAGCTCACCGTCGACGGCGCCGAGCACGCCTGGGCCGCGGGAGACGCCGCCGCCGTCCCCGACGTCACCGCCGCCGAACCCGGCGCCGAGACCGCGCCCAACGCCCAGCACGCGGTCCGTCAAGCCAGGGTGCTGGGGGACAACATCGCGCACGCGCTGCGCGGCGAGCCCCTGGAGACGTACGCCCACCGGTACGCCGGCTCCGTCGCCTCCCTCGGCCTGCACAAGGGCGTCGCCCAGGTCTACGGCCGGAAGCTGAAGGGCTACCCGGCCTGGTTCATGCACCGCGCGTACCACCTCAGCCGGGTGCCCACCGTCAACCGCAAGGCCCGGGTGCTCGCCGAATGGGCCCTCGCCGGGCTGTTCAAACGGGAGATCGTCTCGCTCGGCTCGCTCGAACATCCCCGCGCCGAGTTCGAACTGGCGGCCGGTGGAAAGCCTCCCCACAGCCCCTCCGACGACCCGAAGGGGTAGTCCTGACCGGTCCCGGGAACTCCGCGCACCGTCGAGGCGTCTGACGGTTGTCGCCGTGGTCCGCCCCCCTGCCAGACTGCCCACGTCCCCGGACGAGCCCCCGCCCGCCCACAGCACCCACGAGGCTTTTCCCACAGTGAACTTCACGCGCTGGAGCGCCCGGCTCCCCGGAACGCAGCGCCGCGCCGCCGCGCGGACCGAGTCGGCGGTCTCCCCGGACCGGCGGGGCGACGGCTCCGTGCCCGCGGCCCGCGCCGAACGGTCCGCCGACGGCCACCCGGTGCCCGCCGTCGACGTACTGCCCGCGCGTGACGTCCTGGACCGTGTCCCGGCCCTCGTCGCCCTCGTCCACGGCCCCGACCACCGCATCGGCTACGTCAACGACGCCTACACCACGGCGTTCGGCACCCGCCCCACCGGCGTCCCCGCCCGCGACGCCCTGCCCGAACTCGCCGAACTGGGCCTGCTCCCGCTGCTCGACCAGGTGCTGCGCAGCGGCAGACCCCGCACCCTGAAGTCCCGCAAGGCCGTCGACGGCCGCTCGTACACCTTCACCTGCACCCCCGTCACCGAGGACGGCGACCGGGACGCGGGCGTCCTCGTCTTCGCCACCGATGTCACCGACCACGCCGAGGCCGCCGAACGCCTGCGCGCCAGCGAGCGCCGCCAGCGCGAGACGGCCGTCACCCTCCAGCGCTCCCTGCTCCCGCAGGAACTGGAACAGCCCGACGACCTGCGCATCGCCGCCACCTACCACCCCGGCGGCACCGAGGCCGCGGTCGGCGGCGACTGGTACGACGTGATCACCCTCGGCGGCGGCCGGACCGCCCTCGTCATCGGCGATGTCATGGGCCGAGGGGTGCGGGCCGCCGCCGTCATGGGCCAGCTCCGCACGGCAGTCCGCGCCTACGCCCGCCTCGACCTGCCCCCGCACGAGGTGCTCCAGCTACTCGACGGCCTGGCCGCCGAGATCGACGCCAACCAGATCGCCACCTGCGTCTACGCCATCCACGACCCGAACGAGGGCCGCCTGGTGTACGCGTCGGCCGGTCATCTGCCGATCCTGGTCCGCGACGAGAACGGCGTGGTCTCCCGCGCCGACGAACCCACCGGCCCGCCACTCGGCACCGGCGGCTGGATGCACTCCTCCGGGTGCGTCGCCCTCGGCCCCGGCGCCACGGCCGTCCTCTACACCGACGGCCTGGTGGAGCGCCGGGACGCCGACCTGGACGAGGGCATCGCCGCGCTCGCCGGCGCCCTCGCCGGCGCCACCGGCACCCCGCAGGTCGTCTGCGACCGCCTGGTCCGCTCGGCCGGCGTCACCGCCGACCACGACGACGACGTGGCCGTCCTCGTCCTCCAGCACCCGGCGCGTACCGGCCCCGACGGCGACCTCTTCCGCAACGCGGCCCTGGAACTCCTCGGCGGCGTCGAGGCGGCGCCCCGCGCCCGGGCGTTCGCCTCCGGCGTGCTGACCAGCTGGCGCTTCCCCGCCGAACTGCACGACCTCGGCGTCCTCGCCACGAGCGAGCTGGTCACCAACTCCCTCCAGCACGGCACCCCGCCCATGCGGCTGCGCCTGCGCCGCACCGACCGCCGCCTGATCATCGAGGTCACGGACGGCGACGACCACCTGCCGCGCCGACGGCGCGCGGAACCGGGCGACGAGTCCGGCCGCGGCATCGCCATCGTGGCGACGATCGCCTCCAACTGGGGCTGCCGCCGCACACCGGGTGGCGGCAAGGCGGTGTGGTGCGAGTTCGTCCTGCCGAAGGGGTGAGCGCCGAGCGGGCGCGGCGCCGCTGCCCGGGTGCGGGCGGTCCATGGCCGGCCGTGTGGTTCCCCACGCCCCTGCGGGGCATCACACCCGCGGCGCGGCCCTACGCCTCGGCCGTCACCGGCTCCGCAGCCGCCTGGCCCCGGCTCACCACCCGGCTCTCCCGCCCCGTCCACGGACGGTCCTGCACCGCGGTGAGACGCCGTCCCAGCCGCAGGGCCAGCACGGTGATCGACAGCGAGAACAGCAGGAAGGTCACGATGTACGGCGCGTGCAGGGAGGCGCCCAAGGGGCCGCCCACGGCCGGACCGACCGCCAGCGCCAACTGCTTGACCAGCGCGAACGCCGAGTTGTACTGCCCGGCCAGCCCCTCCGGCGCCAGATCGGCGACCAGCGGCGCGACCGTCGGCGACAGCATCGCCTCACCCAGCCCGAACAGCGCGTACGTCGACACGAAGGCGGCCGTGGCCATCTCCTGGCTGCCGTGTCCCAGCCCCGCGTACCCGGCGGCCAGCCAGGCGACGGCCCAGATCAGGCCCACCGCGGCGATGACCCGGGACCGCCGGCGCCGCTCCACCAGCTTCAGCACGGCGAACTGGGCGACCACGATCATCAGCGTGTTCGCGGCCAGCGCCGTGCCCAGCGCGGACGTGGATATCCCGGCCGCCTCCACGCCGTAGGCGCTCAGACCCGACTCGAACTGGCCGTAGCAGGCGAAGAAGAGCACGAAGCCCAGCACGCACAGCTGCACCATCGCCCGGTTCCCGAGCAGCTGCTTCCAGGCGCCCTTGGCCGACCGCGCCGGGGCGTCCGCCATCCGGGGCGAGTGCGGCATCCGCACGGTCGCCATCACCCCGACCAGCAGCAGGAACATCAACGCCTCGATCGCGAACAGCAGCGTGAACGAGGACACGCGCGTGGTGTCGACCAGATGGCCACCGATGAGGCCACCGACACCGAGCCCCAGGTTCTGCAGGAAGAACTGCATCGCGAACGCGCGCGAGCGGGTGTCCGCCGAGGAGCAGTCCACGATCATCGTCGCCAGCGCCGGCTGCATCACGGCCTGTCCGGCGCCGAGCGCGGCGGCGGACAGCAGCACGGACGCGGCACCGCCCGCCAGACCGAGGCTCAGCGCGCCCAGAGCGGCGAGGACCAGGGCGGCGAGCAGGACCGGCAGCGGGCCGCGCCGCACGATCGCCCGGCCGGCGAACGGCAGGACGATCAGCGCGGCCACGGCGAAGACGGCGAGCACGAGCCCCGCCGTCATGGCTCCGAGTCCTCGCACCTGCGCCACATAGACGTACAGGTACGGGACGGTGAAGCCGAGCCCGAACGCGCTGAGTGCGTTGCCCACGTGGATCCGGCGCATCGCTGCGCCCATCGCCCTGGTCACGTTCACCTCTCTCACTAGTTAGATCTGAAGACTTCAAAGCTAAAGTTCGAAGCTAAAGAGTACACAGTCAAGGACTTCAAGGCAAAGGGGTCGCGTGCGATACTGCGGCCATGGCCGACACCCCCGGCGTCACGGAGCCGACACTCGAAGAACAGATCGCCGCCTACCAGCGCGAGTTCCAGGATCTGGACCCCCAGGTCGAGAAGATCGTGTCGGCGCTGTCCCGGCTGAACCGCCGGATGAACGTCGCGTACGGCCGCCAGACCGCCGCCCTCGGCATCAGCAACGCCGAGTGGGAGGTCCTCAAGGCACTGGTCCTCTCCGGTGCGCCCTACCGCATGGGCCCGAGCGACCTGGCCAAGCGGCTCGGCCTCACCCCGGCCGCGATGACCCACCGGATCGACCGCATGGTGGCCGAGGGGCTGGTGACCCGGGAGCGGGACGAGTCCAACCGGGTGCGCGTCATCGTGGAGCTGACCCCCGAGGGCCGGGAGAAGTGGCTGGAGGCCATGCGCCTGGCGACGGTCTTCGAGGAGGATCTGCTCCAGGACCTCACCCCCGCCGAGCGCGCGGTGCTCGGCGAGGTCCTGACCCGGCTCCTGCGCCGGGTCGAGCACGCGCAGCCGGACGCCGGCGGCCGGCTCACCGACCTGGACTGAGGCCCGGCCCGGGGCCACAGAAAAGATCTTGACAGGGGGTGTTGACACGCCCCTGTCCGAACCGTAAAGTTCTTCGGGTTGCCGCG